>NZ_JAEKFA010000004.1:0-15049 GCF_016650855.1 Pseudomonas sp. TH32 | reverse complement strand
AAAGGCATAATGATCAAAAGTTTTCTTTTTGGGTAGCAGCTAAACCTTTCCCCCACTCGTGCTTCTCCTGATTCACTTTAAATAAACGAGAGGTATTTATTAGTCGATATTATATCGACAGCATCTCGCATAGCTCTCTCCCTCATAACTATTAAAGAAAAGAGGTACCAGCCGTATGCCGTGTAATTTAGGGCATCTGGGAGGAGTCGACCACACTGACCTTTAGCCACAACATCAGTCCCTAAAGCTTTTGCATTTCAGCATGCCCAATAGCGGCCCTTCAATTTCCGAATCGCTCCGAATTATCCAGGCTTAAAGGCTATGCGTCGATACGCCAAGACAGGCCGCGTCATCAGCGACAGAGAGTTTCTTTTCGTTCACTTGATTGACAAATTGTATTTCGAACTCTTCGAGACAACGCTGGTTGCTCGTGGCACCTCCTAATTGGCCTCAGTTTAAGGCAAAGAGGTGTCTACGAAACCCGGGGCGATTCATCTAGAGCAGGGCCAACTCATAGGCATGGCATTCAACCTGTCCCTTGGGCATTGATGAGCGAAACACTTGTCGAGCGCTTGGAGACTCGGTTGCGCCAGCACCCTCTGCCACTTTCATCACTAACCATCGAAATCACCGAGGACGGTCCTAGCGGTGCTTGCGCTAGCAGCGTTGAAAAGCTTAATCGCCTGCGCCTATTGGGCATACGCCTATCGATTGATGACTTCGGCACGGGCTGTTCGTCACTTTTACGACTATGCCAGGTACCGTTTAGTGAAATAAAACTGGCGAAAGAGTTCATCCAATTTATCGACGGCCCCGGCCACTGCCGTGCAGTCATTCGCAATACACTGGTTCTGGCCGGCAATTTGGGCATGCAACTGGTGGTGGAAGGTATCGAAACCGCAGCTCAGCAGGATCATTTGTATGAGATGGGGGTGCAGATTGGTCAGGGCTTTTTGTATGCTAAACCGATGGCGATCGATGTATTTGAAAGGTGGATACAAGAACCGATGACAGAAGCCTGTTTCCAATAACGGTTTTCATTAGGCACCGACTTCTCCGTTTCGCTCCTGCGCAACAGGACAGGTCTCGACCTTTGCCATCAGGTGGGTGAGGGTTTCGAAGTCCGGCAATGGCAAAGCGCTGATCAGCACCTTGTCTTGACGGCATACCAGAAGCGAGGGTACGCCCCGTTGCTGATCATCGTAAATCAATGCATAACGAATATGCGGGTTGTCCATGCAGAAAGAAAACAGATCAAATTTCACCCCCTTCACCAATGAGGCGTTGATAATCAACAGGTCCAGAGGCTCGCGGTCGTACTCCACCGCACTAAATACCTGCACCAGTTGATGCAAGGGCGCAATTCGGTAATAACCCAAATGGTTCAGGTCCCGTTCAATCCTCAACCGGTAAAAGTGTTGTTCATCTGCGATCAGAATTCGTAGCGCTTTATTCGGCCTTATTCGCATCCTCGCGATCACTCTCAAGTTTTCCATCACTGATAAATAATCGTAAACGTCGCCGACGCATTGGCCGGCCCCGGCGTGACCTTGGCCTGTGTTTGCAAATAGCGGGCACGCAGCCGGATTGAATAGCTGCCCTCAGTCGTTCGCAGGGTCAGGCCACTGTTTTGATTGGTAGACAAAGGCAAGCCGCTGCCGTTAGGCGTCCCGACCTGCACACCTACGCCGGTGGCGGCGGGTGAACTGCCGGCAGTCGTAGGGTCCAGGCTTAGCACACCAGTACCGGCGTTGATCGCCGTCCTTGCCGGGTCAACGCGGTATTGCAGGGTGTTGTTGACCAGGGTGCCACTGGTGCCCGTACCGGAGGGTGAATTACCGCTCTGGGAGCTCCAGCCTGGTCCTGTGGTGCTAAAGGTTCCTGTAAACGCCGGGCAATCATTCAATTGAATGGCAAAATCAACCCAGCCGCTGGCCGTGTTTATTCCGGTAAATGTCTTGGTCTGATGCGTGCCCATAGGGACTGTCACATCCGGCGTACTGCAGGTGCGCGAGACAATCTGGATACTGCCGGAGATGCCCATCTTGAACCCCAACATTCTGACATCGCCAAAATTGCCAAACAGGCTCACGGTCGGCAACGTGCTGCCCATTAACACTCCCGGTGAAATATCGCCTATCTTGATGAGGATCAATTCATAATTGGATGGACCATCAAAAGGAACCAGGCACCTCCAGCCCGCCGAACACGTGGTCCATGATGGGCTACTTTGCCTTGGTAGCGGGCCGCCCGTGCTGTTAAAGGCGACCCCGAGCCCCGGAATCCTGGTTCTGTAGACTTTGTTGGCGTAGGTTCCGCTGGACCAACTGGCCAGTGAATTGTTCTCAAGAGTCATCTCCATCCATTGTTGAAACGGGGCATACAGGCACTCTAGCTTCACTGCCTGGCCCGCCGCCATGCTGAACTTCTGTCGATACACCTCAGTGCCCACCGGCACATCGCGCCCAACGCTGATGGAGGATATCTGCAACGGCATGTCGCCCACCGCCGGCTGAATACCGTTCATGTAGGTACAGGTGACTGCCATGGCCGTGTTGGCAGCGGCCCACAGCGCCATGACGGCCAATCCCGATTTGATCAAAGCCCTGATGCTCATAACGGTACCTTTTGCGTAGTGTTGGGCCGCACGCTGTTCGCGACTTGTTTGCCTGCCGCACACACGGCGTCCAGCTGTTGCAACTGCTGCCCCTCACCTGGGCCCGGCGGAATGGCCAACGCGCACTGCTGATGGGCTTTGCTGCCCCAGTTGATCAGCAATTGACGGGTGTCCGGCTTGATCCGCGCATAGAGCTGGCCACCCTGCCCGACCATGCCCACCGTGGCGCCTTCGCCATCCGTTACGCCGGCGCCGAACGGCAAGCTGCTGCCATCGTCCAAGCGCACATTGAGCAGCACCGCACGGCCTTGGTTGGTGGTGTATTTAAGGTGCACCACGGCACCGGCACGTGGTGCGACTTGCTGGCTGGTTTCGCTGAATTCGACGTCCAGGAGCTGCCGGCCGGGTCAATGGCCACTTCATTCAACTCATATGGGCGCAAGTACGGCACCACGGCATTGCCACTCCCGTCGAGCCTTAGGCCTGGGTAACCGGAAACTTTGGCGCCCTGCGCACCGGGCGCACTGATCACGGCCATGGTTTCGCCGCGATAAGGCGACAACGTCACACCTTCGGAGTGAGCCACCACCGTGCCGCTGGCGCCCAGGGACGTGCTGGTATACCCATCGCCATAGCCCAATGCGGCATTGAGCATGGCCCGGGCGCCGGTGTACTGCCCGTTGAACGCAGCGCTCTTGCTGCTACTGCCGCCATCGTGCCCGAAGGTAGCGCCGTAGCCATACTGGCGGTCTTCGCCGGCAGTACCACTGATACCGGCCTGCTCGCTGTAGTTGCCGCGGGTGTCACGGCCAACCTGGGCGGTCATCTGCGGGCCATAACCTGAGCCGCCGAATTCCAGGGGCATGCTCATGGTCAGCAGAAAACTGTTCTCCATGTCGCCCATGCCCACACGGCTGCGGTTGGCATTCACACTGAAACTCACGCGGTTGAATTGCTTGCTATAGCTGAACTGGTATTGCACGTCGCTGCCCGGCTGGTTCCAGTAGTTCTGGGCATAGCCGCTGATAGTCACTTGGCCCCAAGGCCCGAGCGTCTGGTCGGCGGTGATGGACAGGCGGCTACGCGGGCGCCCAAATAAGCGGGTATCCCAGCCATTTTTCTCGGCATCCAGCAGTTGCACTGCATTACTGAAATCCAGGTAGTCACCGGTAGAAAACCGATAAGCCGCCACCGAAAAGTTACTGCCGGTGCTGAGTACGTTCTTGCTGTAGGACACGCGCATGCTCTGCCCTTTGGCGGTACCGCCAGCCAGCTCGGTCTGAGCATGAGTCACGTCGACCGCCATGGCACCGATGGGCGTACCGAACGCCACGCCCGTGAGTAACGCCGTGTAGTGGTCGCTCGATTGCATACCACCAAACCCGGTGAACGTGTTGTTCAGGCCGTATTGCAAAGTACCTTGCAGCAGGCGTACCTGTTGGTCGACATAGTTGTTGCGGGTTTCACCGGCGGTAAGGCTGAAACGCGCGGTTCCTGGGCGCAGCAACTGGCTGACCGAGGCATAGGGCACGATAAAGTTCTGTTCCGTGCCGTCTGCCTCGGCAACGCTCACATTGAGGTCGCCGCCGTAGCCGGTGGAGTACAGGTCGTCGATCACAAAGGCACCGGGCGCTACAGTGGTTTCCAGCAATACGTTGCCGGCCTGGCGGATGGTGACCCGCGCGTTGGTGCGCGCAATGCCACGGATAACCGGGGCATAACCGCGCATGGAGTCGGGCAGCATGCGGTCGTCGCTGGCCAACTGCACGCCGCGAAAGGACAATGTGTCGAAGATCTCGCCGCTGGTGTTGGACTCCCCGCCGTGAACTGGCTTTTCAGCGCAGTGATATCGCGCTGTACGTAAGTGTCCAGGGCTTGGTATTTGTTGCCCTGGCGCGACTGCCAGCTCATCGACGCGTTGTGGCGCAGGCGCCAGTCACCCAGATTGAGGCCGGCGTTGAGGCCCATGAAAGCCGAGTCATAGTTACCGGAGCGGGTGCGGTTCCGATTAGCGTTAAAGTTGTAACTGAGCATGCCTGCCGTAACCCCGCGGTCCCACAGTTCAGGGCTGACATAGCCCCGGGAATTACGCTTCAAGGCCGCTTGGGGAATGCTGAGGTCGAGCGCCTGGTTCTCGGGCGAAAAGTTCGCGCTGGCGCCTTGGATCAAACTGCCCAATGCCACGCAGCCCTGACTACCGAGCGCCTGACTGGCCTCGGGTGGCAACTTGGACATTTCCACGCCCTGGCGCTCAAGCAACCCATGATCCATGCACACCACCGGCTTGCTGCCGTCGGGCTGGGCCTCAATGCGGATGTCCTGGCGGCTGTTCAACTGGCCATTGAGCAAAACGTCGGCGCGGTACTGTCCTGGCGTCACCGGGTTACCGGCCTGGTATTTACCGAGGTCAAGATTGCGTGAATCCTCAGGCAAAAACGCGTCGTTGAATTGCACCTCTTGCGCCAACGCGCCTTGCACCCCCAATGCACCATGGAGTAACGGCCAATACCCTGAGTATCAAGGTCGTAAGCGGATTCAAGGCAAAGCGAGGCTGCGCCCTCAGGGCAAGCCTGGAGCTGGAAGAGGTTGGCATAATTGACTCGCGGGTAAAAACGTCAGGGATTGATCAGGGCTTGAGTGCTTTCCGAGTCGGGATCAGCGCGCCGTAATCATTGATGGCACTGAACTCCACTTGGGCATCGGCGGCAGGTCGAGTCTTGAGGGTTGGCAGCGGGAACTGCCGGGTTTCGCCCGGGGCAACCATCCCATCCTCACTGCGAGCGCGCGTAGCACCTTGCACCAGGTCCACCTCGACCATCGACACGTAGAACGCCGACGGGTTGAACGCTTGCAACGCCAGGCCCACGCCATCAGGGGTCGACACCACTTGCCATTGCACCTGTTCAATCGCTTCAGTGGCGGTTCCAGGCAACCCGGTGGGGCGGTAGAACAGCTTGATACGCGAGCGGAATGCCATTTGCAGGGTGTTGAGGTCTGCGCCGGCTTCGGGCTTTGGCGGAATCTCCAACACGTTGAGCCAGAATATTGATTCTTTGCCTGGGGCAAGTGCAGCGCCCGTGAACATTACCCGCAGGCTTTGGCCTTTGGCCGGGTCGATACGCGCCACCGGTGGCGAAAGCAGAAACGGCGCCTTGGAACTGGTGGGGGTGGAGGTCACACTGCCGGTGTCGATCCACGCCTGCATCAGCGCAGGTTGCGTGCCGTTGTTGTTGAGTTTTACGGTGACTTCCTTCTGGCCTGCCGGGTAGATCACCCGAGTGCCGGTGATCACCACACCTGCATTGGCCTGAAAACTTGCCAGCACCATGAGGCTTGCCAGCAGTAACTGTTTGAATGGAAGTTTGTAATACATGACGTTGTCCCATCGCTGCCAGAAAACACGCCCTTCACATACCAATCAGGGCGTGTGCTCATTGCGCGCGGCTTACTGATAGTTGATAGAGTACGTAACGTTACTGATAACAGTACCTGGCGTAGTTGCTGCCTGTGCGTAGTACTGAACGGAGTACGGCAGGTCTGCACTTAGGGTGGTCGAATTGATGCTGATACGGCTGGTAGAAGCAACTTGCCCGGTATCGCCGGCCTTGATCGGTTTGCCATTAGAGGCGTCAACTAGTTGCAGTTGAGCCTTGGTGGCAGTGCCGCTCAAGTTCTTCAAATTGCCGCTGGCCGGGTCAACTGAAGCGCCGGCTTCAAAGAACGCAGAAGCGGTTTTCAGTGCAGCAGAGCACTTGCTCAGTTGAATGCTGAAACCGGTCTGGCCTGCCACTTGGCCGAGCGAGGCAAGCGAAGCGGTGGAGATCGTCGGCAACGTAACAGTGCTGCCCGCGGAGCCGGCAGCACCATTGACCGCAACCTGGCAGGTTTCAGCTTTCAGTTCGCCGTTGAAATTGATGGTGCCGTCCGACGCCATGGCGGCGGAGGTGGCGGTGGCTGCGACCAGTACAGCGAGGGCGCGGGCTTTGTAATCCATGAGGTAACTCCGAAAGAGCAAGGGTCTAAGTAAGTATTGGAGTTTCCTTTTGCAGGATAACTCCCTGTGCTGTTGCGGGGTTAAGTTTAAGGCGCCGACTGAGCCATCCAAATAGGACTGCTCCGAAAAAAACAACTAGCCAGCGTAGATTTCCAACAATTAACTATTCGCGCCCCACGCCTAAAAAACCACAAGTATCGGTTATTGTTTTTATTGATCACGCCGACACTTCGTCAATAGGAGCACTCCTAAAAAACTTGTGCCACCAGAGAGCAATTTGCAGCAAAACTCAAGAACTTAGTCCCACCCACTGTTCAACCAAACAACTGAGATGGCCCGCAATAACCACAGTGGGCCAGCGCCCTTCAGCCTGTAGCTCAGGCTCGAGCATTTTGGCTGTGGCCGCGAGATCCGCCCAACCCACCGCTAACGCAACCGCATGCAGGCGCCGCACGGCCTGCAGCGCCAGGCTGCGATCACGCAGGGCCACCGCCTCAAGCAAACTACTCAGGTGCTTGCGCAACGTCTCAGGCCCTGGGGCATTGGGTGACTGATCGGGCTGCGCCAAGATGACTTCGCACCACAGCTCAATGGTTTGTTGCAATGGCGCCTGGTGAATAGGCTTGCTCAGTGCACCATCCATACCGGCATCAAAGCAACGTGCGAGATGTTCATTGCCAGCAAACTGCGAGACCCCGATGATCGGGCAATACGTCCGCTGCTGTTGGCGCTCAAGTTCACGAAACTCGCCGGCCAGGTTATATCCATCGGCCTCTGGCAGATCACAGTCCATCAACACCAGATCAACTTCGTGTGCGCTGAAGAGGCTCAAGCCTTGGGTAATATCAGCCGCTGACAACGGCTCACAACCCAAGTCATGCAGTTGCACCTCCACTACGTGTTGATCGACTTTCGTGCCCCCCACTACCAAAACCCGCAACCCCACAG
Organism: Pseudomonas sp. TH32; assembly: GCF_016650855.1. Taxonomy (NCBI): domain Bacteria; kingdom Pseudomonadati; phylum Pseudomonadota; class Gammaproteobacteria; order Pseudomonadales; family Pseudomonadaceae; genus Pseudomonas; species Pseudomonas sp. TH32. The sequence continues at coordinate 7,490 of NZ_JAEKFA010000004.1, read as the reverse complement.
ATTCGGGCGCTATCGCTAGCGCCGGCGAATCGAGCGGTTCAGCCCATTCGATGGGCAACATCACCCCGACTTGGGTCCCTTTGCCCAGCGTGCTACTGAGCGTGAGCTCGCCCTGCATCAACTTCACCAACCGCCGACAGACCACCAACCCGAGCCCAGTGCCGCCCTTGCGCTTGTAAGCGTCCTTGTCCCGGACATAGGGCCGAAACAATGAACCTTGCGCCTGTTCAGACAAGCCGATGCTGCTGTCAACTACCCGAATCATCAGTTGCCGATCCCCCTCAAGCACTTGAAGCTGAACCTCTACCCGACCGACGTCGGTGAACTTGATGGCATTGAAGATCAGGTTGCGCAAAATCTGGGCCACGCGCAGCTCATCGAGTAACAAAGGGGCGACAGGTCGCTCACTCGTCACTGTCAGTTCAAGACCTTTTTCCTCGGCATACGGACGCTGGCTGTCCACCACGCGCCGGGCCAGTACACCGAGGTCCACGGCTTCCACGTTGAGCTTTAATTGCCCGGCCTCCATCTTGGAGATATCCAGCACATCGTCCACTAACCGCAACAAGGCGTTAGCGCCATTGTTAGCGAGATACGCGAAGTGGCGTTGATGTTCATCGAGCGCGGTATGCTCCAACAATTCGACAGCGGCCAGTACCGCGTTCATGGGCGAGCGAATTTCATGGCTCATCACCGCCAGGAACATCGCCTTCTCTCGCTCGTTATGGGTGGCGCGTCGACGCTGCACGCGACTTTGCCAAACGAGTGTGACGAGTATCAGCACAACGCCCAGCAGCAACCACAACTCACTTTCGTAATGATCGGTGATGGCCTCGATGGTCGGTATATCCAAGTTCATGTCTGCGAACCAGGCATCGTAGATCGCCTTGCGCTCATCCCCGGTGATGGAGGCCAGCGCCTTGTCCAGAATCGACAACAGGATCACATCGTCATCGCGTACCGCCATGCTCACCCCGGTATGCTGCTGGGGCACCACTCCGGAAACCTGCAACACGCCGTGGTACTGGCGAGACAGGTACGGAATCAGTAACCATTCTGAAGCAATGGCTGCATCTGCCTTGCCGTCCTTGACCATTGCCATCATGTCTACTGCGTTCTGGGCCGAAATGATCGTGATACCAGGCACCTTTTCCTTCAAAAATGCCGAATAGCCTTCACGTCCCAACATCACCAGCCGCTTGCCGGCGAGTTGCTCAAGATCGGCAAAAGGTTCACCGTCAAAACGACTGACAAGGATGGTCGAACTGGTGTTGTAAGGCTGGGTATAGAGGATCCCGCGATCCTCAGCGGGGTCATCGGAGCGACGCCGAGTAGGCAAGATATCGACCTCACCGCTGATCAGCATGTCTTTGCGGGCACTGCGTGTAGTGGTCGGCACAGACGTGAAATGCAACCCCGTACGGCGTGTGATCAATCCCAGGTACTTGGCCGACAGCCCTCGCAGCTCGCCACCGCTGATGTACTCGAAGGGCAACAGATTTTCGAACACACCTACGCGCAAGACCGGGTTAGCCGCAACCCAGTCGAGTTCCTGTTGCGTCAAAGTCAGTGGCGGCGGGTTCGCCTGTGCACCCACCAGGCCAGCGCAGCCCACCAGGACCAGTACCAGTAAAAGACGCCACATCATAGTTGCATCCGATGTGCCCGGATTGCCGGCAGCGCATCGAGCTGCGTATCGCCGTCCAAATCATTCCATTGCTGGAGCAATGCTCGCAGGGCTTGCGTGTAAAACGGGTTATCCCACTCCGCCTGCGTGCGCAGCAGGTTCTCCACATGCTCCGTCGCCCGGCCCATTGCTGGCCACTCCATGATCAGCGCTGCACCGTGCAAGCGATGAGCCACGTGCAGGGCGGACGGGCGATCACACAGGGCTATCGCCTTGATCAGGTTCCCCAGGTCAGCGGCCACTTCCCGGTTGATCCCGGCCTGGTCGAGCACGGGAGCCATCAAACTCACCGCGGGATCTGCCAGTGTGACGTCGCACCAACGCTCAATGACCTCGCGCAATTGGCCCAGGCCAATGGGCTTGCTCAATGCGGCGTCCATCCCGGCTTCCAGACAACGCTGAAGGTGCTGCCCACCGGTCAAGGCAGAGATAGCGATGATCGGGCAACGCGTGCGGCCCAGTTGCTGCTCGAATGCGCGCAACCTACGGGCTAGGCCATAACCATCCTCGTCCGGTAGATCGCAGTCCACCAGGATCAAGTCGTACGCGGCTTGCGCAAACAGGGCGCGGGCTTGGGCAGCATCGGCGGCCACCACGGGCCGACCACCGTAGCTGCTGATTTGTGCACGCAACACCTCTTGATTTGCCAGGGTGTCCTCCACCACCAGGATCTGCAATCCGCTGGAGGCCGGCAGCGCTGACGTGGCTTCTACTTGTGGCAGTTCAACAGGTGACGGTGCGGCCGCTACGGGCAAGCAGATAGTGATTGTGGTGCCTGCACCCAGCTCGCTCCTGAGTGTCAACGTGCCGCTCATCAAGTTGACCAATTGCTGGCAAATCACCAATCCTAATCCGGTTCCCCCTGAACGTTTGTATGACTGGCTGTCTTGTGCATACGCCCGGAACAGCGACGCCTGCACTGCGGCTGAAATCCCGATCCCGGTGTCACGCACCTCAATCTGCAATTGCCCGGCGTGGTCGGTAAGCCCCACCACCCGCACGTCGATATCGATACCGCCTGCATCGGTGAACTTGATGGCATTGGAAAGCAGATTATGAAAAATCTGCGTCAGGCGGGTGCTGTCGAGCAGCACCAAGGGTAACTGCGCTTGGATGTGGGAATTCAGCACCAGATGTTTTTCTCTGGCGCGCAAGCGGTGTAGGCCGACGACGCCTTGCACCAACGCCGTCACATCGGTCGATTCAACTGTCAGCTGTATGGGCTTCACCGTCGACCTCGACGTCTCCAAAATGTCATCCAGTAAACGCACCAACGTGTTGGCGCCACTGTTCGCCAAATGAGCAAAATGACGTTGTTGCAGGTTGAGCTGGGTGTGCCCCAGCAGCTCCAACGCCGCCAGCACGGCATTCATGGGGAGCGTATTTCATGGTTCATGACCGCCAGGAATCTCGATTTTTCCTGCTCATTGCGTAGCGCGCGGCGCCGCAACCGATGACTGCGGTAGACCAGCGCGCACAGGCCGGCCAACGCCAGTGCACCAATCGTGAGGACATGCATGTAGTGGTTGGCGATACTCAACAGGGACGGAGCGTCTACATCCATGGTCGTGATACCAGTTCTCATAGATGGCATTGCGTTGATCCGCCGTAATGGACCCGAGAACTTTTTCAAGTATGGAACGCAGCATGACCTGGTCTGCGCGGACCGCCATGCTCACCTCCAGCACCTGGTGCTCCAACCACACCCGACGTTTCCAGAACGCCCTGGAACTGTCGATACAGATAGGGCATCAGAAAGGTTTCTGAGGCGACCACCGCATCGGCCCTGCCCTCCTTGACCATGGTCAACATCTCCATGGCCGATGTGCTTCTGATGAGATGGGCCTTGGTCGCCTTTCCCCGGAATATCTCCTCGTAGTGCTCCACATCGGGAATCATCACGGTTTTGCCCTGCAGCTGTTCCAGGTCAAAAATCCCGGGACTGTCGACACGCGTGACAATAATGGGCGAGGTGGTGTGGTAGACCAACGCGACCAGCCCCTGAGTCGCGGGCTCGGACCTGAAGTGCAGGTAAGAGGACAGCAGATCCACCTGGCCTTCCAGTAGCATCTCTTCACGCGCGGCCAGGGTCTTGCCAGGTACATAAGTGAATTGAAGGCCCGTAGCGGCCGTCACAAACTGCAAGTACTGCATTGATCGACCGCGCAGTCCCCCGTCGCTCATGTACTCGAAGGGAATCAGGCTCTCCACCACCCCAACACGAAGTACCGGGTGTAGGGTTATCCAGTGCAATTGCTCTTCGCTCAGCTCAACAGAACCAGCCCAGATAAGCGGCGACCCCAGCATCAACAACACGAGAAGCCCAACACTCCACAACCTGGCTTTCATGACGTGCCGATGATCCTATTAAGCTTGAACAGTTCGTTGTTCGACGTCACGCCCAATTTGCGAAACGCTGAGGTTTTCTGGGTGCTGATGGTCTTGATACTGCGATTGAATTTCTCGGCAATTTCACTCACGGTCATACCCGCGAGATAACAGCGAATGACTTCCTGTTCTCGACTGGTCAGCTCCGCCTGGAATAACGCATCCTGCGCATTGCCCTGGCCTTCGCGGGTATCGCTGGTGACCGTTTCCGCCAAGCGGTAGGTCATGTCGGTGCTTAGGTACGCCGCACCCGCGGCGACCTTGCGAATGGCCTTGACCAGTTGGTCCATGTCTTCACCCTTGCCGACAAAACCACGGGCGCCGACCCGCATGGCCAGGCTAACTGTCGCCGGGTCGTGATGCGTGGACAAGACGAGGATATGACAGAGGGGAAACTTGACCCGCAAGGCCCGAATCAGTGATACCCCGTCCAGTTCGTCGGGATTCAGGGAGAAGTCCAGCAAGAGTAAATCCGCAGGAGACGTGGCGAGACCCGCGATAAGGTCACGGCTGCGTGCGTAAACGCCAACCACTTCAAAGTTCGCCTCACACGCCAGGGTGTTGGCGAGTCCATGCCGTACAACCGCGTGATCATCCAACAACGCAATGCGTACAGGTTTCATCGTGATCGACCCCACTCTGCGGACCGCACACAGTGCGATCGGAACACAGGAATAGCCTACCGATACAACGTTCAGCCCGTAGTTGAGTATATCCAGTGATCGGTAAATCACATCCCACTCGTGCTTTTTTCCGAGCAGTGCGTAGTTGAATCAAATACCCTCAATAATGTGCTTGATTCTGAATAACTCATTGTTCGATACCACACCCAATTTGCGAAATGCCGCGGCTTTTTGTGAGCTGATAGTCTTGATGCTACGACTAAATTTTTCGGCGATTTCCGTAATGGTCATGCCCGCCAGGTAACAACGGATCACGTCCTGCTCACGTGCTGAAAGGCTCACAAAACGCAAAGCTTCATCCCGGTTACTTTCTTCACCGTGACTATTCACGGCCGTGGCTTCCGCTACCCGATAAGCCATGTCGGGACTCAGGTAGACCTCGCCCGATGCCACCAACCGGACAGCGCTGATCAACTGATTGATGTCTTCACTCTTACCCAGAAAGCCGCGCGCGCCGACACGCAAGGCGAGAATCACAGTCGCAGCGTCGTGGTGGGTGGAAAATATCAGGAGGCGGCACTGCGGGTGCTTTACCCTCAATGCACGAATCAACAAGATGCCGTCTAACTCACTCGGCCCGAGCACAAAATCCAGCAACAATACCTCCGCCGGCGCCACCGCAAGCCCAGCCATGGCGTCACGGCTGCGGGCATAGACACCGACCACTTCAAAATCAGGTTCCTGCTGCAATCGATTGACCAACCCATGTCGTACGATTGCATGATCATCCAGCAAAGCAATTTTCAAGCGTTTCATAAATCAGAAGGCACTCTTTATAACGAGCAAAAGGATGAGATATACAGTGCCCTCATCTTTAGTAAGTTCTCGTCATCTCAGACGAACCTATAAAATCAATGACATCCGTGCTATTGACCAATCGCACATAACTACACAAGCGAACGAAAAGAGCGGCAAATAACCCAGAAAGCCAGAGGCCATAAAAGCTAATGTGATCGCGCCAGAATAAACATCAGAAAACTCTTAAAAGCGGTCAGTGCTATAGATTATTTTCCCGTTGAATAACGAAACTCAAGAAAGCATCAATTTCCATCGGGCGTGCCAACGCGTAACCCTGCCCTACCCGGCAACCCAATCGGTACAACAGCGGAATAGTCGACTCATCCTCGATCCCTTCTGCCACCAAATTCAAACTGAGCAGGCGTGCCCAGTTGACGATTCCGGCGATGACTTTACGTGACGACGAATGCAGCTCCACACCACGGACGAACGACCCATCAATTTTCATCTCATCAAACGACAGGTTCGCCAACAGGTTCAACGTAGCGGCACCCGTACCAAAATCATCCATCGACACTTGGAAGCCCTTGGCTCGAATAGCCGTCAACGAGGCCGATAAGTAGAGTTCGTCGGGCTCGGGTACATCCTCGGTGAGTTCAATTTTGAGCAGTCGACTCGGCAGGTCAGCCTGACGCATACGTGCCGCCAGCCGGTCAGAAAAGTTAGGCGTACAAATGGTCTTTGCCGACGCATTCACCGCAATGGGAATCTCGATATTTTCGCGTTTTAGCGCAAGCATGACCTTGATCGTCCACATCTCCACCAGGCTGAAAAGCAGCAAGTCCAGGCCCAACCTGTTGACCAATGGCATCAATACAGAAGGCGGTATTTCCCCAAAACGTGGGTGCTTCCAACGCACCAGCGCCTCAGCCCCCACAACGCGTCGGCTCCGCAACTCAAATTGCGGCTGGAACACAAAGCGCAGGCCCTCCCCGTCGTCAGCGCATTGATCACCTCATCTTCGGCCAACGAATCGAACGTATTCATTCGCAACGTGGCGTCCGGTTGCGCACGCGTCAGTACCGCCGCTCGCAAGGCGTCGCCCAGGGCCAGGGTGGCACCTTCGCGCAGGATTTCCACCGAAATGCCTGCCGTCCGTGCCAATCGGGCATGGGACTCCAAAGCACTGACGGCAACCCCACCCATGTACTTGATCCAGAGCGGACTGGTCGGCGTTTTGTGGCACAGCGAGTGCCCCCCTTCAACGACACTGGAGGGTGCATCCAAGGCAGCCTCCCCGGTCCAGAAGATACTGGGGAACTGGGTCAGTGTGCCCACCTCATGCATCCCCCTGAGGAGGCTCGGCAACATCAGCCCGTCGCCACACTCAGGACGGAGCTCACAGACAATAACGTCGACTGGATATTCGCCCAACCAGGCCTCAACGCCACTCAAGGATTCGAGGTTGACGATTGGAGTCACCCCCATTCCACTCAAGGCAGAAGCCAGCCGGTGTGCACATACAGCATCGGACGCCAACGTGATGACACGTAATGCGCTGAACTCGCTGGGCACGGCGGCATTCAAGATCATGATAAAAATTTCCTGAGACTGTTTCAGGAAAAAGCTTATCAGCGCAAAAAAGAAGCAAATAGGACTGGGACTAAAAGTACACCCGCGCAGCTCAGGACAACTGATGCCCCACCCAAGCGGGTGTTGGGTTTCCCACATAAAAGCGTCGTTCTAACACGCTGTCAGAAATAGGTAGCTACCGGTAATCCGTAGAGTGTTGAACCGGGCTTTGATTTTCCTCCCTGCATCTCCTTTCTCATCAGCTGACCTACTCGCCTACATCAGCGACAGACAGTTTCATTTCCGGGCACTTAATTGACCGCTTGGCTTTTTTGAATCTTCGGGGCAGCGTAGGTTGCTCATGGCGCCTCCTGATTCGCCTCAGTTAAGGCATGGAGGTGTCTACGGAATGAGGGGCGATT
>NZ_JAEKFA010000003.1:0-25519 GCF_016650855.1 Pseudomonas sp. TH32 | reverse complement strand
GAAGGCGTAAGGCTCAAAAGTTTTATTTTTGAGTAGCAGCTGAATCATGACTCCACTCGTACTTTTCTAATTCAATTTAAATAACTGAGAAGTGTTATTAGCCACCACTATTTCGACAGCATCTCACATAGCCCTCTCCCTGGCGGCGGACAAGTCGCCAGTAAGAACTAACTCATGCAAAGTTGGTGGCTTGTCAAAAACGCACAACGCGCGTACCCCTTGATTTCCTATCCCTCTGGCCCGAAGCTTCCAATTTTCCATCTGTACAAGGGGTCTCCATTGCTTTCATGGATCAGGTAGTTTTCCGGCCAACAAGCCCGCTATTATGAAGGACGATTTGACCAAGCCTTGAAGCGAAGCAAAGTCTGGGGGACTGGCGCCCTCGGGTTTCAGTCGCACCCAAGAGCGGTTTGCCGGCGAGCACAACCTCAAAGTTTTCCAGCAAGTGGTGACAGCTTATCTAGGCAATTACCAGGCTGAAGAAGTATCACAGCAGTGTTTCGCTGTAACTTTAATGCTGAAAGCCCCATTGGAAGAGGCACTGGGGATGCCGCTTGCCTTCACCTTAGGGTACGTCGAATACAATCGCTGCAATGTGTTTCATAGCAATCACCAAGAGCTTAAGACGATGTTGAAAAAAGGAATACCTTCACCAGCGCTGAATCTGCATGCGTGGCTCACGCTGCCGAGCCATGAGGTGATTGATATGACATTCGGTACCACGTACGGCGTGGTGAACCAAATACCGAGCGTAATCGGCCGCATGTGTTTCATGCATCCGGATGACATGAAAGCCGATATGCAGTACCACCCACAGCTGATTGGGGAGGATTACCTGGAACGAATCGGCGCTACGCATATTTTGCTGATGCCGTCTTAAGACTCAATCACGTTATGAAATCGGCCGCTTACCAGGAATTCCTTGCATCTCCACGATAAGTTCGACTAGGACCCGCATCTGGCTATCCTTGAACGGCTGCATTCGGCCAAAAGCAGACATTCGCATGTGGTCCGCTCCAAGGCTGAGACAATGGCATGACGCTTCAACGAAAACAGGATGGTTCAGTACGCGGATTTTAGTTCATACATAGTGGCCGCAGGGCAGATCATGATTGTCCATCAATTCTCGACGCGGCCGGTAGCCATCGCAGCAGATCCACATCATTCATCGGCCGGGCGAACAGGTAGCCCTGCCCTTGAGTGCATCCCATCGCGAGCAACGACTCGCGCTGTTCCTCAGTCTCGATGCCCTCCACTACCACGGACATCCCCAGGGTTTCCCCCAATGCCAGGGTGCTGCTGACGATTGCCTGACAGCGCGGTTCGTGGAGCAAGGTGCGGATAAACTCACCGTCGAGTTTGATCTCGTTGAACGGCAGCTGGCACAAGCGCTGCAACGACGAGAAGCCGGCGCCGAAGTCGTCAATGGACAGTTTGCAGCCCATCATGCGCAGGCGTACCAGGGTTTCCAGGCTGGTGGCCGGGGCTTCCAGCAAGCCGCTTTCGGTGAGTTCGAAGGTCAGGCTGGCGGGCACTGCTTCGTGCAGGGACAGAATGCCTTTGATCACCGCGGTCAGGTTGCTGTTGGTCAGTTGGCTGGTGTGCAGGTTGAACGACAGGTCGAGCGTCAGGCCGGTGTTTTTTGCCAGTCGCTGCAGGCTCAGAGCTTGGTTCATCTGCATGAACAGCAGCGTATCGAGCAAGCCGCAGCGTTCCAGCACGGGCATGAACACCGCCGGTGACAGGATGCCGCGCAACGGGTGCACCCAGCGGGTGAGCACCTCCACGCCGCAGACGTCATCGGTATTCATGTCGACCTTGGGCTGGTACCAGGCTTGCAATTGCTGTTCGTTGAGGGCCCAACGCACTTCTTCATCGCTGGCCAGGCATACCGGCACAGCGTCGGGCGGCGCGACACCAGGGCCACTGGAGCGCTTTTTTAGCAAGTTCTCCAGAGTGTGCGCCTGCAACGGCTTTCCGACATCCCCGAGCATTTCCAGGCCTAGCAACGAAACGATCTGCTGAACCGTGCGGCGTACATCGGCCGACAGGGAGCTGCTGATAATCACTGAGCCGACCAATCCGGAACTTCCCACCTGCTGAAGAAACTCCAGGCCATCCATGCCTTCCATGCACAGGTCGCACAGGGCAATGTCCACTGCGCCCACTTGATCCAACACAGCCAGGGCGTGTAAGCCGTCCACTGCCTCGAAGACCTCGCGGCAACCCAACTGGCGCAACATACTCACTGCGACGGCACGTTGAAAAGGATGATCCTCGAGAACCAGCACGCGTATGGGAAAACTCGTCATTGAAGTCGGCTCATCTGAAAGGAATAAGGTCGCCCGGGTGTGACGCCGGGCGGGTTGCAGCGATTTAGCGCACGGGCAGCTTGATGATCTGCTCGGTGGTCATCACGTCGCCGAAGGTGTCTTCGACTTCGGCCAGTGCCGATTGATGCAAGGCGTCCTTGTCGACGCTCTGGCCATTGAGGCGGGTGATCGCACGGGTGGCGGACGCATCGGACGCCACGATTACGTTGAAGCCCAGTGGCGCTGCATCACGGGCTGCACCGGCGACACAGGCGTGGGTCATCAGACCGCTGATGATCAGCGTATTGATCCCGGCCTTGCTCAACTGTGCGGCCAGGTCAGTGCTGGCGAACACGCTGACGGTGTTCTTTTGCACGACGTGATCCTGAGGACGCGGCTGCATGTCCTTGTGGAATTTCACGGTCTCGCCATCAATGGCAAATACCGCAGCGCCGGCCGGCGACACGTGTTGCACGTGGTAGACCGGAATCTTGTGGCTATCGGCATAGTTGATCAGCTCACGGGCTTTCGCCAGGGCGCTGGCGCCATCCGGGATCGGCATGCGCCCTGTGAAGTATTCGTTCTGGAAGTCGATCACGATCAGCGCGGTCTTGGCGGCCGGCAATTGCTTAATCTGCTCGGCACCGGACATGGCGCGGATGGTCGGGTGATCGTTGGCGATTGCTGCACCGCTGGCAACCACAGTGGACAGTACGCAAGCAGCCATGAAGCGACGGGTAAACCGTTGCATGGGGAGTTTCCTATTTGTAGGTAATGGTGAAGTTGGCGGTCGCGGTGGCGCTGCCGGGCTGTGGCCCGGTAGCGTCGCCGGCGGTCTGGATATAGCGGGCACCGAACTGCAAGTTGGTATTGCCGTCCTGGACCGGCATGATCGGCACGTCGACGCCCAGTGGCAGCGGGGTTCCATCCTGCTTCAGCACTTGCACGGCGACGCCTGTGGCGGTGGCTTCGCTATTCAGGCCGAGCACACCTTGGCTGGCGTCGACAATCATCGAGCCCTTGGCGCCGTCCAGGCGGATGTTCGCGTTGTTGCCGCGAAAATAGTTCCAGGTAGGATTTCCGGCATAGGTCCCGGCCACGCAGTTGTTGAGCGCGATGTTGAACCCTTCGGTGGGCGTGACGGTTCCCGGGCCGTTGAACACGCGCTTCTCCCAGTTCTTCATGGGCACATCGATGATGTTGCCCACGGCTGCGGGCATGCTGCAGCCCGCCACGGTCACGGTTCCGGTCAGGCGGCCATCGATCCAGTTGAACGGGGTGCCGTTGTTGTTGATATCGACGGTGTACACCTGCAAGTTGCCGAAATCGTTGATTCCTGCCGGGATAGGTCCGGTTTTGATCAGGATCAGGCTGTTGTTGGTGTTGGCGCTAAATCCACCGGTATTGCAGCCGTTGAACGTGAGCGGGAAGTACCAGCTGCCAGACGTCAGGCACATATAGGCGGGCCGGCTTTCGTTGACTACTCCGACTCCGACTCCTGGAACGTTAGTCGTGTAGAGCTGACTGCCTTGCACTGCACCAATGGCTGCTGTGACGTTAGGCGCCTTGGCAGTCAGCATGGTGGACTGGATCGAAAACGGGGTAGTCGTCGCGCAGTTGATAATAGGAAACCGGGTGTACTTGACCGCGCCAATGGTCGATCCCACCGGGGCGTCCTGAGGGATGAACAGGTCACCTACGGCATGGATGCTCTGAGTCGCAACGGTGGCAGCACAGTCAGCCGCAGCCATTTGTGAAATAACCACCGGCAGCACCGCCAGCGCACTCATCATCAAGCGTTTCTTCCAGACATTACGCGCGGGCAAAGCCAAGTCTTGGGTCGAGGACACAGCACTAAAAGTTTTCATGGACGAGATTCTCCGCAAACAGCATCCATCACCCGGTAACCGTCGGTGGCTGGCGTGCTGCTGATATCCAAATTGATTTCACATTGCTGGGCAGCCTCGCCACCCCACTTCATCGTGTATGTCGTGCCCTTGCTGGCAGACAGCAACACCTGCCCCGCCTGTCCAACCACACCAACGCTGGCGCCCTGGTCGTCCTGCACGGTGGTGCCGAAAGGCAATAGCGAGCCGTCCTGCAGGCGCACGTTGAGCAGTATTTTTTCCGAACGGCCAGCGGCGAATACCGCCTTGACCACCGCACCGCGACGCGGCACAACATTGGTCACGCCTTCGGCGATGTCGACGCTGGTATCCAGCTCGCTGGTGTCCACGGCCACGCGGTTCTTGCGATACGGCGTGACGTACGGCACCAGGGCATACCCGCGATCGTTGGTCAGGGTGCCCGGGGCATTCAGCAGGCCAACCTTCGGCGTGTCCTTGACCTCTACCAGTGCGACGGTTTCACCCAGGGTCTGGCCGAATTCCACGCCATCGCCATGGGCCAGCACCGAGCCAGCCGCGCTGACCGAAGTCTGGCGGTAGCCCGAGCCGACGCTCACACCGGCGCCCAACTGGGCAAACGGTGCGCGGTAGCCCAGTAACGCCGAACCATTGTTTCCGGTGTTTTCCACGCGGTTGGCGTTGACGTTATAGTTCAGGTTGCCATCGCGACCACTGAGGCCGGCCCGTTGATCAAGGCTGCCGTCGTTATTGCGGGTGACGCTGAACGTACCAGTGCTGCGGGTTTGCCCCAGGGGCATGGACACGGTGAAAACCACTTGGTTGTTGGAGCCGAAGTCGTCTGTCAGAGTCTTGCTGGCGTACACGCCATAGGTCACGCCCTTATACTGGGTGTTGAAACCCAACTGCATCTGCTTGTCTTCCCGGGACGTGCCCCAGTAGTTCTGCTTGCTCAGGTTCAAATACAGCGAGCCGTAGTTGTCCAGGGCCTGGTTGACGCTTGCCTCGACCTTGCTGCGTTTGGAGAACTGGCTGTATTCGTTGGGTTGCTGCAAATCCACGGCTTCGCTGAAGTCGCGATAGCCTTCGGTGGAATAGCGATAACCGGCGAAGCGAACCGAGGTGCCGCTTTCAAACGCCTTGCCGTAGCGCACGCCGACGCTCTGGCCCTTTTTGCTTTCGCCTTTGGCAGTGACAGTCGTAGGTACGTCGGTCTGGGCCTGGGTGACGTCGATCGACACGGCGCCGAGGCTGCCCAGGCTCTTACCCACGCCAACCACACCGGCACGGTAAAAATCAGCCCCCAGAAAGCCACCGTACAGCGTCAGGTCGAACGGCAACCCATAGGCCAGCGACGCCTGGGTAAACATTGGCCGCTCGCCGCCATTGGCCGAGTTGTACTCGCCCACTGTCGCGCTGTAGCGCCAGGTTTTTTCCCGCAGCATATTGGCCAGGGTCGCGTACGGCTGGGTGAAGCGGCGCTCGCGGCCATCGGCTTCGGTGATGATCACTTCCAGGTCGCCGCTGCCCGAGGCCGCGTTGAGGTCGTTGATTTCAAAAGCGCCCGGCGCCACGTAAGTGGTGTAAAGCGAGTAGCCGTTCTGGCGCACTTCGACCTTAGCTTGGGTCTCGGCAATGCCACGGATCACCGGGGCGTAGCCCTGCATCGAGTCCGGCAACATGCCCATGTCCGAAGCCAGTTGCACACCGCGAAACGGCACGCTGTCGAACACATCGCCGGGGGTGAAGCTCTCGCCCATCGTCAGCGTGGCTTTCAGCGGCGTGATGTCCCGTTGTGCGTAGGTATTGCTGCGCTGCCACTTGCGTCCACCTTCATCGTCCTGGCGGAACGATGAGCTGGAGCGAAAACGCCAGTCGCCGAGGTTGAACCCACCGGCTGCATACAGGTTGTACTGGTTGCCGGTGCCACGAGCATCGCTGGTGGTTTGCGCGGCGGAAAACTGGTAGTTGAGCATTGCGGCATTGATGCCGCGGTCCCATTCCGACGGTGCCACGTAGCCGGCCGCATCCCGGCTCAAGGCGATCTGCGGCACGCTGATATCCAGGGCCAGGTAGTTGGCGTTGAAGGTCACCGAGGCGCCTTCGATCAGCGCAGCCAGGTCGATGCACGCGGGCAGCGTTTCGCCGGGTACTTTGAACGCATCCAGCTTCACCCCGAGCTCCTTGAGAAAGGCTTCGGACAGGCATACCCGCACGTCGCTGCCCTGCTCGTCCTTGATGAAGGTCATGTCACGCCGGTCGAAAAAGCTCTGGTTCAGGCGAATCAGTACCGGGTAAGTACCAGGACCGATGCTGCCGCTGTTAGCCACCGCATCCAGGTCGAGGTTTGGCCCGGCATCGGTGCCACCAAACGACTGCATGAAACTGGCATCGAACTTGGCGGGCTCACCGGCCACGGCCAACTCACCGGCACAGGCGGCCGCCACGGCGACCCACAAGGGCAAACGACTAAAGCTGAAGGAGTTATCGAATCGCATGGCAATACCCGGCCGCCGCGCCACAGCCGTGGCACGCGCAAACGTCTACAGAAAGAAAAGGAATCAGCGGTTCAGTGGCACGGTCTGCGGCTCGCTGTAGCCGCCGTAGTCGTTGATGGCCGAGAACACCACTTCACCGCCGGTGCCTTTGAAACCTTGCAGCGGATAGCGCTGGCTGCTCATCGGCGCGACCATCGTCGGCTCGTTGACCTCGACGCTCTGGCCGGCGGATTTGGCGGTCACGCCAATAAACGAGATATGGAACGGCGACGGGTTGTTGACCACCAGTACTGCCCTGCCCTGTTCCTGCGCCAGGCTCCACGTCAGCTTCGACGGTGCCTCCATCGCATTGCCCTTGAGGCCGGCCGGGCGATAGAACAATTTGACGCGGGTGCGCATGGCGATCTTCAGCGTATTGGCATTGCCTTCGCTGGCGACCGGGATTTCCTGAGCGTTGAAATAGAACACCGATTCACGGTCGGTCGGCAGGTTGCCGGCGACTTTCTGGATACGCACCATTTGCTCTTTGCGCGGGTCCAGGCGGAACAGCGGTGGCGTGGACACGAAGGGCGTGGCGGTGGTCATGTCATCGGCTTCGGTGTTGACCCAGGTCTGCACCATGTACGGCTGCGCCGTGGTGTTGCTGACGGTGATCGCCGCATCGCGTTTGTTGCCGTCGAACACGATCCGCGTACCGCCGAGCATCACACCAGCGTGGCTGGCTGTGCTGAGCAGTGCGGCACTGAGCAACAGCGCCAGGGCCGATGCTTTCTTGAAGGGGGAAACGTTCATTTCGATCATCCTCTTGCCGTGAGCGAGGGGATGGCCGCTGCGCGCATCAACGCTGCAGCGGCGCATCAACAGGGCTTACTGGTACTCGACGGTGAACGCAGCCTTGGCGTTAGCCGGGCCGGAGGTCGCAGTGCCGGTAGCGATGTAGTTGGCGGTGAAGCGCAGCGGCTGGCTCAGGTCCAGGTACGGAGCGGATTCCAGGCCCAGTTGCACGTCCTTGTCGGTGGCGTCCTTGATCTGTACCGCAACGTTGGTAGCGTGGCCCGCTTCCGGGGCGATACCAATCCACTGACCGCTGGCGCCAGCGGTACCGCTCAGGGACAGGAACTTGACCACGGCGCTCTTGCCGGTGACGTTGCAACCTGGGGCGGTAGTGTCGATGGTGAGAGTGAACGCGCCGCCACCGGCGACAGCGCCGGTGGTAGCCAGGGAGGTGGCAGGTACATCACCCAGGCCCACATCGCCGGCACCGGCCGAACCGTTCAGGTCGGTCACAACCACTGGGCAGGTGTTGTCGGTCACGCTGCCGACGAAGTTGATTTCACCGTCAGCGGCCATGGCAGCTTGGGAACCAGCGGCGAGGACGACAGCGGCAAACAGACCTTTGAGCGCAAACTTGTTCATAACGTAATCCAGATAATGAGGAAAGTCTGAAGCCCAGTGAGGACTTCAATCAGGTTGCAGGGCCCGGTCCGCTTGGTCGGTGGGGCCGTTCAACGAGGCTCAGTATCGGAGTTGTGATGAGTAAATGACGTATGAACGCTGCCGCATTTTTGTAGGAAATTTCCTGCTGCCAACTGCTGCCTCCTCTCCTAATATTCAGGCGAGGTAACGCTCAAGACGTTCGCTGAGCAGCTCCATCTGTTGATGCAGCGCATCCACCGTCTCGGTCAGTAGCGTGGCGTCTGCTCGCTTGGTGGCAGCCTCCAGGTCGTCACAACAGCGAATCAGCCCCTGGGCCTTGATGATCCGCGCGCCGCCCTTGACCCGGTGGGCCAGGTCCGCCAGGCCTTGCAGGTCGTGGCGGGTAAACAGCTGCATCAGGCGCGCCATGTCCTGCTCATTACTGCCGGCCAGGTCGCCCAGCAGGCTTTTGATCGAGGCGATGTTACCGCCAGCCAGATGTTCAACGCTGCTTAGGTCGATATCGTCATCTGCCGAAAACCAGGGTTGCGCAGGCCTCTGCTCGGTTGCCAGGCCTGCCAGGCGTACACTCAAATCCTTGAGGCTGATGGGCTTGAACAGGCAGTCATCCATGCCGGCCGCCAGGCAGCGGACCTTCTCTTCCGGTTGCGCATTGGCGGTAAACCCCAGGACCAGGCTCGGTGGCAAGCCACGGGACGTCTCTTCGGCGCGGATCGCCCGGGCCAATTCGTAGCCGTTCATCAGGGGCATATTGCAGTCGGTGATCACTACATCGAACTGCCCGTTCCGCCAGGCCCGCAACCCATGGGCGCCATCTTCAGCATCCTCAACCCGGTGCCCCAGGTAATTGAGTTGCTGGGTCAGCAACTGACGGTTGGCCGGGTAATCATCAATTATCAGGATGTTCAATGCGTGGTTCATCACTGCCGGCTCATCCTCGACCGGGGCGGCGTCGAACAACGGTTCAAGCGTGGTCAGGTCAAGCCGCACGTCGATGCGCGTGCCTTTGCCCAATGTGCTGTCGAGGGTCAGGCGCCCGCCCATCATTTCGCAGAGTGTGCGGCTGATGACCAGGCCCAGGCCGGAGCCGCTGCGAGCCGACTGGTCATTGTTGCTGGCTTGGGTAAAGGGGCTGAACAGGCGTTTCTGGTCCTCTTCGCCAATGCCCATACCGGAGTCCTCAACCTGCAGTCTTACCCCCAATTGCTCCTTGCCCGTTTCCGTTCGAACACTTAAGCGCACCTGGCCCTGGGCAGTGAACTTGATGGCGTTGCTCAGCAGGTTGGACACGATCTGCTTGAAACGCAGCGGGTCGATCAACACATCGCAATTGACCCCGGCATCCAGGTCCAGCTGCAGTTGCAGCTGTTTCTGCCGCGCCAAGCCTTCAAAAATGCGTACCACCGACTCCAGCAGTTCCCGCAGATTGGCGCGCTCCGGGTTCAGGGACAGACGCCCGGACTCGATGCGGGCAATGTCGAGGATGTCGCCGATCAGGTCCAGCAAGCCCCGCGCCGCGCCGGAAGCGACGTCAATCGCAAAGCGATCCATCACGCCCTGGTCAGCCTTTTTCGTCGCCAGTTCGAGCATGCCAATCACCGCGTTCATAGGCGTACGAATTTCATGGCTCATGGTCGCCAGGAAGGTGGTCTTGGCGCGGTTGGCGGCGTGGACGTCTTCCAGCAGGCGCTGGCGCTCGCTGATATCGATCCAGCCGGCGATCATGCCGCTGACTTCGCCGGTGCTGCTGCGGTACGGCAGCATCCAGTGGTAGATGGTCAATACTCGGCCATCGGGCATGCTCAGGCTGCGGTCCTGTAGCTGCGCTTCGCCGCTGTCCATCACCTGCAGATAGTCACGGTGATACGCGGCGGCCTCATCCGGGTCGCCCAGCACACCGTCCAATACGGTCTTGCCGATCACCTGCTCGCGCTCGACGTTGAACACTTCCAGGTAACCGCTGTTACAGATCAGCAGCTTGCCCTGCCGGTCGCGCACATAGATCGGGTGCGGTGTGCCGTTGATCAATACCCGCATGAACTCAACCTGGTCGCTCAACGCCTGCTCGGCCTGCTTGCGCTTGCGCATCAGCATCCGCAGGTAGGCGATCCAGCCCAGGGCAATCAACAGCAACACGGCGGCAATCACGAAACCCTGGATGATTGCGCTGCGGTTGCGCAGCCAATAGCTGTCACCCACCACGACCTGGCTGCGCCAACGGTTGGTCAGCTCATCCATTTCTTCGGGCGCAATGCTCAGCAACGCCTTATCCATGATCGAGAACAACTCCAGTGCCCCCCTTGCGGTGGCGAAAGCCACCCGGGCGTTGGTCACACCAACGGTGCTGGTCACTCGTAAGCGGTCACGATACTGGCGCGAAATCATGTAGCGCGCCGTAATCAGCGAGTTGACTGCTGCATCCGCCTGGCCGTTGGCAACCATGGCCATTGCGTCCTGAGCGTTTTCCGCATCCACCAGGCGAATGCCCGGGTACTGCTCGATGAGCATGTCACGGGTGGCGTTTCCGCGGATTACAGCAAGCTTCTTGCCATTCATGTCATCCAGCGTGTTAGGGCTGCCGGGCCTATTGCTGCTCACCAGCACGAACGGTGTAGCCAGGTATGGTCGCGTGAAACGCAGCACCGCTTCGCGCTCATCACTGGGCGTCAGGGTGACCAACAGATCCGCCTTGTCAGTGGTGATGGCTTCAATCATCTCCTTTACGGAATTCACCCGCTGCACCTCGAATTTCAATCCGGTGCGCAACGCGACCTTCGCCAGCACATCAGCGCTAATGCCACGGAACTCGCCTGCGTCGGTGTAGAACGATATGGGTAAAAAGCTGTCGTCCACGACCACCCGCAACCGCGGATGTTTATCCAGCCAGCGCTGCTCATTGACGCTGAAATGCAACGGACGCTGGCCGGGCATGCTTGCGCCGCCAGCGCTCCAGCGGCGCAGGATTGTCTGGCGTTCGGTAACCGGGATCGCCGCCAATGACGCGTTGATAATCCGCAGCAGCCGCCCGTTATCCCGCTTGACCGAAAACGAAAAGTTGCTGACTTCCAGGCGTGAGAAGTCCGCCAGTTGCACATTGTTCAGGTAGTTGCGGTTGATCAAGTAATTGGCACTGATCGCATCACCCAGGTACACGTCCGCTTGGCCGAACGCCACGGCGCCGATGGCGCTGAGGGTGGACGGGTAAAGCAGCAAGCTGGCCTTCGGGTAAAAGTCTTCAACGGTTTTGGGCGGCAGGTAGTGATAAAGCATCGCCACGCGCTTGCCTGCCAGTTCCGGGTCGAGGTTCTGGCTGTCGCCGACGCGAGTGACCAGGGTCGGTTGGTCCTCTGCATAGGCGTTGGAGAGTTGCAGTTCCGGGTCTGCTGCTTCAAAACCGTTGGAGCTGCCCAACATATCGACGTCGCCAGCCTTGAGCGCCGCCAGCACCTCATCCCGCGAGGCATACCGATGAACGCGGACGTTGATATGCAACAGTTGCGCCACCAACTGCGCGTAGTCGGCGGTAAAACCTTCATAGTCGTGGCGATTACTGGTAATGCTGAACGGCGAATAGTCCGGCGCTGAAGATCCCAACACCAGCGTGCCCTTGCCCCGCAGCCAGCTCCAGTCGGCCTCGTCCAGGCCCACGCTGTAGTCGTTGACGTCGGAGCGCCCATGCAGCTTGAGCATTTGCGGCGCCGCCAGGGCTTTGCCCAGGGTTCCGAGCAACAGCAGGCCCAGCAAGCCGTGTCGAAGAAGTGTGTTCATTCAGATGAGGTTATTGCGCTTGGCAAAGTCGGCTAGGTACACCACCGATTTCACGTTGAGCTTTTCGATCAGACGGGTCTTGTAAGTGCTCACCGTCTTATTGCTGATCAGCATGGCGTCGCCGATTTCCTTGTTGGTCAGCCCCAGGGACAGTTGTTGCAAAATGGTTAATTCGCGGTCAGAGAGATTCTGGATCAACTCGTGATCCGTAGCCTCGGCATCATTGCGCCGTACCGAGCTGTTTGCCAAATTGGGGAAGAAGGTGTAGCCGTCCATTACGGCTTTGATTGCCTTGGTCACTTCCTCCATGTCGTTGGTCTTGGAAATGAACCCAGCCGCACCGGCTTTCATGCAGCGCATTGAATAAAACATCGCCGATTGCGAGGTAAATACGAGGATTTTGCTCGGCAGGCGCAGGGACGTGATTCGGTTGAGCACCTCGAGGCCGTCGAGCTTGGGCATGCCGATGTCGAGAATGATCAGGTCGGGCACATGCTCCCGTGCCAACTGCACCGCATCTGAGCCGTTATCGGCTTCGGCCACGACTTTGAACTGAACCTGGCTGAGCAGCATTTTGACGGACGAGCGAATGAAGGGATGGTCATCCACAACCAAAGCGGTATACATGTAACCTCCTGTAGGTGCGCCGGAATGATCCGGTGACAGAAGCACCTGCTACACAAAACGATGGATTAACGACCAGCCGATGCGTCGCTCAAGTTACACGAACACGACTGAAGTGTAGGAAAATTCTGAAGTTTTGCTGCTTAGCCCACCGGCGAACTTGCCGACTGTACGTCCTGCCGCGCCAACCAATGCAGGAGGTCGTGGCCGGTCATTGGCCGGGCCAGGAAAAACCCCTGCCCCACCTCGCAACCGAGGCTGATCAGGGCATCACGAATATGTCGGCTGCTGACGCCCTCAATCACCAGGCTCATGTCCAGCGAGCGAGCCAATGCCAGGGTGCTACCGACCATGGCCTGGCTACGCGGTTCGCTCAGGGTGCGGATAAGGTCTCCATCGAGCTTGATCTGGTTGAACGGTAACTGGCACAGCAACTTGAGTGACGAGAAACCCACACCAAAATCATCAATCGACAAACCGCAGCCCATCAAGCGCAGGCGCAGCAGGTTTTCCTGGATGGGGGATTGCAAGTCCAGCAAGCCGTTTTCAGCCAGCTCGAACACCAGCGCCGAAGCGCACAGATCGTGGCGTTGCAGCGCGCTCTGGATATGCTCGATCAGCCCATGGCGGGCCAGTTGCGAGGCATGCAGGTTGAAAGACATTTCCAGCACGGTGCCCTGACGATGCAGTACGGCGAGCAATTTCAGCCCTTGTTCGAGTAGTTGCATGAACATTTCATCGATCAGGTCATAGGCCAGCACTGCCGCGAGGAAGTCCTTGGGCAACAGCAAGCCCCGTGCCGGGTGTTCCCAGCGTACTAAAGCCTCCACGCCGGCGAGGCTGCCATCGTTCATCATCCGTTTGGGCTGGAACCAGCCGCGGAACTCACCCAGGGCCAGGCCCAGTTGTATTTCTTCTTCGCTGGGCAGCGGGGCCATGGCCGGGGGCTTGAGCGCCGCCGGCGGTATCGAGCGATACCGTTTAAGCAAGCGGTCCAGCGCTTGCGGCTGCAAAGGCGTACTCAAGATACCCAGCAGTTGCACACCCGACAAAAATTCCAGATGTCCCAGGGCCCGGCGCAGCTCCGGACGCAGCTCATTGGACAACCCCACCGCCTGAACCAGGCCGATCTGGCTGGCATAGCGCAGGAACTCCACCTGCTCGAATCCCTTGTCGCACAGGTCGCACAGCACGATATCCACGCCGCCGGTGCGCTGCATCAGGATCATCGCCTGTTCGCTATTACTGGCTTGCAACACCTCCCGCACCCCGAGCCGTCGCAACATATTAACCAGGGCACTGCGCTGGAAACTTTGGTTTTCCATAACCAGGACACGTGGTGAAGGCATTGTCATCAACCGTTTTCAAGCTCGAAGACGGACATAATGACGAGCATAGGCAACCCTCAACGAAGGAAACCGCCTTGCTTCTTGTGGGAAATTTCCCTGTGCAACTAGCGTCCCACTGTAGTGAATAACTCATCCGGAACACTTGCAAACGTTGCCTCCGGCCAATCCCGGGCGTTAAGACCGCGATGATCGAAAAGGGTGAGTTTGTTTGGTACATAAAACAGCAAGCTCGTGCTTTGCTAGTTTTAGCCGAGATACAACATCTGAGCGGCAATGCTAGTGGAGCCTGTAGGAAAGCTCCTACAAATCACAGGGAACGCACCTACACAAATAAGTTTTCCCAAAGCACAAGATCACCCTGTCGCCCAGCAAATGGTTTGTAACGCTCGACGCATTTCGCGTCCTCCAACCATCCAGGCTTTCGCGACAGGCTCGTACCTTACTTTTGGAGTTGTCCCATGAATCGCAAAGCTCTCGCCATCGCCGTACTGGTTTCCGCAACCGGAGCACAATTGGCCAATGCCGCCGACGGCACTATCAATTTCAACGGTGAACTGCGTAACCAGACCTGCACCATAGCCGTTGACGGCGTGGTGTCGCCTGCCATCGCCACCGTGACCCTGCCGACCATCTCTACCGGCCTGTTGACCACTCCGGGCCAGGTTGAAGGCCAGACCGGTTTCAACATCCAGTTGAGCAACTGCGTTGGTACCGCAACCACCGCCGCGGCTTTCTTCAACGCCGGTGCCACGGTTGACCCGATCAGCGGCAACCTCAACAACATGACGGGCACCGCGACCAATGTACAACTGCAACTGGTTGACCTGCAGGGCGGCGCAGCGATTCAGGCGGGTAACACCAACCAGATCACCAGCACCACCCGCAACACCATAGACGGAACCGGCGCCGCCAACATGCCATATGCCGTGCAGTACTTCGCAACCGGCGCCACCACCCCAGGCACCGTGGTCAGCTCCGTGACCTACAACGTCGACTACCAGTAAGCCGACAGCACCCTGACGTACCCTGTCCAAGGCGGACAGGGTACGTCAGGGTGTGGCAAATGAGGTGCGTCATGCGTTACGCAAGTGTTATTCGAATAAGCGCATTACTGATGCTGTCCATGCTGATGTATTCGCAAGCCAAGGCTGGTGTGGTTATCACCGGGACGCGCCTGGTCTACCCGGCGAGTCAGAAAGAAATCACTGTCAAATTGGACAACAACGGCGCGCGTCCCGTGCTGGTGCAATCCTGGGTCGACAGCGGTGATATGCAATCGAGCCCGACTAGTTCCAAGGCTCCGTTTGTATTGTCGCCCCCGGTGTCGCGTATTGATCCGAGCAAAGGCCAGAGCCTGCGCCTGATGTTCACTGGCGCAACGTTACCGGCCAACAAGGAGTCGGTGTTCTGGTTAAACGTGCTGGAGATCCCGCCAAAAGCCGAAGGCCCGGCAGACCTGAACGTGCTGCAGATGGCATTTCGTTCGCGTATCAAGATTTTTTACCGTCCTGACGGCTTGCCAGGGAACCCTGTCGAGACCCTGCAGCAGGTGCAATGGAAAGTCGTACCGGCAGAACAGGGTTTCGCCCTGCAAGCCTTCAATCCGACCGCGTTTCATATGTCCCAGGTCGAACTGGCTCTGACGGTTGGCACGCAACGTTTCGAGAGTGAAAACGGCATGGTCGGCCCGGGTGAAACCAAGATTTTTGCCTTGCCCACGCTCAAGTCGATGCCCGGTGCTGCGGCGCAGGTCGAGTTCAACGCCATCAACGACTATGGCGCCCTGGTGCCGGTGAAGCAACCGCTCAAGCCTTGATCTTCCCGCGAACGTTTTAGCGC
Organism: Pseudomonas sp. TH32; assembly: GCF_016650855.1. NCBI lineage: Bacteria > Pseudomonadati > Pseudomonadota > Gammaproteobacteria > Pseudomonadales > Pseudomonadaceae > Pseudomonas > Pseudomonas sp. TH32. Next base: position 9,827 of record NZ_JAEKFA010000003.1, on the reverse strand, counting down.
ACGAGTAACCTATGAAGACTCTCCCACGCCTGGGCGCGCGCCCGCAGGCTCGGCCTCGCTTTGCCCTGAATCCGCTGGCCTCCCTGGTACTCCAGACACTGGCCGGCACTTCAGTTGCGCTTGCCACCCAGGCGGCATGGGCCGAAGACGTGCAATTCAACGACGCATTTTTGCCTGAAGACTCGCGCAGCCTCGACCTCAGCGCCTACCAGCAGGGCAACCCGGTGTTGCCGGGCGAGTACCGTGCCGATGTCGCGGTCAACGGCAAACTGGTGACGCGCCAGGACATTCGCATCAACGCAAATGACGACGGCAGCCACCCGACGATGTGCTTCAGCCGTGGCCTGCTTGAACTGATCGGGGTGGATTTTCGACGGTTGTCCGCCGAGGCCATGACAAGCGTGGAAAGCGGTGCCGAGTGCCTCGATATCGCAGGGTTGATCGAGGGCGCGACGGCGATGTTTTCGCCGTCCAGCCAGCAACTGGATATCAGCGTTCCGCAGATTGCCTTGCGTCGTGATGCGCGTGGTTATGTCAGCCCTGAACTGTGGGATCGCGGCGTCACCGCCGGAACCCTGAGCTATAACTTCAACGCCAACCACAACAAGACCGACACCGGTAATTATGACTCGGCGTACCTGGGGTTGAATGCCGGGTTGAACGTTGGCGATTGGCGCTTGCGCCACAACGGCTCGGCCAGTTGGGACACCTTCTACGGTCAGAACTACCAGGCCCTCAATACCTACGCCCAGCGCGATATCACCTCGCTCAAGAGCCAGTTGACCGTGGGTGAAGCCAACACCAGCGGCGAGATCTTCGACACTCTGGCTTATCGCGGTGTGCAACTGGGCACCGACGATCGCATGCTGCCCGAGTCCCGGCGTGGCTATGCGCCGATTATCCGCGGCATTGCCCGCACCAGCGCGCGCGTGGCGATCCGTCAGGCCGGCAACCTGCTGTATGAAACCACAGTGGCGCCGGGCGCTTTCGTAATCGATGACCTGTACTCGACCGGTTATGGTGGTGACCTCGACGTGACTGTCTACGAAGCCGATGGCAGCGAACAATCATTCATCGTGCCATTTGCCTCCACCGCGCAGTTGCTGCGCCCAGGGACTTCGCGTTTCAGCGTCACCGCAGGTGAAACCCGCAACAACTACATCGACCGCCAGGCGAAGCTTTTCCAGGGCACCTATCAGCGTGGACTGAGCAACATTTTCACCGGGTACGGCGGTGCGCAATTGAGTGACGACTACCGTTCGACCCTCGGCGGCCTGGCATTCAGCACGCCGGTCGGGGCTGTGGCGGTAGACGTCACCCACGCGCAGACCGAACTCAAAAGCGGCACCGCCACCGGCCAGAGTGCACGCCTGAGCTACAGCAAGAACATCCTTAGCACAGGTAGCAACCTCGCCGTGGCGGCGACGCGCTTCTCCACGGAAAACTACCTGGACTTCAGCAATGCCGTGCAGTTGCTCGATGCCGAGCGCAGGGGCCTGGACACCCGCCTGTATGGCCGCGCGCGCAGTCGTTTGTCGCTGACCGCCAACCAGAGCCTGGGCGAATGGGGCCAGGTGGCCTTCAACGGGTTTACCCAGAATTACTGGAACCTGCCGGGCCGCGACGTGCAGTACCAGTTCAGCTACAACAAGCAGGTCGGATCGGTCAGTTACGGCGTCAGTGCCAACCGTGCGCGCATGGGCATAGGCGATATGGACAACAGCCTGCTGTTCACGGTGAGCATGCCGCTGGAATTCGGCTCTTCGATCAACAATCCACAACTGTCCGCACGTTTGATGCGTGACACCCAAGGCGCCTACAGCGAGCAGGCAACGCTCAGCGGCACTGCCGGTGTCGATCGCCAGTACAACTATGGCGTGACCGCAGGGCATGACGGCGCAACGCGCGAAAACAGTACTTCAGTCAACGGCCAGTACATAGGCCCCAAAGCCATCGTCGGCGCTACTGTCAGCCACGGCGCTGGCTACGACAGCCTGTCGCTGAACGCCAGCGGCAGCGTGGTCGTACACCCGAACGGCCTGACGCTGACCCCCTATCGCGGCGAAACCATGGCAGTGATAACTGCCAAAGGCGCCGAAGGTGCCAAAGTGGTCGGTTTCCCCGGCCTGCGCCTCGACAAGCGTGGCAATGCGGTGGTGCCTTACTTGCGACCATACGAATTGAACGAAGTGGCTATCGATCCGCTAGGCACCGACATGAACGTCGAGTTGAGCGAAACCAGCCAGCAAGTAGCGCCGCGAGCCGGTGCCGTGGTGGCGCTCAAATACGGTACCAACAACGGCCAGGCGCTGTTACTCATCGTAACCCTGACCGACGGCAGCAGTTTGCCGTTCGGCGCCAGCGTGGTCGATGACCGCGGCGTGTCGGTAGGTGTGGTTGGCCAGGGCGGCCAGCTCTATGCACGGGTCAAGGACAATGCGCACCGACTGCTGATCAGTTGGGGCACTCAGGCCGGGCAGCAATGTGCATTGCCGTTGCCGTCGGTGAAAAGCGAAGGCAAGCACCTGCAGCAAGTGGACGCGGTGTGCTCGGCCAACCAACCAGATAACCGCGTTGCTTCTGTGAACAGCGCACAGGAGACCAAGTGATGAACGTGATGAAAGCAAGTGCTGCGGTGTTGGGGTTGTCGTTGTTGGCGGGGACGGCTTTGGCTAATTGCAGCTTCGCCGACGGTACATCCAGCATGATCCGTACCCAGCCTTTGCTGGGGGGCTATCTGACCGTCGGCAGAGATGTGCCTTTGGGGGCAGAGATCTATCGGCAAACGTTCGACGCCTCAACGTTAGTAAGTTTGGCGTGCTCGCCCGGTCTATATAACATGGAGGCCAAACGATGGTTGCCGACAACGCCATTGCCATTGTCAAGCTGGGCGGGTACCCCCTATGGAGGACGCGTGTATCAGACGGGTGTGCCCGGCATCGGTGTGGCTCTCTGGTTTAATGGAGTAGCACTTCCGGCATCGACCAACGGCACGAACTGTGGTGGTGGAACGAACGTCTGTGTCCTGTCAATCCAGGCGCCACTGGCGTTCGATATGTCATTAATCAAGATCGGTGAAGTGTCACCGGGCACGATTCAGGGGGTGTCGCTACCGACGATGGCCCAGTCGCGTATCACCAGCAACAATGTTGAAATTCAGCGCGTGGGTTTCTCCGGCAGCATTTTCATCGTCTCGCGCACCTGTTCTACGCCCGACGTCGCCGTACCCATGGGTACACATATGACCAGTGAGTTCTCAGGCAGGAACACCTTTACGCCATGGAAAGACTTCTCCATCGCCCTGAACAACTGCCCGGCCTTCAGGGGTTATTACCAAGACATTGGTCCTCATTGGGCGAGCAATGGGATGGCCAGCAACCTGACCATGCGCAAAAACAACGTCCTGCAGGTGCGCCTCGATCCGACCAGAGCCGCGATCACCCCTAACCTTGGCATCATGAGCCTCAACCCCAGTGCACCGGGTGAAGACCCGGCCGCCACCGGCGTCGGCCTGCAAGTCGCCGACAGCATCGGCACGCCGTTGCCACTAGCCACGCTTCGTGCCAGCGGCATCACACCTCGAACCGTGGAGGACGCCAGCTATACCATCCCGCTGAAGGCCCGCTACATCCAAACTGGCGACAACATTACTGCAGGCCCAGCCAACGCCACGGCGACGTTTACCATCAATTACTATTGAGCACGTAGATTACTTGAGCGCTCTATTACGCTCAAAGACTCCCAGCAATTGCTTTCACTTAATCCTCTCATCAAAGTAAAAAACGAAGTCGAGAATACCCAGCTTTCTGTCGACGTATGATTCTCCGCAATAGTCAGCTCGAATCCCTGATGGCGAGGCCGCTATTGGCCCAGAGTGTGTAAATACGCAGCAGGAACGTGCGGTACTGAGGTAAAGCTCGTCTGTAGATTCCAAACAGGAGGGATGCCATCGAATGACGGGATCTTTTAGAAACAATGCTCGTGCATTTTTGGAAGAAATTCAGGTGTAATCGGCAAGCTGGATGCTGAGCCGATGACCGAGTTGATCCCGCACTTCGGACTACACTCCCTACCGATACGAAGACGGTCGGCATGAGCAAATGGTCTGCCTAAAACGCTACGGCGCCTCCAAGCAGCTCAAGGGCATCATAGAGAAGCTGGAAGCCGCTACGATCTAACACACGGAAGGGGAGCGGTTTTTCACCATGAGCGTGTTGAACAGAGCTATCGCCTGCTGGAACCGTACAAAGTGTGCCTAACCTTCTATCGCGAACACCGCTTGCTGCGGATTCACGTCACCAGAGCGTATTTCGCACGCACTGGCGAAGACTCACCGGAAACCCCGATCAACAAAAAGGGGCTCAGTGTCTTCAAGGTCGCGATGGATACGCAAAGAAAACCCAAGGGCCAATACCCCAAGGAATTACGGAATCGGCCGAAGCCGCAAAAGTGAAGGGCCAGAAACGGCGAATCCCGCTCTAGGCGGGATTCTCAGCCGTCGATTGCATGCGTTCGACGGGGCAGGACGCTGTTACTTGGCACTGGGCCATCTGACTTTCATCAGAAGCGGGGTGCAATCCGAAGATCCCTGTAACTATCCTATGGTTCACGCCTACGTGCAGATGAATAGTAGTCAATCCATTATCACTAGGTCAATCATGCTGCCACCTCCTGGATCACCTAGACTCACCCCCGATCATTCGTCAGCACCCGTTCAGAGCTGGCCCTGACAGCGTCCAATTCACCGGCAGAGCTGGCAGGCCTATCAGGCTGCTCATACAGGGTCAAAAACTGCTCCTGGGCGTCCTGGAAACCAGCGCTATTCTAACAGCTAGTCATGGCAAGACGGTTTCCCGCACCGGAATGTGTTCTGAGCATTACTCTCTAGTGGGGAACAAGGCTAGTCAATTCGCATCGGTACTCCCCACATCTCAAATGATTAGTTCCAGTGAATCGAGTGACAGATTAAAGGTCGATTCAGCAGAATCATTTCGCTAGCTGCAAGGGGGAGCGGGTGTTAGATGATGCCTATAACTGGCGTAGGCGCATAATCGCATCGGTAATGGCTCGTGCATTCTTGTCCAGCGTTTCCATGGCCCCCATTGCGTTAGCGGCGACACTTCCCACTCCATTCTCTGAGATACATTTGGTCACTTCTTCAAGGGCCGCTGCTAGGGCGTGCTGGTTGTGCAGGAGCAGTGTGAGAGCGTCCGCTGTGGCTATGTTGGCTTCAGAGTTATCTGGCATGGAGATCGTCCTTGAGTAACTGGTGTGGGAAGACTAGCTGAACACGCCGCTGGCTGGAGCCACTTCTCCAGATCCGCTGACACCTGGATATTTGCACTGACTTGACGACTCATTTGCAATCGACCTAACCAGCAATTTGCAACGGACTTGCCCCCCTAACAACCATCACTGACAGTGAACGGCCATAAGCGGACGTTGACCCGGGGCTGCTTCCTGCCAAAAACCAGACACTCAGAACATCTAATAAACTGTGGTCACTTCAAAGCTTCATCGTGAACGCTAAAAAGCGAAAATCCTGTCGATTGTGCTGACGCTAGCAATTACCCCAGCGCTGAGTTGGGCCAAGAACTTCGACTGCGCGGTTTACGACAAAACCATCAACAATGGCCAAGGCTCTGACGCCCGACAGGGTGATGTCTCCATCGAGTCGAACAGCACGGCGGAGGCGGTCGCGCAGACACGTGTCGAAGATAGCCAGTGGGAAGGTGTTGTCCGGTATGAGGTTAACTGCCGCGAGGCTGAGGAGTAAGCACATCTACAGACTACCGAGGGTCGCATCCATGCCGCCCTCGGCACACCCTAACTTGCGGCGGGGCCTCTGGCTCACTCGCAAACAGTCCCCATGGGTTTTCGCCCGCCTAGCACAGCGCGAATAAGATCGGCGTGCAATCCCTTCGGGCCATGTGCAACTTGGGACTCAACTTTCTACCCCTCGTGCAATCTCCCAAAGCCATCACCTTGAATGCTTTTGAAATGCGCAAAAAGATCCTCGCCTCCATTATCAGGAGTAATGATCCCCGATCCATCCGCATCATTGAACAACTTCGCTGTTCCGGTCGCCATGATTATGCCATCTCTATTTCCGCGGTGTTTATTCATCGAAAATTGTCGAGTGTAGATGAGATGCGGCGGCTCAAATGGTATTCCGTGGGCAAAAAGCCATGCGCAACGTGAATCGTGTCACCCGTCAATCCAAATACCCATTTACTTGTAGATATCGTGCCTATGGTCTAGACACAACTACAAAATCAATTTTTCGTACACTATTAGAATAACATTGCCGTTATGAGAGGGAACTTATGCACCTTGCGCTGCGTGTCGGAAAAAATGGACTCCTTCAAGTGGGAGCATTGTCGCTTTTGAGTCTTGCGCTACAACAGGCGCAAGCGGCTTGCGTACTCACTCCCGGCCCCGGCGTTGAGTCTTACATCTGCGACAGCGGCACCAGTGCCACGGGGCTCACCGACTTGGTGGGCAACAATACTCTGACCTTCCCAACCGGCGGCACCGGCACTATCAACGGTAACATCCTCACCGGGCCTGGCGCCGACGTCGTCGACATGAACTCCGGGCGCATTGTCGGTAACGTCACTCAAGGCGACGGCGCCGATCGCTTCCGTATCAGCGCCGGGACGGTCACGGGTGCGGTTTCCCAGGGCAACGGCATTGATGATTTTGTCATGACAGGAGGACAGATCCAGTCCCTTGCCCAAGGCGATGGCCGCGATACCTTCCTGATGACGGGCGGCACCATCGTCGGAGCCTTTGAAGACGGCGACGTGGCGCAGCAAACGGGTGGCACCATCGGCCGGGTCGACATGAAGCTGGATAACAACATCTACGACATGTCCGGCGGCTCGATCCTCGGCAACCTCGTCACCGGATTTGGCACCGACCGGATCATCGTCTCAGGTGGCACCATTGGCGGTAATATCAGCGTCAGCGGTGGTAATGACAGCATCACCGTCAGCGGCGGCGTGATCAACGGCGAGATCCGCGCCAGTGTCGGCAACGACACGCTCAATTGGCTCAATGGCGGCCAGATCAAATCCTCCGTGTTGATGGGCGACGGCAACGATACCGCGCTACTCAGTGGCCTGACCGAAAGCCTATTGAGCGCCACCCCATCCATCGACGGCGGCCTGGGCAATGATCAACTAACCTTCAACAACACCACTTCCAGTATGGCCTCTCGATACATTGGTTGGGAGACCGTCAACCTCAACAACAATTCACACTTCGACCTGGCCGGGGACTTTTTCCTCGGCGACAGCGCCAGTAATACCGGCACGTTTTCTATCGACAACACCAGTGTGCTGGCCGTGACCCAAGGCAGTATCCGGCCCTACACCGCCGGCCAGTTGGCCTCCCTCAACAACGCCGGCACCATCGACATGATCACCGGCAGCAACAGCGCCACCGACTCGCTGACGGTGCACGGCAACTACGTCGGTAACAACGGCCAGTTGTGGCTGCAAACCGTGCTTGGGGATGACTCCTCGGCCAGCGATAAACTGGTGGTCTCGGACGGCACCATCAGCGGCAACACCCAACTGGCGGTCACCAACCTTGGCGGACTTGGCGGCCTCACCCAAAACAACGGGATCGAAGTAGTGCAGGCTCTCAACGGTGCGGTCAGTACCACCGATGCCTTTGCCTTGAAAGGCTCGCTGTCTGCCGGCGCTTATCAGTACTACCTGTTCAAGGGCGGTGTCACCGCCGGGTCAGAAAACAATTGGTATCTGCGTTCCTCTGTGGTGGCTGTACAGCCACCGGCAGTGCCAACCCCTCCACCGGTACCGCCAGTGGTGGTGCCGGAGCCACCGATTCCACCCGTGCCGCCGGTAGTCGACCCGGATGAACCACCGGTTGAGCCGCCAACACCGCAACCTGTCGCGCCGGTCGAGCCCCCGGTCCCACCGCCAACCCAGGTGCCTGCCGAAGTATCGCCGGAACCTGCCGCCACCACACCGCCGCTGCCAACGGCTGTGGCGGGTGCCGACCCGATTCCGCTGTATCGCCTGGAAGTCCCGGTGTATTCGGTGGTCGTACCGGCGGCGCAGTTGATGACCCTGCAAGCGCTGGGTACTTTCCATGACCGCCAGGGCGAACAAAGCCTTCTTAGCGAAACCGGCGCCGTCCCGGCTGGCTGGGGCCGTGCGTATGGCATTGACTTCAACAAGAGCTGGACCGGCACGGTGTCGCCGAGCTTCGACGGTACGGTCAAAGGCTATCAGGTGGGCCACGATCTCTACGCGTCTGAAACCAGCGGCGGGCAGATCCAGCGCTTCGGCTTGTTTGTCGGCCAGAGCCAACTGCGGGGCGACGTCAAAGGCTTTGCCGAAGGCTTCCAGGACCGTCGTTCGGGCCGAGTCAAACTCGACGGCGACAACTTCGGCGCCTACTGGACTCTCACCGATCCCAAAGCAGGCTGGTATGTGGACCTGGTAGCCATGGGCACGCGCCTGGACGGCAATAACAAATCCGACCGTGGCGTGAAGATGGACAGCAAGGGGCATGCATTGGCGTTGTCTGCCGAAGCTGGCTATCCGATTGCAATCTCCGAGCATTGGGTGGTGGAGCCGCAGGTGCAGATGATCAACCAGCAGATGAACATGGACAGCCAGAACGACGGCATTTCCAAAGTGTCATTCGACTCCCAGGACTACTGGACTGGTCGCCTCGGCGCACGCCTGAAGGGGCGTTACCTGGTGCAGAACACGCCGATCGAACCGTACCTGCGGGCCAACGCCTGGCGGACCTTCGGCGGCAGCGACACGGTCACCTATGACAATGTTGACCGGATCAAGAGCGATCACAAGTCATCCTCCGCCGATCTGGGTGTAGGCGTGGTTGCCAAACTGTCATCTACGGTCAGCGTGTACCTGGCCGCAGACTACAATACCAACTTGGACGCCAATGAGCTGGAGGGCGTCACTGGGAACCTAGGACTGAGGATGAGTTGGTAAGCGGCTCTCCCCGTCCTCGGAGTAATGCAACTAAATAGAGAGGTGCCGTCGTGCACCTTTCTTTATTTAAAAAAACTACTCATCGTAGTTGCGCCAGCTCGGGAGCTCCTGAATGAACGCAATCGCGACCAGAGTCCGCTTTTGGCCGATTGCTGCCCTTCAGGTGTTTTAATATTGCCCGTCAAGAAGCTTGCTTGGGCCTAGCTTGAGGCGTCCATGCCCGGACAGGCCGCTTGCGATCCATAGCTGCCTCTGGTGTTGGCCGGTGATCGGTCACCTGCGTGCCATTGATCAGCGCCTGGATCTAAGTGACTTGCGTGTGGGCACTCACTGCCGATAAAACCGGGGGCGATTCAACAGGCTGGTCCGTATGGCTTAGATACCGGCCGTCCGCGTTACGCCGTCCAGGTAATCGCGCCGGATGAGCAGGCGAGACGCCAGGTCGAGGACAACTCACAGATTATGGGCACTCCTGGCAAGCACTTTTATGTGTGGGATATCAAGAACGGTTCGACTTGGCCTGTTTTCCTGACCCTGACAGTGGATGGAGTGACGGTAGGCAAGGACAACGACTGACGAACTGTTCGAGGAAACCGAAGCATGGAGCCCCGTCATACGCTGATAGCTTTAGGTTTGATTATCGCCGCCATAATTGCGGCGAATACTTCAGCCTGCAATCCACCGGCACATACAGCATCCTCGACGCAGCAAGCGAAGCAGATCTGCGATGAAGTTTACGCTGACAGCGAGGACGCTAGCGGATACGGCGATTGCGTCAGCTCAGCAAAGCGAAGCCTCGAAAAATACTAATTGACGGAAAACCCAAACTGT
>NZ_JAEKFA010000002.1:4800000-6375311 GCF_016650855.1 Pseudomonas sp. TH32 | reverse complement strand
CACCATGGAGCTTCGAACCATGTCATTGCAGTGCCCTCGCTGTCATTCCCTAAAAGTCGCTTCTTTCCATCACGCAATGAAAATTGGCGCTACCATTGGCACTCTAGGCGGCGCTGCTCGTGGCGCCAGCGCCGCACTTGCTGGCAGTCAGGCAGGGGCGCTCGTCGGAGCTATTACCGGCCCGCTGGGAGTTACCCTCGGAGCCGTTTCTGGCGCGATCCTCGGTGGGCTTGTTGGCGGCGCTGGCGGCTGTGCATTAGGCGCTCAACTCGGCGACAAGCTTGACCGACATGTACTCGCCCACAACCTCTGCCTGATCTGTGGGCATCGTTTCAACCTCCCTGCTTAAACCGTTTCCCACTTCTCTCTTTTAATACGTCCGGACGGGGCCACGCGATGCGTGGCCTTTATGCCGGCTCGCACCCTAAGGAATCGTAATCATGGCTCATCAAATCGAACAAATGGCTTACGTTGGTGCAACTCCGTGGCATGGCCTCGGCAGTCAGCTGACTCAAAAACAACCTATCGAGATCTGGCAGCGTGAAGCCGGTATGGACTGGCAGATCCAGGAAAGCCCCGTCCACTTCAAAGCCGACGCTATTGGCCATATGGGCAGTATTCACTCATTCCCAGAGCAAAAGGTACTGTACCGTTCCGACACCAAGGCTCCGCTGTCCGTGGTATCCAACCGCTACCAAATTGTCCAGCCGCGTGAGGTTATGGAGTTTTACCGTGACCTGACTGAAGTGTCCGGCTATGAGCTGGAAACGGCAGGTGTTCTGAAGGGAGGGCGTAAGTTCTGGGCATTAGCGCGAACTGGGCAAAACGCCACTTTGAAGGGCAACGATCAGGTTAATGGCTACTTGTTGCTGGCGACCTCGTGTGACGGCACCCTCGCGACCACAGCCACGCCGACCACCGTTCGCGTGGTTTGCAACAACACGTTGAGCATTGCCTTGAATTGTATCCCCCATGCAATCAAGGTCCCACATAACACGCGATTCAATCCGCAGACTGTGAAAAAGCAACTCGGTATTGCCGTCTCGCAATGGGACGAATTCATGTACCGGATGCGCGTGCTCTCCGAACGCAAAGTTCAGTGGCCTGAGGCGATGAGCTTTTTTATGGAGGTGCTATGTGAGACCTACGCCCAAGATCCCATTCCCGACGTACTACCCAACAAACGAGCGCTGGAGAAGGTGCAAAGCCTATACGAAGGCAAAGGGCGTGGATCAGGCATGGAGTCCACTCGCGGCACCGCATGGGGCCTGCTAAACGCAGTAACTGAGTATGTCGATCACGAGCGTCGTGCCAGGAGTTCAGAATACCGGATGGACTCAGCTTGGTTCGGGCAGGGAGCGCAAATCAAGCAACGCGCACTCGACTCGGCTCTTCGACTAGTTGCATAAAATTGTTTTCGACCAACATGCCTGAGCGATCACCGCTCAGGCATTTTTCCGCCTGAAGGAAAATACGATGAATTTCATACGCTTTGTCGGTCTGCTTTTCATGTTTTTCGGCATTCTGGCCAGCTGCCTGTTGGCAGTAGCGCTTGCTGTTCTCATGGCTCGCTCCTGGCCAATCCTGATTGCAGTGCTGCTGGCGGGTTTGCTATTCGAGTTGATCACGACAGAAGCCGGGGTCGAAGTATCTTTGAACCCATGCTGAAGGTAGACCAAAGGCGCATTGCTGAGTTGCTATTGAGATTCCAGCAGCAGGTCCAGGTGTTGCATAAGCTGCACGCGCTCGTCTGCACCCAGCTTACTAAACTTGATAAGCAGCTCAGCTTCGTCATCTTCGACCGCGTAAAAATACGCCGCAGGAACACTGAGCACCTCGCTCAGACGCTCGACCAAATCCGGTGCAGGAACACGCTTCCCCAACTCGTACCGGTTCATACGGGTGCTTGCAGACATCTCGTCTAAGCCGGCATCCAGTCCTAGTCGTTCTTGCGACAACCCCGCCCGAATACGCGCCTGCTTTATCCGCTTTGCCAGTACTGACATGCACACACCCAATTTCCAAAGGGGCATCGTGCATGCGCAGCTTTTTCCAAATACTACCGTTTTGGTAGTATTCGAATATCATACGAACTCAATCCAACCATCGACAAAACCGAGCACTCAGATGAAAGTCAAAATCTCGCTGATCAATGCAATGCTTTTTGCCGCTTTACAGGCAGGTGTGTCCCTGACAGCTACCGCAGACCCGAACGTACGTGTATGCGATACGACCCCCACTCCAATGCCTATCCTTGCGATCAAACACATCGACTGCTCTATCCCCAACTCTCCGTCTTCAGTAAATAGGGCCTACGTCGATCAGAACGGCAACAAAACTTTGCAGCGTGTTGATGGAAGGCGAATCGTCAACTGCGACAGCGCAGGGACCTGCGCGCACCGTGGTGAATTCATGGGCAATGCTCCTGAAGGGATCTACGGGATCACAACCGGATGGTATCTGGGCACAGATACGTCGGGGGCCGTTGTGGCTTACAAGGAAGGTACAGGTCCAGGCTACGGAGGAAAGCGTTACGAACGACAGGCAACGAAAAGCCCATCATCAAGCCCGATAGACGTAAGCAAACTTGAAGTTGTGTGCATGGCAACGGCGGTTTTCAACTGTTCGATCAATGGGCAAGACATCGAAGATGAGGATTTACCTAAATATCTTCCGTTGGTGGATAAAAAGGATGTAAAGACAACAAGGTGGAAACTGCGACTCAGTACCACTTTGCTACGATAAGAACATGATGCTCCTGGGTCTCAACAAAGACCTATTTTAAAACTTGCGAACTAGCACAAGCGAATGGAGACAAAATGGACATCAGTGTTTATTCAGCCAGCAAAATATCTAACGAGGAAATTTCCTCAATGATCGCAGAAAAAAGTCTTTCAAAATAAAAGAAATCGAGTCTGATTTTTTTGGTGACACTGTGGAGACCATAGAAAAGCTAATTGAGTCTACAAGGACTACACGTGCAGAGTATATACCGCTGGCCGCATAGCAGCCCTCGGAGTCGGAGCACTTACTATCGTTGGTGGAATAGCAGCCGGACTTACAATTGCAGCTCACAACATTGCAACCTACAACCCAGACTACGAAATAGCCAAATTTTATCCGACAACGCTAGCCGTCATCTACAAGAAATAGAAACCCCTACCCAGCATAAATCAACCTTACGCCTTCCTTAGCAAAGCTGAGGAAGGCGTAATGATCAAAAGTTTTATTTTTGGGTAGCAGCTGAATCATGACTCCACTCGTACTTTTCCTAATTCAATTTAAATAAACTGAGAAGTGTTTATTAGCCGACCACTATTTCGACAGCATCTCGCATAGCTCTCTCCCTCATAACTATTAAAGAAAAGAGGTACCAGCCGTATGCCGTGTAATTTAGGGCATCTGGGAGGAGTCGACCACACTGACCTTTAGCCACAACATCAGTCCCTAAAGCTTTTGCATTTCAGCATGCCCAATAGCGGCCCTTCAATTTCCGAATCGCTCCGAATTATCCAGGCTTAAAGGCTATGCGTCGATACGCCAAGACAGGCCGCGTCATCAGCGACAGAGAGTTTCTTTTCGTTCACTTGATTGACAAATTGTATTTCGAACTCTTCGAGACAACGCTGGTTGCTCGTGGCACCTCCTAATTGGCCTCAGTTTAAGGCAAAGAGGTGTCTACGAAACCCGGGGCGATTCATCTAGAGCAGGGCCAACTCATAGGCATGGCATTCAACCTGTCCCTTGGGCATTGATGAGCGAAACACTTGTCGAGCGCTTGGAGACTCGGTTGCGCCAGCACCCTCTGCCACTTTCATCACTAACCATCGAAATCACCGAGGACGGTCCTAGCGGTGCTTGCGCTAGCAGCGTTGAAAAGCTTAATCGCCTGCGCCTATTGGGCATACGCCTATCGATTGATGACTTCGGCACGGGCTGTTCGTCACTTTTACGACTATGCCAGGTACCGTTTAGTGAAATAAAACTGGCGAAAGAGTTCATCCAATTTATCGACGGCCCCGGCCACTGCCGTGCAGTCATTCGCAATACACTGGTTCTGGCCGGCAATTTGGGCATGCAACTGGTGGTGGAAGGTATCGAAACCGCAGCTCAGCAGGATCATTTGTATGAGATGGGGGTGCAGATTGGTCAGGGCTTTTTGTATGCTAAACCGATGGCGATCGATGTATTTGAAAGGTGGATACAAGAACCGATGACAGAAGCCTGTTTCCAATAACGGTTTTCATTAGGCACCGACTTCTCCGTTTCGCTCCTGCGCAACAGGACAGGTCTCGACCTTTGCCATCAGGTGGGTGAGGGTTTCGAAGTCCGGCAATGGCAAAGCGCTGATCAGCACCTTGTCTTGACGGCATACCAGAAGCGAGGGTACGCCCCGTTGCTGATCATCGTAAATCAATGCATAACGAATATGCGGGTTGTCCATGCAGAAAGAAAACAGATCAAATTTCACCCCCTTCACCAATGAGGCGTTGATAATCAACAGGTCCAGAGGCTCGCGGTCGTACTCCACCGCACTAAATACCTGCACCAGTTGATGCAAGGGCGCAATTCGGTAATAACCCAAATGGTTCAGGTCCCGTTCAATCCTCAACCGGTAAAAGTGTTGTTCATCTGCGATCAGAATTCGTAGCGCTTTATTCGGCCTTATTCGCATCCTCGCGATCACTCTCAAGTTTTCCATCACTGATAAATAATCGTAAACGTCGCCGACGCATTGGCCGGCCCCGGCGTGACCTTGGCCTGTGTTTGCAAATAGCGGGCACGCAGCCGGATTGAATAGCTGCCCTCAGTCGTTCGCAGGGTCAGGCCACTGTTTTGATTGGTAGACAAAGGCAAGCCGCTGCCGTTAGGCGTCCCGACCTGCACACCTACGCCGGTGGCGGCGGGTGAACTGCCGGCAGTCGTAGGGTCCAGGCTTAGCACACCAGTACCGGCGTTGATCGCCGTCCTTGCCGGGTCAACGCGGTATTGCAGGGTGTTGTTGACCAGGGTGCCACTGGTGCCCGTACCGGAGGGTGAATTACCGCTCTGGGAGCTCCAGCCTGGTCCTGTGGTGCTAAAGGTTCCTGTAAACGCCGGGCAATCATTCAATTGAATGGCAAAATCAACCCAGCCGCTGGCCGTGTTTATTCCGGTAAATGTCTTGGTCTGATGCGTGCCCATAGGGACTGTCACATCCGGCGTACTGCAGGTGCGCGAGACAATCTGGATACTGCCGGAGATGCCCATCTTGAACCCCAACATTCTGACATCGCCAAAATTGCCAAACAGGCTCACGGTCGGCAACGTGCTGCCCATTAACACTCCCGGTGAAATATCGCCTATCTTGATGAGGATCAATTCATAATTGGATGGACCATCAAAAGGAACCAGGCACCTCCAGCCCGCCGAACACGTGGTCCATGATGGGCTACTTTGCCTTGGTAGCGGGCCGCCCGTGCTGTTAAAGGCGACCCCGAGCCCCGGAATCCTGGTTCTGTAGACTTTGTTGGCGTAGGTTCCGCTGGACCAACTGGCCAGTGAATTGTTCTCAAGAGTCATCTCCATCCATTGTTGAAACGGGGCATACAGGCACTCTAGCTTCACTGCCTGGCCCGCCGCCATGCTGAACTTCTGTCGATACACCTCAGTGCCCACCGGCACATCGCGCCCAACGCTGATGGAGGATATCTGCAACGGCATGTCGCCCACCGCCGGCTGAATACCGTTCATGTAGGTACAGGTGACTGCCATGGCCGTGTTGGCAGCGGCCCACAGCGCCATGACGGCCAATCCCGATTTGATCAAAGCCCTGATGCTCATAACGGTACCTTTTGCGTAGTGTTGGGCCGCACGCTGTTCGCGACTTGTTTGCCTGCCGCACACACGGCGTCCAGCTGTTGCAACTGCTGCCCCTCACCTGGGCCCGGCGGAATGGCCAACGCGCACTGCTGATGGGCTTTGCTGCCCCAGTTGATCAGCAATTGACGGGTGTCCGGCTTGATCCGCGCATAGAGCTGGCCACCCTGCCCGACCATGCCCACCGTGGCGCCTTCGCCATCCGTTACGCCGGCGCCGAACGGCAAGCTGCTGCCATCGTCCAAGCGCACATTGAGCAGCACCGCACGGCCTTGGTTGGTGGTGTATTTAAGGTGCACCACGGCACCGGCACGTGGTGCGACTTGCTGGCTGGTTTCGCTGAATTCGACGTCCAGGGAGCTGCCGGCCGGGTCAATGGCCACTTCATTCAACTCATATGGGCGCAAGTACGGCACCACGGCATTGCCACTCCCGTCGAGCCTTAGGCCTGGGTAACCGGAAACTTTGGCGCCCTGCGCACCGGGCGCACTGATCACGGCCATGGTTTCGCCGCGATAAGGCGACAACGTCACACCTTCGGAGTGAGCCACCACCGTGCCGCTGGCGCCCAGGGACGTGCTGGTATACCCATCGCCATAGCCCAATGCGGCATTGAGCATGGCCCGGGCGCCGGTGTACTGCCCGTTGAACGCAGCGCTCTTGCTGCTACTGCCGCCATCGTGCCCGAAGGTAGCGCCGTAGCCATACTGGCGGTCTTCGCCGGCAGTACCACTGATACCGGCCTGCTCGCTGTAGTTGCCGCGGGTGTCACGGCCAACCTGGGCGGTCATCTGCGGGCCATAACCTGAGCCGCCGAATTCCAGGGGCATGCTCATGGTCAGCAGAAAACTGTTCTCCATGTCGCCCATGCCCACACGGCTGCGGTTGGCATTCACACTGAAACTCACGCGGTTGAATTGCTTGCTATAGCTGAACTGGTATTGCACGTCGCTGCCCGGCTGGTTCCAGTAGTTCTGGGCATAGCCGCTGATAGTCACTTGGCCCCAAGGCCCGAGCGTCTGGTCGGCGGTGATGGACAGGCGGCTACGCGGGCGCCCAAATAAGCGGGTATCCCAGCCATTTTTCTCGGCATCCAGCAGTTGCACTGCATTACTGAAATCCAGGTAGTCACCGGTAGAAAACCGATAAGCCGCCACCGAAAAGTTACTGCCGGTGCTGAGTACGTTCTTGCTGTAGGACACGCGCATGCTCTGCCCTTTGGCGGTACCGCCAGCCAGCTCGGTCTGAGCATGAGTCACGTCGACCGCCATGGCACCGATGGGCGTACCGAACGCCACGCCCGTGAGTAACGCCGTGTAGTGGTCGCTCGATTGCATACCACCAAACCCGGTGAACGTGTTGTTCAGGCCGTATTGCAAAGTACCTTGCAGCAGGCGTACCTGTTGGTCGACATAGTTGTTGCGGGTTTCACCGGCGGTAAGGCTGAAACGCGCGGTTCCTGGGCGCAGCAACTGGCTGACCGAGGCATAGGGCACGATAAAGTTCTGTTCCGTGCCGTCTGCCTCGGCAACGCTCACATTGAGGTCGCCGCCGTAGCCGGTGGAGTACAGGTCGTCGATCACAAAGGCACCGGGCGCTACAGTGGTTTCCAGCAATACGTTGCCGGCCTGGCGGATGGTGACCCGCGCGTTGGTGCGCGCAATGCCACGGATAACCGGGGCATAACCGCGCATGGAGTCGGGCAGCATGCGGTCGTCGCTGGCCAACTGCACGCCGCGAAAGGACAATGTGTCGAAGATCTCGCCGCTGGTGTTGGACTCCCCGCCGTGAACTGGCTTTTCAGCGCAGTGATATCGCGCTGTACGTAAGTGTCCAGGGCTTGGTATTTGTTGCCCTGGCGCGACTGCCAGCTCATCGACGCGTTGTGGCGCAGGCGCCAGTCACCCAGATTGAGGCCGGCGTTGAGGCCCATGAAAGCCGAGTCATAGTTACCGGAGCGGGTGCGGTTCCGATTAGCGTTAAAGTTGTAACTGAGCATGCCTGCCGTAACCCCGCGGTCCCACAGTTCAGGGCTGACATAGCCCCGGGAATTACGCTTCAAGGCCGCTTGGGGAATGCTGAGGTCGAGCGCCTGGTTCTCGGGCGAAAAGTTCGCGCTGGCGCCTTGGATCAAACTGCCCAATGCCACGCAGCCCTGACTACCGAGCGCCTGACTGGCCTCGGGTGGCAACTTGGACATTTCCACGCCCTGGCGCTCAAGCAACCCATGATCCATGCACACCACCGGCTTGCTGCCGTCGGGCTGGGCCTCAATGCGGATGTCCTGGCGGCTGTTCAACTGGCCATTGAGCAAAACGTCGGCGCGGTACTGTCCTGGCGTCACCGGGTTACCGGCCTGGTATTTACCGAGGTCAAGATTGCGTGAATCCTCAGGCAAAAACGCGTCGTTGAATTGCACCTCTTGCGCCAACGCGCCTTGCACCCCAATGCACCAGGAGTAACGGCCAATACCCTGAGTATCAAGGTCGTAAGCGGATTCAAGGCAAAGCGAGGCTGCGCCCTCAGGGCAAGCCTGGAGCTGGAAGAGGTTGGCATAATTGACTCGCGGGTAAAAACGTCAGGGATTGATCAGGGCTTGAGTGCTTTCCGAGTCGGGATCAGCGCGCCGTAATCATTGATGGCACTGAACTCCACTTGGGCATCGGCGGCAGGTCGAGTCTTGAGGGTTGGCAGCGGGAACTGCCGGGTTTCGCCCGGGGCAACCATCCCATCCTCACTGCGAGCGCGCGTAGCACCTTGCACCAGGTCCAATTCGACCATCGACACGTAGAACGCCGACGGGTTGAACGCTTGCAACGCCAGGCCCACGCCATCAGGGGTCGACACCACTTGCCATTGCACCTGTTCAATCGCTTCAGTGGCGGTTCCAGGCAACCCGGTGGGGCGGTAGAACAGCTTGATACGCGAGCGGAATGCCATTTGCAGGGTGTTGAGGTCTGCGCCGGCTTCGGGCTTTGGCGGAATCTCCAACACGTTGAGCCAGAATATTGATTCTTTGCCTGGGGCAAGTGCAGCGCCCGTGAACATTACCCGCAGGCTTTGGCCTTTGGCCGGGTCGATACGCGCCACCGGTGGCGAAAGCAGAAACGGCGCCTTGGAACTGGTGGGGGTGGAGGTCACACTGCCGGTGTCGATCCACGCCTGCATCAGCGCAGGTTGCGTGCCGTTGTTGTTGAGTTTTACGGTGACTTCCTTCTGGCCTGCCGGGTAGATCACCCGAGTGCCGGTGATCACCACACCTGCATTGGCCTGAAAACTTGCCAGCACCATGAGGCTTGCCAGCAGTAACTGTTTGAATGGAAGTTTGTAATACATGACGTTGTCCCATCGCTGCCAGAAAACACGCCCTTCACATACCAATCAGGGCGTGTGCTCATTGCGCGCGGCTTACTGATAGTTGATAGAGTACGTAACGTTACTGATAACAGTACCTGGCGTAGTTGCTGCCTGTGCGTAGTACTGAACGGAGTACGGCAGGTCTGCACTTAGGGTGGTCGAATTGATGCTGATACGGCTGGTAGAAGCAACTTGCCCGGTATCGCCGGCCTTGATCGGTTTGCCATTAGAGGCGTCAACTAGTTGCAGTTGAGCCTTGGTGGCAGTGCCGCTCAAGTTCTTCAAATTGCCGCTGGCCGGGTCAACTGAAGCGCCGGCTTCAAAGAACGCAGAAGCGGTTTTCAGTGCAGCAGAGCACTTGCTCAGTTGAATGCTGAAACCGGTCTGGCCTGCCACTTGGCCGAGCGAGGCAAGCGAAGCGGTGGAGATCGTCGGCAACGTAACAGTGCTGCCCGCGGAGCCGGCAGCACCATTGACCGCAACCTGGCAGGTTTCAGCTTTCAGTTCGCCGTTGAAATTGATGGTGCCGTCCGACGCCATGGCGGCGGAGGTGGCGGTGGCTGCGACCAGTACAGCGAGGGCGCGGGCTTTGTAATCCATGAGGTAACTCCGAAAGAGCAAGGGTCTAAGTAAGTATTGGAGTTTCCTTTTGCAGGATAACTCCCTGTGCTGTTGCGGGGTTAAGTTTAAGGCGCCGACTGAGCCATCCAAATAGGACTGCTCCGAAAAAAACAACTAGCCAGCGTAGATTTCCAACAATTAACTATTCGCGCCCCACGCCTAAAAAACCACAAGTATCGGTTATTGTTTTTATTGATCACGCCGACACTTCGTCAATAGGAGCACTCCTAAAAAACTTGTGCCACCAGAGAGCAATTTGCAGCAAAACTCAAGAACTTAGTCCCACCCACTGTTCAACCAAACAACTGAGATGGCCCGCAATAACCACAGTGGGCCAGCGCCCTTCAGCCTGTAGCTCAGGCTCGAGCATTTTGGCTGTGGCCGCGAGATCCGCCCAACCCACCGCTAACGCAACCGCATGCAGGCGCCGCACGGCCTGCAGCGCCAGGCTGCGATCACGCAGGGCCACCGCCTCAAGCAAACTACTCAGGTGCTTGCGCAACGTCTCAGGCCCTGGGGCATTGGGTGACTGATCGGGCTGCGCCAAGATGACTTCGCACCACAGCTCAATGGTTTGTTGCAATGGCGCCTGGTGAATAGGCTTGCTCAGTGCACCATCCATACCGGCATCAAAGCAACGTGCGAGATGTTCATTGCCAGCAAACTGCGAGACCCCGATGATCGGGCAATACGTCCGCTGCTGTTGGCGCTCAAGTTCACGAAACTCGCCGGCCAGGTTATATCCATCGGCCTCTGGCAGATCACAGTCCATCAACACCAGATCAACTTCGTGTGCGCTGAAGAGGCTCAAGCCTTGGGTAATATCAGCCGCTGACAACGGCTCACAACCCAAGTCATGCAGTTGCACCTCCACTACGTGTTGATCGACTTTCGTGCCCCCACTACCAAAACCCGCAACCCCACAGATTCGGGCGCTATCGCTAGCGCCGGCGAATCGAGCGGTTCAGCCCATTCGATGGGCAACATCACCCCGACTTGGGTCCCTTTGCCCAGCGTGCTACTGAGCGTGAGCTCGCCCTGCATCAACTTCACCAACCGCCGACAGACCACCAACCCGAGCCCAGTGCCGCCCTTGCGCTTGTAAGCGTCCTTGTCCCGGACATAGGGCCGAAACAATGAACCTTGCGCCTGTTCAGACAAGCCGATGCTGCTGTCAACTACCCGAATCATCAGTTGCCGATCCCCCTCAAGCACTTGAAGCTGAACCTCTACCCGACCGACGTCGGTGAACTTGATGGCATTGAAGATCAGGTTGCGCAAAATCTGGGCCACGCGCAGCTCATCGAGTAACAAAGGGGCGACAGGTCGCTCACTCGTCACTGTCAGTTCAAGACCTTTTTCCTCGGCATACGGACGCTGGCTGTCCACCACGCGCCGGGCCAGTACACCGAGGTCCACGGCTTCCACGTTGAGCTTTAATTGCCCGGCCTCCATCTTGGAGATATCCAGCACATCGTCCACTAACCGCAACAAGGCGTTAGCGCCATTGTTAGCGAGATACGCGAAGTGGCGTTGATGTTCATCGAGCGCGGTATGCTCCAACAATTCGACAGCGGCCAGTACCGCGTTCATGGGCGAGCGAATTTCATGGCTCATCACCGCCAGGAACATCGCCTTCTCTCGCTCGTTATGGGTGGCGCGTCGACGCTGCACGCGACTTTGCCAAACGAGTGTGACGAGTATCAGCACAACGCCCAGCAGCAACCACAACTCACTTTCGTAATGATCGGTGATGGCCTCGATGGTCGGTATATCCAAGTTCATGTCTGCGAACCAGGCATCGTAGATCGCCTTGCGCTCATCCCCGGTGATGGAGGCCAGCGCCTTGTCCAGAATCGACAACAGGATCACATCGTCATCGCGTACCGCCATGCTCACCCCGGTATGCTGCTGGGGCACCACTCCGGAAACCTGCAACACGCCGTGGTACTGGCGAGACAGGTACGGAATCAGTAACCATTCTGAAGCAATGGCTGCATCTGCCTTGCCGTCCTTGACCATTGCCATCATGTCTACTGCGTTCTGGGCCGAAATGATCGTGATACCAGGCACCTTTTCCTTCAAAAATGCCGAATAGCCTTCACGTCCCAACATCACCAGCCGCTTGCCGGCGAGTTGCTCAAGATCGGCAAAAGGTTCACCGTCAAAACGACTGACAAGGATGGTCGAACTGGTGTTGTAAGGCTGGGTATAGAGGATCCCGCGATCCTCAGCGGGGTCATCGGAGCGACGCCGAGTAGGCAAGATATCGACCTCACCGCTGATCAGCATGTCTTTGCGGGCACTGCGTGTAGTGGTCGGCACAGACGTGAAATGCAACCCCGTACGGCGTGTGATCAATCCCAGGTACTTGGCCGACAGCCCTCGCAGCTCGCCACCGCTGATGTACTCGAAGGGCAACAGATTTTCGAACACACCTACGCGCAAGACCGGGTTAGCCGCAACCCAGTCGAGTTCCTGTTGCGTCAAAGTCAGTGGCGGCGGGTTCGCCTGTGCACCCACCAGGCCAGCGCAGCCCACCAGGACCAGTACCAGTAAAAGACGCCACATCATAGTTGCATCCGATGTGCCCGGATTGCCGGCAGCGCATCGAGCTGCGTATCGCCGTCCAAATCATTCCATTGCTGGAGCAATGCTCGCAGGGCTTGCGTGTAAAACGGGTTATCCCACTCCGCCTGCGTGCGCAGCAGGTTCTCCACATGCTCCGTCGCCCGGCCCATTGCTGGCCACTCCATGATCAGCGCTGCACCGTGCAAGCGATGAGCCACGTGCAGGGCGGACGGGCGATCACACAGGGCTATCGCCTTGATCAGGTTCCCCAGGTCAGCGGCCACTTCCCGGTTGATCCCGGCCTGGTCGAGCACGGGAGCCATCAAACTCACCGCGGGATCTGCCAGTGTGACGTCGCACCAACGCTCAATGACCTCGCGCAATTGGCCCAGGCCAATGGGCTTGCTCAATGCGGCGTCCATCCCGGCTTCCAGACAACGCTGAAGGTGCTGCCCACCGGTCAAGGCAGAGATAGCGATGATCGGGCAACGCGTGCGGCCCAGTTGCTGCTCGAATGCGCGCAACCTACGGGCTAGGCCATAACCATCCTCGTCCGGTAGATCGCAGTCCACCAGGATCAAGTCGTACGCGGCTTGCGCAAACAGGGCGCGGGCTTGGGCAGCATCGGCGGCCACCACGGGCCGACCACCGTAGCTGCTGATTTGTGCACGCAACACCTCTTGATTTGCCAGGGTGTCCTCCACCACCAGGATCTGCAATCCGCTGGAGGCCGGCAGCGCTGACGTGGCTTCTACTTGTGGCAGTTCAACAGGTGACGGTGCGGCCGCTACGGGCAAGCAGATAGTGATTGTGGTGCCTGCACCCAGCTCGCTCCTGAGTGTCAACGTGCCGCTCATCAAGTTGACCAATTGCTGGCAAATCACCAATCCTAATCCGGTTCCCCCTGAACGTTTGTATGACTGGCTGTCTTGTGCATACGCCCGGAACAGCGACGCCTGCACTGCGGCTGAAATCCCGATCCCGGTGTCACGCACCTCAATCTGCAATTGCCCGGCGTGGTCGGTAAGCCCCACCACCCGCACGTCGATATCGATACCGCCTGCATCGGTGAACTTGATGGCATTGGAAAGCAGATTATGAAAAATCTGCGTCAGGCGGGTGCTGTCGAGCAGCACCAAGGGTAACTGCGCTTGGATGTGGGAATTCAGCACCAGATGTTTTTCTCTGGCGCGCAAGCGGTGTAGGCCGACGACGCCTTGCACCAACGCCGTCACATCGGTCGATTCAACTGTCAGCTGTATGGGCTTCACCGTCGACCTCGACGTCTCCAAAATGTCATCCAGTAAACGCACCAACGTGTTGGCGCCACTGTTCGCCAAATGAGCAAAATGACGTTGTTGCAGGTTGAGCTGGGTGTGCCCCAGCAGCTCCAACGCCGCCAGCACGGCATTCATGGGGAGCGTATTTCATGGTTCATGACCGCCAGGAATCTCGATTTTTCCTGCTCATTGCGTAGCGCGCGGCGCCGCAACCGATGACTGCGGTAGACCAGCGCGCACAGGCCGGCCAACGCCAGTGCACCAATCGTGAGGACATGCATGTAGTGGTTGGCGATACTCAACAGGGACGGAGCGTCTACATCCAGGTCGTGATACCAGTTCTCATAGATGGCATTGCGTTGATCCGCCGTAATGGACCCGAGAACTTTTTCAAGTATGGAACGCAGCATGACCTGGTCTGCGCGGACCGCCATGCTCACCTCCAGCACCTGGTGCCCAACCACACCCGACGTTTCCAGAACGCCCTGGAACTGTCGATACAGATAGGGCATCAGAAAGGTTTCTGAGGCGACCACCGCATCGGCCCTGCCCTCCTTGACCATGGTCAACATCTCCATGGCCGATGTGCTTCTGATGAGATGGGCCTTGGTCGCCTTTCCCCGGAATATCTCCTCGTAGTGCTCCACATCGGGAATCATCACGGTTTTGCCCTGCAGCTGTTCCAGGTCAAAAATCCCGGGACTGTCGACACGCGTGACAATAATGGGCGAGGTGGTGTGGTAGACCAACGCGACCAGCCCCTGAGTCGCGGGCTCGGACCTGAAGTGCAGGTAAGAGGACAGCAGATCCACCTGGCCTTCCAGTAGCATCTCTTCACGCGCGGCCAGGGTCTTGCCAGGTACATAAGTGAATTGAAGGCCCGTAGCGGCCGTCACAAACTGCAAGTACTGCATTGATCGACCGCGCAGTCCCCCGTCGCTCATGTACTCGAAGGGAATCAGGCTCTCCACCACCCCAACACGAAGTACCGGGTGTAGGGTTATCCAGTGCAATTGCTCTTCGCTCAGCTCAACAGAACCAGCCCAGATAAGCGGCGACCCCAGCATCAACAACACGAGAAGCCCAACACTCCACAACCTGGCTTTCATGACGTGCCGATGATCCTATTAAGCTTGAACAGTTCGTTGTTCGACGTCACGCCCAATTTGCGAAACGCTGAGGTTTTCTGGGTGCTGATGGTCTTGATACTGCGATTGAATTTCTCGGCAATTTCACTCACGGTCATACCCGCGAGATAACAGCGAATGACTTCCTGTTCTCGACTGGTCAGCTCCGCCTGGAATAACGCATCCTGCGCATTGCCCTGGCCTTCGCGGGTATCGCTGGTGACCGTTTCCGCCAAGCGGTAGGTCATGTCGGTGCTTAGGTACGCCGCACCCGCGGCGACCTTGCGAATGGCCTTGACCAGTTGGTCCATGTCTTCACCCTTGCCGACAAAACCACGGGCGCCGACCCGCATGGCCAGGCTAACTGTCGCCGGGTCGTGATGCGTGGACAAGACGAGGATATGACAGAGGGGAAACTTGACCCGCAAGGCCCGAATCAGTGATACCCCGTCCAGTTCGTCGGGATTCAGGGAGAAGTCCAGCAAGAGTAAATCCGCAGGAGACGTGGCGAGACCCGCGATAAGGTCACGGCTGCGTGCGTAAACGCCAACCACTTCAAAGTTCGCCTCACACGCCAGGGTGTTGGCGAGTCCATGCCGTACAACCGCGTGATCATCCAACAACGCAATGCGTACAGGTTTCATCGTGATCGACCCCACTCTGCGGACCGCACACAGTGCGATCGGAACACAGGAATAGCCTACCGATACAACGTTCAGCCCGTAGTTGAGTATATCCAGTGATCGGTAAATCACATCCCACTCGTGCTTTTTTCCGAGCAGTGCGTAGTTGAATCAAATACCCTCAATAATGTGCTTGATTCTGAATAACTCATTGTTCGATACCACACCCAATTTGCGAAATGCCGCGGCTTTTTGTGAGCTGATAGTCTTGATGCTACGACTAAATTTTTCGGCGATTTCCGTAATGGTCATGCCCGCCAGGTAACAACGGATCACGTCCTGCTCACGTGCTGAAAGGCTCACAAAACGCAAAGCTTCATCCCGGTTACTTTCTTCACCGTGACTATTCACGGCCGTGGCTTCCGCTACCCGATAAGCCATGTCGGGACTCAGGTAGACCTCGCCCGATGCCACCAACCGGACAGCGCTGATCAACTGATTGATGTCTTCACTCTTACCCAGAAAGCCGCGCGCGCCGACACGCAAGGCGAGAATCACAGTCGCAGCGTCGTGGTGGGTGGAAAATATCAGGAGGCGGCACTGCGGGTGCTTTACCCTCAATGCACGAATCAACAAGATGCCGTCTAACTCACTCGGCCCGAGCACAAAATCCAGCAACAATACCTCCGCCGGCGCCACCGCAAGCCCAGCCATGGCGTCACGGCTGCGGGCATAGACACCGACCACTTCAAAATCAGGTTCCTGCTGCAATCGATTGACCAACCCATGTCGTACGATTGCATGATCATCCAGCAAAGCAATTTTCAAGCGTTTCATAAATCAGAAGGCACTCTTTATAACGAGCAAAAGGATGAGATATACAGTGCCCTCATCTTTAGTAAGTTCTCGTCATCTCAGACGAACCTATAAAATCAATGACATCCGTGCTATTGACCAATCGCACATAACTACACAAGCGAACGAAAAGAGCGGCAAATAACCCAGAAAGCCAGAGGCCATAAAAGCTAATGTGATCGCGCCAGAATAAACATCAGAAAACTCTTAAAAGCGGTCAGTGCTATAGATTATTTTCCCGTTGAATAACGAAACTCAAGAAAGCATCAATTTCCATCGGGCGTGCCAACGCGTAACCCTGCCCTACCCGGCAACCCAATCGGTACAACAGCGGAATAGTCGACTCATCCTCGATCCCTTCTGCCACCAAATTCAAACTGAGCAGGCGTGCCCAGTTGACGATTCCGGCGATGACTTTACGTGACGACGAATGCAGCTCCACACCACGGACGAACGACCCATCAATTTTCATCTCATCAAACGACAGGTTCGCCAACAGGTTCAACGTAGCGGCACCCGTACCAAAATCATCCATCGACACTTGGAAGCCCTTGGCTCGAATAGCCGTCAACGAGGCCGATAAGTAGAGTTCGTCGGGCTCGGGTACATCCTCGGTGAGTTCAATTTTGAGCAGTCGACTCGGCAGGTCAGCCTGACGCATACGTGCCGCCAGCCGGTCAGAAAAGTTAGGCGTACAAATGGTCTTTGCCGACGCATTCACCGCAATGGGAATCTCGATATTTTCGCGTTTTAGCGCAAGCATGACCTTGATCGTCCACATCTCCACCAGGCTGAAAAGCAGCAAGTCCAGGCCCAACCTGTTGACCAATGGCATCAATACAGAAGGCGGTATTTCCCCAAAACGTGGGTGCTTCCAACGCACCAGCGCCTCAGCCCCCACAACGCGTCGGCTCCGCAACTCAAATTGCGGCTGGAACACAAAGCGCAGGCCCTCCCCCGTCGTCAGCGCATTGATCACCTCATCTTCGGCCAACGAATCGAACGTATTCATTCGCAACGTGGCGTCCGGTTGCGCACGCGTCAGTACCGCCGCTCGCAAGGCGTCGCCCAGGGCCAGGGTGGCACCTTCGCGCAGGATTTCCACCGAAATGCCTGCCGTCCGTGCCAATCGGGCATGGGACTCCAAAGCACTGACGGCAACCCCACCCATGTACTTGATCCAGAGCGGACTGGTCGGCGTTTTGTGGCACAGCGAGTGCCCCCCTTCAACGACACTGGAGGGTGCATCCAAGGCAGCCTCCCCGGTCCAGAAGATACTGGGGAACTGGGTCAGTGTGCCCACCTCATGCATCCCCCTGAGGAGGCTCGGCAACATCAGCCCGTCGCCACACTCAGGACGGAGCTCACAGACAATAACGTCGACTGGATATTCGCCCAACCAGGCCTCAACGCCACTCAAGGATTCGAGGTTGACGATTGGAGTCACCCCCATTCCACTCAAGGCAGAAGCCAGCCGGTGTGCACATACAGCATCGGACGCCAACGTGATGACACGTAATGCGCTGAACTCGCTGGGCACGGCGGCATTCAAGATCATGATAAAAATTTCCTGAGACTGTTTCAGGAAAAAGCTTATCAGCGCAAAAAAGAAGCAAATAGGACTGGGACTAAAAGTACACCCGCGCAGCTCAGGACAACTGATGCCCCACCCAAGCGGGTGTTGGGTTTCCCACATAAAAGCGTCGTTCTAACACGCTGTCAGAAATAGGTAGCTACCGGTAATCCGTAGAGTGTTGAACCGGGCTTTGATTTTCCTCCCTGCATCTCCTTTCTCATCAGCTGACCTACTCGCCTACATCAGCGACAGACAGTTTCATTTCCGGGCACTTAATTGACCGCTTGGCTTTTTTGAATCTTCGGGGCAGCGTAGGTTGCTCATGGCGCCTCCTGATTCGCCTCAGTTAAGGCATGGAGGTGTCTACGGAATGAGGGGCGATTCACCCTCTACTGCAACCGAACCCATGCTGACTGCTTCCGTAGACCTTGGTAGCCGATTTGCAGAGGTAGCTAGCCCTTCTGAAAAGCGAACCAAGCTCATCGTCACCAAATCCCCTCGCAGATTTTCCCCTGGCTACTCGGTAGGTCGCGTTATCTGGAATTTCTACCAGTCCTACAACTAGATCGGCGGGGATCCCCAGCGCGCTCGCCCACGCCTCGTTCAAGCGACTGAACATGTTGGTTCGGTCTGAGGCGATTTTGCCTACGGTGTAAAAGGCGTCTCGGTTTAGCAAAATCAGCAGATGGTAGTGCGGCCTTCCACGCCACCCTTGCTCTCGTGCCCACACATACCGAACTTTGCAGCTATGAGCGTGCTGGTACCGCCGTGAAGCCATTTCGCGGTTATGCTTCACCTTTGATTTGAATGAGGCAAAAAACCTACTAATGACCTCGTTGGAATCTATGTAATCGTCCAGTTCAATGTCACAGGGAAGCCGTAGGTCCACCCTGAATGCGAGCACCCTTGAGTATTGGTCAAAGGTCAAATCCATGGTTCGCTTTAAATCAGCCAGGTACTCGCGGATGAATGGGCCTTTCTCCACCATCACTGGCAGCCCTTCGAAGGTGTCGTCGTAGTGGAAGTGAAGATTTCGGTTATCGGGGTGACGAAGCATGATTACTACTCTTGGAGTGGAGGTCATAACCTCTGCACCCTGAGTAGTTTTTAACCCTGCCTCCTTCCTGCCCCAGATGCATTCGCCTTCAGGGTGTGCCCCTTCTGTACAGGTCTATAAAGCATATTACCCGCACCGAGAAAGTGACCTCCGAAAGGTGCGAAGGCACATCACTGAAATCCCAATGAGACGTTGATTTTTTGATAATCCCTGCACTCTGGAAAAAAGCATCTCCCATGCATGGGCCTCCTCACACTGTCGCGAATCACGCTATCAGCAATAGTGATCAACTCAACTTCGACGTAGTCCATGACTCACTGAAGCGACCGCAATGACCCGCACACCCTCCGGCATAAGCGC
The DNA here is from genome assembly GCF_016650855.1 of Pseudomonas sp. TH32. Taxonomy (NCBI): domain Bacteria; kingdom Pseudomonadati; phylum Pseudomonadota; class Gammaproteobacteria; order Pseudomonadales; family Pseudomonadaceae; genus Pseudomonas; species Pseudomonas sp. TH32. The sequence goes on along the minus strand of NZ_JAEKFA010000002.1, from coordinate 6,356,025 downwards.
CATGGTCGGAGATGATCCGACCATGGCGCTTATGCCGGTTAGTCAACACCCTTCACGCAACAAATTATTCGGCCGTGTCGCGCTCTTCGATCCGAGCCAAAATCCACTCGTGTACCTCCTCCTCCACCCAACCAACACTGCGCTCTCCCAGTGAGACCGGCTTGGGGAAGGCTCCTTCGGCGATGTACTTATAGATGGTAGAGCGACCCAGACCGGTTGAGTCGATGACGTCTTTCAGGCGAATGATCCTCATGAACGGGGCTCCTCTGTTCGTTCAGAGGATTGGCAGAACGGGTAAAAAACTACGGCCCTCACTCTTCTATCTATCAGCAACGTCTATAGCACCGCACGAGCCGACTCAACGGCCCCAGTTCCACATGAACTAGGGCTTATCTAGGTCCAATCATAGCGTCCACCAGCCCCTCACCATCGCGGAACAAATGCTGCGCAGCACAATTAAGCATGAAAAAAACCTAAAAAAAGCCGTAGAGACCCAGTGAATACTGCAATCTAGGTTAAATAAAATTCATAGAATACTAATAGATTCACAATAGAACTCTTATAGAGCATCCATAGATTTCTTATAGATTTGACATAGAATGCTAATAGTAAAACCACCCATGAAAGGAACTCTCGATGGCACTGACGATTGATAGCAGAGAGGCGGATGAGCTGAGCCGATTGCTCAACGATCCACGTTATGACGCTCGTCACGACATCTGGCTATGGCTATGGCTGAATAAATACCACGATGCCCATTTCGACTCTGTCACGTGCAACGGTATTACGATGAGAGAAACCCTCGCCAGCTACCTGAGCGAAAGATCTGGCATCCTCGAGAGTGTTAACTCAGAAAAGGACCAATTTTTGGTGCCCGATAGCTGTTTGAGATGGATTGATGGTAATGAGCGACAGTCTCAATGGCTCCTGAGACAGATTGAGCCGGTCACCGACCAGGGACCCGCAGAAGGGTTTCCGCGAGGGCTGGTCCGCCTCACCGGGAAGAACCGTTTAATCGCCATGTTTGACCTCTGGAAGCTCGATGTCGCCGAGAAAGTCATCGCAATCGGCCATCTGCGCGCCGATTGGCTCGAGCATGAAGCGCGAGATCGCGATTTTGAGTGGTTCAAAGATAAGAAAGAAACCACTGAACGCTGCAAATGTGCTTGGGAGTGGCTGGAAAAGAATGATAAGTCCATATTCAAAGGACGGGCCGCTATCACCAGCTACGACGATTTGCTCATTTACTTCGATAAAGTAGGGCACGGCCCCCAGGAACGAAAATACATCGTTCAGAAGATCAAGAACCGATGGAGTCGCAAACAGTTCGACCAGCGTGCAGCGGACAAAAAGCAGTGCAACGTCATGCTCTCCAAAAAAGTCATCCATCTACTGGATGAGCTAAGCGAGAAGCACAGCTTGAAACGAGCTCAGGTGTTGGAGCGACTAGTCACGGCAGAAGCAGAATCTGGGGACTACCTGGCTGAAAACTTGAAATCTAGCCGTTAGACACACTTTTCCCTCCACACTGCTATAAACGGTATTCCAAAAGGTATTCCAGAGAAATTTTATAGATTTAAAAAATGATTAAAATCAATAACTTAAAATATCAGTTCAGATTACCCCGGCGCACCAAATACAAAGCACCACCAAAACCCGCCTTGTGCGGGTTTTGTTGTTTCTGGGCTCCTGGAAACACACCGCTGAATAGCCCTTCGGATTTTTCCCGCAACACATCGCGCCCTTGGTGAACTGGTGCTCATCAATCGACACGACTAGCCTTGAAACGTCGCTGCAAAATCAGCGACCGGGTTTAGCAGCTCGGTTAATATCAAGGCATGCAATGCCACCATCCGTTCAAGCGAAGCATCTAGCGTCCGCTTGTTCACGTTATGGCGGCTGTGCGTGGGGCACTTTCGAGTGCGCTGGGTTCCTTGATTCCTGGTCTGCTAACCCGCGTACAGTCGCCACCCTTTTCGTTTAGCAGCGATGTCTGGCGACTCCACCAATCAAGGAGTTGCAGTCATGAAAAAGCACAGCCCCAACCCTCCACACCCGAGCCAATCCGGCACGGATATCTTCTGTATCGCCCAAAACATCGACCCCGAAACCCTGCTGGTACAAGCCTGCGAAACCCTCGCCTCACTGAACGCGCTCACTACCGACCTGGCTTTCGAGCTTGATGGCGCCTTTCGCCATAAACTTCTGGCCACCCAGCAATTGAGCGTCCTGGGTGAGTTGCTGGTGACGCGCGCACTGGACATTCTTGTGCCAACGGCAGATTCAGAAGCTGCGGAGAGGGCCGTTTCCTGACAGGGAACATAGCGATCCGCTTGAGTACCCCAACAGTAAGAAAAAGGTGAGGGTCTATTTTCTTTTAAGATAAACCCCACCTTTGTTGAAACATAAGGATGTGTGCCGCAGTGAACAAGAATTCCTACGCCTACCTGATACCTGTCGTGCTGGGCGTACAGCTTCTGTTGGCCCTGCTCTTTATATGGCAGTTCAGCATTTCGCCCGCCATCCACTTCAAGCCGATCGCGGGGAAAGCCTGTTTATCCGTATCGCTCGTCCTGACCCTGGCTGCGACCGTGATTGTCTGGCGTGTAAGAAAACCTCAGCTGCGGCTCGAAAAAAAATGGACCCTGCTTAAGGCGTTTGCCGGGTTGTTCATCCTATGCACGCTGTTATCGGTGACGCTGTTTTCGTTGGCCATTTTATGTTCAGGCGGCACCCGCAGCAGCTATACGGCTCCCTACGAATATTCGTCGGGCGGAAGTAAAAGCTGCAGCGGAATCAAGGTCTTCGATGCTGAACTGGATAAGACGATTAAAATCTGCCGCCCCACGTGGATCGGTCATCGCGATGAAGTAAGAGTGGTGAAAGTCAGTAATGAACTCGGAATCGTTGTAAAAGAGGCCGTAATCCTTTGAGCGAGAAAGCCCTCCAGACACTGATCAGCAGCGATGTCCAACGCTGGCACCTACTCGCCGTCGTCCGCTCCCTCGCCCTCCCCGACTGCTGGATCGGCGCCGGCTTCGTACGCAACGCCGTGTGGGATCACCTGCACGGTCGCCCCCTGTCACCACTGACCGGCGATGTCGACGTATTGTGGTTCGACGCCACCTGCACCAACCCCGACGAAGACCGCCACCTCGAAGCCCTGTTACGCGCAACAGAACCCTCCATCGACTGGTCAGTCAAAAACCAGGCCCGCATGCACCTGCGCAACGGCGACGCGCCCTACTGCAACGCCAGCGACGCCATGCGCTTCTGGCCAGAGACGGCCACCGCCGTAGCCGTCAGAAGAACCGCAGAAGACCTGTGCGAAGTTTCAGCACCACTTGGCCTGGATGACCTGTTCAACCTCCAACTCAACCCCACACACCGCTTCACCCAAGAAAAACACGCCATTTACCAACAACGCATCGCCTCCAAACGCTGGCTAACCCGCTGGCCGCTGCTGAAACAACCCTGACCCTGCAAAAACCTCACATTCATTCACGAATTATTAAGAATCGCCCTCGTATACTCACCGATCGCCCGGACTGTTCCCCCGAACGGTCCCCTGCCCCGGTAGCCAGAATCCATGACGCGTTCCGCTCCTCTGCTGCTCCTGCTTGCTGCGCTGTTGTTTTTCTTTGCCCTTGGCAATCACGAGTTGCAAGGCTCGACCGAGGCCCGTGTGGCCGGGATTGCCATGGCCATGCATCTGGATAACGACTGGGTGGTGCCGCGATTGTTTCGTGAACCGTTCCTGGAGAAACCGCCGCTGAGCCTGTGGCTCGACGCCGGGGCGATTCGCCTGTTTGGCGGCACCACCTGGGCGGTGCGCCTGGCGTCGGCGTTTGCCGGGCTGTTCAGTGTGATGCTGCTGTACGGGATGCTGCGCAAGTTTGGCCGGCCCAAGACCCTGGCGTTTGTCGCGGCGTTGATGCTGGCGACCATGGCCAGTTACTGGAGCAACGTGCGCGGCGTGGGTGAAGACTCGCTGCTCACCCTCGGAGTCACCACGGCCCTGCTGGCGTTCTATCAGGCCAACCGCCCCGAGTCGGAGCGCGACAGTTCCAACCTGGGCACCTGGTTGCTGTTCAGCCTGGGCATGGTGATCGCTACGTTGAGCAAAGGTGTGCTGGGCCTGGCCATGCCGGGCATCGTGATCTTTGTTTATCTGGTCAGCACCAGCCTGATGGACAAACGATTCAAGCTGGGCGACTGGATCAAACCCGGGCTGTTCACGCTGCTGGCGCTGGTGCCGCTGATGATCTGGCTGGGTTTCCTGTACCAGCGCGACGGGCTGCAAGCGGTACGTGAAGTGCTGCTGACCAACAGCGTCGGGCGTTTCAGCGGCTCGTTTGTCGAAGCCGGTCACTACGAGCCGTTCTATTACTACATCGTCAAGTTGCCCGAAGCGTTTTTGCCGTGGAACATCCTGGTCTACCTGGGGCTGTGGCACTTCCGCAAAAGCCTGGTGCGTAACCGCTACCGGCTGTTTTTCTGCGTGTGGCTGGTGGCGCAATTCACCTTGCTGACGCTGGCCTCCAGCAAGCGCACGGTCTACCTGATGGCGTTGACACCCGCCGCTGCGGTGCTGGCCGCCGAGTATGGCGGCGTGCTGCTGGGCTGGCTGAAAAGTCGCGGACAGGTTTCCCACGTCGCCGAACATGTTTATGAACATCGCCGTGGCCTGGTGGGTGGCTTTTTCGTTGTGGTGATTGCCTGCTACCTGATCGCTGCTTTCTGGTACGCGCCGAAAGCCGATAAGCGCCAGTCGTTTGTGCCGGTGATCAGCCAGATCCAGGCGATGCAGGCGCAAGGCAAGGAAGTGGTGCTGTATCAAGCCAACGAGCGAATCGCCGGCGCCGGGGTGTTCTACATGCAGGCCTATTTGACGATTCTGCAGACGCCGGAGGAGCTCAAAAGCTACCTCGCGGCCAAGCCCGGTAACGTGGCCTTGGTAGACAATACTGACCGGCTGAATGTACCGGTGACGGTGGTCAAGGAGATGGCGATCAACCGTCAGCCGTACTATTTCGTCGAGCAGTGAGGCCGGTTACCACAGTGCCAGGTCGTACGTGAGGTAAACCCGGTAGTTGTCACGATCGCTCGCATAAGTCGAGCGATACGTGGCCTTGCGCAGCTCGATGCCCAGGCCTTTGAAGGTGCTGTCCTGGATCACGTAGCGCAGGTTGGTGTCCGACTCCCACTCACGGGCTTCGCGGCCCTTGAAATCACCGTTCTGGCCCTTGTAGTAACGGGTCATGAAGGTCAGGCCCGGCAGCACGGCGACCAAGTCGTAGTCATAACGCAGCATCCAGGTTTGCTCACCGGCCTGGATGAATTTGCCGACGCCGGCGTTGCTGAAGGAATACACGGTCGACACGCTGGCATAGGGCAAGGCGGTATCGCCGGTGACTTTCTGATAACCCACGCCCAACGCTTGCGGCCCCAGCCGGTAGGTGAACAGCCCGCTGAACATGTCGCTGTCGACCTTGCCGTTGCGTGCCTCGCCCGCTTCGTTGCTGATGAAGTAACGCAAATCGCTGGTCAGGCTGCCGGCACCCACTGGCTGCTTGTGCACCAGGCCGACGAATTGCTGGCGATAGAATTCGCGCATTTCGCCGTAGTACCAGGTGCCGCTCAGCTTGGGGGTGAAGGCGTAGGTGGCGCCGGCGAAATCAAAGTCGCTGCCCTTTTTGCCACTGTAGCCCTGGGGATAAATGTCCACGCTGTCGGTCGAGTTTCGCAGCTTGAACTTGTCCAGATGCCCGGCGTGCACGTACAGGTTACGGATGCCGCTGTACTCGACTTGAGTGCCCTGGAACGTTTGCGGCAACAGCCGGCCATCGTTGTACACCAGCACCGGAATTTTCGGCAGCAGCGTGCCGGTTTTCACCACGGCTTCACCGATGCGCATCTTCGCGGTGACGCCCAGGCTTGAGAATTCACTGGCCGCGCGGCCATCATCGTGCACCGGCAATAACCCGGTGCCGGCATGGGCGCGACTGGAGTCGAGCTTGATCCCCGACAACCCCAATGCATCCAGGCCGAAGCCCACTGTGCCCTCGGTATAGCCCGATTGCAGGTTGAGCAAAAAGCCCTGGGCCCACTCTTTGCGGTCTTCGCCGCCGTCACGGTAACCGTCGTTGAAATAGTAATTGCGCAAGGTCAGCTTGCCGTGGGAATCCTCCCAGAAACCCTGGGCCATCAACGCCGGTGACAGGCTCGCCAACAAGCCTGCAGACACCACTCCTCCCCTCGTGAAAAGCTCACGCATAACCGTCTCCCGAATGCCGTATTGTGGTTTTTTATGGGCAGTTGCTGCCTGCGACAGGCTGGACGGCGTGTCGCATTGCGGCGGACACTAACGGCTGATCGAACGCCCGGCAACGTTATGCGAGAAGCGCATCAGGCTATGCGCAAAGCCCTCAAACCACAGGAACATCACGGTGAATCTCAAGCAGCTCGAAGCCTTCAAGGCGATCATGTCCACCGGTTCGACCATCGGTGCGGCGACCCGCATGGGCCTGTCGCAATCGGCGGTCAGCCGGTTGTTGAGCCAGTTGGAAGAGGCCTTGGGTTTCGCGTTGTTCCTGCGCAAAAAGGGCCGCTTGATGGCGACCCCGGAGGCTGAAGAACTGCTCACCGAAGTGGCCGGACTGGTGGACGGCATGCAGCGTATCCAGCGCCTGGCGGATGAGATGCGCGTGGGCCGTTCGCGCAAGAGCCTGATCAAGGTCGGGGTGCCCACCAGCATGACGCAAGAGTTGCTGCCACGGATCGTCGCCGAGTTTCTCAAGGGCCGTGAAGACATCGTCGTCGAGTTGCTGACCGGTTCCTACGACATGATCGAACGGGCCGTGCTCGACCGCTCCGCCGACCTCGGTTTTGTGCGTTTGCCCACCGAGATTCCCGACTTCGAGATTGAACCGGTGCTGGAAACCGAAGGCGTGTGCGTGATGCCGGCGGACCATCCGTTGACCCGTCACGCCTGCATTGAGGTGCAACACCTGCGGGACGTGCCGCTGGTGATGCTGGGCCGGCAACGGGCGCTGCGGGCCGAGTTGAATCAGGTGTTTCGCGCGGCTAACCTGACGCCGCAGGTGCGGGTCGAAGTGCACTCGGTGGGCGCCGCGTGCAGCTTTGTCGCCGAGGGGCTCGGGGTGTCGATCGTCAATGGTTTGCTGGCCAGCCACTTCATGCATTTGCCGATTGTGGTCCGCCCGTTTCGACCGGCATTGCCCTATGCGTTCGGCCTGGCGTTTCGCGCGAATGAACCCAGGTCCAAGGTGGTGACGGCGTTTGCCGAGCACCTCAAGCACCGGCTGGCCGCACAAAACGCATAGCCCAACCCAGCCCGCGCATAACGTTGTCGCCGCTAAAACTTTGCCCTAGTGTCCGCTCCACAAGTGTCACCCGACACAACAATAACAGCGCACACCGGGGCAACCAGCATGACCGAACCGCAGATCGTCCGTACCCACTCGCCCACTGAAACGCCGGTGGAAAAACCCGCGCAGCGCAAGCAGATCAACCCGGCCATCATCCTGTTGAGCATCGTGCTGCTGGCCGTCGCCTTCACCTACGCGGTGAACTCGGGCAAGTTCCAACGCCAGAATGGCCTGGTGGTGCCGGGCTCCTATCAGGTGCTGGAAAAACACGATTCCTTCGGCCAACTGTTCTCCCTCGAACCGCGCAAGGCCGGCGATACCATCGCCCGGCCGGTGTCCCTGGTGGAGGGTTTCATGGCCATTCCACAAGGCATCGAAAAACGCGCCGCGCTGATTTTCATGGTGCTGTTCATCGGTGGCATGTTCGGCGTACTGAACAAGGCCGGGGTGATCGACGCCGGCCTTGAGCGCCTGCTGGGGCTGACCCGGGGCAATATCTACGTGCTGGTGCCCAGCCTGATGCTGGTGTTCTCCGCCGGCAGTACCTTCATGGGCCTGGCCAAGGAATTCATCCTGATCGTGCCGCTGATGGTGGCCATGGCCAACCGCCTGGGGCTGTCGAACCTGATCGGGCTGGCCATCGTGACCATCTCGGTGAAGATCGGCTACCTGGCCTCCATCTCCAACCCGGTGGCGTTGTCCGTGGCACAACCGATGGTGGGGCTGCCGATTTTCAGCGGCTTGAGCATGCGCGTCCTGGCCTACTGCACGTTCCTGCTGGTGGGCATCGCATTCGTGTTGTGGAGCATCCGCAAGCACGGCTTCGATGCCAGCGCGCAGATCACCTTCGAACGCAAGCCGCTGCCCCTGCGCCACCTGCTGAACCTGATCGTACTCGGCGCCGGCATTGGTTTCCTGGTGTACGCCTCCAACCGCTGGGAGTGGAAATACCACGAGCTGTCGGCGTTCTACCTGCTGCTGACCGTGGCCTTCACGGTGATCGCCGGGCTTGGCGCCAGCACCGCTGCCAGCGCTTTTGTCGATGGGATGAAAAAGGTGCTGATTGCCGGTGTGCTGATCGGCCTGGCAACCGCCGTGGAAATCATCCTCAGCACCGGCCAGGTGCTCGACACCATCGTCAACAGCCTGGCCAACCTGGTGGGCGATCACGGCCCGGTGGTCTCGGCCTACGGCATGTTCTTCGCGCAACTGGGGCTGGATGTGCTGATCCCGTCCACCTCGGGCCAGGCGGCCGTGACCATGCCGATCTTCGGGCCGTTGGGGCAACTCTCCGGTGTCAGTCCGCAAACCACGGTGTTCGCGTTTTTGATGGGCAACGGCCTGACCAACATGATCACCCCGACCTCCAGCGGCCTGCTGGTGCTGCTGGCCACCGCCAACGTCGGCTGGGGCCAGTGGGCGCGCTACATCCTGCCACTGTTTCTGATCTATGCCGTGCTGGCGATGGTGCTGTTGGCCATTGCCGTTGGGACCGGATATTGAACCCATGAGTGTTTTTTCCATGCAGACGCTGCACAACCAGATGATCGCCATGCGCGACGGCATCCACCTGGCCACCGACATCTACTTGCCGCCCGGTCCAGGCCCGTTTCCGGTGGTGATCGAACGTACGCCCTACGACAAAAGCAAACCGTCGCGCTCGGAAATACAGCTCGACGGCCAGCACATCTCCCGCGAGCAGATGGCCGCGCGGTTCACGGCCCAGGGCTTTGTCGCGATCTTCCAGGATTGCCGCGGGCGCTACGCCTCCGAAGGTGTGTTCATCAAATACACCGCCGAGGGCGAAGACGGGTTCGACACCCTGGCCTGGATCGTCGAGCAGCCCTGGTGCAACGGAAAGATCGGCGGCATGGGCCTGTCCTACGCCGCCCACACCCAACTGGCGATGGCCTGCCTGCATCCGCCCGGCCTGAGCAGCATGGTCCTGGACAGCGGCGGCTTCGCCAATGCCTACCAATGCGGGATCCGCCAGGGCGGCGCATTCGAGCTCAAGCAAGCCACCTGGGCCTGGCGCCAGGCCAAGGAAAGTCCGGCGGTGCTGGCAAACCCGGCGATCCTTGAGGCGCTGGAACAGGAAGATCTCCACCAGTGGTTCACCCGCATGCCGTGGCAGGCCGGGCAGTCGCCGCTGCGCCATGTGCCGGAATACGAAACCTATTTGCTGGAGCAGTGGGCACAGGGTGATTTCGGGCCGTACTGGCAGTCACCGGGAATCTACGCCGAGGGCCACTATCAGGATTTGCCGGATATCCCGGTGCTGTTCATGTCCAGCTGGTACGACGCCTACGTGAGTTCGACCCTGGCCAATTACTCGGCGTTTTGCGCGGGGACACAGGCGCGGCACCAACTGATCATGGGCCCGTGGCTGCACGGCGATCGCAACATCACTCACAGCGGCGAAGTTGAATTCGGCGCCTTGGGCGCCTTCGATGGCCAGGTCGCCAGGGACTGGCTGAGCTGTCGCCTGGACTGGTTCGAGCGTGCCCTCAAGGACGCCTCACTGCCGGCTCCGGCGCCCGTGAAGGTGTTTTTGATGGGCGGCGGCACCGGCGCGCGGGACGAACAGGGCCGCCTGCAACACGGTGGCCGCTGGCTCGAAAGCCGCCAATGGCCGCTGCACGGCAGCCAAGCGTTGACCCTCTATTTACAGGAAGACCGCCGGCTGACAGACACCTGCCCACGTAACGATGAGGGGCAACTGAGTTACCACGCCGACCCCGCCAACCCCGTGCCGACCCTCGGTGGCGCACTGACCTCGGGTAGCCCGGTGTTCGTCGGCGGCGCGTTCGACCAACGCGAGCGCGCTGATTTTTTCGGCACGCGGGGTGATAACCGCCCGCTGAACGAGCGCGAGGACATTCTGAGTTTTCAGACGCCGCCCCTTGCCGAAGACCTGGTCGTCGCCGGCCCGTTGCAGATCGAGCTGTGGATCGACAGCGACGCGCCGGATACCGACTTCACCGCAAAACTGGTAGACGTCTATCCCGACGGCTATGCCATGAACATCACCGACGGAATCCGCCGCGCCCGCTACCGCGACTCTTGGGAACAGCCGACACTGCTCACACCCGGTGAGCGGGTCAAGGTCGTGATCGAGCCCTTCGCCACCTGCAACCTGTTCAAGCGCGGCCATCGCCTGCGCCTGGACATTGCCAGCAGCAACTTCCCGCACTTTGACGTCAACCCCAACAGCGGCGAGGCTCAGGGCCAGGCGCAGCACCCGCGGGTGGCCCGCAACACCGTGCATATGAGCCGCGACCATGCCTCGCGCCTGATCCTCACCGTGCTGCCCGCCCAGGCTTTGCCGACGCCGGCAGCGGATTAACTAAGTACCCCCAGCCGGGTGCTCAAACCCCGCAACCTCGGGTTTTATCCAACACCCGAGGTTTACCCCGTGAGCACCCTACCCTCCGATTCCCCCAGCCAGTCACTCGACCAGCTACCGGCGACAAAGCCCTCTGCGCTGTTCCAGGCCATGGAGCAGCTCAACACCCAACTGACCGACGAAGCGCAGCGCCTGCTCCAGCAGGCCAAAGTGCCCTACACCCTGCCTGCCAAGTGGGTCCTCGATGGCGACCAAGGCCTGTTGAACCGCAACCGCATCAATCTCGCCGTGCGTAAAAACTCGAGGCACTGGAGACGGAACGTGTGCCCGACGGCCGAGTACTCAAGCGCTGGATACTCGATCAACATCAGGCCGCGCTGGAAGCCGAGGCCCACCTCAAGGTGGAGGACCAACTGCTATTGCCCAGCGACCGTGACCTGGTGCTGAACATTCCCGGCAGCCCACCCTTGCGTCCCGCGATGTATGCGCTGAGCTTCAGCCACCGCGAACGCACCATCGAGTTTGCCGGGGCGTTTGTCCTGACCGCCTTGCACACACCCGTCACCCTACTGACGGGAGACACCCACGTCGGCAGCGTGCTGCTGTTCACGCCGTCCCGTGGCCTGGAGGCCTTCGCCTCGCTCAACCTGCTGGACCGCGCCCTGCGCGAGCGCATGGACCATCCCGACTGGCGCCAGGAATTGCTGCAACACCTGCCCCGCCGCGACCAGCATCTGCGCGCAGCGGGCCTCTGGCCTTTGCAACTGAACGTCATCGACTCCATGCCCCTGGCCGAACACACCTACAACGCCCTGCAGGCCAAACAGCGCCTGGACATCGACTTTGCGCTGGGCTTGAACGGCAACCCGCCGCCACACAGCGTGGCCCAACTCACCGCCGAAATGGACCAGGCGATCTGCTGCACACTCTGGAACCTCGATACACGCCTGGAACTGCGTGCGCAGCAGCTGCTGGACAAGCTGCTGCACGCTGCCGCACCGGACTGGTTTCGCCGCGCCACCCACGCGCAACACCAGACCCTGGTGCGACATACGCAGGCCTACGAACAGGCGCGCGAGGACCTGGTGGCGCTGCTGGGGCCGGCGGCGTCCCCCGAGCACCTGGCGCGGGCGCAGTTGCTCGAACGCCTCGATCAGGAGCTGGACATTCAGGCGCTGGTGCCCGAGCAGTTGCTGATCAGCACCGAACGGCCGTTGATGTCCGGCAACTCCTATCAACAACAGCACACCCTGACGGCACTGGCAGTGCGTGGCCTGCATGTCGGCGATACGCTGCCAGGCTCAGCGTTCTTCAAGCACACCCGGCTGACCTACGCCGGCCAGCCGCTGCCGCCCGAGTTCAGCGCCGTCACCCCGCAGTACTTGGCCGAACTGCTCGACACCCTGCAACCACGCTTTGACTTTGCCGACGAGCAGGCCCGCGCCCTCGGTTCCACAGTGGTCAAGCGCGCGATGCAAGACATGGTCGACACTCGGCTACAGGCGCTGGCCTACAGTGCCCTGCTGCAAAACTATATCAGCCCCACGGATTACCAGCTGTTTGAAAGCCTCAAGGCAACCCCGTCCGCCACCCTGAAGGCCAGTTGCGTAGCGCTGCACGAAGCGCCGCTCAAGGACCTGTGGGTGATGCGTCACCTTGACGAACAGGGCGCCACCCAACGCTTGCTGTTGTGTACACCCCAGGCGCCGCGCGCCGAGCAGTTCCAGGCCTTTGGCAGCGAGCGGGAATTACAGGCGCACATTCTGGGCTGGAGCCAGGAGGTGCCGTCGCCCACCCGGCCGGTGACGATGAAGACGTACCTGCTTGAACAACTGGTCAGCCGCATCCGCCCCACCTACAACCTCATGCTATCGACCCTGGGCTTCAGGCCGGACACCCTGGAGCATCAGATGATCATCCTCAGCCCGGCCTCCAGCTATCAGGATTGTTTGCTGGAAATGAGCGAGAACCTGCTGGCCATGCAAGCGGATGAACACCTGCACCGCACCCCGGACTGGTTGAGCCGCGCGCCGAAAATTGATCGCCAGACACTCGCCGACCTCGATGAAGACGCCGCCGGCGCGGCCCAGGCCTATAGCGCCAGCCCTGGCAGCCCGGAGCAATTTCCGGACTTCGACAGCTACCTGTATGAAGCGGCGCACAAGGCGCTCAACACGTTGCTCGGCAACCCCACACCGGCAGTCGATCCCAATCAGGTACAAGTCATCACGCCCCGCGAGCATGTCTCCTACACCATCCTTTACCGCAACGGTTATGACTACAGCCTTGGCTTCCTCAACCCTGCCGCCGACACCATGGCGCAGTTCAAGGGCCCCCCAGGCGTAGACCTGAGCCGGCTGAACGCGGAGGCCGTGAGCAAATCCGTCAGAGGTACCTGGATCGGGTCGCGCTACATCATGCAGGTGGAAAAAACCCTGCTGGATCCCCTGGCGCCTCACTACCCGTGGCGCCGCAACCTGGCACTGGAATTGACGCAATTGCGCATGAAAAAGGCCGCCTGGGTCAGCTGCCTGCAAGGTCATCTTGCGCGCAGCGACCTGGCCTGGCTGAGCAGGAGCATCGACAGCCTGGGGGACAGCCGTCTTGCCACGCGCGCGCTGTACCCGGTGTATCCGCTGGAGCTGTGCGGGCAGGTCATCGACGGCTGCTACCGCTTCCATCACCTGGATGACGTGCCGTTGCTGTACACCCCGCAATCACCGGACGGCATCGATTTTCGCGCGCAAAAAGAATTCAACGAGCGCCTGAAAAACGTCGACGGCATGGCCAGCTACTACACCAGGCGCGTGGCAAGCCTTGAGCGCAGGGCATTCGAGTCAACCTTGCGCGACCTGCTGAACCGCCTGGAGCCCCAACGGCGCGGCGTTTACTCCAAACCGGTCTTCGACGTACCCCGCCCCTTCGAACCCCTGCGTGACCTGCGTTTCTACGTATACGACAAGCCGCTGCGGCACGTGCTCGACGACGTCAGGAGCACCACCACCAGCCGGCTCGAAATGATCATGGAGCTGGTTATCCTGATCGCCGAACTGACCATAGCCATCGCCACGATTCCGTTTCCGGTCCTGAGCCTGGCGCTGGGTACGCTGCTGGTTTTCAAGGACGCCATGCTGGCCCTGCATGCCTACAATCGCGGCGACACCCAAGCGGCCCTGAACCACTATCTGAGTGCGCTGCTCAACGCGGGCGGCGCGGTCCTGACCGACCTTAGGCCGGTGCTGTTGTCGGCCAGCAAGCTCGCCAACAAACCCTTGCGCCATATCGCCCGCCTGCCCCGGGAGCAACAGGCGATGGCACTGATCCAACAGTTGCCGCCCGAACCAACAGCGCTGCGCGGCATGCAGCCGGTGGCGTTTGGCGGCGATGCGTTGTGGGCCGCGCAAACGCCCGACAGCCTTGGGCGGTTCCTGCTGTTTCGGTATGACGCCGTCCAGGACCAACTGCGCTCCACCGGCAAACTGGTGAGCAAAAAGGCCGACGGGCAATGGCTGCGCGCCGGGGTCGCCGGCGGTGCGCCCAAGTATGAAAAACTCCGCACACCCTACGAGCTACCGGAAAAACTGGGGGAGAACGTCGCCGGCGTCCTGGCGTCCGAAGACCGCACGGCGATGTTCCTCCTGGCACAAAACCTGGACGACTCGATGAATACCCACATGATCTGGTCAATGCGGCGCGAGTTGCATCCCGCCCTCGAATCGCACCTGAACCAGGTACAGCTGTTGACCCGTGATGCCGATGATTTTTTTGCAAAACTGCCGCCCCTGGTCAAGCGGGTCGAGACCCTGGACCTGGCACAAGACATTCTCCCCGCCGACCTCCTGCGACGGCTGCTCGACGATGCGCAGAGCCTGGTGATTGGCGAAACGTACTTTTCCATCGCCAGCAAACAGCTGCTGATCGAACACATGCCGCTGCTCAAGGAGTTGCAAGTCAAGGCGATCTACATCGAACACCTGTGGCGCGACGTGCATCATCTGCAAACCCACTCGCGGTTTTCCAAAGGCATTTCCAAACAGGCCAAAAAACATCTCAAGTCCACCGACCGAGCCCACTTCATGGACCCTGAGAGTGAGCATGGCTATTGGAAGTTGGTGGAGGCCGCAATGCAGAACGGCATCGAGATCAGGTCGCTGAATGCCTCCAGCTGCTACGACCTGGAAAACGTCCTCGGCCTGATCGACTCGCGGCCCGCTGCGACGCGTCCCGTATCGTTGATGAATTACTACTCCCACACCGTGCTCAACGCCGATATCGAAAAGGCTCCCGGTGCGCGCTGGATCGCGCTGGTGGAACACAAACGCATGAGCACCTTCCGGGGCACGCCGGGTATGGCCGACCTGCAAAAAAGCATTGCGTTGCGGGTCGATGACGCCTTCGGTCAGCCCACGCGATTGGTCACCGACGTGGCCGGCGCCATTCCCGGAGACCCGTTGGCCAAGGGTGATCTGAAACTGTCGCTACGCACCTCCGTGCAAGCACTGGAACCGCCGTCGCCGCGCCCCGGGCCGGCGGCGGAGCACAGCCATTTCAATCGCTTTGACTTGCCCGAGGAACACCTCCCACTGTTTGCCCAAGAGATCACACTGCCACTGGGCAGCAAGGAAGCGATGTTCAATACCGCCTATCCCGAACTCGCCGCCGTACGTCGAAACGCACAGAGGACCTTCGAAACCACCCGCAAAAAACTGCGGGACGACGCACAGCAGTTCTTCAGCGAGCACACCCCGCCTGCCCGCGTCGCCCTGCCCGAGATCGCCGAAACCCTCGACGAAAAAGCCTTTATTGATCAGGTACTGGAGAGCGCCGACGGCCTGGTGGTGGGTGAGTCCCACGGTGCGACATCGAGCAAAGCGTTCCTGAGCAATCACATGGAGCACATGACGGGCCAACGCAACGTCAAGACGCTGTACCTGGAGCAACTCACCACCGAGCTGCATCAGGCCGACCTGGATATTGCCCACAGCACCGGGATCCTGACGAACGAGCTGAGGGCCTATCTGCACGCACTGGACACCGGCCACGGCGTGCCCGCCAGCAGCCCTCATAACTTCTCCAGCCTGGTGCAAGTGGCCATCAAGCACAAAGTACGCATCCGCGCCCTGGACTGCATCGCCAGTTTGCGGGTGGACGGGGTGCGCCCGACTCGAACCTCAATGTTCAACTACTTTGCGACGCAAGTGATCAAAGCCGATCAGTTGCGCGCCGGCCCGCACAAGTGGCTGGCGCTGGTGGGCGAGACACACCTTCACACCTACCACGGTGTGCCGGGGGTCGCTGACCTCAACAAAGGCATCAGCCTGCTGCTTGCGGATGTACCGCCTGGCTCAGGCAAAGGGTTTGCGCTGGAGCCCGCCAACGTCGCGACATTACCGCCCGAGCAGAAGTGGCCGCTGGTGCGCTATGACTTCAGGAAAACGGTCGAAGCCGGCGCAGCAGCCACCCCGCTGAGCGGCTTGCAACAGCGCCTGAGGCGCCCTGGCGATTACCTGATACAGGGCGCCACGGACGACGCGAAGGAGATCGTCCACATGGACCGCAACCGCGTATTGATCCACACCCCGCTACGCCGCGACGTCAAAGGGTATTACGTCAATCGCTGGCATTTCGACAACTTGCGCTTCGCCACCCAGGAACACCTGATGACCTTTATCGAAACCCACAAACAAATGCGAAAAATCGACTGACGCTCCTCGGGCGCCCCTTCCCTGGAGGGGGTGCCCTCGTGGAAAAAATGACCGTCCGTCAGCCACGATCAGTGAATCCTGCCTCCACGAAAAAACCGTTTCAGCTCTCGCCCGGGCTGCCGATACACCCGTACTAACCCATCGCTGGGCGCTCTTCCAGCACACACACGCAAATCTGTTCCTGGAGGAATTCGATGAATAGTTGGTTCGGCAATATCAGCGTCAATATGAAACTGGGCCTGGGCTTCGGCCTGGTGCTGGTGCTCACCGGAATCCTCGCGCTCACCGGCTGGACCAGCCTGGGCGGCCTGATCGACCGCAGCAACTGGATGAGCGACATCACCCAGCTCAACGCGTCGCTGACCAAATTGCGGATCGTGCGCCTGCAATACATGCTGGCCAACGGTGACGAAGCCGTAGCGCAAAACGTACAGACCAACCTCGACAGTTTTGCGGCCCAGCAACAGAAGCTGCTGGACAGCTTCAAGAGCCCGGACAACCTCAAGCTGCTCAACGAGCAAAAGGCGATCATCACCGCCTACCAGCAGTCCTTGAACAAAATGCGCGAGGCTTATCGCAACGGCAACGCCTCACGCCAAGTCATGGGTGACAAGGCCGACATCGCCAACGCGCAGATCAGCGCCCTGGACGCCAGCGTGCGCCAGATGTCCGACAGCGCCGAACGCTTCGCCCAGTTCGAGGCGGTGGCCACCGCCAAGGAACAGTTCCAGTTGGCCCGCTACGAAGTGCGCGGCTACACCGGCAACGTCAATGCCGAAACCGAAGCCCGCGCGGCGGCGCAGATCGAGAAAGCCATCGACGGTTTGAAAGGCCTGCATGCCGTATTCGGCGCCAGCCAACAGACCGCCCTCGGTTCACTGGAAACCGCCCTCGGCGCTTATCGCAGTGCGGTACAGAACTACAAGGCGGCCAACGCCAACATCGTCTCGGCCCGGGCAGAAATGACCACCCAGGGCGCCGATATCGTCACCATCAGCGACAAGCTGTACGACATCCAGCTGCAACGCCGTGACGCCGAGAGCGCCCAGGCCCGCAGCCTGCAACTGATCAGCACGTTGCTGGCGTTGCTGGTGGGCATCGTGGCCGCCGTGATCATCACCCGCCAGATCACCCGCCCATTGCGCGAGACCTTGGCCGTGGTGGAGCGTATCGCTTCCGGCGACCTGAGCCACAACCTGCAGGTTACCCGCCGTGATGAACTGGGCGTGCTGCAACAAGGCATCCAGCGGATGGGCGTGACCCTGCGCGAACTGATCACCGGCATCCGTGACGGCGTGACCCAGATCGCCAGCGCCGCCGAAGAGTTGTCGGCCGTGACCGAACAGACCAGCGCCGGGGTCAACAGCCAGAAGATCGAGACCGATCAAGTGGCCACCGCCATGCACGAAATGACGGCCACCGTGCAGGAAGTCGCACGCAACGCCGAACAAGCCTCCCAGGCCGCCTCGGCCGCCGACGGCGAAGCCCGCGCCGGTGACAAGGTGGTGGCCGAAGCCATCGCCCAGATCGAACGTCTGGCTGCCGAAGTGGCGCGCTCCACCGACGCCATGACGCACCTGCAACAAGAGAGCAACAAGATCGGCAGCGTGATGGACGTGATCAAGGCCGTGGCCGAGCAGACCAACCTGCTGGCACTCAACGCCGCCATCGAAGCCGCCCGCGCCGGTGAAGCCGGTCGCGGTTTTGCGGTGGTTGCCGATGAAGTCCGGGGCCTGGCCCAGCGCACCCAGAAATCCACCGAAGAAATCGAAGGCCTGGTGGCCGGTTTGCAGAACGGCACCCAGCAAGTGGCCGCCGTGATGAACAACAGCCGCAGCCTCACCGACAGCAGCGTCGAACTGACCCGCAAGGCCGGTGTATCACTGGAAAACATCACCCGTACGGTGTCGAACATCCAGTCGATGAACCAGCAGATTGCCGCCGCCGCCGAACAGCAGAGTGCCGTGGCCGAAGAGATCAGCCGCAGCATTGTGAACGTGCGGGACGTGTCGGAACAGACGGCAGCGGCCAGCGATGAGACGGCCAAGTCGAGTGTGGAACTGGCGCGCCTGGGCGGGCAATTGCAGCAGATGGTCAGCCATTTCCGGGTTTAAATCCCAGGCACAAAAAAGCCGCCCCGGTCGAAACCGGGGCGGCCCGCTTCTCAGGCCTTAGCGGTCATCGAAGCTGTCTCGCAGGAATTTCCACACGTGATAAACACGCAGGGAATTCACTACGAGGTCCCACGTACGTCGTGCAAACTTGGACATACTCGGCCCTCCTTGAGTTGGGCCTTACCTCCAGCACACTTACCGGAACACGTGAGCCTTCGGATGCAGGTCAATGCTTCCAGTGAGGCGGCCGGGCTTTGGGTCCTCCCGCATGAATCCGGCACGGATTACTAGCCCGTGGCGTTCGGTCCATAAATTCGCGCGCGTACCCAGCCCACCTACAAACGACATACACAGAACGGGGGCGATACTAACCAACATCCCGCTCAAAGGTGTGACCAGGGAGGCTCAATCCATCGGTAACGCGCCGGGAATTTATTGCCAATTTTTGCAGTCGTCTTTTGATAGTGCATATCTCAAAAAACTGAGAATGCCGAGCGTCGCCAAGCCTTGCGTGATGCCCAAACCGACAGTAGTATCCGGCTGGCAGGTCAATGCTTCCGGTGAAGCGCAACCCCAGCCACTAACTGGGTTTGCAAAAAAAACCGCCCTACCCGGGCGGTTTTTTATTGCCTGCGATGTGTGCACGCAGCCTCAGCCACTGACGTCCTCAACAAACACCAACCGGTTCCCCGACGGGTCGCTGATGCTCATTTCGCGACTGCCCCACGGCGTGTCTTCAATCCCGGGCTTGGCGTTGCGGTAGTTTTTGGCCAGCAACTGCTGCTGGTACGCCTCCAGGCCCTGGGCTTGAATCCGCACCGCCGCACCTGGCGTGCAATCGCCATGGTGCTCGGACAGGTGCAGCACGCATTCCCCCAGCGACACCTGCAGGTACAGCGGGAAATTGTCTTCGAACCGGTGCTGCCAATCGACCTTGAACCCCAGGAAGTCGACGTAGAACTCCAGCGTCCTGGCCTCGTCGAAACTGCGCAGAATGGGGGTGACTTTTCCTAAGTGCATGGTGATTGCTCCGTGTTTGAGAGCGGCCACTATAAAGCCGCGAACCCTTTACGCAAATCCCCGCTGCGCGCCAGGAATCGTCCGGGCCGCTGGCCGTTGGGCTGGCCGTCGCTGTAGCTCAACACGCCGTTGACCCACACCCCGTCAATCCCTTCCGCCGCGCGCTGGGGCGCCTTGAAGTCCGCCACATCCCGCACCCGCAACGGGTCGAACAACACCAGGTCCGCCCAGTGCCCTTCGCGAATTTCGCCGCGCTCGGCCAAGCCAAAGCGCGCCGCCGACAAGCCGGTCATCTTGTGCACCGCGGTGTGCAGCGGGAACAAACCAAGGTCCCGGCTGAAATGCCCCAGCACCCGTGGAAACGCGCCCCACAACCGTGGATGCGGGAACGGATCTTCCGGCAAACCATCCGAACCGATCATCGACAACGGATGCGCCAAAATACGCTGCACATCGGTCTCATCCATCCCGTAATACACCGCGCCGGCAGGTTGCAGGCGACGGGCCGCGTCCATCAGCGGCACTGCCCACTCGGCGGCAATGTCCTGCAGGTCCCGCCCGCCCATTTCCGGGTGCGGCGTCGACCAGGTGATGGTGATGCGAAACGCATCGGTGACTTGCTTGAGGTCCAGGGTCGAAGAGCTGGCCGCATAGGGATAGCAATCGCAGCCCACCGGATGAGTCTTCGCTGCGTGTTCCAGTGAAGCCAACAATTGCGGGCTACGCCCCCAGTTACCGGCACCCGCGCACTTGAGGTGGGAAATAATCACCGGTGCCCTGGCGTGACGACCAATCTGAAACGCCTCGTCCATGGCCTCCAGCACCGGCTCGAATTCGCTGCGCAAATGGGTGGTGTACACCGCGCCGAACGCCGTGAGCTCTTCACTCAGCTGCAGCACTTCATCGGTCTCGGCGTTGAACGCGCTGGCGTACGCAAGGCCGGTGGACAAACCCAGGGCACCGTCCGCAAGACTCTCCTGCAACTGCACGCGCATGGCGGCGATTTCGCCGGGCGTGGCGGTGCGGTGCAGGTCGTCCATATGGTTGCTGCGCAGCGCCGTGTGGCCGATCAGCGCCGCCACGTTCACCGCCGGGTGGGCGTTTTCCACCGCCGCTCGGTAATCGGCAAAACGCGGATAGGCGAAGGCCTCACGCTTGCCCAACAGGTTCATCGGGTCCGGCGGATCGGCCCGCAGGCTCACCGGCGAAGCGCTGATGCCGCAATTGCCGACGATCACCGTGGTCACGCCCTGGCTGAGCTTGGGCAGCATCTGCGGGTGACGAATCACCACGGTGTCATCGTGGGTGTGCACGTCGATAAACCCCGGCGCCAGCACGCGCCCGGTGGCGTCGATTTCATGCTCGGCGCTGTCCCGGGACAGGTCGCCGATTTTCTCGATACGCCCTTCGCGCAACGCCACATCGGCGACATAGCCGGGGGTGTTGCTGCCATCAATGATCAAAGCCTGGCGGATCAGCGTGTGGTATTTCATCTCAATCTCCAAGCGGCAGGCTGTCGGGGCCGCCGCGATAATCGTCCAGGGCCAGCTTGATCCGTCGCAGGCGTTCCTGGTTGTCGTCCGGCATGGCCAGGGCCAGCTCGGTGGCGAGCACGTCGATGGCCAACAGCATTCCGTAGCGCGCCGCCGTTGGCTTGTAGATAAAACTGGTTTCCGCCGGTTGCAGCGGCAGCAACACATCGGCCAGCTGCGCCAGCGGGGAGTCCGGCAGGGTGATGGCGATGATTTTTGCGCCGTAGTTACGCGCCAGCGCCACCACGCCCAATACCTCCGGGGTGATGCCGGTCAGCGAGCAGACGATCAGCGCATGCTCCGGGCCCAAGGTGGCGGCCGTCACGCGCATCATCACCGGGTCGTGGCAGGCGGCGATCGAGTAGCCCAGGCGCACCAGGCGCACTTGCAACTCGTCGCTGCACAGGCTCGACGGCCCGCCCATGCCGAACGCGTGGATCATCCGCGCATGGCCCAGCAGGCTCACGGCGTCGACAAAACTGCGCTGGTTGAAACCGGACAGGTGCCGGCGCAACGTCGCCTCGATATCGCTGAGAATCTGCCGGTGAAACGCCGACTGCTCCGGCAGGCCCGCCGGGTCAAGAAAACGGCTACCGACGCCGCTGGCCTGGGCCAGTTGCAGGCGCAGGTCACGCAGGTCGCGGCACCCGACGCTGCGGGCGAAACGCGACAAGGTCGCGGTGCTGACCTCGGCCCGCTGGGACAACGCCTCCAGGCTGGCGGACGCTGCAAAGCCGACATCATCCAGCATCAGCTTGGCGATACGCCCTTCGCCAGCGCTGAAGGAATCCTGGCGGGCGCGGATCTGGTAGAGGATGTCCATCGGTTCGGCTCCGGGTTACAAGATGCAGGACAGGCCATAAGTCAGACCGAAGGCGACCACCGAAATCAGGGTCTCCAGCACGGTCCAGGTCTTGAAGGTCTGGATCACCGTCATATTGAAGTATTCCTTGATCAGCCAGAAGCCGCCGTCGTTCACGTGGGAAAAGATGACCGACCCCGCACCGGTGGCCAGCACCAGCAATTCCGGATGGGGATAACCCAGGCCCATCGCCACCGGCGCAACCACGCCCGAGGCGGTGGTCATGGCCACCGTAGCCGAGCCGGTGGCGATGCGCATCAACGCGGCGAACAGCCAACCCATCACCAGCGGCGACAAGTTGAAGGCATGCGCCAGGCCAAGGATTTCATTGGTGACACCAGCGTCCACCAAAATCCGGTTCAAGCCGCCGCCCGCGCCCACCAGCAAGGTGATGCTGGCCGTCGGTGCCAGGCATTCGTTGGTGAACTTGAGGATCGATTCACGGTTGAAGCCCTGGGCCAGGCCCAGGGTCCAGAAGCTCACTAAAGTGGCCACCAGCAGCGCGATCACCGAGTTGCCGATAAACAACAGGAACTGGTTGAACGCGGTGCCCGGCGTGGAAATCAGGTTGGCCCAGCCGCCGATCATCATCAGCACCACCGGCAACAGGATGGTGCCCATGGTCAGGGCGAAACTCGGCAAACGGGTGCGCGGTTCGCGGTCGATGAACTGGCGTTCCAGCGGGTTTTCCGCCGGCAGGTGAATGTGCGGCACGATGAACCTGGCGTACAGGGGGCCGGCAATGATCGCCGTCGGGATACCCACCAGAATCGCATACAGCACGGTTTGCCCGACCGACGCGTTATAGGCCAGCACCGCCATCATGGCCGCCGGATGGGGCGGCACCAGCGCATGCACCACCGACAAGCCCGCCACCATCGGCAAACCGACCATCAGGATCGACACGCCCACTCGCCTTGCCACGGTAAAGGCGATCGGCACCAGCAACACAAAACCGACCTCGAAAAACAGCGGCAGCCCCACCAGGAAGGCAATGCACACCATTGCCCAGTGGGCATTACGCTCGCCGAAGCGGTTGATCAGCGTGCGCGCCACCTGCTCGGCGCCGCCGGATTCGGCCATCATCTTGCCGAGCATCGTCCCCAGCGCGACCACCAGCGCAATATGCCCCAGCGTCTTGCCGACGCCCGCCTCGTAGGAGCCCATGATCGTATCCGCCGGCATCCCGGCCAACAGGGCCAGGCCGATGGACACCAGGGTGATGACGATAAACGGGTTGAGCCGGTAACGCGCGATCAATACGATCAATGCAATGATGGCGATGGCGGCGTAGATCAACAGCCAATACCCCGGTGATGCGGCCATGCGGTACTCCTCGGAAAGGGTCACGTCGAATAGGTTGTGAAAGTCATAAATCATTACCGAGGTGGATTTTCAATTTTTATGAAAGTAATTTTCGCCCACGGATAAGCCCTGTCGCGCAGGGATATGCCCAGGGTCAGTGGATGAAAATTCGGGGGGCGTTCTTACATGAAGATTGCCGGGGCTGGAAACTCAACTGCGCAGGCCGAGTCTTAGACTGCACACCGACTCATGACCAGGAAAACCCAGAATGAATCGTCAACACCTGCTTGTTCCCTTCGCCGCCGGCGCACTGCTGCTGGCCCTGTGCGGCACGGCCTCGGCCGACGAGAACCCGGCGCTGAAAAAATGCATGGACGGCGCCAACACCACCGCCGACATGGTCGATTGCAACGCCAAGGAAACCAAGGTGCAGGACGCGCGCCTGAATACCGCCTACAAAACCGCGATGACGGCGATGGAAGGCAACCGCAAGCAGCAATTGCAGGATGTGCAACGCCAGTGGATCAAGTTTCGCGATGCCAATTGCGGCTTCATCGGCTCGGCCACCGGCGGCACCATCGACCAGGTCAACGGCTCCGGCTGCGTGCTGGACATGACCCAGACCCGCGCCCAGGAATTGGAAAACCTGGTCGGGCCGTGATACTAGTCGTGCTGTACCCGGGCGCGCTTGAGCAGTTTGCGGCAGCGTTCGGACAGGTGCAGCACCCGCAGATGCTTGCCGGCCTTGGTGTACCGCTCCCGCAGGGTCATCAAGGCGGCAATCGCTGAATAGTCGACAAAGCTCAAGTGACGGCAATCCAGCGTCACCTGGGCCGGGTCGTTGGCCGGATCGAACCGATTCAGGAACGGCGTGGTCGAGGCAAAGAACAGCGTGCCGTGCACCCGATAGAGTTTGCTGCCGTCCGGCTCCATATGCTCATCGGCATACAGCTCACGCGCTTGCTGCCAGGCGAAGTTCAGCGCCGCAATCACAATCCCGCAGAGCACCGCCGTCGCCAGGTCGGTGAACACGGTAATCACCGTCACCGCCATGATCACCAGCACGTCGTTGAGCGGCACCTTGTTGATCACCCGCAACGAAGCCCAGGCAAACGTCTGCTGGGACACCACGAACATCACGCCCACCAACGCCGCCAGCGGAATGCGCTCGATCAGCGGTGACAGAAACAGAATGAACAACAGGATCATCACCCCGGCAAATACCCCGGAGAAGCGCCCGCGTCCGCCGGAGCTGAGGTTGATCACGGTTTGCCCGATCATCGCGCAGCCGCCCATGCCGCCGAACAGGCCCGAGACCATATTCGCCGCGCCCAGGGCCACGCTTTCGCGGTCGGGGTAGCCACGGGTTTCGGTGATTTCGTCGGTGAGGTTGAGGGTCAGCAGGGTTTCCAGCAGGCCGACCATGGCCATCAGGATCGCGTAGGGCGCGATGATGTGCAGGGTTTCGAGGGTCCAGGGAATCTGCGGCAGCGCGAAGGTCGGCAGGCCGCCGGCGATGTGGGCCATGTCGCCCAGGGTGCGGGTCGGCAGGCCGAGCAGATACACCGCCAGGCCCACGCCGAGGATCGCCACCAGGGCCGGCGGCACGGCGCGGGTCAGGCGCGGCAGCAGGTAGACAATGGCCATGGTTGCCGCAACCAGCCCGGTCATCACGTACAGCGGCGTGCCGCTGAGCCAGGTGTCACCGCTCTTGAAGTGCTCCAACTGCGCCAGGGCAATGATGATCGCCAGGCCGTTAACGAACCCGAGCATTACCGAGTGCGGCACCATGCGCACCAGCTTGCCCAGGCGCAACAGGCCGAAGGCAACCATGATCAACCCGCCCAGCAGCACCGTGGCCAGCAGGTACTGCACACCGTGCTGCACCACCAGTGCAACGATCACCACCGCCATCGAGCCGGCGGCACCGGAGACCATGCCCGGCCGGCCGCCGAACAGCGCGGTGAGGGTGCAGATGATGAACGCGCCGTAAAGGCCCATCAGCGGGTTGAGGTGGGCGACCAGGGCGAAGGCGATGCATTCGGGCAGCAAGGCAAAAGACGTGGTGAGTCCGGCCAGGGTGTCGGCGCGCAGACGGGTGAGGTTCATTGAAGTACCGGGGAGTCGCGGGGGATAAGGCTGGGGATGGTACGGAATTGGGCGAGGTGGGGCTAGTGTTGGGTAAGACAATGGGACCGAGTCGCCCCTTTCGCGAGCAAGCCCGCTCCCACACTTAACCGAGTTCCAACTTTGGAATGCGATCAAATGTGGGAGCCGGGCTTGCCCGCGATGGGCTCAACTCGGTTTCAAGCGAACATCACACCATCTCGTTGCGAATCCACTCGACTACAGAGGTCCGCTTCGGCGCCCACCCGAGCAATTCCCGCGCATGCTTGCCACGCACCCGGCTGTTGGAGCCCAGGCCATAGTTGGCCATTTCATAGCCCCACTCGGCCTCGGCATCCGCCAATGGCCAATCCTGTGGCTTGCCCAGTTTCAGCGCTTCGGCAATCGCGGTGGTCATGTCGACAAACGCCGCTTCGCCACTCTCCACAAAGTAGAACGTACCCGGCACATTCTTTTCCAGCGCCAGCAGGTACAGCGCCACCACGTCTTCGATGTGCACGTTGGACCAGATGTTCTGGCCAGTGCCCACATGACGCACTACGCCGCTCTTGCGCGCCTGCTTGAGCAAGCGCGGCAATTGCACGCTGTCGCGCTTCACGCCCAGGCTGTGGCCGTAGATCAGGGTGTTGCAGATCACCGCCGAGTTCACGCCGTCTTGGGCGGCAGCCAGGATCAGATTGTCGATGGCCACGCGGGCGGCCTTGTCGACGGTCGGCTCGGGCAGGTTGTCTTCGACGTAGATGACGTCGCTCGACTTACCGCCGGACGCATCACCGACGATGCTCGAACCGCTGGTGTGCAGGAACGGCTTGTTGGAACCGCGCAAGGCGGCCAGCAAGGTTTCCACAGCACCGCGATGGTCGCTGCTGGCGGCGTTGATGACCGCGTCAGCCTTCTTCGCTTGCTCGGTCAGCAGCGCGCTGTCATCCAGCGTGCCGGTCACCGGCGTGATGCCCAATGCAGTCATTTCGGCAGCTTGCTCGGCGCTGCGCACCAACCCGGTGACTTTATGGCCGGCCTTGACCAGGCCCGTGGCGATGGAGCCGCCGATAAAACCGGCAGCGCCGGTAATGAATACGTTCATGGAGGTGTCTCCCTGCGTGAGTAATTGATGGCGTCAGTATTGCGGACCTATCCATGCGGAATAAGTCCGTATTGCCCAATTCAATCTTGCGCTGGGGTCACGAATCAGCTGGCGTAGCTGGCCAGTTTGCCCTGGATAAAGTCCAGGAAGCACTGGATGCGCAAGGCCAATTGCGAGTTGCGGTAGTACACGGCGTTGATCGGCTGGCGATAGCCGCTGTTGAACTCGGCCAGCACCGGTATCAGGCGCCCGGTCTTGATGTCCTGGGCGGTCATGAAGTCCGACAGACAGGTGATGCCCTGCCCTTCCAGCGCCAGCTGGCGCAAGGTTTCGCCGCTGGAGGCGGCGACGCCCGGCTGGATCTGCCAGCGATCCCCGTGCACATGGCGCAATGGCCAGTGGTTGAGGGTTTCGGTCTGGGTGAAGCCGAGCAAGGTGTGTTCGGCCAGTTCGGCAACGGTGCCGGGGGTGCCGTGCTGTTCCAGGTAAGCCGGGCTGGCGAGGATATGCAGCGGGCTGCAACCCAGTGAGCGGGCGTGCAGGGTCGAGTCGGCCAGGGCACCGATGCGAATCGCGATGTCGGTGCTCTGCTCCAGCAGGTCGATGATCAGGTCGTTGCTGTTCAGCTCCAGCTGGATATCCGGGTACAGGCCACGAAACTCGGCGATGTAAGGCACGATCGCGTGCAGCATGAACGGCGACGCCGCGTTGATCCGCAGGCGCCCCGACGGGGTTTGCTGGCGCGACGACAGGCGCTCTTCGAGGTCGTCCATCTGTTCGAGGATCACCTTGGCCCGCTCGAAGAAATACTTGCCCTCTTCGGTCAGGTCCATGCGCCGGGTGGTGCGGTTGATCAAGGTGGTGTCGAGCTTGGCTTCCAGGCGCGACAAGGTGCGGCTGACCGCCGAAGGCGTCTGCCCGACCTGTTCGGCTGCGGCGGAAATCGACCCGCATTCAATCACGCAGACGAAGATCTGTAGCTCATCGGATCGGGCTTTCAACGTGAATCCTCTTTATAGCGGCTGCACGGATACTAGCTGCATTACAGACTCAGGTTAAACACCTGCGCCAGATGCTGCTCATAACGTGCCACGTCGGCTTCGATGGCCGGGCGCTTCATCACGTCCACGCAGAGGAAGGTCGGCAGGCCGGTCATGCCGAGGAATTCGTTGGCCTTGTGGAACGGGAAATACACCGCGTCCACGCCCTTGGCTTCGAAGAAGTCGGTAGGGTCGTCGAAGGCTTGCTGCGGGGCGTTCCAGGTCAGGGACAACATGTATTGCTTGCCCTGGATCAGGCCGCCGCTGCCGTATTTCTGCGAAGAGTCGGAGCGGGTGCGGCCGTCGCTGGCGTACAGGCTGCCGTGGCCTTCGGTGAAGACTTCGTCGATGTACTTTTTGACGATCCACGGGGCGCCCATCCACCAGCCGGGCATCTGGTAAATGATCACGTCGGCCCAGAGGAACTTGGCGACTTCTTCGGCCACGTCGTAGCCGGCGTCGATGTGGGTTTCCTTGACGTCGACGCCGCCACGGTCCAGCACGGCCAGGGCGGCTTCATGCAGGGTGCTGTTGTAGCGACCGTCGGAATGAGCGAACTTCTTGCCGCCGTTGAGCAGGAGAACTTTCTTCATGGGGGTGCCTAAAGATTAAAAATGTCTGAAGGCAGGGTAAAGAGGTCGGGGCTTTGGAATAAGCGCCGGGCAGGCAAAATACATTTGACCGGAAAGCACGAATCAACAATAGATTCTTAACCACTGATCAGCAGATGCCCACCCAACGCGGCCATGCCGATAAAAAATACGCGCTTGAACAACACCGCGCTGATGCGCTGGCGCAGGGCCTGGCCCAGCCACATGCCGAGCAGCGCGGGTACCAGCGCCAATAGCGAGGCATTCAACTCGCCGCCGCCCAGGCTACCGCGCCAGAACAGTCCGGCCGCCAGCGCCAGGGTCGATACGGTGAACGAAAGCCCCAGCGCCTGCACCAGTTGGTCGCGGTTCAAGCCCAACGCTTGCAGATACGGTACCGCCGGGATCACAAACACCCCGGTGGCCGAGGTGATGACCCCGGTCAGCACCCCGCACAGCGGCCCCAGCCAGCGCTCGGTGGCCGGGCTCACGTTGAACGTCGGCAGCAACAGCCCGCTCAAGGCATACACCAGCAACGCCCCGCCCAACGCCCGCACCACCCAATGCCCGCCGTCCATGCCCAGCCACAACGAGCCCAGCCCGGTGCCGAGGAAAATCAGCAGGAGCATCGGCCACAGGCGTTTGATCAAGGCGCTCAGGTGGCCGCCGAAGGCCAGTTGCCAGAGGTTAGTGACGGTGGACGGAATGATCAGTAGCGCGGCAGCCTGCGCCGGCAACATAGCCAGGCCGAGCATGCCCATGGCGACGGTGGGCAGGCCCAGGCCGATCACGCCCTTGACCGTGCCGGCCAGCATAAACGTGCCGATCACCAGTAATGTCAGGGCCGGACCGAGGTTTTGGTAGAACGCGAGAAAAGTATTCATGGGTTGATTTTGCGGGCTTGGGTGTTGCTTGAAAATTCGCCATATACTGAGGCAGCCTCTTGTTTTGCATGAGGCTGATGGCCTCATCGCAGGCAAGCCAGCTCCCACAGTGATCGCATTCCAAAGTGGGAGCGGGCTTGCCCGCGATGAGGCCGGCACAGCCACCCTGGAAACTCGCCATGCACTTTGACCTGATCGACCTGCGCCTGTACCTGCACATCCTCGACACCGGCAATATCACCGCCGGCGCCGGCCGCAGCCATTTGTCCCTGGCTGCCGCCAGCGCGCGGATTCGGGCGATGGAAGCTTCACTGGGCATTGAGTTCCTGGAGCGTGGCCGCCGAGGCGTCACCCCGACACCGGCAGGCAAAGCCCTGGCCCGTCACGCCCGCCTGCTGTTGCAGCAAGCCGAGCACCTGCAGCAAGACCTCGCGGAATACGCCAACGGCGTCAAAGGCCAGGTGCGCCTGCTGTGCAACACCACCGCCCTGAGCGAATACCTGCCGGAACTGCTGGCGGATTTTCTGCACGAGCACCCCAACCTCGACATCGACCTGCAGGAACTGCCGAGCCTGCGCATCACCCAAGCCTTGCGCCAGGGCACAGCAGACCTCGGAATTATTTCCGATGCGGTGGACACCCACGGCCTGCAAACCCTGCCCTTTCGCGACGACCCTCTGGTGCTGATCATGCCGCTGGATCATCCCTTGGCCGAACGCACCGTGAGTTTCATCGACAGCTTGCAGCACGACTACGTGGGCCTGGCCGCCGGCAGCGCGCTGGCGGTGTACCTGGAAGAACAGGCGCTGCACGCCGGCTTTCGCTTGCAGACACGCATCCGCGCGGACGGCTTTGACGGGTTGATTCGCATGGTCGCCCGGGGGGCCGGGCTGGGGATCGTGCCCCAGGCGGCGCTGGAACGCTGGCCGTTGGAGCGGCGCTTCAAGGCCCAACCCCTGACCGAGGAGTGGGCCTGTCGCAAGCTGCTGTTATGTGCCCGCGAGTTCGAGCGATTGCCGGGTTACGCCAGGGCCTTGTTCGACGCCCTGGCCGCGCCCTTGCGGAAAAATACGTAGTACACCAGCGACAGAATCAGCAGGAACGGCACCCCGAACACCAGCGTCATCTTGAACGCGTCGGTGAAGAACGTGGTGATCATCACCGCCCCCATCAACACCAGGCCCAGCAGGGTGCTGTAGGGAAACAGCGCCAGCTGGAACGACAGCTTCGCCCCGCCATGGCGCTGGCGGTAGCGGCGGAAAAACAGGTGCGTAAGGAAGATCATGAACCAGGTGAAGATCGCGCCAAACATCGAGATCGCCATCATCAGGGTGAACGAGCTTTCCGGGTACACCACGTTCAGCAGCGTCGCCAGGGCGATGCCCGAACTGGACAGCAGCAAGGCGTTCAACGGGATGCTGCTCTTGCTCAAGGCGCCCATGGACTTGGGCGCAAAGCCGGCGCGGGACAGGCTGAACATCATGCGGGTGGTGATGTAGAGCTGGCTGTTCATCGCCGACAAGGCGGCGATCAGGATCACGAAGTTCATCACCCCAGTGGCGCCAGGAATGCCGATGGTCTGCATCACTGTGACGAACGGGCTCTGGGCATGCCCGGCCTGGTTCCACGGCACGATGGCCAACATCAGCGCCAGGGTCAGCAGGTAGAACACCACCAGCCGCACGATGGTCGCGCGGAAGGCTTTCTTCACCGCCTGCTCCGGATCGGCTGCTTCACCGGCGGCCACCGCGATCATTTCCACGCTCAGGTAGCTGAAGATCGAGACGATCACCGCGATCCACATGCCGCTCAACCCATTCGGGAAAAAGCCGCCGTGGGCGGTGTAATGCTGCACACCGTAATCCGGGTTGCCGGAGCCGAACACCACATACACCGCGAGGATGATGAAGCCGACGATGGCGCTGATCTTGATCGTGGAGAACCAGTACTCGAAGTTGCCGAAGGTCTTGACGCTGATAGCGTTGAGCACGATCAGCACGCTGGAAAACGACACGATCCACACCCACTCCGGCACGTTGGCGAACCAGTACTTCATGTACATCGCCACCGCCGTGACCTCGGCGCCCACCGCCAGCACAATCGCCGCCCAGTACGCATACCGCACCAGGAAGCCCGCCAGCGGGCTGACGTAAAACTCGGCATACGCGCCGAACGAGCCCGAGGTGGAATGCGCCACGGTCATCTCCGCCAGGCAGCCCATCAACAGCAAGGTGATCAGCGCACCAATGGCATAGCTGACCAGCACGCTGGGCCCGGCATAGCCGATGGCGTAGGCGCTGCCCATGAACAGCCCGGTGCCGATGGCGCCACCGATGGCGATCATGCTCATCTGGCCGGAAGTGAGCTGGCGCCTGAGGCCCAACTCGCGATTGGTAATTTCGGCAAAGCCTTGGTCTGGCGTGGTCACGTGGCGTGCCCCTTTATTATTGTGATTGCACTGTTTGTTGCTTGCCCCGAACCTTGTGGGAGCTGGCTTGCCTGCGATGCAGACACCTCGGTATGTCAGTTAAACCAAAGTGATGCCATCGCAGGCAAGCCAGCTCCCACAAGGGTTTTGTGTTGTATCAGGTAACGCTATGGCGCACTTTGAATTGCGGCTGGTCCCAGGTTTTCTGGTCGAGAATTTCGCCGAGGATTTCCACCGCATCCCACACCTCAACAAAGCTGGTGTACAACGGGGTAAACCCGAACCGCATGATGCGCGGCTCGCGATAATCACCAATCACGCCACGGGCGATCAAGGCCTGGATAACCGCATAGCCTTGCGGGTGTTCAAAGCTGACGTGGCTGCCGCGCCGGGCATGTTCACGCGGAGTGATCAGGGTCAATTCGTGGGCGGCGCAACGGGACTCTACCAACGCGATAAACAGGTCAGTCAACGCCAGGGATTTAGTGCGCAGGCTGGCCATGTCGGTCTGGGCAAAAATATCCAGGCCACACTCCACCATCGCCAGCGAGGTTATCGGCTGGGTGCCGCACAGGTAGCGCGCAATGCCCTGGCTCGGCGCATAACGCGATTCCATGGCGAACTGCCGGGTATGCCCGAACCAGCCCGACAGCGGCTGCGTGACCACATCCACCAGCGCCGGGTTGACCCACACAAACGCCTGGGAGCCGGGCCCGCCGTTGAGGTATTTGTAAGTGCAGCCAATCGCATAATCGGCTGCGGCCTGATGCAGGTCGATCGGCACCGCGCCCGCCGAATGCGCCAGGTCCCAGATCGCCAGCGCGCCACATTCATGGCTCAACGCGGTCTGGGCCTGCATGTCGTACATGTAGCCGGTCTTGTAGTTGACGTGGGTAAGCATCACCACGGCGGTGTCCTGGTCGATGGCCTGGGGCAGTTCGTCCGGGCTGTTGACCAGGCGCAGGGAGTAGCCCTGTTGCAGCAGTTCGGTCAGGCCTTCGGCGATGTACAGGTCGGTGGGGAAATTGCTCGCTTCGCTGACGATCACCTTGCGGCTTGGCGCCCGCTCGCGCTGCACGGTCAACGCGGCGCTGAGCACTTTGAACAGGTTGATGGAGGTGGTATCGGTGATCACCAGTTCACCGTCGCGGGCCCCGATCAGCGGCGCCAGGCGATTGCCCAGGCGCTGGGACAAATCGGCCCAGCCGGCGCTGTTCCAGCTACGAATCAGCCCGTTGCCCCACTCCTCGGCGATCACCGCGTGCGCCCGCTCCAGCGCTGCTACCGGGCGCGCGCCGAGGGAGTTGCCGTCGAGGTAGATCACCCCGGCTGGCAAGGCGAATTGGTTGCGCAGTGGCGCCAGCGGATCCTGGGCGTCGAGGGTCAGGCAATGGGTGCGGGTGGTCATGGTCAGTCCTGTTCTTGTAGTAACAATGAGCCAAATAATGAACGAAGCTTTAGAGAATTTTCGTGCAAAGTGGTGGGCAACAGGCTAATTAAGCTGTAGGAAATTCGAATTTAACCTCCAAACACGCGGATTTATTCTAACCATGATGCTCGACGCTACCGACCTGCGCCTTCTGCATTTCCTGCAACAGGATGGCCGTATCAGCAACCAGGAACTGGCGGAGAAAGTCGCCCTGTCGCCGTCGGCCTGCCTGCGGCGTTTGCGCCTGCTGGAGAGCGAGGGCATCATCAGTGGGTATCGGGCGGTGTTGAACGCGGAGCAACTGGGGATCGAGCTGGAGGCGATCGTCCACCTGTCATTGCGCCAGGATGTGGAGGATTGGCACGAGACGTTTATCAAGAAGGTGCAGGGTTGGCCGGAGGTGGCCAGTGCGTATGTGATTACCGGGGCGAGCAACTATGTGTTGCGGGTGCAGGCGCGCAACCTCAAGCACTTTTCGGACTTTATCGTGAACCACCTGAACCGCACGGCGGGGGT
Source organism: Pseudomonas sp. TH32 (assembly GCF_016650855.1). Lineage (NCBI taxonomy): Bacteria > Pseudomonadati > Pseudomonadota > Gammaproteobacteria > Pseudomonadales > Pseudomonadaceae > Pseudomonas > Pseudomonas sp. TH32. The sequence continues at coordinate 6,322,652 of NZ_JAEKFA010000002.1, read as the reverse complement.
GATGGATATTCGCTCGGAGATCGTGTTGCAGAAGATCAAGGATCGGGATGATTTGCTGGATCTGGTTGTTCGCAAATAGGCCAAACGATGCAGATTCAAATGTGGGAGCGGGCTTGCTGTGGCGAGCGGGCTTGCCCCGCGTTGGGCTGCGAAGCAGCCCCTTCAATCTGTAGTGAACCCGACGGGGGACAAGCCCCCTCACCACAGCAAGCCCGCTCCCACATTTTTTACCGCGCTCAGTCTTCGAGCGCGCGAACTCGTTGCATACGTTTCTGTTCGACAGGCGCCGCCGCCGACTGCAACTCAAAATCAAAATCAATCTGTGCAAACTGCCCTTCCACGCCAAATTCCTTCGCCAGGTTCGCGTCCTCGCTGAAGCGAATTTCGGCGATCAACTCATCCCGCGTCGCATAGGCAAAATCATCATGCAGGTATGGATCGTCCGACAGGTTGATCTGCGTGGTCAGGTGCCGGTGGCCCGGTGCCGAGATGAAGAAGTGGATATGCGCCGGCCGCTGCCCGTGGCGCCCCAACTGGTCGAGCAATTGCTGAGTCGGACCGGTCGGCGGGCAGCCGTACCCGGACGGCACGATGCTGCGAAAACGATAGTTGCCCTGGGCATCGGTCTCGATCCGACGGCGCAGGTTGAACTCCGACTGCGTGCCGTCAAACCACGAATACGTGCCGCCCGTGTTGGCCTGCCACACATCGACAATCGCCCCCGCCAGCGGCTTGCCGTGGGTGTCGCGCACCTGGCCCTGCATGAACAGCGGCACACCCGGATCCAGCCCGTCATCCAGCCGCGCCTCGTATTTGGACAGCGGCGCGCCGGCCACATACAGCGGGCCTTCGATGGTGCGCGGGGTGCCGCCGGATTTGCCGGCTTCCTCGTCCGCCGCGTCCATCAGCATGTCCAGGTAATGCTCCAGGCCCAGGCCCGCCGCGAGCAACCCGGCCTCCTGGTTCTTGCCCAGTTCGTTGAGGTAGTTGACCGCCTTCCAGAACTCTTCCGGGGTCACTTCCAGGTCTTCGATGATGTTCACCGTGTCCCGCAGGATCCGGTAGATCAGCGCCTTGGCCCGTGGGTCGCCGCCGTCGTTAAGGTTGCCGCTGGCTTCTTCGAGAAACTGTTGGGCGTGAGCAGTCTGGGAAAGTCGGATGGACATGGTGCAATCCTCATCTTGTAATTATTAGGTGAAAAAACAGACTCAGCGATCATCCTCACGGATCGACGACGGATGCCGGCACAGGGCATTCACTTCGATGGCCATGTAAGGATAAAGCGGCAGTTGCATCAGCAGGTCATGCAGTTCCTGCACGCTGTCGACATCGAACACGCTGTAGTTGGCATACAGCCCGGCGATGCGCCACAGGTGGCGCCATTTGCCCTGATCTTGCAGCCGCTGCGAGAAGGCTTTTTCTTCAGCCTTGAGGGCAGCAGCGCGCTCGGGGTTCATGTCGACGGGCAGGTTCACGGTCATTTTTACGTGGAACAACATCGCAGGTGTCCTCTTGTTATTGGTCGCGACGGAAGAACGCCAGGCGCTCTTCATCGATGGCCAGGCCCAGGCCCGGAGCGGTGGAGACATGCAGGTGGAAATCGCGGTACACCAGCGGCTCGGTCAGGATGTCTTCGGTGAGCAGCAGTGGGCCGAACAGCTCGGTGTCCCACGCCAGTTTGTTCAAGGTGAGAAAGGCATGGGCCGAGGCCAGGGTGCCGATACCGCCTTCGAGCATGGTGCCGCCGTACAGGCCGATGCCCGCCGCCTCGGCAATCGCAGCGGTGCGCAACACCGCACGCGGGCCGCCGTTTTTGGCGATCTTCAGGGCGAACACCGAGGCCGCGCCTTCGCGGGCCAGGTTGAAGGCGTCTTCCACGCATTCAATCGACTCGTCGGCCATGATCGGCGCCGGGCTCGACAGGTTGAGCCGCACCATGCCGCCACGGTTGTTGCGCGAAATCGGTTGTTCGATCAGGTCGATACCGTTGTCGCCCAGCACCTTGCAGGCGCGCAGGGCCACGGCTTCGTCCCAGGCCTGGTTGACGTCGACCCGCACGCTGGCGCGGTCGCCCAGGGCTTTTTTGATCGCGATGACGTGCGCCAGGTCCTGGCTGACTTCAGCGGCGCCGATCTTCAATTTGAAGATGCGGTGGCGGCGCAGGTCGAGCATCTTCTCGGCTTCGGCGATGTCTTTTTCGGTGTTGCCGCTGGCCAGGGTCCAGGCCACCGGCAGGGCGTCCCGCACACGGCCGCCGAGCAATTCGCTGACCGGCAGATTCAGGCGCTTGCCGAGGGCATCAAGCAAGGCGCTTTCGATACCCGACTTGGCAAAGGTGTTGCCCCGAATGCTGCGCTCCAGGCGCAACATGGCAGCGTTGATATTGCTCGCGTCCTGGCCTAGCAGTAGCGGCGCGAAATGCCGGTCGATGTTGATTTTGATGCTGTCGGGGCTTTCATTGCCGTAGCTCAGGCCGCCGATGGTGGTGGATTCACCAATGCCTTCGATGCCGTCGGCGCAGCGCACGCGGATGATCACCAGGGTTTGGTTCTGCATCGTGTGCATCGCCAGCTTGTGCGGGCGGATGGTAGGAAGGTCGACGATGATGGTCTCGATCGACTCGATGGCACAAATCGGCATGGCAATACCCGTTGGGTTCTTTATAGATTTGGCCTGATTCTGTTCCGGATCTCTGCTGGCTTCCAATATAGAATGGGTCTCGAACAATACCCTTAAGGTATGAATGGAGTCTTTATGGAACTGCGCCATCTGCGTTACTTCCAGGTGCTGGGTGAAACCCTCAACTTCACCCGCGCCGCCGAGCGCCTGCACATTGCCCAGCCGCCGTTGAGTCGGCAGATCCAGCAACTGGAGGACGAACTGGGCGTGGTCCTGCTGGAGCGCGGGCGGCCGTTGCGCCTGACCGAGGCTGGGCGGTTTTTCTATGAGCACGCCAATGTGCTGCTCGAACAACTGGGCAAGGTGTGCGACAACACCCGGCGCATCGGCCTTGGCCAAAAGACCTGGCTGGGCATCGGTTTTGCGCCGTCGACGCTGTATGGCGTGCTGCCCGAACTGATTCGCCGGCTGCGCAGCCACGATGGCCTGGAGCTGGAGTTGGGGCTTTCCGAGATGACCACCCTGCAACAAGTCGAAGCCCTCAAGGCCGGGCGGATTGACGTGGGCTTCGGGCGGATTCGCATCGACGACCCGGCCATCGTGCAGCGGGTGTTGGTGGAGGACCGGCTGGTGGCGGTGCTGCCGGCCGGGCATCCCTTGCTGGGTGCTCCGGCCACCCTGGCGCAGTTGGCCGCAGAGCCCTTCGTGCTGTACCCCGGCAACCCGCGCCCCAGCTACGCCGACCATGTGATCGCGTTGTTCGACGCCCACGGCTTGAGCCTCAAGGTTGCGCAATGGACCAACGAATTGCAGACCGCCATCGGCCTGGTCGGTGCGGGCATGGGCGTGACGCTGGTGCCAGCCTCGGTGCAGGTGCTGCACCGCGCCGACATCGGCTACACGCCGGTGGTGGAAGCCACCGCGACGTCGCCGATCATTCTCAGCCGGCGGATCAATGACCAGTCGCCGGGGCTCAGTCATTGCCTGCAACTGGTCGAAGAGTTGATCTGAGATCTCACAACCACCACAAATCCCCTGTGGGAGCTGGCTTGCCTGCGATGGCGGTGATTCAGAAAAGAAAATGCAAGCTGATCCACCGCTATCGCAGGCAAGCCAGCTCCTACAGTTGATCTCCATCGTTTTTGAGTAATGTGTTCAGCCACGCATGCGCCGGGCATCGTTGCGCTGAAGGGTCTGGCTGGGAGACTCGTCGAACAGCTTGCGGTACTCGGCCGAGAATCGCCCCAGATGGGTAAAGCCCCAGCCCAGGGCGATCTCGGAGATGGTGCGGGTTGAGCCGTGTTCGAGGATTTGCTGGCGCACGGCACCCAGGCGGTATTTCTTCAGATAAGCCATAGGCGACAAAGCAAAGTATTTGCGGAAGGCATCGAACAGCTTGAACCGCGACACGCCTGCCGCCGCCTCCAAGTCCTCCAGGTGCACCGCTTCCCGGGCGTTGTCGTGGATGTACTGCCGGGCACGGATCAGATAGTGCGGCAGCTTCACCCCCAGTACGTCCCGCAGTTCTTCGGAATAGTTGTTCGGCTGGGCCAGGATCAGGCCCTTGATCAGCGAACTTTCCAGGTCCCGGGTAAACGCCACCTGGTCATACAGCTCGCTGCTGCGTTCCAGCTCGGCGATGAAATACCGCGCCATGCGCCACCACGACGCAGAGGCGCCGTCCACCGCGTCCATCGCCGACTCAAAGCGCAGCGGCGCTTCAATCGGCCGCTGCAGCAAGCCTTCCAGGGATTCGCTCATGGCCGCCCGGGTGATCACCACTTGCAGCTTGCGGCAGTCACCCGAGATCTCCAGTACTTGATGCTCGTTGGGCGAGATGATTACGCCCTGGTCGCGGTTGGAGCTGAGCCGCACGCCGTTTTTGCTCAGCTCCTGCTCGCCCACCAGAGGCAGGGTCAGGCTGTAGCTGCTGAAGTGCTCGGCGTCTTCGATATCGATGGTGACGTCGGTGCCGTACTCGATAATCCCCAGAGTCGTGGCGCGGGACTTGAACACATTGGCACTGTGGTGAAAACGGATGCGCTCCGGCGTCGCGGTTTGCAGCCGGTGCGGCCCGCAAATGCCGGACATCCAGCTGCAGGCGCCTTCAAGGTCGAAGCGCTCGATACGTATATCGCGTGTATTGCTACTCATCACGGGGCACCCACGGCAATTGTGGCCGGCGCGCTCTGACGGCGCGTCCTGGTAGAGCAACAGCAAGTTTTGCGCCACGCCAGCGGGATCGCCACTGGGTGGATAGCAACCGTCGACTAAGTGGATAACAAGCAGACTTTTCCGACAATCACCTCGCAAGACAGTAGCGCATTCCGCCACCACCCTGCACCGCCGTGGGTATTTCGTGCCCAACTAAGTGGCCCACCTTCCCCCATTAACCGGATAGCCCGCCGCCCCGCCGCAGCCTCTTAATGGCCTACCCGTTTAGCCATTATCCAAAAGGTGCCTCCCATGAGTGGTGCAAGAAGCGTCGAGCAGTGGAAAAGTTTTATCGAAGGCTGCCTGGACTTTCGTCCGGTGGATGAGGTGTTCCGCATCGCCCGGGACATGTTCACCGAGCCGGAACTGTTTGATCTGGAAATGGAGCTGATCTTCGAAAAGAACTGGATCTACGCCTGTCACGAAAGCGAATTGGCCAACAAGCATGACTTCGTGACGATGCGTGCCGGGCGCCAGCCGATGATCATCACCCGCGACGGCGAAGGCCAGCTCAACGCACTGATCAACGCCTGCCAGCATCGCGGCACCACCCTGACGCGGGTCGGCAAGGGCAACCAGTCCACCTTCACCTGCCCGTTCCACGCCTGGTGCTACAAGAGCGACGGCCGGCTGGTGAAGGTCAAGGCGCCGGGGGAATACCCGGAAGGCTTCGACAAGGCCACTCGCGGCCTGAAAAAGGCGCGGATCGAGAGCTACAAGGGCTTCGTGTTCATCAGCCTGGACGTGAACGGCACTAACCGCCTGGAAGACTTCCTGGGCGACGCCAAAGTGTTCTTCGACATGATGGTCGCCCAGTCGGCCACCGGTGAGCTGGAAGTACTGCCGGGCAAATCCGCCTACACCTACGACGGCAACTGGAAACTGCAAAACGAAAACGGCCTGGACGGTTATCACGTCAGCACCGTGCACTACAACTACGTGGCCACGGTGCAGCACCGCCAGCAGGTCAACACCGAGAACGGCACAGGTTCCGGCACGACCCTGGACTACAGCAAGCTCGGCGCCGGCGATGCCAACACCGACGACGGCTGGTTCGCCTTCAACAATGGCCACAGCCTGTTGTTCAGCGACATGCCCAACCCCACCGTGCGTTCGGGCTACGCCACCATCATGCCGCGCCTGGTCGAAGAACACGGCCAGCAAAAAGCCGAGTGGATGATGCACCGCCTGCGCAACCTGAACATCTACCCAAGCCTGTTCTTTCTCGACCAGATCAGCTCCCAGTTGCGGATCATCCGCCCTATCGCCTGGAACAAGACCGAGATCATCAGCCAGTGCCTGGGGGTGAAGGGCGAGTCTGACGCCGACCGTGAAAACCGCATTCGCCAGTTCGAGGATTTCTTCAACGTCTCGGGCATGGGCACGCCGGATGACCTGGTGGAGTTTCGCGAAGCCCAGCGCGGCTTCCAGGGCCGCCTGGAGCGCTGGAGCGATATCTCCCGGGGCAGCCATCGCTGGGAAACCGGGCCGACGCCCAACAGCGAAGCCATCGGCATCCAGCCGGCAATGACCGGCACCGAATTCACCCACGAAGGGTTGTACGTCAACCAGCATCGCAACTGGCAGAAGTTCCTGCTGGACGGGCTTGATGCCCAAGCCCTGAAACTGCGGGAGGTGGAATGATGAATGCGCAATTGCAGTACCGGATCGAGCAGTTTTTTTACCGTAAATCCGAGCTGTGCGACGCCCAGGATTGGGACGCCTACGTGCAGCTGTTCGACCCGCAGAGTGAACTCCACCTGCCGCAATGGGACTCGGAACATGTCTACACCCGCGACCCCAAGCGCGAGATGTCGCTGATCTACTACGCCAATCGTTCCGGGCTGGAGGATCGGGTGTTTCGCCTGCGCACGGGCAAGGCGGCGTCGGCCACGCCGATGCCGAGAACCCTGCATTTGATCAATAACGTGCGGATTGCCGAGCAGGCAGACGGGCTGCTGGAAGTGAAGCTGAACTGGCACACGCTGTTCTATCGGCTGGCGATGTCGGAGCAGTTCTACGGCAGCGCCACTTACAGCCTCAAGCCCGATGGCGACAGTTGGCTGATCACCCGCAAGCATGCGCTGCTGCTCAACGACACCATCAATTCGGTGCTGGATTTCTATCACCTGTGACAACGCGCTTTTGTGGCGAGCGCGATCCTGTGGTGAGGGGGCTTGTCCCCTCACCACAAAAGCTTGCTCGTCAGGCATAACAATCAAACTCGCGGAGCATGGCGAATGAATCACAAAGTGGCCTTCAGTTTTGCCGACGGCAAGACCCTGTTTTTCCCGGTGGGCGCCAATGAGATCCTGCTGGACGCGGCGTTGCGCAACGGCATCAAGATCCCGCTCGACTGCCGCGAAGGTGTGTGTGGCACTTGCCAGGGCCGGTGCGAGTCGGGCGAGTTCACTCAGGACTACGTGGACGAGGAAGCCCTCTCCAGCCTCGACCTGCAACAACGCAAAATGCTCAGTTGCCAGACCCGGGTCCAATCCGACGCGGCGTTTTATTTCGACTTCGATTCCAGCCTCTGCAACGCACCGGGGCCGGTGCAGATCCGCAGCACCGTGAGCCAGGTGCAGCAGGTCTCGGCCAGCACGGCAATCCTGCACCTGCAGCTTGAAGCTCCGTTGGACTTCCTGCCCGGCCAGTACGCCCGCCTGTCGATTCCCGGCACCGACAGTTGGCGCTCCTACTCCTTCGCCAACCGCCCGGGCAACCGGTTGCAGTTCCTGATCCGCCTGCTGCCCGATGGCGTCATGAGCAACTACATCCGCGAACGCTGCCAGGTCGGCGATGAGCTGCTGCTGGAAGCGCCACTCGGCGCTTTTTACCTGCGGCACGTCACCCAACCGCTGGTGCTGGTGGCTGGCGGCACCGGACTGTCGGCGCTGCTGGGCATGCTCGATGAGCTGGCCGCCAACGGTTGCCAGCAGCCGGTGCACCTGTATTACGGCGTACGCGGTGCGGCAGATTTATGTGAGGCCGCACGCATAAAAGCCTACGCCGAAAAAATCCCGGGGTTTCGCTACACCGAAGTCCTCAGCGACCCGCCCTCCGACTGGCCCGGCAAACGCGGCTACCTCACTGAGCATTTCGACCTGGCCGAATTGCGGGATCAATCGGCAGATATGTACGTGTGCGGGCCGCCGCCGATGGTCGAATCCATCAAACAATGGCTGCTGGATCAGGCACTTGATGACGTTCAGCTGTATTACGAAAAGTTTACCGAGAGTAATATCTGACCCCTCAGCGGTATGAGGGGCTGGTTCGGTGTGCGATCAACCCTGAAAAAAACAAGTAGAAGGGAATGTTAATGGCGGATGACATGGTTAACCCGGTGGGCCTCAAGCGTGGCCTGAAGAACCGGCATATTCAGCTGATTGCCTTGGGAGGGGCGATCGGGACCGGGCTGTTCCTCGGCTCGGCGGGCGTGCTCAAGTCGGCTGGCCCCTCGATGATCCTGGGCTATGCGGTAGCCGGTTTCATCGCATTCCTGATCATGCGCCAGCTGGGCGAGATGATCGTCGAGGAACCGGTGGCCGGCTCCTTCAGCCACTTCGCTCACAAATACTGGGGCGGTTACGCAGGCTTCCTTGCCGGCTGGAACTACTGGGTACTCTATGTGCTGGTGGGCATGGCCGAACTGACGGCGGTGGGCAAGTACATCCAGTTCTGGTGGCCGGAGATTCCGACCTGGGTCAGCGCGGTGGTGTTCTTTGTGCTGGTCAACCTGATCAACACCCTCAACGTGAAGTTCTTCGGTGAGACCGAGTTCTGGTTTGCGATCATCAAGGTGGTGGCGATTGTCGGCATGATCGTGCTCGGCTGCTACCTGCTGTTCAGCGGCACCGGCGGCCCGCAAGCCTCGGTGAGCAACCTGTGGAGCCACGGCGGGTTCTTCCCCAATGGCGGCATGGGGCTGTTGATGTCCATGGCGTTCATCATGTTCTCGTTCGGCGGCCTGGAGCTGGTGGGCATTACCGCCGCTGAAGCCAGCGAGCCACGCAAGGTGATCCCGAAGGCGATCAACCAGGTGGTGTACCGGATCCTGATTTTCTACGTCGGCGCCCTCACCGTGCTGCTGTCGCTGTACCCATGGGACCAACTGCTGCAAACCCTCGGCGCGTCGGGAGATGCCTACAGCGGCAGCCCGTTTGTGCAGATCTTTTCCTTGATCGGTAACGACACCGCCGCCCACATCCTCAACTTCGTGGTATTGACCGCGGCGCTGTCGGTGTACAACAGCGGCGTGTACTGCAACAGCCGCATGCTGTTCGGCCTGGCCGAGCAAGGCGATGCGCCCAAAGCGCTGATGAAGTTGAACAAGCAAGGCGTGCCCCTGCGTGCCCTGGGCATTTCGGCCCTGGTGACGCTGCTGTGCGTGGTGATCAACTACGTCGCGCCGCATGACGCGCTGGAGCTGTTGTTCGCGCTGGTGGTTGCTTCGCTGATGATCAACTGGGCGCTGATCAGCCTGACCCACATCAAGTTCCGCAAGGCCATGGGCGAGCAAGGCGTGGTGCCGTCGTTCAAGACCTTCTGGTTCCCGTTCAGCAACTACCTGTGCCTGGCGTTCATGCTGATGATCATCTGCGTGATGCTGGCGATTCCGGGTGTGCGGGCGTCGGTGTATGCGATTCCGGTTTGGGTCGGGATTATCTATGTGGCGTACCGGTTGCGGTTGAGCAAGGGTAAAGCCTTGGCCGCCGCACGCTAACCCTTGTAGGAGCCGGCTTGCCGGCGATGAGGACCGTAGCCTTGCGCTAGCCTCAAGGCCGCTATCGCCGGCAAGCCGGCTCCTACAGGTGGCGTATTTGAGCTGTAAAAAGCCCCGGCACTCGATGAGTACCGGGGCTTTTTGCTGGGCCTTGATTACAGCGTTGAACGCACTCGCCACAGCTCGGGGAACAGCACGGTGTCGAGCATCTTGCGCAGGTAACCCACGCCTTCGGTGCCGCCGGTGCCCGGCTGGAAGCCGATAATCCGCTCCACGGTAGTGACATGGCGGAAGCGCCACTGACGGAAGGAATCTTCCAGGTCGATAAACTTTTCGGCCAGTTGGTACAGGTCCCAATACCGGCTCGGGTCGCGATAAACCTCACGCCACGCTGCCTCCACGGAGTCATCGTGAACCGTCGGCGCCGCGGGGTCGCGTTCAGCGCGCTGCGGGTCGATCGCCAACCCGGCCTTGGCCATCAGGTTGACCGCCTCGTCGTACAGCGACGGCGTGGCAATCGCCACTTTCAACTCGTTCAATAACTCCGGGCGATGGGCGTGAGGCCGCAACAGCGCCGCGCTTTTGTTGCCGAGGATGAATTCGATTTCCCGGTACTGGAACGACTGGAAGCCTGACGACTGGCCCAGGTACGGACGAATCGACTTGTACTCCGACGGCGTCATGGTCGCCAGCACCGCCCAGGCGTGCACCAGCTGGTCAAAGATCCGCGACACCCGCGCCAGCATCTTGAACGCTGGCGGCAACTCACCCAGGCGCACGTGTTCGCGGGCGGCCTTGAGCTCGTGGAGCATCAGCTTCATCCACAGCTCCGAGGTCTGGTGCTGGATGATGAACAGCATCTCGTTGTGGTCCGGCGACAGCGGGTGCTGGGCGCTGAGCACTTTGCCCAGGTCCAGGTAGTCGCCATAGCTCATGGACTCGGAAAAATTCAGCTCGGCGTTATGCCATTCTTCCGGCGGCTGGTAATCGGGGGAGAAAGGACACTGGCTCATCGCGTGGGCTCCTTGAGCGGGCGGAGAATGGCTCGTACCGGGCTGGCATCGAGGTTGGCAAACCGCAGCGGCAGCGCGATCAACTCATAATCGCCCTCCGGCACGTCGTCGAGGACGATGCCTTCGAGAATCGCCATGCCATGCCGGGCGACGGCATTGTGGGAGTCCATGGTCTTGGACTGTTGCGGGTCGAGGGACGGCGTGTCGATACCGATCAGGCGCACACCGAGGCTGGCCAGCAGTTCGACGGTTTGCGGGGCGACGGCGGTGAAATTCGAATCCCAGGTTTCCAGCGGTGCCTGTTGATAAGTGCGCAACAGCACCCGCTCAGGCAGGTTTTCCAGGCGGCCTTCCAACTGATGCGGTTGCACCAGCGCGCCGCTGCCCAGGCAGTGCAGCACCCGGCACGGGCCCATGTACACCTCCAGGGACACTTCGCCGATCGGCGCACCGTCCGCGCTGTAGTGCAACGGCGCGTCCACATGGGCGCCGGTGTGGGGCGACAGGGTGATGCGCCCGACATTCACCGGGCACTCGGGGCCGAACTGCCAGACGCGCTCTTCCTGAAACGGCGTATCACCCGGCCAGGTCGGGGTCGCGGTGCTCAAGGGCGGGCTGATGTCCCACCACGTTTTTATTGGATTCATTTCAAGGCTCTCGGTCGTTACTGGGGTGAATGATACGAGGGCCAGCTGTAAATATTCTTGCGAATTCCAGCGCAAAGCGGGAAATCTTTCGCACTTACTGCGAGGAAATGGCTGATTGGCGCACAGATATTTCGTACTGACTCATTCCTTCAAACAACAAATATTCCCTGTGGGAGCCGGGCTTGCCCGCGATGAGGCCGGCACAGCTTCCCCTTCCATCGCCTGACACTCCGCCATCGCGGGCAAGCCCGGCTCCCACAGGGGTTAGCGGTGACTCACGGATGTGCAAATGACTGCGCTTCCTGGCATCCCGATGTCGAGTTCAGACCATTGGCGGGCGGCCCAAGGCGATAGGGTTCGGACTTCCCTTCCTCTGCCTCGGAATCATCATGTCCAAGCCAATCACCGTACTGCGCGACACCCACCCACTGCCGGTGCTGGACGCCTGCAAATGGGAAAAACTCGAAGGCGACCCGCACACCGTCAACCTCAACGCCTACACCAGCGAAGACGGCAGCAAGATCATGGGCACCTGGATCTGCACCCCGGGCAAATGGCGGGTGGAGTATGTGAAGTGGGAATACTGCCACTTCCAGGAAGGCTACTGCGTGATCACCCCGGATGGCCTGGAGCCGATCCATTTGCGGGCTGGGGATATCTTTGTGGTGGAGCCGGGGATGAAGGGGACGTGGGAAGTGGTCGAGACGGTGCGTAAGTATTTTGTGTTTGCCTGACAGCCGTTGTGGTGAGGGGGCTTGTCCCCCCCGCCACAAACGCCCTATTTGGGCTTGCGATAGCTGTTGATGATCGCCGAGAAGTCCTTGCCCCCTTCCCCACGCTGGCTCATCGATTGATACAACTGCTGCGCCACTGCACCGAGGATCACCGGTTGGTGCGCCTGGCGTGCGGCTTCAGTGGCCAGCCCCAGATCCTTGAGCATCAGTTCCGCACCAAACCCGCCGGTATAACCCCGGGACGACGGTGCCGTTTCGATAATCCCGGGCCACGGGTTGTAGGTGTCCGAACTCCAGCAGCGCCCGGTGGAGCTGTTGATAATCCCCGCCAACACGTGGGTGTCGATGCCCAGCGCATCACCCAGGGCCATGGCTTCGCTGACGCCGACCATGGTGATGCCCAGCAGCAGGTTGTTGCAGATCTTGGCGATTTGCCCGGTGCCGACTTCGCCGCAATGCACGATGTTGCGGCCCATCTGCGCCAGTACCGGTTGCAGGGTGGCGAACAGTTCCGGGGTGGCGCCGACCATGAAGGTCAGTGTCCCGGCCTGGGCGCCGCCGGTGCCGCCGGACACCGGGGCATCGGCCATCACCACGCCTTGTTTTGCTGCCGCCGCTGCTACATCGCGGGCGGTCTGCGGGTCGATGGTGCTGCAATCCACCGCCGGCACGCCTTTGCCGATGCCAGCCAGCACGCCGTCTTCACCCAGCCATACGCTGCGCACATGGGCTGCAGCCGGAAGCATGGTCACCACCAACTCGGCGCCTTCTGCTGCCGCGCGCGGCGAGGCGCTGATGGTGCCGCCCAGCTCGGCCAGTTCCTGGAGCACGGTCTGGTTCAGGTCAAACAGGTTCAGCGCATGGCCCGCCTTGATCAGGTTGCGCGCCATCGGCGCGCCCATGTTGCCCAGGCCAATAAATGCAATCTTCATGGTCGTCTCCTTGATCAGCGCAAGTTGATGGTGGTGTTGACGCCATCGTTGACGCTGTCGTCGTCGAACCAGCGGCTGGTGACGGTTTTGGTCTGGGTGTAGAACTGCACCACTTGCTTGCCGTACGGGCCCAGGTCGCCGAGTTTCGAGCCGCGCGAACCGGTGAAGCTGAAGAACGGCACCGGCACCGGGATCGGGATGTTGATACCGACCTGGCCCACATCGATTTCGCTCTGGAATTTACGCGCCGCCGCACCGCTCTGGGTGAACAGGCCGGTGCCGTTGCCGAACGGGTTGGCGTTGACCAGCGCGATGGCCTGATCGAGGGTATCGACTTCCAGCACCACCAGCACAGGGCCGAAGATTTCCTGGGTGTAGATCTGCATGTCGGTGGTCACACCGGAGAACAGGGTTGGGCCGACGAAGTTGCCGTCTTCAAAACCCGGCACCTTGATGCCACGGCCATCCAGTTCCAGCTTGGCGCCTTCTTTTACGCCGCTTTCGATCAGGTCGAGGATGCGTGCCTTGGCACGCTTGGAGATCACCGGCCCCACATCGGTGCCCGCTTCGCTGCCGGCGTTCACCTTGAGTTTTTGCGCCAGGGCCTTGAGGTCCGGCAGCCATTGCTTGGCCGCGCCCACCAGCACCACCACGGAAGTCGCCATGCAACGCTGGCCGGCCGCGCCGAAACCGGCACCTACCAGGGCGTTCAGGGTTTGTTCGCGGTTGGCGTCCGGCAGCACCACGGCGTGGTTCTTGGCGCCCATCATCGATTGCACGCGCTTGCCGTGTTTGCCGGCCAGGTCGTAGACGTGGGTACCGACAGCGGTCGAACCGACGAAGGACACGGCCTTGATGTCTTTGTGGGTGCACAGCGCATCCACCACATCCTTGCCGCCGTGAACCACGTTCAACACACCGGCTGGCACGCCGGCTTCCAGCGCCAGCTCAACCAGCAGCACGGTCGACAGCGGATCCTGCTCCGACGGCTTGAGTACGAAGGTGTTACCGCAGGCGATGGCCATCGGGAACATCCACAGCGGAATCATCGCCGGGAAGTTGAACGGGGTAATGCCGGCGCACACGCCGATCGGCTGGCGCAGGGTGTAGGTATCGACGCCGCCGGCGACGTTTTCAGCGAATTCGCCCATCTGCAAAGTGCCGATGGAGCACGCATGCTCGACCACTTCCAGGCCACGGAAAATGTCGCCTTCAGCGTCGGCAATCGTCTTGCCCTGCTCGGCGCTGAGCACTACGGCGATGCGCTTGGAGTGCTCGCGGATCAAGGCTTGCAGCTTGAGCATGATGCGCATGCGCGCACCGATCGGCGTCAGCTTCCAGGTCTGGAAGGCGCGATGGGCGGCGTCGATGGCCGCATTGACTTCTTCGGGGGTGGAAAACGGTACGCGGGCCAACACCTGCTGGGTGGCCGGGTTGACGATGTCTTGCCATTCGGTGGTCTTGGATTCGACCCACTCGCCGTTGATCAGCAGCTTGACCTGTTGCACGGAAATATCGGCAGATGCGTTCATGTGGTCTCCAATTCTTATAGGTATGCAGAGAACCAAGGCGTTGAATCGCCTTGATGATGAGGCGTTCGGACTGTTTTTGGAGTATAGATGTGCAAACTTCTAATAAGAACGCACATAAAAGCCGGTCCAATATGCAAAAAAACATCACGTCGCTAGGCTCCCTGAACTGGGATGACCTGAAGTTTTTCCTCGAAGTTGCCCGCACCCGCAAGGCCAGCGTCGCCGCCAAGCGCCTGGCGGTGGACTACACCACCGTGTCGCGGCGCATCAGTTCGCTTGAAGGATCGTTGGGCACCCTGCTGTTTGAAAAGTCCCGGACCAACGGCTTCGTTCTGACCACCGAAGGCCAGCGTTTGCTGGGTTACGCCGAGTCGATAGAAAGCACCCTGCACATGGCCTGCGAACAGGTCTCGGGCTCTGGAGTGGCGCTGTCCGGCCACGTGCGCATGGGCTGCACCGAAGGGTTCGGCAGCTTCTTCGTCACCCCGCAACTGAGCCACTTTGTCGACACCTACCCGGCGATCTCGGTAGACATCCTGCCCCTGCCCCACTTCATCAGCCTGTCCAAGCGCGAGGCGGATATCGTCATCGCCCTGGAGCGCCCGGAACACGGGCCGTACGTGTGCTGCAAACTGTGCGACTACAAGCTGCAGCTTTACGCGACCCAGGAGTATCTGGACCAGCACCCGCCTATTCGCCGGGCAGCGGACTTGGCCGAACATCCGTTTATCAGTTACGTGGACGACCTGGCGTTCAGCTCAGAGTTGCTGTACCTGGCCAACGTGGTGCCCGGCGCCAGCGCCAGCCTGCGCAGCACCAGCGTGATCGCGCAGTACGTGGCGGCGCAGCAAGGGCGATCGCTGGCGATTCTGCCGTGCTTTTTGGCGGCGCAGGACCCGCGATTGCTGCCGGTGCTGGGCAAGGAGATCAACATTACGCGGCAGTTCTGGATGTACTGCCGCGAGGACCTGAGGAAGTTGAAACGGATCACCCTGCTGTGGGATTACATCCGTGAGGTGACGGAGCAGAATCAGCCGTTGTTGATGGGGGAAACCCGCGACATGAGGTTTGCGGATTAAGCGATCAAACACACCCCAAATAAAATGTGGGAGCCGGGCTTGCCCGCGATAGCAGTGTGTCAGTCGCCGAATTTATCAACTGATCCACCGCCTTCGCGAGCAAGCCCGCTCCCACATTTTTGAACGCATTCCATAGAGCGAACGAGGGCGCCGGCTTAGTCGGCAATCACCACAATCGACACCCGACGATTCTCGGTGCGCCCCGCCGCTGTCGCGTTGGAGGCCACCGGCTCGCTGCTGCCCAGCCCGCGCAGTTGCACGTTTTCTTCTTTCATACCGATGCTGGTCAGCACCTTGGCCACGCTTTTTGCGCGGCGCAGGGACAGTTGCTGGTTGTAGGTTTCCTTGCCCGAGGCGTCGGTGTGACCGTCGACCCGCACGCGCTCAATGCCCACGCCCAACAGCGCCTTGCCGATGCGCTGGACGATCTCGGTGCTGGGCCCATTCAGGCTTTCGACGTCGCTGCCAAACAGCACCTTGCCCGACAGGCCGAAGGCCCAGCCCTCGTCTGTCAGTTCAAAACCCTGTTGTTTGAGCACGGCAATTTGCGCGGGCGTCAGGCCTTTGGGCGGCGGGGTCTGGCAGCCCGTCAGGGCAAGCAAGGCCACGAGCAAGGTGATAAACAAAACGCGTGCGGTCGAAAACAAGGGATCAACTCCTGTGTTGAATGTTGACGGCGAGGGACTCCGACTCCGCCGTTTGCTGGCCACCTTGGGAAAGCCGTTTGGCCTGGTACATCGCCGCGTCGGCGGCGTTGAGCAGGGTGCCCGGGGTGGCGCCATGATCAGGGTAGACGGCGATGCCGATACTGAGTGAGGTCAATACCTGGGTGTCGCCGGGCAGAGGAATCGGTGCATCCATGCTGGCGATGATTTTGTCGGCGATGCGCTGGGCGTCCTCCAGCTTGTGCAGGGGCGACAGCAGGATCGCAAATTCATCGCCCCCCAGGCGGGCCACCAGATCGTCTTCGCGCAACTGCGCACGCACGCGCGCCGCCACGGCCACTAATACCGCGTCGCCGGCGGCGTGCCCGAAGTTGTCGTTGATGTCTTTGAAGCGGTCGCTGTCGAGGAACAGCACCGCCACTTTCTCGTTGAGTTTGGCGGCGCTGCGCAGGGCCCGGATCAATCTTCCTTCGAAGAACGCGCGGTTGGGCAACCCGGTCAGGCTGTCGTGGCTGGCCTGGTGGGCGAGGGTTTCGTTTTCACTTTGCAGGTGGGTTTGCCAGGCTTCCATCTCATCGAGCAAGGCGTTGAAGTCGTTACCCAGGCTGTCGAGCTCGGCGATTTGCGCCGGTGGCACGCGCCGGTCAAACGCCCGCTCGCTGCGGGCGGCGTGGGCCACCGAGGCCAGGCTGTGCAATGGCCCGGTGATGCCGCGCAACAGCCGTCGCGCCAGGAACAACGCGACCCAGGCGCTGAGTGCGGTGCACACCAGGATCCCGGCCAGCCCGCTGAGCAGAAAACGCAGCAGGCTGCCGCCGTGGCCGGTCAGGTGCACGCTGCCGATGACCTGGCCCTGGTGCAAAATCGGCTGGCTGATGGGTTGTTCAAGCAGGGCGTGCGCCAGGTGCAGCTCAATCATGGACAGCATCCCGGTTTCCGGGCGCTCCCAATGCGCCAACTGCTTGCCTTCAATGTTGAAGACTTCTGCCTCGGCCACTTCTTCCTCCGAGGCAATCACGGCCAAGGCTTCAGTCGCCGCGGCACTGTCGTTGAACACCACGGCCGCTTCCACGGTGTAGTTGATGGAACGGGCGATCAGGTGCAGGTTGTGGTCGGCATACACCCGCAGCGCCAGCACGCCAAGCAGCGTCAGGGAGATACTGGCCATGCTGACCGCCATCAGTGCCAGGCTCAGGTGCCCGCGACCGATCACCGAACGCAAGGTTGGGCGCACCGGCGCTTTACCGAACCTCATGACCCTGACGCTCGACGGCGGGACAGCTGCAGTACGCTCGGATGAATGCGCACACCGCTGCGAGCAACAGAGTCGAGGTTGACCTCGAACGACACCTGCTCATCGGCCACCCGCAAACAGAACAGGCTGCCCACAGTGCATTGGTCGCCGCCTTCGCTGATGCTGAGCACCGGATGGCCGATCAGTGACGCGAACAGGCGGCTGCGCTCATCGCTGGTCAATTGGCCGATGTACACGGCGTCACAGGCATTGGCGATGTCCGGGTGGTCGGCCAGCAACCGTTGCACCACCACCGGACGGCCGGTGGCCTGAGTCGTGCCTTTGACCAGGTCATCGGTGTATTGGGTCGGCCCGACAATGCACAGGCGCAGTTGCGCGGGTTCTACCGGCCAACGGGCGTAACTGAGAATACCGAGGACGACCTGAGTGACGGACTTGGCCCGTTGATCAGCGATGCCGGCAGGCGGCTGGGCAAAAGCGAGAGGCGTGCATACCCACAGAAGCGCCAACAGCAGCATTCGTCTCCAGCTCAAACTTCGCTCTGTGGGCGAGACAGCCACGTTCATGCAGCGATTCTCTTTGATCTTCTCGGGATGATGCCGCAACGATAGCACAACGGCGGAAAACCCCCGAGGCGACACCTGGGAGGATTCCGACATTTTATTAAGAAAAATCACACATTTGGATCAGAAAACTTAGATAACCCATCGGTCAGCTTATTCAGCGATCAAGTGCCCAGTTCCAGCATC
Organism: Pseudomonas sp. TH32; assembly: GCF_016650855.1. Classification (NCBI taxonomy): domain Bacteria; kingdom Pseudomonadati; phylum Pseudomonadota; class Gammaproteobacteria; order Pseudomonadales; family Pseudomonadaceae; genus Pseudomonas; species Pseudomonas sp. TH32. Next base: position 6,304,490 of record NZ_JAEKFA010000002.1, on the reverse strand, counting down.
AGCCCACTCAAGCGCTTCACCTTGCGGCGCACCGCCTCTTCGAACACCCCGCCCCGGGGCTCGATCAGGCTGAACCAGTCCTTGGCGCGGGTGATGCCGGTGTAGATCAGCTCTTTGGTCAGCACCGGGTTCAAGGCATCCGGCAGGATCAGTGCAGTGTGGGTGAACTCCGAACCCTGGGACTTGTGTACCGTCATCGCGTACACGGTTTCCACATCGTTGAGCCGGCTGGGCAGCACAAAGCGCACACCGCCCTGGCCATCGTTGCGCGGGAATGCCACGCGCAGTACCTGCGGCCCGCCGTCGCTTTCCGGCAGTTTCAGGGCAATCCCGATATCGCCGTTCATCAGGCCCAGGCCGTAGTCGTTGCGGGTCATCAACACCGGGCGGCCTTCGTACCACTGCTGGTCGCTGTCGATCAGCCGGGCCCTGAGCAGCGCGGCGGTGATGCGCTGGTTCAAGCCCTCCACACCCCAAGGCCCCTTGCGTACGGCGCAGAGCAACTGGAACGCATCAAAGGCTTTCAGCAGCTTTTGCGCCCAGAGGGTCCAGGCTTCGTGGTCGCGGGGCGTGTCGAGGGACGGGCGCGCGGTCTGCAGCAGCTTCAGGTAATAGCGATAACCGTGGGCACCCTCGCCGTGCCCGTCCAGCACCAGGCGCTCCAGGGCATGGTCGTGCTCGCCCTTGAGGCTGACGCAAAACAGGTCGGCGTGGCTACGGGCGGCCAGCAGTTTGCGGGCCTGCTCGGCGTTTTGCTGGTTGACCCAGCGGGCCAGTTGGCCAATGCCGCTGCCTTCGCCAAACCGTCGCGAGTAACGCAGCATCACTACTTGTTGCGCCAAGGGGTGGCTACCGTCCAGGTCTTCCTGCAGCCCGCTGGAGCCTAGGTCTTCGCCGCTGACCTGTTGCAGCCACTGGCGGGTTTGCGGGCTGTAGAAACCAGCTTCGGCGTCGCGGCATAAATCACCCAGCACCGCACCGGCCTCAACCGAGGCCAACTGGTCCTTGTCACCCAGCAGCACCAAACGGGCATGGGGCGGCAAGGCGTCCAGCAGGTTGGCCATCATTTCCAGGTCGATCATTGAGGCTTCGTCCACTACCAGTACATCCAGGGGTAACGGATTGCCAATGTGATGCCGAAAGTGTCGGGTTCCGGGCCGGCTGCCGAGTAAACGGTGAACAGTGGTGACTTGGGTCGGGATCTTGTCCTTCACCGCATCAGGCACTTTCAGCGACAGCACTTGCTGGCTGATGGACTCGGTCAGGCGCGCGGCCGCCTTGCCGGTGGGCGCGGCCAGACGAATACGCAATGCGCTGCCCGCTTCCACCGCTGGCGCCTGCAACAGCGCGAGCAAGCGCACCACCGTCGTGGTCTTGCCGGTGCCCGGGCCGCCAGTGACGATGCTGAATGCACCGCGCGTCGCCAAGGCGCAGGCGAGTTTCTGCCAGTCGACAACACCGTCCGGCGGGGCCTGGTCGAACAGGCGATTCAGGCGTTCGGGCAGATCATCGGCGACGCTTTCGCGGGTGGCGAGTCGCAGACGCAGTGCGGTATCGATGCGCCGTTCGTAAGTCCAGTAACGGCGCAAGTACAGGCGTTTGCCCGACAGCACCAGTGGCCGGCTTTGCGCGTCTTCGCTGCCATCGACGGCCAGTGCCACCAGGCGGCTCGCGGCCAGGGCGTGGCACCAGTGGGCGCCGTCCAGGCCATCGAGCAACTGCGAGGGCAGCAGCATGGCGCCGGTGTGTGCATCGCCTTCGGGCGGCAGCGACAAGGCGAAATCCGGAGCCTTGAGGGTTTCGAACAGGTCAAGACACACATGGCCGTGACCGAGTTGGTGGCTGGTCAGGGCAGCGGCCAGCAACACCAAGGGATCGGCCTGCGGATCGAGTTCGTGGAGGAAGCCGACAAACGCCTTGTCCAGTGCCCGCAGCCAGCCACGCTGCACCCAGAGATCGAGCAATTGCACCAGGTCGGCGGCGCGGCTCAGAGGCGTAAGTTCCTCTAGCGGTAACGGCGACAGGCTCATAGCAGCACTCCTTGTTCCCAGGCGGGCTCGGCCTTGGGTGGTAGCGGTTTGCCCTGGAACAGCAGGTCCAGGCTTTCGATCAATTCCCGGGGTGGCCGGGTGAAATACGCGCCCTGGCTCGCGGAATGGGTGCCGCGCAGGAACAGGTACAACGCCCCGCCGACGTGGCGGTCGTAGTCGTAGTCCGGCAGCCGTGCCTTGAGCTGACGATGCAGGGCCAGCAGGTAAAGCACGTATTGCAGGTCGTAACGATGATCGAGGATCGACAGCTCCATGGCCTGTTGTGTGTAGGCCGAATCATCGGGGCCGAGCCAGTTGGATTTGTAGTCGGCCACGTAGTAGCGGCCCTCGTGTTCGAACGTCAGGTCGATAAAGCCTTTGAACAAGCCGTTGAGCAGCACCGGCTCGGCGGCCACCCGCGACACACCATTGTGCGTGTGCTGGCACACCTGTTTGTCGAGCGCGAGGACATCGACCTTGTGGCTGGCGAACCAGAACTCCATTTCGATCTGGTACTGCTGCAATTCGCTGAGGGCCATCTGCCCGTTGCCCAGGGGCAGCCGCGCCTGCAACAGGTGCCCAAGCCAACCGGACAGCGTGCCGATCCAGCCTTCCCAACCACGTCGGTTGCAGCGACGGGCGACCGAATCTTCGATGGCTTCGGGGGTGACGTTGAAGCCTTCACCGCCCGCCCACTCCAGCAGGCCATGGAGGAAGGTGCCGGGGTTCGGTCCGCGTGGGAAACGGTGAATATCACCACCGGAAGCCGGCACTTCACGCGGAGCATCCGGGTCGAGGCGTTCGTCGTCAAACAGCTTCTGCGCTTGTGGGCTTTCCGGCGCTTCGAGACTGGCCGCGCTCATGCTTTCGCCGATACGCAGGGCGCTGTAGGACGCGATCCACCAGTTTTCCGCCGCCTTGCGTTTGGGCATCAGGGGCGCAAGCAAGGTGGCTTCGTTGCGCGGCGGGTGGAATACCACCGCTTCGGCTTCGGGCATTTGTGCGTAATGCAGTGCCGGGCAACCTTCCTGCAAGTCGAGCAGCCAGCGCGCCAAGCCAGCGGACTCGCCCAGTGAAGCACCGCCGCCGAGCAAGTAGCCCAGGGCCGACAGATGCAACACCGAGCTGTTGTTATTGCCGCGCTTCAGGTCGGCGATGCCTAGCCAGCAAGCGTGTTTGGCGCGGGTCAGCGCCACGTAGAACAGGCGCAGGTCTTCGGCCAGGCGCTCGTCGTCGGCTTGGGCGATCAGCTCGGCGGTGGGCCTGAGGCTGACCTGGGATTTACCGTTTGCGTCGTGGTAATGCAACGGCAAGCGGCTGCCATCCACCGGTTTTGCCGAGCAGATAAACGGCAGGAAGACCAGGTCGTATTCCAGGCCCTTGGACTTGTGGATCGTCACCACCTTGACCAATTGCTCATCGCTTTCCAGCCGCAGTATCTGCTCTTCACCGGCCTGCCCGGAGAGCGCAAGATGTTCGGCCAGGTGGCGAATCAGCGCCTGTTCACCGTCCAGTTCCGCGGCCGCTTGTTGCAGCAATTCGCAGAGGTGCAGCAGGTTGGTCAGTACCCGTTCGCCATCGCTGCGGGTGATCAGGGTTTGCGGCAATTTGAAGTCGTGCAGCAGGCGCCGCAGCATCGGCAGCACGCCTTGAGTGCGCCAGATCGTGCGGTAGTCGCGGAACTGCATTACGCGCTTTTCCCACGCCAGTTCGTCCTGGTTCAGACGCTCCAGTTCCGGCAGCGACAGGTTCAAGGTGACGCAGGCCAGGGCGGCGCGCAGCGGGCGCTCGACGTCCGGCTCGGCGCAGGCCTTGAGCCAGGCCAGCAGGTCGTGGGCTTCCTGGGCGGCGAACACCGAGTCTTTATCCGACAAGTACACGCTGCGCACACCACGGGCCGCCAGCTCACCGCGCACGGCTTGGGCTTCCTTGCCGTCGCGCACGAGGATGGCGATGTCTGACGGCAGTACGCCTTTGAAGCTACCGTCTTTGCTCAGGAATCCGGCAGTCCCCTGCTGTCCGCCATTAAGCAATGCAACGATTTGACTGGCGCAGGAAGCGGCCAGCTGTTGGCGGTAGAGCACGCCGGATATGGGCTGGTCGGTGGGCAGGTGCCAGAGGTTCAGCGCTGGCAACGTCTGACCGTTGACCTGCAATTGTTCCTTGCGGCCCTGGGACAATACCGACTGGAACGGCACCGGATTTGTCCCGTCCGGTTCACGGAACAGGAATGCGCCACGGCCTTTTTCTGCGCGCTGGAACACATGGTTTACCGCCTCGACCATGGCGTGGCTCGAACGGAAGTTGGTGCCCAGGGTGTGATGGCGGCCGGTAGTGGATTGCCGTGCACGCAGGTAGGTATAGATGTCGGCGCCACGGAACGCGTAGATCGCCTGCTTCGGATCGCCGATCAGGAACAGGCCGCTGTCGAGGTGGTTTTCTTCGATGCGGTAGATGCTGTCGAAGATGCTGTATTGCACCGGGTCGGTGTCCTGGAATTCGTCGATCAAGGCGACCGGGAATTGCTCGCGGATCACGCTCGCCAGACGCTCGCCGCCGTCGGCCTGGAGCGCAGCGTTGAGGCGGATCAACATGTCGTCGAAACCCATTTCGGCGCGTCGGCGTTTTTCTTCTTCGAAGCGTTTTCCTACCCAGCCGGCGGCGTGTTGCAGTACGGCAGCATCGGGCGTGGGCAAGGCGTCGAGGCTGGCCTTGAGGCCAACCATCGCGTCGATACCGGGATGGTGCGGTGGCTCGCCTTTCCAGGCTTCGGCCATGCCGTCGGGGGTCAGACGGGTGAAGCCGGTGCCGATGTCCAGTTGTTCGAGGGACTCGTCAGCGGCCCAGGCGCTGATTTTTTCGAACCAGGGCTCGAAGTAACGGGCTTGCATCTTGCGACCATCGACGGCTTTAGCCGCGACCGCTTGCAGGCAAATAGTGCGCAACTCTTCTGCCCATTGCTGCCAGGGGGCCTTGAGCGCGACAAGAGCTTGGCGGCGTTCCTGCAGGCATTCGTTGATCAGCTCGGCGGGGTCACGAGTTTCATCCGTGGGCCGCTCACTGCCGAACAGCGCGCGTACCCGTGGCATCAGGGCTGCCGGGCCGCCCCAATTGTTGCGCACCCAATTCAACGCATCGTCATGCATCGGGTAACAGAACAGTCGCCAGTAGTCGCGCAGCACTTCGCCGAGCAGGTCGCTGTGGTCGGTTTCCAGGGTTTGGGTGAACAAACTGCCGCTGTCGAACGCGTGTTCGCGCAGCATGCGCTGGCACCAACTGTGGATAGTCGAAACGGCGGCCTCATCCATCCATTGGGCGGCGATGTCCAGGCGATTCGCGCAACCTGGCCATTGCTCGGGGCCGTATTGGTCGCGCAGTTCGGCGATCAGTGCGTCGGGCTCTTCGATTTCTTCGCGGAAAAAACGCGCGGCTTCTGCCAGGCGGATACGGATACGTTCACGCAGCTCTTTGGTGGCCGCGTCGGTGAACGTCACCACAAGGATTTGCGGCGGCAGCAACTCGCGGCCGAAGCCCGCTTCGTCCCCGCCGTGGCCGAGCACCAGGCGTAGGTAAAGCGCCGAGATAGTGAACGTCTTGCCCGTGCCAGCACTGGCTTCGATCAGTTGGCTGCCCTTGAGCGGGAATGCCAGGGCCAGGGGTTTTGTGCTGCTCATGCGCCGGCCTCCGCGCTGGTGAGTGATCGCCAGGAGGCGTTGACCAACGGTCGATACAGGGTTTCACACCAGCCTTCGAACTCTTCGCTGGCCATCAGCGCGGCGTAGTCGGGAAACTGGCGGGTGAGCGCGGGGCTTTCACGGCGCTCGCCGTCGGTGGTTTGGCCGTCGCCTTCGTAGGCTTTGCTGGCGGCAGCGTGGGCTTTGACCGGGTCGGTTTGAGAGAGCCAGGCGAACGCCGTTTTAACAGCAATTGGCAGTGGTTCACTCATGCCGGTTTTCCACGCGAGCAGCAGGTTACCGAGGAGTTCCTGGGCGGTGGCTTGCTCCAGCGGGCCCAATAGCAGGGTGTCGTCGCTGGCGACCAGGCCGGTGCTTAACGGCAGCCCGCAAGCACAGGCCACCAGGTGGTTCACCCACGGGCGAATCAGGCGGTGCCACTTGCGGGTCTTGATCGAGCCAATGCTGTTGGGGATGGCGGTGACACTTAGAAAGCCGCCGTCGCTACGTTGATGCAGGCCGCTGATCCAACCTTCCAACTGAATGCCGTGATGCTCAAAACTGATCGGCTCAGCACTGGCATAGGGCGTGGGCCAGAGCGCCAGGAGTTGCTGGTAACGCTGCAGCAGATCTGGCAACGGCTCGATGAGTTCTTTGCGCAGGCATTCGCCGAAACCGACCATTGGCAACAAGCCGCTGCCTTGCAGGCGCAGGGCTTGGGCGTTGAGGGCTTCGTCGGGATTGTCAGGCCGGGTCAGCGCGGCGGCGAGCAGGCTATCGCTCAGGCTATAGCGCTGCAGTGCGTCGAGGACGAAGGGTTCTTCATCTTCCAACGGGACTTCAGCGGCTTCGAAAAATACTTTCAGGCGCTGACTGAAGAAGTGTTTGACCGGGTTGCGCAGGAAGTCCTGCAACTGGCCGAGGCTCAGCGGTTCTTCCTGGGTGTAGGGTGCCAGGCTGCCGGTATCGGGGAAGCTGTCCGGGGTTGCGTGGAGCAACTGCCATTCGCGGGCGTAGCTGAACAGCTCGTCACCTTCATGAAAGTAGCGGGCGCTGAAGGGTTGGAGCGGGTGTTCCTGGGTGGTGGCTTCCAGGAGCGGCTCACCGTTTGTGGCGTGCCAGCCGCTGGCGATGTGGTCACGCAGTTGGCCGATCAGGACGGACGCCGGGCGATCACTGTTGTCGCGGATACTGCGGCCGACCCAACTGATGTAGAGCTGGTCGCGAGCCGAAAGCAGGGCTTCAAGCAACAGGTAGCGGTCGTCTTCGCGGCGTGAACGATCGCCTGGACGGTAGTCGCTGCCCATCAGGTCGAAGTCCAGCGGCGGTTGAGCGCGCGGGTAGTCGCCGTCATTCATGCCCAGCAGGCACACCAGCTTGAACGGGATCGCGCGCATGGGCATCAGGGTGCAAAAATTGACAGCCCCTGCAAGGAAGCGTTGGGATAACCGGCCCTGGTCGAGACCGGCCAGCCAGGCCTCGCGGACTACGGTGAGGGGTAACTCGTCGTGCAGGCCGACGGACTCGCAGGTCTCCAGCCAGGTTTCTCTCAGTTGCTCAAGCTGACCCAGCAGGTAGTCGTCATGTTCGTTGCTCGGGAGGAAGAACAGCTGCATGAGGTTTTGCAGGCGCTCGCCCCACTCACTCGGCGCGGCGGGTTGTGACAGAGCCTGGTGGGCGTCGTGCAGTGCGTCGAGCAGTGCAACCAGCGGGCCGATCAGTGCCGCGTCGAGGCCGCCGATTTCATCGTAGGGCTCAATGCCGTCGCAGGCAGCACCGGTGCCGACGGCGTAACCCAAGAGCATGCGGCGCAGGCCGAAACGCCAGCTGTTTTGCTCCAGCTCATTGGGCAAGCCAAGGCCGGCGCGCTGTTCGGCATTGAGGCCCCAGCGGATGCCGGCGCCTTCGATCCAGCGGTGCAGGGTCGGCAGGTCACGCTCCTTGATGGCGAAGCGTTCTCGCAGCGCCGGGACGTCGAGCAGGTCGAGGATTTCACTGACCGGGAAGCGGCTGTCGGGAAGCTTGAGCAGGTGCTCGACGGCAATCAGCAAGGGGTCACGGCCGCGCTGGCCTTGGTCTGTCAGCGTGAAGGGGATGAAGCGTAGGTCGCTTCTTTCAAGCTGGCCGAATACGGCGCGAATGTGCGGCGCGTAGCTATCGACGTCGGGGACCATGACGATGATGTCCCGCGGGCGCAGCGTAGGGTCGGCGCTGAAGCGCTGGAGCAGTTGGTCGTGGAGGATTTCCACTTCGCGTTGGGCGCTGTGGGCAATGTGGAAGCGGATGGAGGTGTCGCGCTTCAGGTCGACGCCTGGCCAGCGTTCGCGGGTTTCGTTGAGCGGGCGCAGTTCGAGGATGTCGTCCTGGAGTTGGTTGAGCAAGGTGGTGGGCTCGCTCTCACTGAACAGGTCGATGCGACCGTCGCGGAATGCCGAGCGGTAACTGTTGGGGTCGTCGTAGCTGTCCAGCAGGTTGATGTAGTCGCGACCTTGTTTGCCCCAGGCAGCGAGCAGGGGATGGGCGTGCTGGTGCAGGGTCTGCGGGTCGATAGTGACGGGCATTCCGGCTTTGCGGGCCTGGCGCTTGTATTCGTTTCGGAGCAGGTCTTTGTCGGCAACGATGTCGGACCAATGGTGGCGACATGGGTTGTGCACGCACAGCAGGACTTGGCTGAAACGGGCGAGGCCGGCGAGTGCTTCCAGGGCTTGGGCTGGCAAGGAAGAGATGCCAAAAACGATTACTCGGGAAGGCAGGCCAGCGGGTGCTTGTTCAAGGGTGTTGATGCGCTCGATAAAGCGCTGGTGAACACCCGCGCGACTCTGGGCCATGCCCTCCTCCCCGACATCCAGCAGCAGCGCCCGCCATAGTTCGGCTTGCCAGCAGTTGGCCGGGCTCAGGGGTTTGGATTCTCCTCGGCCATTGCGCAATTGATGGCGGCCCGCGGCCCAGTCTTCCAGCCAGTCAGCGCGGTAAACCTGGTATTGGTCGAACAGGTCAGCCAGACGTTCCGCCAGTTGGTAGCGTTTGCGCAGATCAGTGTCATCAGTCAGGAAACGCTGCAGGGGCTCGAAGTGCGGCTGGTCGATCAGCTCGGGAAGCAGGCGCATGAGGCGCCAGGTCAGTGGGGCTTTATCGAGCAGGGACTTGGGGGGAATCTCATCTTTGCCCAGGACCATGCGATAGAGCTGCCACATGAAGCTGCCAGGAAGTTGCACATCAATCGCCGCTGCGATGCCACAGCCGCCCATGTCGTCATCTTCAGGGTCTTCGGCCAGCGCCAGTTTGAGCCATTGGGCAATGCCATTGCTTTGTACCAGGGCGATTTCGTTTTCCAGGGGAGCCAGCGGATAACGGCGCATCCAACTGACGACCAGGCTGCGCAGTTCATCCAGGCGGTTGCCGTGAACCACCATGAATCCAGCACTGAGGGACGTCGCATCCGGCATAACGGCTTCCTTGGGAAAAGCAAAATCGAGGGATGGACTTTAGCATTGAAGGCAATCGTAGGCTGCAAGTGAGGAGCACCTGGGGCCGCTTGCCATGCTTTTCGACCGCCCAAAACAAAACCCCTGATCGCGTTAGCAATCAGGGGTTCTGGAATTTAATCTTGACGATGACCTACTCTCACATGGGGAAACCCCACACTACCATCGGCGATGCATCGTTTCACTGCTGAGTTCGGGATGGGATCAGGTGGTTCCAATGCTCTATGGTCGTCAAGAAATTCGGGTACTGAGTCGTGGCCAGCTGGCCTCGCTTCAGCAAATTGGGTATGTGATAGCTTTCGGTGTTTGCAAGAATCGAACTTTCGGTTCATTTCGTCTTCACACACCGCAATCTGGTGCCTTTTCAGGTCAGCAAATTGCTTGGGTGTTATATGGTCAAGCCTCACGGGCAATTAGTATTGGTTAGCTCAACGCCTCACAGCGCTTACACACCCAACCTATCAACGTCGTAGTCTTCGACGGCCCTTCAGGGAACTCAAGGTTCCAGTGAGATCTCATCTTGAGGCTAGTTTCCCGCTTAGATGCTTTCAGCGGTTATCTATTCCGAACATAGCTACCCGGCAATGCCACTGGCGTGACAACCGGAACACCAGAGGTTCGTCCACTCCGGTCCTCTCGTACTAGGAGCAGCCCCTCTCAAATCTCAAACGTCCACGGCAGATAGGGACCGAACTGTCTCACGACGTTCTAAACCCAGCTCGCGTACCACTTTAAATGGCGAACAGCCATACCCTTGGGACCGGCTTCAGCCCCAGGATGTGATGAGCCGACATCGAGGTGCCAAACACCGCCGTCGATATGAACTCTTGGGCGGTATCAGCCTGTTATCCCCGGAGTACCTTTTATCCGTTGAGCGATGGCCCTTCCATACAGAACCACCGGATCACTAAGACCTACTTTCGTACCTGCTCGACGTGTCTGTCTCGCAGTCAAGCGCGCTTTTGCCTTTATACTCTACGACCGATTTCCGACCGGTCTGAGCGCACCTTCGTACTCCTCCGTTACTCTTTAGGAGGAGACCGCCCCAGTCAAACTACCCACCATACACTGTCCTCGATCCGGATAACGGACCTGAGTTAGAACCTCAAAGTTGCCAGGGTGGTATTTCAAGGTTGGCTCCACGCGAACTGGCGTCCACGCTTCAAAGCCTCCCACCTATCCTACACAAGCAAATTCAAAGTCCAGTGCAAAGCTATAGTAAAGGTTCACGGGGTCTTTCCGTCTAGCCGCGGATACACTGCATCTTCACAGCGATTTCAATTTCACTGAGTCTCGGGTGGAGACAGCGCCGCCATCGTTACGCCATTCGTGCAGGTCGGAACTTACCCGACAAGGAATTTCGCTACCTTAGGACCGTTATAGTTACGGCCGCCGTTTACCGGGGCTTCGATCAAGAGCTTCGCGTTAGCTAACCCCATCAATTAACCTTCCGGCACCGGGCAGGCGTCACACCCTATACGTCCACTTTCGTGTTTGCAGAGTGCTGTGTTTTTAATAAACAGTCGCAGCGGCCTGGTATCTTCGACCGGCATGAGCTTACGGAGCAAGTCCTTCACCCTCACCGGCGCACCTTCTCCCGAAGTTACGGTGCCATTTTGCCTAGTTCCTTCACCCGAGTTCTCTCAAGCGCCTTGGTATTCTCTACCCAACCACCTGTGTCGGTTTGGGGTACGGTTCCTGGTTACCTGAAGCTTAGAAGCTTTTCTTGGAAGCATGGCATCAACCACTTCGCTAACTAAAAGTTAGCTCGTCATCAGCTCTCGGCCTTAGAATCCCGGATTTACCTAAGATTCCAGCCTACCACCTTAAACTTGGACAACCAACGCCAAGCTGGCCTAGCCTTCTCCGTCCCTCCATCGCAATAACCAGAAGTACAGGAATATTAACCTGTTTTCCATCGACTACGCTTTTCAGCCTCGCCTTAGGGACCGACTAACCCTGCGTCGATTAACGTTGCGCAGGAAACCTTGGTCTTTCGGCGTGGGTGTTTTTCACACCCATTATCGTTACTCATGTCAGCATTCGCACTTCTGATACCTCCAGCAAGCTTCTCAACTCACCTTCACAGGCTTACAGAACGCTCCTCTACCGCATCATCCGAAGATGATACCCGTAGCTTCGGTGTATGGTTTGAGCCCCGTTACATCTTCCGCGCAGGCCGACTCGACTAGTGAGCTATTACGCTTTCTTTAAAGGGTGGCTGCTTCTAAGCCAACCTCCTAGCTGTCTAAGCCTTCCCACATCGTTTCCCACTTAACCATAACTTTGGGACCTTAGCTGACGGTCTGGGTTGTTTCCCTTTTCACGACGGACGTTAGCACCCGCCGTGTGTCTCCCATGCTCGGCACTTGTAGGTATTCGGAGTTTGCATCGGTTTGGTAAGTCGGGATGACCCCCTAGCCGAAACAGTGCTCTACCCCCTACAGTGATACATGAGGCGCTACCTAAATAGCTTTCGAGGAGAACCAGCTATCTCCGAGCTTGATTAGCCTTTCACTCCGATCCACAGGTCATCCGCTAACTTTTCAACGGTAGTCGGTTCGGTCCTCCAGTTAGTGTTACCCAACCTTCAACCTGCCCATGGATAGATCGCCCGGTTTCGGGTCTATTCCCAGCGACTAGACGCCCTATTAAGACTCGCTTTCGCTACGCCTCCCCTATTCGGTTAAGCTCGCCACTGAAAATAAGTCGCTGACCCATTATACAAAAGGTACGCAGTCACAGAACAAAGTCTGCTCCCACTGCTTGTACGCATACGGTTTCAGGATCTATTTCACTCCCCTCTCCGGGGTTCTTTTCGCCTTTCCCTCACGGTACTAGTTCACTATCGGTCAGTCAGTAGTATTTAGCCTTGGAGGATGGTCCCCCCATATTCAGACAAAGTTTCTCGTGCTCCGTCCTACTCGATTTCATGACTAAGAGATTTTCGCGTACAGGGCTATCACCCACTATGGCCGCACTTTCCAGAGCGTTCCGCTAATCTCAAAGCCACTTAAGGGCTAGTCCCCGTTCGCTCGCCACTACTAAGGGAATCTCGGTTGATTTCTTTTCCTCAGGGTACTTAGATGTTTCAGTTCCCCTGGTTCGCTCCATACACCTATGTATTCAGTGTAAGGTAACCATCTTATGATGGTTGGGTTCCCCCATTCAGACATCTCCGGATCAAAGTCTGTTTGCCGACTCCCCGAAGCTTTTCGCAGGCTACCACGTCTTTCATCGCCTCTGACTGCCAAGGCATCCACCGTATGCGCTTCTTCACTTGACCATATAACCCCAAGCAATCTGGTTATACTGTGAAGACGACATTCGCCGAAAATTCGAATTTCTCAACTAAGAGAACTCACAAATTTTACCTTAGCCTGATCCGTTACCAGTGAAAGTAACGTTCAGTCTATCTTTCTATCACATACCCAAATTTTTAAAGAACGATCTAATCAAAGACTAGAAATCAACATTCACCATCACAATGATGGAATGCTCATTTCTAAGCTTTCAACTTTCAGAAGCAGTAGTGGTGGAGCCAAACGGGATCGAACCGTTGACCTCCTGCGTGCAAGGCAGGCGCTCTCCCAGCTGAGCTATGGCCCCGTATTTCTACAGGCGTTTCCCACACAAAATTGGTGGGTCTGGGCAGATTCGAACTGCCGACCTCACCCTTATCAGGGGTGCGCTCTAACCAACTGAGCTACAGACCCAATTTCGGGCTGCTTCTTTATCGTCTTCTTCAATGAATCAAGCAATTCGTGTGGGAACTTATGGAGCAGCTGATGTCGTCGATTAAGGAGGTGATCCAGCCGCAGGTTCCCCTACGGCTACCTTGTTACGACTTCACCCCAGTCATGAATCACACCGTGGTAACCGTCCTCCCGAAGGTTAGACTAGCTACTTCTGGTGCAACCCACTCCCATGGTGTGACGGGCGGTGTGTACAAGGCCCGGGAACGTATTCACCGCGACATTCTGATTCGCGATTACTAGCGATTCCGACTTCACGCAGTCGAGTTGCAGACTGCGATCCGGACTACGATCGGTTTTCTGGGATTAGCTCCACCTCGCGGCTTGGCAACCCTCTGTACCGACCATTGTAGCACGTGTGTAGCCCAGGCCGTAAGGGCCATGATGACTTGACGTCATCCCCACCTTCCTCCGGTTTGTCACCGGCAGTCTCCTTAGAGTGCCCACCATAACGTGCTGGTAACTAAGGACAAGGGTTGCGCTCGTTACGGGACTTAACCCAACATCTCACGACACGAGCTGACGACAGCCATGCAGCACCTGTCTCAATGTTCCCGAAGGCACCAATCTATCTCTAGAAAGTTCATTGGATGTCAAGGCCTGGTAAGGTTCTTCGCGTTGCTTCGAATTAAACCACATGCTCCACCGCTTGTGCGGGCCCCCGTCAATTCATTTGAGTTTTAACCTTGCGGCCGTACTCCCCAGGCGGTCAACTTAATGCGTTAGCTGCGCCACTAAGAGCTCAAGGCTCCCAACGGCTAGTTGACATCGTTTACGGCGTGGACTACCAGGGTATCTAATCCTGTTTGCTCCCCACGCTTTCGCACCTCAGTGTCAGTATCAGTCCAGGTGGTCGCCTTCGCCACTGGTGTTCCTTCCTATATCTACGCATTTCACCGCTACACAGGAAATTCCACCACCCTCTACCATACTCTAGCTCGTCAGTTTTGAATGCAGTTCCCAGGTTGAGCCCGGGGATTTCACATCCAACTTAACGAACCACCTACGCGCGCTTTACGCCCAGTAATTCCGATTAACGCTTGCACCCTCTGTATTACCGCGGCTGCTGGCACAGAGTTAGCCGGTGCTTATTCTGTCGGTAACGTCAAAACAGCAAAGTATTAATTTACTGCCCTTCCTCCCAACTTAAAGTGCTTTACAATCCGAAGACCTTCTTCACACACGCGGCATGGCTGGATCAGGCTTTCGCCCATTGTCCAATATTCCCCACTGCTGCCTCCCGTAGGAGTCTGGACCGTGTCTCAGTTCCAGTGTGACTGATCATCCTCTCAGACCAGTTACGGATCGTCGCCTTGGTGAGCCATTACCCCACCAACTAGCTAATCCGACCTAGGCTCATCTGATAGCGCAAGGCCCGAAGGTCCCCTGCTTTCTCCCGTAGGACGTATGCGGTATTAGCGTCCGTTTCCGGACGTTATCCCCCACTACCAGGCAGATTCCTAGGCATTACTCACCCGTCCGCCGCTCTCAAGAGAAGCAAGCTTCTCTCTACCGCTCGACTTGCATGTGTTAGGCCTGCCGCCAGCGTTCAATCTGAGCCATGATCAAACTCTTCAGTTCAAACATCTTTGGGTTTTTAAGAAACCCTAAACTTGGCTCAGCAATCGTTGGTTACATCTTTGATTTCTCGCGGAGTAACTTGTGATGCTGATAATCTTGTTGACTATCAGTCTGACTCCACAAGCACCCACACGAATTGCTTGATTCAGTTGTTAAAGAGCGGTTGGTTAAGATCTTTCGTCTCAACCGAGGCGCGCATTCTACAGCAGCCTCATTTGCTGTCAAGTGATTATTTTCAGAAGCTTTCAAAGTTTCCTTTGTAACTTCAACCACTTGCGCTTCCGATCTCTCGTTAGCGGGAGGCGAATTCTACAGCGTTACACGCTGCTGTCAACACCTCTTTTTCTCCGCTTTCGACCGAGAAGATCGAACCGTTAACAGAGCTAAACTACACCGCTCTATCAACTTCTTCCAGGCTTCGATATCTGAAGCAGCTCACTGTCGAAACCTACATAACTCTTTGTTTACCAAGGAGTTTTCCGTTTCGAGTGCGCCGGAAGTGGGGCGAATTATAGACTTCCAGAATCTGCCGTCAACACCTTTTTTCACAATACTGTCATATCGGTCAAAAAAGCCCGGAAAAGCAAAGGCCGGCCCCAAGGGGCCGGCCTTCTATTACGCGAACTTACAAGCTGGGAAAGGCAAACTGCGACGCTTCATGGCTGGCCCGCTGCGGCCAACGCTGGGTAATCGCCTTGCGACGGGTGTAGAAACGCACCCCATCCGGCCCATAAGCGTGCAAGTCGCCAAACAGCGAACGCTTCCAGCCACCAAAGCTGTGATACGCCACCGGCACCGGCAGCGGCACGTTGACACCCACCATGCCCACTTCAATCTCGTCACAGAACAACCGCGCCGCTTCACCGTCACGAGTGAAGATGCAAGTACCGTTGCCGTATTCGTGATCATTGATCAGTTGCATGGCGGCTTCCAGGCTGTTCACCCGCACCACACACAGCACCGGCCCAAAGATCTCTTCTTTATAGATGCGCATCTCCGGCGTCACACGATCGAACAAACTGCCGCCCAGGAAGAAACCTTCTTCGTGACCGGCAATACTCAGACCGCGACCGTCGACCACCAGCTCAGCGCCCGAAGCCACACCCTCTTCTATGTAGCCACTGACTTTATCCCGCGCCTGGCCAGTCACCAGCGGCCCCATGTCCAACCCGCAGGAAGTGCCCGCACCAATCTTCAGCGCCTTGACCTGCGGCACCAGCTTGGCGATCAACGCATCCGCCACCTGGTCGCCGACACACACGGCAACAGAGATCGCCATGCAACGCTCACCACACGAACCATACGCCGCGCCCATCAAGGCACTGACCGCGTTGTCCAAGTCCGCATCCGGCATCAGCACCGCATGGTTCTTCGCCCCGCCCAATGCCTGTACGCGCTTGCCGCGTTTGGTGGCTTCGGAATAGATGTACTCGGCAATCGGCGTCGAGCCCACGAAGCTCAACGCTTTGACTTCCGGCGCTTCGATCAGTGCATCCACGGCGCCTTTGTCGCCGTGCACCACACTCAACACGCCTTTAGGCAAGCCAGCTTCCTGCAACAATTGTGCAATCAGCAATGTCGAGCTTGGATCACGCTCCGACGGCTTGAGGATGAAGCAGTTGCCGCAGACGATCGCCAGCGGGTACATCCACAACGGCACCATGGCAGGGAAGTTGAACGGTGTGATGCCGGCCACCACACCCAGCGGTTGGAAATCAGACCAGGCGTCGATGTTCGGGCCGACGTTACGGCTGTACTCGCCCTTGAGGATTTCCGGTGCCGAGCACGCGTACTCCACATTCTCGATCCCGCGCTTCAACTCACCGGCCGCATCTTCCAGCGTCTTGCCGTGCTCTTCGCTGATCAGCTGGGAGATGCGCGCTTCGTTCTGTTCCAGCAATTGCTTGAAACGAAACATCACCTGGGCACGCTTGGCCGGCGGCGTGTTGCGCCACGCCGGGAACGCCGCCTTGGCCGAGTCGATGGCACTTTGAATGGTTTCACGGCTGGCCAACGGCACCTGGTGAATCACCTGGCCAGTCGACGGGTTGTACACGTCAGCCGTGCGACCGTTCTCGGTCACCAGTTGGCCGTTGATCAAATGCTGGATGAGGCTCATGCAGGGCTCCTGAAAAGTTGTTCTATATAGAAGGAGAAATCAGTCGATCTTGTTCAGCACTTCGCCGACCGCATCGAACAAGCGATCCAGGTCCTGCGGCTTGCTGTTGAAGGTTGGCCCGAATTGCAGGGTGTCGCCACCAAAGCGCACGTAGAAGCCGGCTTTCCACAAGGCCATGCCGGCCTCGAATGGACGCACGATCGCATCACCATCACGCGGCGCAATCTGGATCGCACCGGCCAGGCCATAGTTACGAATATCGATCACGTTCTTGCTGCCCTTCAGCCCGTGCAACGCATTCTCGAAATGCGGTGCGACTTCGGCCACGCTCTGCACGAGGTTTTCCTTCTGCAGCAGGTCGAGTGCCGCCAGGCCAGCCGCGCAGGCCACCGGGTGAGCCGAGTAGGTGTAACCGTGTGGGAATTCCACCGCGTACTCTGGCGTCGCCTGGTTCATGAATGTCTGATAAATCTCGGTGCTGGCAATCACCGCGCCCATCGGGATCGCGCCGTTGGTGACTTGCTTGGCGATGCACATCAGGTCCGGAGTCACGCCAAAGCTGTCGGCGCCAAACATCGAACCGGTACGACCGAAGCCGGTGATCACTTCGTCGAACACCAACAGGATGTTGTGTTGATCGCAGATCTCACGCAGACGCTTCAGGTAACCCTGCGGCGGCACCAACACGCCAGCGGAACCCGCCATCGGCTCAACAAACACCGCAGCGATGTTCGACGCATCGTGCAACTCGATCAGCTTGAGCAACTCATCCGCCAGGGCAATACCGCCCAGCTCCGGCATGCCACGGGAGAAGGCATTGCTCGCCAACAGGGTGTGAGGCAGATGGTCAACATCCATCAGGCCCTGGCCAAAAATCTTACGGTTGCCGTTAACGCCGCCCAGACTGGTACCGGCGATGTTCACACCGTGATAACCACGGGCACGGCCAATCATCTTGGTCTTGGTCGCCTGGCCCTTCAGGCGCCAATAGGCACGCACCATCTTCACCGCAGTGTCGGCGCACTCGGAGCCGGAGTCAGTGAAGAACACATGGTTCAGGTTGCCCGGGGTCAGGTCGGTAATCTTTTCTGCCAGCTGGAACGACAAAGGATGACCGTATTGGAAGCCCGGCGAGTAGTCCAATGTGCCCAGTTGCTTGGCCACCGCTTCCTGGATTTCCTTGCGGGTGTGCCCGGCGCCGCAGGTCCACAGACCCGACAGCGAGTCATACACCTTGCGCCCCTTGTCATCGGTCAACCAGCTGCCTTCGGCCGCCACGATCAGGCGCGGGTCACGATGGAAGTTACGGTTGGCGGTGTACGGCATCCAGTGGGCGTCCAGCTTCAATTGGCTGGCCAGGGTGGACGGAGCGTTTTCGGGCATGTTCATGAGCAAAACCTCGCAAGGCAAAAGGCAGCGTAGGGATTTGAAAAGCGTTGTTGCAGCTAAATTGCCACGGGGATAAAGTCGGTGAAATTCAACTCTTCTAACCTTCAGTCAGGCCTTCACTAAACTATGAGCAGCCGTCGACCCGACCCACTGGCCCAAGTCAGCGACTTCGATATCCGCTTGTTGCGCATCTTTCGCAGCGTGGTGGAGTGCGGTGGCTTCTCGGCGGCGGAAACCGTACTGGGGATTGGACGCTCGGCCATCAGCCAGCAGATGAGTGACTTGGAGCAGCGCCTTGGCCTACGCCTGTGCCAGCGTGGGCGTGCGGGTTTTTCCCTGACCGAGGAAGGACGCGAGGTGTATCAGTCAGCGCTTCAGTTACTCAGCGCACTGGAAAGTTTCCGCACCGAGGTCAACGGATTGCACCAGCATTTGCGCGGCGAACTGATCATCGGCCTGACCGACAACCTGGTCACCCTGCCCCACATGCGCATTACCCACGCCCTGGCGCAGTTGAAGGAGCGGGGGCCGGACGTGCAAATCCAGATCCGCATGATCGCCCCCAATGAAGTGGAACAAGGTGTGCTCGACGGCCGCCTGCATGTCGGCGTAGTCCCCCAGGCAAGCGCCTTGTCGGGCCTCGAATACCAGCCGCTGTACAGCGAACGCTCGCTACTTTACTGCGCGGTCGGCCACCCGCTGTTTTATGCCGACGACAAGCAACTGGAAGACGAGCGCATCAACAGCCAGGACGCCATCGCCCCGACCTTCCGCTTGCCGGCCGATATCCAGGCTCACTACCAGGCACTCAATTGCACCGCCAGCGCCTCGGACCGCGAAGGCATGGCCTTCCTGATCCTGACCGGCCGCTACATCGGCTACCTGCCCGATCACTACGCCAGCCTTTGGGTACAACAAGGCCGACTGCGCGCGCTGAAACCGGCCACGCGTTTTTACGATTTGAGCCTCGCTTCGGTCACGCGCAAGGGCCGTCGCCCTCATTTGGTGCTGGAAAGCTTCCTCGAAAGTTTGGCCGCGACGCGCTAGCACGGGCCTCACATAAAAACCTGAGCAACTGGACAGCTTTTTGCAAGGCATGGTGACCTAGAACCGTCAGCCATGAGTTACCACGCCATGCCGCCAGAATCCTCCAGCCCCAGCGACCTGATCTACGGCCTCAACGACCGCCCCAAACCACTGCCCGCCTTGCTTGCTGCATTGCAGCATGTGTTGGCTGCCTTTGTCGGCATCATCACCCCGCCGCTGATCATCGGCTCCACCCTGGGCCTGACCGCCCACCTACCCTACCTGATCAGCATGGCATTGATGGTTTCCGGTGTAGGCACCTTCATCCAGGCACGTAGGCCGTTCGGGATTGGCGCCGGGATGATCTGCCTGCAAGGCACCAGCTTCGCGTTTCTCGGCGCGGTGTTGTCGGCGGGGTTTCTGGTCAAGCAACGGGGCGGCAGCCCGGAAGACATCCTGGCGATGATTTTCGGCATTTGCTTCTTCGGCGCAGCGGTGCAGGTGGTGTTGAGCCGCTTTATCGGCCAACTGAGAAGAGTGATCACGCCACTGGTCACCGGCATCGTCATCACCCTGATTGGTATCAGCCTGATCAAGGTCGGCATCACTGACTTGGGCGGCGGCTTCAACGCGCCGGACTTCGGTGCCCCGACCAACCTGGCGCTCGGCCTGTTCGTGGTATTGACGATCATCCTGCTCAACCGCTCGAACACGCCGTGGGTTCGCCTCAGCGCGATCATCATCGGCCTGGCGTTAGGCAGCCTCGCCGCATGGCTCAGCGGCAAACTCGTCCCACAAGCCCTGCCTGACTTGCCATTGATCAGCCTGCCTACACCGTTCCACTTTGGTTTCAACTTCGACTGGAGCGCTTTCCTGCCGGTGGCGCTGATTTATCTGATCAGCACCATCGAAACCGTCGGCGACCTCACCGCCAACTGCATGATCGCCCGCCAGCCCATCAGCGGCCCTTCCTATATAAGCCGGCTCAAGGGTGGCGTGCTGGGGGATGGCATCAGTTGCATGATCGCCGCCACCTTCAGTGCCTTTCCCAATACGACGTTCGCCCAGAACAACGGTGTGATCCAACTGACCGGGGTCGCCAGCCGTTACGTCGGCCTGTACATCGGCGTGGTGCTGTTTTGTCTCGGAATGTTTCCGTTGATTGGCGCGGTGCTGCAACAAATTCCCAAGCCGGTGCTGGGCGGCGCGACCCTGGTGATGTTCGGCAGCGTGGCCGCCGCCGGCGTGCGCATCCTCGCGCAGGCACCGCTGGATCGACGCAGCATGCTGATCATCGCCACTTCGTTCGGCGTGGGCCTGGGGATCGCCGCCCAGCCAAACCTGCTGCACCTGATGCCCACCCTGGTGCAGAACCTGTTCGACTCGGCCATCACCAGCGGCGGCCTGACCGCCATTGTGTTGTGCCTGTTGCTGCCTGAACCCAAGGCCACCGCGGATGCCGCAAACCGGGCATTGGAAAGCGACACTCTGGAACCGCTTTGACGGTTTTATCGTATCGGGACTTGTCTGGGGCTTGAGGGTGGGTTATCTGTGCACACGTCGTCTTCATCGATCTGCACGGAAACCTCCATGAGCCTCGAAGTTCCTGCCCACAGCAACCACGCCGGAAAACCTGCAAGCCGCATTCGCCAAAAGAACGAACAAGCGATTTTGCAGGCCGCCGAAGACGAGTTCGCCCGTCATGGCTACAAAGGCACCAGCATGAACACCATCGCGGCGAGTGCCGGGTTGCCGAAAGCCAACTTGCACTACTACTTCACCAACAAGCTGGGGCTGTACATTGCCGTGCTCAGCAACATCCTCGAATTGTGGGACAGCACGTTCAACACGCTGACCGCCGAGGATGACCCGGCCGCCGCCCTGACCCGCTACATCCGCACCAAGATGGAATTCTCGCGGCGCCAGCCACAGGCCTCGCGCATCTTCGCGATGGAGATCATCAGCGGCGGTGAATGCCTGACCGAATATTTCAGCCAGGACTACCGCGCCTGGTTCAGCGGCCGTGCGGCGGTGTTCCAGGCCTGGATCGACGCCGGCAAGATGGACCCCGTCGACCCGGTACACCTGATCTTCCTGCTGTGGGGCAGCACCCAGCATTACGCCGACTTTGCCACGCAAATCTGCCGCGTGACCGGGCGCACCAAGCTGACCAAGCAAGACATGGAAGAGGCCGGCACCAACCTTATCCACATCATTCTCAAAGGCTGTGGCATCAAGCCCGCCCTCTAAACGAAGTTACCCATGCCTTTCACGCTTACCGGCTTTTGCGAATTTCGCGAAGAAATTCGCAAAAGCCGCTTCATTACCCTCGCCGCCCCCATCGCCAGCCCACAGGACGCCCAGGCCTTCATCGACCAGCACAGCGACCTGAACGCCACGCACAACTGCTGGGCCTGGAAACTCGGCGATCAATACCGCAGCAACGATGATGGCGAACCCGGCGGCACGGCCGGGCGACCGATCCTGGCCGCGATCGAAGCGCAGGATTGCGACCAGGTCGTGGTGTTGGTGATCCGCTGGTACGGTGGCATTCAACTGGGTACCGGCGGCCTGGCCCGCGCCTATGGCGGCGGCGCCAACAAATGCCTGCAGGCAGCCGAGCGCGTCGAACTGATCAAACGCGTGCCGCTGAGTTGTTCCTGTGGTTTTGCCGAACTGCCCTTGGTGAAGTTACGGGTGGCCGAGTTGGGCGGGCTGGTGACAGAAGAAATCTTCACCGCCAATGGCGTCGACCTGCAATTGGCTCTCGGCGAAGCACACATCGACACGCTGCAAACCCAACTCGCCGACCTGAGCCGCGGACGCATTCTGCTGCAGCGCTGAAACTGCCCACATCTACTGTGCACCTGCCTGTGGATAACCTGAGCACACCCGCCTGTAACCCTTCTGTCACAAGGGTTTCAGGCGGTTGTTCAGTTTTTGCTCAGCCGGCCACACTAAAGTATTAATCCGGCTCAAAAACAGTCAGTTAGCCGGGTTATGTCCTTTAGAACAAAGGGCCGCAGCGCTTATATCCACCGATCACGCTTGCGCACAATTCCTGTGGAGCAACCTGTGGATAACCCGTGCAAGAGTGACCCGGCGGCAGAGCCCGCAACGCCCCGGCACAACTGATCATTTTTTAATCAACTCGCTGCCCTACGCACCGGCATTAATTGCGCTATCGCCCACAGCACTTCAAACACCACGACGATCACCAACACCGTACTGGCACCGTGGGCGAGCGCGTAAATCTGCCAGGTAGCAAACAGCACGCGGCCAGCTGCGTCATAGCGACCAAAAATCGCCTGGGGATCGCGGATTCGCAGCACCGACCACACGCAGACAATCGAGCCCATCAGGTTGGCCATCAACCTATGCACAGGCGCGAACGGCGGCAGCTCGCCGGGCAGGTTCAGCGCCACCAGGGCGTTATGCAGCAGGTCAAACGTCCAGGGTGTGACCAGCGCGGCGGTGACGATCAAGTCATACCAGCCGCTGGCCCGGACCAGTCGACGGTATTGGTGTGCAGTCCACATAGCAGCAAGCTCCTTCAATTCAAGAAGCCAGCAGGCTAAAGCCTGGAGTATGCTCAAGGGTCAAGCCCACCAGAGCTCTCTACATGCGTATCGGCGAATTAGCCCAGGCCAGCCAGGTCAGCCGCGACACCCTGCGCTTCTACGAGCAGCGCGGGTTGATTGCCGCGCAACGCAGCGCCAACGGTTACCGCGACTACCCCGCCGACATGGTGCAGTTGGTGCTGTACATCAAGACCGCCCAGCGCCTGGGCTTCAGCCTCAGTGAAATTGGCAACAGTGTCGGCGCATTGTGGCAAGCTCCAGACCCCGACAGCGCCGTCACCCAACTGCTGCAAGACAAGCTCAACCTGATCGAAACCCGCATTACTGAACTCGAACAACTGCGCCAGGAGTTGCAACAACGACTCGGGCAACGTTGCCCACTGAACCCGTGAACCTCCACCGTCAAAGGAAGCCATTCATGTCTACGTCAAAAACCGCACTGATTATCGGCGCCTCCCGGGGCCTCGGCCTTGGCCTGGTCAAGCAACTGCTGGCGGACGGCTGGGAGGTGACCGCTACCGTACGCGACCCGCAAAAGGCCGATGCGTTGAAGGCCCTGGGCCCGGTGCAGATCGAAAAGCTCGACATGGATGATCAACAGGCCGTGATCGCCCTGAGCCAGCGTCTCAAGGAGAAAACCTTCGACCTATTGTTCGTCAACGCCGGGGTCAAAGGTCCCGCCAATCAGGAGCCGGGCCACGCCACACTGGCTGAAGTCGGCCAACTGTTTTTCACCAACGCCGTGGCGCCGATCAACCTGGCCCAGCGTTTTGTCGGGCAGATCCGCCCGGACACCGGCGTGCTGGCCTTCATGAGTTCGATTCTGGGCAGCGTCACCATCCCCGACGGCTCGGACCTGGCCCTGTACAAAGCCAGCAAGGCCGCCCTCAACTCCATGACCAACAGTTTTGTCACCCAGTTGGGCGACCAGAAACTGACCGTGCTGTCGTTGCACCCGGGCTGGGTGAAAACCGACATGGGCGGCGAAAACGCGCACATCGACGTACCTACCAGCGTCCGCGGCCTGGTCGACCAGGTGAATGCCTACACCGGCAAGGGCGGCCATCACTTTGTGGACTACAAGGGCGACACCATCGCCTGGTAAAAACACCAGGATCGTTATCGGCGGATTGCCGTCGATAACGATCCACACGTAAACTGCGCACCTCGCCCTCCCCGGCGACCCTGGATCAGCAGACAGGGCAACACTGAGCTGGCAAACCTGAACCCATCATTCAGAGGAGCCGGCCAATGCCTGCGACCCGTATCTGGTTAAAAAACCCCCTCGCGATTTTCACTGCCAATGGCCTCGATGCCCGTGGCGGCCTGGTGCTGCAAGACGGTGTGATCACCGAAGTGCTGGGCTGGGGCCGAGAACCCGCCGTGCCCTGTGGGCAAGTGTTCGATGCCCGTGAGCATGTGGTGCTTCCGGGGCTGATCAACACCCACCATCACTTCTACCAAACCCTGACCCGCGCCTGGGCGCCGGTGGTCAACCAGCCGCTGTTTCCCTGGTTGAAAACCCTGTACCCGGTGTGGGCCCGCCTCACCCCGGAAAAACTCGCGCTCGCCTCCAAAGTCGCCCTCGCTGAATTGCTGCTCTCGGGCTGCACCACCGCGGCAGACCACCACTACCTGTTCCCTGACGGCCTTGAACAGGCGATCGACGTGCAAGTCGACAGCGTGCGGGAACTGGGCATGCGCGCCATGCTCACCCGCGGCTCCATGAGCCTCGGCGAAGCCGATGGCGGGCTGCCACCGCAGCAAACGGTGCAACAGGGCGAAGTGATTCTGGAAGACAGCCGCCGCCTGATCCGCCAGTACCACGAGCGCGGCGATGGCGCGCAAATCCAGATTGCCCTGGCGCCCTGCTCCCCGTTTTCCGTCACCCCGGAAATCATGGAAGCCAGCGCCGAACTGGCGAATAACCTCGACGTGCGCCTGCACACGCACCTGGCGGAAACCCTCGACGAAGAAGACTTCTGCCTGCAGCGTTTCGGCCTGCGCACCGTGGATTACCTCGACAGCGTCGGCTGGCTCGGCCCACGCACGTGGCTGGCCCATGGCATTCACTTCAACCCCGAAGAAATCGCACGCCTTGGTGCCGCCGGAACCGGGATATGCCATTGCCCGAGCTCCAACATGCGCCTGGCTTCCGGCATATGCCCGACCCTCGACCTGCTCGCCGCCGGCGCACCGATTGGCCTGGGCGTGGACGGTTCGGCGTCCAACGATGCGTCGAACATGATCCTGGAAACGCGCCAGGCCCTGTACATCCAGCGCCTGCGTTACGGGGCCGAGAAGATCACCCCGGAACTGGTGCTGGGCTGGGCCACCAAAGGCTCGGCTCAGTTACTCGGCCGCAGCGACATCGGCGAACTGGCCGTCGGCAAACAAGCCGACCTGGCGCTGTTCAAACTCGATGAGCTGCGCTTCTCCGGCAGCCACGACCCGATCTCGGCGCTGCTGCTGTGCGGCGCCGACCGGGCGGACCGGGTGATGGTCGGCGGCAAATGGCGGGTGATCGACGGACAGGTCGAGGGCCTGGATCTGAAGGGCTTGATTGCCGATCACAGCCAGGCGGCGCGGGCGCTGATCAGCGGGATCTAAGCCAGGCACAGATCAAATGTGGGAGCCGGGCTTGCCCGCGATGCAGGCACCTCGGTCTTTCAGTTGCACCGAGGTGATGCTATCGCAGGCAAGCCAGCTCCCACATTTGATCAGCGGTGTACTCAGGAAAGGTTACAACCCCAGTAGCGACAACATGATAAACGTCGCAAACAACACAAAGTGGGTCATCCCTTCGATGGCGTTGGTTTCGCCATCGTTGAGGTTGATCGCGCTGACGATCAGCGTGATAAACACCATCACGGTCTGCACCGGCGTCATCGCCATTTGAAACGGCTGGCCGGTGTACAAGGCCATGGCTTCCATCACCGGCACCGTCAAAATCACCGTCGACAGCGACGCCCCCAGCGCGATGTTCACCACCGACTGCATGCGGTTGGCCAACGCTGCGCGCAATGCGGTCAAAATCTCCGGGGCGGCGGAAATCGCGGCCACGATGATCGCCGTAATCACCGGTGGAGCGCCCGTGCCCTCCAGGCCCAGGTCGAGGGTCTTGGACATCACCTCGGCCAACGCGCCAATCACAATCACGCCAAACACCAGGGTCCCGATGGAGAACGCCAGGTTGATCGGCGGCGACTCGTCTTCCGGCTGTTTCTTGCGGCGTTTTTCCGGGTAGCTGTAGCTGAAGAAATAACTGTGGGGCCCCACCTGCATCCGCAGGAACAGGGTGTAGAGCACCACCATCGCGCCGATGGTGAAGGCCGAGTAAATTTTCCAGTCGGCCTCGGGGATAAACTCCGGCACCACCATCGACACGCCCATGGCGGTAAGGATCATCACGCTGTAGGTCCGAGCCGAATCGTCGTTGTAGGACTGTTCGCCATGCTTGATCCCACCCATCAGCGCCGCCAGGCCAAGGATGCCATTGATGTCGAGCATCACCGCCGAATAGATGGTGTCGCGCACCAGGGTCGGAGACGGCTCGTTGCTCATCATGATCGCCAGAATCACCACCTCCACCAGCACGGCGGCGAGGGTCAGGATCATGGTGCCGTAGGGATCGCCGACCTTTTCCGCCAGTTGCTCGGCGTGGTGAGCCACGCGCATCGAGGCCACGACGATAAAGCCGATCAGCGCCACGCCGCCCAGCAGCGCCACCATCTGCCCGCTGTGCAGCATCCAGTGCTCCAGCGGGTAGGCGGCGATGGCGGCAATCAGCGCCAGCAACATGAATTTTTCTTGCTTGATTGATGTGAGCATTACAGGCCTTTTATACGCGGCGAATCCGTCATTGATGGGGTACAGACTGCACCGCGCCGCTAACGTTTCGTTACACCTTAGTTCACGCACCGCTTGCACGACGCCCGCGGATGCTCACCGCTTGGTCAGGTTTTACCGATTATTTCGGCGTGCGCCTGTAGAATGCCGCCATTGCACCTGATGAGAATTTATAAATGTACGATTGGCTCAACGCCCTGCCCAAGGCTGAATTGCACCTGCACCTGGAAGGCTCGCTGGAGCCTGAGCTGCTGTTCGCCCTGGCCGAACGCAACAAGATCGCGCTGCCGTGGGACGACGTCGAAACCCTGCGCAAGGCCTACGCCTTCAACAACCTGCAAGAGTTTCTCGACCTCTATTACAAGGGCGCCGATGTACTGCGCACCTCCCAGGACTTCTACGACCTGACCTGGGCCTACCTGCTGCGCTGCAAGGCCCAGAACGTGATCCACACCGAACCGTTCTTCGACCCGCAGACCCACACCGACCGTGGCGTGCCCTTCGAAGTAGTGCTCAATGGCATCGCCGCCGCATTGAAAGACGGCGAGCAGCAACTGGGCATCACCAGCGGTTTGATCCTCAGCTTCCTGCGCCACTTGAGCGAAGAGGAGGCCGAGAAAACCCTCGACCAGGCGCTGCCATTCCGTGACGCGTTCGTGGCCGTGGGCCTGGACAGTTCGGAAATGGGTCACCCTCCGAGCAAGTTCCAGCGTGTGTTCGACCGTGCCCGTCACGAAGGTTTCCTGACCGTCGCCCACGCCGGTGAAGAAGGGCCGCCGGAATACATCTGGGAAGCCATCGACCTGCTGAAGATCCAGCGTATCGACCATGGCGTACGCGCCATTGAAGACGAGCGCCTGATGCAGCGGATCATCGATGAGCAGATCCCGCTGACGGTGTGCCCGCTGTCCAACACCAAGCTGTGCGTGTTCGACGACATGTCCCAACACAACATTCTCGACATGCTTGAGCGTGGGGTGAAGGTCACGGTGAACTCGGATGACCCGGCGTACTTCGGCGGTTATGTCACCGAGAATTTCCATGCGTTGTACACCTCCCTGGGCATGACCCAGGACCAGGCCAAACGCCTGGCGCAAAACAGCCTGGATGCGCGGTTGGTCAAGCCTTAACGACCGACCGATGCGGCAAGCCGGGCAATTTCCAGTTGCCCGGCTTCACTGACCTGCAACGCCTGGGACTCATTGATCACACTGACCCAGCTCGACTGCATGCACAGTTGCAACAGCGCGGCCCCCAACGCACCGCCCAGGTGCGGCTGCCGTTCGCTCCAATCAAAACACTCACACACGATCGGCTGCACCAGCGCCTGGGTGAAAATCCCCAGCCCTGCCAGTTTGCGCGCCCCCAAGGGCGTTACGTCCGTGCGCTGCTCAGCACGCTCGATCCAGCCGGCCGCCATCATCCGTTGATACACACCCGCTGCCAGTTCGCCACCTAAATGGCCTTGGCAAAGCCTGGCCCGCCGTAACGCAGCAGGCGCGATCAGTGACCGGGTATGAGTCGGCGTATTGCGGGCGACGCTGGCCATGGTGGTACAGGCCAGTGCATCCACGGCGGCCCCCACATCGGCTGCTGCCACACGAAAGAAGCGTTTGCCGCTCCGGGCTTCGACGCGCAACAGGCCGCCGGCCGTCAATCGCGTCAAATGGGCATTGGCTGATGCCGGGGACAGCCCCGCAAGTAGAGCCAATTCATCGGAGGGTTTGGCCGAGCCGTCCATCAACGCCCACACCATCGCGGTACGTTTGGGGTCGGCCAATAATGTTGCGATCTGACTGATGCAAGGTGCCCGTTCCATGTGCTCATTCACTCCCTGTTAAAGCATTCGTCTGCTGCGGTTCGCGCAAAAGTATAAGCGTGAAAACGCCGGGTTCCGTGCCGTCTTACAGCACAACCAACGACAGAGGCTGAAGGAAACTTCCCGATATTCCCGGGTTTATGGTGTAGAAGCCGACCGCTCCGGCAACTGCGCAGTCAATGTCGCACAACGGGCAACGAGCATTTCCCGCAGAAGATTGATCGGCTTGCTCAGTTGCGCGCGATGGGCGCACAACAGGTTGAGGGGCGTACGCTCGCCCCGCAGCTCCGGCAGGATCAGGCGCAGGCGCCCGGCCAGCACATCGCTGCTCACATCCAGCCAGGACTTATAAGCAATACCGACCCCGGCCACCGCCCAGCGCCGCACCACATCGGCGTCATCACTGAAGCGGTCGCCGGTTACGGTCAGGCTGACGTCGCGTTTGCCATCGTTGAAACCCCAATGGTCGTGCACCCGGCTGCCGAGCATATACAGCAGGCAATTGTGCTGTGTCAGTTGCTCCAGATGCCGAGGCTCTCCGTGTCGCGCCAGGTAGCTGGGCGCGGCGCAGAGCACGCGGTAGTTGTCCGGGGCGATGGGCAGCGCGATCAGGCTGGAGTCTTCCGGCTCGCCATAGCGCAGGGCGATATCCACCGGCTGACGGAACAGGTCGGCAATCCGGTCGCCCAACAGCAGGCGCACGCTCAGCTCGGGGTACTCGCGCTGAAACTCATCCAGCCAGGGCAGCAGCTGGTTACGCCCGAAGTCCGACGGCGCCGACAGTTGCAGCACCCCGCTGACCTGGTCCTGGCCGCTGGCCAATAAACGCCGGCCTTCATCCAGGCTGCTCAAGGCCGCCCGGGCGTACTCCAGAAAGCCCTCGCCCTCAGCCGTCAGGCGCAGGCTGCGGGTAGAGCGCGCCAGCAACCGCGCGCCCAGTTGCTGCTCGATGCGCTTCAACGCCGCGCTGGCCACCGCCGCCGACATGTCCATGACCCGCGCTGCAGCCGAGAGGCTGCCCAGGTCTGCGGCGCGCACAAACAACTGCAAATCGTCGAAACGCAGCATCCCGGCCCCATTATCAAAAAAACATTGAAAGAGACTGCTCTTTTAGCGGGTTTTATCTTCGAGAGAAATAGCCAATCATCTGTCCATCCCGTTCATCACGTGTCAGGAGTCGAATATGTCCGCTGCCTTTAACGTCATCGCCACGCTGATCGCCAAACCCGGCCAACAGGCCACCCTGGAAACCCTGCTGCGCGAGCTGCTGGAACCGACGCGCGTCGAAGCCGGCTGCCAGCAGTACGACCTGCACCAGGATCTGCAACACCCCGAGACCTTCTACATGCTCGAACGCTGGAGCGACGACGCCGCGCTGGCCGACCACGACCAGAGCGCCCATATCCAGAATTTCCGCGCCAAGGCCGCCGACGTACTCGAGCATTTCGAACTCAAGCGCCTGAAGTTTCTTGCCTGATCAACCGACCCCTTTTTTGGAAACCCTCATGAAAGCCATCGCCTACTACGCCGCACTGCCCATCAACGATCCAAAATCCCTGCAAGACATCGAACTGCCAGAACCGGTCGCCGGCCCGCGTGACCTGCTGGTGGAAGTCAAAGCCATCTCGGTCAACCCGGTGGACACCAAGGTGCGCCAGAACGTCGCCCCGGAAAATGGCGCCGCCAAAGTCCTGGGCTGGGACGTGGCCGGTGTGGTCAAGGCCGTGGGCAGCGAAGTGAGCCTGTTCAAGGTCGGTGACAAGGTGTTCTACGCCGGCTCTCTGGTGCGCCCCGGCGGCAACAGCGAACTGCACACCGTAGACGAGCGCATTGTCGGCCATATGCCAAAAACCCTGGGTTTCGCCGATGCTGCAGCCCTGCCGCTGACCGCCATCACTGCCTGGGAATTACTCTTCGAGCGCCTGCAAGTGCGCGAAGGCAAGGCCGATGAAGGCCAGAGCCTGCTGATCGTCGGTGCGTCCGGTGGTGTGGGATCGATCCTGACTCAACTGGCGAAACAACTTACTGGCCTGAAAGTTATCGGCACCGCCTCCCGCCCGGAAACCCAAGCGTGGGCCAAGGACCTGGGCGCCGACCTGGTGATCGACCACAGCAAACCCTTGAGCGAAGAGCTGAAAAACGCCGGCCATCCGCAGGTGAACTACGTCGCCAGCCTGACCCAGACCGACCAGCACCTGGACCAACTGGTGGAAGCGCTGATTCCCCAGGGCAAACTGGCGCTGATTGATGACCCCAAGGCGCTGGACGTGAGCAAACTCAAGCGCAAGAGCCTGTCGCTGCATTGGGAGTTCATGTACACCCGCTCGATGTTCGAGACCGCCGACATGATCGAGCAACACAACCTGCTCAACCGCGTGGCCGAACTGATCGACGCCGGTACCCTGAAAACCACGGTGGGCGAGCACTTTGGCGTGATCAACGCGGCCAACCTGCGCCGCGCCCACGAACTGCTGGAAAGCGGCAAGGCCAAGGGCAAAATCGTGCTTGAAGGGTTCTAACCAAACGTTCTGTCAGTGTCGTCTGTTATTCACCTGAGTAATGGACGACACCGCTAGTCAGAGACTTGATCCTTGTCACATTTGTGGACGTATTCAGGTTTATATTGGCCGCCTTTGCCACGATTCTTTTACGCGAGGAAGTCAGCAATGAAGATCCTGATAAAAGCGTTAGCAAAATCCCACGGCAACAAATGGCAGGTTCGTCTCGACCAGAACGCCTTCACCTTCCGCAGTGAGGCCGAAGCCCGCGCGTTTGCCGACACCCTGCAAACCCGTATCCAGGCACCTCACCGATTCCCCGAAAGCCAGCAGCGTTCTGCTGGCTGACCTGCTCATTCCGCCGCTTGCAGTGCCCGTTGGCGCTGCAGGCGTCGGGTCAGCATCGCGAACGTCACGGCCAATACGCCACACAAGCTGATGACCATTGCCATCGGCATCGCCGTGCCGTCGTGCAACACCCCGACCAACGATGCCGCGCCGGCGGCCACACCAAACTGAATGCAACCGAGCAACGCCGATGCGCTGCCCGCCCGTGCACCCTGCCCGCTCATGGCGCAGGCCGAGGTGTTGGGCAAAATGCAGCCCAGGCTGGCGATGCAGATGAACAGCGGCACCAGCAGTGGCCACAAGGCGTCAGTGCGCAAAGCCGTAATGGCCAGCAACGACAGACCCGCCGCCAGGTACACCCACACGGTGCGCGACAACAGAAACGCCGGGCCGCGCGAGGCCAGCAGGCGCGCATTCACCTGTGCAACCAGGATAAAGCCGGCGGCGTTGGAGCCAAAGACCCAGCCATAGTGCTCGGCAGGCACGCCATAGAGTTTGATAAAGACGAAAGGCGAACCCGCGATGTAGGCAAACATGCCGGCAATCGAGATGCCACCGGTCAAGGCGTAGCCCAGGTACACCCGGTCCGACAGCAACCGGCCGTACTGGCGCAGGGCACCCGACAGGGGCTGACGCGGTTGATGGGCGGGAAAACTTTCCGGCAATCCGACTGCCACCGCGAGGGCCGCCATCACACTGAACGCCGTCAGCGCGATGAAGATCGACTGCCAGCCCCACACACCAACCATCACTCCACCCGCCAGCGGCGCAAGGATCGGCGCCAGCCCGGTGACCAGCATCAGTTGGGAAAACACCTTGGCCGAGCCCACCGCGTCGCATTTGTCACTGACCACCGCCCGGGAGATCACCATGCCCGCACAACCGCCCAGGGCCTGGACGAAGCGCGCGCCGATCAGCCATTCCAGCGAAGGTGCGTATGCACAGGCGAACGACGCCAGGGTAAACAGAGTGACGCCGCTGAGCAGCGGCCCACGCCGGCCAAAACGGTCCGCCAGCGGCCCATAGATCAACTGGCCGATCGCCAGGCCCGTGAAGTACACGGCCAAGGTCAGCTGAATATGTTTTTCGTCGGTGCCGAATGCCACGGCCATGGCCGGGAAACCCGGCAGGTAGAAGTCGATGGCCAACGGCGCGAACGCGCTCAAGGCCCCCAAAATCAGGATTATACGAAGGTTCATCAGGCACCCAGGTGAGTCGGCAGCCCAACAGTCTAGCCGGGCTCGGGTGCCTTGAACATTAAGTTAGCTCGCTAACTATCAGAAAGTCAGGCGAGTTTGACGCTGTAGCCTTCTTCGCTGATCAGGTTGATCACCTCCGCCGGGGACAGCAGGCTGCTTTCCACGCCGACTTCCTTTGCCGCGAGGTCGACCCGCACGCTGGCCGCCGGATCCTTATCCTGCACCGCCTGGGTGACCGAGCGAACGCAGTGGCCGCAGGTCATTCCTTCAACGCTGAATACTTGCATGACATGACTCCTTTGATGAGGTTGCCCGCAGTGTTGACCTTGCCACGATGGCAAGGTCAAGTTCTGAAAACATCGGCCGGGCTGGCATTCATTCGCGCCCTCGGCCAAGCTGCACCTATCCACGATGTGAACCTCGGAGAATTCGCCATGCGCTGGTCGTTTTTTGGCCTTGTCAGCCTGATGGGCTTGTTTGCCGCTGTGCCACCGGCCAGCGCGGATGAAGATTATGCGGTGCTGATCATTTCCCGGGAGCGCCTGGAAGTGCCGACCAACTGCGAGATTGGTTTGTATATTCAGGACCAGTTGGCCGGGCGGCTGTTCCAGGAGCAGGCCACGTCCTTCAACTTGCCGGCCGGGAATGTGTCACTGCGCCTGAAGTTACTGCCGGGGCAATCCCAGGGCTGCTTGCCGGGCATGCTCGCGCCGCCGGCGCAAAACATCACATTGAAGGCGGGCGACGTGCGCAAGTTGCGTATCGCGCAAGGGCCGGACGGCATGTATCTGAAGCCGGCGGCATTGGAATATTGAAACATTGATCTGAAGCCTTGACCTTCCCCACAGGTCAAGGTTGATCCTAGGGGCAATCTCTCCTGGAGTACTGCCCATGAACGGATCCACCACCTTCGACCTGCCCATCAGTGGCATGACCTGCGCCAGCTGCGCCGGGCGGGTTGAACGGGCACTGCGCAAAGTGCCCGGGGTGCAAAGCGTCAGCGTCAACCTGGCCAACGAACGCGCCCATATTGAAGTGCTCGGCCAAATGGACCCCGGCGTCCTGATCGCCGCCGTCGACAAGGCCGGCTACACCGCCACCCTGCCCCAAAGCGAAACCGCCACCCAAGCCAGCCAGGAACAACGGTTGAGCCATGAACGCTGGTCGCTGCTGCTGGCAATTTTGCTCGCTGCGCCGTTGGTGTTGCCGATGCTGGTGCAACCGTTCGGCCTGCACTGGATGTTGCCGGCCTGGGTCCAGTTCGCCCTGGCCACCCCGGTGCAATTCATCTTCGGTGCGCGCTTCTATATCGCGGCCTGGAAAGCCGTGCGCGCCGGGGCCGGCAACATGGACCTGCTGGTGGCCATCGGTACCAGCGCCGGTTACGGCCTGAGTATCTATGAGTGGCTCACGGCAACCGCGGGCACAATGCCGCATCTTTACTTCGAAGCCTCAGCGGTGGTGATCGCCCTGGTGCTGCTGGGCAAATACCTGGAAAGCCGCGCCAAACGCCAGACCGCCAGCGCCATCCGCGCCCTGGAAGCCTTGCGCCCGGAGCGGGCGATTCAAGTGATCGATGGCCGCGAGCACGACGTCGCCATCACCGCCCTCAAGCTCAATGACCTGGTGCTGGTCAAACCCGGCGAACGCTTCCCGGTGGATGGCGAAGTGGTCGACGGCCAAAGCCACGCCGACGAAGCACTGATCAGCGGTGAAAGCCTGCCAGTGCCAAAACAACCCGGAGACGCCGTGACAGGCGGCGCGATCAACGGCGAAGGCCGACTGCTGGTGCGCACCCTGGCCCTTGGCGCAGAAAGCGTGCTGGCGCGGATCATCCGCCTGGTGGAAGACGCCCAGGCGGCCAAGGCACCCATCCAGAAACTGGTGGATAAAGTCAGCCAGGTGTTCGTGCCGGTGGTGCTGGTGCTGGCCCTGGCCACGCTGATCGGCTGGTGGTTGTATGGCGCTCCGCTGGAGGTCGCGCTGATCAATGCCGTCACCGTGTTGGTGATCGCCTGCCCTTGCGCCCTCGGCCTGGCCACCCCCACCGCCATCATGGCCGGTACCGGCGTCGCCGCCCGCCACGGGATTCTGATCAAGGACGCCGAAGCCCTGGAGCGTGCCCACGAAGTCAGCGCCGTGGTGTTCGACAAGACCGGCACCCTGACCTCCGGCGCACCAAAAGTCGCGCACCTGGTTGCTGTCGATGGCAATGAAGCGGCACTGCTGCAACAGGCCGGCGCACTGCAGCGCGGCAGTGAACACCCGTTGGCCAAGGCGGTGCTGGATGCTTGCGCCGAACGTGGCTTGAATGTGGCCGATGTCAGCGCCAGCCAGTCCCTGACCGGGCGTGGCATTGCCGGCACCCTCGACGGACGGCAGCTGGCGTTGGGCAACCGTCGCCTGCTGGACGAAACCGGCTTGAGCACCGGCGGCCTCGCCGATTCGGCCAGCGCCTGGGAGGCCGAGGGCCGCACCCTGTCCTGGCTGATCGAGCAAGGCCCGCAGCCGCGCGTGCTGGGCCTGTTTGCCTTTGGCGACACCCTCAAACCGGGCGCCCTGCAAGCGATACAACAACTCAAGGCCCGGCAAATCAGCAGCCACCTGCTGACCGGCGATAACCGAGGCAGCGCCCGCGTGGTCGCCGAAGCCTTGGGCATCGACGACGTGCACGCCGAAGTGCTGCCCGCCGACAAGGCCGCCACCGTCGCCGAGCTGAAAAAGACCGGCGTGGTGGCGATGGTCGGCGACGGCATCAACGACGCGCCCGCCCTGGCCGCAGCCGATATCGGCATCGCCATGGGCGGTGGCACCGACGTGGCCATGCACGCGGCGGGCATTACCCTGATGCGCGGCGACCCACGGCTGGTGCCTGCCGCGCTGGAAATCAGCCGCAAGACCTACGCTAAAATTCGACAGAACCTGTTCTGGGCCTTTGTGTATAACTTGATCGGCATTCCGCTGGCCGCATTCGGCCTGCTTAACCCCGTCATGGCCGGCGCGGCCATGGCCCTGTCCAGCGTCAGCGTGGTGAGTAACGCGCTGCTGCTGAAAACCTGGAAACCCAAGGACCTGGAGGACGAGCGTCCATGAACATCGGCCAAGCAGCACGCCAAAGCGGCCTGAGCGCGAAGATGATTCGTTACTACGAGTCTATCGGTTTGTTGAAAGCGGCCCATCGCACCGACAGCGGCTACCGTATTTATGGCGCCGATGACCTGCACACCCTGGCGTTTATCAAGCGTTCGCGGGACCTGGGGTTTTCCCTGGAGGAAGTCGGCAAGCTGCTGACGCTGTGGCAGGACCGCGGGCGCGCGAGTGCCGACGTCAAGGCGCTGGCCCGCCAGCACATCGATGAGCTGAACCAGAAGATCCGCGAGTTGGGGCAACTGCGCGATACGTTGCAGGACCTGGTGGAACACTGCCAGGGTGACCACCGGCCGGATTGCCCGATCCTCAAGGAACTGGCGTCGGGCAGCTGTTGCGCCTGACGATTTAACTGACTGCACAAAAAACAAATGTGGGAGCGGGCTTGCTCGCGAAAGCGGTGGATCAGTCAACTGATGTATTGACTGACACTACGCATTCGCGAGCAAGCCCGCTCCCACATTTGGATATCCACCAGCCGTTGGATCATTGCATCCAGGGCGGCGGTGGAGGCTCCTCCGAGGCTTTGCTCGGTGGCGCATCGTCTGCCGCGCGAATCGCCTGGCGACGCTCTTCATCGAGCCGCGCCGCTTCGATCTCGCGAATAACCCCGCCCACGTCAACCAACTCTTCCGGCTCGTCGAACTCGCCAGTCAACACGCTGGCCGGGTGCAGGGTGCCGGCTTCGTACAGCGCCCACATCTCCTTGGCGTACTTGGTCTTCTTCAATTCCGGGGCAAAACGCCCGAAGTAGGAAGCCATGTTGCCCACATCCCGCTCCAGCATGCTGAATGCGTGGTTGTTGCCTGCTGCATCCACCGCCTGAGGCAGGTCGATGATCACAGGGCCGGTCGGCGTCAGCAGCACGTTGAACTCGGAAAGGTCACCGTGCACCAGGCCGGTACACAACATCAGCACGATCTGGGTAATCAGGAAGGCGTGGTACTCGCGGGCCTGGTCCGGGTCCAGCGTCACGTCATTCAAACGTGGCGCAGCGTCACCGTACTCATCGGCCACCAGTTCCATCAGCAGCACGCCTTCGAGGAAGTCGTACGGCTTGGGTACGCGCACGCCCGCACCGGCCAGACGAAACAGCGCCGCTACCTCGGCGTTCTGCCAGGCGTCTTCGGTTTCTTTCTTGCCGAACTTGGAGCCCTTGGCCATGGCCCGGGCCTGCCGGCTGTTGCGGACCTTGCGGCCTTCCTGGTATTCGGACGCCTGACGAAAACTTCGTTTATTCGCCTCCTT
This sequence comes from Pseudomonas sp. TH32, assembly GCF_016650855.1. NCBI lineage: Bacteria > Pseudomonadati > Pseudomonadota > Gammaproteobacteria > Pseudomonadales > Pseudomonadaceae > Pseudomonas > Pseudomonas sp. TH32. Next base: position 6,267,742 of record NZ_JAEKFA010000002.1, on the reverse strand, counting down.
GTAGACCTTGGCGCAACGTAACTCGTTGCCGCAGCGCACCACGTAAACAGCTGCTTCTTTACCACTCATGAGTGGGCGCAGCACCTCGTCGACCAGACCGTCCTCGATCAGGGGTTCAATGCGTTTAGGAGTCTTCATCAGCTTTTATTGTGGGTCCTTTATTACCAAACACGCGTATGGCACTCGTTATACGGCAATCCTCTCGCCGCGGGGAGAGGGTACCGACCTTTGACCGCTTAAGAATGCATCCAATATGCCAGATTAACCGGCGGCCCGATCATAGCCGAGATCAGCGCTCAATAATCGCCGTGACGCCCTGGCCCCCGGCGGCGCAGATCGAGATCAGGCCCCGGCCCTTGCCGGCGGCGTCCAGCAGCTTGGCCAGGTTGGCGACGATGCGCCCGCCGGTGGCTGCAAACGGATGGCCGGCGGCCAATGAACTGCCCTTGACGTTCAACCGGCTGCGGTCGATGGAACCCAGCGGCGCGTCCAGCCCCAGGCGAGTCTTGCAGTATTCCGGGTCTTCCCAGGCCTTCAGCGTGCACAACACTTGGGCAGCGAACGCTTCGTGGATCTCGTAGTAATCGAAGTCCTGCAGCGTCAGGCCGTTCCTCGCCAGCAAACGTGGCACGGCATACACCGGCGCCATCAGCAGGCCTTCGGCGCCGTTGACGAAATCCACTGCCGCCGCTTCGCCATCACGCAGGTAAGCGAGGATCGGCAAACCCCGCTCCTGGGCCCAGGCTTCACTGCCCAGCAGCACCAACGAAGCACCGTCGGTCAGTGGCGTCGAATTGCCGGCGGTGAGAGTGCCCTTTTCGCTGCGCTCAAAGGCGGGTTTGAGGCTGGCGAGTTTTTCCAGGGTCAGGTCGGGGCGCAGGTTGTTGTCGCGGGTCAGGCCGAGAAAGGGTGTGAGCAGATCGTTTTGCCAGCCTTCGGCATAGGACGCCGCCATTTTCTGGTGGCTTTCCAGCGCCAACTGATCCTGCTCGGCGCGGGGAATCTGCCAGGTCTGCGCCATCAACTCGCAATGCTGGCCCATGGACAAACCGGTGCGCGGTTCGCCATTGCGCGGCAGTTCCGGCTTGAGGTGATGGGGACGAAGTTGTAACAGGACTTTTAATTTATCCGCCGTGGATTTGCTGCGATTGGCTTGCAGCAGGATCTTGCGCAGGCCCTCGTTCACCCCGATCGGCGCGTCGGACGTGGTGTCGACGCCACCGGCGATCCCGGACTCGATCTGCCCCAGCGCAATCTTGTTCGCCACCAGCAATGCCGCTTCGAGGCCGGTGCCGCAGGCCTGCTGAATATCGTAGGCCGGGGTCTGCGGCGACAGGCGCGAGCCCAGCACGCATTCGCGGGTCAGGTTGAAGTCCCGGGAATGCTTGAGCACCGCCCCGGCGGCCACCTCGCCAATGCGCAGGCCGTGCAGGTTGTAGCGTTCGATCAAGCCTTCCAGGGCGGCGGTCAACATCGCCTGGTTACTCGCCGTGGCATAAGGGCCGTTGGAGCGGGCGAAGGGGATGCGGTTACCGCCAATGATCGCTACCCGGCGCAATTGAGTCATGGAAAGCTCCCTGAAGGTTGTGGGGTGAGTCTTTGAGACTAGCCTAGGCTCAATCGAACGACTTTCACCTATTGATGGTCCACCGTTTGAACCCCAGCACTCGGAGAGCGTTCCATGTCTGACCGTTATATCGACTTCGCCAACTCCAGCCTCGGCCATCGCCTGGTTGCCGCCATTGGCCTGCCGTCGCCGGTACGCCTGGAACGCTGGCAGGCCGGGCGTCTGCGTCCGGTGGAGGGTGCGCTGCTGATCGGCGGCGGCCCGCTGGCGACAAAAATACTGCCGTTCGCCAACAAGCTGACCGACGCCATCTATAGCTACGGCAGCGAACCGTCGACGGCCACCCCTGGATTCCCGGCCACGGGCCCAAGCTCAAGGCTGTAGTGTTCGATGCCAGCCAACTGCAGCACACCGACCAACTCAAACAGCTGCGGGAATTCTTTCAGCCGCTGCTGAAAAATCTCGATCACAGCGCGCATCTGGTGATCCTGGGCCGCGCGCCGGAAAGCCTCAGCGACCCGTTTGCCGCCAGTGCCCAGCGCGCCCTGGAAGGTTTCAGCCGGTCGCTGGCCAAAGAGCTGCGCAGCGGCGGCGTCCTGCAATTGCTGTACGTGGGCGACGGGGCCGAAGACCAGTTGGAAGGTGCGTTGCGGTTTTTCCTCTCGCCCAAAAGTGCCTACATCTCCGGCCAGGTGATTCGCCTGAACGCCTGCGCGACCCAGGTCGAAGATTGGACCCGCCCTCTCGCCGGGCGCAAGGCATTGGTAACCGGCGCCGCCCGTGGCATCGGCGCCTCGATCGCCGAAACCCTGGCCCGTGACGGTGCCGAAGTGGTCCTGCTGGACGTGCCACAAGCCAAGGCTGACCTCGATGCCCTGGCCGCGCGCCTGGGTGCCCGCAGCATCGCCCTGGATATCTGCGCCGAAGACGCCGCCACGCAGTTGATCGAACACCTGCCGGACGGCATCGACATCGTGGTGCACAACGCCGGCATCACCCGCGATAAAACCCTGGCCAACATGACGCCGGAATACTGGGACGCGGTATTGGCGGTCAACCTCAACGCGCCGCAAGTGCTGACCAAGGCGCTGCTGGACAGCGGCACCTTGCACGACAACGGCCGCGTGGTGCTGCTGGCGTCCATCAGCGGCATTGCCGGCAATCGCGGGCAAACCAATTACGCCGCGAGCAAAGCCGGGCTGATCGGCCTGGCCCAGGCCTGGGCGCCGCTGCTGGGCGAGCGCGGGATCAGCATCAACGCAGTGGCCCCGGGTTTTATCGAAACCCAGATGACCGCGCATATTCCCTTCGCCTTGCGTGAGGCCGGGCGCCGTATGAGTTCCCTGGGCCAGGGCGGCTTGCCCCAGGACGTCGCCGAAGCCGTGGCCTGGCTCGGCCAGCCGGGCTCCGGCGCAGTCAGCGGGCAGGCAGTGCGGGTGTGTGGGCAAAGTCTATTGGGAGCGTAAGCATGGAGTGGCACACCTTAGGCAGTACCCCGTTCCTGCCGCCGCTGTATTGGCGCGCGGCGCTCAAGCGCAAGATCACCGGCACCACGTTGCCCGAACAAGGGTTGCGCTGCCGGGTCAGCGTGAACGCCAACGATGTGGCGGCTTATCGCAAGGTCTGCGGGTTTGCCGACAGCCCGGTGTTGCCGGCGACCTATCCGCACATCCTCGCCTTCGGCCTGCAGATGCAATTGCTCACCGGCAAGGCATTTCCGTTCCCGCTGTTGGGGTTGATCCACCTGAGCAACCGTATCCGCATCCTGCGCCCGTTGGGCGGTGTGAGTGACCTTACGGTGGGCGTCTACGCGCAGAACTTGCAGCCCCACGCCAAGGGGGCAACGTTCGATATCGTCACCACGGTCGAGGATTCACTGGGGCTGCTGTGGGAAGCCGAAAGCCGGATGCTCTGTCGCGGCGTGAAGCTTGACGGCGTTGCAGCGGATCACAGCCTGCAAGCTCCCGCCAGCGTCAGTGAGTTGACCCGCTGGAAAGCCCCCGCCGATATCGGCCGCCGCTACGCTCGGGTGTCCGGCGACTACAACCCGATTCACTTGAGTGCCCTCACCGCCAGGTTGTTCGGCTTCCCCCAGGCGATCGCCCACGGGCTGTGGAACAAGGCACGCACACTGGCCGCCCTGAGTGAGCATTTGCCGGCGGCCAATATCGAGATAGACGTCGAGTTTAAAAAACCGGTGCGCTTGCCCAGTGAAGTCATCTTGTTGGCAAGTGCCGCCGGCTCCAGCGGTGAGTTGCAACTAAAAGGCGCCGGGGACATTGAGCATATGGTGGGGCGCTGGCGGCCGATCGCGTGATTAATTGTATATATACACCCTAAGTTATAGCGGGCTATCGATAGCCCGCTAAGTTTATTAACACCCTGATTTTAAAGACCTAGCCACTTTTAACCCTTCCCCCTATATACCCTTGGTATTAGTCGCTAAGCGGCCCAATCCTGCGTGTATATAAATCGTTAATACCAAGTTGAGCGTTGCGAGAAAAAGTACCCGGGACTGTTATAGCCATAACGGACGAATGTATCGCTGTCCCTAGAAACAGCGAACTTCGATAACAACAAAGGCTGTACCAGGTGCAAGGATCTCAATCATGAAAACTCAAGTCGTGTTGTGGAAAGCAAGTACCGCGCTGGCCCTGATTCTGGCAGTAAGCCTCGGAGGCTGCAGCAGCGGTGGTGGCGGTCATCACAGTAGCGTCGCAGCTTCGTCTCCGGATGCTGGCGGCGGAACAGGTGGTGGAACTGGCGGTGGTACCGGCGGCGGCACAGATGGTGGTGGTACTGGCGGAGGCACGGGTGGCGGTACCGGTGGTGGCACTGGCGGCGGCACCGGTGGAGGTACAGGTGGTGGCACAGGTGGTGGTACCGGTGGAGGCACAGGCGGCGGCACAGGTGGTGGTACCGGTGGAGGCACAGGCGGCGGTACCGGTGGCGGCACCGGTTCGACCACGCCTCTGGTCACTGGCCAGGTAGTGGGCGCCGTCGGCGGTGTCGTCGGTAATGTCGGCACCGCAGTGGGTGACCTGGGTACAACCCTGACCACCATCCCGATTGTAGGCACGACCGCTGGCGGGCTGGTCACCGCGACGGGCACTGCCGTCAACAGCATCGGCAGCGGCCTGACCAACGGGCTGGGAACATTGGGCACCAATAGCAATGCCTTGGGCACCACCGTTGCCGGTGTGGCTGATGGCGTTGCCGACCTGGGCACCGGCGTGTCCAACACCGGCAAAACCCTGGGCACCACACTGGGCGGCATTCCTGTCGTCGGCGGTTTAACCGGCGGCGTGGGCGGTGCGGCAGGTGGCCTGGTCGATAAGGTCGGCCAAACCGTGACCATGCTCGGCGACACCTTGAGCACGGCCAGCACCACCGGGCCACTGGGCAACGTGACCAATACCGTCGGCAAGAGCGTGCTGGTCCCTGTCGTCTCCCTGCTGGAAAACACCACCGGCAACCTCGGGAATAAAACCGGCCTGGGCAACCCGGTCGGTGGCGTACTGGATAAAGTCGGCTCCACTGTCACCGGCCTTGGCGGCCAGGTGGCCAGTGCCGGCGGCGCAGGCAACCCTCTCGGGACCATCGTGGGCGGCGTGCTGACGGGCGTTGGCACCACCCTTGATAAGTCGAGCGGCTACGTCAATCCAGCCACCACAACCCCGCAATCGGGCCTGCCTGAACTCGTCGGCGGTCTGGTCGCCAACGTTGGCAACGGCTTGAATATCGGTAATACCAACGGCACTGTCAGTGCAGCAGGCATCACCGGCGGCGCTGTGGGTAACACTGTCGCGTCTCTCGGTACGCTGATTGGCGGCAACGGCGTGGCCAACACAGGCGCCACGGCTCCGGTCGCCGGCCTGGCAACGAATGTCGGCGCAGCCCTGAACCCAGTGACGTCGGGCGTTGCCGGCCTGACTCAAAACATCGGCACCAGCACCGGTATCGGCGCCCCTGTCAACGGTCTGGTCACTCAGGTCGGTGGCGCAGTCAGCGGCCTGGGTGCCAACCTGACAGCCGCCAATGCCAACCCGGTCACTAACGCCTTGGGCGGTACCCTGAATGCCGTAGGCGGCACTGTCGGCTCGGTGGGCGGCTTGGTCACCGGTGGCACCAGCGGTAGCGGTGGCGGCCTGCTCGGTGGTTTGAATGTGGGTGCCAGCGCTTCTGCCGGCGGCACTGCAAACGCAAACACAGGCGGTGGTCTGGGAGGCTTGCTCGGCGGGCTGACCGGTAAAAAATAGAATTGCACCTGGCCATTAGACGGCCTCCCCTCCAGCGCCTACGCTTGGTTGAGACGAGAGATTCCAATGAGTCTCTCGTCTTTTTTATTGGCCAGTGAAAGGCCCTCCCGAACCGAGCCCCAGAACCCGGCGGGAATCCGCGAAACGCTGCTGCAGTTTGACCATGGAGTGTCCTATGCGCGCCTTGACACCGTTGTTTCTGCTCACCCTCATTGCCTCCAGTGTCCACGCCGAGACCCTGCCCAGTTTTCTCAACAGCAACGACACCATTCGCAACCTGCCGGTGCCCAACCTCCCCGCCGACGCCTATCGCCCGGTCACACCCCAGACCCAGTTGCCCGAGCCGGCGGCGGCCCAGGGCCAGCCGTTGTTGATGGACACCAAAGTGACCATCCGCAAGCTGCAAATCGACGGGGGGACGATCTATCCGCTCCAGGACGTGGCGAAGGTTTTCGAGCCGCTGATTGGCCATGAAACCACCGTCGCACAATTGATCGAAGCCACCCGCGGCATCACCCGCCGCTACCAGCAGGACGGCTACCTGTTGTCCTACGCCTACTTGCCCGACCAGCGCTTCGAAAACGGTCTGGTGCACGTGATCCTGGTGGAGGGCTACATCAAGGACTACAACGTGCAGGGCGACATCGGTTCAGTCTCGGCCTACGTCGACAAGCTGGCTGCCAAGCTGCTGGCCGAACGCCCGCTGACCCGCAAGACCTTCGAACGCTACACCACGTTGATGGGCCGTATACCGGGGGTGACGCTGCAGGCGCAAGTACCGCCGCCGGGCACCACCGATGGCGGCACGCGCATGCAGATCCAGGCCTCGCGCAAACCCTTCACCAGCAGCATGAGCATGACGGACGACAGCCGTGGCGGCCTGCAAGCCCTGATCACCGGCACCAGCAATTCCCAGACCTCCATGGGCGAGCAGTTGAGCGTCAGCGGCCTGTTCCCGCCCGGCGAGGACAAGGAGCACTACTACCGCCTGGGCTACAGCCAGTTCGTGAATGCCGAGGGTACCCAACTGGTGGTCAACGCCGAGCGCTACCGCGCCGACCCGCGCAGCAATGTGCAACTGGACGGCGGGTTTGAACTCAAGCCCCACCAGGAGATTGACCGTTACTCCGTCGGCCTCAGCCATCCGCTGATCGCCTCCCCCACCGAGTCGTTGACCCTGGGCACGCGGTTGTATGCCGTGGACCAGACCACCCGTTATAAACTGGTGGGTTTCCCCCAACGTTTCGACCTGGAAACCAACCTGCGCGCCCTGGCGTTTGAAGGTGACTGGCGCAAGTCCGACACGCGCCAACTGCGCATCCTCAGCGCCGGCCTGTACCAGGGCATCGACGGCCTGGGCGCCAAGACCCGCAGTGACTTCGAGGGCATAAAGCCCGACATCGACTTCTTCCGCCTGCGCGTCTCGGGCGTACAAAGCGACAAGTTCTTCGACAACTGGCAAGGCGTGGCATCGGCGGCCTTTTACTGGAGCGACGACACCTTGCCCGACAGCGAACGCGCGACGTTCGGCGGGCAGAATTTCGGGCGCGGTTACCCGGATGACCAGGGCTCGGGTGACAAGGGTTGGGGCGTGGCGTATGAGGTCAACTACAGCTTCAACCGCAGCGGCGAGTGGGTAAAAATCCTGCAGCCTTACGTGGTACTGGACAAAGCCAAGACCTGGTTCAACGAGTTGCCGGTCAAGGGCAACAACATGTCATCGGCGGCCGTGGGCCTGCGCTTCGGCGATAACAAGTACTACAACATCGCATTGGAAGCCGCCAAGCCAATGTCAGACATTGCCCTGGACAGCTTCAATCGGCGGCCACGGTATACGCTGAGTTTCAGCTACCAACTCTGAACCCTGCTGCAGGAGCGAGCGTGCTCGCGCCTACATCAGTCTGATTTTGGGGATGGGGAAAAGGTTGTTGAGGGTGTCGATCAACCGCACCAGGTAGATCGGCTTGCGAAACAGGTCCAGCACCTGCAAGCGCAGCATGTCACTGACATCGTCCATCTCGGCATGGCCAGACATGACGATCACCGGCAGGTGCTGACGCGAGGTGTGTTCACGCAGGCGCTTGATCAAGGAGATACCGCTTTCCTCGGGCATGCGCAGGTCGGTGATCACCAGGGCAATATCGGGATGCAGGGTCAACTCCTGCAACGCGAAGGTCACCGAGGTGGCGGTAAAACAGACAAAGCCCTCATTCTCCAGCGACTCGGCCAGTTCAATGAGGGCGTCCTCTTCGTCATCCACCAAAAGGATTTGTTGCCGCGGAGACAAAGAGGAATTCATGGAGAAATGCCTGATGCGCAATAGATCATTCAGCGGAACCTGCACGTGTTTGCGCGAGTACCCGCGTCAAGTATGAATGGCGGCCTGTATCGAAGTGAAGACGTTTGTCACCGCAGTCTTGATGGGCGTAATAAAGGCAGCCAGCGCCACAGCAACCATCGCCGCAACCAGCGCGTACTCAATACCCGACGCTCCCTCTCTGGAGTAGAAAAAAATCTGGACTTTGATGAAACCCATGCGAATAAGATCAAGGAACATAATGACTTCTCCTTTGCGCCCATGGCGCTGGTACCGCGGCATCACAAAATGATTCCGGTGTGCCACTAGAGCATTGTCAACAAACCCCATACCAACAACTGTAAGAACTGATTAATCACAAAGTATTAGTCGGCCCGCTGGCGCCAAAAATCCAACTTTTCCAGAGAATCCGGAGATATTTTTTGCCCGGTAATGGCATTTTGTCCTAGCTGAACTACCTTCAAATAGCGAAATAGTTAGATGTTGGAAGCGATCCGAATACGCAGGTATTAGTAGGAAAGAGCAGTGGATGCAGCAGGAAAAGGAGAGCCTTCATGAACAGTCGCATTAGCTTGATCCTCGCCGGACTGCTATTGGTGGGTGCGCTGATTGCAGGCTACTGGGGCCTGGTACTCAGCCGCCCTACCCCTGTCGCACCGCCCGTGACCCCATCACCTGAAGTGGTGCAACCCGTCGCCGAAGACCAGACACGCCAACCCGTGGTGGTCCTGGCCCACGATGTTGCACCCTTTGTTGCCCTCACTGCCGCCGACCTGACCCTGGAAAGATTGCGCACGGTCCCCGCCGGCAGCCTGACCAGCCTCGACCAGGCCGTGGGCAAGGTCCCTTGGCGGCCGCTGTCGGCCGGTACCTGGCTGACCGAGGAGAGCTTCAACTCCGGCGGCACCCTGGCGCGGATGATCCGCCCCAACGAGCGCGCCCTGGCCGTCGCCGTGGATGAAGTGATCGGTGCCAGCGGGCAACTGGCCCCGGGGGACTATGTGGACGTCCTGCTCTTCCTGCGCCAGGAAGCCAGCAACCCGCAGCAGTCGGCACAAGTGGTGGTGCCCGCCTTGCGCCTGCTGGGCGTCGGCGACCAATTGGGGCTGACCAACGATGGCAAGCCCGGCTCTGTACCACCGACCACCCCGGACGAAAAACTCAAGGCACAGCAGAGTCGCGCCAGCGCACGAACGGTACTCCTCGCCGTGCCGGAGGAACTGCTGAGCCGGCTGATGCTCGCGGCCCAATCCGGCGTGCTGCGCCTGGCCGTACGCAGTGCCGACGAACAACTGCTGAGCCAATACTGGGCCGGTGAAACGGAGTCCGCGATCAACCTGGAAAACGCCAAGCGCGATCTCTACCAGTTCAACCAACTGTCCTTCAGCCAGGCTCCCGCCAACAGCTTCGGCCCGGCCACGGCCAATGGTGCTTCAAAACGCTCGGGGGTCGAGGTGATACGCGGCAACCAGGTGACTCAACAAACGCCCTGAAAGCGCTAAGGATGCCTTGAATGAGCAGTCGTTCCGGTTGGTTTTTTTCACGAGTATTCGGGGCTCTTTTCACCCTGAGCCTGCCCGTCGGGGCGGCACTGGCAGCGTCAGGCAACTGCGCTGGCCTGGGCCAGCTTCCGGCGGTGCTGCAGGTGGGCGAAGGCACTCAACAGGCCATTCAATCGCCGGTGCCGATTACGCGGCTGGCCATTGGCGATCCGAAAGTGGCCGATGTGCAGGTCAATGGCAACCAGGCATTCCTGCTCACCGGCATCGCCTCTGGCACCACCAGCCTGATGGTCTGGACGGCCTGTTCCAGCAGCCCGCGCCAGAGCATGGTGTTTGTTCAAGGCAAGGCCACCTCGGCCCTGACCAGCCTGGCCCTGTCGCCGTCCGATGACCCGACGCTGCCCAGCCAGGTGCAAACCGACATTCGCTTTGTGGAAGTGAGCCGCACCAAGCTCAAGGAGGCCAGTACCTCGATCTTTGGCCGGGGCGGCAACTTTCTGTTTGGCGCCCCCAACAACGTCGCCAACGCAGCGGCCACGGGATTTCGCGGGCTCCCGGTGAACAACGACACCTTCAACATCGGCTTTGGCGGCGGGCGTGTCTCGGCCATGATCAACGCCCTGGAAAGCAGCGGTTTTGCCTACACCCTCGCCCGCCCGAGCCTGGTGGCGCTCAGCGGGCAAAGTGCGACCTTCCTCGCCGGTGGCGAAGTACCGATCCCGGTGCCCAGCAGCGGCAGCAACACCATTTCCATCGAGTACAAGGAGTTCGGCATCCGCCTGACCCTGACCCCGACCGTAATCGACCATGGGCGAATTTCCCTGAAAGTCGCGCCTGAGGTCAGTGAGCTGGACTACAGCAACGCGGTCACCATCCAGGGTATCTCGGTGCCCGCGCTGACGATCCGTCGCACCGACACCAGCATCTCCCTGGCCGACGGTGAAAGCTTCGTGATCAGCGGCCTGATCAGCACCAACAACACCTCCAGCGTCAGCAAGTTTCCGGGCCTGGGCGACATCCCGATCCTGGGTGCGTTCTTTCGCGACTCCAGCGTCAGCCGTCAGGAAAAAGAGTTGCTGATGATTGTTACCCCGCACCTCGTTCAGCCGCTGGCCGCCAATGCTCAACTGCCCTCGTTGCCTGGGGAAAAACTGCGCAATTACGACCCTAACTGGTACCGCCTGTATTTCCTCGAAAACGGCAATTTCGACCGCCGCAGTGGACTGTCCGAATGAGCGAGAGCCTGAGCCAGACGTTTTTGGCAATTACCCGCAACACCACGGATCTGGAATGGCTCCAGGGTGCACTCGCGCCTCTGGGCCAAGTGGTCAGCGCCGGCGCCGGCAGCCTCGACGAACTGTTGGCGCTGGTGGACGTGACATTCGCTAACCTGGTGTTTATCGGCCTGGACCGTGAACACGTGACCACCCAGTGCGCCCTGATCGAAGGCGCGCTGGAAGCCAAGCCCATGCTTGCCATCGTGGCCTTGGGCGATGGCATGGACAACCAGCTGGTGTTGAATGCAATGCGCGCCGGCGCGCGGGATTTCGTGGCCTATGGCTCACGCTCCAGTGAAGTCGCCGGCCTGGTTCGCCGCCTGAGTAAACGCTTGCCGGCGGTTACCCCCAACGCCCATCTGGGCGGGCTGACCGTGCTCTACGGCACCCAGGGCAATGCCGACGGCGCGCTGATCGCCAGCCACCTGGCGCTGGTGGTGCAAAAAAGCGGGCAACAAACGTTGTTGCTCGACCTCGGCCTGCCGCTCGCGGACAGCCTGGCGCTGCTGGGGCTGGAAAGCTCATTTCATTTCGGCGATGCCCTGCGCCACTTGCGGCGCCTGGACTCAACGCTGATCAACAGCGCGTTCACCTCGGCCGAAGCCGGCCTGCGCATCCTCGCCTACCACAACAATGACGAGCCCCTGGAGCGTACCAGTGCGGCCGAGCTGTACATGTTGCTCAGCGCCCTGCGCCAGCACTTCCAGCACATTGTGGTGAACCTGACCGGGCAGCCCGACAGTGAAGCCCTGCGCACCTTTGTCAGCCATTGCGACAAGCTGCTGTGGTGCACCGACCAAAGCGTGCCGGACTGCCGCCGTAACCTGGCGGTGCTCAACCTGTGGCGCGAAAAAGGCATGAAACTGGAGCATGCCCGCCTGTTGGTAGACCGCTATCTGAAAGGCGCCGCCCCGGACTCGGAAGCGCTGGGCAAAAGCTTCGGGCTGGAAGTGATCGCCGTATTGCCCTGGAGCCCGGAGGTGCGCCTGAGTGCGAAAAACCAGGCCCAGACCCTGTTCTCCCTGGCGCCTCGGGAAGCCCTGACGCAAGCGTTGCGCGCCTTGGGCGAGCGCCTGGCAAAACGCTCCGAAGGCCTGGAAAAACCTTCCACCAACTGGCTTAACCGCCTGCTGAGGACCAAATGAGCGGCGAGAAGCTGTTTGGTGTTCCCCGCGCGGCAGCGTCGGCAACACCGATCACGACGGCCTGAAACTGGTGCTGCATCGCTACATCATCGATGCCATCGAAGAGTCGGGGAAAAACCTGCTGGAAGGCACCCGCCAGTCCCTGGCGCAATTTGTGATCGACAAGGTCGCCGAATACATCACGCGGATGCACCTGGCGATTTCCCGCTATGAGATGGAACGCCTGGCCGAAGAGATCGTCGATGAGCTGACCGGTTTTGGCCCGCTGGAAGTGCTGCTGCGCGATCCGACCGTCACCGAGATTCTGGTCAACGGCCCGCATCGGGTGTTCGTCGAGCGCGACGGCCTGCTGCAGCAGAGTGATTTGCGCTTCATTGACGACCACCATGTGGAGCGGGTCATGCAGCGCATCCTCGCGCCCCTGGGACGGCGGCTGGATGAGTCGTCGCCAATGGTCGATGCGCGCCTGCCCGATGGCAGCCGGGTCAATGCGATCATCCCGCCGATTGCCCTCGACGGGCCCTGCCTGTCGATTCGGAAGTTTCGCAAGGACATGCTCAAAAGCAGCGACCTGGTGGCCATGCAAACCATCGACCAGGCGATTTTCGAGTTCTTCCAGGACGCCGTCGGCAAACGCTGCAATATCCTGATCAGCGGCGGTACCGGCACCGGTAAAACCACACTGCTGAACATTCTCAGCCAACTGATCAACCCTCGCGAACGCCTGGTCACCATTGAAGACGTGGCCGAGTTGCAACTGGGCCATCCTCACGTCGTGCGCCTGGAAACCCGCCCGCCCAATGCCGAGGGGCATGGCGAGGTGAAAGCCAGTGACTTGATCCGCAACGCCCTGCGGATGCGGCCCGACCGGATCATCCTCGGCGAAATTCGGGGCGTGGAAGTCATCGATGTGTTGACCGCCATGAACACCGGCCACGACGGTTCGATGAGTACCGTGCACGCCAACAACGCCCAGGACGCCCTGCTGCGCCTGGAAACCCTGGTAGGCCTGACCGGCCGGGTCGTGGCGGAAAAACCCTGCGGCAAATGATCTGTGCGGCGCTGGATGTAGTGATCCAGCTGACGCGCCTGCCCGACGGCCGCCGCTGCGTCAGCGAGGTGGTGGAAGTGGTGGGCATACGCGAGGACGTGTACGTCACCAACACCCTGTTCCGCCACGACAAGCGCACCGGCTTCGGCTTCCTGCGGGAAGCCGTCAATCCTGCGGGCGACAAGTTGCGCCACGAAGGCCACCTGCCGGTGTAGGAGGCAACCCGATGATCGGTCCGATGCTGCTCGCCCTGCTTGCCCTGGTCCTTCTGGTGCTCGGCGTGGGCCTGATGCGCAACGGTTTGCGCAAGGCCCAGACCGACCGGGTGTTGGAACGCCTGGCCGAAGGGCAGCCTCAGTCCATGAAAGACAACGCGGTAGCCACCAGCCTGGAACGCAGCTTTATCCGTGCAGGCCTTGGCAGGCCGACCGAACGCCTGGGCCTGTGGCTGACCCTGTGGGCCGTTGGCGCCCTGCTGGGAGGGCTCCTGGGCCAGTGGATAGGCCTGTTCGTGATGGTGGTGGCACCGCCCTTGGCGTTACGCCTGTACATCGCCGTACGCTACCGGCGCCGGCTGCGCCGAATGATCGAGCAATTGCCGCAGTTGCTCGACCACGCCGTACGCAGCCTCAAATCCGGACGTACCCTGGCGGATGCGATCCTGAGCGGCATCGATGCCAGCGACGACCCGCTGAAAAAATCCATGGGCCGTATCAAGCGCAATGTGCAACTGGGTGTCAGCCTGCCCGACGCGGCTCAAGACTATGCCGAGTTTTATGAACAGGATGAACTGCGCCTGTTTGCCCTGGGCCTCAAGGTCAACCATCGCTACGGAGGCAATGCCAGTGAGCTGTTGGAAAACCTGATCAAGATGATTCGCGAGCGCGACCAGGGCGCACGGCAATTACGCGCCATGACAGGTGAAACCCGGGTGACCGCACTGGTACTCGCGGTGCTGCCGGTGAGTGTCGCGGGCTACTTCCTGATCGTTAACCCGGTGTACCTGATGGCCATGTGGGATGACCACAGTGGCCAACGCCTGATGCTCGGTGCATTCGCCTTGCAAATCACCGGCTGCGTGGCGCTGTGGCGCATGTTGCGGAGTATTTGAGATGGCGATACTGATCAGTGCCGTATTGTTTCTTGCCGCGCTATCGCTACTGCTGGCCAATATCCTGAGCAGTCGTCGTCAACAACGCCTGGTCACCCAACGGCTGCAAGGCGAGCCAGGCCGCAACGACAAGATGAGTGAGTGGTTGCACCAGTTGGGCAGTACTCGAATCGGCCAGCGCACCGTCAGCCTCGACAACGAAACCCAAACCCTGCTCAATCGCATGGGCTGGAGAAAGGCCAGCCAGCGTTCGATGTTCGCTGCCTGTCAAATCGGGTCGCCGATACTTCTGCTGGGCCTGACCGCGCTGGCACTGGAGCTGTTTTTTCCCGACATGGAGCATGGTTCTGTGATCGCCTTGCTGGGCCTGATCATCGGTTACCTGCTGCCCAAGCGAATCCTGGTTGCACTCGCCAAAAAGCGCCAGGAACGCATCGCCCGGGAAGTGTCGACCTTCATTCCCCTGGTGCGCATCCTGTTTGAGTCCGGCATGGCCGTAGAGCAGGCGCTTCGGGTCATGGCCTACGACGCACAGAAACTGTTGCCGGTGCTGACCGCCGAACTGCGCCTGGTGCTGGCGCGCGTCGATTCCGGGCTGGAGTTGGGTGAAGAGTTGAACAAGACCAGCCAGCTACTGGCCGTCGATGAACTCACCGACACCTGCCTGATCCTTCAGCAGCTTCTGCATCAGGGCGGTGGTGCGATGAAGTCGCTGCAATCGCTCAAGCAACTGCTGGATGACCGGCGCCTGACCCGCTTGCAGGAATACATTTCCAAGATGTCCGCGAAGATGTCCGTGGTGATGATGCTGTTCCTGTTTCCCGCATTACTGATCGTATTGGCCGGCCCTGGCTTTATCGCCATCGCCAAAGCCTTCACGCCTTGAGAGGACATGCAATGAAGACCGTGATGATCGCCTGCAGCCTGTTGTTACTCGGTGGTTGTGCCAGTAACGGACAGCTGCCATGGGCGGGTTTCAGCGCTCAGGGCAGTTGTGCCAAGCCCAATTCCAATCAGGAGTTGTCGTTGAACCTGGCCGACGACATGGCCAACGAGGGCAAGCTGCACGCCAGCCTGGCCAACCTGCAAAACCTGCCGGACAACCTGCCCCAGGTACGCCAGCGTCAGGCCAAGGTGTACCGCCTGCTGGGGCGCAGCGAAGCCGAACCGTTGTACCGCAGCCTGCTCGGCACCTGCCTGGCCGCCGAAGGCGAGCACGGCCTGGGCCAACTGGCCGCCGCCCGGGGTGACAACGGCCAAGCCATGGCGCACTTGCAGCGCGCGGCCAGGATGTCGCCCACCGACGAGAAAATCCGCAATGACCTGGGCGTCGTGTACCTCAATCAACGGCGCGTGGAAGACGCACGCTTCGAATTCCTCACGGCGATGGAGCTCAAGCAAAGTGATCAACTGGCGGCGATCAATCTGGTCACGCTGATGATCTATCAGGACAACTGGGAGCAAGCCGCACAAGTGGCCAGCCGCATGGGCCTGAGCCCCGAACAAGTGACACAGGCCCAAGCCCGGGCGCAGCAACTGAAAGCCCCCGTATCCATGGCGACCGCGCCAAAAGATCAGGTCGCCGCCGCCAGCAACGCGGCGCAGGCGCCGGTCAAATAGATCCAAGAAGGGAGTACCCACGATGAAACTCACACTGCTCGCCACGCTGTTGTTAGCCGGCCTGCCAATAACGGCTCTGGCGATTGAACCCGGGCCTTCTTCGCCACAACAAAAACAGACCGAGGGCTGGCTGCAGTTGCAGGTCAGCGGCGAACGGGCCTCCGCCAACGTGCAAAAGGCCACGCCCGCTGAGCGCGACCAGGCCACGCAGCGTTGGCTGGACAGTTACAAACACTCTATTCCCGAGTACTACGACCAGAAACAGGGTGGCGCCGCTCCCGGCGGCGGCAGCAACTAGTGGGCAGTGACGCGCTGGCGTGCTGCCGAGTTACTCGGCGATAACGCCAGCGCCAGCTGGGTGCGGTTGTGCATATGGGTCAGGCGCAGCACCTGGGACACGTAGAGTTTCACCGTGTTTTCGGTGATACCCAGCTCACAGGCGATTTGATAGTTGGTCTGGCCCTTGCCTACCAGCCTGGCGACATCCAGCTGGCGTGGAGACAGCTGATTGAAGATCGCCGGTATTTCAACGCGGTCAGCGTCGCTGACGTCGCCGTCGGCTTCTGTCGACAAGTTGGATTGCGGGCTGCTGCGCACCTTGTCGAGGTCATGATAAAGATCGTCGATGGACGCCGAGAGAAACTGCAGCTTCTGGTTCAGATGCCCCAGGTCGAGGTTTTTCTGCCGGTCTTGCAACGCCACGACTTGGCGCTGCAACCCTTCGAGCAGCTCGCCGAGGTTGATCGGCTTCTGGTAGTAATCGGCAATCCCGGCACGCAGGGCCTTGATCACGTCCTGCTTGTCTGCACGCCCCGTCAACATGATGGCCTCAAACACCCGCTGCTTGCCGGCCAGGCGTTGCAGGGCCTGGACCAGCTCGATCCCGTCCATCTCCGGCATATGCAGATCGCACAGCACCAGACCGATTTCGGCATCGTCGCGAAAGCGCTCGATGGCCTGCTGGCTGGAGTGGCAAGGGACGCAGCGGTAACCGCTGCTTTCAAGAAATTCGCAAAGCTCTTCCACGATCAGGGGCTGATCATCGACAACGAGCACTTTCACTTCAGAGGTAAGCTTGTTCACGCGCTACTCCATGCCTGGGCAAGCCAAAGACCGACCGATCCATTCCGACCACTTTCCTATACAACCTACCCATAAACGTAGACGTACTTTCCTACTATGTACATAGCGATAGCCTACGTGGCGACTAATGGGATCCAAAGCCAGGCCAGGCAAAAACCGACCAGTAAAAACGGCACGAACGGCTGCTTGGTCGGGCGTGCCGGATCAAGGTATTGCAAAGTATTCCTAAGCCCTTGATTCATCAGCGGCCACAGCCTGGGGGCCAGCAGCAGCCACGCCGCGCTGGCAAGGCCGGCACCGATAAACGTGCCCAGTACGTAGAAGGAGTTGGTCGCCAGCCCCAATGCCACGATCAATTTCACGTCACCGGCGCCAAGACGGCCCAGTGCGTAACCGGGCACAGTGAACAGCAGGGCCAGGACAAACGCCAAGCCGCCCTCGGCAGCGGGTGCGCCGAGCCAGGTGGTGCCAGTCCAAAGGAGGTAAACCAGCGCCAGCAGGCCCGCGCCGAGGGTCAAGCGGTTGGAGATCTCACGTCGACGGATATCTTGCACAGCGCACAGCGCCAGCCAAACAAGTAGGACGAGGCCTTGAATCACGTAAAAAAAATCCCTTTTTGCTGAATGATTCTATGCTGATATCAGGTAGTTGTAGTCAGGGTAGACGAGTCATGAAAAAAGGCCTCCCTAGAAAGCAAAAAGGTGCCGCCGCGCTGGAGTTCGCGATGGTCTTCATGATTTTTTTTGCCGTATTTTATGGCTTGGTCAGCTATAGCCTGCCGTTGCTGCTGATGCAGTCCTTTACCCAGGCCGCCGCCGAAGGCGTAAGGCGTAGCGTCGCGCTGGACCCGGCCACGGCAAACTACCCAACGGCCCTGCCCAACCAGGCCATCGCGGCAGCCCAGGCGCAACTGTCTTGGCTCCCTCCCCAGTTCAAATTCCTTCCCACGTACGTCACGGCAACCTACACCCCGGCGGGGCTGTTGACGGTGAACATCAACTACCCGACGTCCAGCCTCCAAAGTGTGTTGCCGTTCCTGGTGTTGCCGGGCTTTGGTACCGTCCCCGCGCTGCCTCCCACGCTTTCCGCCCAATCGAGCATGCAGTTTTGACCTCAGGGGACAAACTGTTCGGCCGCCTGCTCGGACGCAGCAATCACCTGGCCACCGACGCGCCGACAGCGATGCCAGGCACCGCCGCGTTGCTGTTCTACCTGGATGCTCAGGGCCGGGTGGTGGACGTCCGTGGCTCGCTGCGTCACCGGCTGGAACACCCCGCCGCACAACAGCCACAGCCAACACCGCTGCTCGACTACCTCACGCCGATGAGCAGCCTGGCGATCGAAGGCGCGCCCGGCGACTGGCAAGGACAAAGCCTGGACCTGGACTTCAAGGGGCTTGCCGGGCAAACCCTGCATACCCGCGGCTGGGTTCAGCCCGACGGCAAAGGTTGGCTGCTGCAACTGCTGGACATTGGCGACCTGATTGCCCAGCGCCAACTCACTCAGGTGCGCGAACACCAGCAGCGCGTGAGCGATCAGATCAGCGAGCAACTGCGGGTATGCAGCCTGACGCGCCTGCCCGAGGTACTGCACGACACACTCCAGAGCCTTTCCCAGCACTGGCGTATCCCCTGCGTCGCCATCGCCTTGCTGGATGAGCAGGGCCAGGAATGGCGCATCCAGGGCTGCTACACCGCCCACGACGCTCCGGCGCTCTGGAGCAACGGCCAGGCCTTGGGCTCCAGTCTCGACAGCCTGGGCGGTACGGCGCCGATGAGCCTGGAGGTGCACCGTGGCCACAGCGACCACCCGCGCCTGCAAGGCCTGTTTGGCAATGCCGATGGTTTTCTGGTGCCTTACCGGGACGGCAACGGCGTAGGCGCATGGCTGCTGTGCGGTTTCTATAGCCGCCAGGAACACACCAGCGACCGTGACTGGTTGCAACTGACCGCCGCCCTCGCCATGCCGTTGCTCAGCCGCCTGCGCGAACAGCGCCATCAGCAGCAGTTGGATCGCGTCGACGCGCTGCAGGGACTGCTCGGTACCGGCTGGTGGGAGCTGCCTCCCCACAGTGAGGACATTGAACTCGCCCCGCAGTTGCTGCACACCCTCAGCCAGGGTGAGACCACCACACGGCTGTCGCTGCCGATGTGGCTCAACCTGATTCACCCTGCCGACCGCGAAGAACTCGCCAGCCGCCTGCAAGACCTCAAGCACCTGGGCAAGCCACTCTCCACCAGCGTTCGCCTGCAACGCAGCGACCCGGCGCAAAACCCCATCTGGTACCGCGTGCAAGGGCAAGCGCTGGGGGCGGGCGAGCAGCGTCGGCTGGTGGGTTTCATGCTCGACATCAGCGACATCAAAAACCAGCAACAACAGGCCGCCGCCGCCCACGCCCGCCTGGATAACCTGATCGCCAGTTCCCCGGCCGTGATCTACGTGCAGCGCTACGTCGAGGGCACGCTGCAACCGGTGTTCTTCAGTGACAGCCTGCTGCCGCTGCTGGGCCGCAGCCTGGCCGACTTCACCCCGGCGGCGCTGAACGAATGGATTCACCCCGACGACCGCGACCTCTACTTCGACCGTACCCGCCAACTGCTGCGCGAAGGCCACGTGAGCTGCCGCTACCGGGTGCGCGATCAGCAGGGCGATTACCACTGGCTGCTGGATGAAGCCCGGCTGCTGCGCGACGACTTGGGGTTGCCCGTGGAGGCCGTGGGCCTGTGGCTGGATGTCACCGAGGCAACCCTGGCAGCGCAACGGGTCAAGGAGAGCGAGGAGCGCTACCGGATCCTGGTGGAAGACTCCCCCGCCATGATCTGCCGCTACCGCCCGGACCTGACCCTGACCTTCGGCAATACCCCCCTGGCCAATTACATGGAGTGCCTGCCCGAGCAACTGCCGGGCATGAACCTCAGCCAGTGGCTGTCCGAAGAACAGCGCGAGGCCTTTGTGCTGCGCATCCGGCAGTTGACCCCGGAGTTCCCCGTGAGCACCGCCGAAATCAGCCTGCAACTGCCGGGGCGTACACACGCCTGGTGGGTATGGTCGGACCGCGGCGTATTCGACGAAGAGGGCCAGTTGCAGGAAGTGCAGGCCGTGGGCCGGGACAACACCGAAGTGCGCCGCTCCCAGCAGCAACTGACCCAGAGCGCGAAAATGGCCACCCTCGGCGAAATGGCCACCGGCCTGGCCCACGAGATCAACCAGCCGCTGAACGTGATGCGCATGGCCATCGTCAACGTGCTCAAGCGCTTGAGCAACGGCGATGCGCAGATCGACTACTTGACGGAAAAACTCCAGCGCATCGACGCCCAGGTTCAGCGGGCGGCCCGGGTAGTGGACCATATGCGCGTGTTCGGCCGCCGCTCGGAAGTCGAACAGCAACCCTTCAACCCGGCGCAGGCGGTGGAAGGCACCCTGTCCTTGCTCAGTGAAGGCATGCGCGGCAAAGGCGTGGACCTGCGCGTGACGCAGGCGGACGTTGCGGTGCAGGTCAAAGGCTATGTCGACCAGTTGGAGCAGGTGCTGATCAACCTGATGGTCAACGCCCGTGATGCCCTGCTGAGCAAGCGCGAGCACGACCGCGATTTGCAACCGTGGATCTCGGTGCAGATCGAGCACGACAGCCGCCATGTACGCATCTGGGTGGAGGACAACGGCGGCGGGATCGACCCACGGCTGCTGGAGCGGATTTTCGAACCGTTCTTCACCACCAAGCCCATTGGCGTGGGCACCGGCCTGGGGTTGTCGGTGAGCTATGGCATTGTCGAAAACATGGGCGGCCGGTTGAGCGTCGCCAACAGTGAGCACGGGGCGAAGTTTTGTGTGGAGCTGCCGGTGGTCGAAGCCTAGTTCACCAGCGCCGCTTGCCCGTGAGGCCGGCAACTGAGGTTGGCCCCCACTTCCACCGCATTCAGGTTCACCCCAAGGTTCGACAGCAAGGTGTTCACCAATGGATCGAGGATCGGGCTGAGCACTCCACCGATAATCGTGCCCAGGGAACTGTTGAGCCCGTTGAGCAGCGTGCCTGTCGTCGCCAGTAATCCTCCCAGCAGATTGAACCCCGTCGGCTTGTAGACCTGGAACTGAATCCCCGTTAACGCGTTGCTGATCGCGCTGAGAAGACTGGTTGTCGATGACGCGTAATACTGCGGCGGCTGGTTGATTTCCGGTGGTTGGAGGTACGTGTAGGGAGGCATAGCACTCGTCGCAGCGCCCACCGAACTATTGATGCTGAGGCCAATACCACCACCGTAAAAAGGCTTGCGGGTCGCGGGGTCGCACGTCGTCGGGCCGAGCCCCAGCAAGGGTCTGAAACAGGTAATGGCCCCGATATCCACCACTGGTAAAGGCGGAATCGGATTGAGCGTGGTGTTGCTGTTAAACGCGTTGATCAGCTGCGGACTCTGGCCAACTTGTACGGTAACGATCGAGGCGTTGGTTTGAGTGGTCAGGGTCTTGGTCGCGTCGCTCACACACGTAAACCCGGTGACGTAGCTCTCCGCCGAGCCCAGCTGAAGCACCACATCTATTCTGGCCGCTGGCGGATTTGAGGAAGACGACAGCACCTGCAGGTTCGTCATCTGGCAATAGCCGCCCAGCAGGCACAGCACCGAATTGATGGTCCCTCCCAAGTTCAAGCTCAACAGGTTGTTCAACACGTCTGAAAGTGGCCCGACCAAGCCGTTCAAGGCGACGTCCACCACGGGCAAGTCCAGTACCGGCAAGCCCAGAGTCAGGCCGACGCTCATTTGAGCCGTTCTTACATATATTCGCGTCGCCGGGGTTTTATCTTTGGCATAGGTAGGGTCACCGATCGCTGACAACTGCGGTGGCTGAATCACCTTTACCTGCACCCCCGCATTCACCAGTCCCGGGATATTTACCGGGATAGTCGCCACCACCCCGTTCTTGGTATTGGCCAATTGCACAAAAGCTTCGGCCAGCTGGAACACATTCAAACTGGTATTCAGCCCCGCCGACACCGCCCCCGTTTGCAGCTGCAACAGGCTGCCCAGGGTGACATCAAGATTGCCGATTATCGCGTTGATACTGGTGAGGCCACTGACCGCCACGCTGGCCGTACTGCCTCCGGCATTGAGCACCGTAATCGCCGCATCGAGCAGTTGGCTGATCTTGAGGTTCTTGGTCAACAGTTGATCGTAGGCACCCGCCGTCACCCCCACGTTCAACGCCAACTGGTTAAGGTAGCTGAGCAGGTTGATATTGGTGTCTACCAAGCCTTGCCAGCCGGCGACGCTCAGGTTCAATGAGCCGCCCAACAGTTGGCCGAACAACAGGTTCAACGCGGCTGACTTGGTCGAGTCCACGGTGACCAGTGTTGATTTGATCGTCAGTTGTGCTTGAGGCGGCAGGATCTTCGGCGCCGCCACGGCGACGGCAGACAGTTGGGTGTTCAAGTTGTAGCCGCCACCATTGGCCATTGCCCAGAGGCCCCCGGCAACACTGGTCATTACCGGTCGCGAGGCTATCACCTGGATGGCATCGGTCTTGGTCGAGTCTGCGGAGAACACTCGCTGGTTGGTGGCCCCGGTTGCCAGTACTCCGCATTTCACTATCAGGGCGCTTCCCGGCGGGATGACATAACCGTTGCGCACTGCACTGGCACCGGCATAGGTGGGCGCAGTGTTGGTGGCGGGCAGGCAATCACCCTTGCGCTGCACCGCTTCCAGTGCCGCCATGTCGGCGATGGACTGCAATTTGCGCTTTTCCACGTACAGACGACTGCTGTCGATCACCAGCAACAGGAACACCAAGGCCGTGCCCAAGGTCACGGCCGCTATCAAGCCAATGGCACCACGCTGCCTTGCGTACCCGGCCAGGCGGCCGGAACGAGGTCGAAGAGACATCGAGCACTCCTTTGCCGGCACACTGCCGAGCGCTTACTCTCCTGTGTTGCTTGGGAGTGTAGACAACCGCAGCGGGGGCTGCCGGCCAGTCGCCATACCTCGGCGACTGGCGGGGTGCTGATTACAGAATCAGTGTGGCGGGTAGTTGGAAAGCACCTTGGTCACCGTCGCGCGAATAGCGGCGCTGCGGTCCTGTGGCTCGGGGGAACTGGCGAGCATTTGCTCATCGCTGCCACGCCACACCAGCTTGCCGTCCTTGCCGTCGAGCAAATCGATCTGGATGGTCGCGACCTTGTAGGTGATGTTGCGGGTTTCGTTGTACATCGGCGCGCCCCAGTAACCATTCCACGGCCCGCCCCAGGCGCCGCCGTAATTGGTGGTGACTTGTTGCTGGCGGTCCTCAACGATCAGGTAAGTCTGCACATTCAGGTCAGCCTTGGTGCCCGGCGCCGCAGGGCGCAAGCCACGCTGGTCAAGTTGTTCGCCCACGGCCTGGCGGATGCGCTGTTCGGTGAGGTCACTCTTGATCCGCGGGTCATCCGGACGGTATTGCAACGCAGGCTCTTTCCAGCTCCAGCTGCGGTACGCGCCAAAGTCCCGGCTGGCGTCAAAATCGTGGTTGACCTGGCTGCTCTGGCAACCGCTCAGCAACACAACAACAGCAAGTGCAGCGATACGACGAAGCATGGTTTTTCTCCAAAAGACGAACTGAGCCTGAAATGAGAATAGCTGCTAACTGGGAGGATAAGCGGTCATTGCTTTCTGCATCGCCTCACGCAACGCATCGGCGCGCTCGCCGAGGCTGCCCTGGCTTGCGGTTTCAGCGCTGGTGCTCCACACCGGCTGACGGGTGCGGGCATCGAACAGGCTGATGCGCGCCACGGCCACCGTCACCTCATAGGTGCGTACCACCGGCACCGTGTTGTACATGCCGTAACCGTTGCCGTAGCGGTTATAGCCGCCGTAACCGTAGCCATAATCGTCCTGGACCTGGCGCAGGCGTTTTTCCAGGCGCACATCGGCGCTCACCAACAGGTCGGGGGCGCGGTTGTCATGCAAGGGGCGCAGGCCTCGCTGGTCGAGGGCGCCGCTGACGGCCTCGGCAATCTGCGCCGAATCGGCCCAGGCCGAGCCCGCCGGCAGTTGATTGTTGAGCCAGGCCCAACTGCGGTAGGCGCCATAGTCGCGCACCGGCGCCGGGTAAGCGCTGGCGTCAAAGGTGTTGGCCGCCTGGGCAGGCGCCGGCGGCATCGGGGCAGATGCCGCCACATACGGGTTGGGGCTTTGGCAACCCGCCAGGCCCAGGCCCAGCAGGATCAGTCCAAGACAGCGCTTCATTTCGACCTCCGCAGACTGGGCCGCTTAAACCGGACGGCAGATCCAGTGCAAATAACGCCCAAGTCCGGCAAAGCTTGGGTGACGACGGTGTGCGAGCTCCATCTCCAACAAATCCTGCAACTCGGCGCGGGCCTGGAATTCCACCGGCATATAGTCGTGGAACACCCGCACGCCACTCTGGGTTTCGACCTGCCACAGGCCCTCTAGTTGCGTCGCCAACTCCCGTGGGTCGAGGGGTTGTTGCGGCGTGAGGCTCTGTTTTTCACCGGCCATGTCGTTCTTGCGCATTTTGCGGAAGTGGCCTTTGAGCAGGTTGCGGTAAATCAAGGCGTCCCGGTTGTAAAAGGCCAGAGACAGCCAGCCGCCGGGCGCGGTCAACTGGTGCAGCACCGGCAGGATTGCGTGGGGCTCGGCCAGCCATTCCAGTACGGCGTGGCACAGCACCAGGTCGTAGGGCTGGGTGAGTTGGCCGAGCAAGTCCTGCCAGGGCGCTTGAATGAAGGTCGCCGTCTGCCCGGCTTCAGCGAAACGCTGGCGGGCGCCTTCAAGCATCGGCTCGGCGGGTTCGGCCAGGGTCACGTCATGGCCGCGCTCGGCCAGCCACAACGACATATGGCCCAGGCCCGCGCCGATATCCAGCACCCGCAGCGGGCGGTCCGGCAGCGCCTCAATCAGGTCGGCTTGCAGCACGGCCAGGCGAATCGCGCCCTTGGCACCGCCGTAGATCTTCTCGGCGAAACGGGTGGCCAACTGGTCGAAATGACGGTCGCTCATTTGGCAAACCGCCGTTCGCTGTCGGCCAGTTTGGCGCGAACCACTTGATCCATGTCCAACCCCAACTCGCTGCACAACAGCAGCAGATACAGCACGATGTCACCGACTTCCTGGCCTGCGTGGGCGAGTTTGTCGGCGGGCAACTGGCGCGACTGGTCTTCGCTCAGCCACTGGAAAATCTCCACCAGCTCGGCCATTTCAACGCTGGCGGCCATCGCCAGGTTCTTGGGGCTGTGGAACTGCTTCCAGTCATTGGTATCGCGGATGCGGTGCAGGCGTTCGGTGAGGTGTTCGAGGTTCATGGGGGGCTCCTGAAGGTGTATAGCTTCGGGCGCAAGCCGCGCGAAGGCAAGTGAATCCCTGCGGCCCGTAAACCTCTATGCTAGAAGGGAACTAGCTTGGGCCAATAACGACCAAAGGCTCAGGTTCGGCAGCTACGCCCACCGTCTTATCAGGACACACACATGCAAACAGACTTTTTCGGATGGCTGGGCCTAAAAATCGGCCAGATCATCCACTTCATCGTCGAGTTGTTCAGCGGGCTGTTCAACACCCTGTCCCACGCGGGTGGCGACTTTGTCGACGGGCTGGCCAAATCCTTAGGGATGGACACCTCAATCATCAGCATCCTCATGCTGATTATCGGGTTGATGCTGCTGTACTCGGCGGTGCGCGCGTTTATGCGGGCCTCGATCATCATGGGGATTATCTGGTTGATGCTCGGGCTCTGGGTGCTCAGCTGGGTGGTGCATTAATAAAGGGCCAGCAGGGTAAATCCCTTTAACTTGAGGGACGTTTCCGAGACAATCTTTCGGCCTTGTGCCTGCTGGGATGGGTGGCTAGTCTTCGGCCCTTCACTGCATATCAGTGATCGGGTTTAGTCGCCCGAGTTCAGACAGGCGCATGTCTCCCATGAGGTTTTATGGTGGCTGTGCGCAGGGCACCTTCGGGTGCGCCGGAGTTTTCCTGTCTGACCGGTCGACTAACCTGCGTATAGCCGCCACCCTTCGTTTAGTCGCGACAGGGCCGGCTCCTTCTGCAGACAGGAGCTACACGATGAATAAGCTTGTCCCCGATCCACCCAGCGACCTCCTCAAAGACCGCGCCGCCTTCAACCGCGCCCTCGAACACTACCTGCCGTCCCAGGGCTTCCACACCATCAACGAAGACCTGAGCTTCGAAGACTCCCTGCTCTACACCGCCAGCCTGCTGAGCAGCGCCTCGGCCACTGCGCTCGATTGCGGCGAGCTGCTGGAAAGCCCGCAGCGAGCGAAGATCCTGGCGGTCTGGCACTTGCTGGAAATTGCCAAGACCACCGTCGACCGCTCCATCGAATGCCTGCATCCGCGTAAGACTTAAGCCTTCATTGCCTGGCCGTCAGCTATCGCAGGCAAGCCAGCTCCCACAGGGGAATGCATTCCAAGTGTGGGAGCCGGGCTTGCCCGCGATAGCGATCGCCCAGGCAACAGATATGCGTACAGCCAGTTACACTACCGCTCCCCAAAGGAGCCCGCATGACTTCCCTGCTGACCGACTGGCGCGACCGCCCCACCCATCGCCGCGTGTGGGCCCTCGCCGCGCCGATGATTTTGTCGAACATCTCCGTGCCGCTGGTGGCGCTGGTGGACAGCATGGTCATCGGCCACCTGCCCCACGCCCATCAACTCGGCGCCGTGGCCGTGGGGGCCAGCCTGTACACCTTCCTGGCCTGGGCCATGGGTTTCCTGCGCATGGGCTCCACCGGCTTTGCCGCCCAGGCCGCCGGGCGCGGTGATGGTGCGGCGCTGAGGCAGATTCTGTTGCAGGGGCTGCTGCTGGCGCTGGGCCTGGCGATGTTGCTCGGCAGCATCGGCATTCCGTTAAGCGGCCTGGTGCTGGACTGGATGCAGCCCTCACCCGAGCTGAACCAACTGACCCGGGAATTCTTCCACACCCGCCTCTTCGGCCTGCCTGCGGCCCTGGCCAGCTACGCGCTGGTCGGCTGGTTCCTCGGCACCCAGAACGCCCGCGCGCCGCTGGCGATTCTGCTCACCACCAACCTCGTCAATATCGCCCTCAACCTGTGGTTCGTCCTGGGTCTGGATTGGGGCGTGCTCGGCTCGGCTCGCGCCTCGGTGATCGCCGAATGGACCGGCGCCCTGCTCGGCCTGGCCCTCACCCAAAAAGCCCTGCGCGCCTACCCCGGCCATATCGCCTGGGCCGCCCTCAAGCTGTGGCAAAGCTGGCGCCCGCTGCTGGCGGTAAACCGCGATATCTTCATCCGCAGCCTGGCCCTGCAATCGGTGTTTTTCATGATCACGGTGCAAGGCGCCCGCTTGGGCGATGCGACGGTGGCGGCAAACGCGCTGCTGCTTAACGGATTACTGCTGACGGCTCACGCCCTGGACGGGCTGGCCCATGCCGTGGAAGCCTTGTGCGGCCACGCCATCGGTGCCCACGACCGCCAGGCCTTGCGCCGTTCGCTGGTGGTAGCCTGCGGTTGGTCGCTGCTGGCCAGCATCGGCTTCGCGATCCTGTTCGCCGTGTTCGGCCACCTGTTTATCGCCATGCAAACCGACATCCCGAGCGTGCGCGAAACCGCAGACATCTACCTGCCCTACCTCGCCGTGCTGCCATTGATTGCCGTGTGGAGCTACCTGCTGGACGGCCTGTTCATCGGCGCCACCCGCGCCCGGGAAATGCGTAACGGCATGCTGCTGACGGTGGTGATTGTGCTGCCATTCGCCTGGGCCTTGCAGGGCCTCGGTAACCACGGGCTGTGGATAACCTTCCTGCTGTTCATGGCCTTGCGCAGCCTCACGCTATGGGCAATTGCCTGGCGCCTGAACAAACAGGACCACTGGCTTACTGGCCCGGCGTGAACTTGATAAACGCGGTCACCCGGTCCAGCACCGGCGCCAGCCAGCGCAGCGGCCGGGCCATGGACGCTACCAATGTCGCGTGGCTGGTCTTGGTGAAGTAGAACGCCTCCACCGGCACACCCGCCGCCCGCAGCTTGTTCGCCAGGCCGCCGGTGTTGCGCTTGGGGTTGACCAGATTGTCGTCCACCGACGCAATCAACAGGCTTGGTGGTGCGCTTGCACTCACGTGGTTGATGGGCTGGGAATCGGGCGGTGAATCCGGATAGAAGAACACCGGGCGCACATCTCGGTTTTCAATCGGCAGGAAATCATACGGCCCGGCGAGGCCGATCCAGCCCTTGAAGATTGACGGCGACAATCCAACCCCGACCAACCATTGTGGATCCAGCGCCAGCATCGCAGCGTTATAGGCACCGGAGCTGTGGCCCATGACGTACAGCTTGCCGGGATCGGCGCCGTACTCGGCAATATGCTGGTGCGTCCAGGCAACCGCTTGGGCGCCGTCCTGCAAGAACAGTGGGTAACGCACTTGCGGGTAAAGCCGGTAATCGGCGATCACCACCACGATGCCACGCGAGGCCAGGGCTTCGCCGACGAAACCGTAGTCATCCCTGGAGCCGCTGTTCCAGCTGCCGCCATAGAAAAACACCACCACCGGCGCATTGGGCAAGGCAGTGACGGGACGGTAGATATCGAGTTTCTGGCGGGGGTCATCGCCGTAGGCGATGGAGGAGGTTTTGGTGAAGGTGCTGGAAGGTGTGAGTGCGTTGAGGACTTTGATGGGGGAGCAGGCTGCGAGCAGCGCGGCTATTGCCAGGGTGAACACTTGCAGAAGTTTGCTCGACATCGCCTAGCCCCTCTTTGCGTAAACCCTGGCCTTTGTGGTGAGCGGGCTTGCCCCGCGCGAGGCAAGCTCGCTCACCACAAAAAGCTGCGCCGTACCCCGTATCAGGAGGACAGGTAAGACGAGCGCGTCAGCCCCAGACGCAACGCATCCAGGAACTGGGTCCGCTCCGCCGCGGTGATCTTCGCGCTGGCGCACTTGTCACGGTAGTGAGTCATCAACTCCTCCGGCGACAAGTGCACGTAGCGCAGCATGTCTTCGATGGTGTCGTGGGTCTCGATCCCGGCGCTGTACACCGAACCGTCTTCACGCTGGTAGATGTTCACCGAGTCGGTGTCACCGAACAGGTTGTGCATGTCACCGAGGATTTCCTGGTAGGCGCCCACCAGGAAAATCCCCAGCAGGTAATCCTCACCTTCGTTCACCGCGTGCACTGGCAGGCTGGTCTCGATGCTTTGCTCGTCGACGTACTGCTTGATCTTGCCATCGGAGTCGCAGGTCAAATCCTGCAGCACCGCACGGCGCAGCGGTTCTTCGTCGAGGCGATGCAGCGGCAGAATCGGCAGCACCTGGCCGATGGCCCAAGTGTCCGGCAGGCTCTGGAACACCGAGAAGTTGCAGATGTATTTGTCGGCCAGCTTGTCGTTGAGTTCGTCCAGCACCTGGCGGTGCGAGCGCTGGCGGGCTTTCAGCGAGTTGTGCAGGCGGCGGCACACGGCGAAGTAGCACTGTTCGGCCAGGGCCTTTTCGGCGAGGGTCATTTTGCCGTCAGCGTACTGGGTGGCCACGTCGCTCATGTAGTGGGTGGCGCGCCAGTAGGTTTCGGTGACCATTTCAATGTCGGTCGGGCCCAGCAGGTCCACCAGCCATTGCACGGTTTCCGGCAGGCTTTCCTTGTTCTCGATCAGCGGCACGTCGTCGTTGTGCTTCTCGACGTCGGTGACTTGCACCACCAGCATCGCGTGGTGGGCGGTCAGGGAGCGGCCGCTCTCGGAGAAGATGTGCGGGTGCGGCAGGCTCTGCGCGTCGCAGAATTCCTTGAGCATGCCCACGACCACGCCAGCGTAGTCGTCCATGTCGTAGTTGATCGAGCTGGCGTTACGCGAGTGGGTACCGTCGTAGTCCACGCCCAGGCCGCCGCCCACGTCGATGTGGTCCACCGGCAGGCCGAGGTTGCGCAGTTCGCCGTAGTAACGAATGGCTTCCTTGAACCCGTGCTGGTAGTCGGCCAGGTTGGCGATCTGCGAGCCCATGTGGAAGTGCAGCAGGCGAATGCCCTGGTCCAGGCCCGCCGCGCGGAAACGCTCGACCACCGACAGCAGTTGCGCCGCCGACAGACCGAATTTGGATTTCTCGCCGCCGGTGTCTGCCCACTTGCTCGACGCCAAAGACGACAGGCGCACCCGCAGGCCCACCTGAGGCTTGACCTTGAGGTTGGCGGCTTCTTCGATTACCAGGCCGACTTCGGATTCTTTCTCGATCACGATGAAGACGTTGTGGCCCAGCTTCTGGCCCATCAGCGCGAGGCGGATGAACTCACGGTCTTTGTAACCGTTGCAGACGATGGTGCCGCCTTTCGGGGCCAGGGCCAGCACGGCCAGCAGCTCCGGCTTGGAGCCGGCTTCCAGGCCGATGGACACATCCTGGGTGGCGATGATGTTCTCGATCACCGCTTCCTGCTGGTTCACCTTGATCGGGTACAGCGCGGTGTATTTGCTCTGGTATTCCAGGCGCTCGATATTCGCGTCGAAGGCGCCGGTCAACTGGCGTACGCGGTCTTGCAGGATGTCGGGGAAGCGCACCAGCAACGGCAAGGACAGGCCGCTTTTGCGCAGCTCGTCTACTTGCTCGTACAGGTCGACGGGCGTGCTGTTCGGGCCGTTCGGACGGACTTCAACGCGACCGGCATCATTGATCGCGAAATACCCGGCCCCCCAATGGCGAATCCCGTAAACACTGCGGCTGTCCGCAACTGTCCATTGGCTGCCATCGTCTTTGCGTGTGCGTCGTACGGACATCGAAGTCCCCTATAAATGAAGTCGAAGTGCACCGGCCTGATCAGAGGATGGCGCAGTCTAAAGAATGAAAATGACGATTTGCCTGTGAGAGGGGTAGACCCCACTTGCAGGACAGAGTTTAGACACCGGTCAGGAACAGGCTCTGTGAAAACCATGGAGACGACAGTTCGCGTTCAGCGAGCAGGCCATCGGGGTGGTTTTCACAGAGGCTGCTAGCCGCCGGATTTCTTCGCCTTGTAACCCAGCTTGATCAGCTCGGCCAACAGCAACTCGACGTGGTCGCCCTGGATCTCGATCACGCCGTCTTTCAGGGCGCCACCGGTGCCGCAACGCTTTTTCAGCGTGGTGGCCAGCTCCTTCAGCGCATCTTCGGCCAGGGGCACGCCGGTGATGGTGGTCACCGTCTTGCCGCCACGGCCCTTGCTCTCGCGACGTACGCGGGCAATACCGTCGCCTTCGGGAATCAGGGTTGTTTTGCAGGTGCATGAATCCACGGGCTGGCGACAGTCCGGGCAATGTCGACCTGCGTCGGTGGAAAATACCAGGCCACCAAGGGCGGCGAAGGATGCGGCTTTTTTGGCCACCGGCAATCCTCTTGGGAGGACAAAGACTGATCGATGGGGTCACCGACCGCGAAGCCCCACTCAGGCAGGGGCAGCGCTACTGAACCGCGAGAGCGGTTCAGCCTGAAAAGTCGCGCAGTGTAACGGCAAAAAGGCCCCTTGCTAAGAGCCAAATGGCGCCAATTTATGCAACTTTAGCGACGCAGGGCCAAATATCGACGCAACCCTTCCTGTGCATCCGGGCAATAAGGCTTTTCTTCGGCCTCCTGCAACACCGTCGCCAGCGGCAGAAAGCGCGCTTCCATGACTTCTTCCGGCTGGATCCGCAGCGGCCCGTCCCACACAGCCGAGAACGACGTGCACCAGAGCCGGCTATCACCGTCTTCGAAGTAGAAGTGATCGTGAGCGGTCAGTTCGACGCCGCTGACCCCCAGCTCCTCCTCCAGCTCCCGGGCCGCCGACTCGGCGTAGGACTCGTGGGCCGCCACCATCCCGCCCGCCGCCGTGTCCCAGAACCCCGGGTACATGGCTTTGCTCAGGGTGCGCCGGTGCACACACAGCTCACCGGCCGAGTTGAACAGGAAGATAAAGGTGCAGCGCCCGATCAGCCCGCGCTGGCGCAAATCGGAACGCACCCGGGAGCCGAGCAGGTTGTCCTGCTCGTCGACCCAGGCAATCAGTTCGGCGTCGGAGGCGGCGCGGTGCGCCGCCTCCCGGGTGGAAGCGTCCATCATCAACCCTGGTTCAGGAGCTGACGCAAGTCGATCACTGCCGCGTTGGCCCGGGAAATATAGTTGGCCATGACCAGCGAGTGGTTGGCCAGGATGCCAAAACCACTGCCGTTGAGAATCATCGGGCTCCACACCGGTTCCTGCGAAGCTTCCAGCTCACGAATGATCTGGCGCACGCTGACGGTGGCGTTCTTCTTGGCCAGCACGTCGGCGAAGTCGACTTCAATGGCGCGCAGCAGATGGGACAAGGCCCAGGCCTGGCCGCGGGCTTCGTAGAACACGTTGTCGATCTGCATCCATGGGGTTTCCACCACTTCTTCGTCGACTTGCGGCACTTCACCCGGCGCCAGCGCTTCGGTTTTCAGCGCGGTGTTGAGCTTGACCCGGCCCACACTGGCCGACAGCCGTTGCGACAGCGAACCCAGACGGGTCGCCACATCACCCAGCCAGTTGTTCAGGTTGTCGGCACGCGCATAGAACAGCGCGCCGCGCTGATTCGGGTCAGACAAACGGGCTTCGTAGCGGCTCAGGGAATTGATGCCTTCCTGGTATTCCGACTCACTGGACGGCAACACCCAGCTCTTGTTGTCGAAGTTGAAGCGCGGCTCGGCCTTGGCCAGGTCCGCGTCTTCCGCCGACTGCGACTGCGAGCGGGCGAAGTCTTTGCGCAGGGCACGGGTCAGGTCACGCACCTGCACCAGCACGCCGTATTCCCAGCTGGGCATGTTGTCCATCCACAGGCCTGGCGGGAAGCGGTCGTTGGAAATGTAGCCACCCGGCTTGTTCAGCAAGGTGCCCACTACGGTCTTGAGGGTTTCGACGGTGGTGAAACCCACCACCATCTGCTTGCCTTCCTTCTCGGCGGCAATCTGCGCGTTCTGCTGCACCGGGAACAACGCAGGCTCTTCGCTCCAGTACCAGCCCAGGGCACCGGTGACCAACAGATACAACGCGACCAGCGAGAGCAGCGCACGGCTCATCAGCAGGTTACGAAAATAGCTGCGGGGGGCCGACTTGGTCTCGGGGGCCGGGCCCTTTGCACTGCCTGCGCGGTTTTTCCAGTCCAGCATGGCGATATCCTTTCAATCACTTGAGTTCAATAGCTACGACCACAAACCTACCCCATCGTGCCGAGCATCGGGCCGCTTTTAGTCGGGGGTGGCGCATATGCGCGGCTCGACTATAAAGGATGCACGCTTTTTACGCCCGCGCGACTGCAGGGTCGACAAATGAATATCCAGGACCTCGCAGTTAATTGACGTATGACACTCGTGCAAAGGAAAAGAGGTGCTAGCATAGAGCCATCAGTTCGACCTCAGCATGCAGCCTAACTAGTAGTCAGGATATGACCGAGCCAGAAGACCCCAGCCGTGAGCGCCTCAAGCACCATTTTGCCCAGCGGGTAATTCATCAGGCACGTCAAATTCTTGAGATCTGGCAGCGCCTGCAACGCAGCGAATGGTCGACCACTGACTTGTCCGAGCTCAGTGAGGCCAACCTGCGCCTGCTGCGTTTTGCCGAACGCTTCGAGCAGCCGGAACACGGCCAGCTGGCGCACCTGATCAGCGATTCACTCAAGGCCGTGGACGACAACCGCGGTCGCCTCAGCAGCCACCTGATCACCGAACTCAACCGTTTGATGCAGCGTTTGTCCCGCACCGGCCTGCGCCAGGGCGACCAGCTGGAACAAACCTTACTGCCGCCCATGCGCAAGCCGATCTACGTGATGCTGGCCGATCACGACCGCGCCGAGCGCCTGGCCAAGCAACTGGAATTCTTCGGTTTGAGTGCCCAGTCCCTCGACAGCGTGGCGGCATTTCGCGCCTCGATGGCCGAGCGCTTGCCCGCCGCTATCGTTATGGACGTGGATTTCTGCGGCGCCGGCCTCGGCCTCAAGCTTGCCGCCGAAGCCCAGGAAGGCCTTGAGCAAAAACTCCCGCTGCTGTTTTTCAGCCTGCACGAAACCGACACGCCCACCCGCCTGGCCGCCGTGCGCGCCGGTGGCCAGGAGTTCCTCACCGGAACCCTGGAAGCTTCGAGCCTGCTGGAAAAAATCGAAGTGCTGACCTGCGTTGCCCAGTACGAACCTTACAAAGTGCTGATCATCGACGACTCGCGGGCCCAGGCGATGCACACCGAGCGCCTGCTCAACAGCGCCGGCATCGTCACCCGCACCCTGATCGAACCGATCCAGGCCATGGCCGAGCTGGCGGACTTCCAGCCCGACCTGATCATCCTCGACATGTATATGCCAGCCTGTACCGGTACCGAACTGGCCAAGGTGATCCGCCACAATGACCGATACGTCAGCGTGCCGATCATCTACCTCTCGGCCGAAGACGACCTGGACAAGCAACTGGACGCCATGAGCGAAGGCGGCGACGACTTTCTCACCAAGCCGATCAAGCCCCGGCACCTGATCACCACCGTGCGCAACCGCGCGGCACGGGCGCGCAACCTCAAGGCGCGGATGGTGCGCGACAGCCTCACCGGGCTGTACAACCACACGCACATCCTGCAACTGCTGGAAGACTGCAGCTTCCGTGCACGCCGTGAAAACAAGCCGCTGAGCTTTGCGATGCTCGACATCGACCACTTCAAGCGGGTCAACGACAGCCACGGCCACCCCATGGGCGACCGGGTGATCAAGAGCCTCGCGCTGTTTCTCAAGCAGCGCCTGCGCAAGACCGACTATATAGGCCGTTACGGCGGCGAAGAATTTGCCATCGTGATGCCCGACACCGACCTCGACAGGGCTTGCCAGGTACTGGACGAAATTCGCGGGCGCTTCGCCGAGATTCACTATCCCGCCCAGCCTCAGGATTTGTGGTGCACGTTCAGTGCCGGCGTGGTGGAGCTCTGCGACGGCTCCGACAGCCTGATGATGGCCGCCCAGGCCGACGAGGCGTTGTACCGCGCCAAGGATGCAGGCCGTAACCGGGTGATGTCCGCACGCGCATCAAAGCAAAGTGCCACCTTTTCACCGGAATCCACCGAATCCGTCATAACTCTGTAATAGAAACGCAATAACTTCAGGCACTTACTTCTGCTGTCGGTTGAAACCACGCATGCGCCTGAAGCTGCTGACGAATCTGAACACCCTCCTTCTGGTCGCCGTTTGCCTGGCCCTGGGCGCAACGCTCTGGTGGTCGCAACGCGCCCTGGAACGGCCTTATCTGCTGATGGAGCGCTACCTCGGCCTGTCGCAGACCTTTCAGAACCAGGCCGCACGCAATATCGACGATTACCTCGCCAGCGGCGACGCCCTGCGCCTGAGCAGCGCCAGCCAGAGCCTGGAGAACCTGCTGCAGCACCTGGATGAGTTGCCGGCCGACCTGGCGCACAACCTGCGCCCCAGCCTGGTCGACCTGGATACCTTCAGCAAAACCGACCTGCTGGCCGCCGGCAAACTGGCCGGCGACCCGCAAGCCCTGCTGCTGCAAGCCGAACGCGAACTGGGTGCGAACCTGGAGCAACTGAATCA
Organism: Pseudomonas sp. TH32; assembly: GCF_016650855.1. Classification (NCBI taxonomy): domain Bacteria; kingdom Pseudomonadati; phylum Pseudomonadota; class Gammaproteobacteria; order Pseudomonadales; family Pseudomonadaceae; genus Pseudomonas; species Pseudomonas sp. TH32. Next base: position 6,232,324 of record NZ_JAEKFA010000002.1, on the reverse strand, counting down.
GTACGCCAGCGGTGTGAATTCGCCGGAGTCTGCGCGTTATTTGCCGCCTTTATTGGCCGCGTCCCAGCACCTGGCCAAATTGTCCCTGGCCCGGGACAAACTGGTGAGCAGCGGACGCAGCGAACTGGCCGACGATGTAGAGCGTGAAGTCAGCAACATCCGCAGCCAGGCTGACGCGCTGGGGCAATTGCCCTTGTTGGGCGTGACGGCCAGCAGCGAGTCCAATACCGACGATTTCTCGGCCATGATGGGCCTGGAAAATACCGAAAAAACCGTGGCCCAGGACACCGGTGTCGACCTCAAGCGCGAGCTCAACAGCCTGCTGACTCGCTACCCCGCCGAGCTGAAACGGACCCGCGAGCAAATCCAGCAACGCACCGAACTGGCCACCGCCACCCACCTGAAAATCAACGCCGTGCAGCAAGCCATCGCTGCGCTGGAGCCCGTGGTGCGGGCCCAGCACGCGCAGATCCAGGGCGAAGTGCGGCTGATGCAAGGCGTGATGATCGGCCTGATTTTGCTGATCGCACTGTTGATCGACACCTTGCAACGGCGCCTGGCGCGGGTGCTGACCAACCTGGCTCCGGCCTTGTCCACATGGGCCGAGGGCGACTTCAGCCAGCCCATTGCCTTGGGCAAGACCAACCGTGAGCTGCACGATATCGAAGAGTCCCTGAACCGCTTGCGCGCCTACCTGGTAGACCTGGTGGGCACCATCAGAGGCAACGCAGAGCAAGTGGCCGGCAGCAGCAGCGCGCTGGCGGAACTGAGCAGCGGCATGCATGACGGTGCCGAACGCCAGGCCGGTGATACGGCGCAGATTCGCGATTCCCTTGGCGAACTGGAAGCGACTATCCAGCAGGTAGCCGGCGATGCCAGCCAGGCCGCCGCCGCCAGCCGCAGTGCGGGCCAGGCCGTGGAACAGGGCCAGCGCGTGATCGGCTTGAGCCTGACCGGCCTGCACGCATTGGTCGGCGAAGTGCAGATCAATGCGCAGATGATCGAGAAACTTGCCGAAGAATCCGCAACCATCGGCGGCGTGCTCACGGTGATTCGCTCGATTGCCGACCAGACCAACCTGCTGGCACTGAACGCTGCCATCGAAGCCGCCCGGGCCGGTGAGGCCGGCCGCGGGTTCGCGGTGGTCGCCGACGAGGTACGTTCCCTGGCCCAGCGCACCGCCGGCGCCACCGCCGAAATCCAGCACCTGATCGCCGGCCTGCAAACCGCCGCCCGGCAATCGGTGGAAGGCATGCGCGCCCAGGTCGAACACGCCGAAGCCACCGCCGAACAAGCCCAGGCGGCCGACGGCGCGCTGGATGAAATCGTCGGGGCGATCCAGACCATTTCCGACACCGCCGTGCGGATTGCCGATGTGACGGCCCAACAAAGTGGCGCCGTGAGTGAAATCCGCGATAACAGTGAGCGAATTCACCAGTTGGGCGAGGACAACTTGCTGCGAATCGGCCAGGGGCGCAGCCAGGGCGAGCACTTGCTGGTGCTGGGCGGGCAACTCAACACCGCCGTGCAGGCATTTCGCGTCTAATGCACATCCTGTAGGAGCCGGCTTGCCCGCGATGAGTCCCGAACTCTCACCGCAGCACTCACAGACGCCATCGCCGGCAAGCCGGCTCCTACAAGTGACCGAATCTGACACCTCGGTCACATATTTTGCGCAATCCTCGCTAATCGTGCTGCCTACTGCATAGAACTGGACAGTCACAAAGCCTTTGCGGCATAGTCGCCGGGTTCTACCGTGCCCACATCAATAACAAGGAACAGCCGATGGCGACCTTACTGGTTCTTCACGGACCCAACCTGAACCTGCTCGGCACCCGCGAACCGGGCGTCTACGGGGCAGTGACCCTCGAACAGATCAACCTCGATCTGGAACGACGGGCACGTGATGCCGGCCACCATCTGCTCTACCTGCAAAGCAATGCCGAGTACGAACTGATTGATCGCATCCATGCCGCGCGCAGCGAAGGCGTGGACTTTATCCTGATCAATCCCGCCGCTTTTACGCACACAAGCGTTGCATTACGTGACGCGCTGCTGGCGGTGAGCATCCCATTCATCGAAGTGCATTTATCGAACGTGCACAAACGCGAACCTTTCCGCCATCACTCTTACTTCTCCGACGTTGCGGTAGGAGTGATCTGCGGCCTTGGCGCCAGCGGTTACCGACTGGCCCTGGAGGCCGCCCTGGAACAGCTTGAAGACACGGCCAAGCGCCCCTGACCGACCCTTTGGGAGTTGATGATTCATGGATATCCGTAAAGTTAAGAAACTGATCGAACTGCTGGAAGAATCCGGTATCGACGAGCTGGAGATCAAGGAAGGCGAGGAATCCGTACGGATCAGCCGTCACAGCAAGACCCCGGCCCAACAGTTCTACGCTCCACAGATGCAAGCGCCGGCCCCTGCCGCTGCGCCAGTGGCTGCTGCTCCGGTTGCGGCCGCTGCCGAAGCCCCTGCTGCACCTAAACTGAACGGTTTTGTGGTCAAGTCGCCAATGGTCGGTACCTTCTACCGCACCCCGGCGCCTACTTCGCCAGCCTTTGTTGAAGTCGGCGCCACCGTGAAAGTGGGCGACACCATCTGCATCGTTGAAGCGATGAAGATGATGAACCACATCACGGCTGAAAAAGCCGGCGTCATCGAATCCATCCTGGTAGAAAACGGTCAGCCGGTTGAGTACGACCAGCCGCTGTTCACCATCGTTTGAACCGCGGAGCGCCTTCGATGTTGAAACCTGCGAAGAAACTGCAAAAAGTCCTGATCGCCAACCGCGGCGAGATCGCGCTGCGTATCCTGCGCGCCTGTAAGGAAGAGGGCATCAAGACCGTCGCTGTTTACTCGACGGCCGATACCGAATTGATGCACGTGAAACTGGCGGACGAAAGCATCTGCATCGGCCCGCCACTGGCCACGAACTCGTACCTGAAAGTCTCGAACATCATCGCTGCAGCTGAAGTCACCGGCGCGGATGGTATTCACCCGGGCTACGGCTTCCTCGCGGAAAACGCCGATTTCGCCGAACAGGTTGAGAAATCCGGGTTTGCCTTCATCGGCCCGAAAGCCGAAACCATTCGCCTGATGGGCGACAAGGTCTCGGCCAAGGACGCCATGATCGCTGCCGGCGTACCTACCGTTCCAGGTTCCGACGGCCCGCTGCCTGAAGACGAGGCCACCGCCCTGCGCATTGGTCGCGAAGTCGGTTACCCGGTGATCATCAAGGCCGCCGGTGGCGGCGGTGGTCGCGGCATGCGCGTGGTACACAAGGAAGAAGACCTGATCGAAGCCGCCAAGCAGACTCGCTCCGAAGCGGGCGCCTGGTTCGGCAACCCGATGGTCTACCTGGAAAAGTACCTGACCAACCCACGTCACGTGGAAGTGCAGGTACTGTCCGACGGCCAGGGCCACGCCATCCACCTGGGCGACCGCGACTGCTCGCTGCAACGTCGTCACCAGAAGGTACTGGAAGAAGCTCCGGCACCGGGCCTGGACGAGACCGCTCGCCAGGAAGTACTGGCTCGCTGCGTCAAGGCGTGCATCGACATCAACTACCGTGGCGCGGGCACTTTCGAGTTCCTGTACGAGAACGGTCGCTTCTACTTCATCGAGATGAACACTCGTGTGCAGGTAGAGCACCCGGTTTCGGAAATGGTCACCGGTATCGACATCGTCAAGGAGATGCTGAGCATCGCCGCTGGCAACAAGCTGTCGTTTACCCAGGATGATGTGAAGATCCACGGCCACTCCCTGGAGTGCCGGATCAACGCCGAAGACCCGAAAACCTTTATCCCAAGCCCTGGCCTGGTCAAGCATTTCCACGCGCCCGGCGGCAACGGCGTACGTGTGGATTCGCACCTGTACAGCGGCTACAAGGTTCCATCCAACTACGACTCGCTGATCGGCAAGCTGATCACCTGGGGCGCCACCCGCGACGAGGCCATGGCCCGTATGCGTAACGCCCTGGACGAAATCGTGGTAGACGGCATCAAGACCAACATCCCGTTGCATCGGGATCTGGTTCGCGATGAAGGCTTCTGCGAAGGTGGTGTGAACATTCACTACCTGGAACACAAGCTGGCTAATCAGTAAGCGAAGTGATCCACCCAACAAAGCCGCCTTCGGGCGGCTTTGTTGTTTGTGGGATACAAAAAACACCTTAAAACCCTGTGGGAGCTGGCTTGCCTGCGATAGCGGTGGATCAGTGAGGTAATACTCCGCTGACACTGCGCTATCGCAGGCAAGCCAGCTCCCACATTTGGGCTGCGTGCAGTCAGTGGTGTCGTCTTCTGCCCGCCGCTCGCGTAAACTGGCGCGCTTTCGCAGCCCTACCCCGCTGCACACTCATTTTTTCAAAGGTGCCCGCCATGCCTTGGCTGCAAGTCCGTCTCGCCATCAGCCCAGAACAAGCCGAAACCTACGAAGACGCGTTCCTCGAAGTGGGCGCCGTGTCGGTGACCTTCATGGACGCCGAAGACCAGCCGATTTTCGAGCCCGAGCTCAACACCACCCCGCTGTGGTCCCACACCCATCTGCTGGCCCTGTTCGAAGACGGCACCGATGCCGCCAGCGTCCTGGCCCACATGGAACTGCTCACCGGTGGCCCGCTGCCGGAGCATCACAGCGAAATCATCGAAGACCAGGACTGGGAACGCAGCTGGATGGACAACTTCCAGCCGATGCGCTTTGGCCAGCGCCTGTGGATCGTGCCGAGCTGGCACGCCGCCCCCGAGCCTGATGCGGTGAACCTGCTGCTGGACCCGGGCCTGGCGTTCGGCACCGGCACTCACCCGACGACCGCCCTGTGCCTGGAATGGCTCGACGGCCAGGACCTGCAAGACTGCAACGTGCTGGACTTCGGCTGCGGCTCGGGGATCCTGGCAATCGCCGCCCTGCTCCTGGGCGCCAAGGAAGCCGTCGGTACCGACATCGACGTGCAAGCCCTGGAAGCCTCCCGCGATAACGCCGGGCGCAATAACATCGCCGAAGAAAAATTCCCGCTGTACCTGCCGGAGCAATTGCCCCAGGTGAAGGCTGACGTGCTGGTGGCCAATATCCTGGCCGGGCCACTGGTTTCCCTGGCGCCGCAGCTGTCGAGCCTGGTCAAGCCAGGCGGGCGCCTGGCGCTGTCGGGCATCCTCGCCGAACAGGGCGAAGACGTTGCCGCCGCCTACGCCCAGGATTTCGAGCTGGACCCGATCGCCAACCGCGACGGCTGGGTACGCATCAGCGGTCGTCGGCGCTAGAATGAGCGCCTGCATGAATCGGATGGCCGCATGACCGACAGTTTCGTCACCCAGTGCCCACATTGCCAAGCGCGCTTTCGCGTCAGCCATGCTCAATTGAGCGTGGCCCGTGGCGTGGTGCGCTGTGGCTCGTGCCTGCAAGTGTTCAATGCCGCGCGCCAACTGCTGGAGCAGCGCGCCAGCGCGCCCGCGTCCCAGGCACCGGCAGCAACTGAACCGCCACCCGAAGCACCGCGGGCCATCAGCCAGAAGCAATGGACCGCCGAAGAGCTGGACCTGGATAACCTGGACCTCGACGAAGAACTGGCCAAGCTGGAACGTCGCGAGATTCAACACACCCAACCCGTGGGTGCAGACCGTCGCCAACACGGTTCCGACCGTCGGCAAAAGGAAGATTCCCTCAGCGCCAGCCGCGATACGGCCAAAGCCGAGGAAGAGCAATGGGCCGCCAGCCTGTTCAGCGAGCCGCGGGACGATCGGGCGCAAGCCCCGCAACCGGACGATGAACCTCAACCGGCCAAGGCCACCCCCGGCAAACCCAAGCGCACCGAGCCTTCGATGTCGCTTGAAGCGGTCGAGCCGGACGACGAGCCGCCGCTGCACGCAGGCATCACCGATGAAGCACTCGACCCGCCGGTAACCGCCGAACCCGTCGAGCCGGAACCCGAACACCCCGAACGCCCGCAGCCCAAGCGCAAGCGCCCTCGCCCCGGGGCCAGCGCCCACGACGACATGCTGCAGGACCTGGAAGACGACCCACTGCACCTGTATTCCCAGAAGCGCTCCTCCGGCTGGGGCCGCCGCCTGTTCTGGGGCCTGTTGGTGCTATTGGCCGCCGCCGGCCTGGCGGGACAATACGTCGCCTACCAATTCGACGACCTGGCACGCCAGGACGCCTATCGCCCGTGGTTCCAGGAACTGTGCCCGAAACTGGGCTGCACCGTGCCATCACGGGTCGATATCGCCCACATCAAGAGCAGCAACCTGGTGGTGCGCAGCCACCCGGAGTTCGCCGGCGCCCTGGTGGTAGACGCGATCATCTATAACCGCGCGACATTTTCCCAACCGTTCCCGTTGCTGGAGCTACGCTTTGCCGACATGAACGGGAATATGATCGCCAGTCGTCGTTTCAAACCCGCCGAGTACCTCAGCGGTGAGCTGGCAGGCCAGACCGAGATGCCCTCCCAGACGCCGATCCACATTGCCCTGGACATTCTCGACCCGGGCAACAAAGCGGTGAATTACAGCCTGAGCTTCCACTCTCCCGAGTGATCCGGCTCATGGGCCGGGGTTTGACGGCAGATTATTGACTGCACCGCGTTTGACCAAACCGGTGGCGATAAGAAAATAACTGCTCAGATTTTATCCAATTCAGCCTTTATCCAGTCATCGAGAGCGGGTATCATGCCAACCCTTTTTCGAACTCTAATGATCCGGCCCCACAACAGGGAAGTCCTATGTCGGCGGTACGCATCGGCCCATACACATTGCACAACGGCTTGATCCTCGCCCCGATGGCAGGGGTCACCGACCAGCCCTTTCGTCAGCTTTGCAAGCGTTTGGGCGCAGGGCTTGTAGTCTCGGAAATGGTCACCAGCGACATGAGCTTGTGGAACACCCGCAAATCGCGGATGCGCATGATCCACGAAGGTGATCCCGAGCCCCGCTCGGTACAGATCGCCGGCGGTGATGCGCAAATGCTGGCGGATGCGGCCCGGGCCAACGTGGAGTTGGGGGCGCAGATTATTGATATCAACATGGGTTGCCCGGCCAAGAAGGTCTGCAACAAGGCCGCAGGCTCTGCCCTGTTGAAGGATGAGCAGTTGGTGAGCGAGATCCTGCATGCCGTTGTCGCTGCAGTGGATGTGCCGGTCACCCTGAAGATCCGCACCGGTTGGGACCGGGACAACAAGAATGGCCTGACGGTGGCGAAGATCGCCGAGCAGGCGGGCATTACAGCGCTGGCGGTGCATGGCCGCACCCGCGCCGACCTTTACACCGGTGAAGCCGAGTACGACACCATTGCCGCGATCAAGCAGGCGGTGTCGATTCCCGTCTTTGCCAATGGCGATATCGATTCAGCCGAGAAAGCCCGGCGCGTGTTGCACGCGACCGGTGCCGATGGCCTGTTGATTGGCCGGGCTGCCCAGGGGCGGCCGTGGATTTTTCGTGAGATCGAGCATTTTCTGCGTACCGGCGAAGTGTTGCCGGCACCGGAGTTGATCGAGGTGGAACGTATTCTGCTAGAGCATCTGGCCGCCCTGCACGCCTTCTATGGAGACGTGATGGGAGTACGCATTGCTCGCAAGCATGTGGGCTGGTATCTCGCAACCTTGCCGGGCGCCAGGGAGTTTCGCGCCCACTTCAATCGTTTGGATGATACGGAAGCACAGTGCGCCAACGTTCGTGAGTTCTTCTGCGAGCGTTACAAGAGCCTGGTGACAGGGGACGGAGAAGGGGTGGCCGCATGACGATGATGACCGAGACTTTAGTGAGTGGAACAACACCCGTGAGCGACAACGTCAATTTGAAACAGCACCTCAACACGCCGAGCGAAGAAGGCCAGACCCTTCGCGGGAGTGTCGAGAAGGCGCTGCACAATTATTTCGCCCACCTTGAGGGCGCTGCCGTCACGGACGTGTACAACCTGGTGCTCTCCGAAGTCGAGGCGCCGTTGCTCGAAAGCGTAATGAACTACGTCAAGGGCAACCAGACCAAGGCCAGTGAGCTGCTCGGTCTGAACCGTGGCACGCTGCGCAAGAAACTCAAGCAGTACGATTTGCTGTAAGCATTCAATCAAACCAGAAAGGCGCCCGCGTAAAAACGGTCGCCTTTTTTGCTGACTCCTTTGCTTTTGATGGAAATTGAAATGACCGACCAGACTACCCGCCTGCCGATCCGCCGTGCCTTGATCAGTGTCTCCGACAAGACCGGGATCCTCGAATTTGCCCGGGAGCTGGAAGCCCTGGGTGTGGAGATTCTCTCCACCGGCGGGACCTTCAAACTGCTGCAGGACAACGGCGTGGCCGCAGTGGAAGTGGCGGACTACACCGGTTTCGCAGAAATGATGGACGGTCGGGTCAAGACCCTGCACCCGAAAATCCACGGCGGGATCCTCGGTCGTCGCGGTATCGACGACGCCATCATGACCGAGCACGGCATCAAGCCGATCGACCTGGTGGCCGTTAACCTCTACCCGTTCGAAGCCACCATCAACAAGCCAGGCTGCGACCTGCCGACCGCCATCGAAAACATCGATATCGGCGGCCCGACCATGGTTCGCTCCGCAGCAAAAAACCACAAAGACGTGGCCATCGTGGTGAACGCCAGCGATTACGCCAACGTGCTGGAAAGCCTGAAAGCCGGCGGCCTGACCTACGCCCAGCGCTTCGACCTGATGCTCAAGGCCTTCGAACACACCGCTGCCTACGACGGCATGATCGCCAACTACATGGGCACCGTGAACCAGGCGGCTGAAACCCTCAGCACTGAAGGTCGCAGCCAGTTCCCGCGCACCTTCAACAGCCAGTTCATCAAGGCCCAGGAAATGCGCTACGGCGAGAACCCGCACCAGAGTGCGGCGTTCTACGTGGAAGCCAAGCCTGCCGAAGTCGGCATCGCCACTGCAACCCAACTGCAAGGCAAAGAGCTTTCCTACAACAACGTGGCCGACACCGACGCCGCGCTGGAATGTGTGAAGAGCTTCGTCAAGCCAGCCTGCGTGATCGTCAAGCACGCCAACCCGTGCGGCGTGGCCGTGAGCCCGGACGCTGAAGGCGGCATCCGCCAGGCGTACGAACTGGCCTACGCCACCGACACCGAGTCGGCCTTCGGCGGCATCATCGCCTTCAACCGTGAGCTGGACGCCGAGACCGCCAAGGCGATCGTTGAGCGTCAGTTCGTTGAAGTGATCATTGCCCCGTCCGTGAGCGACGAAGCCCGCGCCATCGTTGCTGCCAAGGCCAATGTGCGCCTGCTGGCCTGCGGCGAGTGGTCGGCCGAGCGTGCTGCTGCCTGGGACTACAAGCGCGTCAACGGCGGCTTGCTGGTACAGAGCCGCGACATCGGCATGATCGGCAGTGCCGACCTGAAAGTGGTGACCAAGCGCGCCCCGACCGAACAGGAAATCAACGACCTGATCTTCGCCTGGAAAGTCGCCAAGTACGTTAAATCCAACGCCATCGTCTACGCCAAGAACCGCCAGACCATCGGTGTCGGCGCCGGCCAGATGAGCCGTGTGAACTCGGCGCGTATCGCTGCGATCAAGGCCGAACATGCCGGCCTGCAAGTGCAGGGCTCGGTGATGGCGTCCGACGCTTTCTTCCCGTTCCGTGATGGCCTCGACAACGCCGCAAAAGCTGGCGTGACTGCAGTAATCCAGCCAGGCGGTTCGATGCGTGACGCAGAAGTGATTGCAGCGGCTGATGAAGCCGGCATCGCCATGGTGTTTACCGGCATGCGCCACTTCCGCCACTAACAGAATTCGAGGTTTTTGAAATGAATGTTTTGATCATTGGCAGCGGTGGCCGTGAACACGCCCTGGCCTGGAAAGTTGCCCAGGACCCGCGCGTCCAGAAAGTGTTCGTTGCACCCGGCAACGCCGGCACCGCCATTGAAGCCAAGTGCGAAAACGTCGCCATCGACGTGTTGGCCCTTGAGCAACTGGCAGACTTTGCCGAGAAAAACGTTTCCCTGACCATCGTCGGTCCGGAAGTGCCGCTGGTGGCCGGCGTTGTGGACCTGTTCCGCAGCCGCGGCCTGGACTGCTTCGGCCCTACCGCCGGCGCTGCCCAGCTCGAAGGCTCGAAAGCCTTCACCAAGGATTTCCTGGCGCGCCACAAGATCCCGACCGCCGACTACCAGAACTTCACCGAGATCGAGCCGGCCCTGGCTTATCTGCGTGAGGTCGGTGCACCGATCGTGATCAAGGCCGACGGCCTGGCCGCCGGTAAAGGCGTGATCGTCGCAATGACCCTGGCCGAAGCCGAAGACGCCGTACGCGACATGCTCGCCGGCAATGCTTTCGGTGAAGCCGGTTCGCGCGTCGTCATCGAAGAGTTCCTCGACGGCGAAGAAGCCAGCTTCATCGTGATGGTCGACGGCAAGAACGTGCTGCCGATGGCCACCAGCCAGGACCACAAACGCGTGGGCGACGGCGACAGCGGCCCGAACACCGGCGGCATGGGTGCCTACTCCCCGGCCCCAGTGGTCACCGCCGACGTGCACAAACGCGTGATGGACCTGGTGATCTGGCCCACCGTGCGCGGCATGGCGGACGAAGGCAACGTGTACACCGGCTTCCTGTACGCCGGCTTGATGATCGACAAGGCCGGCAACCCGAAAGTCATCGAGTTCAACTGCCGCTTCGGCGACCCGGAAACCCAACCGGTGATGCTGCGCCTGCAGTCGAGCCTGGTGTTGCTGGTGGAAGCTGCGCTGGCCCAGGCCCTGGACAAGGTCGAAGCCCAATGGGACCCGCGCCCAAGCGTCGGCATCGTGATGGCCGCCGGCGGCTACCCGGCCGACTACGCCAAGGGCGATGTGATTGAAGGTCTGGACGCGGCTGCTACGCTGGAAGGCAAGGTGTTCCACGCGGGCACCGCGCTCAAGGATGGCAAGGTGGTCACCGCCGGTGGTCGCGTATTGTGCGCAACCGCCATGGGCAGCAGCGTAGATGCCGCCCAGCAACAGGCTTACAAGCTGGCGGCAAAGATCGACTGGAAGGGCTGCTTCTACCGCACCGACATTGGCTACCGCGCCATTGCCCGTGAGCGTGGCGAAAGTCAGTAAACAGCTATCCGTTCGGTTAGGCAGGGGCCCTTGGCCCTTGCCCTACTCTTGTGGCCCCGCGCATAGTTATACCCATGCATCAACCTACGAAGGGATTTCGCCGTGCGCTGGCTCAGGATCGCCATAGGTTTCACTGTCAGTCTGCTGACCTTGCTCTGCTTGCTTCCGGCCCAGGCCGCCGCACAAGGCAGTGGCTGGGCGGTATTGCTTGATGAACAGGCCGATCTGCAACTGAGCGATATCCGCTCGCCCCGCTACATCAATCAATTCAGCCCCATCGAACTGGACCGGATTACCGCCGCGCAACCGGACGGTGCGTTGTGGGTGCGCTTCAGGCTGCAACCCGGCAAGCACGAGCAAGTGCTGCGGGTATTCGCCCCCGACCTGTCTCACCTGAACCTGTACGTGCTCGACGGCGATACCCTGGTGGAGCAGCAAGCCACCGGCACCCGCCAGCCCCAGGCCGAGCGCCCGCTGCCCAGCAGCGACTTCATGCTGCCGATGCCCCAAAGCCAGAAGCCGCTGGACGTGTACCTGCGCATGGTCTCGGAACACGAACTGCGCCCCTACATCACCCTGGAGCCCGCCGTACTGGCCGCGGCCAACCAGAACCAGACACTCATCTACGGGCTGCTGTTCGGCTGCCTGGTGATGCTGATCCTGCACAACCTGACCCGCTACGCATACCATCGCTCCCGCAGCAGCCTGTGGCTCGCCGCCTGCGAAGTGCTGTTGATGCTCAGCCTGGCGCTGTTGCTCAACGTGGTGGGGCCGTGGCTGCCGAACTGGCACGCGGTACAAACCCCCGGCGCCTACCTCGCCCTGCTGCTGACGGCACCGTGCGGGCTGATGTTCGCCTACCGTTTTTTTGCCCCCCTGGGCCCGCACCCGCTGAACAAGCTGTTGATGGCCGACATCCTGCTGATCGTCCTGGTCGGGCTGTTGCTGCTGTTCGTCAATACGCTGCCCCTGAACATCATCACCTACGCCCTGGTGGCGCTGGCCGGCCTGAGCATGCTGTTCGTCTCGGCCTATCACTGGCAAAAAGGTTATCGCCCGGCGCGGCTGTTCATGGTGGCGATGGTGATCTTCAACATCGGCACGCTGATCATCCTGCCCGCGTTGCTGGGCCTGACACTGGTGGCGCCCCAAGGCTTGATCGTCACCCTGCTCGGCTTTATCTGCCTCAGCGGCCTGTTGATGAGCCTGGCATTGGGCGAACGCCAGCGCGCAATCACCGAAGACAACTTCAGCCTCAGCCGCGACCTGGCGGCCAGCAATGCCGAAATCGCCGCCAAGGCCGAGTTCCTGGCGAAGATCAGCCACGAAATCCGCACCCCCATGAACGGTGTGCTGGGCATGACCGAACTGCTGCTGGGCACGCCGCTGTCGGTCAAGCAGCGGGACTATGTGCAAACCATTCATAGCGCCGGCAATGAACTGCTCACCCTGATCAACGAGATTCTCGACATCTCCAAGCTGGAGTCCGGGCAGATCGAACTGGACGACGTGCAATTCGACCTCAATGCGTTGATCGAAGACTGCCTGAGTATTTTCCGCGCCAAGGCCGAACAGCAGAACGTCGAGCTGATCAGCTTTATCCAGCCACAAGTGCCACGGGTGATCAGCGGTGACCCGACACGCCTGCGCCAGGCGCTGTTGAGCCTGCTGGAAAACGCCCTGCAAAAAACCGACGAAGGCGAAGTGCTGATCGTCGTGGCACTGGACGAGCGCAGCAGCAAACCGCGCCTGCGCATCGCCGTGCAAGACAGCGGCCTGCCGATGGAACCCGCCGAGCGCGACGCCCTGCTGCACAGCGAGTTGCACAGCAAGAACTTCCTGTCCGCCACCCGCTTGAGCGGCCATCTGGGCCTGGTCATCGCCCGCCAGTTGATCCTGTTGATGAACGGCGAGTTCGGCATCAAGAGTGGCAGCCAACAGGGCAGCACGCTGTGGCTGACCTTGCCGCTGGACCCGGAACGCCTGGAGCATCCGACCTCCGACCTCGACGGCCCGCTCAAGGGTGCACGCGTGCTGGTGGTGGACGACAACGACACCTGCCGCAAAGTGCTGGTGCAACAATGCACGGCCTGGGGCCTGAACGTGAGCGCCGTGCCGTCGGGCAAGGAAGCCTTGGCGCTGCTGCGCACCAAGGCGCACCTGCGGGACTATTTCGACGTGGTGCTGCTGGACCAGAACATGCCTGGCATGACCGGCATGCAACTGGCGGCGAAGATCAAGGAAGACCCGAGCCTGAACCACGACATCTTGCTGATCATGCTCACCGGCATCAGCAATGCGCCGAGCAAGATCATCGCGCGCAACTGCGGGATCAAACGCATCCTCGCCAAGCCCGTGGCCGGTTATACCCTCAAGACCACGCTCGCCGACGAACTGACCCAACGCAGCAAGGGCGCCGTGCAGCCTCGCCAGCCGGCGATCAGCGCCCCCGTTCCCGTGACGGTGCCGAGTGATTTCAAGATCCTGGTGGCGGAAGACAACAGCATCTCCACCAAGGTGATTCGCGGCATGCTCGGCAAGCTCAACCTGCAGCCCGACACCGCGAGCAACGGCGAAGAAGCCCTGCAGGCGATGAAGGCCCAGCGCTACGACCTGGTGTTGATGGACTGTGAAATGCCGATCCTCGATGGCTTCTCCGCCACCCAGCAACTGCGGGCATGGGAAGTCAGCAACCAGCGGATTCGTACGCCGATCGTGGCGCTGACAGCGCACATTCTTTCAGAGCATAAAGAGCGTGCACGCCAGGCCGGGATGGACGGGCACATGGCCAAGCCGGTGGAGTTGTCGCAGTTGCGTGAGCTGGTGGAGTATTGGGTTGCGCAGCGCCAACAGCGACCGGAACACGCACCTACCTGACCCAGGCATGACGCAGATCCAAATGTGGGAGCGGGCAAGCCCGCTCCCACATTGGATTGATGTCGCTTCACAGATAGCGCTCAGCCACAGGCCTGATAAACTCCCGCTCGCCCTCCTTCGCTGTGAGCTCCCACCATGCTCCATGTGCTATTCAGCGTTTACCTGAAGATGCTGGTGCTCTACAGCCCCTTCTTCGTGCTCTCCTGCTTTATCAGCCTGACTCGCGGTTACTCCAGCAAGGAGCGGCGGCGCCTGGCCTGGAAAGTGGCCCTCGCCACCCTGGTCTCGAGCGTGTTGCTCTACCTGTTCGGCCGGGTGATCTTCAGCGTATTCGGCATCACCGTCGACGCCTTCCGCATCGGCGCCGGCAGTGTGCTGTTTATCTCGGCCCTGGGCATGGCCCAAGGCAAGTCGGCGGTGCAGACCGACAACGTACAGCAGGACGTGACCATCGTGCCGCTGACCATCCCCCTGACCGTCGGCCCCGGCACCATCGGTGCGCTGCTGGTGATGGGCGTCAGCCAGCCGCATTGGGACGACAAGATCACTGCCATCCTCAGCATTGCCCTGGCCAGCCTGACGGTAGGCGTGGTGCTGTACCTGTCCAACCGAATCGAACGCATCCTCGGCGACCAGGGCTTGCAAATTGTCAGCCGGTTGATGGGGCTGTTTGTGTGCGCCCTGGCCGCGCAAATCATCTTTACCGGCGTACGCGGTTACCTGGTGCCGTAGATCAAATCCTGTATTTGGCGATAGCCAGCCGGACCTTGTCCCCTGCGCTGTCCCGCAGCAGTTGAAGCGTGGCTTCGTTGACCACCGAGCTGTTCAGCACCAGGCAGGTACGACCACTGAAGGCTTCAACGGAGCCACTGTCCCATTCCAGAAACGGCACGCCCACCTGCTTGCTGACACCGTGGGAACTGTAGGTCACCAACACCATCGAGACTTCCCCCGCCGTTTCCGAGCAGGACGCCAAGCCGAAATCACCACCGTCGTGGGTCGTGGTATTTCGTTTGAACAACTCGAATGAGGCCGGGAGCTGCTTCAAGGCCTCCACTGCATCACCCACCCGCTTGGACAGTGCGCTGATCAACGGCCCCGACAAGAACGTCGAAGCCACCGTGGCCGCCACCAGATTCAGCGCCGCCAACTGCACCGACAACCCTTTGCGGGTCGTGTACACCCGCTCAAAACTGCTCCTGACCGGGATCCAGCCCAGGCTGATCATCACCTTGATAAATTCGTCGTACCAGGCCTCCGTGCCCCGTGCGATGCGCAACACATCGCTGACGTAGCTGCTGGCCAGCAGATAACTCTTGCGGGTGTATTCCTTGTTGAGGTTCGTCATGCCGTCCACAAACGACATGACACTGTTGTTCACCACCGCCGCATTCAACCCATCATCGCCCTCGGGCCTCACCGGCGGGACCCACCCGGACGACAGGCCGGACGCACCCGGAAGCCGGTAAGCGGCAATCAGCTTCCTGCGTTTTGCACTGTTGATCCGTCTGTTATTTCGCTCCATAGCCATTCTCCATAACCCCCAACATGGGGCTTAACGCCAACACTAGTCGAGTTGCCGGGGATTTTGAGTTACTGGAAATGGACGACAAAACGCGCTGCAGCACGCGGGAAAAACCACCCCGGGCGGCGGCGCTGAGTAAACGTTGGGGATGAACCGGCGGCGTGGAAAGGCGTCGTGTTTTTCTTCAGCCGGTAGAGAAAGGTACGACTCGACCCGATGCAAAAAACACTCGGCAAGCAGACCTTTCTTCCATCACCTGAGAGCTTTTTCAAGGCGGCCCCATGGCGGGGCCACCGTTTTTCAGGAGGCCGGTTTCTCGCCGTACCAACGTGGCGTGTACACCCACTCGCCACCACCGGCCCGGGGGAATACACAGGTGGTGGACGAGCCGATCAGCACCATGGTGCGCATGTCCACTTGCTCCGGGGTCAGTTGCCCCAGGGTCGTGACGCGCAGGGTCTGGCCCGGGCGGCCAATATCGCGGCCCAACACCACTGGCGTCTCGGCCGTGCGGTGCTGAGCGACGATCTCCAGGGCGCGCCCCAACTGCCAGGGCCGCGCACGGGAAATCGGGTTGTAGAACGCCAACGCCAGGTCGGCCTGGGACGCCAGGTCCAGGCGCTTCTCGATGATCGCCCAGGGCTTGAGGTTGTCCGACAGCGACATCACGCAGAAGTCATGCCCCAACGGCGCACCCGCCTGGGCCGCCGTGGCGAGGGATGCCGACACGCCCGGCAGGATCTCCAGGTCGACCTGATGCCAGGCCGGGTCGCCGGATTCGTGCAGGGCTTCGATCACCGCTGCGGCCATGGCGAATACGCCCGGGTCACCCGAAGACACCACCACCACCGAACGCCCTTGCGCCGCCAGCTCAAAGGCGTGACGAGCGCGCTGCATTTCTTCGCGGTTATCGGTGCAATGCTGGATCTGGTCCGGGCGGAATGGCCCGGCCATGCGCACGTAGGTTTCGTAACCCAGCACATCGGTGCAGCGGGCCAGCTCGGCCTTCACGGCGGGCACCATCAGTTCGGCAGCGCCGGGGCCCAGGCCGATGACCGCCAAGCGACCACGGGGGCGACCGATCTGGGACAGGTCCAGAGGTGCCTCGGACAACGTGATCGCAATGTCCGCTGGCGTCTCCAAACCGGCGAAGCGCAATGGCACGCCCAACTCCAATGCCGCTTCATGCAACGACGAATCGGCCATCTCGGTTTCAGCTGCCAGCAAACACGCCAGGGACTGCACGGCGAGCCCTGCGTCCTGCAACGCCGCACGAATGCGGCCGGCCAATTGCGGCCCCGGCTGGCAGCTGACCAACACGTTCTTCGGGTAAATCAGCAGTTCATTAGCCGCAGGCGTGCGCTCGGCGC
This sequence comes from Pseudomonas sp. TH32, assembly GCF_016650855.1. Classification (NCBI taxonomy): domain Bacteria; kingdom Pseudomonadati; phylum Pseudomonadota; class Gammaproteobacteria; order Pseudomonadales; family Pseudomonadaceae; genus Pseudomonas; species Pseudomonas sp. TH32. The sequence continues at coordinate 6,215,501 of NZ_JAEKFA010000002.1, read as the reverse complement.
TGCCCACATGAATCGCCAGACGCGCTTGCTGATCCTGCGGCAAGTTGGCTTGGTCCAGCCACGGTGCCGCGCCTTCGATGCGCACCGATTCGCCCGCCAGCAAATCCGACACAAAGCGCTTGCCCAGTTCCAAGTCCCCCAACTGATAACCGCTGGGCGGATTAAGCAGGCAGGTGCCAAAACGCAGCTCGCCACTGGTGGTGATCGCAGCGGCAACGCCCAAGGCGGCGGCAATTTCCCGCGCCAGTACGTTCACGCCACCGAGGCCGCCGAGCAGCGGCACCACGGCGCTGCCGTCTTCGGCGACCGCCAGCACGGCAGGCTCCACGCCTTTCTCCAACAGCAGCGGCGCCAGCGTGCGGATCACTATCCCGGCGGCGCACAACGCAATGATCGGCGTGCCCTGTTGATACAACTGGCGCACGGCAGCGCCGAATTCGGTGTAGGGCTGGTCTGCGCCCTCGACCCGTCCGGCCAGGCCGTGGATCAACGCGTCGGGATACACCTGCTGGATAGCCCGGGCCGTGGCGAGGCTGCCCTGCCCCAGGATGACAATCGCGGGAGCCGTCATCAGCCTTGCCACCTTTCGCCGGGAACAATGATCAGCGAGAAGTACGGCGAGGACGTTGGATCGACCTGGTCCAGGGCGACGATTTTCTGATTGGCCATGGTCGCGCGCTCGACGTACAACGCCCGGCTCGCCAACCCCAAATCTTCCAATACCTGGCGCACCTTGGTGAAGTTGCGCCCCAGCTTCATGATCACCGCCGCATCGGCATCCGCCAGGCGACGCTTGAGTTCGTCATGGGGCAATACGCCGGAAAGCACCGACAGGCTCTGGTTGCGGTACACCAACGGCGCGCCCAGCACAGAGGCGCCACCGAGCATCGAGCACACGCCCGGGATCACCTGGGCTTCGTAACGCTCGGCCAGGCGGTCGTGCAAATACATGTAGGAACCGTAGAAGAACGGGTCGCCTTCGCAGATCACTGCCACGTCGCGCCCGGCATCCAGGTGCGCCGCCACGTCGACACTGGCGGTGTCGTAGAAATCGCTGATCACTTGCTCGTAGGACAACGGCGCCGGCAACACTTCCGTGGTCACCGGGTACACCAGCGGCATCAGGGTTTGCTGGGGCACCAGATGGTCTTCGATGATGCCGAAGGCGTTGCCCTTCTTGCCTTTGGCCACGAAGTACGCCACCACCGGCGATTCGCGCAGCAGGCGCAGGGCTTTCAGGGTAATCAGTTCCGGATCACCGGGGCCTACGCCCAGGCCAATCAAACGTCCGCGTGCCGGCATTATTCGACCTCCGTGGCCAAGGCGTTCACCGCGGCGGCGGCCATCGCACTGCCGCCCAGGCGGCCCTGCATGATCACGAATGGTACGCCACGGCTGTCTGCAGCCAGCATGGCCTTGGATTCGGCGGCGCCGACAAAACCCACCGGGAACCCGAGGATCAGCGCGGGTTTTGGCGCGCCGGCGTCGAGCATTTCCAGCAGGTAGAACAAGGCAGTCGGCGCATTGCCGATCACCACCACGCTGCCTTCCAGGTGCGGGCGCCACAGCTCCAGGGCGGCGGCGGAACGGGTGTTGCCCAGCTCGCGGGCCAACTCCGGCACGCTGTCATCGCGCAGGGTGCAGATCACTGGGTTGTTGGCCGGCAGGCGCGTACGGGTCACGCCTTCGGAGACCATCCGCGCATCACACAGGATCGGCGCGCCAGCGGCCAGGGCTTCGCGCCCGGCCTTGCCGGCACCTTCGGAAAATTGCAGGCCGTCGATGGCGTCGACCATGCCGCAGGCATGAATCACCCGCACGGCGAGTTTTTCCAGGTCGGCAGGAATGCGATCCAGCTTGGCTTCTGCGCGAATGATCGCGAAGGAGTTGCGATAGATCTCCTGACCGTCGCGGATGTAATCAATCATCGGTGTTGCTCCGTGGGTGGGCGCGCAACACGGCGCCCGCCGCTTCAATAGAAAGAGTGCGCGCGTGCAGGCGGCCGAAACCGGGCAGGCCTGCGTCGCGAAAATAGAGGTCGTAGTGGCCGGGGCTCACGGCCAGCAAGGTGACCGGCGCGGTGTGTGCGGCGGCGCAGGAACGGGGGCAGCCGGACACATGCACGCTGTGGCCTGGGGCAAGCGTCGCCAGTTGCAGGGCGTCGGCCTTGGTGTCGGACAGGCCTTTGGCGCAACCGCTGGAACCGGTGCAGGCAATCAGGCGCGCCAGGGGTTGGTCCACTGAACACAGAAAGCCAAGCTGTTCTAGGCGTTCGGTCACAGCCGCCGCATCCCGGATATTGGGCAGTAGCAGGCCTTGCCAGGGCGTGACGCGCAGGGTGGCGTCGCCATGGTCGACGGCCAGTTGCGCGGCGCCCCTGAGCATCGCCGAATCCAGGCGGCCCAAAGGGGCGACGGCGGCGACGTAGCGCCGATTTTTTTGGCGCTGTGGATAACTTCCCAGGTGCAGCGGCGCGGGGTTTTCGCGGCGTGAGAAGCCGTCGACAGGCTGCAACGCCAGGTTCATTTGCCCCAGAAAGTTATCCACAGACGTTTCGGCCAACAGGTGCCGCATGCGGGTGTGGTCGGGCCGGGCCAGCTCAAGGAACAATTCCAGCACCGCCACCACCAGTGCATGTCCCTGCGCCAAAGGCACCGCCGCCAGGGGCGCGTCCTGTGCAGGGCAGCCTGCCAGGCCGAACGCCAATAGCGTCTGGCCATTGGCGTTGAAGGCCGACAACCAGAGGTCGTGGTGGTGTTCGAGCATCGCCAGGGCCTCACCGCCGTCCAGCTGCACGGCAAACTTGGCCGACAACCCATGGAAACGCGGGTGGGTTTCCAGGGTGGCAAGGATCTCGTCTGCCAACGGCCGGGTATCGAACAGCATGTCGCGGTCGATGCCGGCGCTGGGGCTGAGCATCAGGTTGCGCACATCGTCCCCGGCGGCGCTCCTGGGGCCCAGGTCGGCGGCCAGCAGGGCGGCGATCAATGCGTCCGGTTCGGCGCCGATCCCGCGAACCTGCAGGTTGGCGCGGTTGGTCGCCTCGATCACCCCGCCGGCATAGGCCTGGGCCGCGTCGGCCACGGCAAACGCCTGCTCGGCGCGGATCGAACCGCCCGCCAGTTTGATCCGGCAAATCCCGCCATCCAACGCCTGGACAATACGCAGCAACCCCGGACAAGCCGAGGGGCGCAAGGTATTGGACAGTGGTGGTGGTTTCACAGGGCTACCGGTTCACGGGTAAAGGCGCGGTATTATGCCTGCTTTGTCCGGCGGCATGAAAAGCCTGCCCGTCGGATGTCGTTCAAGGAATTCATATGTCGCCCTGGCTGACGGTAGTAGGCATCGGTGAAGACGGCTTCAAGGGCCTGGGCAGAAACGCCCGGCATGCCCTGTTGCGCGCCTCGATAATTGTAGGCGGCCAACGTCAGTTGGACCTGTTGCCGGTGTGTATCCGTGGCGAGCGCGAGTTGTGGCCCAGCCCGTTTTCCCTGGAGCCGGTGCTGGCGCGCCGAGGTGAGGCGGTGTGCGTGCTGGCCAGCGGCGACCCCATGTTCTATGGCGTGGGCGCGAGCCTGGCTCGGCAGATTCCGGCCAACGAGCTACTGATTTTGCCGGCGCCCTCTTCTGTGTCCCTGGCGGCAGCGCGGTTGGGCTGGCCGTTGCAGGACGTAGTGACGCTGTCGGTGGTTGCCCGGCCATTGGCGGCGCTGAATGCTCACCTCGCTACCGGCGTGCGTTTGCTGGTGCTGAGCAATGACGGCCAGAGCCCGGCGGCTATCGCGGCGCAATTGGCCGAGCGCGGGTTTGGCGAAAGTCGCCTGAGCGTGTTTGAACACCTCGGCGGGCCGGATGAGCGGCGCATCGATAGCATCGCCCGGGATTGGCCTGACGAGCCGATTGCCGCGTTGAATCTGGTGGCCATCGACTGCGTGGCCGACGCCAATACACCGCGCCTGTCACGCCTGGCAGGGCTGCCGGACTCGGCCTTCAAGCACGACGGCCAACTGACCAAGCGCGACGTGCGCGCCATGACCCTCGCCCGCCTCGCGCCAATGCCCGGCGAACTGCTGTGGGACGTGGGCGCAGGCAGCGGCTCCATCGGGATCGAATGGATGCGTGCTCATCCCGGTTGCCGCGCGCTGGCCATCGAGGCCGACGAAGGCCGGCAAGTGCTGATCGAACACAACCGTGATGCCCTTGGCGTCCCCGGCCTGCAACTGATTCGCGGCACCGCGCCCCATGCACTCGCGGGCCTGGAAGCGCCGAACGCGATCTTCATCGGCGGCGGCGTGACCCGCGACGGCGTGCTCGACACCTGCTGGCACCACCTGCGCCCCGGCGGCCGGCTGGTGGCCAACGCCGTGACCCTGCAAAGCGAAATGACCCTGATGGCCTGGCGCGAACAACACGGCGGCGAGCTGACCCGCATTCATGTGGCCCAGGCCCAGCCGCTGGGGGATTTCGATACCTGGCGCCAGGCACTGCCGATCACCTTGCTGGAAGTGATCAAGCCGCTATGAAACGCATCCTGCTGTTGGGCGGCGTGACGGAAGCCCTGGCCATCGCCCGCACGTTGGGCCCAGAGCATATCTATAGCCTGGCGGGTGTGGGGCGGGTGCCTACCGATCTCACCTGTCAGGTGCGGGTTGGCGGGTACGGCGGTGCTGAAGGCCTGGCGCAGTTCATTCGCGATGAAGGCATCGAACTGGTGCTGGACGCGACCCATCCGTATGCCGCGCAGATCAGCGCCAATGCTGCCCGCGCCGCTGGTTTGTGCGGCGTAGCCTGCTGGGCCCTGCGCCGCCCGGCATGGCAGCCACAGGCCGGTGATGACTGGCGCGAGGTGAGTGACTGGGCCGAGCTGATCGAAGCCCTCAAGCCCTTCAAGCGACCGCTGTTCACGCTGGGCCGGGAGCCGCTGCAACACCTGCACGAAATCCCCGCTGAACAGTTCTGGACGCTGCGCGCACTGGACGTGTACCCCGGCAATCAACGCTGCGAAGTGATTGGCGCCCGTGGGCCGTTTTTGATCGAGGATGAGCGGGCGTTGTTTGAGCGGCGGCAGATTGATGTGCTGATCAGCAAGAACAGCGGCAGCACGGCTACCGAGCCGAAGCTGGAAGTGGCACGGGAGCGGGGGGTGCCGGTGTTGGTTTTGAGGCGGCCGGTGTTGGCGGCGGTGGACCGGGAACTCTTGTCGCTCAAGGAAACACTCATGGCGTTGGCAAATTTCATTCGATAAGTCAGGATCGCTCGCTTGCTTGATTAGTAACCTATTTGTTACCTTCAGGACGGCCAATGATTGAGATTGAAGAATATCGACGCGATAACCAAATCAGCCCGTTCGATGAGTGGTTTTCATCCTTGAATGTAGCGGCAGCAACCAAAGTTTCAACTGCGCTGGTGCGGCTTGAACGGGGTAACACCAGCAACATCAAATGGTTCGAGGGATTCGGCGAATACCGTATTAACTGGGGGCCAGGCCTTCGAATCTATCTGATACAAGAAGGCCACCGATTAATCATACTGTTCGGCGGTGGCGATAAATCGAGTCAAAAACGCGATATCAAAGTAGTGAAATCGCTGATCAATGAGCATCAGCGTGGCAAGAAATCGGAACAAAAGAGGTAGTCAGCATGGCGCTAACCCGCAGTTACAAACACACCATTGCCGAACGTGCTCAACGCGACCCTGAATTTGCCCAAGCACTCCTGGATGAGGCTGCTACGCTGTTTCTCAATGGCGAACCGGAAATCTCACGCGTAATTCTCCGTGACTTGGTCAATGCGACAGTGGGCTTTGAAGGGCTCGCGAAAGAGACAGCAAAACCTAGTAAAAGCCTGCATCGAATGCTGTCAGCCAGTGGTAACCCCAGTATGGATAACCTGGCTGCAATATTCGCAGTGATTCGGAAAGCGCTAGGTGTCGATATGCAGGTCCACGGCGTCCCTACGGCATAACGTGATCGCACTGCGACACCAAACCACACCGCCCCTTTTTACTTATCCCCCCCGATCAGGCTAAATACCCACCTGATCGTTTAACCCTACGGATTGTCCGCCATGGCCCGTCAACGCTTTGCAATTGCCTGGATAGCCTGCCTTGCAGTGCTGTTCAATGCGTTTGCCATGCCGCTGGCGAGTGCGATGCAGCAGGCGGACGACCCGGTCAAGCAATTGCTGTGGGGCAGTTTCTGCTCCTCCAATGCCACCAAGCTGACGGCCATTGCCCTGGGCAAGCTGGAAATTCCGGCACCGCAGCAGGACGATCACTCCACCATGCAGCATTGCTGGTGCTGCTCGGGCTCGGCGCCGTTGGTGGCGCTGCCGGGGCATTCGCCCACGCTGTATTTCGCACGATTCGACGCGGTGCAAGACCTGCCGCCGCCGTCATTGCAATCCCCTGCCCCGCGCCAGCAATGGCCGAGCCTTAACCCCCGTGCCTCTCCAACGGTCTGATTTCTTCGCAAGTGAACTGCGTTTAGAACCGTTCTGGAGAACTGCCATGCTTAAATCTTCCCTGCTTCTGGCTGCGTTGTTGCTGCCGGTGTGTGCTGCTGCCAATGCCGAAGACTTCAAGGTCGGCGAACTGGTGGTCAGCGAACCCTGGTCCCAGGAGCTGCCGCCCAACGCGCCGACCGTCGCGGCGTATTTCGTGATTCATAACCAGGGCGAGCATGCGGATCGCCTGCTCAGCGTCGACACGCCCGTGGCCGCCAAGGCCGAGCTGCATGAGCATGTGATGCAGGGCGATCTGATGAAGATGCAGCAGGTGGCCAGCGTCGCGGTGCCGGCCAAAGGTGACCTGACGTTCGCGCCCATGGCCTACCACGTGATGCTGCTGGACCTGAAGGACCGCAGCGTATTGCGCGACGGCCAGCATTTCCCGCTGACCCTGAACTTCGAGAAAGCAGGACCCGTGAAGGTGGAAGTGTCAGTGCAGAAGCAACCGCCCATGGCCAGTCACGAGCACATGCACGCCCAGTAGATAAACCTTCGTGGGCGCCCCACGCGCCAGGTTGTCCCCACACCGCCGTAAGCCAATGAGCCTTATGCGCGGCAGCTGGATCAGCCTGTTCGCCATGCTGATGATCTTTATCGGTCCGCTGATTTCCCAAGCGATGCCGATGGATCATCACGCCGGTATGTCGATGGCAATGTCCATGGACGCCCCGAGCTGCCATGGCGACGCCAAGCCTGCCACCGACCACCACAAGGCCCCCGACGAGCACCCTGTGCTTTGGGAAAAGTGCGGCTATTGCAGCCTGCTTTTCAGTTGCCCGGCGTTGCCTGGCAGCGTGTCGTTTGTCACCCTCGGCAGCCCGCCGCCCGCCAATGCCCTCACCCCCGCCCCACGCTTGGGCCATGCCCGGCAAACCGTGTTCCCCGGCGCCCGCAGCCGCGCCCCGCCCATCATCGCGTAAGCCCTTCACACCGTTACTTCACCCCGGCCGACTTTAGACAGACAGCCGCAGGCTGCTGGCCGTGTTGTTTACGAATGAATGATGGAATTTTTCATGTCCAGGTTTTCTGCTGACACCCGTTTGGGATGCACTCCCGTGTTCGCCGTTCTATGCGGCGCGCTGCTGGTTCCACAGGCCCATGCCGAGGAGCACGCCGACCACAATGAACTGAGCCCGACGGTGATCACTGCGATCGCCCCCAGCTCCCCCTGACCGTCGTCACCAACCCCAAGGACCCGCGCCAACCAGTGCCCGCCAGCGACGGCGGCGACTACCTCAAGACCATCCCCGGCTTCGCCCTGGTGCGCAACGGCGGCACCAATGGCGACCCGGTGCTGCGGGGCATGTTCGGCTCGCGCCTGAATATCCTTACCAACGGCAGCATGATGCTCGGCGCCTGCCCGGGGCGGATGGACGCGCCCACCTCCTACATCTCGCCGGAAACCTACGACAAGCTGACGGTGATCAAGGGCCCGCAAACCGTGCTCTGGGGCCCGGGCGCTTCGGCGGGCACGATCCTGTTCGAGCGCGAGCCCGAGCAGTTCGGTGAGCTGGGTACGCGGGTCAACGCGAGCATCCTGGCGGGCTCCAACGGGCGCTTCGATAAAGTCGTCGATGCGGCCGCAGGCGGGCCGTTGGGGTATGTGCGGGTAATCGGCAACCAGGCCCACGCCGATGACTACAAGGACGGCAACAACGACACCGTCGCCTCGCGCTACGACAAGTGGAACGGCGACGTGGCCGTGGGCTGGACCCCGGACGCCGACACCCTGCTGGAACTCACCGCTGGCCGTGGCGATGGCGAAGCCCGCTACGCCGGGCGTGGCATGGACGGTTCGCAGTTCTTGCGCGAAAGCCTCGGCCTGCGCTTCGAGAAATCCAACATCGGCGAGGTGCTGGACAAGGTCGAGGCGCAGATCTACTACAACTACGCCGACCACGTGATGGACAACTACACCCTGCGCGTCCCGTCGGGCACCGGGATGATGGCCGGGCCCATGGCGGCCAACGTCGACCGCCGCACCCTCGGCGCCCGCATCAAGGCCACCTGGCGCTGGGCCGATGTGCAGTTGATCAGCGGCCTGGATGCGCAAACCAACGAGCACCGCGAACGCAGCGCCATGGGCATCGACACCTACAAGGACCTGCCCCGCAGCAAGGACGCCAACTTCCACAACTACGGCGTGTTCGGCGAACTAACCTGGTACGCCGCCGACCGCGACCGCCTGATCACCGGCGCCCGCGTCGACCGCGCCTCGGCCAAGGATTTCCGGCAAACCATTGGCTCCGGGATGATGAGCAGCCCCAACCCCACTGCCGGCAACACCCGCGCCGATACGCTGCCATCGGGCTTTGTGCGCTATGAGCACGACCTGGCCGACAGCCCCACTACCCTGTACGCAGGGCTTGGGCACTCGGAGCGTTTCCCGGATTACTGGGAACTGTTTTCCCCCGACACCGGGGCAGCCGGAGCGGTGAATGCCTTCGACGGCGTGAAGCCCGAGAAAACCACCCAGCTGGATTTCGGCCTGCAATACAAGTCCGCCGACCTCGACGCCTGGGCCTCGGGCTACGTCGGCCAGGTGCGGGACTTCATCCTGTTCGACTACCAGCCGGGAATGATGGGCACCACCTCCCAGGCGCGCAATGTGGATGGGCGAATCATGGGCGGTGAGTTGGGTGCAGCGTACAAGCTGACCTCACACTGGAAAGCCGACGCCACCTTCGCCTACGCCTGGGGCAAGAACACCAGCGACGGCAAACCGCTGCCGCAAATCCCGCCACTGGATGCACGCTTCGGGCTCACCTACAGCCAGGACGACTGGAGCGCCGGGGCCTTGTGGCGGGTGGTCGCGGCGCAAAACCGCATCGACCAGAACAAGGGCAACGTGGTCGGCAAGGACTTCGACAAGAGCTCGGGGTTTGGCGTGTTCTCGCTGAACGCGGCGTATCGCATCAACAAAAACTTCAAGGTCAGCACGGGCGTCGACAACCTGTTCGGCAAGGCGTACGCCGAGCACTTGAACCTGGCCGGCAATGCCGGGTTCGGCTACCCGGCCAATGACCCGCAAGCCATCAAGGAACCGGGGCGCACGCTCTGGACCAAGGTGGACATGAGCTTCTAAAAGCATCGCAGGCAAGCCGGCTCCCACCGTTGAAATGCATTCCCCTGTGGGAGCGGGCTTGCCCGCGATGGCGGCCTCGATAACACAAAATTCCAAGCCTTTGCGGAGCACACCCTGATGAACCCACCAAAGATTTCCTTCTACAACCTGGCCTGGCGCTGGCATTTCTACGCCGGGCTGTTTGTCGCGCCGTTCATGGTGCTGCTGGCCCTGACCGGCATCATCTACCTGTTCAAACCCCAGCTCGACCCGCTGATGTACGGCCACCTGCTGACCGTGCAAAGCGCCGAGCACGCATTGAGTGCGGACGAGCAACTGCAACGCGCCCAGGCCGCCTACCCACAAGGCAAGATCAGCAAATACCTGCCGCCTGCCGACGCCACCAGCAGCGCGCAATTCGTGATGCGCAACGACGGGCATGAGGTGACCGTATTCGTCGACCCGTATCGCGGCACCGTACTCGGTGAGCAAGACGCGAAGAACAATCTGCAAGCCATAGCCCGCGCGCTGCATGGCGAATTGATGATCGGCACCGTCGGCGATCGCCTGGTGGAACTCGCCGCCGGCTGGGGCGTGATGCTGGTGATTTCGGGGCTGTATCTGTGGTGGCCGCGAGGCACGTCGGCGGCGGGCATTCTGTGGCCCCGGCTGGGCAGTCGCGGCCGTTTGTTCTGGCGCGATTTGCACGCGGTCGCGGGCTTCTGGGGCGCGGCCTTTCTGCTGGTGATGCTGCTCAGCGGCATGACCTGGACCGGCTTCTGGGGCAAGCAATACGCCGAGCTGTGGAATAAATTTCCGGCGGCGATGTGGAACAACGTTCCGCAGTCCGACCAACAGGCCCGCAGCCTCAACACGGCGAGCCAACAGACCGTGCCCTGGGCCATGGAAAACACGCCGATGCCGATGTCCGGCGACCACGCCGAGCACATGAACCACGCCGGCATGAGCCACGGCCCCGCCGCCCCGGGCATCCGCCTGCAACAGGTGGTAGACCTCGCTCAGTCGCGCAAGGTCGAGCCCGGCTACAGCATCACCTTCCCCACCACCGCCGAAGGCGTATTCACTGTCGCGGTGTTCGCCAACGACCCGCGCAACGACGCCACCCTGCATGTGGATCAATACACCGGCAAGGTCCTCGCCGATGTGCGCTGGGAGCAGTACAACGGTGTGGCCCGCGCCACCGAAATGGGCGTGATGCTGCATGAAGGCAAGATGTTCGGGCCGGTCAACCAGATCATCGTGCTGCTGATTTGCCTGATGATCCTGCTCAGCGCCGTCAGCGGTGTGGTGATCTGGTGGAAGCGTCGTCCACAGGGCGGGCTGGGCGTTCCGCCGTTGCGTCACGACCTGCCGAAATGGAAAACCGCGATGGTGATCATGCTCGGGCTGGCGATTGTCTTTCCGCTGGTGGGCGCCTCGTTGATCGTGGTCTGGGCGTTGGACCGGCTGGTGCTTTCACGCGTGTTTGGCCAACGTGAATCTGCCTCAGGTTCAGCATGAAGCAGGCGAGATGCCCTGCTTAGAGGCGTTATGTAGTCTTGCGCGGGCTTTCGCCCACGCCATGCGAAGTGTTATGTTGTAACACTTAGTGTATTTCCCGACTCGCCGCGCCCTGCGGCGAGTACCGCCTCGAAGAAGCGATTTATCGTCCGATGAACAAGTACCTTGCGTCCGGCCTGTGCCTGCTCGCCCTGCAAAACAGCGCCCAGGCCCTGACTCTTCCCGCCAGTGCCGTCTCCGCGCCGGCGGTCGATGACGAGCGCGTCGACCTGAACACCCCGACCACCGCAGGTTCGCGCCTGAACCTTACAGCCCTGCAAACCCCTGGCAGCGTTGAAAGCCAGACCGGCGAGCAAATCCGCGCACGGGGCGATGCCACGGTGCAGGACGCTATTTCCCGCGCCACCGGCATCAGCCGCACCGGCACCCCGGGCGACGGCGGCACCTCATTGGCGGCGCGCGGTTTTACCGGCCAGAGTTCAGTGCTGCAACTGTACGACGGCGCCCGCATGTTCGATGGCGCGGGCACGTCCACCTTCCCGGTCGACACCTGGTCCGTGGAGCGTGTGGACGTGCTGCGCGGCCCGGCCTCGGTGATGTACGGCCAGGGCGCCACTGGTGCGGTGATCAACACGATCCCGAAGAAGCCCTTCGAAGGCGAGATCGAAAACCATATCCGCCTGGGCTACGGTTCTTATGATCGCCAGCAACAAGCCCTCGACAGCGGCGGCTCGCTGACCGACACCCTGAGCTACCGCCTGAACATCAACCGCCTGCGCAGCAACGGTTTCATCGACCGTGGCGAGTCCGGCAGCGACTTCGTCAGCGGCGCCCTGCGCTGGCAGGCAGCCGACAACCTGAGCTTCACCCTGGCCACTGACTACGGCGACCAGACCCCGCAAAACGACTACGGCACGCCATTGATCAACGGCCAGTTGCACAAGGGCCTGCGGGACAAGAACTACAACGTCAGCAACGATATCCAGCACTACAACGACCAGTGGACGCGCCTGACCAGCGAGTGGCAGATCAACGATAACGTCACGGCCACCAACGAACTGTCGTACCTGAAAAACCAGCGCCGCTGGCAGAACGCCGAGAGCTACAACGCTGTCGACGGCGGGCTGGTGCGCCAGAGCTACCTGGGCATCAAGCACAATCAGGAACAGGTCGGCGACCGCCAGACCTTTACCTTCAAACACACCCTGTTCGGCCTCGACAGCCAGACGGTGACGGGCGTCGAGTACAACCGCATTCGCTTCCGCCTGGCCAGCAACTCGCCGTTCGATGACGTCACGAATGCCGGCCAGCCGGTGGACATCCTGCACCCGGTGCCGCTGCCGTTTGAAAGTGCCGACCCGTTCATTCCGCAGTCCGTGAGCACCACCAGGCAGTTGGCGGCCTTCGCCGAAAACCGCCTGCAACTGACCGACAAGCTGTCGCTGATCACCGGTGTGCGCCGCGATTACCTGCACATTGATCGTGAAGACCTGACACAGGACCACAACGACTCCAACAAAACCCTCACCGGCAACAACTGGAAAGCCGGCCTGGTCTACGCCATCACCCCGGACACCTCGGTGTACGGCCAGTACGCCACCAGCACCGACGGCGTCGGCAGCCTGATCACCCTGAGCCCGAGCCAGCAGAATTTCGGCCTGTCCACCGCCAAACAGACCGAGATCGGCCTCAAGCAAGCGTTCTGGGACTCGCGCGGCGAATGGACCCTGGCGGCCTACCACATCGTCAAAAAGAAACTGTTGGTCAGCATTCCCGGCACCGACTTGAAAGAACAAGTGGGCCAGCAATCCTCCAACGGCCTGGAAGCCAGCCTCGACCTGCAACTGCCAAACGCCTGGCAGTTGCAAGCCAACGCCGCCATCGTGCGGGCGCAGTACGACGACTTCTCCGAAGTGGTCAACGGCCAGGCCGTGTCCCGCGACGGCAACCGCCCCACCGACGTGCCGCGCCGCACCGCCAACCTGTGGCTGAGCAAAGCGGTGACCGACGACATCCGCGCGGGTGCCGGCGTGCGTTATGTCGACGCGCGTTTCGCCAACACCGCCAACACCAGCGAAGTGCCGAGCTACACCGTGGTGGACGCCACCGTGTCATGGAAAGCCATGCGCAACACGACATTGGGCCTGCAATTGAATAACCTGTTCGACCGCACCTACGCCGTCAGCCAATACAATGACGGCCAGCAATGGATTCTTGGCGAGCCCAGGTCGTTCTTTGTGACGGCGGACTACACCTTCTAATGAGAACGGCATGACCTCACTCAATCTCACCGACCTCGCCTGGACCCCACCAGGCCACGAGCACTGTCATCACCAGTTCCAACTGCGTGACGCCAGCCTGCACGTGAGCGCCGGTGAATTTGTCGGGCTGATCGGCCCCAACGGCAGCGGCAAGACCAGCCTGCTGCGTTGCGCCTATCGGTTCAGCAAACCGGCCGAGGGTGAGGTGCTGCTGGAACACCAGAACGTGTGGAAGCAATCCTCGAAGTGGTGCGCGCAACGTATCGCCGTGGTGCTCCAGGAGTTTCCCGACGCGTTCGGCCTGCGGGTGGATGAAGTGGTCGCCATGGGCCGCACACCTCACAAGGGCCTGTTCGACAGCGACACGGTTGAAGACCGCAACCTGATCCGCCAGGCCTTGGATAACGTCGGCCTGCTGGGCTTTGAAGACCACGCCTTCGCCACCCTCTCGGGCGGTGAAAAGCAGCGGGTGATCCTCGCCCGCGCCCTGGCCCAGCAACCGCAACTGCTGATCCTCGACGAACCGACCAACCACCTCGACCCGCGCTACCAGTTGCAATTGCTGCAACTGGTCAAGCGCCTGAACATCGGCACCCTCGCCAGCATCCACGACCTGAACCTGGCCGCCGCGTTCTGTGATCGCCTGTACGTGATAAACCACGGGCGCATCGTCGCCAGCGGTACGCCTCACGCAGTGCTGACCGCCGAACTGCTGCGCGAGGTGTTCGGCGTTGAAGCATTGATCGACACCCATCCCTTGTCCGGCTACCCCCGAATTACCTGGATAACCCAACCATGATCCTGCGCTCCCTGCTGTCTCTCGTTTTGCTGCTCGGCACTTCCCAGGCGTTCGCCGAAGCGACCCGTTACCCGCTGAAAATCCAGAGCTGCAACCGCGAAGTGAGCTTCGCCGAAGCGCCGAAACACGCGGTCAGCCACGACATCAACATGACCCAGATGATGCTCGCCCTGGGCCTCAAGTCGCACATGGCCGGCTACAGCGGCGTCACCGGCTGGAAGTCGGTAACCCCGGAAATGGCGCAGATCCTCGACGGCCTGCCGGAACTGGCGAGCAAATACCCGTCGGTGGAAACCCTGCTGAATGCCAACGTCGACTTCTTCTTCGCCGGCTGGGACTACGGCATGCGCGTCGGTGGCGACCTCACCCCGCAAACCCTGCAACCGCTGGGCATCAACGTCTATGAGCTGACCGAGTCCTGCGCCTTTGTGATGAAGCGCCCGGCCGCCACCCTGGAAGACACCTATAACGACCTGCGCAACCTGGGCAAGATCTTCGACGTGCAGGATCGCGCCAACGCGCTGATCGCGCAGATGCAGGCGCAGGTCGCCGACGTGCAGAAAACCCTGCCGGCCGAAAAGCCTCGGGTATTCCTCTACGACAGCGGTGAAGACCGCGCCATGACCTCCGGCCGCCTGGGCATGCCCCAGGCGCTGATCGACGCCGCCGGTGGGCGCAATATCCTCGACGACGTGGACGCCAGCTGGACCCGCGTCAACTGGGAAACCGTGGTGGAGCGCAACCCGCAGGTCATCGTGATCGTCGACTACAGCGAAATCACCGCGGACCAAAAAGAGCAGTTCCTGCTCAACAACCCGGCACTGCAATCGGTGGACGCCATCAAGAACCAACGCTTTATCGTGATTCCCTACGTGCAGGCCACGCCGGGCATCGACAACGTGCTGGCGGTTGAAACCCTGGCCAAGGGGTTCCACGGCGAATGATCACCCGTCGCTACGCCCTGCTGCTGAGTGCCCTTGGCGCGTTGTTGCTGATCTCGTGCGTGGTCTCGCTGGGGTTCGGCTCGGCGCGGGTGCCGGTGGACGTGGTGTGGCGAATTTTGCTGCACAAAGCCTTCGGCCTTGGCGAGGTGGACTGGAGCGCAGGGCAGGAACACATCGTGTGGCTGATCCGCGTGCCGCGCATGTTGCTCGGGGCCTTGGTGGGCGCAGGGCTGGCGTTGATTGGTGCGGTGTTGCAGGCCGTCACACGCAACCCGCTGGCGGACCCGCACCTGCTCGGCGTGACCTCCGGCGCCACCCTGGGCGCGGTGATTGTGGTGCTGCATGTGGGCGAAGTGATCGGTTTGCTCACCCTGCCTATCGCGGCGTTTATCGGTGCCTTGTTGAGCATGATCGTGGTGCTGGCGGTGGCCAGTCGCAACGGTCGGCTGGAGAGCGACCGGTTGCTGCTGTGCGGCGTGGCGGTGTCGTTCGTGATGATGGCGGTGGCCAACTTGCTGCTGTTCATGGGTGACCATCGTGCGGCGTCGGCGGTGATGTTCTGGATGCTCGGCGGCCTCGGCCTGGCGCGCTGGGAGTTGCTGGCAATTCCCTTCGCCACGGTGTTGCTGGGGCTGGTGTTGCTGCTGGGCATGGCGCGTCCGTTGAACGCGCTGATGGCCGGTGAACAGACTGCCGTTACCCTGGGCCTGAACGCGCGCAACGTGCGGCTCAAGGTGTTTTTGATCGCCTCGCTGATGACCGGTGTGCTGGTGTCCATCAGCGGCTCCATCGGCTTTGTCGGGCTGATGGTGCCGCACATTGCCCGGCGTCTTGTGGGCGCCGAGCATCGCCGATTACTGCCGGTGTGCGTACTGCTGGGCAGCGTGTTCCTGGTGTGGGTCGATGTGGCCGCCCGCACGATGATCGCCCCCGAAGACCTGCCCATCGGTGTGGCCACGGCGGCCATCGGCGGGCTGTTTTTTATCGGCTTGATGCGCAAGCGTTAAACACCGGCGCAGCCTTCAAAGCTCATCTCGATCCCGCCCAAACTCCATGTCATCGTCGCCCGAGCCTTGCAGCTCGTCGGCTTGCCACTCCTCACCCACCGCGCCACGGTGGGTCCAGAACGCGTCGGTGTCGAGCACGGAGAGGTTGCCGAACACCCTCAGGCGCCCGACCAACTCGCTGGGAGACGGCTGCAAGCTGGGGCTAAGCAGCGCAATCTCCTGGGTCGAAAAGCTCGGGACGTATTTGAGCAACGCGCCTCCCCGGCATGTCAGATAGCAACTTTCGCCCCCCGGCGAATTACGCTGCAGCACCGCTACATAGCGTCGCAAATCCTGAACGGCGACGAAATTGTCCAGCAGGCTCTGGTCGATTGCCGCTTTGCTTGATGTCGACGGAATGACTTTGTAGAACGCCTGCACTGCGGCGATCACGTACGGATGAAGCGAATGCGAGGGGGGCAGGTACAGCCCTCCGTGATCGGACCAGAACAACATGTCCAGGGTCGTGCGGTTCTCGTCGACTACATTCACGTCTTGCACCGGGTCGAGCGCGACATAGCCTGGTGTCAGGGGAGGCACCAGAACGGCGCCCAGATAGTCTTTCCCCGAGAAAGGTCCCACGCGATCCCGGGCAGACCGGGCGGCATCATCGGCATGGGTAAACAGCGGGCCGCAAAATGAATGGAGATGCGGATTGTCGCTGATGCTGTGTGGTTTCCTCTCGGAACGCCATTGCGCGGTGACCGGTTCCTGGCGACCCCAAATCCGGCTCGTCAACCGGATATACAGGTCGCCCTTGGTGGCCAGGTCGAGAACGTAGTCCTGCACGCGCATGGAACCTTCGAGCAGCCGCGTACTGACGCTGTGCGCCTCATTGACCAAACCATATACCGCATCCGTTGCCGTCAGCTGATAGCTGAGCAATGCACCGTCGGCGCAGAGCAGATACAGCGGGGGCACACGCCCGTTGGCCGAGCTCTTGACGAAGTTCAGTGCATTGGCGATCTCCTGCGGCCCGAAGAAGCTGTAGACCATGTCATCACCAGGTTCGCTGATCGCCTCGTTGTGGGCGCACAAGTACAAACCCTCGATCCGGTACCCCTGGGGCAACTGGCCGCCGACAAACACTTGTGCAAGCCGGGCGTAACTGTCCCTCACCAGTGGCAAAGTGGCCATGTACAACGGCTGCTTGATAGCCTTGAGTACGTAACCAAACGCCAGTTGGGCAGTCGGTTTGTACAGCAGTTGAACATGACGCACCGCATCGAAGGCACGGGTAAATATCGGGCTGCAGGGCGGGTCGGCCTGGGTTGCACGGATCAACAGGGGGGGCGTGGGGAAGATATTGGCTATGAATTCATCCCTGACCGGACGTGCAGGCCCCCACAACACACTGCCCTCAATCACGCGCAAACTGCCCGCCTTCGCGACCTGAGTCACAAAGTCCAACGGCCGCAGTGTGCCTTCACGAATCTGCTGTTCGATTTGGTTGTCTGCGCAGTCCCCCCGGACCAGGTTGCGCGCCGCCAGCTTGTTTTTGAGGGCCTCTTCAAGGACGGAATTCGACAGCTGGTAACTGAGGATAGAACCGTGAAAACCCAAGACATATTCACGCTTGATGTGCGCCTCGCGGTGCAACAGGGTCGACAACACCGCCGTGGGGATCATGCCGGTGTAGATGGCTTTTTCGGTGGCTGACAACAGGATCGGCACCTCCTGCTCCACCAGCGATGAGTATCGCGCGACGATCGTACTGCCCGTCGGATAAAGGCCCTTGGCAACGATTTGCCCAGGGTAAATCCAGTCGATGGTGAAGCCCCGTGGAGGCACCGCCAACGGCTCGGTCGCCGCAAACAGACCATTGCGCAACCTGAGGACCACCCCGCCATAGATACGACGACGGCCATCACCGACCAGCGCCGCGACATGGCGCACGGCGTCATCGGGGCTGGCAAACTCCGGGCTCAAACGCCGTCGCGTAATGTTCTCGTAGCCCGACCAGGTACCACTCACCGCACCCAATTTGTCCCAACATGGGCTGGTGCGCACCACATGAAGTTGCCCGCGTTGCGCCCAGGTTCTGACAAAGTCCAGTGCCTGTGTCTGACCGGACGCCAGCAATGCCTCGCTCTCTTCAAATTCGGCGTCCACCGGCCCACCAATGCCGATGGTAATAGGTGACGGTACGTACCGCAGCAGCGCGCCCTCAAGGTTGGAAAAGTACACCGGCAGGTTGCTGCCGTTGTTGTATTTGCGCCCCCTGCGCACCGAGTCGTAGAGCGCGACGTACAGCACATTCGGCCTCACGAAATAAGCCGTCAGCCAGTCGATTGCCGTGTTCAAGCCCGTTGGCTTCCATTGTTGCGAGCGAAACAGGCTGTGCAGCACAAAGCCATTGGGAAACCGGTAGTCACCGCCGCCGGTCGCGGCAAACAGACTATTGAGTTTGAACAGGGTGTTAACCCCATCAATACACACCACCTCAGTGGCAATGAACTGCTGCTTGTCCTGGTGTTTGAGCACAAACGCAAAACAGTCCTGTAACGCCAGGTTGCGCCCATGCACCCGCGCATGCAGATTTCGCGCAGCCAGATCGGCCGTGGTAAATACCGCCCCGTAAGTGGTGTAGTCGGGCGGGCCGAATCGGCGGGCGTAGTTGAAATGTGGCACCCAATTGCGCTGAACTTTCGCACGTGGCCCCCATAAAGGGTTGCCGTCGATCACTCTCAAATCGCCGCTTTCAGCCAGCCGGGCAACCCACTGGGCAGGCTTGAGCGCGTCGATGGCGAACGGCTCAATTCTGGAGGTGCTGCCGGGTGTATAGGACAACAACACGTCTTGCCCACCCGACAGATATGCCGTTTGCTGCGATGCGATGACCGAGCGTGCTTCCTCGGGGGAAAACACCTGCAGATTGATCAACGCCTCTTCTCGCGACCAGCGACGCTGCTCGACCCAGGCAGGGTCTACCATCGACAGCGCTGGATGGGAGCCGTAACGCCCGTGCAACTCATAGTTCGGCGGAGGAATCAGCGGGCCCTGGGCATCCACCGGGAAAAACAGTGTGCCGTCAAACGGATTGGTCGGGCTTTCCACTGGCCGGGTGGCGATAAAACGCCCGTCTTCACCCTTGAGAATATAACCGCCGTAGTAACGGTCCCGACGATTGCCGATCTGTTCATGGGCGTACACCGCCGCATCGGTGGCAGAGAGAAATGAGCCGTTCCAACTCATCGCGTGCAACGAGGTCAGCAACGCGGAGCTTGTATCCACCGGCCCCACATCGCGCCACAGCGCGCCTGGCTGCACCACTGACAACTCGGTGGCGGCAATTACTCGGCGCACATAGTCCCTCGGGCTCAGGGTACCGTCCGCCAGCGCCGCTTGGGCGCCATTGTCGTCGAGTACGCCGTCAGGACTCTGGTTGACCAGGTCACCCGCCGCACTGGCGTGTGGCACCTTGATCTTGAGCAGTGCGCCATCCGCGACCTGCGCGTAAAGCCCCAGCCCAAGGCCCGGCTCCTGATTGATCCGGGTCGCACGCGCCTGGTTGATGGCGGACATCATCTGCGCCGGGGTCACAAAGGTGGAATACAACCAGCCTTCCCTGGCGCTGACTTCGGTTTCCGAAGGGGAGGCACGAACGTAGATGGCCTCAATGGCATGGTTGGCGGGTAACGCCCACTCGTTGTCGGCCTTCTTCGGAAAAACCCCAGTGGGTGAGAACAACGGCTGGCTCCGTGCGCAGGGAAAGGTCGCGACGTAGCGCTCCTCACCTGCCTGCTTGAGGACAAAACCAAATGAGTTCACCGCCGATTCAACCTGTGCGGCCTTCACCGCGTCTTCAGCACGGGTGAATATCGAGGTGCAGAGCGGTGGCGTCAGCGCCTTGGAGATGAAGGGTTCGAACACCACCCAGTCCGCCGGCACCTTGCCTGCGTCGCCGCCCCACAAGGCGGTCGGCACGATCAGGCTGAGTTCGCCCAGCGTGGAGATTTTTTTCACCAGTTGATCGAATGAGCCGTATACCCCGACGGGATCATCCGGTCTTTTTCCGCCCCGGATCCACAGGGCGAAGCGGTGCTCTTGATACGAACCGCTGGGCGCGTAGCGAATCAGCGAGCCATCGGGGCCGGAGAGATACGCGGCCGGGAAGAACTCCCTATCATCAACGTCATGAGTAAAATCCGAGCCCGAGAAAAACCCCAGGAAAGCTTTCACCATCCGTGCATCAAATGAAGGATTCCGCGCCTGGATGAGGGCATGTTGCGCCGGGTGCGAATGGTAGCTGGCCACACAGGTGTAGCCCTTGGGCTGCTGGTAGTAACCTTCGGCGCTGAGCGCCAGGACCTTGAGCAAATTGAACTGCATGTCGTCGCCGGGCAGCGGTTCGGTGGCAAAGTACTTGCCCGTCGCATCCCGAAGGATCACACCGCCGTACTCGCGCTCCCGGCGCGTGCCGATTTGCAGGTGAGCCCAGTAAGCCGCGTCCTTTTCCTTTAAAAATGCCGGGCTCACTGGAGGCAGGCGTGTGGCGCTCCGGTTTGAAGCGGCCGCACGTTGTTGCCGCGATAGTCTGATAGCCATGAAAAACTCCTTGTCAGGCGGATGTGTCTTTTCAGTTGGCTGGCATTCTCGCCACACCCGCCTGTGCCCAAGCGGTAGGTAATTAGCGTGCAGCACCGTTAAGGTGCGCCGTCGTGCACGACCGCTGCCCAAGGCTTCGACTTGGTGCGCCGCCCCACAAAGTGGCGCCCAAAACCCTCATAAACAGGCGATCTCCCTCCTCGGCACAGCCTTTGCAAAAGCCTGTGCAACGCCCTCATAACAACATTGAGTTCCTGGAGATCGCACCATGAAGCGTCGCAGCTTGATCAAGGCTTTCACACTGTCGGCATCCATCGCCGCGATGGGCTTGACCTGGACCGTACAGGCCGCCGAGACCATCAAGGTCGGCATCCTGCACTCGCTGTCCGGGACCATGGCGATCTCCGAGACCTCGCTGAAAGACATGGCGCTGATGACCATCGACGAGATCAACGCCAAGGGTGGTGTGAACGGCAAGATGCTCGAACCGGTGGTGGTCGACCCGGCTTCCAACTGGCCGCTGTTCGCTGAAAAAGGCCGGCAGTTGCTGACCCAGGACAAGGTCGCCGTGGTGTTCGGTTGCTGGACCTCGGTGTCGCGCAAATCAGTACTGCCGGTGTTCGAAGAGCTCAACGGTTTGCTGTTCTACCCGGTGCAATACGAAGGCGAAGAGATGTCGCCCAACGTGTTCTATACCGGTGCGGCGCCGAACCAGCAGGCGATCCCGGCCGTGGAATACCTGATGAGCGAAGAAGGCGGCGGCGCCAAGCGTTTCTTCCTGCTGGGCACCGACTACGTGTACCCGCGCACCACCAACAAGATTTTGCGTTCGTTCCTGCACTCCAAAGGCGTAGCGGATAAAGACATCGAAGAGGTCTACACCCCGTTCGGCCACAGCGATTACCAGACCATCGTGGCCAACATCAAAAAATTCTCGGCCGGCGGCAAGACCGCGGTGATCTCCACCGTGAACGGCGACTCCAACGTACCGTTCTATAAAGAACTGGCCAACCAGGGCCTGAAAGCCACCGACGTGCCGGTCGTCGCCTTCTCCGTGGGCGAAGAAGAACTGCGCGGCATCGACACCAAGCCACTGGTGGGCAACCTCGCGGCCTGGAACTACTTCCAGTCGGTGGAGAACCCGGTGAACAAGAAATTCGTGGCCGACTGGAAAGCCTACGCCAAGGCCCACAACCTGCCGGGCGCGGACAAAGCCGTGACCAACGACCCGATGGAAGCCACCTACGTGGGCATCCATATGTGGGCGCAGGCGGTGGAGAAAGCCAAGTCCACCGACGTCGACAAAGTGCGTGAAGCCATGGCCGGGCAGACCTTTGCCGCGCCGTCGGGTTTCACCCTGACCATGGACAAGACCAACCACCACCTGCACAAGCCGGTGATGATCGGTGAGATCCAGTCCGACGGGCAGTTCTCGGTGGTGTGGCAGACCCAGGAGCCGATCCGTGCCCAGCCGTGGAGCCCGTATATCCCTGGCAATGACAAGAAGCCGGATTACGCCGTCAAGAGCAACTGAACCAAGGGGTGTCGGCACCTGAGAGCTGACACAAACCCTGTGGGAGCTGGCTTGCCTGCGATGCGGACACCTCGGTATGTCTGATGCACCGCTATCGCAGGCAAGCCAGCTCCCACATTTGTTCGAGCAAGGCCCAAGAATATGCCCACTGCCCTCCACCGCTTCATCCTCGCCGTCCTGCTATTGCTGCCTTTCGCCGCACACGCCAGCGACGCCGAAGACTTCCTTGCCGCCAACCCGATGCAACAAGCCAAGCTGCTCCAGGACTGGGCCGCCCAGCCCGACCCAGCACGCATCGAGCTGGTGGACGCCCTGCAACAAGGCCAGATCACCGTCAACGGTGAAGCCAAAACCGTACGCCTGAACAACCGCCTGCGCGGCCTGATCGACAACGTACAAGCGAGCCAGGCACTGCTCGCCGCCGACCCCAAGGTGCGCCTCGCCGCCGCGCAAACCCTGCAAAAAAGCGCTACACCTGCGCAGCTGAAATTCCTCGACCAGCAACTCGCCGGCGAAACCAACGACGACGTGCACGTGGCCCTGAGCCTCGCCCTGGCCAACCTGCAATTGGTGGACGCCGACCCGGCCGTGCGCCTCGCCGCTGTGCGCTTGCTCGGCGGTACCGGCGACCCGCTGGCCCGCACTCGCCTGGAGGCCTTGCTCGCCCCCGGTGTCGAAGCCGACGCCGCCGTGCACACCGCCGCCGAAACCAGCCTGGCCCAGGTCAAGCGCAAGCTGATGGTGGGCGAGATCCTCGGCCAGGCCTTCAGCGGCATGTCCCTGGGTTCGATCCTGCTGCTGGCGGCGCTCGGCCTGGCGATCACGTTCGGCCTGCTCGGGGTGATCAACATGGCCCACGGCGAAATGCTGATGCTCGGCGCCTACTCCACCTACGTGGTGCAGTTGCTGATGCAGCGCTACGTGCCCCAGGCCATCGAGTTCTATCCGCTGATCGCGCTGCCGGTGGCGTTTTTTGTCACCGCTGCCATCGGCATGGCCCTGGAGCGCACGGTGATTCGTCACCTCTACGGTCGCCCTCTGGAAACCCTGCTCGCCACCTGGGGCATCAGCCTGATGCTGATCCAGCTGGTGCGCCTGGTGTTCGGTGCGCAGAACGTTGAAGTGGCCAACCCGGAGTGGCTCTCCGGCGGGATTCAGGTGTTGCCCAACCTGGTGCTGCCGTACAACCGCATCGTGATCATCGCCTTCGCGCTGTTCGTGGTGGTGCTGACCTGGCTGCTGCTGAACAAGACACGCCTGGGCCTGAACGTACGGGCCGTGACCCAGAACCGCAACATGGCGGCCTGCTGCGGCGTGCCCACCGGGCGCGTGGACATGCTCGCCTTTGGCCTCGGCTCCGGCATCGCAGGCTTGGGCGGCGTAGCCCTGAGCCAGATCGGCAACGTCGGCCCGGACCTCGGCCAGAGCTACATCATCGACTCGTTCCTGGTGGTGGTGCTCGGCGGTGTCGGCCAGTTGGCCGGCAGCGTCATGGCGGCCTTTGGCTTGGGTATCGCCAACAAGATTCTCGAACCGCAGATCGGTGCCGTGCTCGGCAAGATCCTGATCCTCGCGCTGATCATTCTGTTTATCCAGAAACGCCCGCAGGGACTCTTCGCACTGAAAGGACGGGTGATCGACTGATGAACCAGCCATTGATGCTCACAGCCTCGCAAAAGGCCGGCCCCAAGGTGACCGTCGCGGTCGGTGCAGGGGTGCTGATCCTGCTGCTGGCGTTGCCATTGTTCTCGCTGCTGTCACCGGAAAATCCGCTGCACGTTTCCGCCTACACCCTGACGCTGGTGGGCAAGATCCTGTGTTACGCCATCGTCGCCCTGGCGCTGGATTTGGTGTGGGGTTATGCCGGGATGTTGTCCCTCGGCCACGGCCTGTTCTTTGCGCTGGGCGGTTACGCGATGGGCATGTACCTGATGCGCCAGGCCTCCGGTGATGAATTGCCGGCGTTCATGACGTTTTTGTCGTGGACCGAACTGCCGTGGTACTGGACCGGCACCAGCCACTTCCTCTGGGCCATGTGCCTGGTGGTGTTGGCGCCGGGATTGCTGGCGCTGGTGTTCGGTTTCTTCGCCTTTCGCTCGCGGATCAAGGGCGTGTATTTCTCGATCATGACCCAGGCCCTGACGTTTGCCGGGATGCTGTTGTTCTTTCGCAACGAGACCGGGTTTGGCGGCAATAACGGCTTTACCAATTTCCGCAGCATCCTCGGGTTTGGCATCACCGAACCGGGCACCCGGGCGGCGTTGTTTGTGGCCACCGTGGCGCTGTTGGTGGCGAGCCTGTACATCGGCTGGCGCCTGGCCCAGAGCAAGTTCGGCCGGGTGCTGACCGCGCTGCGGGATGCGGAAAACCGCCTGATGTTCTGCGGTTACGACCCACGCGGCTTCAAGCTGTTTGTGTGGGTGTTGAGCGCGGTGTTGTGCGGTTTGGCGGGGGCGTTGTATGTGCCGCAAGTGGGCATCATCAACCCCAGCGAGATGTCGCCAACCAACTCCATCGAAGCCGCTGTGTGGGTGGCCCTCGGTGGTCGCGGAACATTGATCGGCCCGTTGCTGGGCGCCGGTGTGGTCAACGGCATGAAGAGCTGGTTCACCGTGGCCTTTCCTGAGTACTGGCTGTTCTTCCTCGGGGCGCTGTTCATCATCGTCACCCTGTATTTGCCCAAGGGCGTGATCGGCCTGCTGAAGAAAAGGGGCGACCAATGAGAATCACAGCGACGGCCGAATTCATGCTCGAACCCATCCTCGAACCGAACAAAGACCAGGGCAGTGCCCGCGATGCCATCGGCCTCGGCCAGGCGGCAGGCAAAGGCCTGAACACCCGCCACGGCACGATCCTGACCCTGGAAGACATTAGCGTCAGCTTCGACGGCTTCAAAGCGTTGAACGACCTGAACCTGTACATCGGTGTCGGCGAATTGCGCTGCATCATCGGCCCCAACGGCGCGGGCAAGACCACGCTGATGGACGTGATCACCGGCAAGACCTGGCCCAGCCACGGCAAGGCCTGGTTCGGCGAAACCCTGGACCTGACCAGCATGAGCGAAGTGCAGATCGCCCAGGCCGGCATCGGGCGCAAGTTCCAGAAACCCACGGTGTTCGAAGCCTTGAGCGTGTTCGAGAACCTCGAGCTGGCGCAGAAGACCGACAAGTCCGTATGGGCCAGCCTGCGGGCGCGCCTGAGCGGTGAACAGAAAGACCGCATCAGCGAAGTCCTCGAGACCATCCGCCTGACGGCCTCAGTCAATCGCCCCGCCGGCTTGCTGTCCCACGGCCAGAAGCAGTTCCTGGAAATCGGCATGCTGCTGATGCAGGACCCGCAACTGTTGCTGCTGGACGAACCGGTGGCGGGCATGACCGACGCCGAAACCGAATTCACCGCCGAGCTGTTCAAGCGCCTGGCAGGCAAGCATTCGCTGATGGTGGTGGAGCACGACATGGGGTTTGTCGGTTCGATTGCCGACCACGTGACGGTGTTGCACCAGGGCAGCGTGCTGGCGGAAGGGTCGCTGGAACAGGTGCAGGAAAATGAGCGGGTGATCGAGGTTTACCTCGGTCGCTGATGCTTTATGTGGGAGCTGGCCTGCCTGCGATGGCATCGACACGGTGCAACTGATACACCGAGTCGCCTGTATCGCAGGCAAGCCAGCTCCCACAAGGAATTGAGGAGACTTTGAACATGCTGCAAGTCGACAAGCTGCACCAGTACTACGGCGGTAGCCACATCCTGCGCGGGCTTTCCTTTGAGGTGAAAGTCGGCGAAGTCACCTGCCTGCTGGGCCGCAACGGCGTGGGCAAGACTACCTTGCTCAAGTGCCTGATGGGTTTGCTGCCGGCCAAGGAAGGTGCGGTGAACTGGGAAGGCAAAGCCATTACCGGTTTCAAACCGCACCAGCGGGTACACGCCGGGATCGCCTATGTGCCTCAGGGCCGGGAGATTTTTGGCCGGCTGACGGTGGAAGAAAACCTGCTGATGGGCCTGTCCCGTTTCCCCGGCGCCGAGGCCAGGGAAGTGCCGGCGTTCATCTACGAGCTGTTCCCGGTGCTGCTGCAAATGAAGCAGCGCCGTGGCGGTGATTTGTCCGGCGGCCAACAACAGCAGCTGGCGATCGGCCGGGCCCTGGCCAGCCGCCCGCGCCTGTTGATCCTCGACGAACCCACCGAAGGCATCCAGCCGTCGGTGATCAAGGAGATCGGTGCGGTGATCAAAAAACTCGCCGCACGCGGTGACATGGCAATTCTGCTGGTGGAGCAGTTCTACGACTTTGCCGCTGAACTGGCCGACCAGTACCTGGTGATGTCCCGGGGCGAAATCGTCCAGCAGGGGCGTGGAGAAAATATGGAAAGCGAGGGTGTGCGCGGGCTCGTTACGATCTAATCTGTAGCGTCCTAACGATAAGCACTGACCATGACCCTACCAGCCCCCACCGCGCTGTTCACCCCCAGCTGGCATGCCGAGCTGGAACTCGGCTACGCGCGTTTCGGCGACACCACACGCCCGGTGATGCGCCGCCACCTCGGCCCGCTGCGGGTGCAAAAGCACCTGTACGCCGAAGGCCCCGAGGTGTGCCAGCACATCATCGTGCACCCGCCGGGCGGGATTGCCGGCGGTGATCGCCTCGATATCACGGCCCATGTCGCCGAAGGTGCCTGGGCGCAATTGACCAGCCCCGGCGCGGCCAAGTGGTACCGCGCCGGCGGCCCGGCCTACCAGAAGCTGGAGCTGACGGTTGAGGCCGGCGCCACCCTGGAATGGCTGCCGCAGGAGACCATCGTGTTCAGCGCCGCCCAGGCCGAACTCACCACCCGCATCGACCTGCAAGGCGATGCCCGGCTGTTTTACTGGGACGTGGTCGCCCTCGGACGCCCCGCCAGCGGCGAGCGTTTCGACCTCGGGCACTTCCAGTCGCACCTGGATATCCGCCGCGACGGCCAGTTGATTTGGCATGAGCGCCAGCGCATTGTGGGCGCCGACGGTTTGCTCGAATCGCCCATCGGGCTGGACGGGCAACCGGTGTTCGCGACCTTGCTGGTGACCGGTGAAATCGACAGTGAAGTACTCGAACATTGCCGCTCCCTGCCCCACGCGGTACGCGGCGACCTGACCCAACTGCCCGGCCTGCTGGTGGCCCGCTGCCTGGCCAGTGAAGCGCTGCTGGCCCGCGGCTGGCTGATCGCGCTGTGGCGCCTGCTGCGCCCGGCCGTGCTGGGCCGAGAAGCGGTATCACCGAGAATCTGGAGCACATGAAGATCAAACGTTGACCCTGTTCCCTGTGGGAGCCGGGCTTGCCCGCGATGGCATCACCTCGGTGCATCAGCCCTACCGAGTCGCCAGCATCGCAGGCAAGCCAGCTCCCACAGAAAGCAGCTTTCACATTGGATCTCCGGTGTTTTTTACGAATGTATTTCATAGTGGACCTTGAACGATGGACCTGACCCCACGGGAAAAAGACAAACTGCTGATCTTCACCGCCGGCCTGGTGGCCGAGCGGCGGTTGGCGCGCGGTGTGAAGCTCAACTACCCGGAAACCATCGCCTACATCTCTGCCGCGCTGATGGAAGGCGCCCGTGATGGCCGCACCGTCGCCGAGCTGATGCACTTCGGCACCACCCTGCTCACCCGCGAACAGGTGATGGAAGGCATTCCGGAAATGATCCCGGACATCCAGGTGGAAGCGACCTTTCCCGACGGCACCAAGCTGGTCACCGTCCACCAACCCATCGCCTGAGGCCTGCCATGTCCTTTTTGATACGTGATGCGGTGCACGCCGATTTGCCGGCCATTCGCGATATCTACAACGACGCCGTGCTGAACACCACGGCGATCTGGAACGAACAACCGGTGGACCTGGGTAACCGCCAGGCCTGGTTCAGCGCCCGTCAGTCGCAGTTCTACCCCATCCTGGTGTCCGTCGAAGACGAGCAGGTCACAGGCTATGCCTCGTTCGGCGACTGGCGGCCCTTTGAGGGCTTTCGCCACACCGTCGAACACTCGGTGTACGTGCGCAGCGACCAACGCGGCAAAGGCCTCGGCCCCCATCTGATGACCGCGCTGGTGGAGCGGGCGAAAGCCTGCAACAAACACGTGATGGTCGCCGCCATCGAGAGCGGCAACCAGGCCTCGATCCGCCTGCATGAGCGCCTGGGCTTTGTCACCACCGGGCAGATGCCCCAGGTCGGCACCAAGTTCGGTCGCTGGCTGGACCTGACCTTCATGCAACTGACACTCAACCCTGGCGCCGAACCGCCCAAGGAGTGACACCGATGAACGCCCAACTGCGTCGAGTCAATGCCGAGAGTTTTGCCCATTACCGCCAGGGTTTGGTTGAGCTATTGCTGGACGCCGTAAAGCACGGCGCTTCGGTAGGCTTCATGGCCGACTTCGACGAAACCCAGGCCCGCAGCTACCTCAGCGGCGTGCAGGCGAGTATCGAAGACGGCAGCCTGCTGCTGTGGGTGGTGGTGCGCGATGAAGTCGTGGTGGCCAGCGTGCAATTGGCGCTGTGCCTGAAAGCCAACGGCCTGAATCGTGCCGAAGTGCAAAAGCTGCTGGTGCACAGCGAGGCCCGGCGCCGAGGTCTCGGCCAACAACTGATGGCCGCCCTGGAGCTGAGCGCCCGCCAGTACAAACGCGGGCTGTTGTACCTGGACACCGAAGCCGGCTCCGGCGCCGAAGCCTTCTACCAGTCGCTGCGCTATACCAAGATCGGTGAACTGCCCAACTACTGCCAAAGCCCGGACGGGCGCTACACCCCGACCGCCATCTACTTCAAGACCCTGGGACAACCTGCATGATTCCTGGCGAATTTCAGATCCAGCCTGGCGACATCGAACTCAACGTGGGCCGGCGCACCGCCACCCTGAGCGTGGCCAACAGCGGCGACCGGCCGATTCAGGTCGGCTCCCATTACCATTTTTTCGAAACCAACGACGCGCTGACATTCGACCGCGCCGCCAGCCGTGGCATGCGCCTGAACATCCCGGCGGGCACGGCCGTGCGCTTTGAGCCGGGGCAGAGTCGCGACGTGGAACTGGTGGAATTGAGCGGCAAGCGCCGGGTGTTCGGGTTTGCCGGACGCATCATGGGCGACCTGTAGTTTTTCTGGTGTCTGCTCGGGCCTCATCGCAGGCAAGCCAGCTCCCACAGGGGAATGCGTTCCAAATGTGGGAGCGGGCTTGCCCGCGATAGAGAGCGAAGCGAACGATTTCAAACTTTCCTGAATCTCAAGGCATGCACATGAAGATTTCCAGACAAGCCTACGCCGACATGTACGGCCCCACCGTCGGTGACAAGGTCCGCCTGGCCGACACCGAGCTGTTCGTCGAAGTCGAACAGGACTTCACCGTCTACGGCGAAGAAGTGAAATTCGGCGGCGGCAAGGTGATCCGCGACGGCCAGGGCCAGAGCCAACTGCTCGCCCATGAGGTGGTCGACACCCTGATCACCAACGCGCTGATCATCGATCACTGGGGCATTGTGAAGGCCGACGTCGGCCTGAAAAACGGCCGAATCGCCGCCATCGGCAAAGCCGGCAACCCGGACATCCAGCCCGGCGTGACCATCTGCGTCGGCGCCAGCACCGAAGTGATTGCCGGTGAGGGCATGATCCTCACCGCCGGCGGCATCGACACCCACATCCACTTCATTTGCCCACAGCAAATCGAAGAGGCGCTGACCAGCGGCGTCACCACCATGATCGGCGGCGGCACGGGACCGGCCACCGGCACCAACGCCACCACCTGCACCTCCGGCCCGTGGCATCTGGCACGCATGCTCCAGGCCTCCGACTCGTTCCCGATGAACATCGGCTTCACCGGCAAGGGCAACGCCAGCCTGCCGGGGCCGCTGATCGAACAGGTCAAGGCCGGCGCCATTGGCCTCAAGCTGCACGAAGACTGGGGCACCACGCCGGCAAGCATCGACAACTGCCTGAGCGTCGCCGACGAGTACGACGTGCAGGTGGCGATCCACAGTGACACCCTCAACGAATCCGGCTTCGTCGAAACCACCCTCGCCGCGTTCAAGGGCCGCACCATCCACACCTACCACACCGAAGGTGCCGGTGGCGGTCATGCGCCGGACATCATCAAGGCCTGTGGTTTCCCCAACGTGCTGCCCAGCTCCACCAACCCGACCCGGCCGTTTACCCGCAACACCATCGACGAACACCTGGACATGTTGATGGTCTGCCATCACCTGGACCCGAGTATTGCCGAAGACGTGGCCTTCGCCGAAAGCCGCATCCGTCGCGAGACGATTGCCGCCGAAGACATCCTGCACGACCTCGGCGCGTTCTCGATGATCAGCTCCGACAGCCAGGCCATGGGCCGGGTCGGTGAAGTGATCACGCGCACCTGGCAGACCGCCGACAAGATGAAAAAGCAGCGCGGCCCGTTGCCGGGTGACGGCGAAGGCAACGACAACTTCCGCGCCAAACGCTACATCGCCAAGTACACCATCAACCCGGCGATCACCCACGGCATCAGCCATGAAGTGGGCTCCATCGAAGTGGGCAAGTGGGCCGACCTGGTGCTGTGGCGCCCGGCATTCTTTGGCATCAAGCCGACCCTGATCCTCAAGGGCGGCGCGATTGCCTCAAGCCTGATGGGCGACGCCAACGCCTCGATCCCGACGCCGCAGCCGGTGCATTACCGCCCGATGTTCGCCAGCTTCGGCAGTTCGCTGCACGCCACCAGCCTGACCTTTATCAGCCAGGCGGCCTTGGCGGCGGGCTTGCCCGAACAGTTGGGGTTGAAGAAGCAGATTGCGGTGGTCAAGGGTTGCCGGACAGTGCAGAAAACCGACCTGATCCACAACGATTACCTGCCCGACATCGAAGTCGACCCGCAGACCTACCAAGTGAAGGCCGACGGTGTGTTGCTATGGTGTGAACCGGCGGATGTGCTGCCGATGGCCCAGCGTTACTTCCTGTTCTAGGCAGCCGAAAAGGCCTGGGTCGTTGAACGCCCAGGCCTTGATCTTCAGAGCGGATGCTCAGCCAACAGTTGTCGACTTAACCTCTCGATCAATCCGGCCTCCTCAATCTGCAACTGCCCCTCCAGGTCATCGGATTGTTGCGTGTAGGCCTCCTGCGTCAACGCCCCGGACTCAAAGCGCTGATGCAGGCTGGCCTGGCGTTCCTCGAAGGGCGCGCGCTGCGCCTCGAATTGCGCGCGGTAGGTGTTGGTCACGTAGTCTTTCCAGAAGTCCCGAGCCAGCAGTGCGTGAAACTCCGCCGGCGAGTTGTTCATGGACACGATGCTGGTGTACACCTGATCCAGCGTTTGCTGGGAGACATCGGCCATCCGGGTAAACCGGACCTGGCTCGGCTGGGCCGGCAGCGCCAGACGGTCCTTGAGGCCGTAGCGGTAAGCCAGCCGGATCTCGACGTCTTCCAGGCGTTCGATGCGCGCGGCTTTTTCCAGGGACGTCAGTCCAGGCGTGTGGTGGATGGCCGCCGTGCGACGCTCAATGTCCGCCAAGGCGATTCGCTCCACATGATCGAGACGAAACAACCCACGGGCCAGCTTCAACAATGCCGCCGCTCGTTGCCCTTCGCCTGCCTGGGTCTCGGCCCGGTAGACCAGCGACATGATTTCCAGGTTACTGAATGACAACGCCGCACGGTCACAGCAAGCCGGCCTGCCCGCCCACTCGAACATCTGCTCGCGCAGGGCGGCGGATTTCGGGGTGTCTTCAGTGATGCTATCGATAACCGCCCAAACGCGCCGCTGCATATCCCCATGGGCAGCACCTGCCTCCTCAAGGTCATTGAGCACGCGAAAGAACCCTGCAGCGCCCTCTTGCGCAGCCAGGCCACTCCACTGCGACTGCCGCGTCGCCATATCCACTGCCGACAAGTCCCGCACCCAGCGCTGCAGCTCCGTGCGCGCCTGCGGGTTCAGGCTCCCGGCCCCTGCACGAACATGCGTGGGCGGTTCATCCTCAATCGGCTGGTATTCGAATGCATACCGGCTTCTTTCCCGCACCAGTACCGGTTGCTCGCGCTCCAGGCGCGCCCAGTAGTCGACCAACTGCTGCTGGGCAACGTCAGACAACGGGTTGCCCCCCAGGAAGGTCACGTTGTTCAAACGAGCCCTCTGCACCAGATGCTCGGCGGCCGGTGCGACCACCTCCTGCGCAATCGTGGTAATCCGGTTGCCGGTCAGGTCGATACGGTCCACCAACGGTTGGTCCGCCAACCCCACGGGCCAGGTTTCAAGCTGCGTGTTGTTCAAGAACAGCGAGCGAATGTCGCTGATTCGGGTGAAGTCCGGGCTGATGCCCAGCGGGTTGTCCGTCAGCACCAATGAGCGCAGCGTGGTGCGTTCAGACAGTATCCGGGCGGTTTCAGGCGTCAGGCGGATGCGATTGTATTGCAAGTGCAGGCGGGTCAAACCGTGCATGTCAGCGAGTGCCGGAGGCAATTCAGTCAGCTGGTTACGCGACAAATCCAGCCAACGCACGCGCTGATAACGCCGCAGGAAACCCTCCGGCGAGGCACTCAGGTTCATGCGTGACAGGTTCAGCGCGCCCACATGGCTGAAGTCTGCATCCAGGTCAGGCAGGCTGGGCAAGGTCAGCCCACTGAGGTTCAGCTCCAGGCCGATAGGGGTGCCGTCATTGGCCCGCATTTGCGGGGTCTCCCGTCGCCAGCAGCGCCGGATACGCTCCATTGCCTGGTAACGGTCGCCCCGGTTGGCCGTGGCTTGCGCCACGCGATTGACCCGCACATATCCCTGCGACTCACCTCCGCCGGAGAACGCCCAGGACGACAGTTGACTGTTCAACACCTCAAGCTCGCGCTCCAGCCCGGTCAGCTTCGCCTCGGCCTGATCCAGCGGCTGCAGGAGAGCCTGGATTTGATCATCGGTAAAGTCGGGGTACAGCGCGCGTGCCCTGGCGGCCAACGGATCAGCGATTGCGAATGCGCCATCCAGCCCGCCCACCAACAGTTCCGGCCGGGTTTGCGCGAGCCGCTCCCGATACGCCTTGAGGTGCTGAAAGTCGTCGTAGGACAGCCGATTGCCGCGTAACAGGGTCACCCGATTGGCCCTGGCCTGGGCCTCCAGATGCTCTGGCGCAGGGTTGTGGATGGCCGAGGGCACCTCACGCAACTGGTTGTCGCGCAGGTCCACCAGGCGCAACCCGGTTAGATCCCGCAACCCGACAGGCCATTGGTTGATATCGGTGGCCCGCAGGTTGAGCCGCTGCAAACCGGTCAGGGTGCTGAAGTCCGGCAAGCGGCCCAGCAGGTTGTTTTGCAGGTCCAGGGTTTGCAGGGTGTTCATGCGCTCCAGAATCGCTACCCCGCGCTCGTCCAGGCGGATCATGCAGCCACTCAGGTCCAGGTCAACCAGGTCTGGCATCTGCGCGACCGTCTCGGGTATACGGCTGACGGAGAGGGACTTGAGGCGCAGCCGCCTGAGCCGGGTAAAGTTCTTGAGGAAGGCATCGGCGCTGCCGTCAAAACTGCTACTGGTGATCACCAGTTCCTGAACGTGGTTAAAGCTGGCATTTAACGGCGGTAAATCCCTCACCCGCTCCAGGCTCAGCATGGAGCCGCTCTGGCGCTGCCAGCTACGGTTGATGGTCTGCGCGACGGCACGCCTTCGCGCAATGTTGATCTGGTCGGGCGTGCCGTCTGCCGTGAGTGGCTCTTTGGCCCACACGAACAGCGCCTGCTTCAGGCTCAGGTGCTCGGCCTCCAGTCGAGTCAGTTCGCTGCCGGCTGTGTCACCCAGGGACTGCAGAAACGTGTCGGCTTCAGCCTCAGTGAAATCGGGGTACAACTTAAGCACCCGGCCGCGACGGGTGCGAAAAATACTCGCCAGCTGCTGACGCAGCGGCATCCCCCCCAATAACCGTGAGCCCGGTTCCAGGCCGGGCCTGAGCACACGCTGGCCTTGCAGCACAGCCCTGAACTCGTCACGCGGTAACGGTGCCTGTTGCACCGCCTGCTTCAGCCCTTCGGCATTTTCCAGGGAGAACCCCAGCACCTGGCGTTCGCCTGTGGTCAGGGCGGCCAGCACCGCGGTGTACAGGCTCGACGTTCCCTCCTGGCCAAACCCGCAGGCTTCGTTGAACACCAACGCAGCGCGCAACGGTGACTGCGGCGCGCCGAGGGTGTCCACCAAGCGCCCCTGGGAGCCGCCCTCCCGCAGTTCGAAGCGCGCCTGCGCCGGCCAGCCGGGCAGCGTTTCAAGGCTGCGCAAGGCCAGCCGCTCACTGTCGACGCTGGCAGAGATATCCAGATGCAGTCCTTCATAAGCCCTGGCCAGTCGCAACTCCTGCTGACACCACTGCGCCAGTTCATCAATGCGCGGCGGCAGCGGCCCGGGACGCCCCAGCGCTTCCAGGTCCTGCTCGGTGGCGGCCTCCAGCAGTTGCTCCACCACCGCGTCCGGCAGATGCCGGTAACGGGACTGCACTCGTTTGACCATCGGGTCGGGGCTGGCGGGCCGTGCGTCGTAGAGGGATTCGAACAGCATCAGCCGGTTGTGACGGGCGTCGGCGGCGATGGCCTTGCGCAGTTCGATGGCACGCTGAGCAACGGTCAGGTCCGGCGCGCCCGGCACATTGCGAAGATCGATCCTTTCGCTCTTGAGCACGTTCAGCAGGGCAGGCAGCAACGTGCCGTTGACGCGGGTGTCTTCAGTGATCACTACGGTCAACCTGCGCGACGGGGCATCGGGTGTAACGGCATCCTCCCAGATCAACCGCCCCTGAGCGTCCACCACCCGGATGGCGGGCTTCGGCGGCAACAAGCCCTGGCTGCGCATCACCTTGAACTGCAGGCGCAGGTCGGCCCTGCCAAATTCCTGCGGGTCTGCGCTGCTGATCTGTCGCGCAAAAACCTCCAGGTCATGCTCGATGCGAAAACGCGCCAGGGTATCGTCCAGCAGGGCCGAAGGCCGGTCCTGCTCAACGTACACGCGGCGCAATGCGTCGTAATCGGTCCCGCTGGCCATGCGGACACGCTCAAGCTGTGCATCGCTAAGACCCTGGGCGCGAAACCCCAGGCGCCGCATCAGCGCCGGGCCATCCCAGGCCATGGGCTCCTCGCCGCCATGGGTCCAGAGGCCGGCACCGTTGTGCTCCAGCGGTACCGAATAGCCCTCGGGCCGGGTCGGATGGGGGATTCGGTGCCGCCCGCTCGCCGGATCCTCCTCGACCACATAGTGCCCGCCGTCCAGCGGCAAAATGTCCTGGCCGTCATGGCGATACAGGCCCAGTTCGTTGGGCGTTGATTCGGCGGGCAGGCTCACATTGCTGCGATAGGGGGCAAGGTCGGGCTTCCACAGGCGTCGCTCGCCGCCGGGCAACGTCACCGGCTTGAGCCCATCGATCACTGCGGGTGTCTGGACGGAGGGCAGCTTTGCCAGGCCCTTGCCGGCGCCCGCCATCAAAGCCATCAAGGCCAGGTTTTGTGCCACGTCGATCAGGTGCTGCCGGGCGGCTTCGCGGTCACCCTGGCTCCAGTCCATCACGCCTTCGAAGGTCTCGGCCAACAGTTGCTCGACCATCACCGCCAGCATGATTTCCCCCAGCACCGGCACGAACATCGACACCAGGCCAACCACCGCAAACCCGCCCTCCCACAGGTGGGCGATTTTCTGCGCGCGCACCCTGGCATCCACATCGGCGGTCGGCACCGCTTGATGGCGGGCGTCGGCAATAATCTTGTCGCGGTTGCTCTCGTAAAGGTCGGCCCATAGATCCACGTTGGGCGACCACAGGCCATACCGGGCGACGACCATGGGTTTGAGATCAGGCGCTTGGGCGGTTTCCCGCGCCGACGCTTTTTCCGGCGGCAGCTCTTGAGGTTTCAACAGTGCCGTGAGCAGCGGAGCGGCAAACTCGAACACCGACTGGAAGATAGGCGAGCGCACCACGGCGTTGAGGTTCGACTGCGAACTCGACACGGGCTGGGTAAAACGACTGAAGTAATACGGACGCCTGGCGCCATCGACAAACTGGCTGAAAAACCGCTGGTAGCGCGTCGGGTTCGGCCCGTCGGTGAAGGCGGCCTGATCTGCATCCGGCGCGAGCAATTGGCGGGTCAGTTCTGTTTTCAGGTCAGCAAACGTGTTGTAGCGCTTAAGCGGATGCTCGGGGTCATGGGGCACATAGACAATCGAGGCGTCGCCGTAGCGGTATTTTTCCACCGGCTCGAACACCACGCAGCCCTTGAGCTTGAGCCCCATCACGCTCAGGGCACAGAACCACACGGGCTTGCCACCAAGGGTGGGGTTACGCTCACCGGCGATCACGTCCAGCACCATGGTGTAGTCGGCGGGCTCGATGTCTTTCCTGACCAGGGCCAGGTAAGCCGCCGCCTTCAAGGCGTCCTTCTGGCTGGCGATGACCGCCTCCCGCAAGGTGGCTTCATCCTCGGGATGCAAAAAGCCCTTGAGGTAGGTTTGATAATGCGCGCCGATGTCCAGGCTGCGGCAAAGGGTGATGAACTGCGGGACGGTCAGCGAGGTGCTGACCGGCTTGGCGTCTTGAGTGATGAACCCCGACACCGGGTCAAAGGCGTCGGACTCAGCTTCATCGGCTTCAAAATTATGCAGCGCCCCGTGCAACAGCGAGACTTTCAACACGTTGAAGGCCCCGGCCTCAATGCCCAGCACACCCAATGTCAGGGTTTTATCGAGGTAGATAAACGTGTGCTCGACGTCCAGCTCAACCTTGAACTGGTCCTTGAGTGCCTGGGATAAAAGCGCCTTGGCAAACACCTCGACGCTCTGCAACCCGGCCAGACGTTCGTCCACCACCTGCTGTGATTGCAGGCTGGTCTGGGTGTACGCCTTCAAGGTCGTGCGTTGTTGAAGCGTCAGTGCCTGGAACCAGAGCAGGTGCTCGAAGTCGTTCAACTTGAGTTGCATGCGCCGTTGCGCTGACGCCTTGATGAGCCATTCGGGGAGGCTGTTGTTTATAAAGTCCCCATGGATACTGCTGCTTCCTGGCTGTGCTGAGACCTTGGCGGGGAGGTCGGCTGCTTGAGGGTCTGGCATACGCAAATACCTTGGAATCGGAGAGGGGCGATTACCTTAATCAGCCCGGTTCCAAGGTCGGATGTAAGTATGTAGAGCAGCCGTTATTCGACGACCAGACGCCCCAGACGCTGCTTGAGCATCTGGTTCTCGGCACGCAGTTGCTGCACTTCTTCCAGCAGGTCCAGCGCCAGGGCGACGCCTTCCCATTCCAGCTCCAGGTCTTTTTGCAGCGCCGACGCACGCTTGGCCAGGGCCAGTTCGTAATCGGTAAACCGCCAGGACTCAGGGCTTTGCCCCGCCGGTTCAAGAATGCCGTGCTCGACGATTTCGATCACGTAGGCCACCGACAGGTCGGTGGCCTCACAAAATTCTGCCATGTTCACTTGAACCACACGGGGACTGCTCATCGTTAGCTACTCCATGTTTCTCTCGGATCGAAAGCGGCCTTTTCAGCCAATGCCTGCCACAACGCCTTGACCTCGTCGTCGGTGTTTTTCGGCATGACCGCCTTGAGTTGCACAAACAGGTAACCGCGCTGCCCGGCCTTGTTCAACAGGCCGTGGCCCTTGGCGCGCATGCGCTGGCCGTTCTGGCTGCCGGCCGGCACCTTGAGGTTGATCTTGCCGGTGAGGGTCGGCACGGCTACCTCAGTACCCAGCGCCAGCTCCCACGGGGCCAGCGGCAGAGTGATGATCAGGTTCTCGCCTTCCACATCGAACTTGGGGTGTGGCGCAAACTTGATGATCAAGTACAGATCACCGTTGGCACCGCCGCCAATCCCCGGCGCGCCCTGGCCCTTGAGGCGGATGCGTTCACCGTCGGCCACACCGGCCGGGATCTTCACGTTCAGGCTCTTGGTGGTGTTGCTGACGTGCTGGCCGGCGGCGTTGTACTGCGGCACCTGGAAGGTGACCGGCTTGGACTCGTTGGACAGGGTCTCTTCGAGGAAGACCGGCAGTTCCATTTCCACATCTTGCCCTCGACGCCCGGCACTACGGCCCTGGGCACCACCAAAACCATTGCCGCGCGAACCGAAGATCGAGCTGAAGAAGTCCGAGAAGTCACCAGTGTCCTGGCCACCGCCGCCGTAGCCACCACGGCTCTGCCAGCCTGGCGGGCCCTGGAAAGGTTGGCCGTGCTGGCCGTATTTGCGCAAATCGTCGTATTCAGCGCGCTTGTCGGCGCTTTTCAGCGCTTCATAGGCTTCGGACGCGTCCTTGAACTTGGCTTCGGCGTCCTTTTCCTTGCTCACGTCCGGGTGATATTTGCGCGCCAGCTTGCGATAGGCGGCCTTGATCGTCTTGTCGTCGGCAGTCGGCTCGACGCCGAGAATCTTGTAATAGTCTTTGAAGTCCATCGGGAGTATCACCGTCCGTTATCGATATCGCACTGCCAGCGTCACAGCATGCGCCTGTTTGCGGCGTCTGGATTGACCGATCTCAATCTTGTGACCCGGGGGTGCGTCAGAAGTTTATCGGCGCTGCGGGCAGAAACTTGCAGCCACCAACCGTATGGGGAGGATTTGGGGGCAAAGGCCGGGCTTTCAAGGTAACAAGTGTGCTGTATTTAGCGGATAGTCGGGCCTACGCATCTGCACGCGGGTGGCATACACTGCGCGGCCGTTTTTCAACCGGAACCCGATTGACATGAAAAACCCATCCCCAGCCCGTGCCTGCGGTATCGACTTCGGCACGTCCAACTCCACCGTCGGCTGGATTCGTCCCGGCATGGAAACGCTTATCGCGCTGGAGGACGACAAGATCACGCTGCCGTCGGTGGTGTTCTTCAACTTCGAAGAGCGTCGCCCGGTGTACGGTCGCCTGGCCCTGCACGAATACCTGGAAAACTACGAAGGCCGGCTGATGCGCTCGCTCAAGAGCCTGCTGGGTTCCAAGCTGATCAAGCACGACACCAGCGTATTGGGCACGGCCATGCCGTTCACCGACCTGCTGGCGCTGTTTATCGGCCAGCTCAAGAGCCGCGCCGAGACCACCGCCGGGCGTGAGTTCGACGAAGTAGTACTGGGCCGCCCGGTGTTCTTCGTGGATGACGACCCGATGGCCGACCAGGAAGCCGAGAACACCCTGGTGGACGTGGCCCGCAAGATCGGCTTCAAGGACATCTCGTTCCAGTACGAACCGATCGCCGCAGCCTTCGACTATGAGTCCACCATTGAAAAAGAAGAGCTGGTGCTGATCGTCGACATCGGCGGTGGTACGTCCGACTTCTCCCTGGTGCGCCTGTCGCCCGAGCGTCGCCAGAT
Source organism: Pseudomonas sp. TH32 (assembly GCF_016650855.1). Taxonomy (NCBI): domain Bacteria; kingdom Pseudomonadati; phylum Pseudomonadota; class Gammaproteobacteria; order Pseudomonadales; family Pseudomonadaceae; genus Pseudomonas; species Pseudomonas sp. TH32. The sequence goes on along the minus strand of NZ_JAEKFA010000002.1, from coordinate 6,175,995 downwards.
CGACAACCGCCACGACGACATCCTCGCCACCGGCGGCGTGCACATCGGCGGTACCGACTTTGACAAGCAACTCTCGCTGGCCGGCATGATGCCGCTGTTCGGCTACGGCAGCCGCATGAAGAGCGGCGCCTACATGCCCACCAGCCACCACATGAACCTGGCGACCTGGCACACCATCAACTCGGTGTACTCGCAGAAATCCAAGCTGGCGCTGGGCAGCATGCGCTACGACATCGAGGACACCGGCGGCATCGACCGCCTGTTCAACCTGATCGAACAGCGTGCCGGGCACTGGCTGGCGATGGAAGTGGAAGAAACCAAGATCCAGCTGACGCAGCAGGACAGCCGCCATGTGCTGCTGGACCGGGTTGAGCCGGGGCTGAGCGTGGAGTTGAGCCGGGCGTTGTTCGAATCGGCCATTGATGGCTTGCTGGAGCGGGTGCGCAACAGCGTGACCCAGTTGCTCAACGACGCCTCGGTGGACGTGGCCCAGGTGGACACGGTGTTCTTTACCGGGGGTTCCAGCGGCATCCCGGCACTGCGCCACAGCATCTCGGCGATGCTGCCGAATGCGCAGCATGTGGAAGGGAATATCTTTGGCAGTATCGGCAGTGGTCTGGCGATTGAGGCCAGCAAGCGCTACGGCTACTGAGTGACAAACCCCACTCCTTTTGCTGAAGGAGCTTGTTGTGGCGAGGGGCTTGTCCCCGTTGGGCTGCGAAGCAGCCCCATCAAGGTAAACGCATTTTTTCAGATTAAACGCGTTGCTCTGGTTTGGGGCCGCTTCGCAGCCCAACGGGGACAAGCCCTCGCCACAACAGCCCTCCCGCCAAAGTGCCGGTGCTGGCTGTTAAACCATCCCCGCCAGCTTCAACTCGCTCTTCAAGTACGCATAATAAATCGGCCCCGCCACCACCCCCGGCAGGCCGAAGGCGGCTTCGAACACCAGCATCGCCAACAACAATTCCCACGATTTGGCACTGATCTGCCCACCGACGATGCGCGCGTTGAGGAAGTACTCGACCTTGTGGATGACGATCAGGTAACCCAACGCCGCCACCGCCACCCAGATCGACAGCGACAAGGCCACGATGGTGATCAGGGTGTTGGACATCAGGTTGCCGATCACCGGCAACAGGCCCAGCAGGAACGTCAGCACGATCAGGGTCTTGGTCAACGGCAGGTGGATCCCGCACAGCGGCAGCACCACGGCGAGGAAGATCGCGGTGAAGGCGGTGTTCAGTGCGGCGATCTTGATCTGGGCGAAGACGATGTTGCGAAAGGCCTGAACCAGCAGGTGCAGGCGATCAAACAGCGCGGCGGCCAGGGGTTTGCGCTTGGTGAGGTCTGGCACGCGTTGCAGGGCGATGATCGCACCCAGCACCATGCCGATCAGCAAGGTCACGAACATGTGCGCGGCGTCTTTGCCCACCAGCTGCAATTCGCTGAGGTGCTTGCTCAGCCATTCGCCGATGGCCACGCGGAACTCGGCGGCGCTGGCCGGCAGGTAGGCGTCGAGAAACGGCGGCAACTGGCCGCGCGCACGGTCAACCACGCCCATGAATTTATCGAGGGAAGCCCCCGGGTTTTCCGCTTCGTGCAACAGGAAGCTGATGGCCCCGGCAAAGATCAGGGTCAGGATGCTGACGATCAAAGTCCCCAGCAACGCCACCGCCAACCAGCGCGCACGCCGGCCTTCGATCAACCGCTGCAACTGTGGGGTGAGCATGTTGACCAGCTCATACACCAGCAATCCGGCCAGCAGGCTCGGCAGCAACTTCAACGGCAAAACCAGCAGCAGCCCGCCAAAAATAAGCACGCAACTGACCAACAACAACACGTGACGCTGAGAAAACGTTGGCATACAGCCTCAAAACGAACGGCGTTAAAGGATGCGCAGGAACGAGCATGCTCGCTCCTGCAGAGGGCTGTGTGCGAGTGTCGCAGCCTTCTATGGCACCCGGCTATTATTTCTTCAGGCAGGTGCTCATAAAGGTTTTACGCGCATCACCGGTCAGCGCCTGGGTTTTCGCCGTGGCGTTGCAGTCTTTCATCTTCTGCTGCTGTGGCGTGAGGGTCTTGGCGTCGTTGGCGGCCGGAGCGGCCTTGAGGCAAGTACTCATGAACGCCTTGCGCTCATCACCGGTTTTGCCACTGGTCTTGGCTTCGGCGTTGCACGTGGTCATTTTTTGTTGCTGAGCCGTCTGTGCGGCAGTCGCGGCAAAGCCTTGGGAACACAGCAGCAGGCCCATCATCAACAGCGGAATACGCAGCATCTTCATGGAGTTTTCTCCCTGTTACCGTGCCGAGGGGCACGGCCTCCCCAGCAGTGTAGTCAAACCCTGTTACACCTTCCTACTGCGTATATTCGTTCGGCGGTACTGCTCCGGGGTACAGCCGGCCTGGCGCTGAAACATCGCGATAAACGCCGAGGCGGTGCTGTAGCCCAGGTCAAACGCCACTTCCTGCACGCTGCGGGGGCTGTCCAGCGCCTCGATGGCCGCCAGGAATCGCAGGCGCTGGCGCCATTCGCCGAAGCTCATCCCCAGGTCACGTGCAAATTGCCGGGCCAGGGTGCGTTCGCTGACATGCACCTGCTCCGCCCATTGGGCCAGCGCGCGGTTATCGCCGGGATCGGCTTGCATGCCCTCGAGCACACTGAGCAACCCGGGGCGGCTGGCGTACGGCAGGAAACAATCATGCACCGGCGCCTGCCTGAGCTGGTCGACCAACACTTGGGCCAGCCGTACATCGGCTTCACTCTCGGGAATATTGACGTCACGGTCGGCGAAATCACTGAGGATCGCCTTGAGGATATCGCTGATGGCCAGGGTGCACGGCTGCGGCGGCAATTGCTCGCACAGCGCCGGCCCCAGGTACACCGAGCGGTAGACAATCGCCTGGGCGTTGTAGGAACTGTGTTGGGTGTTCGGGGGGATCCACACCGCGTATTGCGGCGGCGACATGAAGCGACTCCCGGCCACTTCAAAGCGCATCACGCCGCGGGCCGAGTAGTCCAGGGAACCCCAGGCATGCTGGTGCGCGCTGGCGTGGGTGTCAGCCTCGAACTCCGAATAACGGAAGTACACCGGGGACGGCAACTGGTCGAAATCGGGTAGGTTGATGTACTTCTTGAGCATGTTGTCTGGATACAAAGGTCGGATGGCTGGATCGAAGTATAGGCTTCGATCCAGACAAAGGATAATTGCCCCTCATAGACGCAACTGGTTCTTCTCGATGCAATACGCTTATCCGTTATTGGCCATTTTTATCTGGGCCGGCAATACCGTGGTCAACAAACTGGCGGTGGGGACGATTTTCCCCGCCGAGATCGGCTTTTATCGCTGGCTGTTGGCCGGTCTGCTGTTTACCCCGTTCATGCTCAAGCCCGTCATCGCCAATTGGCCGCTGATTCGCCCAAACCTGGGCAAGATTTTCATCCTTGGCGTACTGGGCATGGCGGTGTATCAGAGCCTGGCGTATTACGCCGCGAACCTGACCTCGGCCACCAACATGGGCATCATCCTCTCGTTGATGCCGCTGATGGCCCTCACCGCCGCAATCATCAGCCTCGGCCAGCGCCTGACCTTCGGTGCCCTCACCGGTGCCGTGCTGTCGTTCGCCGGTGTGGTGGTCGTCGTGTCGGCCGGCAGCCTCAGCGCCCTGCTGCAACACGGCCTGAACCTGGGTGACGCGATGATGCTGGTGGCCACCCTTGCCTATGCGGTCTACAGCACCCTGCTGAAAAAATGGCAGCTGCGGTTGCCGCCGCTGGTATTGCTGTATTTGCAGGTGCTGGTGGCGGTCGTGGTGCTGTTTCCGCTGTTCCTGTTCTCCGACAAGGCCGGCCTTGGCTGGTCGAACATCCCGCTGGTGCTGTATGCCTGCCTGTTGGCCTCGATGCTGGCGCCGTTGGCATGGATGCATTCGGTGAAGACCCTGGGCCCGAGCCGCACCACGCTGTTTTTCAACCTGCTGCCGCTGATCACGGCGCTGATTGCGGCGGTGGTGCTGAAGGAGCAGTTGGCGATGTATCACCTGGTGGGTGGACTGCTGACGCTGGGCGGGGTGATTTTGTCGGAGCGTTGGACAACCCCGGTCAGGCCAGGCTAAACCCCGGCCTCCTTCAGGCGCCGGGCATGCTCGACAAACAGCCGGATCGGCTCGGCGCCCTTGCCCACCAGTCCCAGGGACTGGTTGACGATGTCGAAGTGGTCCAGGGCGTAGTCATCGCCAATCACTGTGCCCAGGTGCGAGCTGCAACGGCCGACCATGCCGTCGCACTGGCCCTTCTCCCGCACAAAGGTTCTGGCGAACAACCGACAACTGCGATTCGTCCCGTCCAGCAGGTTGCGCCCACGGTCCGTCTTGCCCGGTTGCAAGGTGCCGGATCAGGAGTAATAGCGCACACCATTGACCTCCCCGGCGCCCTGCCCGCCCCAGGTGTCCGGGATGCCCTGGGGATACTGGCGATTGAACAAGGCCACGCCTTCGCTCGTCAGTGACTGGTGGGACGCATGAATGTCCGCCGCAAAACGCGGGCCGCGGTAGCCGGTTTCCAGCAGGCCCATCAGCACGCCGACCAGCCGCAGCAACACACTCAGGATACGCCCCCTGGCGCTGTGCGCCGGGTAATGGGTGTGGAAGTAATCCGCCAGTTCCGAGCCATGGTTGGGCCCGGCCACCGAGGTCACCGACGCCACCCAGTCCGGGCGTTTGGCCGCCGCATACCGCGCCGTCAGCGAGCCCTGGCTATGGCCGATCAGGTTGACCTTGTCGGCTCCGGTTTCCCGGCGAATCGTCTCGATCTGCGCCAGCAGCTGTTCGCCCCGCACCTCATTGGAATTGAGCGGAGCCACCTGTACCGCAAACACCTGCGCCCCGCCGGCACGCAGCGCCGGGACGATGCCGTACCAATACGGGTACAGCACCAGGCGCACAAACCCCAACATCCCCGGCACCAGCACCAGCGGATAACGTGTAGCCAATGACTGCGGCATGGAGCGAACGTCCTTGAAAGCGAGGCGATGGGCCCATCCTAGACCAGCCTCCGTGACCAAGCCATGACGCTACTTGAGGCCCACCACGCCAGCGACGATCAGCCCCACCGACACCAGCTTGATCAGCGTCAGGCTCTCCCCCAGCAACGCAAACCCGAGAAACACCGTGCCCAGCGAGCCGATGGCGGTCCAGATCGGGTAGGCGACGCTCACCGGCAACTCACGCATGGCCAGGGTCAGGAAGTAGATCCCGCCCACGGCCGCGATGACGGTGATCAGCGATGGCCACAGCCGGGTGAAACCGTCGGCGTATTTCATGCTCATGGCAAAGGTCACCTCGAACCCGGCCGCAATCAGCAGGAAGAGCCAGGACACGTCAGAAGCTCCCTGCCAGGTCCCGCAACTGACCTTCGACCGCATCGCAGGAGCGGCGGAAAACGCTGGGGTCGGACTCTTCACCTTCAGCGGCAATCACCGTGACGTCTTCGATGCCGATAAACCCCAGGGCCGTTCGCAGGTGCGGGTCGGCGTGATTCATCGCCTCGTTTTCACCGCCCGGGCCAAAGCCGCTGCCGCCGCGACTGGTGATGATCAATGCCTTTTTGCCCAACAGCAAAGGCTTGTACTGGGCGATGCCCTGGCTGTCCTGGGTGATATCCACCGTCAGCCCCATACGCACGATCTGGTCGATCCAGGCCTTGAGGCCGCTGGGAATCCCGAAGTTGTACATCGGCACGGAAATCACCAGCAGTTCATGCTCGACCAACTCGCTGACCAGCTCATTGCTCAGTTGCAGATCCGCGTGCATGGCCAGGGGCATGGACTGGGGTTCGGGGTGGAAGCTGGCGGCAATAAACGCTTCGCTGACATGGGGAATCGACGCACGGCCGACTTCGCGGCGGGTCAGGTGCGCGTCCGGGTTGGCGGTGTGCCAGGCGGCCAGAAACACCTCCGCCAGGCGCCGGGAATGGGAACGTTCGCCACGGGGACTGGAATGGATCGCAAGCATTTTTTTCATCTGTAAGCCTTCACGCGCTAGACTCGGGCAACCTGAATGGCTGCCTCTCTTGCGCACAAATCTAGAGCCGGGCCGCCGGCCTCACAAATGAGCAATAGTTGCTTTGGATGAAATAATTTCATCCATGGAGCCCCACATGTTTGCCTCGCTGCCCCTGACCGCCCTGCGTGCCTTTGAATCAGCCTCGCGCCTGCTGAGCTTCAAGGCTGCCGCCCAGGAGTTGTCGGTGACGCCCACGGCGGTGTCCCACCAGATTCGCTCCCTGGAAACCTGGCTCGGCGTGCCATTGTTCGAACGCCTGCCGCGCCAGGTCCGCCTGACGGAGTGTGGCGAGCGATTGTTCCACAGCCTGCATGGCGCACTGCTGGACGTAGCGCAAAGCATCGACACCCTGCGACCGCAGCGCAGCGCCGGCCATCTCACCTTGTCCACCACGCCCGCGTTCGCCGCCTTGTGGCTGGTGCCGCGACTGGGACGCTTCTATGCCGCCCACCCGAACATCAACCTGCGCCTGGACACCAACTGCGCCGTCGTGGACTTGCAGCAAGATGCCAGCGTCGATTTGGTAATCCGCTACAGCCTGGACGACTACGCGAACCTGCATGGCTTGTGTCTGTTCGACGAGTGTTTTGCGGTGTACGGCTCTCCCGAACAGGTCGCCCTGGCCAGCCAGCGCACCCCGACCTTGATCAGCGTGCGCTGGCACAACTCCAGGCTCTACGCCCTGGGCTGGCAGGCCTGGTGCGAAAAGGCAGGGGAACACTGGCTGCAATCCGCCTCGCCATTGCGCGAATACGATGAAGAACACTATGCCCTGCAAGCGGCGATTGCCGGCCAGGGCCTGGTGTTGGCGAGCAATATCCTGGTCTCGGAAACACTCGCCAGTGGGCTGCTGGTGCCCTACCGGCCAGAGATCCGCGTCGACGGCGCCGGCTACAGCGCCCTGTGCGTACCGGGCCGTGAACGGCACCCGCCGGTCCGGGCGTTTTTTGAGTGGCTACAGGAGGAAGCACGGCTGTCGGGGCACGCGTTGTAAAATCCGATAAAACTTTTTGCGTTGCCTGGGACTCACAACTTGGAGCGATCACGCCGGCAGAGTGTGGCGCAAAACCGGATTAGTACCAGGAGAATGAGATGACTGACTCACATTTGTCTGACGTAGCCACCTTACGTGAGCGCGCCCGCAAGAACGTCGAAAACGGTGCCGTAACCGAAGGCTATGACGCCGACCGCCAGGAAATCCTGCGCTTGCTCAACGAATCGCTGGCCACCGAGCTGGTGTGCGTGCTGCGCTACAAACGCCACTATTTCATGGCCAATGGCGTCAAGGCGCATGTCGCCGCCGAGGAATTCCTCGAACACGCCACCCAGGAAGCGGAACACGCCGACAAGCTGGCCGAGCGCATCGTGCAGCTGGGCGGCGAGCCGGAGTTCAACCCCGACCTGCTGTCGAAGAACTCCCACGCCCAGTACGTGGCCGGCAATACGCTGAAGGAAATGGTCTACGAAGACCTGGTCGCCGAGCGCATTGCGGTAGACAGCTATCGCGAGATCATTCAGTACATCGGCGATAAAGACCCGACCACCCGCCGGATCTTCGAAGACATCCTGGCCCAGGAAGAAGAACACGCCGACGACATGGCGGATATTCTGCAAGACCTGTAAGCAACCGCCGCACAAAAAAATGGGAGCCAAATGGCTCCCCTTTTTTTAGCCTTTCACCGTCTTCGGTGCCTTGCCTTCCCTCATCTGTTGCAGCAACGGCGCACACTGGTTCGGCTCATCGCCGCTCGGTGCTACCAGCGCCAGCAAGCCCGCCGCCGGCCCGGCAATAACCCCCAGCGCAACCATGCCCGCGCCACGCAACATCAACGGCACGGCTTTCACCCCGGCATTGGGCTTGATAAACGGCCCGTTGACGTACAACGGCGAGCGCAGGGAGAACAGGCGGAAGCCCTTGGACTCTGGCGTGATGGTCAGGTCCAACTGCTCGCTGGCCATGTTCGCCGTGCCATCGATGTAGATGATGGCGTTCTCGGTATCGAACACAAACAGGCGAGTCGTCGCCAGGCCGGACTTGATGCCAAAGTCCGCGGCCGCGCAGTTGATCTTCACTTCCTTGTCGCCAAACAGGCGGCCGACCACGTAGTTGCCGACGTTAAGCCCGGCGATTTCCATCAGGCCACGGCTGATGGCGCCGTCGTTGATCAACATCTTCAGATCGCCATTCGACGTTCCGAGCAACGCCGCTACAGAGTTGCCGCGCCCGGAAATGTCCGCGTCACCGTTGAGTTCACCAAAGCTGGTTTTCATCGGTTCGAAGGTTGGGAACAACTGCTTGAGCTTGAAGTTGCGCGCGGTGAGTTTGGCCTGGCCTTCCATCGGCGTGGTACGCCCGTTGAGGCGAATCTGCGCGTCTAGCTTGCCGCCCGCCACGCCGAAACGCAGGGGTTCGAGGCTCAACTGACCATCGTTCAGCACCAGGTGGGTGTAGAGGTCAGTGAACGGCAACTCGGCACTGTGGACGATGCGCTTGCCGGTGAATTCAACATCGGCATCCATGTCGCGCCAGCGCTCGGTGCGGAACTCTTCCACCGGCAGCACTTTGGTTGCCGGCTGCTTGCTTTCGCCGCCACGGGCTTTTTGCTTGGCGTTGGAATCGGCACCAATCAATGGCGCGAGGTCAGTCATCAGCAGTTGGTTGGAGACCAACGCGCCCGTGAGCTTGGGCCGTGGCTGGCTGGCGACGTAACCGAGGTTGCCGTGGATATCACTGTTGCCGATCTTGCCGTTGAAGTTTTCATACTGGAACGACGCGCCGCTGGCTTCGTGCAGCTTGGCGATCAGGTGGCCGTCGGTGGAATAGGCCGGCGAATCCGGCAGCGTCACGCCGGTGAGCGGATACAGGTTGCCCAGGCTGCTGCCCGAGAGTTTGAGGCGCAGGTCGAGGGCGCCGAGGTTCATTGGGTCGGTCAGGGTGCCGGCCAGCGCGATGCTGGTGTCGCCGATCCTGGCCTGGGCTTGCAGCGGGAACGGCTTGGCCGCGTCCTGCAATGCCAGCAGGCCACCGATCTTGCCAGTGCCATCGAGTTTCTGGCCGTGGTATTGGCCTTTGACCTTGAGCCCGAACGCGTAGTCCTGCGGCGCCGAGCCTTTTTCCAATGCTTTCTTGGCATCAGCATCGCCGACGATTTCGCCGAAGGGAATCGGCTTGCCGAGCAAATCGATCACCACGTCGAGTTGGGTCTTGAGGGTTTGATCGTCGAGGGTCACGTGGCCTTTGTCGAAGCCGATCGCGCCGATGTCCACCACCCAGCTGGACGGTTCGGCGTCGGGGTCCTTGGGGTCGAACTTGAAGGTCCAGTTGGCGCGGCCGTTGGCCAGGCGCTGCAACTGTGCACTCGGCTCGGTGAGGTCGATCCGCGGAATCACCACGCGCTGGGCCAGCAACGCCAGGGGCGAAATGCGCAGCTCCACGCGTTTGAGGGTGACCATCTGCGGGGCTTTCGACCAGTCGGGGTTGCCCAGGGTCAGGTCTTCGGCAATCACATGGGGCCACGGAACCCAGGCGCGCCAGCCGCCTTCATCGGGCTCGCGCTGCCACACCACCGCCAGGTTGCCGTTGATGGCAAAGGCGCGGTGCAGCTCTTCGGAGACCTTGGCATTGAGCGGCGGCTTGATCCGGTTCCAGTCAAAGAACACCAGGACCAACACCACGATGGCGATTAACAAAACGAAGCTGGCGCAGCTCCAGGCGAGAATTTTACGAGTGCGCGTCATTGCACAGGACTCCAGGTTACGACTGAGCGGGCGCCTTGCGGCGCACGTTTTGACTACAGCTTATATGGCTACGACTGACAAACGGCGCGGGGGTTTAACCCCATTGAAGAATTACCCGTAAAAACCGCGTTTCCTGACCAACTCGACAGTTTCTATCATCGACGGCGCACCGTTGTTACCCACGATCGTGTCGAAAATACCCATCACAGTGCAAAAGCGCGGGCTTGAGACCTGCGAGATAGAGCCCTCGCCGAGAACAATCAATTCTGTTGATTATTACCATTGTGTTTATGAACTTTTATATCGACTTATCAAGAGTAGCATTAGCCCTGTACCCAATTTATCGCCCTCCCAAGGAGCAACCCATCATGAAACGCCAATTACTCGCAAGCTTTGTACTTTCCGTCCTGGCCACCAGCGCATTTGCCCTGCCAGCTGCTGAACAGGCCACCCCACAAGTGAAAGCCGATGCCTCCCACGTTAGCCAAACCCTGGCTCGCAGCGGTGCCTCGGACAAGAACAACACCGATTACAACGGCAGCATCACTGAAAACGGTTCGGACAACGCCAACAAACGTGCCTACACCGAAGGCGTTGTAGAAAACGGCCGTAACCGCCTGGAACAGAAAGGCCTGGTTGAAGGTGGCGCTGATCGCCTGTTGGAACGCAACGCTGTTGCCGAAGGTGGCCGTGATCGCCTGGAACAGAAAGGTCTGGTTGAAGACGGTTCGAGCCGTGCCAACAAACGCGCCTATGCTGACGGCGTAGCGGAAGGCGGTGCTGACCGTCTGCAAGAACTGCATCAAGCACAGAGCTAAGCCCGTGCTGGCCCTGGAAAAAAGCCCGATCACCCGATCGGGCTTTGACTTTGTGTGAACCGCAACGCCCTTCTCCCTTTTGAAGTTCGACGCTGGCAAAGCTGATTTGCTAGAGTGCGTCGCTGTCCTTGTCCACAAAGCCCGCCTGCCAATGCTGCCCCGTGCCGAACAGAAGCAACAGACCCGACTCGCCCTGATGGACGCAGCCCGCCATCTGATGGAGTGTGGCCGTGGGTTCGGCAGCCTGAGCCTGCGTGAAGTGGCCAAGACCGCCGGCATCGTGCCCACCGGTTTCTACCGTCACTTTGCCGATATGGATCAACTGGGCCTGGTATTGGTCAGTGAAGTCGGCCAGACCTTTCGCGCGACGATCCGCCTGGTGCGCCACAATGAATTCGTGATGGGCGGCATCATCGATGCCTCGGTGCGGATTTTCCTCGATGTGGTCGCCGCCAACCGTTCGCAATTCCTGTTCCTGGCCCGTGAGCAATACGGTGGCAGCCTTGCCGTTCGCCAGGCCATCGGCGCCTTGCGCGAAGACATCGCCAGCGACCTCGCCGCCGACCTGACCTTGATGCCCAAGCTCCAGCACCTGGATGCCGACGGCTTGCACGTGATGGCCGATCTGATCGTCAAGAGTGTGTTCGCCACCCTGCCCGACATCATTGACCCGCCCGCCGAAGCGCTGCCGTCCCATCTCACGCCCCAGGCCAAGATCACCCAGCAACTGCGCTTCATCTTTATCGGCCTCAAGCATTGGCAAGGCCTGGGCAGCACCGAATAACTCAGCGCACGGCGTGAAACCGCTTGGCGGTGGTGTAGTTCCTGTTCCAGTAAACGTTGGCCAGCGAATCGATGCGCACACTTTTACCCGTACGTGGCGAGTGGATGAACTTGCCTTCGCCTATATAAAGGCCGACGTGGCTGACCTGGCCACGCCCATTACCCCTGAAAAACACCGCATCACCCGGTTGCAGTGCATCGCGCTTGACCGTGGCTGCCGTTGAGCGGTGCATCGCAGCGGTGGTGCGGGGCAGATGAATATTGGCTTCGGTCTTGAACAGGTACACCAGGAAACTGCTGCAATCGAAACCCTGAGCCACTGACGTCCCGCCCATCCTGTAAGGGGTGCCCAACAGAGAATGGGCGCGATCAATCACGCTGGTGATGGAAGGTGAAGCCTCCAGTGAGATCGGGCGCTGGAGGTTGGCCGAGGCGGATGAAATGGCCAACGACAGGCTGACAATCAATAAACAGAAAAATGACTTGTACATGGTGGAAACCGCTGTGGATTAAATACGGAGCGGAATCCTAATGAAGCAGCACGTAATCCAATGAACTCCGAATCCTTTAACTTCGTGGGAAAAATCCGAAACAATTCGATTTCCCTAAAGATGAAAGAAATTTCACGCGCCGCTTACTGCAATTCAACGCCGAACGCCCGAATCCAGTGCTATAAATCCCGCCACGCACCAAAATGAAACATTTTGGAATAATTTCCTGCGCCATCAGGTGGCACAAGCCGCCTGCCTACAGGGAATTCCCACTCCCCGCGTGGTTGGCAAGACCCTTGCTCTAGCTTGCTTATCGCTCATAGCTGGAAGCTTTCTGATGCTGGTGATCCACCGCCGAATCGCCCCCGAACCCGTCTGGGCCGCTGAGTTGCTGCTGAACTTCGAAGCCCGCAGCAAAAGCCGCCTGCGCTGTTTCAGTGCCGACGGAGAAGATGTCGGCCTGTTTCTGGAGCGCGGCCAACCGCCGCTGCACGACGGTGAATTCCTACAGGCCGAAGACGGACGTGTCGTACGTGTATGTGCCCGCCCTGAACACCTGCTGCACGTCACCTGCAGCAGTGCCTTCGAACTGACCCGCGCCGCCTATCACCTGGGCAACCGCCACGTGGCCCTGCAAGTGGGTGACGGCTGGCTGCGCCTGCTCGATGACTACGTGCTCAAGGCCATGCTCGAGCAGTTGGGTGCGACGACTGAAACCATCGAAGCGCCGTTCCAGCCGGAACACGGCGCCTATGGCGGCGGCCATCATCATTCCCGCCATGGCGACGAAGACTTCAACTACCCGCCCAAGCTGCACCAGTTCGGCGTACGTCTATGAACCCAGCCTGGGCGCTGTTGCGTCTGGCCAGTCCGCAGCTGCCGATTGGTGGCTACAGCTATTCCCAGGGCCTGGAAATGGCCGTGGAGCAAGCGCGTGTGACCGACCCGGCGAGTGCCGGGCGCTGGATCAGCGATCAACTGCTGTTCAATTTGTCGCGCTTCGAGGCGCCGCTGATGCTCGCCCACTGCAAGGCCGCAGCCGAAGAAGACTGGCCGCGCCTCGCGCAGTTGTGTGAAGAGCACCGCGCCAGCCGCGAAACCCGCGAGCTGTATCAGGAAAGCCGGCAGATGGGTTATTCCCTGGCGCAACTGCTCAACGGCTTGCCGGAGCTGGACGCCGCCGCTCGAGATTTTCTGGCGCAACGCGGCGAACCTCATCTCGCACTCGGCTGGGCGCTGGCCGCCCGCGCCTGGCAGATCAGCCCCGACGACGCCCTGGCCGCCTGGCTGTGGAGCTGGCTGGAAAACCAGTTGGCGGTGCTGATGAAAACCCTGCCCCTGGGCCAGCAAGCCGCCCAGCGCCTGACCAGTGAACTGCTGCCGCTGCTGCAACAGGCCCAGCAGGATGCCAGCCAACTCGACCCCAATCACTACGGCAGCGCCGCGTTCGGCCTGTCCCTGGCGTGCATGGCCCATGAGCGCCAGTACAGCCGCCTGTTCCGTTCCTAGGAGAAGCATATGAACACACAACCCCTGCGCGTCGGCATCGGCGGCCCGGTCGGCTCCGGCAAGACCGCCCTGACCCTGGCCCTGTGCCTGGCCCTGCGCGACCGCTACAACCTGGCGGTGGTCACCAACGACATTTATACCCGCGAAGACGCCGACTTCCTGGTGCGCAACCAGGCCCTGGCGCCCGAGCGCATCATCGGCGTGGAAACCGGCGGCTGCCCGCACACCGCAATTCGCGAAGACGCCTCGATCAACCTCGAGGCGGTAGACCAACTCAACCGGCGCTTTCCCGGCCTGGACCTGATCCTGGTGGAATCCGGCGGCGACAACCTGTCGGCCACCTTCAGCCCGGAACTGTCGGACCTGACCATCTACGTGATCGACGTGTCCGCCGGCGACAAACTGCCACGCAAGGGCGGCCCGGGAATCTGCAAATCCGACCTGCTGGTGATCAACAAGATCGACCTGGCACCGCTGGTGGGCGCGTCCCTGGAGCTGATGAACAGCGACACCCAGCGCATGCGCGCAGGCAAACCCTTTGTCTTCAGCAATCAGAAAACCGGCGTCGGCCTGGAAGAAATCGTCGCCTTCATCGAACGCCAGGGCTTGCTGACCGCAGCCTGACCACCCCCAACAAGGAGCTTGTCCATGCGCCTCAATACACTTCTCGCTGCCGCAGCGTTGCTGCTCACCCCGGCCCTCGCCTTCGCCCACCCCGGCCATGGCGACAACGGCCTGGTGGCCGGTATCAGCCACCCGCTGGGCGGCATTGACCACTTGCTGGCGATGGTCGCCGTGGGCCTGTGGGCCGCCCAGCAAAAGGCGCGGCGCGCTGGGCGCTGCCGTGCACCTTTGTCGGCACCATGTTGATCGGCGGAATGCTGGGTTTTGAAGGCCTGGCATTGCCGGCGCTGGAAAGCGGGATTGCCGCGTCGGTGCTGGCGCTGGGCCTGGCGGTGGCGCTGGCGGTGCGTCCGCCGTTGTTCGTGGCGGTCGCAGCGACGGCGTTGTTTGCGCTGTTCCATGGCGTCGCTCACGGTTTGGAGCTGCCGGACATGTCCAGCCCTTGGGCATATGCGGTCGGGTTCGTCGGTGCGACGGCGGTTCTGCATGCGGCGGGTTATGCCGTGGTGCGCTTCCTGCCGGCGGCCGCAGCGCCGCTGGTGCGGGTGGCCGGGGCGGCTTCGGCGGCGACTGGGGTTTGGTTGCTCGCTGCCTGATTGTCGGCGCGACTGAAGGCCTCTTCGCGAGCAAGCCCGCTCCCACATTTGACCGAGTTCCCTCTTTGGAATGCAGTCGAATGTGGGAGCGGGCTTGCTCGCGAAGGCGGCAGTAAAGACAACACCGATCCCAAGCCTGATACCATGTCGCGCAAACACCCCTGCCGTGACGACGCCAGCCGATGCCCATCGCTCCAAGCTCCGCCCTCAAGCCTCAATTGACCGCTGTGTTGACGCACTTCCACGACCTGATCGTGCCGCTCTGGCAAGGCCCGGGCTGGAATGCCGACCTGGCGCTGCCCTATGAAGCCCTGGACGCCGACCACCGGCCTTTGCCGCCGCAACGCTATCGCGCCATGGCCTGCGCACGGCAGTTGTACCTGTTCGCCAGCCTGATCGGCGAGCCCGGCGCAGCCTTTGCCGAGGAGCGCGCCGCCGCGCTGTTCCGGTCCCTGCAACGGCACTTCCACGACGCCGAACACGGCGGCTGGTTCTACAGCATCGACGCCCACGGCAAGCCGCTGGATAAACGCAAAGACCTCTACACCCACGCCTTCATCATCTTCGCCTGTGCCCACTATTGGGCCAAGGTGCGCGAGTCCTTGGTGGAGTCGGTACTCGATGCGGCCCTGGAAGTGGTAGCCGAACGCTTCGCCACCGGCGACGGCCTGTACGAAGCGGTGCTGGAGCGTAACTGGTCATCCCTCAAGTCCGGCCCGCTGCAAAACCCGCTGATGCACCTCGCCGAAGGCTTCCTCGCAACGCTGGCCGTGCGTGAAGACGCCGTGACGCAAGACGCATTGCTGGACCTGGCCAACGCCATGCAGAAGCGCTTCATCGACCGCCAGCACGGCGTGATGATGGAAAAACCCCTGGGCGCTGTGGATAACTGGTTTGAGCCGGGGCACCAGTTCGAATGGTTCTTCCTGCTGGAGTCTTCAGACTTGCTGCGCGGTACGCCGCTGCACGCCTCTCTGAACAAGGCGTTCACCTATGCCGAGCAGAAGGGTGTGGACAACGCGACGGGCGCGGTCAGCGGCATGCTGGCCCTGGACGGCAGCGTACGCGACGGCACCCAGCGTATCTGGGCCCAGGCCGAATACCTGCGGGCGCTGACCTTGCGGCCCAACAGTGAAGCCGTGCTGCAACGCCAATTGCTGGCGCTGCAACAGCGCTTCCTGCACGACAAAGGCTGGAATGAATGCCTGGATGCCAAGGGGCAAGTCAGCCGACGGGACATGCCGTCGACCACGCCCTACCACTTGGCCACGTGTTACCTGGGCCTTACGCAATCCATTTGCGGTCCCCGGTAAAGCTGATCGTCAGCCAGCGCGCCGCGTCAGGCTTGCCAAGCCCTGTGGATATCTCTTCGCGCAGCCCGTCCAGGGTGGCGACGTTATCCACCGGGTAATCCGCCGGCAACACCACATGAATCTCGATAAACCGCGCCCGCCCGTGCTTCTGCACGTAGGACACGTAGTCGTCGAAACCATGTTTGGCCTGGGCCGCGTCCATCACTTCGCGCACTGTGCCGTCCAGTTGGTCCGGCACAATCCCCAGCACGTCCCGTAGCGCCGGGCGCAGGATCTTGAAGGCCGGCGCCAGCATGCTCAACGCCAGCAGGATCAGGATCAACGGGTCGACATACACCGCCCACTGCCCATAGCCCTGGGACTTGAGCAACAGCGCCGCCAGGAAGCTCACCAGCAGCCCCACCGACAGCATCGCGTCCACCAGCCAGCTGATGTTGTCGAACTGGATCAGCGACGATTTGAGCGTGCGGTTGCGATAGCGCACATAGAAGAAATAGGCGAACTCGACCACGGTAAACACCGCCGCGTAGATGATCACCAGGCCCAGCTCGATATCGCGACCGCCATTGATAATGCCGAACACACCGTTGAGAAACGCGTAGATGGCGATCAACAGCAAAAAGCTGCCTTCGATCAGCAGCACCATGGGTTCCAGGTGCCAGTAGCCGAACTGGAAGCGTTCGTTGCTTTTCTTGGCGATCAGCTTGGCCGTGATCAGCATCAACACCTTGATGGCGGTGGCGATCAGCGAGAAAAAGCCGTCGAATAAAATCGATTGGGCGCCCGACACCACACCCGTGACAATCCCGGCGATCGCGACCGCGAACATCAGAATCGTCGATTGTTTGAGCAGCGACTGCTCACCTCGGTTACTCACATATCCTCCTGTCAAAACCTTAAAACCGCACAACGCGGCGGGGTTTTCAGGGGTGGAGTGTACCTTATGTCCTGTTTTGGCCGATTTGGCATCCTTGCCGGCGGGCCGGCAAGGGGATTTTCACCTCAGCCCTTGGCGCCACGCTCAATCGCAAACCCGGCCCAGGTCTGGCTCACCGGCATCAGCTCCAGGCGATTGATGTTCACGTGCGCCGGGGTGTTCAGCACCCAGAAGATCGTGTCCGCAATGTCCTGCGGCTGGATCGGCTCGGCACCGGCATAGGTCGCGTCATAACGCGCCTGGTCACCGGCAAAGCGCACCAGGGAGAACTCGCTTTCGCACAGGCCCGGCTCGATGTTGGTCACACGCACGCCGGTGCCTTGCAGGTCGCACCGCAGGTTCAGCGAGAACTGTTTGACGAAGGCCTTGGTGCCGCCATACACGTGGCTGCCCGGGTACGGGTAGCTGCCGGCGATGGAACCGAGGTTGATGATGCCGGCGCCACGGCCGTGGGCGATCAGGCGCGGCAACAGCAGGCTGGTGGTGGTCAGCAGGCCCTTGATGTTGGTATCGACCATGGTTTCCCAATCGTCGAGGCTGCACTTGGGTGCAGGGTCAGTGCCCACTGCCAGGCCGGCGTTGTTGATCAGCCCGCGCAGCGTGGCGAAGGACGGCGGCAGGTTGGCGATCGCCTCTTCCATGGCCTTGCGGTCACGTACGTCCACCACCAGGCCGTGCACTTCGGTCTGCTTGGAAAGCTCGGCGCACAGGGCGTTCAGACGCTCTGCGCGGCGGCCGGTGAGCACCAGTTTCCAACCGGCTTCGGCAAAACGCCGGGCACAGGCTTCGCCAAAACCTGAGGTCGCGCCAGTAATAAACAGCGTATTGGACATGGTGTTCTCCTTGCAGGGCTACGAGGTAAAAAATCAGCCAGCAGAATGCCCGGCTGCCGGGCTGGCGGCAACTGATACACGCTGTGGGGAGAGGTGAACGCCTCTCATGTTGTACGAAATTCAACCAATCACTTGAAACCCATACGGGCCGTGGCGTGCAGCCATGTGCGCGCACCTTATCCACAGCCCCGTCCACAGTCTTTGGGGGCAAGTGCAAAAGCTGAAAGCCGCGGTATACAAGGCTTTCAGCGCGATTCAAAAAGTTTTTTGCTTGACCTGAGCCAAGCCCTATGTAGCCCGGTTCAAAACAGTGCAACCAGGACGATGGCTCCAGGCCAGTCATTCCGGCCCCTGCGGCAGTCTTTCCAGAGTTTAGTCACAGACTTATCCACAGGATGGAATGACATATTCCGGTCATATACCTGTGTCTTTAAACAGGTTGACAAACCCTTCGGGTGGTCGCGAAAAAACCGCTGATCAAAAAACAATCACCACGCTGCAAGCCACGAAAACAAAGGCCTCCAGCCAGCTACTCCCACGTTACCCACAGCCGGTTCCACAGTGGTTGGGGACAAGTCAAAACTGTGACAAAACAGGGATTTGCGGCGGCTATATGTCGCGCTTTGACAGGTGCCTGGATTTGTTGTCCACAATTTCGGGAAAGCACTGTGGATAGCCAAAAACAAGTGTGGGAGCCGAAGCTCCCACACAGGTATTACCGCTGGATCAGCAATCAATGCCCGCCTAGATAAGCGTTACGCACCTCCTCATTCACCAGCAGCTCCTTGCCGGTGCCTGTGAGGCGAATCTCGCCGTTGACCATCACGTACGCCCGGTCCGACAAGCGCAACGCATGGTTGGCGTTCTGCTCCACCAGGAAGATGGTCATGCCGGTGGACGCCAGCTCCCGCAACGTGGCAAAGATCTGCTTCACCACAATCGGCGCCAGCCCCAGGCTCGGCTCGTCCAGCAGCAACAGCTTGGGCCGGCTCATCAGCGCACGGGCGATGGCGAGCATCTGCTGTTCACCACCGGACATGGTCATCGCCCGCTGGTTACGCCGCTCCTTGAGCCGCGGGAACAGCTCGAACATGCGCTGCATGTCCTCGGTGGCGAACTTGTCGCCAATCGGGATGGTGCCCATCAACAGGTTTTCCTCGACGGTCATGTCGGGGAACACCCGCCGGCCTTCCGGCGACTGCGCGATACCGTTGGAGGCGATGTAGTGGGACGACTTGTGGGTAATGTCCACGCCGCGGTAGATGATCTGCCCCGACTCGGCCCGTGGCTGGCCGAAGATCGACATCAGCAGCGTGGATTTACCCGCGCCGTTGGAGCCGATCAGGCTGACGGTTTCGCCTTCGTTGATGTGCAGCGAGACTTTCTTCAAGGCCTGGATCGGGCCGTAGAACACGTCCAGGTCTTTCAGTTCGAGGATTGGTTCACTCATACCAGCTCCTCTTCATCAGCGCCCAGGTAAGCCGCGATCACTTTAGGGTCATTACGGATCGCTTCCGGGCCGCCTTCCGCAATGACGTTGCCGTGGTCCAGCACCACGATGTGGTCGGAAATACTCATCACCATGCCCATGTCGTGTTCGATCAGCACCACCGTCAGGTCGTGTTCGTCCCGCAGCAGGCGAATCATCGCGCTGAGGGCTTCGGTTTCCTGGGGGTTGAGGCCGGCAGCCGGTTCGTCGAGGCAGATGATCTGCGGCCGGGTACACATGGCGCGGGCGATTTCCAGGCGGCGTTGTTGGCCGTAGGACAGCTCGCCGGCCAGGCGGTTGGCGCAGTCCACCAGGTCCACCACTTCCAGCCAGTAGAACGCATGGTCGAGGGCGTCGCTTTCAGCCTTGCGGTAGCCCTTGGTGTTGAGGATGCCCGCGAGCATGTTGCGGTTGACCCACATGTGCTGGGCCACCAGCAGGTTCTCCACCACCGACATTTCCTTGAACAGGCGAATGTTCTGGAAGGTACGCGCCAGGCCTGCACGGTTCACCAGGTGGGTGCCGCCGAACATCTTGTAGAACACCCGGCTGAAGAAGCTTTTCGGTGAGACAAAATCGGTGGCCTTGAAGCGCTCGCCGAGTAACTGAATCACGTTGGTCTGCTTGCCGCGCACATTGAGTTCGATCTTGCCGCCGGAGGCTTTGTAAAAACCGGTCAGGCAGTTGAACACCGTGGTCTTGCCGGCACCGTTGGGGCCGATCAGGGCGAAGATCGAGTTGCGCTCGACCTTGAGGCTCACATCGCTCAAGGCCTTGATGCCACCGAAGTGCATCATCAGGTGTTCAACGGAAAGGACGACTTCCTTGCTCATGGCGCCACTCCTTTACGTGGGACGACACCGGTACGGCTGATGCGAATCAGGCCTCGTGGTCGCCAGATCATCATTACCACCATCAACACGCCAAACAGCAGCACACGGTATTCAGAGAAGCTGCGCAGCAACTCGGGCGCCACGGTCAACACGAACGCGGCAATCACCACGCCGACGGTGGAGCCCATGCCACCCAATACGACAATGGCGAGGATCAGCGCCGACTCGAAGAAAGTGAACGACGACGGGTTGACGAAGCCCTGGTAGCTGGCGAAAAACACCCCGGCCAGACCGGCAGTGGAAGCGCCAATGGTGAACGCCGAGAGCTTCACCAGCACGTGGTTGAGGCCCATGGAACGGCAGGCGATTTCATCCTCGCGCAAGGCTTCCCAGGCGCGGCCCACCGGCATGCGGGTCAGGCGGTGCTTGATGTACAGCACCAGCAGCACCACCAGGAACAGCACGATGTAGATGAACAGGAATTTGAAGTTGGCGTTGTAGTCGATGCCGAAGAACTCGTGGAACGGCACCCCGCCATCCTTCGCCTTGCGCACAAACTCCAGGCCGAAAAACGTCGGCGACGGCACCGGCATGCCGTTCGGGCCACCGGTAAACGACAGCCAGTTGTTCAGCACCAGGCGGATGATTTCACCGAAGCCCAGGGTCACGATCGCCAGGTAATCGCCGTGCATTCGCAGCACCGGGAACCCGAGTATGCACCCCGCCAGCGCGGCACAGATGGCCGCCAACGGCAGCACCGACCAGAAGCCCAGACCGAGGTATTGATAACCCAGCGCCAGCCCATAGGCACCAATGGCGTAGAACGCCACGTAGCCCAGGTCGAGCAGCCCGGCCAGGCCTACCACGATGTTCAGGCCCAGGCCCAGCAACACGTAGATCAGCCCGAGGATCACCACCGTCAGCAGGTATTTGTTGGCGAAGAACGGGAAGACGATGGCAATCACGATCAACGCCGGAATGATCCAGCGCAGGCGCGATTTGTAGTCCGGCTTGAGCACGTGCACACCGGAACCGGTGCTCTCAAATCCCTGCAGAATCCGCAGGCCCTTGGGGGTTTGCAGGAACAGGCTCATGGCGAATCGGCCGACCATCACAATGGCCACCAGGATGCCGACACGCGCCGGTTCCAGGTTGAAGCTGTAGCCGTCGAGGACCACGCCGACGATCGGACCGAACACGATCAGCGAAATCAGCCCGGCGAGTACCGCATCGACGACACTTTTCTTGATATCGATAGAGTAGGCAGCAGACATAGTTATACCTTCGCCACGAGTGGGCGACCGAGCAGGCCCTGGGGACGGAAAATCAGAATCACCACCAGCAGGGAGAAACTGAACACGTCTTTGTAGTCAGAGTTGATCAACCCCGAGAACAGCGACTCGGAAATACCCAGGATGATCCCGCCGAGCATGGCCCCAGGCAGGGAACCGATGCCGCCGAGTACCGCTGCGGTAAATGCCTTGATGCCGATGATGAAGCCGGCATAGAAGTCGAACGTGCCGTAGTTCAGGGTGATCAGCACACCGGCCAACGCGGCCATGGCGGCACCAATCACGAATACGTAGGAGATGACCCGGTCGGTGTTGATGCCGAGGATCGACGCCATCTTGCGGTCTTGCTGGGTAGCGCGGCACATGCGGCCGAGCTTGGTGTTCTTGATGATGTAGGTCAGCAGGCCCATGCCGACGAACGCGGCCACCAGGATAAACACCTTGGTGTAGGTCAACTGCACGAACCCGGTGCCGATGTCGACTCTCCAGGCGCCGGCCAGCAGCGTCGGGATGCCTTGTTGCTTGGCGCCCTGGGCGATCTGCGCGTAGTTCTGCAGGATCAGCGAGATACCGATGGCGCTGATCAGCGGTGCCAGTCGGGTGGAGTTGCGCAGCGGTTTGTAGGCGACACGCTCAATGACCCAACCGTAAACGCCAGTGACGACGACGGTGAAGATCAGGGTGCCAAGAATGAGCAGCGGGAAGGATTCGATGCCGAAGTAAGCCAGCAGTGCCAGACTGATCGCCGCGAGGTAAGCGGAAATCATATAAACCTCGCCGTGGGCGAAGTTGATCATGCCAATGATGCCATAGACCATTGTGTAGCCGATGGCGATCAAGCCATAGACCGACCCGAGGGTCAGCCCATTGACCAGTTGCTGCAGGAATATACCATCCATAACGCAATCTCACGCAGTGAGAGCCTGCACACCTGTGGGTGTGCGGATCTTCTAGGAGGAAAAAACAGACACAAAAGGGGCTGGCAACCAAGTCCCCGTGTGGGAGCTGGCTTGTGTGGGAGCCGGGCTTGCCCGCGATGCAGACACCTCGCAATGTCAGTCAAACCGAGGTGACGCTATCGCAGGCAAGCCAGCTCCCACAAAAGCCCGGCTCCTACAGGGTCAAGTGGCGTCTAACCAATCGCGCTAACTATTACTTCTGCTTTTCCAGCTGGTGATACTTGCCGTCCTTGTCCCACTGGTAAACCACATAGTCGGAGACTTTCAGGTCGCCCTTGGCGTCCCAATTCTTCTCGCCCATGACGGTTTTGACCGGGTGGGCTTTGAGCCACTTGGCCGCGTCTTCGCCTTTGTTGGACTTGGCGCCATTGAAGCCGGCGGCCAGGGCCTGGATCGAAGCGTAGGCGTACAGGGTGTAGCCTTCAGGCTCGGTACCGGCCTTGCGGAACTGTTCCACGACGGCCTTGCTGTCTGGCAGCAGGCGCGGGTCGGCGCCGAAGGTCATGTACACGCCATCCACGTACTGCGCACCACCGGCGGTCGCAACCAGCTCATCGGTGACCACACCGTCATCGGACATGAACTTGACGTCTTTCAGGCCGGCTTCACGAATCTGGCGAACCAGTGGACCGGCTTCCGGGTGCAGGCCGCCGAAGTACACGACATCAGCACCGGTGGAGCGGATCTTGGTGACCAGGGCGCTGAAATCTTTCTCGCCACGGGTCAGGCCTTCTTCCAGCACCGGCTTCACGCCGCGCTTGGTCAACTGCTGTGCAGTGGCGTCCGCCAGGCCTTTGCCGTAGGTGTCCTTGTCGTTGATAACGGCAACTTTCTTGCCCTTGAGCACGTCGACGATGTAGTCGCCGGCCACGATGCCTTGCTGGTCGTCACGACCACACATACGGAACACCGCCGACAGGCCGCGCTCGGTGACCTGCGGGTTGGTAGAGCCCGGGGTGATCATGATGATGCCCGCTTCGTCGTAAACCTCGGACGCCGGGATAGTGTTGGACGAGCAGAAGTGCCCGACCACGCCGATCACTTTTTCCTGGTCTGCCAGACGGTTGGCCACGGCCACAGCCTGCTTGGGTTCGCAGGCGTCGTCGCCGGCCACCAGTTTGATCTGCTCGCCGTTGATGCCGCCGGCCTTGTTGATGACATCGGCTGCCGCCTGGGCACCTTTCATGTACTGCTCACCAAATGCCGCGTTGGCGCCGGTCATCGGCCCCGCTACGCCAATCTTCACATCAGCTTGAGCAAACGCAGAAACACCCAGCGCAGCAGCAACTGCGAGGGCTAGAAAACCTTTCTTGTAAAACGTCTGGGACATGAGTGGTGCTCCGAGGTTTTTGTTGAATTGGCACTGCAGCTTCACTTCAAAAACTTTCAGCGAAAGCCCAGAGCAAGCGGCGTGCCATTACGTTTTTATTATTCAAAAAGACACGGTGTCATTGTTATTGCAGGTTTTTGGGCGCCTTTTGATTGGACGTGCAACCGTCTATCTCAATCGGGTGCAACCATTGGATCCATAAAGTGCAACCTGATGGATCCAACACTGCAACCCGGCCATTAAAGGGCCACCCTTGAACCTGTAACAGCGTGCGTAACGGAAGTGCACATTTACAGTGCGTTACTGCTACGACTCGCACCAATACAGATTAGTAGCCGGCTAAGAAAATGCAGGCTTCTGAGCGGTATTTCGTTGATCAGATCACGATCCGCAGGCATTGGCCCGCGTGATACAGCGAGAAGCCCGCCTCATACAGACAGCTGCGCAGGCCCACGCCCGCCAAGGGCTGCATCGGTGCGAACGGGATCGGCAGCGCCTGTGGATCCTGGTGACACAGGTAATCGGCAAACGCCTTGCCCACCACACTGCCAGTAGTCACCCCACGCCCGTTGTAACCGGTGACCGCCACCAGCCCGGGCGCCGGCTCGAACAAACGCATCAAGTGGTCCGGGGTGAAAGCGATACAGCCGGTCCAGGTGCATTCCCACTGCACCGGTTTGAGGTACGGGAAGTAGTGCTGTTGCACCCGATCGGCCCAGGCCTTGAGGAACCACGCGGGTTTCTGGTTGCCATTGCCCAGGCTGCCGAGCAACAGGCGGCCTTCGGCGTCGCGGCGAACGCTGCTGAGTACCTGGCGGGTGTCCCAGGAGCCCTGCCCGCCGGGGAGGATTTGTTGCGCGGCGTCGTCGGTCAGCGGGGCCGACGCCACCTGGTAGTAATAACCGGGGAAAAAATTGCGGCGCAGCTCGGTCCATTCGCCCTCGGTGTAGGCGTTGGAGGCGATCACCACTTGTTCGGCCTGCACCGAGCCCTGGGCAGTTTGCACAGACCAGTGCTGGCCCTGGCGTTCCAGTTGAGTGACCGGGGAATGGTCGAACAACTGCCCGCCCAGCCCGACAGCGGCATTGGCCAAACCGCTGGTGTAGGCCATCGGGTTCAGGGTACCCGCACGCCGGTCCAGCAAGGCGGCGGCGATCTTTTTGGTACCGGTGGCTTGCTCGCATGCTGCACCGGTCAACAGCTCCACCGGGGCGCCGCGACGCTTCCACTGTTCTTCACGACTGCGCAAATCCGCCTCGCCACGGGCGTTGTGCGCCATGTGCAAGGTGCCCTCGCGGCGCAGTTGGCAGTCGATGCTGTATTTGTCGATCAGGCTGAACACCAGGGACGGTGCCGCGCCGAGCATGCGATTGAGCTGGCTGCCCACCGCCGTGCCAAAACCGGCCTCGATCTCGTCCGGCGGAATCCACATCCCGGCATTCACCAGGCCTACGTTGCGCCCCGAACCACCGTGGCCGGTGCGGTGGGCTTCGAGGACGGCGACGCTTTTACCTTGTTCCAGCAAGTGAATGGCTGCCGACAAACCGGTGATACCGGCACCGATCACGCAGACATCCACGTTGACCTCGCCCTTGAGCGCAGCACGATCCGGCCGGCCAGGGGTGAGCTGTTCCCACAAACATGCTTCGCGTAATGCCATTGCCAGACTCCGATGAGACCTAACAAACCACTATTTTGATGTGCGAACCCGATCAACTGTGGGAGCCAGCTCCCACATTGACCTCACTTCGAGCAGAGACTCAGTCGAAGGTGATGCCCTGGGCCAGCGGCAACTCCAGCGAGTAGTTCACGGTGTTGGTCTGGCGACGCATGTAGCCGCGCCATGCATCCGAACCCGACTCACGCCCGCCACCGGTCTCTTTCTCACCGCCAAACGCGCCACCAATCTCCGCGCCACTCGGGCCGATGTTGACGTTGGCAATCCCGCAGTCGCTGCCCACGGCCGACATGAACTGCTCGGCTTCACGCACGTCGGTGGTAAAGATGCACGACGACAGGCCTTGAGGCACGGCGTTGTTGAGGCGCAGCGCTTCAGCGAAATCGGTGTAGCCCACCACGTACAGAATCGGCGCGAAAGTCTCGGTGCACACCACGTCACTCTGCTCCGGCATTTCCACGATCGCCGGCGACACGTAGTAAGCGTTGGGGAATTTGTCCTCCAACTGACGCTTGCCGCCAAACACCCGGCCGCCTTCGCTCAAGGCCTGTTCCAGGGCGTCCTGCATGTTTTCGAAGCTGTGTTTGTCGATCAGCGGGCCGATCAGGTTGCCTTCCAGTGGATGGCCGATGCGCACCTTGGCATACGCGGCCTTGAGGCGGGTGACGATTTCCTCTTTCACCGACTCATGGGCGATCAACCGGCGCAGGCTGGTGCAGCGCTGCCCGGCAGTGCCGACGGCGCTGAACAGGATGGCGCGCACGGCCATGTCCAGGTCGGCGCTTGGGCCGAGGATCATGGCGTTGTTGCCGCCCAATTCGAGAATGCTGCGGGCAAAACGCGCGGCGACTTTCGGCGCCACTTCGCGGCCCATGCGGGTGCTGCCAGTGGCGCTGATCAGCGCCACACGCGGGTCATCCACCAGTGCGGCACCGGCGTCACGGCCACCGATGATCACTTGGCTCAGGTACTCGGGGGCGCCGTCGAATTTCTTCAGCACGCGCTCGAACAACGCTTGGCAGGCCAAGGCGGTGAGCGGGGTTTTTTCCGAGGGTTTCCAGATCACCGCGTTGCCGCACACCAGTGCCAGCGCGGTGTTCCACGCCCACACCGCCACCGGGAAGTTGAACGCACTGATCACGCCGACCACGCCCAGCGGGTGCCAGGTTTCACGCATGTGGTGGCCCGGGCGCTCGGAGGCGATGGTCAAGCCATACAGTTGGCGCGACAGGCCGACGGCGAAGTCGCAGATGTCGATCATTTCCTGCACTTCACCCAGGCCTTCCTGGGTGATCTTGCCGGCTTCCCACGACACCAGCTCACCGAGGTCGGCTTTGTACTCGCGCAACACGTCGCCGAACTGGCGCACCAGCTCACCACGGCGGGGTGCCGGCACCTTGCGCCAGGCGTCGAATGCATGCTCGGCGCGACTGACCTGCTGCTCCACCTCGGCGGCACCTTCCCAGTGCACACTGGCAATCCGGCTGCCATCGATGGGCGAATGCACGGGCTGTTTGCCCGACTGGTACAGCGCCGGGTTTACCCCGAGACGATCAAGCAATGCGGCAACCATGGGTCACTCCTTCAATCTACAAACAGAAATTTGCGCCGCCAGCTGTCGCGGCGATCCAGACCTTATTTGTAGCTGGCCCAAGACTTGCCAACAAACGACGATTAGGCGAGATATCATTCCGTTTATTCATGCTAAGAACAAAAAAGAGGCGTGCCGTGCTGAATAAAAGACATTTGCCCTCGATTACCGCCTTGCAGTGTTTCGAAGCGGTTACCCGCCACCTGAGTTTTACCCGCGCCGCCGAGGAGCTGAACCTCACCCAGAGCGCCGTCAGCAAACAGGTCGCGCAGCTGGAAGAACTGCTGCAGCACCTGCTGTTTCGCCGTGTACGCCGCCGCTTGCAGATGACCCCGGCAGGCGATTTGTACCTGGTGGAGGTGCGCAAGATCCTCACCCAGGTGGAGATGTCCACCCACTACCTGCGTTCCTACGGCGGCGAGACTGAAGTGCTGCGGGTGTCCACGCCCTACACCTTCGGCGCTCGCTGGCTGGTGCCGCGCCTCAAGGGCTGGCGGCTGCGCCATCCGCAGATTCACCTGGACCTGTGCAACGAACAGGAACCGGACGAGTTGCTGCAAGGCAAGGCCGACCTGGCCTTCTATTTCGGCCAGGGCTCACGGCCCGGCACCGAGAGCCTCAAGCTGTTCAGTGAAGAACTGGTGCCCGTGTGCTCGCCCGACAGCCTGCCCGCACAACCCTTTACCGACCCCACGCAGCTCAGTGAACTGGTGCTGCTGCAAAACGCCTCGCGCCCCCAAGGCTGGCACGACTGGTTCGCGGCCCAGGGCTTTCACACCGAGCACAGCTACCACGGGCCGCGCTTCGAGACCTTTTATATGTGCATCCGCGCCGCGCAAGTGGGCTGTGGTGTGGCGCTGCTGCCACGGTTCCTGGTGGAAGAAGAATTGGCCGAAGGCAAGCTGGTGATCCCCTGGCAGCACGCGATGCCGAGCCAGGATGCGTATTACCTGGCTTACCCGGAGCACTCGGCGGAAGTGCCCAAGGTGCGGGATTTTGTGAAGTGGATGATGGAGCAAGTCGAGTCAGTTTGATTTTTTTGGCCTGCAATACCGCTATCGCAGGCAAGCCAGCTCCCACCTTTTGGAATGCATTCACCTGTGGGAGCGGGCTTGCCTGCGATGGCGTCAGTGGCCCCACCGAAAAAACTGCTGGCAAAACAGCACAGGTCTATGCGCCACTAGCGCCATTCCTTAATTGTGCGTAAAGGTCGGCGCCCATCGCCGACCCGTCTGGAGATTCCCGTTATGAGCGAGAGTGTGTTTGCCGATCGCATCGTGCAGAACCTGCTCGACACCGACTTCTACAAGCTGACCATGATGCAGGCGGTGCTGCACAACTACCCGAACGTGGAAGTTGAATGGGAGTTTCGTTGCCGTAACAGTGAAGACCTGCGCCCGTACCTGGCGGAGATCCGCTACCAGATCGAGCGCCTGGCCGAGCTGAGCCTGAGCCCCGACCAACTGGGCTTCCTGGAACGCATCAGCTTCATGAAGCCGGATTTCCTGCGGTTCCTCGGGCTGTTTCGCTTCAACCTGCGCTACGTGCACACCGGCATCGAAAACGGCGAGTTGTTTATCCGCCTGCGCGGGCCGTGGCTGCATGTGATCCTGTTTGAAGTGCCGATGCTGGCGATCGTCAGCGAGGTGCGTAACCGTTATCGCTACCAGACCGTCATCCTCGAACAGGCCCGCGAGCAGCTGTATCGCAAGTTCGACTGGCTGACGGCCAACGCCAGCGTCGAAGAACTGTCCGAATTGCAGGTGGCGGATTTCGGCACGCGCCGGCGCTTCTCCTACCGTGTGCAGGAAGAAGTGGTGACGGTGCTCAAGCACGACTTCCCCGGGCGGTTTGTCGGCACCAGCAACGTGCACCTGGCCCGCGAGCTGGACATGAAGCCCCTGGGCACCATGGCCCACGAGTGGATCATGGCCCACCAGCAACTCGGCCCGCGCCTGATCGACAGCCAGATCGCCGCCCTCGACTGCTGGGTTCGCGAGTACCGTGGCCTGCTGGGCATCGCCTTGACCGATTGCATCACCACCGACGCGTTCCTCGGCGATTTCGACCTGTACTTCGCCAAGCTGTTCGACGGCCTGCGCCACGACTCCGGCGACCCGGTGCAGTGGGCCGAAAAGGCCATCGCCCACTATCACAAGCTGGGCATCGAGCCGATGAGCAAGACCCTGGTGTTCTCCGACAGCCTGTCGCTGCCCAAGGCATTGGAGATTTTCCGCGCGCTGCGGGGTCGGATCAATGTGAGCTTTGGCATCGGCACCAACCTGACCTGTGATATTCCAGGTGTGGAACCGATGAGCATCGTGCTTAAAATGACCGCCTGTAATGGCCAGCCCGTCGCGAAGATTTCCGATGAAGCGGGCAAGACCCACTGCACCGATCCGAATTTCGTCGCCTATTTGCGCCACGTTTTCAAAGTACCTGCCCTACCCAGCAAGGAGTGAATCATGCAAGCCGTACAGCGCGAGATTGCTGAACAGCTCAAGGTCCAACCGCCCTTTAAGGACCAGGCCGCCCTTGAGGCGGAGGTCGCCCGGCGCGTTACCTTTATCCAGGACTGCCTGCTCAATTCAGGCCTCAAGACGTTGGTGCTGGGCATCAGCGGCGGCGTCGACTCCCTGACCGCCGGCCTGCTGGCCCAACGCGCGATGGAAGAGTTGCGGGCCGCCAAGGGTGACGAGGCCTACCGCTTTATCGCGGTGCGCCTGCCCTACGAAACCCAGTTCGACGAACACGACGCCCAGGCGTCCGTGGACTTTATCGAGCCCGACGAGCGTCACACGGTGAACATCGGCCCGGCGGTGAAATCCCTGGCCAATGAAGTGGCCGCGTTTGAAGGCAAGGCCGCGGTCTCCCGGGACTTCGTGCTGGGCAATACCAAGGCGCGCATGCGCATGGTGGCGCAGTACACCATCGCCGGTGCGGCCGGCGGCCTGGTGATCGGTACCGACCACGCGGCGGAAGCCGTGATGGGCTTTTTCACCAAATTCGGCGATGGCGCCTGCGACCTGGCGCCGCTGAGCGGGCTGGTGAAAAACCAGGTGCGCGCGATTGCCCGACACTTTGGTGCCCCGGAATCGCTGGTGGAGAAAATCCCGACGGCCGACCTCGAAGACCTGTCCCCGGGCAAGCCGGATGAAGCGTCCCACGGCGTGACCTACGCCGAGATCGACGCGTTCCTGCACGGCGAGCCGGTGCGCGAGGAAGCGTTCCGGATCATCTGCGATACCTATCGCAAGACCGAGCACAAACGGGTGATGCCGTTTGCACCATAAGCCGACGCGCAGCTCATTGTGGCAAAAGCAGCTCAAAAAAAAGCGCCCCGAAGGGCGCTTTTTTTTGCCTGAAGAATGATTACTTCAGGGTCACAGTGCCTTTCATCATAGAGATGTGGCCTGGGAAGGAGCAGAAGAACGAGTAGTCAGTACCTGCCGCCAGCTTCGACACATCGAAGGTCACGGAGTCTTTCTCGCCGGCACCGATGATCTTGGTGTGGGCAATGATGCGGGCGTCGCCGTCTTTCAGGTAGTTCTTGTCGATACCGGCAGCCATGCCGTCGCTGGCGATGCCAGGCATGTCGGCGGTGGAACTCAGCACCCAGTTATGGCCCATGACGTTTTTCGGCAAGCTGCCGGAGTGGGTCAACTCTACGGTGAACGTCTTGCAGCTCTTGTCGATTTCGACGGCCTTGGTGTTGAAGGACATCTGGTCAGTGGAGTCGACAGTGACCTTGCACTCTGCAGCAAGCAACTGGCCGCTAGCCAGAGTCAGCAGGGAAACAGCAACGAGTTTGGCAAACATGTGAATCTCCAGGGCAGGGTTTAAAAAACGCATATTGCGACAAGGGTGCCTGAGTCAGGCAGGACTTCATATGATCTGTATCAACAGATTGTATACAACTTTAGGCTATCAGACTCATCGAAACAATCTACCGGCCAAACTCGCACCGCCGGCCTATGATCGGCTCAT
Organism: Pseudomonas sp. TH32; assembly: GCF_016650855.1. Lineage (NCBI taxonomy): Bacteria > Pseudomonadati > Pseudomonadota > Gammaproteobacteria > Pseudomonadales > Pseudomonadaceae > Pseudomonas > Pseudomonas sp. TH32. The sequence continues at coordinate 6,145,134 of NZ_JAEKFA010000002.1, read as the reverse complement.
CTTCCTTCTGGAGTCCGAGCCATGCACCTCAATAGCCTGTTCCGCAGCCTGCTTGCCGCCTATGCCTGTGGCGCCAGCGGCACCTACGAAACACCTCAACGCGAGGTTTAATCCTTTGAGAGACGCAAGCCAGCCTTTACTCTTTAGCCACAACTGAGTGGAGTCAGGTATGTCCTTGAAGTCTGTTTGTGTATTTTGCGGTGCCAGCAGCGGCACCAACCCGGCCTACCGCGAAGCGGCCGTTGCCCTCGGGCGTGCGCTGGCCGAGCGCAAGCTCACCCTGGTGTATGGCGGCGGCGCCGTGGGCCTGATGGGTATCGTCGCGGATGCGGCCCTGGAAGCCGGTGGCGAGGTGATCGGGATTATTCCCGAAAGCCTGAAAGTCCTGGAAATCGGTCACAAAGGCCTGACCCGCCTGGAAGTGGTCGACGGCATGCACGCCCGCAAGGCGCGCATGGCCGAGCTGAGCGACGCGTTCATTGCGCTGCCGGGCGGCCTGGGCACCCTGGAAGAACTGTTCGAAGTCTGGACCTGGGGCCAGCTCGGCTACCACGGCAAACCGCTGGGTTTGCTCGAAGTGAACGGTTTTTACCGCAAGTTGACCGATTTTCTTGATCATATCGTCGGCGAAGGTTTCGTCCGCGCACCGCATCGTGCCATGCTGCAAATGAGCGAATCGCCGGCTGAGCTGCTTGACGCATTGGATGCCTGGCAACCGCTGGTCCTGCCCAAATGGGTGGATCAAAAACCCGATTAACCCTTGGGACGCGATTAAAGGCAGAATACGCGCCGCTCAACCTCACCTTCGACCCCAGAGGATCGCCCATGGCAAAACCTAATTACTCCTTCGCCAAACGTCAGAGAGACTTGGCCAAAGAGCAGAAGAAAGAGGAAAAGCTGCAGCGCAAGAAATTGGCAGCCGACGAAGAAGCCGGTGCACTGAACCCGGATGCTGAAGGTACAGTGGCTACAGACGAAACCGAAGCACCGAAAGATCAGGCGCCGGACGCCTGAGAACCACTGGATTTATGTAGGAGCCGGCTTGCCGGCGATCGGGCCGAATGATCACCAGAGATCTCAAGGTCGCCATCGCCGGCAAGCCGGCTCCTACAGTGGATCTGCACTATTCCAGCGGCATCACCGTCACCCGCACTTCCGGGTCATGGCTCCCTCCTCCCAGAATCACCCCCCGCAACGGCGAAACATCGGAAAAATCCCGGCCCCAGGCCAGGGTGATGTGTTCCAGCGCCGGCTGCACATTGTTGGTCGGATCAAAATCCACCCAACCCGACACCGGGCAAAACACCGACACCCACGCGTGGGACGCATCCGCGCCGATCAACCGTGGCTGGCCGGGCGGTGGCTGGGTCAGCAGGTAACCGCTGATATACCGCGCCGCCAGGCCCCGGGAGCGCAGGCACGCGAGCATCAGGTGGGCGAAGTCCTGGCACACGCCGCGCCGGCGCTCCAGCACTTCCACCAGCGGCGTGGCAACCTGGGTGGCTTCGGCATCGAAGGTGAACTCGCTGAAGATCTTTTGCATCAGCGCCTGCACACCCAACAGCAATGGGCGACCGGCCGGGAAACAGTCTTCAGAGAACTCGACGAAGCTTTTTTTCAAATGCACGTAGGGCGATTCAAACCGATAGCGACACGCCTCGATCACCTCGGCGGATAACGGCTGGCTGCTGTAGGTCATGCCGTTGCGGGTCTGGTCCCAGGCCGGCGACAGGCTGAAATCCAGCACCGGGCGCGCCAGCACTTCCACCGTCAGCCCGGCGTTCACCAGCAGCTCATCGTGGGGCCGCTCGAACGCCAGCCGGGTGATCGGGTTACCAAACACATCAAGCTCGTCCCGGCGCGAGGTCGGCTCGGGGCTGATCTCCAGTTGCTGCGAGCTGCAGCGCTGCCAGGCACACGGCCGCGGCCACAGGTGCGCCAGCTGCTGGGCCAGGGACACCGGGCTGTCGTAGTGGTAATGGGTATCGTGGAAAATCTGGTAGCGGGCACTCATCACACAGACACCGTTTGCTGGCTGACATCGTCCACATGGGCAAAATGGCGCAAGGCCAGGCGGTCGGAGACTTGCCCGCTTTCATCGGCCACCGCTTGCAGCAGGTCGGCCAGGCCGTCCAGCGCGGCACGCACGCTGGACTCGCCGAACAGCGGGTTCTCCAGGCAACCCAGGTCAAAGCGCGCCAGGCGCTCCACCAACGGCGCGAGCCCGGTTTCCCGGGGCACGCCAAAATCATCATTCAGCCGACGCAGGGTGCGGCTCACCAGTTTCAGCTGGAACAGCACCGCGTGGGGGTTTTGCTCATCCAGCAGCAACAGGTCCAGCACCGGGATCAATTGCGGCACCGCGAGGTAGCGCGAGCGATAGGTGATGCTGCTGTTGCCCAGTTCCAGCAACCACTCCAGCCCGGCCTGATCGAATACCGCCACGCCACGCAGGAAGGCCGCCAGGCTGCTGCTGAGGAACTGCAGGCGCTCGATGCGCCGGCCCATCATCAGGAAGCGCCAGCCTTCGTCGCGGGTCATGTCGTCGAGGGCAAAACCCGACAGCGCCGCCAGGGACATCACCAGGCGGTTGAGGAAGTCGAGCAGTTCGCCAAAGTCCGGCTCTTCGCTTTCCAGCTCCAGGGCTTCGCGTTGCAATTCCACCAGCGCTTGCCAGTTTTCACGGGACAGCTTGCCGCGCACCTGGGACGCCGCCCACTGCAAACGCTGCAGGTTGGCCCGCAGGCTCGACGGCCAGTCATCACCGAGCAAGGCCGCCTGAAGCCGCTCAGGCAATTCGCCCTCCTCCGGCAACAGTCGCAGGTTCTCGCCCAGCTCGACCGCCGCCTGCAACGCCAGGGGGTCGTCTCCATCGACATAGCGGGCGAGGACGATCCGCAGCCAGCGCGCACTGTCATCACAGCGCTCGCAATAGCGGCCAAACCAGAACAGGTTCTCCACCACCCGCGACGGCAGGTACGGGTCACGCCGCACCAGGTCGTGGGCGCCGATTGCCCGTTGGGCGCGCCACTGTTCGGTGCCGTGGGCACGCTCGCCGAGCACCCAGGTGTCCTTGCTTGCACCGCCGCGTTGCATCGACACCACTTCGGCATCGGCTTCGGCGGCCACGCGGGTCAGGCCGCCGGGCAGTACCCGGTAACCGTCGGCGCTGGCCACGGCGTAAACGCGCATGCCGATGGCACGGTGTTGCAGGTGATCGTCGACGGTGTGCCAGACCGGCGCTTGCGACAACTGCGCGAGTTCCTGGGCGACGTAGGCGTAGGGTCGCGCCTGCATGCGCTCGGCCAGGGCCTGTCGTTGCTCGTCGTTCAAATCGCGGCCAAACACCGGGGTGAAGCTTTGCGACGGAAAGGCCGGCTTGATCAGCAGCTCCGGGAGTTTTTCCAGGGCTTCGGCCAGCACCGGCGCCTCACCGCACCACCAGGTGGCGATGGACGGCAGGATCAGTTCTTCGCCAAACAGGAATTGATTGATCTTCGGCAAAAAGCCCAGCAAACCCGGGGACTCCAGCACGCCACTGCCCAAGGCGTTGGCCACCAGCACATTGCCCTGGCGTACGGCGTCCAGCAGGCCGGGCACGCCCAGGGCCGAGTCGGTGCGCAGCTCCAGCGGGTCGCAGAAGTCATCGTCCAGGCGGCGCATGATCGCGTGCACCCGGCGCAGCCCGCTGAGGGTTTTGAGGTACACCGTGGCGTCGCGCACGGTCAGGTCGCCGCCCTCCACCAGCGGGTAGCCGAGTTGGCGGGCGAGGTATAGGTGCTCAAAATAGCTTTCGTTGAAACGGCCCGGGGTCAGCAGCACGATCAGCGGCGGCTGGTCGTCGCTCGGCGCCTGGCGGGCCAGGGTTTCCTGCAAGGTGCGGAAGAAACCGGTGAGGTGCTGCACCTGCAAGTCGCGGTACAGGTCCGGGAATGCACGGGACACGATGGTGCGATTTTCCAGGGCATAACCGGCACCGGACGGAGCCTGGGTACGGTCGGCGGTCACCCACCAGCGGCCATCCGGCGTGCGCGCCAGGTCCACCGCGTACAGGTGCAGAAAGGCGCCGTCGGGCGGCTGGATGCCCTGGCACGGCCACAGGAAATTGTTATGGCCAAACACCAGCTCTGCCGGCAGCAAGCCTTCGGCAATCAAGCGCTGCGGGCCGTAGAGGTCGGCCAGTACCGCATTCAGCAGGCGCGCACGCTGGGCGATGCCGGCGGAAAGCTGCTTCCATTCATCGGCGGCCAGCACGTGGGGCAACAGGTCCAGCTCCCACGGGCGATCGGCGCCCTTGGGGTCGGCGTAGACGTTATAGGTCACGCCGTTTTCCTGGATCTGCCGGGTCAGCAAGGCCTGGCGCTGGGCCAGTTGCGCCGGGGTACTGCGTTGCAGGTGATCGAGCAGGCGCTGCCAATGGGCGCGCACCGCGCCGCTGTCGTCCAGCAGTTCGTGATAAGTGCCCGCGGTCAGCGGGTAACGGTCGAGCAAGTCGGGCATGGAACGCTCGGCAGGGGCAAGGGAAGTCAGTATGTAGGAGCCGGGCTTGCCCGCGATGCAGGCACCTCGGTGCATCTGGTGTACCGAGGTGATGCTATCGCAGGCAAGCCAGCTCCCACATTAGAGATTTGTCGCTTTCGGGATTATGTACATTCAATCCTCTGTTCTTTTTGCAAAGCGCCGCAAATCCAGGGTCATCGGCAATTCATCATTGATCACCACACTCGGCACCGGCAATTTCCCCGGGCTGTGCCCCAGGCGGAAAAACCGCGCCATCCGCCGGCTTTCAGCTTCGTTGGCATTCACCGGCAGGCTGTCATAATTACGCCCGCCCGGATGGGCGACATGGTACTGGCAACCACCCAGCGAGCGCTGCATCCACGTGTCCAAAAGATCAAATACCAGCGGCGCATGCACCGGGATGGTCGGCTGCAAACAGTTGGCCGGTTGCCAGGCGCGATAGCGCACACCGGCGACAAACTCGCCGACGCGTCCGGTGGGTTGCAGCGGCACCGGGATGCCGTTGCAGGTCAGCAGGTAACGCTGGGGCGGCAGGCCGCTCAACTTGACCTGCAAGCGCTCCAGGGACGAATCCACGTAACGCACCGTGCCGCCCACGGCGCCCTCTTCACCCAGCACATGCCAGGGCTCCAGGGCCTGGCGCAGTTCCAGTTCGATACCGCTGACGGCGTAGTCGCCGACCTTGGGAAAACGGAATTCCAGGTGCGCGGCAAACCATTCGGCCCGCAGCGGATAGCCGGCAGCGTTCAACTCGACGATCACGTCGGCAAAATCCTGCTCGATAAAGTGCGGCAGCAGGAAACGGTCGTGCAGCTCCGTGCCCCAGCGCGCCAGCTTCGCCGGCGCATAGGGTTCACGCCAGAAACGCGCCACCAGCGCCCGCAGCAGCAGTTGCTGGGTCAGGCTCATGCGCGCGTGGGGAGGCATCTCAAAGGCGCGCAATTCCAGCAGGCCGAGGCGCCCGGTGGCACCGTCGGGCGAGTAGAGCTTGTCGATGCAGAACTCGGCGCGGTGGGTGTTACCGGTGACGTCGATCAGCAGGTTGCGCAGCAGGCGGTCCACCAACCATGGCGGGCATTCCTCGCCCACGTCGGGCATCTGGGCGAAGGCGATTTCCAGTTCGTACAACGCATCGTTGCGCGCTTCGTCGACCCGTGGCGCCTGGGAAGTCGGGCCGATGAACAGGCCGGAAAACAGGTAGGACAGCGACGGGTGGTTATGCCAGTAGCTGATCAGGCTGCGCAGCAGATCGGGGCGCCGCAGGAACGGCGAGTCCTTGGGCGTAGCACCGCCAAGCACAAAGTGGTTACCGCCGCCGGTGCCGGTGTGGCGGCCGTCGATCATGAATTTTTCAGTGGTGAGGCGGGTTTGCCGGGCTTCTTCGTAGAGAAACTCAGTGCGCTCCACCAACTCGTCCCAGGTGGCGGACGGCTGCACGTTGACCTCGATCACACCCGGGTCCGGCGTCACCCGGAAGTTGCTCAGGCGCGGGTCGCTCGGCGGCTCGTAGCCTTCCAGCAGCACCGGGCAATGCAGTTCTTCGGCGGTGGCTTCGATGGCGGCCACCAGTTCCAGATAATCCTCGACCCGCTCCAGCGGCGGCATGAACAGGTACAACCGGCCTTCCCGCGCTTCGGCGCACAGGGCGGTGCGGGTCAGCCAGTCGGCAGACTCGTCGATCTTCGGGACCCGGTCTGGGCCGGTGGCCGCCTCGCCATGGCTTTGCAGTTGTGAGGTGGTCGGCAGCTCAGCCAAATCCTGGTTGGGATCGACGGGATGCACGAACGGATAATCCGCCGCCGTCACCCACGGCTGCGAGGCGAGTGGCAGGCGATAACCCAGGGGAGAATCACCCGGCACCAGGCGGCAGTGGTTGTCCCGCAGGTACCAGCGGCCGCTCTGCCAGCGGTCATTGGCCGCCGTGCGTGCCAGCGGCAGCACCTGGCCGATGACTTTATCCAGGCCCTGACTGAAGACCTTGCGCAGGCGGTCGCGCTCAAGTTTGTCGTCCAGGCGCGGATCTTCGGCGCTGACGTTTTGCGGCAAGGCGCCTTCGCGCCACAGGTAATAGAAATTGTCTTCGTAGGCCGGGAATACAAAATGCGTAGGCAGCTTCAGGCGTTCGGCGACGCTGGCCAGAAACCGCCCGGCCATCACGCCGTCGGCGCCGTAGCTTTCCTGCTCATCGGCGATCAGCGCGCTGTTGTGCCAGATCGGCACCCCGTCGCGGCGCCAGTAGCAGTTGAGGGACCAGCGCGGCAGTTGCTCGCCCGGGTACCACTTGCCCTGGCCGAAGTGCACCAGCCCCTTGGGCGCGTAGTGCTTGCGCATGCGCTGGAACAGCTCGGCGGACAATCGGCGTTTGTCCGGGCCCAGGGCGGCGGTGTTCCATTCGGCGCCGTCAGGGTCGTCGATGGAGACAAAAGTCGGTTCGCCGCCCATGGTCAGGCGTACGTCGTCCTTGAGCAGGTCGCCATCAATCTGCCGGCCCAGCGCCTGAATCGCCAGCCATTGCTCTTCGGTGTAGGGCTTGGTAACCCGTGGGGCTTCCCAAATCCGTTCTACGGACATCTCGTGGGTAAATTCGCACTCGCACGGCTCCACCAGACCACTGATGGGCGCCGCGGAAGACGGATCAGGACTGCAGGCCAACGGGATGTGGCCTTCACCGGCGAACAAGCCGGAGGTGGCATCGAGGCCGATCCAGCCGGCGCCGGGCAAATACACTTCGCACCAGGCGTGCAGGTCGGTGAAGTCCACTTCGGTGCCGGACGGGCCGTCGAGGGCTTTGACGTCGGCGGTCAGCTGGATCAGATAGCCGGACACAAACCGCGCCGCCAGCCCCAGGTTACGCAGCAGTTGCACCAGCAGCCACGCCGAGTCGCGGCACGAGCCGGAGGCATTTTCCAGGGTGAATTCCGGGGTTTGCACGCCCGGCTCCATGCGGATCAGGTAGCCAATATCCGCCGCCAGACGCTGATTGAGCCCTACGAGGAAATCCACGGCCGGCAATGGCGTACGGTCGATACCCGCCAGATACGCGGCAAATCTCGGGGTCAGCGGCAAGGTTTCCAGGTACGGCGCCAGCTCGCGCTGCTCATCGGCGGCATAGCTGAAGGGGATTTTTTCGGCGTAGGGCTCAAGGAAAAAATCGAACGGGTTGAACACCGCCATCTCGGCGACCAGGTCGACCTCGATGCGCAACTCGTCGGTCTTTTCCGGGAATACCAGACGCGCCAGGTAATTGCCCTGGGGGTCTTGCTGCCAATTGATGAAGTGCTGCTCCGGCAGCACTTTCAGCGCGTAGGACAAAATCCGCGTGCGGCTATGGGCCGCCGGACGCAGACGAACAATCTGTGGGCCGAGTTCGACCGCGCGGTCGTAGCGGTAATGCGTAACGTGGTGCAACGCGACATGAATCGACACGGCGGCCTCCTGCGAGCCAGGGCATGGAAACAAAGCGCGCAAGACTTATGCCAGAGCAGCGGTCATTGCGCTTTATCGTGAGACCCGGTGCAGTACAGCACCAAAACGGCGCGATGGCCGCCGTCGTGGTGCGAGGGTTGCACATATTTGTGGCGGGAGTGTGAGGATGGGTGGTGAATCTACCCAGTCAGGCCGCTTTAGCCGCTTCACGCAGCCGCCGCACTTCAGCCAGTTTCCTCACCATCGACCGATAGCCCTTGCTGTTGATCAGCAACAACCCGAGCAATGGCCAGAACAGGCATTCGCTGTAGATAAACCAGTGCGGACGGTATTGCAGCGTCGGCAATACCACCAGCAGGCACACCACAAAAAACACCACCATGCCCCACACAGCCCACGTGTGCCCGCGCACAACCAGAAAGTTGCTGTTGGTCACGAACAGCGCAGCGAACAACACCACGAACCAGGACACGGTTGCATTGGTGGCCATGGGGACGTCGGCAAAATAGGTGCTCGCCGCCAGGGAAATTGCGCCGGAACCGCCGAGGCAGCCGGCGAGAATCACACCGATGAACGACGGGAAATGTTCAAGCAAAAACGGCTTTAACGATGGGACGCCACTCATCACTCGGTTTCCTCGTACAAGCCAATCGCAAAAGTTTTGGCCTGCTTGTAGTTGTCTGAGCGCTTCAGCCCCCAAACGCCTAACCCGGCACTGAAAGCATCGCCGATCTGAACGATGGTGGCGTGCTTGAGCTGGGTCGGAGTGAAGCGCTTGGGCAACTCACCACTCAGTTGCAAGAGCTTGCGCATCTTGGTCGACATCTGCGGGTCGGCGATTTTCAGCAGTTCTTTGGTCAATTTTTCCCGTTCATGACCATTGAGACCTTTAAGCACCTGGCGCAGGCTTTTGCCGGTGGCTGCACGGGTCACATTGATCAGTTTTACAGTGGTCAGGGTCGATGCCCCCACGCCCACCAAAGCGGCGCCATCCATGATTTTTGTGGCGTACTGGTACCACTCTTCGTTATCCAGATAGTCATTCATGCCCGGGTTGACGATTTCATTGCGGGTACGAAACGCGCCTACCAGGCAGGATGCGGTACTGGCAGTGGCGCTGGCATAGCCGATGACGGTCATGACCGAACTCGCACCCGCAGTAAACGGCACGGCAATGGTGCCGCTCAATACAACCAACCAGCCAATGATCGCGCCACCGCAGGACAGGGTGGTGTTGATGGCTTCGCCAATCAGTCGCCCTTCTCGCGGGTTGTTTATGACCTGGTCGGCGAACTGGGCCGGGGCGATGTATCGCTGCGCCTCGCGCACAATGATCCGCTTAGGTTGGAGGCTGCAGATCGGCTTGAATTCGCGCAGGGTGATGACGTTGAAATCCGCGTCGATATACACCACGCCCGCGCCAACAATGCCAGGGTCGGCGTCAATGGCGGCAAATATCCGGGGCAGGTTGATTTCACTTTCGATGCGCTGGCGCGCCATGAACTGGGAGCGGTTGGAGTCCATGCCGATGCCAAGCAGGGGGCTGCTCATGGGGGTGTTCTTCCTTGAGATGATGCTGAGCTGACTGACCCCATCGCGGGCAAGCCCGGCTCCCACATTTGGAATGCATTCTCCTGTGGGAGCCGGGCTTGCCCGCGATGGCGATTTGATGGGCGCCACCTTAACAAACAGGCTACCCACCCGCTAGAAAGCAAAACGCCAGCACGAGGCTGGCGTTTTGCGATTCAGGCGGCGATCAACGCGGCACGACCGGCTTGCGGGCTGGCTTCTTGCCTTTGCCCTTGGCCGCGTCGGTGCGTTCCTTGGCGGCCTGCTTGTTGCGCGCCATGGCCGCGGCCTTGGCTTGCTCGCGCTTGTCCCACGGGTTGCTGCCGTCACTGCCACGCGGCGGCAAGCCGGTGTGCTGGGTGAGGATCTTGGTGGTGGTTTCCTTCGCCACCTTGTGGCTGCCAGCCGGCGTCGAGTTCTTGCGACGGGCGCTCTGGTAGCTGTCGGTGGACGGTTGGTGCAACGGAATCAGTTGCTCCTTGCCCGGCCCGATCAGGTCGGCCCGGCCCATGCGGGTCAAGGCTTCACGCAGCATCGGCCAGCCTTTCGGGTCGTGGTAGCGCAGGAAGGCCTTGTGCAGACGGCGCTGTTCTTCGCTCTTGACGATGGTCACCGCGTCGCTCTTGTAGGTGACCTTGCGCAGCGGGTTCTTGCCCGAGTGGTACATCGCCGTGGCGGTGGCCATTGGCGAGGGGTAGAACGCCTGCACCTGGTCGGCGCGGAAGCCGTTGCCCTTGAGCCACAGGGCCAGGTTCATCATGTCTTCATCAGTGGTGCCCGGGTGGGCGGCGATGAAGTAAGGAATCAGGTACTGCTCCTTGCCCGCTTCCTTGGTGTACTTCTCGAACATGCGCTTGAACTTGTCATAGCTGCCAATGCCCGGCTTCATCATCTGGTTGAGCGGACCTTCCTCGGTGTGTTCCGGGGCGATCTTCAGGTAGCCACCAACGTGGTGGGTCACCAGCTCTTTGACGTACTCCGGCGACTCGACCGCGAGGTCGTAGCGCAAGCCGGAAGCGATCAGAATCTTCTTTACGCCCGGCAATGCACGGGCGCTGCGGTACAGCTGAATCAGCGACGAGTGGTCGGTGTTCAGGTTCGGGCAGATACCCGGGAACACGCAGGATGGCTTGCGGCACGCAGATTCGATTTCCGGGCTCTTGCAGGCAATGCGGTACATGTTCGCGGTCGGGCCGCCGAGGTCGGAGATGACGCCGGTGAAGCCGGGCACCTTGTCGCGGATCTCTTCGATTTCGCGAATGATCGACTCTTCGGAACGGTTCTGGATGATCCGGCCTTCATGCTCGGTGATCGAGCAGAAGGTGCAGCCGCCAAAGCAGCCACGCATGATGTTCACCGAGAAACGGATCATGTCGTAGGCCGGGATCTTTTCCTTGCCGTACGCCGGGTGCGGAATACGGGCGTAAGGCATGCCGAACACGTAGTCCATTTCTTCGGTGGTCATGGGAATGGGCGGCGGGTTGAACCACACGTCCACTTCACCATGCTTCTGCACCAGGGCGCGGGCGTTGCCCGGGTTGGTTTCCAGGTGCAACACGCGGTTCGCGTGAGCGTACAAAACCGAGTCACCACGGACTTTTTCCACGGACGGCAGACGGATAACCGTCTTGTCGCGGGTCATGCGCGGGCTGGCCAGGATCTGTACGACCTTGGCTTCTTCCGGGTCTTCCACCGGGCCCTTTTCCTGCTCGATGGCGCAGGCCTGGGTGTCCTGGGTGTTCACGTACGGGTTGATGATCTTGTCGATCTTGCCCGGGCGGTCGATACGGGTGGAGTCCACTTCGTACCAGCCTTCAGGCGTGTCACGGCGAATGAACGCGGTGCCGCGCACGTCGGTGATGTCTTCAATCTTGTGGCCCCACGACAGGCGCTGGGCAACTTCGACGATGGCCCGCTCGGCGTTGCCGTACAGCAGGATGTCGGCGCAGGCGTCGATCAGGATCGAGTTGCGTACACGGTCCTGCCAGTAGTCGTAGTGGGCGATGCGGCGCAGGGAGGCCTCGATGCCGCCGAGTACGATCGGCACATGCTTGTAGGCTTCCTTGCAGCGCTGGCTGTAGACCAGGCTGGCGCGGTCCGGACGTTTGCCGGCCATGCCACCTGGGGTGTAGGCGTCATCGGAGCGGATTTTCTTGTCGGCGGTGTAGCGGTTGATCATCGAGTCCATGTTGCCGGCCGCGACGCCGAAGAACAGGTTCGGCTCGCCGAGCTTCATGAAGTCGTCTTTGGACTGCCAGTTGGGCTGGGCAATGATCCCGACGCGAAAGCCCTGGGACTCCAGCAGCCGGCCGATGATTGCCATGCCGAACGACGGATGGTCCACATACGCGTCACCGGTGACGATGATGATGTCGCATGAATCCCAGCCAAGCTGATCCATCTCCTCCCTGCTCATCGGCAGGAATGGCGCAGGACCGAAACATTCGGCCCAGTACTTGGGATAGTCAAATAACGGCTTGGCTGTTTGCATGACGGTGACCGGTGTTGAGATGAAAAATCGCGGGCGCGGAATATAGCACAAAATTTGACCAATTCCGACCTTTGCAGTCGGAATTGGTGGGACGACTATTTACTCGTCTTCGAAGTTATAGCTGCCCGGCGCCAGGTTTTCGAAGCGGGTGTATTTACCGATAAAGGCCAGGCGCGTGGTGCCGATCGGGCCGTTACGCTGCTTGCCGATAATGATTTCGGCGATGCCTTTATGCTCGGTTTCCGGGTGGTACACCTCGTCCCGGTAAACGAACATGATCACGTCAGCATCCTGCTCGATCGCTCCGGATTCCCGCAAGTCGGAGTTGATCGGGCGCTTGTTGGGACGTTGCTCCAGGGACCGGTTGAGCTGCGACAGGGCAACCACCGGGCAGTTGAATTCCTTGGCCAGGGCCTTCAACGAGCGGGAAATCTCGGAAATCTCGTTGGTCCGGCTGTCACCGCTGGAGCCCGGGATCTGCATCAGCTGCAGGTAGTCGATCATGATCAGGGCGATGTCGCCGTGCTCACGCACCAGGCGTCGGGTACGTGCGCGCATTTCCGACGGGCTGATGCCCGCGGTGTCATCGATGAACAGCTTGCGGTCGTTGAGCAGGTTGACCGCCGAGGTCAGGCGCGGCCAATCGTCGTCTTCCAGGCGACCGGCACGCACCTTGGTCTGGTCGATGCGGCCCAGGGACGACAACATACGCATGATCAGCGATTCACCTGGCATCTCCAGGGAATAAACCAGTACGGCCTTGTCGCTGCGCAACACGGCGTTTTCCACCAGGTTCATGGCGAAGGTGGTTTTACCCATGGACGGACGGCCAGCGACGATGATCAAGTCCGCGGGCTGCAAGCCGCTGGTCATGCCATCCAGGTCGGTGTAGCCGGTGGACAGGCCGGTGATGGCGTTGTCGGTGTTGAACAGGGTATCGATACGGTCGATCGCCTTGGTCAGCAGGTCGTTGACGCTGACCGGGCCGCCGGTTTTCGGCCGGGCTTCGGCGATCTGGAAGATCTGCCGTTCGGCCTCGTCGAGGATCTCTTCAGCGGTGCGGCCTTCGGGGTTGAAGGCGCTGTCGGCGATCTCGGTGGCGATGCCGATCAACTGGCGCAACGTGGCCCGCGCACGGACGATCTGCGCATAGGCCTTGATGTTGGCGACCGATGGCGTGTTCTTCGCCAGTTCACCCAGGTAACCCAGGCCGCCCACTTGGGACGTCTGGCCTTCCTTGTCCAGTTGCTCGGCCAGGGTCACCACGTCGATCGGTGAGTTCTGGTCAGCCAGCTTGGCAATGGCGCGGAAGATCAGGCGGTGGTCATGACGGTAGAAATCGCCGTCCGAGACTTGATCCAGCACGCGCTCCCAGGCGTTGTTGTCCAGCATCAAGCCACCGAGCACGGCCTGTTCGGCCTCGATGGAATGCGGCGGCACCTTCAGGGCAGCGGTTTGCAGATCATATTGCTCAGGAGCGGAGATATCGTTCATGGCCACTTGGAATAGTTGGAGAATCAGGGGCTACAGAAAAACAAAAGGCACGACCTGTAAACAGGATCGTGCCCGATGTTAACCGCCCGGCACGCGAGGTGCCAGTCAGTTAGGTACTGCTTAAGCAGCTACCACAACAACGCGTACGGTTGCTTCGACTTCAGCGTGCAGGTGCACGGCTACATCGAATTCGCCAACGTTGCGGATGGTGCCGTTCGGCAGACGAACTTCGCTCTTCTGCACTTCAACGCCGGAGGCGGTCAGTGCATCAGCGATGTCGTGGGTGCCGATCGAACCGAACAGCTTGCCTTCGTCACCGGCGGTGGCAGTGATAGTCACTTCCAGCTCAGCCAGTTGGGCAGCGCGAGTTTCGGCCGAAGCTTTTTTGTCTGCTGCTGCTTTTTCCAGCTCGGCACGACGCTCTTCAAACGCAGCCAGGTTGGCAGCGGTTGCAGCGGTGGCTTTGCCGTATGGCAGCAGGTAGTTACGACCGTAGCCGGCCTTAACGTTCACTTTGTCGCCCAGGTTGCCCAGGTTGGCGACTTTTTCCAGAAGGATCAGTTGCATGTGAAAATCCTCTAACTTTTAACCTTCACCGTTCGCGTTATCGGCGTCTTTCGGCGCCAGACGACCGCGAAAATCAATCAGGCCGTCGACAATGGCCAAGACCACGAGTAACGGATAGATCAGCTGCATGAACAGCAACAGCGTTACGTACAACCCCACCAGCCAGAATCTGCCCAGTCGCTTTTGCGCCACCAGCCCATGAATCAGGGACAGGCCGGCGAATACCAGCGGTACGCTGCACAACGGCACCAACAGCGCCAGGCCAAACGTCGGCCCGACCACCATGAACGCCAGCAGCAACATCGCGGGTCCTGCGGGGATTCTGATACTGCGAAACTCGCGACCAAAACCGCCCGGGTTATACAACAACGCCTGCCAGTAACGCCCAAGAATCAGGCTCAGCACGCTGACGATCTGCAACAAGGCCGCAATCAGGCCGGTAAGCATCGGTGCAATCACTGACGCGAGACGCGCTCGCTCCTCTACCGATAACTGCTGGTAGAGATCCCCGAGGGCCAGCGGCAGGATCTTTATGATCTCCTGCGCCAGCGCCTCGATTTGCGGGCGGAAAGCCGCGCCAAGCGCCAGTGAATACACCAACCCCAATGCCACGCTGACCAGCAGCGTACGGACCCAGGACTCACTTGCGCGTAAAACCAACGCAAGGGTCGATGAACCGAGCAGTACCAGAAGTACCCGTGGATCATCGAATTTCAACCACCAGACCAAGGCCGGCAGTATTCCCAGGGCAAGAACGCCAAGGGCGTCCTTCAAACCGCGCCGCAGGAGCACAAGGCAACCTGCAGCAGCACCCAACCAATACAACAACGGCAATGCTGCACATCCAGCCACTACCAGAGTGGCCTGCACACGACCGCGCATGATGAACTCAGCTAAGGCGCGCATGCATTCAATCCCTTACTACTTGTCGACTGCCCGGTCTCAGCGGCCGTGGCTGTCGGTGTAGGCCAGCAGGGCCAGGAAGCGGGCGCGCTTGATAGCGGTGGCCAGCTGACGCTGATAACGAGCTTTAGTACCGGTGATGCGGCTTGGAACAATTTTGCCGGTCTCGGATACGTAGGCTTTCAGAGTGTTGAGATCTTTGTAATCGATCTCCTTCACGTCTTCAGCGGTGAAGCGGCAGAATTTACGACGACGGAAGAAACGTGCCATTTGATAGGCTCCTTAAAAGGTCCGTGGATTACTCGTCAGCGTTATCGCTGTTGTCGCTGTCATCACTGTCAGCGCTTTCAGCGCCTTCGTGCTCAGGACGGTCGCGACGCTCACGGCGCTCACTGCGGTTTTCTTCAGCCTTGAGCATCTCGGATTGGCCGGTAACGGCTTCTTCGCGACGGATGACCAGGTTACGGATCACTGCATCGTTGTAGCGGAAGTTGTCTTCCAGCTCGGCCAGGGCCTTGCCAGTGCACTCAACGTTCAGCATCACGTAGTGAGCCTTGTGAACATTGTTGATTGCGTAGGCCAGTTGACGACGGCCCCAATCTTCCAGACGGTGGATTTTGCCGCCGTCTTCTTCGATCAGCTTGGTGTAACGCTCTACCATGCCGCCGACTTGCTCGCTTTGATCCGGGTGGACCAAAAAGATGATTTCGTAATGACGCATGAATGCTCCTTACGGGTTGTAGCCTGCCGCTCAAAAACGGTCAGACAAGGAGTGAATGACACTTATGGATCTTGCCGAAGGGAGGCACATGCGTGCCTGCCATGAAGGCAAGGGGCGCAATTGTAGAGAAGGGGGAGAAAGGGCGCAAGGTGATTGGTGATTATTTGAACAGTCACCCCACCCCACAAAAACAAATGTGGGAGCTGGCCTGCCTGCGATGACAATGGCACAGGCAACATCTCTGCTGACTGACACACCGCCATCGCGGGCAAGCCCGGCTCCCACAGGGTCCTGCGTCGTTCTTAAGCCTTATTTCTTGGCTTTGGCCTTGGCGCCACGCTGGCGCTGGGCTTCGAACAGGCAGACGCCCGTTGCGACTGAAACGTTGAGGCTGCTGACGCTACCGGCCATCGGCAGGTGCACCAGGTAGTCGCAATGTTCACGGGTCAGGCGACGCATGCCTTTGCCTTCGGCGCCCATGATCAGGATGGTCGGGCCGGTGAGGTCCTGGTCATAAATGCTGACCTCGGCCTCTCCCGCCGTACCCACGACCCACAAGCCGCGCTGCTGGAGTTTCTCCAGGGTACGCGCCAGGTTGGTCACCGCCACCAGCGGAATCACTTCTGCCGCACCGCAGGCGACTTTACGCACCACCGGCGTCAAGGTGGCCGACTTGTCTTTAGGCACGATCACCGCCAGTGCGCCGGCAGCATCGGCCGAACGCAGGCAGGCACCCAGGTTGTGCGGATCGGTCACGCCGTCGAGCACCAGCAGCAGCGGCGCGCCTTCGGTGCGATCGAGCAGCTCGTCGAGCATCGCCTCGCCCCAGACCTGGCTCGGACTTACGTCCGCGACCACGCCCTGGTGAACGCCTTCGACCCAGACGTCCATTTCACGACGCTCGGCCTGGCCGATAGCAACCTTGTTTTGATTGGCCAACTCGACCAGCGCTTGTACACGCGGCTCACTACGGCCTTCTGCCAACCACACCTGCTTGACGCGTTTCGGGTGGTGACGCAGCAACGCTTCTACGGCGTGAACGCCGTAGATTTTTTCCAGACTCATGACTTGGCCTTAGGTTTGCGCGACCCGCCGCTTTTCGCGGGGGCCGAACCCGCTTTTGGCGGGCCTTTACGGTGTTTACTCGGCTTGCTCGACGGCTTTTCCGCCTCGCGGGACTTTCCCCCAGACGCCGCTTTACCACCGCTTTTGGCTTCGTTGAGCAACTGCTGCTTCAACTCGCGGCTCTTGCGCAGCTCGGCGTTTTTCGCCGCGGCATCGCTAGGGCGGTAGGCTTCGGGGGCCTTGTCCTTGGCAGACGAGCGACGAGCAGGCTTGGCTGGCGCAGGCTCGGCGACCGCTGCTTTCGCAGGACCCCCTTTGCCTTTGGCGGCCGGCGTTGCAGTTTCGCTGCCACGTTTTTTACGGCCCGTCGGTTCGACAGGCTTGTCTGGCATGCCGAAGTCGATCTTGCGCTCGTCGAGGTCGACGCGCATGACCTGCACTTCCACGGTGTCACCCAAACGGAAGCTGCGACCGGTGCGCTCGCCCGCCAGGCGGTGATGCACAGGGTCGAAGTGGTAGTAGTCACCCGGCAAGGCGGTGACGTGCACCAGGCCCTCGACGTAGATATCGGTCAGCTCGACGAACAGGCCAAAACCGGTCACCGCGGTGATCACACCCGGGAACGACTCGCCCACGCGGTCTTTCATGAACTCGCACTTGAGCCAGTTCACCACGTCGCGGGTGGCTTCGTCAGCACGGCGCTCGCTCATGGAGCACTGCTCGCCCAGCTGTTCCAGGGCCGCTTCGTCGTACGGATAGATCCGTGCCTTCGGAATGGTCATGGCACCGGCGCGCTTGACGTGCGGGGTGTTCTGCTTGGAATGGATCACGCTGCGGATCGCCCGGTGCGTGAGCAAGTCCGGGTAACGGCGAATCGGCGAGGTGAAGTGGGTGTACGCCTCATAATTCAGGCCGAAGTGGCCCTGGTTATCAGCGCTGTACACCGCCTGGCTCAGGGAGCGCAGCATGACGGTCTGGATCACGTGGTAATCCGGACGGTCCTTGATGCTCGCGAGCAGAGCCTGGTAGTCCTTCGGCGTCGGGCCGTCCTTGCCTTTGTGCAGGGACAGGCCGAGCTCACCGAGGAACGCGCGCAACTTCTCCAGACGCTCCGGCGGCGGGCCGTCGTGCACCCGGTACAACGCAGGAATCTCGTGCTTCTTCAGGAATTCTGCGGTGGCCACGTTGGCGGCCAGCATGCATTCCTCGATCAGCTTGTGAGCATCGTTACGCGTGGTCGGAGTGATCGCGGCGATCTTGCGCTCGGAACCGAAGACAATCCGGGTCTCCTGGGTTTCGAAGTCGATCGCGCCACGCACGTGACGAGCGCCCAGCAACACCTTGTACAGCGCATAGAGCTGCTTGAGGTGCGGCACGACATGGCCGTACTCACCGCGCAAGGCTTTGGCTTCGCTGGTTTTCGGCTGTTCCAGGATGGTGCTGACCTTGTTGTAGGTCAGGCGGGCCTGGGAGTGGATCACCGCTTCGTAGAACTGGTAGTCGGTCATTTCGCCGGTTTTCGAGATGGTCATCTCGCACACCATGGCCAAACGGTCGACTTTCGGGTTCAGGGAGCACAAACCGTTCGACAGCTGCTCAGGCAGCATCGGGATCACGCGCTCGGGGAAGTACACCGAGTTGCCGCGCACCTGGGCTTCGTTGTCCAGGGCCGAACCGATCTTCACGTAGCTGGACACGTCGGCAATCGCGACGAACAACTTCCAGCCGCCGGAGAACAGGCGCAGTTTGCCGGGCTTGGCTTCGCAGTAGACCGCATCGTCGAAGTCGCGGGCATCTTCGCCGTCAATGGTGACGAACGGCAGATGGCGCAGGTCGATGCGTTTCTCTTTGTCTTTTTCTTCAACTTCAGGCTTGAGCTTGGAGGCTTCTTTCAGCACCGCCTCAGGCCAGACGTGGGGGATATCGTAGGTGCGCAGCGCAACATCGATTTCCATGCCCGGCGCCATGTAGTTGCCGACTACTTCAACGATATCGCCCTGTGGCTGGAAGCGCGCAGTTGGCCAGTGGGTGATTTTCACCTCGACGAACTGACCGACCTTGGCGGCGCCATTGCGGCCCGGGGTGATCAGCACTTCCTGCTGGACCTTCGGGTTATCCGGCACGACAAAGCCGATGCCGCCTTCTTCGAAGTAACGGCCAACGATGGACTCGTGAGCACGGGACACCACTTCGACGATCACGCCTTCGCGGCGACCGCGACGGTCGAGGCCGGAAACGCGCGCCAGGGCACGGTCGCCATCGAACACCAGGCGCATTTGCGCCGGGCTCATGAACAGGTCGTCGCTGCCATCATCCGGGATCAGGAAGCCGAAACCGTCACGGTGACCGGCGATGCGACCGAGGATCAGGTCGAGCTTGTCCACAGGCGCGTACGTGCCACGGCGGGTGTAGATCAACTGGGCATCGCGCTCCATGGCGCGCAGGCGGCGACGCAGGGCTTCGAGTTGGTCTTCGGTGGTCAGACCGAATTCTTCAACCAGCTGCTCGCGGCTAGCAGGCGAACCCCGATCGGCGAGGTGCGCCAGGATCAGTTCGCGGCTAGGAATAGGGTTTTCATATTTTTCCGCTTCACGAGCGGCCTCGGGATCGAGGGACTGCCAATCGGCCATTAGAGAGTTTTCACCTTGTCTATATGCGGGTTAGTTTGGCATACGCGTATTGAAACGGGAAATTTCAGGTGTCAACAAGCCCGTAAAAGCACTTTGTAGCCCTTGGAATGCACCTTGCGCGACCGCCCACGAAATATTCCAGACTTTTTTCATGGCAGGGCTTTACAGCAGAAAATAGCCTCCGTATAGTGCGCGCCATCGACGACGGCAACGTTGTTGATGCTGCCCAGGTGGTGAAATTGGTAGACACGCCAGCTTCAGGTGCTGGTGATCGCAAGGTCGTGGAAGTTCGAGTCTTCTCCTGGGCACCAATTTCAAACTCAAGGTTCTTCCTCGAGTCTCCAAAAACCCGCGAAAGCGGGTTTTTGCGTTTCAGGCCTTTGATTTTTAACGAGAATCTTGATTTATATTTTTGAATCAGGGGTTTACAGATCAAAAAGCCCTCCGTATAGTTCGCTCCATCAACAGCGCAAGCGTTGATAATGCCCAGGTGGTGAAATTGGTAGACACGCCAGCTTCAGGTGCTGGTGATCGCAAGGTCGTGGAAGTTCGAGTCTTCTCCTGGGCACCAAATTCAGATCAAACCCGCGAAAGCGGGTTTTTTCGTTTCCGAGGTTTGAAAACCTGCCCGCTGATTTCCCCCCTCGCCCGCACTTGAGAAGTTTTATCGTTTATCCTTGTAAGGATTTGTTGCACTCAAGTGAGGAAAACCCCGGATGATGATCCGCGATACCCGTCTCAAGACATCCCTTCTGCGTGGCCTGACCATCACTCTGCTCGGCCTGACCCTGCTCTCGCCCGCCGCCTATCCTGCCGACAACGTCGCCCTGACCCTGTACAACGGCCAACACAAGGAGGTCGGCGATGAACTTGCCAAGGCCTTCGAAGCCAAGACCGGCATCCACGTCAATGTGCGCAAAGGCAGCAGCAACCAGCTGGCCAGCCAGGTCGTCGAAGAAGGCGACCGCTCCCCTGCCGACGTGATCTATACCGAAGAATCGCCGCCGCTGAATAAACTCGGCGAGCAAGGCCTGCTCGCGACCATTGACGCCAGCACCCTCGATGTTTTGCCCAAGGAATATGTAGCCGCCAACGGCGCCTGGATGGGCGTGACCGCACGCACCCGCGTCGTGGCGTTCAACCCGAAACTGATCGCCGAAAAAGACCTGCCCAAGTCGGTACTGGATTTCGCCGGTCCTGAATGGCAAGGCAAGGTCGGTTTCGTACCGACCAGCGGCGCGTTCCAGGAACAGGCCGTAGCGATCATCAAGCTGCACGGTCGCGAAGCGGCTGAAGAATGGCTGACCGGCCTGCGGGCGTTCGGCAAGGTCTACAGCAACAACATGGTTGCGCTCAAAGCCGTGGAAAATGGCGAAGTAGCCACCGTACTGGTGAACAACTACTACTGGTTCGCCCTGAAGAAAGAAAAAACCAATCTGGATTCCCAACTGCACTACTTCACCAACGGTGATGCGGGCGGCCTGATCACCGTGTCTGCCGCAGCTGCACTGAAATCCAGCAAGCACCCAAAAGAAGCCCAGCAACTGTTGGCTTTCATGGCCAGCGAAGAAGGCCAACGGGTCATCACCAACACCTCTGCCGAATACCCGCTGCGCAAGGGCATGGAATCCAACCGTGGCCTCAAGCCTTTCAGCGAGCTGCAACCGCCGAAAGTCACCCCTGCCGACCTGGGCAACGCCGAAGAAGCCCTGGAAATGGAACGTGACGTTGGCTTGAACTGATGAACCCATCGCTCCCCACCCCCGCTTTGCGCGGGGGTTTTACGCCAAGACGCAAGCGCCCTTCGATCGGGTTGCTGCTGCCGGTCCTGCTGCTGGTGGGGCTGAGCCTGTTGCCGCTGGTGTATGTCGGCCTCAAGGCCTGGCAAGCGGGCTGGGCCGAGGCCGTGCACTTGCTGTGGCGGCCCTATGTGTTCGGGTTGCTGCGCAACACCTTGGCGTTGATGGTCGGCGTGACCGTGGCCTGCGGCGTGATCGGCCTGTCGCTGGCCTGGCTGCTGGAACGCAGCAACCTGCCGGGCCGGCGTATCTGGGGAGTGATTCTGTGCCTACCGTTTGCGGTGCCGGCGTTTGTCAGCAGCTTTACCTGGGTTTCGTTAAGCGCCAACTTTGAAGGGTTGGGCGGAGCGATCCTGGTGATGACCCTTTCTAAATACCCACTGGTGTTTCTGCCGGTGGCGGCAACTCTGCGCAATCTTGATCCATCCCTGGAAGAATCGGCCCGCACCCTTGGCCTGAATCGCTGGAGTGTGTTCTTTCGCATCACCTTGCCTTTACTGTGGCCATCACTGCTGGCCGGGGCACTGTTGATTGCCCTGCATATGCTGGTGGAGTTCGGCGCACTGTCGATCATCGGCTTGCAGACATTTACCACCGCGATCTATCAGCAATTCGAGCTGGAGTTCAGCAATGCCAATGCGGCGATGCTGTCGGCCGTTCTGCTGGTGATGTGCCTGACGCTGCTTTGGCTGGAACTGCGGGTGCGCGGCAAAGGCCGGCATGTGCGCACCGGGCAGGGCGCGGCACGACACGCCGAACAGGTTCGACTCGGTAAATGGGCGCCTCTGGGGCAGCTGTATTGCCTGCTCCTGGCGATTATTGGGAGCGGCATTCCACTGGGCATGCTCGGTTATTGGCTGGCCGTGGGCAGCTCAGCGGCGTTTCCGGTCGCCGAGATCAGCGAGGCACTGCTTTCCTCATTGGCACTCTCCCTAGGTGGCGCCGCGCTGTGCCTGTTGTTTGCAGTACCGGTGGGCCTGCTGGTGGTGCGCTACAAGGGCCAGCTCGCCCTGTGGGCCGAACGCCTGCCGTACTTGCTGCACGCCCTGCCCGGCCTGGTGATTGCGCTGACGCTGGTGTATTTCGCACTGCATTACGTGCCGGCGCTGTATCAGACGTCGGCGTTGTTGCTGATTGCTTATGCATTGCTGTTTTTGCCGCTGGCCCAGGCGCCGATCCGCACGGCGCTGAACAAGGCGGCACCGCAGCTGGAAGAGGCGGCGAGAACCCTGGGCGCGTCGTCGTTCAGTGCGTTTTGCCGGGTGACGTTGCCGATTATTTTCCCGGCACTGGGTGCGGCGTTTGCGCTGGTATTCCTGGATGCGATGAAGGAATTGACGGCGACGTTACTGCTTAGTCCTACCGGGCTGAACACCTTGGCGACTGCCGTGTGGGCGCACACCTCGAATGTGGAATTCGCGGCAGCGGCGCCCTATGCAGCATTGTTGATTTTGGTGTCGGGGCTGCCGGTGTATTTGCTTACGACGCGGATGTATCTGAGCCGCTGAAGCCGCCATCGCAGGCAAGCCAGCTCCCACACTTGACCGTATTCCAAAACCTGAATTCGATCGAGTGTGGGAGCTGGCTTGCCTGCGATGAGGCCGAAACAGGCGACATCAAGCCCGGAACTGCCCCAGGCTCGCCTTCAACTGCGCCGCCAGCCCATCCAACACCTTGCCACTGGCGGTAGTCTCCACCACGGCCTGAGCGGCCCGCTCTGCCTGGGCATGGATGATTTCCACCCGCCCACGCACCGCATGCGCGCCTTGCGCCTGATGCTCAGCCGCACGGGTCGCCAGGCCAATCGCCGCATGCACCTGCTCTACCGAGGCCTGCACCGACTGTTGCAGGCGCACGCTGTCGCGCAACACCAGCAAACCTTCGCTGGCCTGGCGCCCGGCCTTGCCGATGGTCTCCACCGCCTCACGGGCGCCTT
Organism: Pseudomonas sp. TH32; assembly: GCF_016650855.1. NCBI lineage: Bacteria > Pseudomonadati > Pseudomonadota > Gammaproteobacteria > Pseudomonadales > Pseudomonadaceae > Pseudomonas > Pseudomonas sp. TH32. The sequence continues at coordinate 6,122,012 of NZ_JAEKFA010000002.1, read as the reverse complement.
GCTGCAACGCCACGATGTGGGCCTGGATATCACCGGTAGAACTCTGGGTTTTACTGGCCAGGGCACGTACCTCGTCCGCCACCACCGCAAAACCGCGACCGGTCTCACCAGCCCGGGCCGCTTCGATCGCCGCATTGAGCGCCAGCAGGTTGGTTTGCTCGGCAATCCCGTGGATCACCGTCAAGACCACCTCGATCTGCTCGCTCTGCTGAGCCAGCCGTTCGATCACCCTGGACCCAGCCTGCACCTGCCCCGCCAACGCCTCGATCAGGCTGCCGACTTCGGCAGAAGTACGTGAGTTCTCATCAGTCGCCTGGCGAATATCCACCACCTGCTGCAACGCCGCCTGCATCGCATGGCTTTCCGCCTGGGCCTCATCCGCCATTTGCGACAGCGCCCGCAGGCTCTCCGCAACTTCATCACGCTGCAAGCCGGCGGCCGCGTCGGCACCGGCATTGCGCAAGGTCATCGCACCGATTTCCACGCCGGTACGCTGGGCCACATCGCCCGCCTCACGCACGATCGGCTGCAACTTATCCACAAAGCGATTGACCGCCGAGGCCATGTCGCCGATTTCGTCCTGGCTGTTGATCTGCACGCGCTTGGTCAGGTCGCCCTCTCCCGCGGCCAGATCGTCCATCGCTGCAATCAACAACTTCAGGCGATTGACCACGCGACGCCCGAGCACCACGGCAATCAGCAGCAGCACGCCAAAGCCGACCACCGCCAGGCCCATGCCGATGCGCCAGCGCAACGTGCCCGCCGCTTCTTGCACGGTATGGGTGGTATTGGCGGTCATCTGGGTGGCAGTGGCTTGCGCCGACTGCAAGCGCGCGCCCATGGCCGAAGCGCTGTCAGCTGCGGCCCCCTTGAGGCTGTCGCCCACCAGTTGATCACTGCTGGCAATCAGCGCGGCAAAACGCTTATCCAGTGCGGCCAGGTCGACGTCCACCGAAGCAGTTGAAACCCCCATGATGACCTTGCCGATCTCCACGCCGTTGGGGCTGATGGACGCCTCAAGGTAGTAAACCGACGGATCGTTTTTCGCCGCATCCAGCACCTTGTCCAAAGCACGCTCGCCCTGCCCTTTCTCCAGCAGCGCCGCATTAATCGGGTTTTCCCGGTTCAGGTAGCGGGTGAGATGCTGGCCAGTGGCGTCGTCGTAGACCACGAACAACACATTGGGATTGCGCTGGGCACGCCGGGCGAATTCCGACAGGGTCGGCACGTCGCTGTCCCACATGGCGCGGGGCGCCACGGAAGCCAGCAGCTGCGCCATATCATTGGCGGAGTCCTTCAGGTCTTTTTCCAGGGTCGCACGCAGCTGCTTCTGCTCGTCCTGCAGACGCGTGGAAAGCCCTGCCGTCAGACGCTGGCGGGTGCTGGAGGACAGGCTATCCAGACTGGAGGTGACTTCCTTGCCAGCCTGGGCCAGTTCGCCGGAGAGTTTCTGACTGTCGACACCCAGGCGATTGCCTAAATCAGCTTCCAGCGCGGTGACCGTGCTCCGAGTCAGCGCGACCGCCACCAGCACTTGCACCAAAAGAGCGATACCTAGGGTAACGAACACCGGCCGCAACAGTCGGCTTTGTAACAATGAGAGAACGGCAGACATCGTGAATCCCTCCACCTGGGGTGCCATTAAATTGATAGCACCACGAAAGAGAGAAACACAGCAAGGGTCGTGCCGTATAGCAAACAGAAACGACAAAGGGCCCCCGAAGGGACCCTTTGTGTTTTACATCAACAGCTTATTAAGCGAACGGGTGACGCAGAACGATGGTCTCGTTGCGGTCCGGGCCCGTCGAAATAATGTCGATTGGCGCACCGATCAACTCTTCAACACGCTTGATGTAAGCGCGGGCGTTGGCCGGCAGCTCTTCCAGGGTCTTGGCGCCCACGGTCGACTCGGTCCAGCCCGGCACTTCTTCGTACACAGGCTGCAGGCCCACGTAGCTGTCAGCGTCGGTTGGGGCAACGTCCTTGCCTTGCGCATCTTTGTAGCCGATGCAGATGTTGATGGTTTCCAGGCCGTCGAGTACGTCCAGCTTGGTCAGGCAGATGCCCGAGATGCTGTTCACATCGATAGCGCGACGCAGGATAACGGCGTCAAACCAGCCACAACGACGGGCACGACCGGTAGTGGCGCCGAACTCGTGACCTTGTTTGGCCAGGTGCGCACCGACGTCGTCGAACAGCTCAGTCGGGAAGGGCCCCGAACCTACGCGCGTGGTGTAGGCCTTGGTGATGCCGAGGATGTAGTCCAGGAACATCGGGCCGACGCCCGAACCCGTCGCAACGCCGCCAGCGGTGGTGTTGGAACTGGTGACGTACGGGTAAGTGCCGTGGTCGATGTCCAGCAACGAACCCTGGGCGCCTTCGAACATGATGTCTTTGCCAGCGCGACGCAGGTCGTGCAGCTCGGCAGTCACGTCCAGCATCAGCGGCTTGAGCAGCTCAGCGTATTCCTTGCACTCGGCCAGGGTCTTTTCAAATTCGATGGCCGGCTCTTTGTAGTAACCCACCAGCATGAAGTTGTGGTAATCCACCAGTTCACGCAGCTTGTCTTCAAAGCGCGGCATGTTGAGCAGGTCGCCCACACGCAGGCCACGACGTGCAACCTTGTCTTCGTAGGCCGGGCCGATGCCACGACCGGTCGTACCGATCTTCAGCTCGCCACGGGCCTTTTCACGGGCCTGGTCCAGCGCAACGTGGAAGGACAGGATCAGCGGGCAGGAGGGGCTGATACGCAGGCGCTCACGCACAGGTACGCCTTTCTCTTCCAGCTTGGTGATCTCGCGCAGCAGGGCGTCAGGTGCAACCACCACGCCGTTGCCGATCAGGCACTGTACGCCTTCGCGCAACACACCCGACGGGATCAGGTGCAAGACGGTTTTTTCGCCATCGATGACCAGGGTGTGGCCAGCGTTGTGGCCACCTTGGTAGCGCACTACGGCGGCAGCATGTTCGGTCAGCAGATCAACGATCTTGCCTTTGCCCTCATCACCCCATTGGGTGCCCAGGACTACGACATTCTTACCCATAACACTTGTCCTCATTCGCGCAAACTTGGTGCCGGCAGTGGCCGGCAGGAAAACTCAAGAAGCCAGTGGCGATACTTGCCAAAGCCCGTTCTGCAGAATCAATTGCCGGTCGCAGTCCGCTTCACGGGCGGCGGCCAATGGCTGCCCAGGCAAGGCCTGGACCACACGTTGACCCTCACTGCGCAACTGGCAAACCTGCTGCCAGAGTGCTGCGTCCGTACTGTCGGGCATCCAGATACCGCCAGACGGCAGCTCGACCTCAGCACGCCCCAGGGTCACCAGGGTTTTCAAATCGGTGGAAAAACCGGTCGCCGGACGGGCACGACCGAAGTCGGCGCCGATATCGTCATAACGACCGCCCTGGGCGATGGCCTGGCCAACACCCGGGACAAACACCGCGAACACCACACCGGTGTGGTAGTGGTAGCCGCGCAACTCACCCAAATCAAAATACAGCGGCAACTGCGGGAAGCGCGCCGACAACTGCTCGGCAATCGCCAGCACGTCGTCCAGGGCTGACAAAACGTCAGCCGGCGCATTCGCCAGGCGATCACGGGCGGCGGTCAATACTTCACGGCCGCCACACAGGTCTACCAGCGCACGCAGCATGCCGGCCAGGTCGGCAGGCACGCCCGCCGTCAGGGCGATCACTTCATCGATGGCCTTGCGTTGCAGGGCATCGAACAACTGTTGTTCCACTTCACCCGACAAGCCGGCCGCACGGGCCAGGCCGCGGTAGATGCCGACATGCCCGAGGTCCATGTGCACATCCGGCACATCGGCCAGTTGCAGCATGGCCAGCATCAGGCTGATGACTTCCACGTCGCTGCTCGGGCTGGCATCGCCATACAACTCGGCGCCCAGCTGGATCGGGCTACGGGAAGACGACAAGGCACGCGGTTGAGCATGCAGCACGCTGCCGGCGTAGCACAGGCGGCTTGGCCCTTCGCGACGCAGGGTGTGCGCATCAATGCGCGCCACTTGCGGCGTGATGTCGGCACGAAAGCCCATTTGCCGGCCCGATTGCGGGTCGATGACCTTGAAGGTGCGCAGATCCAGGTCCTGGCCCGCGCCGGTCAGCAGGGATTCCAGGTACTCGATATGGGGGGTCACGACAAACTCGTAACCCCAGCTCTGGAACAGATCCAACACCTGGCGGCGCGCGATTTCAATGCGCGCAGCTTCTGGTGGCAGTACTTCTTCGATGCCATCTGGCAGCAGCCAGCGGTCTACCGTTGCCATTACGCCATTCCCCTATGATCCGGGCGGCCAGCCCTCGGGCGAGCCTTGAGTGAAGCAGAAAATACCCGGCCCCTGCATAAACCACGCGCAAGAGCGACGTGACGAACGACCAACAATCGGCCTCGTCGGGCACTTTCCTCGAAAAACCTGTGGCGTCTGCGGCGCAAAACCACAATCAAACATGCAGACGCAAAAAAGCCGGGAATTTCCCGGCTGCCGCATCATACACCCGTTTTCTGAAAGGATCACCCCGCCCGGCATTTTAGCCGCCCGACGGAGTGATTATCAGACTACATGGGGGTTACTTGGACTTTTCCAGGTAGCGGAAGAAATCGCTACTTGGGTCCAGCACCATGACGTCGGTTTTGTTCGCAAAGCTTTCACGGTAGGCACGCAGGCTACGGTAGAACGCGTAGAACTCCTGGTCCTGGCCGTACGCCTTGGCGTAGATCGAAGCGGCCTGAGCATCACCATCACCACGGGCCTCTTCAGACTCGCGATAGGCTTCAGCCAACAGTACGCGACGCTGACGGTCGGCATCCGCACGGATCCCTTCTGCCAGTTCGTTACCCTTGGCGCGGTGCTCACGAGCCTCGCGCTCACGCTCGGTGCTCATACGCTCGAACACGCTGCGGTTCACTTCCTTCGGAAGGTCGATGGCCTTGACCCGAACATCGATCACTTCGATGCCCAGCTCTTTTTCCGCCATCGCGTTCAACGAACGCGTGATGTCCGCCATCAGCGCGTCACGTTCACCGGATACCACCTCGTGCAGGGTGCGCTTACCAAACTGGTCACGCAGGCCCGATTCCAGACGGCGCGACAAACGCTCGTCAGCAATCTGCTTGAGGCCGGAAGTCGCGGTGTAGAAGCGCTCGGCATCCTTGACGCGCCACTTGGCGTAGGCGTCAACCATCACAGCTTTCTTTTCCAGGGTCAGGAAGCGTTGTGTCGGTGCATCCAGGGTCATCAGGCGGCCGTCGAACTTGCGCACCTGGTTGACGTAGGGGACTTTCACATGCAGGCCCGGCTGGACATCCGCCTGGACCACGCGACCGAATTGCAGCAACACCGCGCGCTCGGTCTGAGACACGATATAGAAGCAGTTCCAGGCAGCGATGACCACGACGACGCCCACAATCAGGGCGGTCAGCGATTTATTGCTCATCAACGACTCTCCCTGGTACGTGTTTGCTGTTGCAGCAAGTCAGCGGCCGCACGGGCACTGGCTTCATTGGCAGCAGCATTGGAACCGGTGGACGGTGCGCTGGTGCTGCTACGACCACCTTCGATCATCTTGTCCAGCGGCAGGTACAGCAGATTGTTCTGCCCGCCCTTGCTGCCGGTCACGAGAACCTTGCTGGTGTTGCTGAAGACTTCCTGCATGGTGTCCAGGTACAGACGCTCACGGGTGACTTCCGGTGCCTTGCGGTACTCGGCCACCAGCTTGGTGAAGCGATCCGCCTCACCCTTGGCGCGGGAAACCACTTCGTCACGGTAACCGTTGGCATCTTCAAGGATGCGCTGGGCCTGACCACGGGCTTCCGGCACGACGCCGTTGGCGTAGGTTTCAGCCTGGTTGCGCGAACGCTGCTCGTCTTCACGGGCGCGGATCACGTCATCGAAGGCTTCCTGCACTTCACGCGGTGCCGCTGCGCTCTGTACGTTGACCTGGGTCACGGTGATACCGGTGCGATAGGTGTCGAGGAACCGTTGCAGGCGCTCCTTGATTTCGCTGGCCATCAATTCACGACCTTCGGTCAGCACCTGGTCCATTGCGGTGGAACCCACCACGTGGCGCAGGGCGCTTTCGGTCGCATGTTGCAGGCTGATTTCCGGCTGATCGACGTTCAGCACGAAGTCCTGCAGGTTGCTGATCTTGTACTGCACGGTCAGCGGCACTTCGACGATGTTCTCGTCTTCGGTCAGCATCTGGCCCTGCTTGGTGTAGGCACGCTCACGCGTGACGTTTTCCATGTACTTTTTATCGATCGGCGGGAAGTAGATGTTCAGGCCCGGGCCAACGGTCTCGTAGTACTTGCCGAAGCGCAGCACCACGGCTTGCTCCTGCTCGTCCACCACATAGACCGCGCTGTACAGCCAAACAGCCGCCAGCACGACGAGGCCGATGCCGAGCAGGCCGTAACCACCGCCCTTGCTCGTACGACCGCCTTCGTCACCACCACGTTTTTTCCCACCACCGAACAACCCATTCAGGCTTTCCTGCAGCTTTCGGAAGGCCTCGTCGAGATCTGGTGGCCCCTTGCGGTCGCCATTATTGCGGCGTTTACCACCCCAAGGATCCTGATTATTCGAGTTGCCACCCGGCTCATTCCAAGCCATAGCGCTCTCCATCTGATAAAGCAAAGACGCACCCACGGCGCGCCGACCAATGCTACAGAATGCCTGTCACAGCGGCACAACCGCTTTCTCAGGCTTTTATTGCAAAGTGTGTTGTTCGATGAACTCCGTCGGCACAACGCCTTCACGGCTGACCAGCCGATTCAGCTCCGAGCGCGGCAATCGAACGGCCAGCAAGCTGACGCCTTCTTCGTCGTGTTCTTCTTTCTGTACCGCGCCCAGCTCGAAAAACTGTGCACGCAGTCGAGCAAAACGCTGAGGCAAGCGCAAGGTGCCGACAAACAAATCGCTGCCCAACAACTCGGCAATGGCCTGTTCAAGCAATTCCAGGCCACTGCCATCACGCGCCGACAGCCAGACCCGCTGGGGCTTGCCGTTCTCGTCGCGCTGGATTTGTGGCTCAACGCCTTCAAGCAAATCGAGTTTGTTATAGACCTCGAGGATCGGCAAGTCCTGGGCACCAATCTCGCCCAGCACCACCATGACCTGTTCAATCTGCAACATGCGATCCGGTTCGGCCGCATCGATCACGTGCAACAGCAGGTCGGAATTGCTCGACTCTTCGAGCGTAGACCGAAATGCCTCGACCAGCTTGTGGGGCAGGTGACGAATGAAACCCACGGTATCGGCCAGGACAATCGGCCCCAGGTCGTCCAGTTCCAGACGGCGCAAGGTCGGGTCGAGGGTCGCAAACAGTTGGTCGGCCGCGTACACGTCCGATTTCGTCACGTTGTTGAAGAGCGTGGATTTGCCGGCGTTGGTATAGCCCACCAGGGAAACGGTAGGGATATCCGCACGCATGCGGCCACGGCGCGATTGTTCGCGCTGGCTGCGCACCTTTTCCAGGCGGCCCTTGATCTGTCGCAGGCGCACCCGCAGCAGGCGCCGGTCGGTTTCCAGCTGGGTTTCACCCGGGCCACGCATGCCGATACCGCCACCCTGACGCTCAAGGTGAGTCCAGCCACGAACCAGCCGGGTGCTCATGTGGTCAAGCTGGGCCAGTTCTACCTGGAGCTTGCCTTCATGGGTGCGGGCGCGTTGGGCAAAAATATCGAGAATCAGACCCGTGCGGTCGATCACGCGACACTCGAAGACACGTTCGAGGTTACGTTCCTGACTGGGCGTGAGGATGTGATTGAAAATCACCAGATCGGCCTTCTCGGCATGAACCAGGTCGCGCAATTCCTCGACCTTGCCGCTGCCAATCAGGAATTTGGCGGTTGGCCGATGACGCGGCACGTTAAAAAACGCGACGGTCTCGGCGCCGGCCGAATTTGCCAACTCCTGAAACTCCTGCGGATCTTCGCGCGCCTCAGGGTCCTGTCCATCCAAGTGAACGAGGATTACTCGCTCACCACCACCGTGGCGCTCAAAGAACAAAGGAGACTCCTATCAGGCGTTACCCGGTGCAGGCTCGGCGTCACCCTGTTCTTCGGTTGCGCTAGGCAGACGAATTGGACGAACCGGCACTACGGTCGAGATAGCGTGCTTGTAAACCATTTGGCTTACGGTGTTTTTCAGCAGGATGACGAACTGGTCGAACGACTCGATCGTACCTTGCAGCTTGATACCGTTGACCAGATAGATGGAAACCCCAACTTTCTCTTTACGTAAAGTATTCAAGTAAGGGTCTTGTAGCGAATGCCCTTTTGACATGTGCCGCACTCCTTTAAGGATCAATAATAAAAAATCGGAAAATAGATAGCTTATGGCCGTCACACCCCCAAGGATAGACGGCAATTGCAAGGACTCAGCTCAATATGGAGACCGTTCCCAAGTATTTCAAGGCGCGTGACAGATTGTCGCAATCCAGACTGTCCAGCCAGTGCAAATCAGTCCAGCTGCGCAGCCATGTGAACTGGCGCTTCGCCAATTGGCGCGTGGCAATGATGCCGCGCTCCTGCATTTCGGCTGACGTCAGCTTGCCATCCAGATGATCCCAGACTTGGCGGTAGCCTACAGCACGTATCGAAGGCAGCCCGGGATGCAGGTCACCTCTTGAACGCAGTGCTACGACCTCGTCCACAAACCCCTGTTCCAACATAATTGTGAATCTTTGTGCAATTCGTTCATGCAGCACCTGGCGATCCGCCGGAGCGATGGCCAGATTCGCCACAGTATAGGGCAATTGTGACTGTCCCGAAGCGCCTGCTTCAGTACTTTGCGCAGTTTGTTTCAGCCTGTGTTCAGTCATGGTCTGGCCGCTGACCCGCCAGACTTCCAGGGCCCGTGTCAGGCGCTGGGGGTCATTGGGGTGAATCCGCGCGGCGGAAACTGGATCCACAACCGCCAGTTGGTCGTGCAAGGCTTGCCAGCCAAGGCGTGCAGCCTCTTCTTCAAGTTCGGCGCGCACTTGCGGGTCGGCGGGCGGCATGTCGGCCAGGCCTTCCTGCAACGCCTTGTAGTAGAGCATCGTGCCGCCCACCAGCAGCGGAATCTTGCCCCGCGCGGTGATATCGGCCATGGCCGCCAGGGCATCGGTGCGAAAATCCGCCGCCGAATAGCTCTCGCTGGGATCGATAATGTCGATCAACCGGTGCGGATACTGGGCCAACAGCTCTTTTGAAGGTTTGGCGGTGCCGATGTCCATGTCCCGGTAAACCAGTGCAGAGTCGACACTGATCAGCTCGCACGGCAATACCTTGGTCAGCTCGATGGCCAGGTCGGTCTTGCCGGCGGCCGTCGGGCCCATCAGGAAAATGGCGGGGGGCAAGGCACTCATCAACGGCCGCGCAAGAACAGTTTGTCCAGGTCGTCCAGGCCCATTTGGGTCCAGGTCGGTCGGCCATGGTTGCACTGGCCGCTGCGTTCGGTGTTTTCCATGTCCCGCAGCAGGCCATTCATTTCCGGCAGGGCCAGGCGGCGGTTGGCGCGGATGGCGCCGTGGCAGGCCATGGTGCCGAGCAGTTCGTTGATGTGCGCCTGGATGCGGTCGCTGGTGCCATATTCCATCAGGTCCGCCAGCACATCGGCCACCAGCCGGTTGGCCTCGGCCTGCTTGAGCAAGGCCGGAATCTGCCGGATAGCCAGGGTTTCCGGGCCCAGGCGCTGCAGCTCAAAGCCCAGCTTCTGGAACACGCTGAGGTGCTCTTCGGCGCAATCGGCCTCGCGCTGGCTGACCGCCAGGGACTCCGGCACCAGCAGCGGCTGGCCGCTCAAGCCTTCGCTGGCCATGGCGATTTTCAGGCGCTCGTACATGATCCGCTCGTGAGCGGCGTGCATGTCCACCAGCACCAGGCCATGGGCATTTTCAGCAAGGATGTAGATGCCCTTGAGCTGGGCCAATGCGTAACCCAACGGCGGCACATCGCCCTGGCCTTCCGGCAAGGCCGCAGCACCCGACTCGGCACCGGGCAGCGGCGCAAAAAACTCGCGATAGGCTGCCTGCGCCTCGGCCACCGGCACCGCCGATTGCGGGCGCGGTGTGTATTGGTACTGATAACCGGCGCCAGCTCCTGAGCCAGGTGCGGTATAGCTCGGCTGGGCTTGCGGCGATTGCAGCAGGTTGGCTGCCAGGCTCATTTCGCCCTGAGGCCCGAACTCACCGGCTTCCGGCCCCGTAGGCCGGACAATCGCCGTGACAATCGGCGCCGACAGTTGATCATCCGGGCGCACATCGCCCAGGGCGCGGTGCAGGGTGCCGTAGAGGAAGTCGTGAACCATGCGCCCATCACGGAAGCGCACTTCGTGCTTGGTCGGGTGCACGTTGACGTCGACCACCGATGGGTCCACTTCAAAAAACAGCACAAATGTCGGGTGCCGCCCGTTGAACAGCACGTCGCGATACGCCTGGCGCACCGCGTGGGCCACCAGCTTGTCGCGCACCGCCCGGCCATTCACAAAGAAATACTGCAAGTCAGCCTGGCTGCGGGAAAAGGTCGGCAACCCTACCCAACCCCACAGGCGCAAGCCATTGCGCTCAATCTCGATCGGCAGCGCCTGTTCCAGGAACCCGCCGCCGCAGATGGCCGAGACACGCCGTGCACGGGCCGCATCATCATGGGCCTCGTGCAGGCTGAGGATGTTCTTGCCGTTGTGACGCAGATGAAAAGCCACATCAAAGCGGGCCAGCGCCAGACGCTTGATGACTTCCTGCAGGTGATCGAATTCGGTTTTTTCGGCCTTGAGGAATTTACGCCGGGCCGGGGTGTTGAAGAACAGGTCGCGCACTTCCACCGAAGTGCCTACCGGGTGCGCAGCCGGCTGGACCCGGGGCGCCATGTCGCGGCCTTCGGTTTCCACCTGCCAGGCCTGGTCGGCGTCGCGGGTGCGAGACGTCAGGGTCAGACGGGCCACGGAGCTGATGGACGCCAGGGCCTCACCGCGAAACCCGAGGCTCATCACCCGCTCCAGGTCTTCCAGGTCGCGAATCTTGCTGGTGGCGTGACGGGCCAAGGCCAGCGGCAGGTCGTCGGAGGAGATCCCGCTGCCGTCGTCGCGTACCCGCAGCAGCTTGACGCCGCCCTGTTCCACGTCGACATCGATGCGCTTGGCGCCGGAGTCGATGCTGTTTTCCAGCAACTCCTTGATCACCGAAGCCGGCCGCTCGACCACCTCGCCCGCCGCAATCTGGTTCGCCAGGCGCGGGCTTAGCAGTTCAATGCGCGAGGTGTTGCTCAAGACTGTTTCGCTCATTATTGCGCCGCCAGTTCAGTGCCAGGGATGGTCAACACCTGGCCGACCTTCAGTTCATCGGTCTTCAGGTTGTTGGCACTGCGCAAGGTCGCCGCAGACACCTGGAAGCGCACCGCCAGCATCGCCAGGGTGTCGCCGGGCTGGACGCGATGGTCACGCGGGCCCTGGGCGATCTTGCCGGAGTCACGCAGCCAGGCGATATAAGTGCCCGGCGGCGGGTTCTGCTGGAAGAACTGGCGAACACCGGCGCTGATGGACCGCGCCAGCGCCTGTTGGTGGCTGGCGGAGGCCAGTTTCGAGGCTTCATTGGAGTTGGAGATAAACCCGGTTTCCACCAGGATCGACGGAATGTCCGGCGACTTGAGCACCATAAACCCGGCCTGCTCCACGCGCTGTTTGTGCAGCGAGGTGACACGGCCAATGTTGCTCAGGACTTTTTGCCCGACGTTCAGGCTGGAGGTCAGCGAGGCGGTCATCGACAAGTCGAGCAATACGCCAGCGAGCATCTTGTCCTTGTCATCAAGGGACACGTTGCCGGCCCCGCCGATCAAGTCGGAACGGTTTTCACTGTCCGCCAGCCAACGGGCGGTCTCGGACGTAGCACCGCGATCAGACAGGGCAAACACCGAGGCACCAAACGCAGCCGCCGAAGGCGCGGCGTCGGCGTGGATCGAGACGAACAGGTCGGCGCCCTTCTTGCGGGCGATTTCGGTACGGCCACGCAGCGGGATGAAGTAGTCACCGGTACGGGTCAGCTCGGCGCGATAGCCTTTCATGCCATTGATCTGGCGCTGCAGTTCGCGGGCGATGGCCAGTACCACGTCTTTTTCATGCTGGCCGCGCGAACCGGAGGCGCCCGGGTCTTCCCCGCCGTGACCGGCATCGATGACCACGATGATGTCGCGTTTGCCCGCCGGTGCAGGTGGCGGCGGCGGCAATTTGACCTGGGGTTGCGACTGGGTGACCGGCACCGCCGGTATCGTCGCGACGCTTGGGGTTGGCGCAGGCGGCGGCGCAGCATCGGCGGCGTTGTCGAACAGGTCGACCACCAGCCGGTTGCCATATTGCGCGTTAGGCGCCAGTACAAAACTTTTCGGGGTTACGGCCTTTTTCAGGTCGATGACCACTCGCAGGTCGGTCGGCGTACGTTGAGCCGAGCGCATCGCGGTAATCGGGGTATTGGCCATGGCGACTTTCAACGGCGCGGCGAGGGTCGCACCGTTGATATCAATCACCAGGCGATCGGGCGCCGTGAGGGTGAAGACGCTGTGCTGAACCGGGCCAGACAGGTCGAATACCAGTCGCGTGTTATCCGGTGCCCGCCACAGGCGAACACTTTTCACCTGTGAGGCCGCCAGTGCATTGAAAGTCATTGCCGCAAGCAACACCCCTACGACAGTAACCAACGCGCGAAAGCGCATACCTAACCCCATCAATTATTTGAATTCCAATGCCAAGGCGGCGCACCACGACTCGCCGCGCGCGCTCTGGGACAACAACTTCAGCTGACGTCCTTGCTTATGCGGGGTAATGGTAATGGTCAGGTCCGGCTTTGGCAAAAAGCCTGTGCCTTTATCTGGCCACTCGATCAGGCACAACGCGTCTTCATCGAAGTAATCGCGGATGCCCATGTATTCCAACTCTTCCGGGTCCACCAGCCGATACAGATCGAAATGGAAGGCCCGCACCGAGCCAATCTCGTAGGGCTCCACCAGGGTAAACGTAGGACTCTTCACAGCACCTTCATGCCCCAACCCGCGAATGATGCCCCGGGACAAGGTGGTTTTTCCGGCCCCCAAATCACCCTCCAGAAAGATCAGGCCCGAGCCTTGCGTCGCCTTGGCAATACGATTGCCAAGCGCAACCATGGCGTCTTCATCGGCCAGGAAAAGAATTACTTCAGACACGGTGATTGCTCCTCCAGCAACTGACGAATGGCGGGAATCAAGTCGCTGGCGGCCAGCCCGCGACCGAAGGTGCCCTGCCGGTCGCCGGCAGTGGCATGTAACCAGACGGCCAGGCAGGCGGCGTCGAATGTCGGCATGCCTTGGGCCAGTAAAGCACCGACCAGGCCAGCCAACACGTCACCCAGGCCGGCTGTCGCCATCGCCGGGTGGCCCTGGTCACAGCGGGCAACGCGACCGTCCGGGCTGGCGATCAAACTGCCGGCGCCCTTGAGGATCGCCACCGCGTTGAATTTCTGACTCAACGCGCGCGCCACGTTAAGGCGATCGGCCTGAACCTCGGCTGTCGAAATCCCCATCAAACGAGCCGCTTCGCCAGGATGCGGGGTGATCACGCAATTGTCGGGCAGGCTGACCTTGCCCGCGGCCAGCAGGTTCAAGGCATCGGCGTCCCAGACTTGCGGCTGCGTGGCATTGGCCGCCACCGACAACAGACTTTTGCCCCAGGAAGCCTCGCCCAGGCCCGGGCCGATGACGATCACGGAAATCTTTTCCAGCAGGCCCATCAATTGATTGGCCGAGTGCACGCCTACCGTCATCACCTCCGGCAACCGGGCCAGCGCCGCCGCTACGTGCTCGCTGCGGGTCGCGAGGGAAACCATGCCGGCACCGCTGCGCAGGGCGCTTTCGGCGCTGAGCAAGGCCGCGCCGCCAAAACCCCGGTCGCCACCGATCAGCAATACATGGCCGAACTGGCCTTTATGGGCGTCCGGGGAACGCGCAGCGAGTTGCGGCAATTGGCCGGGCAACAGGTGCTGAACGTCGGGTATTTCGTGTTTTGTCTGCGGCATGCGTCTTCAAGCTCCGATGTCTGGCAGAATTATACGCATCTAACCTGCGGTTTCTCTTGTTCATGCCTGCTATTACCTACGACCTGCCCGCCCTCGCCCAATCGATCAAAGACTGGGGCCGCGAGCTGGGCTTTCAACAAGTGGGCATCAGCGGCCTCGACCTCGCCGAGCATGAACAGCACCTGCAACGCTGGCTCGACGCCGGCTACCACGGCGAAATGGACTACATGGGCGCCCACGGCAGCAAGCGCTCACACCCGGAAGAGCTGGTGCCCGGCACCTTGCGCGTGGTGTCCCTGCGCATGGATTACCTGCCCGGCGACACCCAAATGGCCCTACTGCTGGCCAAACCCGAAAAAGCCTACATCTCCCGTTATGCCCTGGGCCGCGACTACCACAAGCTGATCCGCAAACGCGTGCAGCAACTGGCCGACCGGATTCAGGCACAGATCGGCCCGTTCGGCTTTCGTGCCTTTGTCGACAGCGCCCCGGTGCTGGAAAAAGCCATCGCCGAAAAAGCCGGGCTGGGCTGGATCGGCAAGAACACCCTGGTACTCAATCGCAAGGCGGGCAGCTACTTTTTCCTCAGCGAGTTGTTTGTCGACCTGCCGCTGCCGGTCGACCCACCCCACACCACCGAACACTGTGGCCGCTGCACCGCCTGCCTGGACATCTGTCCTACCAACGCTTTCGTCGGGCCTTACGTACTGGACGCCCGGCGCTGCATTTCCTACCTGACCATCGAACTGAAAAGCGCGATTCCGGAGGAGCTGCGTCCATTGATCGGTAACCGGGTATTCGGCTGCGATGACTGTCAGATCGTTTGCCCGTGGAATCGTTTCGCCCGGCCTACCACCGAAAGCGATTTCAAGCCCCGGCACAATCTGGATAACGCCGAGCTGGCCGAATTATTCATGTGGGACGAGGACAAGTTCCTCAGCAGCACCGAAGGCTCGCCGCTACGCCGCGCGGGCTATGAGCGCTGGCTGCGCAACCTGGCCGTGGGCCTGGGCAACGCGCCGTCGAGCATTCCGGTGTTGGAAGCGTTGAAGGCGCGCCGGGAGTATCCGTCGGAGCTGGTGCGCGAACACGTGGAGTGGGCGCTGAACCAGCACGCCGAGCGTCAGTGCACGTCGTCGTTGTAGACGAACTTGGGCATTTCCCAGTGAAAGCGGATCGCCAACAGGCGCAGTAGAAAGCCGCTGAACAGTGTGAGCAGGATGGATTGCTCGCTGGGCAGTTCAAGGTAGAGGCACAGCATGTAGAACCAGGCGGCGAGGAACGACACGCTGGCGTACAGCTCGCGGCGGAAGATCAGCGGGATGTCGTTGCAGAAGATGTCTCGCAGGATGCCGCCGAACACCCCGGTGATCACACCACTGACCGACGCCACCAGCATGCCATGCCCCATTTCCAGGGCGGTCATGCAGCCGATCAAGGTAAAGGCCACCAGGCCCACGGCGTCCAGCGCGAGGAACAGCGAGCGCAGATGGCGCATCAGTGGCGCGATGAAGATCGTCACCAGGGCCGCGATGGAGGTCAGCACCAGGTATTCCGGATGCTTGACCCAGGTCAGCGGGTAGTGGCCGAGCAACACGTCACGCACCGAACCGCCACCCAGCGCCGTCACGCAGGCGATCAGCACCACACCAAACCAATCCATCCCACGCCGCCCGGCGGACAAGGCGCCAGTCATGGCTTCGGCGGTGATGGCGATGAGGTAGAGCATCAACAGCATGATGGCGATCCTTGCAAAGTTGTGGCGAGGGGGCTTGTCCCCCGTTGGGGTGCGAAGCAGCCCCTTTTAAAGGCAACGGAGTTTTTCAGGTAGGCCGGGGTGCCAGATTTTAGGGCCGCTTCGCAGCCCAGCGGGGGACAAGCCCCCTCACCACGACTCAAGTCAGAACTTGATGAAATGCTTGCGGTAATGCTGCAGCTCGGCAATCGATTCGCGAATATCGTCCAGCGCCAGGTGGGTGCTGCCCTTGTGGAAGCTGTCTTTGACTTCCGGCGCCCAGCGTGCGGCCAGCTCTTTCAAGGTCGACACATCCAGGTTGCGGTAGTGGAAGTAGCTTTCCAGCGCCTTCATGTGGGTATAAAGAAAGCGGCGGTCCTGGCAAATGCTGTTGCCGCAGATCGGCGACTTGCCCTTGGGCACCCACTTTTCCAGGAAGGCGATGGTTTCAGCTTCAGCCTCGGCCATGCTCACGCGGCTGTCACGCACGCGCTGGGTCAGGCCCGAGTTGCCGTGGGTGCGGGTGTTCCACTCGTCCATGGTGGCCAGCACCGCGTCGCTGTGGTGAATGGCGATCACCGGACCTTCGGCCAAGGTGTTGAGGTTGCTGTCGGTGACAATGGTGGCCATCTCGATGATGACGTCGGTGTCAGGGTTCAGACCGGTCATTTCCAGATCGATCCAAATCAGGTTCTGTGGGTTTTGCATGTCGTGGTTCCTTGGCACCTTGGCGTAGCTGCGCAGTTTAGCAGGCAGGGCGTGCTAGACTCGCGACCGTTTTACCTAACCTTTGCATTATCGACACGGAACACCAATGGCCAAACGCCAGCTCAACCGTCGCCAAAACTGGCGCATCGAAAAGATTCAGGGTGAACGCGCTGCCCGCGCCGCCAAACGTGAATCCTCCGCCGTGGAAGCGCTTGAGGGCGGCGACCTGGGCCCCGAGCAAACCGGCCTGGTGATCGCGCACTTCGGTGTGCAGGTCGAGGTCGAGGCCACAGAAGGCGACTCCGCAGGCCAGGTGTTCCGTTGCCACTTGCGCGCCAACCTGCCTGCGCTGGTCACCGGCGACCGGGTGGTGTGGCGTGCCGGCAACCAGGGCATCGGCGTCATCGTCGCCCAGTTGCCGCGCACCACCGAACTGCGGCGGCCCGACAGCCGTGGCCAGCTCAAGCCGGTGGCGGCCAACGTCGACATGATCGTCATCGTCTTCGCGCCGCTGCCCGAGCCCCATGCCAACCTGATCGACCGCTACTGCTGGTAGCGGCCGAGCACGCCGGCATTCGCCCGCTGTTGCTGCTGAACAAGTTCGACCTGATCGACGAGCAGAACGCTCCGGCGCTCAACGCGCTGCTGGCGGTGTACCGCACCCTCGGCTATCCGGTGCTGGAAGTCTCGGCACATCACGGCAACGGCATGGAGCAGTTGCAGACCGAGCTCGACGGACGCATCAGCGTGTTCGTC
Source organism: Pseudomonas sp. TH32 (assembly GCF_016650855.1). Taxonomy (NCBI): domain Bacteria; kingdom Pseudomonadati; phylum Pseudomonadota; class Gammaproteobacteria; order Pseudomonadales; family Pseudomonadaceae; genus Pseudomonas; species Pseudomonas sp. TH32. The sequence goes on along the minus strand of NZ_JAEKFA010000002.1, from coordinate 6,104,776 downwards.
GGCCAGTCGGGCGTGGGCAAGTCGTCCCTGGTCAACAGCCTGTTGCCGGAAGTCGAAACCCGTGTGGGGCCATTGTCGGAGCTGTCCGGCCAGGGCACCCACACCACCACCACCGCCCGGTTGTTCCACTTCCCGGGCGGCGGTGAACTGATCGACTCCCCCGGGATTCGTGAATTCGGCCTGGGCCACGTGAGCCGCGCCGATGTTGAAGCGGGCTTTATCGAGTTCAACGACTTGATCGGCACCTGCCGCTTCCGCGACTGCAAACATGACCGCGAGCCGGGTTGCGCCCTGCTCAAGGCCCTGGAAGACGGCCGCGTGCAGCAGCAGCGGATGAACAGCTATCGCTCGATCATCGCCAGCTTGCCCGAGACCAGTTACTAAGCAGCGAATCGGTGCCGTGCCATGCCTTGAAACACATAAGGCAGGGCACGGAACCCCCAACCCCATTGATTAAATCGGGTCAGCCATCAAGAATCCGCTGCAACTGGGCGGCCCATGATGCAAGCCAGCTTGAATTCGATTTTCCCTATGCTCATAATCGCTCCGTCACCAGCGCAAGCTGGCAGGAGTCTGGATCCTTTTCGGGGTTGATCCAGCGGCGCAGAAGGGGCGAAGCAAGCTCCACTGCGTGTCGAATGAAGCCGCCTTCGGGCGGCTTTGCTTTTTCCGGGGAATCGACGATTGCCTCTCTACTACCATCCCAAACAAGGCGATGTACTTCTATGCGACTTCACGCGGGGCTTTGTGGCACCTGAAATGTTGAAGATCCGCAAAGTCGTCGTCATATCACCTACTGCCACACACAATCGAAAACTGTGCACAGTGGTCCCGATCTCCTCCACTGCCCCTGACATTCAGCACGATTGGCACCATTTATTGCGGGCCAATCCACTGCACACCGATGGCTATAAAGCGCTATGGGTGAAATGCGACATGATCTACACCGTCAGTTTCGAGCGACTGGATAAATTGCACAGAAAGACCAGGACCACAGGGCGAGAGTATTTCGTGCCGCGCCTGGGCACAGAGGATATGCGGGGCGTGATTGATGGCGTGAAAGCCTATCTCCCCCTCTGATACATCAATCAAAAAAAATGCCCCGAGAGTTCGGGGCATTTTTTAATCGTCCAAGCAACGGCTTGAGTCTGCCTGACTTACGAGCCAGTCGCGGGCTGAGTCGGGTCCTTCACCCCGCCATCGTCAAACAAGTTCAGCTTCTGCCGTAGCTCGTGAGCCGGCAACGGCTCCTGCCCGGGCGGCAGTGCATTCGGGTCCGCCGGCACTTCACCCGGCGCGCCCTCACCCTGGGTCGGTACCGGTGGCGTTGCGGGCGGGTCACCTTCAATCGCACGCTGGGCCTTTTTGGTCAGCACGACGATATCGATGCGTCGGTTGATCGGGTTGAACGGATCCTTGGGATCAAACAGCTGCGAGGAAGCAAACCCCACCACCCGCGCCACTTGCGGGTCCGGGTAGCTGCCGGCGACCAGTGCACGACGCGCGGCATTGGCCCGGTTGGCCGAGAGTTCCCAGTTGCCGAAATCGCCCTGGCCCGCATACGGCTTGGCATCGGTGTGGCCGCTGATGCTGATCTTGTTCGGCACCGCCTTGATGGTGTCGGCCATGGCCAGCAGGATGTCTTCAAAGTATGGCTTCAACCGCGCACTGCCCGAGTCGAACATCGGCCGGTTGGCCGCGTCCGTGATCTGAATGCGCAGGCCATCCGGGGTGATCTCGAAGGAAATCTGGTCCTTGAACTTCAGCAGTTGCGGGTTTTCCTCAACCTTGGTTTGCAGTTCCTGCAGCAACAGCTCCAGGCGCTCCTGCTCGACCTGCTCAGCCATGGCCTCGACGGTATCGCGCTCGATCGGAATTTTTTCCTGGGGCGAGTCGGTCTTGATTTCCGGGTTGATGGTGCGCTCGGGCGCCAGCTGCGGCGAACCACCGAGGTCGATCACAAAAGGCGTACCGCTCTCGGAAAACCCGATGGGGTCCTTGAAGTAACCGGCAATGGCGATCTTCTGTTCCGGCGTGGCGGTGGACATCAGCCACAGCACCAGGAAGAACGCCATCATCGCCGTCGCAAAGTCGGCGAAGGCGATTTTCCAGGCGCCGCCATGGTGCCCCGCAGCGAAGCGCTTGACGCGCTTGATGATGATCGGCTGGTTGTTTTCCATGGCTTAGCGACCGCGAACCGCTTGTTCCAGCTCAGCGAAGCTTGGACGGTGCTTCGGATACAGAACCTTGCGCCCGAACTCCACCGCCAGCGACGGCGGCATACCGGAAGCCGAAGCCACCAGGCAGGCCTTGATGGCTTCGTACAAATTCACTTCTTCCTTGGCGTCGTGGGCCAGGGAGGTGGCCAGCGGACCAAAGAAACCGTAGGCCGCGAGAATACCGAAGAAGGTACCTACCAGTGCCGCACCTACGTGCATGCCGATCGCCTTCTGGTCGCCTTCACCGAGGGAAGCCATGGTGACCACGATCCCGAGAACCGCAGCCACAATACCGAAACCGGGCATACCGTCGGCGATGCCGGTCACCGCGTGAGAAGGGTGTTCCAGCTCTTCCTTGAGGCTGAACAGTTCCATGTCGAACAGGCCTTCCAGCTCATGGGGTGCCATGTTGCCGGACGACATGATGCGCAGGTAATCGCAGATGTAGGCGGTCATGCGTTCGTCTTTGAGCACCGCCGGGTACTTGGCGAAAATCGGGCTCGCCGCAGCGTCCTCGATATCACCTTCAATAGCCATCATGCCTTCGCGACGGCTCTTGTTGAGGATCTCGTAGATCAGCCCCAGCACTTCCAGATAGAAGGTGTGGGAGAAGCGCGAGCTGAACATGCCCAGCGACTTCTTGATCACGTGCATGGTCATGTAGCCGGGGTTGGCTTGCAGGAATGCGCCGAACGCTGCACCGCCGATAATCAGCACTTCGAAGGGCTGGATCAGCGCTGCAATCTTGCCGTGGGACAAGACGTATCCGCCGAGCACGCTCGCGATGACGACGATGATGCCGATAATTTTAGCCATAGGGGATGGGTACTTGCGCCGTCGGGTTCAGGGTCATATTCGCAAGAGTTGAAAACTCTTGTTCTACTTATCGGCAAATCTGCGCCAGACTATAGCCCGTTATGGCGAAAAACCAGTTCGGCCCGTCCCGGGCGTGTTGACCGCAAGTGATGATCGCGCCCCAATCATGGCAAATGAAACGACAGTCCCAACTCAAAAACCGACCACACTGGCCGCCTGGATAAAGCGTCTGGACGACGTGCTATTGCCCGTTCCACAGGCGAGCCACGACCGGGTCTGCAAGGCCATCAGCGACAACCGCAGTTCGTTGCGGGATATTGCAGAGTTGATGCAGAACAGCCCGGCGTTGGTGCTCAGCGTGATGCGCGAGGCCAACGACCAGGCCCACGGCAGCCTCGCAGAGCCCGCGGAAAACCTCGAAGTGGCGATCAATCGCCTCGGCCTCAAGCGTACCGAGGAATTACTGGCGCGCCTGCCTTCAGTGCCACTGAATGAAATCCCCGTGGCCCTGCGCCAATTGCAGATGATCAGCCAGCACGCGTCGCAACAGGCCAGCGGGCTGTTCGCCAGCCGCCTGGCGCGGCTGTGGCAGGACATTCACTGGGGCAGCCTGCTGTTCCTCTCGCCGCTGTGGCCGATGGCGATTGCCTATCCCAAGCTGCTGGAGGAATGGGAACTGCGGGTGATTCACAAGGGCGAATCAGCGCATACGGTCGAGCAGGAAGTGTTCGGCGTGCGCCTGCTGGACCTGTGCCTGGGATTGACCGAGGCCTGGCGCCTGCCGATCTGGGTATCCCAGGGTTATACCTTGCTGCTGACAGAGCAGCGTTTGCTGGTCAAGGCACTGCGCATTGCCCGTGAAGACGAGCCCTTGCGCCAACAGCAGTTGCTGGATGCCGACCCGAACCTGCGCCGCTGGTTGAACCAGCCGGCCAATACCGTGTTGCTGGCCAACGGCCTGGCACTGGCGGCGCAGGAGTCCTGGACCTGCCCCCACACCCAGCGCTGGCAGTACCTGACGGCGCTTTACCTGCAACAACCGCTGGCCGAGGTGCAACAACAGTCTCACCAACACGCGGCGATCAGCGCCCGCAATACCCTGATGCGTGACCTGTGGCACCCGGCGTTGTCGCTGATCTGGCCCTGGGACGTACAACGGGTGCATCACGGCTTGCTGCCGGCACCACCGCCCACCGCCGAAGCCCTGGCGATCTGGCGCAAGCGTTGCACCGAATTGCTGGTGGAGCCCAGCCGCTTTGCCAACGCCATGCACCTGACCACCTGCGCCAAGGAGGCCCTGGTGGCCTGCGGCATGCAGCGGGTGATGTTGCTGATGGCGGACAAAACCCTGAGCACCTTGCGCGTGCATCAAGTTGACGGCCTGCCCAAGGACGCCGACCACCTGAGCCTCGACGCCACGCAAAGTACGCTGCTGCAACGCCTACTGACCAAGTCTGCCCAGGTACGCCTCACGCCCGACAACCACGCCCAGTTCTCGGCATTGCTGCCACCGGAACTGCGCCGCCTGTTCAAGGGCGAACACCTGCTTCTGCGCTCCCTGAGCTGCAATGGCCGAGTGGTGATGCTGATGGTGGCGGATCAGGGCGGCGGGCCGTTCTCGGAAACCACCGTGCAGGCCTTCGGCAAAACCGCTCAATGCATCGAAAAAGCCCTGCACAGCTTTACCAACCGCAGCGCCTGATGCTTGCGCTACAATCGCCCTCCTTTAGCGCCCAACTTTTATGCCCAGGAGACCTCACATGCCTGACTTCTCTGGCTTGCCGCTGGTCATCGAGGCCAGTGACCTGCTCGGTCGCCTCGATGCCGAACATCTGATTCTGGTGGACCTCACCAGCGCCGCGCGTTACGCCGAGGGGCATATCCCCGGTGCACGTTTCGTCGACCCCAAGCGCACCCAACTGGGGCAGGCGCCGGCACCGGGCCTGCTACCGAACAAAGCCGATCTTGAAAAGCTGTTCGGCGAACTGGGCCACACCCCGGATGCCACCTACGTGGTGTACGACGACGAAGGCGGTGGCTGGGCCGGTCGATTCATCTGGATGCTTGATGTGATCGGCCACAAGAAATACCACTACCTCGACGGCGGCCAGCTGGCGTGGCTGGAAGAACAACACCCCGTGTCCACCGAGGTCCCGGCCAGCGCCGGCGGCCCGGTCAGCCTGACGCTGCATGAAGAACCCACCGCGACCCGCGAGTACCTGCAAAGCCGCCTCGGCGCTGCCGACCTGGGTATCTGGGACGCCCGCGGCCCGCTGGAATACTCCGGGGAGAAAGTCCTCGCGGCCAAGGGTGGACACATCCCCGGCGCGGTGAACTTCGAATGGACTGCCGGCATGGACAAGGCACGCCAACTGCGTATTCGCCGCGACATGCCGAAGATCCTCGAAGACCTGGGGCTGACCCGCGACAAAGAAATCATCACCCACTGCCAGACTCACCACCGTTCTGGCTTCACCTACCTGGTGGCCAAGGCGCTCGGTTATCCGCGAGTCAAAGGTTATGCCGGTTCCTGGGGCGAATGGGGCAACCACCCCGACACCCCCGTCGAGATTTAAGGTTTAAGGACAGTTAATGAAAAAGCAGTTGTTCATCCTCAGCCAGTACTTGCTGCCCCACCACCTGCTGTCGCGGTTGGCCGGCTGCATTGCCGAATGCCGCGTGCGCTGGTTCAAGAACGCCTTCACCACCTGGTTCGCCAAGCGTTATCAAGTGGACATGTCCCAGGCCCTGGTTGAAGACGTGACGGCTTACGAGCACTTCAACGCCTTCTTCACCCGCGCCCTGAAAGATGGGGCCCGGCCGCTGGACCAAACCCCGGGTGCAGTGTTGAGCCCGGCCGATGGCGCCGTCAGCCAGTTGGGCCCGATTGAGCACGGCCGGGTGTTCCAGGCCAAGGGTCACAGCTTCAGCGTACTGGAATTGCTCGGCGGTGATTCGGCGGTGGCTGCGCCGTTCATGGGCGGTGATTTCGCCACCATCTACCTGTCGCCAAAGGACTACCACCGGGTGCACATGCCACTGGCCGGTACCCTGCGGGAAATGGTCTACATCCCGGGCCGCATCTTCTCGGTAAACCAGACCACAGCCGAAAACGTGCCGGAGTTGTTTGCACGTAACGAACGTGTTGCCTGCATTTTCGATACTGAACGCGGCCCGATGGCCGTGGTACTGGTGGGCGCGATGATCGTGGCGTCGATCGAGACGGTCTGGGCTGGCCTGGTAACGCCGCCGAAGCGCGAGCTGAAAACCTTCCGCTACGACGAAGCCGCCCGTGGCCCGATCCACCTGGAAAAAGGTGCGGAACTGGGGCGCTTCAAGCTGGGTTCGACGGCGATCGTGCTGTTTGGGCCGGACCAGGTGAAATGGTCGGAAGAACTGCTGGCGGGCACGCCGGTGCAGATGGGCCAGGGCATGGGATTACCGAAAGCCTGACGACGACCTCTGTAGGAGCCGGCTTGCCGGCGATGCGATCTTGAGGACGCCATCGCCGGCAAGCCGGCTCCTACAAAGTGTGTGTGTACTAGAGCTGACCGTCGCGGTCGCGGAAGCCCAACAGGTACAACACCCCATCCAGCCCCAGGGTCGAAATCGCCTGCTTGGCCGATTGCTTGACCAGAGGCTTGGCGCGAAACGCCACACCCAACCCGGCAATCGCCAGCATCGGCAAGTCATTCGCCCCGTCGCCGACCGCAATGGTCTGCTCCAGACGCAACCCCTCCTTGTGTGCCAATTCCCGCAGCAAATCAGCTTTACGCTGCGCATCGACAATCGGCTCAACGGCGACGCCCGTCACCTTGCCGTCCACCACTTCCAGCTCATTGGCGAACACATAGTCGATACCCAGCTTGGCCTGCAATTGCTTGGCGAAGTAGGTGAAACCACCCGACAGAATCGCGGTTTTGTAGCCCAGGCGCTTGAGTTCGGCGAACAGGGTTTCGGCGCCTTCGGTCAGGCGCAGCGAGGCGCCGATGGAGTCCAGCACGCTCACATCCAGGCCTTTGAGCAAGGCCAGGCGCTCCTTGAAGCTCGCCCGGAAATCCAGCTCGCCCGCCATGGCCCGCTCGGTGATTTCCGAGACTTGCTCACCCACGCCGGCAGCCTTGGCCAATTCGTCGATGACTTCGGCCTCGATCAGCGTCGAGTCCATGTCGAACACCGCCAGGCGGCGATTACGGCGGAACAACGAATCTTCCTGGAAGGCGATATCGACGTTCAGCTCCTGGGCAACGCTCAGGAATTCGGCGCGCAACGCCTGGGGATCAGCTGGCTCGCCGCGCACGGAGAACTCGATGCAGCCCTTGCCCTTGTCCGCGGGGGTGTCCAGCGGCATACGACCCGACAGACGGTCAATATGGTCGATATTCAAACCGTACTGGGCGGTAATCGAACTGACACGCTGCAATTGTTCCGCCGTCACCTTGCGGGTCAACAGCGTCACGATGTGGCGTTTTTTGCCCTGGCCGGCGACCCAGCTCTGGTAATCCTCTTCGGACACCGGGGTGAAACGCACCTGCTGATCCAGCTTATACGCCGTAAACAGGATGTCCTTGAGCACGGACGAGGCTTGCTCGGTGCTTGGAATTTCCACCAGGATGCCGAACGACAGCGTGTCGTGAATCACCGCCTGGCCGATGTCGAGAATGTTCACACCACCCTGGGCCAGAACACCGGTAATGGCTGCGGTAAGGCCCGGACGGTCCTCACCGGTGATGTTAATCAGGACAATTTCGCGCAAAGCGCACCCCCGAGCTGGAAAAAAACCGCATTCTACCCACTTTCAGTGACCATCGGGCACAGCCAGCGCTTTGCCGGTCTTGGGCCTGTCGCTATACTGCGCGTCAACTTCACGGACTAAAGAGCCGAGCTTAAGTGAACCGGCCCACGCCAGTAAAAACCGATAACTTCTTCCTGCTGATCTTCCGGGCACTGCGCCACCGCCGTGTACCGATCGCATTACGCATCGCCAGCCATAACGTGATCCTGGTCGCTCTGGCCCTGGTCATCTACGCCTGCGTGATGGGTTTGCAGTTCAAACAGGCCATGCACGAGCAAGCCGACGCCCTGGGCGAGAGCCTGACCACCCAGACCGCCACCTCGGCGACTGAGTTGTTGGTGTCCAACGACATCCTCAGCCTCAACGTGCTGCTCAACAACCTGACCAAGAACCCGCTGGTGGCCCACGCCGCTATCTATAGCGTGGACAACCGGATCATGGCCGAAGCCGGGCAACGCCCGAAAAACGGCCTGCTGGGTGAAGCCGAAGGTCTGTACCAGAGCAATATCACGTTCCAGGACGTGAAAGCCGGCCAACTGCGCATCAGCCTGGACATGCAACAGTTCCAGCAGCCGATGACCATCAGCCTGCAAAGCATGGGCATCCTGAGTGCGATCCTGCTGGCGCTGTCGCTGGCCTTGAGCCTGCGCCTGGGTCGGCATATCTCCACGCCACTGATGCAACTGCGCATCTGGCTGCGGGATATCGACGAACACACCCCGGCCACCGACCGCCAGGATGAAATCGGCGACCTCGCCCGCCAGTTGCACACCAGCTTTGCTCCGGAGCCCGTGGTGCCCGAGGTTGAACCCGAGCCCGAGTTCGACGACACCGAGTACGAAGACGACGAACCCGAGTTTGAAGTGCGCAACCTGCGCGACCCGAGCTTCGATGAGTCTGCGCCGGTGGCAGGCCTCAAGCCGGCCACCCGGCAGGTGATCAAGGCAGAAGAAGACGAACTGGACGAAGAAGACCCGTTCGCCGACCTTCGCGACAACTCCGCGCCAACTGCTACCGCTGCGCCGCAGCCGGCTCCAGTGCGAAATACCCAGCCCCAGCACAGCGCTGTATTGGCTGTGCAGCTGGGCGCACAGGATCAGTTGCGCCGCTTGCCGCGCGCACGCCTGACCGAGTTGCTGGAACGTTATCGTGATTGCCTCGACCAGGCGGCCTCGCTGTATCAGAGCGAACTGCACACCCTGAACGATGGCAGCACGTTGATGCTGTTCCACAGCGAAGACAGCGGCGAAGACTACCTGACCAACGCCATCTGCTGCGGTGAGTTGCTGCGGGCCCTCGGCCATGCGCTGCAAATCGAAGTGGCTGACAGCGGCATCACGCTGCAACTGCAACTGGGCCTGACGGTGGGCGACGATCTGTATGGCATGAGCCAGATTGATCTGCTGCTGACCGAGATTGCCCAGGACGCCCTCGCCTTGTCGCAACACAGCCGCAACCTGCTGCTGGTGGAACGCAAGATCAGTGACGACGTGCTGATTCGCCAACGTGCGCGGATCCGCCCGATTGCCAGCCCTGAAGGTGCGTGCTGTGTAGAGCGGTTGATGGAGCCTTACCCGTCGATGCTGGAGCGCCAACTCGCGCGGATGCATGAGACGCGGGCAAAGAACTAAAGAACAACGCTCCCACATTTGATCTAGGCAACGACTCACATCCCGCACAAACAAAAGGCCCGCTCATCAGCGGGCCTTTTTTGTGGGGCTGTATTCAGGTCAGAACCTGAACACTTCCATGTCGGTACGAATCGGCACGGCCATCGGCATCTTCGGCTTCTCCGGTGCGGCCGGCTTGGCAGCGGCCGGAGCCTGTTTACGTGGAGCCTCAGCAACCGCCGGCTGATTGGCCAATGGCTTGAGCGCCACGGACAACTGCTGTGCCAGGTTCTGCAACAGCACGCCCTGGGCCTGAACCTGGGACGCCGTGGTACCGGAGTGTTGTTCCTGCAAATGCACGATGCGGTTATCCCGCACCTGGCCGCGACGGTCGATCAGGCGCCACTGGGCATCCAGGATCGCCGGCTGGGAAACACCGGAGTCCAGCCGCGTGATGGTCAGCAACACCTGCACGTCCGGGGTGAAACCCGTCGGTGCCGGCGCCAGTACCACACGCTGGCTGTCCAGATGGCCAGCCACCTGGCGCAACATCAACTGATTGATGTCGGACGACAGGCTACCGGCCCAGCGACCATCGGTGGAACCTTGCAGGCTGCCGTCGTTCTGACGTTGCAGCAGGGTTTCGCGTTGCAGGTAGTCGGCCACCACCACCGGGCCAAGCAATACGGCCATGCCGGCACTTTGTGCAGGCTGAGCCGGACTTCCACTGTCCAGCTGATACAGCGACACAGGTTGATGTGTGCTGCAACCCGCCAGGCCCAAAAGGCCAGCGAGCAACAAAAATAAAGGAAGGCGCGGAGCAGTCATCATCCCATCCAGGTGGCTGCCACAAGGCGAACCACAATGTAATACTCAAAAATAACCTGTACGCGCTCAGCCACGCCGGCGCTGGAAAGGCCATATCATCCGTGAATATGCGCCGTGACTCCAGCGCGAAAGCGTCGATCTACGGGTTAAATCGTAGATCGGGCGCTCTATATCGCGTTAAACGGGCGTTTCCACCAGTAATGCGTCCACTCGCTGGAAGCCGCGCGGCAGTTTGTTGCCGCGACGACCCCGCTCACCCTTGTAGTGCTCGAGGTCGTCAGGGCGCAGCGACAACGTGCGCTTGCCGGCCTGCAGCACCAGGGTCGAGCCTTCCGGGATCACTGCGATGTCGGTCACGTACTCTTCGCGACTGGCCACCCGCTCCCCGGGAATACCAATAATCTTGTTGCCCTTGCCTTTGCCCAACTGCGGCAAGTCACTGATCTTGAACACCAACAGACGACCTTCAGTGGTCACCGATGCAAGCCAATTGCCTTCACGGTCTTCCACCGTACGCGGCAGGATCACCTTGGCGTTGTTCGGCAGGCTCAGCAACGCCTTGCCCGCCTTGTTCTTGGCCTGCAGGTCTTCACCCTTGACCACGAACCCGTAGCCGGCATCGGAGGCGATGACGTACAGCGAATCATCGTCCGGCAGCAGCACGCATTCAAAATTCGCCCCCGGTGGCGGTGTCAGGCGCCCGGTCAACGGTTCGCCCTGCCCCCGTGCCGACGGCAAGGTGTGCGCCGGTACCGAATAGCTGCGACCGGTGGAGTCGATAAACACTGCAAACTGGTTGGAGCGCCCGGCCGCGGAGGTTTTAAAACCATCGCCGGCCTTGTACGACAAGCCAGTGGCGTCAATATCATGCCCTTTGGCTGAGCGAACCCAACCCTTTTCCGACAGAACGACGGTAATTTTCTCGTTGGGCAGCAGCTCGGTTTCGGTCAGGGCCTTGGCTTCGGCGCGCTCGACAATCGGCGAACGGCGGTCGTCGCCATAGGTTTCGGCGTCCTTGATCAGTTCGGTGCGTACCAGCTTCTTCAGCTTGGCCTCGCTGCCCAGCAGGGCCTGGAGCTTGGCTTGCTCTTTCAGCAGCGCGTCCTGTTCGTCGCGCAGCTTCATTTCTTCCAGTCGCGCCAACTGACGCAGACGGGTGTCGAGGATGTAGTCAGCCTGGATTTCGCTGAGCTCAAAGCGCGCGATAAGCTCGGCCTTCGGGTGCTCGGCGGTACGGATGATATGGATCACTTCATCCAGATTGAGGTAGGCAATCAGCAAACCGTCCAACAGGTGCAGGCGGCGCTCGACCTTGTCCAGGCGAAATTGCAGGCGGCGGCGCACGGTCTGCACCCGGAACTCCAGCCATTCCACCAGCAATGCGCGCAGGTTCTTCAACTGCGGCTTGCCGTCCAGGCCAATGATGTTGATGTTGACCCGATAGCTGGATTCCAGCTCGGTGCTGGCGAACAAGTGCTGCATCAGCACTTCATGGTCGACCCGGCTGTTGGTCGGGATGATCACGATGCGGCATGGGTTCTCGTGGTCAGACTCGTCACGCAGGTCGGCCACTTGCGGCAGCTTCGACGGCTTGGCCTGCATCAGCGCGGCAATCTGCTCCAGCACCTTGGCACCGGACACCTGGTGCGGCAGCGCGGTGACGATGATGTCGCCGTCTTCGATGTGGTACACGGCGCGCATGCGCACCGAGCCTTTACCGGTCTGGTAGATTTTCAGCAGGTCGGCACGAGGCGTGATGATTTCCGCCTCGGTCGGGTAATCCGGGCCCTGGATATGCTCGCACAACTGCTCGACCGTCGCCTTCGGCTCGTCCAGCAAACGTACGCACGCAGTGGCCACTTCCCGCAGGTTGTGAGGCGGTACGTCAGTGGCCATGCCCACGGCGATGCCGGTGGTGCCATTGAGCAGGATGTTCGGCAAACGTGCCGGCAACACCAGCGGTTCGTCGAGGGTGCCGTCGAAGTTCGGCCCCCAGTTAGCCGTGCCCTGGCCCAGCTCACTGAGCAGTACTTCCGAATACCGCGACAGGCGCGCTTCGGTGTAACGCATGGCGGCGAAGGACTTGGGATCATCCGGCGCACCCCAGTTACCCTGGCCGTCCACCAGCGTGTAGCGGTAGCTGAACGGCTGGGCCATCAGCACCATGGCTTCGTAGCACGCCGAGTCGCCATGGGGGTGGAACTTGCCGAGCACGTCACCGACGGTACGTGCCGACTTCTTGTGCTTGGAGTCAGCGTCCAGGCCCAACTCACTCATCGCATAGATAATGCGCCGCTGTACGGGTTTCAGGCCGTCGCCGATATGCGGCAAGGCACGGTCCATGATCACGTACATGGAGTAGTTGAGGTAGGCATTTTCGGTGAAGTCAGCCAGCGACCGGCGTTCAACGCCGTCTAAGCTGTCTGCAAGGATGTCACTCATGCGGGCCTCATCATTGTTTGGTCTGGCGCAGCAGCAAGGTGCCGCTGCGCTGGGTAAATTCAAGTTGTTTCAATGCACTCATGCCCAGCAATACCTGGTCATCGCCCAGCCCCGGTACCACCAGGGCACGCACGTCCTGCAGGACGATATCGCCCAGTTGCAGGCGGCCCAGTTCGGTCCGAAAACCCTGGGTTCGCCCGTTGGCAGTGCTCACGCCAACCGGCATGCCGCGCTTAAGCCCGAGGCGGTCAGCCAATTCGGCCGGAACCGCCACGTCGGTGGCCCCGGTGTCGAGCATGAACTCCACCGGCTGACCGTTGATCTGGCCAGTGGCTACAAAATGCCCTTGGCCGTTGCCCAGCAGTTTTACTTCGATATAACCCTCGTGTTGCTCCGAGGTCACCACGGCATTGGGGTTTTCCTGATGCTTTTCCCACTGCCCAAAAAACCGTGTCGCCAAAAACAATCCGGCGCCCCAGGCCACGAACATCAACACACGCCCGGCGCGCTTGCCGGGTGCCTGGCTGCTCATGGCTTGGCACTCCAGCCGCCCGCGGGGGCGGCGAAACGATAGACTATCGGCCGTTTTTCGCCATCGGCGCGGGCGCCGAAGTTATTGTCCAGGCCGATCCACGCGCCATCGGCCTCCATCACCAACGCTTCCGCCAGGCCGTAGGGCTGGTTGTATTGGCGTTGCGGCGCGAGCATTTCATCGGCGTAGGACCAGCATTGTTCGACCTTCGCCGTCACGGGGTCACGACGGCACAACTGAAACTGGCTGCTTTCGAGGGTAAACAGCTTGCCCTCGAACAGCGCGACGTCAGAGAAATTGCGCGAAACCGCCTTGGCCTTGGGCATATGGGCCGGCTGCATCTCGGTGCCCGCCTCGCTCAACAACACACAAGGACCGTCGCAATCCCAGAGGGTTTGCGGGCGCTTGATGGAAATCAACCCACGCCGCTCGCGCTCGGCGGCCAGCCAGATCTGATTGCCCTCGGGGTTCACCGCCAAACCTTCAAACAACGCATTGAAATGCAGCAGCAGGCCACTGGCCCGGGCTTCACGAACCATGCCCGGGGCGATCTTCAACCACTCGGGCTCACCCGTCACCGGCACCTGCAGCACCGCCGCGTGGGCTTCACTGACGATGTAGCGGTTGCCCGCCGCGTCGCAGCTGATGCCTTCAAAATCCAGGTCACCACCCCGAATCAACGAAGCCGCCTTGGTGCGCGAACGCAAACCAAAGGGCAGCCCGGACTCCGGTACCGGCGGCACATTGATCTTCACCGTTTCGGCCTGCCAGGTATCGGCACTGATATCGAGCCGATAGATCTGGTCGTCGTCGCGATCGGAAACCGTCCACAACTCTTTGCCACACAGGGCCAGGCCCGACAGGTTGCCGCCACGCATGCCGTCAACCGGGTGTTCAGAGATCAATTTGAGTTCAGCCGCAGGCGCCGCGACCACCGAGGTGGCCGCCAACCCGCTCAACAACAGAATCGCCAGGGCGAAACCGCTGCGCATCAGCCCAGAACCTCGGCCAGGTTGCCCTTGGACTCCAGCCAGTTCTTGCGGTCCGGCGCACGCTTCTTCGCCAGCAACATGTCCATCATTTCCGACGTGGCGGCGAAATCTTCCAGGGTCAACTGCACCAGGCGCCGGGTGTTCGGGTCCATGGTGGTTTCCCGCAGCTGCGGCGGATTCATCTCACCCAGGCCTTTGAATCGGGTGACCTGAGGCTTGCCGCGTTTCTTCTCGGCCACCAGGCGGTCGAGAATGCCATCGCGCTCGGCTTCGTCCAGGGCGTAGAAAATCTCTTTGCCGAGGTCGATACGGTACAGCGGCGGCATGGCGACGTAGACGTGACCGGCATCCACCAACGGGCGGAAGTGCTGGACGAACAGTGCGCAAAGCAAGGTCGCAATGTGCAAGCCGTCGGAGTCGGCGTCGGCGAGGATGCAGATCTTGCCGTAGCGCAGCTGGCTCATGTCGGCCGCGCCCGGGTCGACACCGATGGCCACGGCAATGTTGTGCACTTCCTGGCTCGCCAGCACTTCGCTGCCGTCGACTTCCCAGGTGTTGAGGATCTTGCCGCGCAGCGGCAGGATCGCTTGGAACTCCTTGTCCCGCGCTTGCTTGGCGGAACCGCCGGCGGAATCACCTTCCACCAGGAACAGCTCGGAACGCATCGGGTCTTGCCCGGCGCAGTCCGCCAGCTTGCCCGGCAGCGCCGGGCCCTGGGTGATGCGCTTGCGCTCGACTTTCTTGCTGGCCTTCAGGCGGCGGCCGGCGTTGTTGATTGCCAGCTCTGCCAGGGCCAGGCCCAATTCAGGGTGCTCGTTGAGCCACAGGCTGAAGGCATCCTTGACCACACCGGAGACAAACGCAGCGGCCTCACGGGACGACAGGCGTTCCTTGGTCTGGCCGGAGAATTGCGGCTCCTGCATCTTCATCGACAGGACGAAAGCAATGCGTTCCCAGACGTCTTCCGGCGCCAGCTTCACGCCGCGCGGCAGCAGGCTGCGGTATTCGCAGAACTCGCGCATGGCATCCAGCAAGCCCTGGCGCAAACCGTTGACGTGGGTACCGCCCTGGGCAGTCGGGATCAGGTTGACGTAGCTTTCCTGAACGCTGTCGCCGCCTTCCGGCAACCACAGCAAGGCCCAGTCCACGGCTTCTTTATTACCGGCCAGGCTGCCGCAGAACGGCTCGTTGGGCAGACGCTCGAATTCGCTGACGGAGTCTTCCAGGTAGGAGCGCAGGCCGTCTTCGTAGTGCCACTCGACCTTCTCGCCGGTGCCTTTGTCTTCAAAACTGACCAGCAGGCCCGGGCACAGCACAGCCTTGGCCTTGAGCACGTGCTTGAGGCGGCTGATGGAGAATTTGGGTGAATCGAAATATTTCGGGTCCGGCGCGAAATACACGCTGGTACCGGTGTTGCGCTTGCCGACGGTGCCGATCACTTCCAGGTCGGTGGCCTTGTAGCCATCGGCGAAGGTCATCTGGTACTCGTTGCCGTCACGCTTGACCTTGACCCGCACGTGGTTCGACAAGGCGTTGACCACGGAAATACCCACACCGTGCAAGCCACCGGAGAACTGGTAGTTCTTGTTGGAGAACTTGCCGCCGGCGTGCAGCTTGGTGAGGATCAGCTCGACGCCCGACACACCCTCTTCCGGGTGAATGTCCACCGGCATGCCGCGACCGTCGTCGGACACTTCCAGGGAATGGTCGGCGTGAAGGATGACTTGTACCGACTTGGCGTGCCCGGCCAAGGCTTCGTCGACGCTGTTGTCGATGACTTCCTGGGCAAGGTGGTTCGGCCGACTGGTGTCGGTGTACATGCCGGGGCGTTTGCGCACCGGGTCGAGGCCCGAGAGGACTTCGATGGCGTCGGCGTTATAAGAGCTAGCGCTGGGAGTGGCCATGGGGTCTCGTCGTGAGTCGTTCGATTAAAAAGTAACCTGCGGTTTCACAATGCTGCGAAATCGAAGGATTGGTACTGATCTGCGCCAATGCCGGCAAAACTCAACAGCGCCGGTAACTGTTGGGCGAACCCCTGGTAACCATGGTCGCCACCGGCCTGGATACGCAAGGCACAGGCTCGGTAATACTGCTGGGCGAGCCGATAATCCAGTGTTTCGTCACCGGTCTGCAACCACACCTGATAACGCTGGGCGTCCTGGGGCGCCGGCACTTCCAGCTCGGCCAGGGCCGCGACGTGGTCGTGGGTCAATTCCCAGGTCTCATCGGTGTAGAGGTTCTTCTGGGTGCCCAGGTAACCGTCGAACATCCGATGAGGGCTGACCGCCGGGTTGACCAGCAAGGCGTTGAGGCCATGGCGTTCGGCAAGATGGGTTGCATAGTAGCCGCCGAGTGAGCTGCCTACCAGCAGTGGCCTTCCGAGGTCACGGATCGCCGCCTCCAACTGGGGGATCGCCTGCCGGGGATGGTGATGCAGGGCCGGCACGCGCAGTTGGTCGGCCAGACCGAGGCTGTCCATCACGGTGATCAGTTGGCTGGCCTTGTTGGAGGCGGGCGCGCTGTTGAAACCGTGGATATACAAGATCGATGCGGACATTCCGGGTCCTCTGGGGGCGGCTTAAAGAGGGGCAGTTTACAGGGAACTGGGGGGCTAGGCTCTAGCCGGGTTTCTGTGTGTATATCCGTTGCTTCGGTAACGGCGGCTTAGGGTTCCGCTCTTACAGCGGGCCGCCTAAGATCAAGATCAAAAGCAGATCAACAGCACAGCGGCCTACAGGCCGGCTTGAGTGGTGTGAAGCAAAGGCAAGATCAAAATCTAAAGCGGGCACGGTCGAAATGTGGGAGCGGGCTTGCTCGCGAAGGCGGTGTGTCAGTCACCGAATGCATCAACTGAAAGATTGCATTCGCGAGCAAGCCCGCTCCCACATTTTTGACCGCGTTTGCCCTTGCTCTTGCTTCTACCACTCGAGCCGGCCGGTAGGCCGCTGTGCTCTGGCTTTTGATCTTAGGCGCCCCGTTAACCACGATGGCCGTGCCGGAGTGCGGGCATGCCGAGCCTAGGCGAGGCACCGAGTGGTGGGGCAAGAGCCCTTTTGGTTACTTTTGGCTGGGCCGGCATTCCGGGCTCCTTTCCAAAAGTGACCCGTTGTAAGAGCGGAACCCTAAGTCGCCGTTACCTAAATAACGGATATACCCCCAAAGCCGTCAGTACCCGCTACTACCGTAATCCACCTGAAACGCAAAGCCCTGCACCCGCTCCACGCCGGTTTCCAACCGTCCGTCGGCATGCAGGCGCAGCCAGCGATAACCGGGCGCCTCCTCGCTCACCTTGAAGTCCTCGCTGCCGGGGGCGAACTGGATGCAGGTGGACGGCGACGCCAGCAGTCGCACGCCGTTGCGTTCGCGGTCGATTTCCTGGTGCACATGGCCCCAGAGCACCGCGCGCACCTGCGGGAACCGATCCAGCACCGCAAACAACGCCTCGGGGTTGCGCAGGCCGATGGGCTCCATCCACGCGCAACCGATGGACACCGGATGATGGTGGAAACACACCAGATGATGACGAGTCGGCGCTTCGCTCAAGGATTGCGCCAGCAGTTGCAGCTGCTGGTCCTGCAAATAACCCGGCACCGAGCCCGGCACGGCCGAGTCCAGCAGGGTGATACGCCAGTTGCCCACATCCACCACCGGCTCCAGCAACGCGCTGTTGATCGCGGCTTGCAGCATCACCTGCGGTTCATCGTGGTTCCCCGGGATCCAGCGCGCCGGCGCCTGAATCTGCCGGGTCATGTCGCGAAAGGCCTGATAGGACTCCAGTGTGCCGTCCTGGGACAAATCCCCGGTAGCCAGCATCAGGTCAATCTGCGGCTGCTGCGCCAGCACCGTTTCGATGACCCGTTGCAGGCTGTCGCGGGTTTTCATACCCAGCAGCCCGCCGTCCGCCTCGGCAAACAGATGGCTGTCGGACAACTGCACCAGCAACGCCGAAGCGTCAGGATTCAAGGCGGATACGCTCGACAAGGCGTTCTCCCGGGGCGTGATCACAGGAATGGACATTTGAGGCGATTATGCTGGGGCAGGACACAAAGAGGAAACCCGTGAAGCGGACGCAGTTCACATCTATCGAACGACTTCGAACTCGTGGCCCAGGGCCAGGCAGTGGCTCAACCATTCGCCGAGGAACACATTGAGCTGTGCTTTCTCATCCGGCTGGTGCATGAACACGTTGGGGTAAGGGTAGATGCTGCGAAAGCGTCGCGCATGTTCGGCGCTGATCACTTCGGCCATGCGCGCGTCGTGGTACACCTGCACTTCCAGCTGCGGTACCGGCAGCCACGGCAGGCTGTGTTCCTGGCGCACCCGCAGGGTGGTGGTGTACGGGCAATTCACGATCACTTCCAGGGTCAGCACGCCGAGCATCTGGTCTCCGTGGGTCACGGCGATACGCCGCGCCTCGGGGGTGTGGCGCATGTCCGGCAGCAGCCGCATCAGCCGTGCATAGTTGGCCTCGCAGGCTGCTTGCAGCCCGATCAGGTCAACCCGATATCGCTCCCGTGCCTTTACTGCCATAACCCCCTCACTTCCGCGCGATTAAGCGCAAGCCATTGCAGGGCAATAATGCTCGCTGCGTTGGAAATTTTACCGTCACGTACCGCTTGCAGGGCGTCTTCAAAGGCCCAGACGGTGACGCGGATATCTTCGGCTTCCTCTTCCAGTCCATGGACGCCACCGGCCCCGGCGCTTTCGCAACGGCCCAGGAACAAGTGGACAAATTCGGTGCTGCCACCCGGCGACGGAAAGTACTTGGTGATCGGCCAGAGTGCGGAGAATGTAAGGCCAGCTTCCTCTTCGGCTTCGCGGTGTGCAACCTCCTCCGGTTGCTCATCCTTGTCGATCAGGCCGGCGACCATTTCGATCAGCCACGGGTTGTCGGTACGGCCCATGGCGCCTACGCGAAACTGCTCGATCAGCACCACTTCATCGCGCTGCGGGTCGTAGGGCAGCACGCACACGGCGTCATGACGAACAAAGACTTCGCGATTGAGCTCACGGCTCATGCCGCCATCAAACTTCTCGTGCCGCAGCTTCAGCCGATCCAGTTTGTAGAAGCCCTTGTAGGCATTGTCGCGCTGAACAATCTCAACCTTGCTCGGCGTCGATTTCGCTGTGTCCGTCATATCAACCCTCGTTTATTGCCTTGCGGTGTCGAGGCAGCCTCGACATCGCGCCATCCTAACGCGCTCGCGCCCCTTGATGCAGCCCCTTTCCGGTTGCCGGGATAGACGGCGGGCGTCAAACTCACTCTAATCAGCTTAGTGGCGAACTGACTGCCCTGTCGGGAGTCGAAGCTCCACATTTTCACCTTTCCTCGATTTATGAAGGACACACATGTCGCTTTTAAAAATCGCCTCCATGGCCTGTATCGCCCTGACCCTTGGCGCTTGCCAGAGCCTGTTCCAACCCAGCTACCTCAAGCCGCTGGACACCACCGCCGACGCCTCGGAGCAGATCAAACCCGGCTGCAGCAGCCCGGATTGCCCGCTGGTCAACATCGACACGGTGCACTTCCCGTCCGAGCCGCAACTGGACCAGATCGTCGAAAAACGCCTGCTGGAGATGGCCCGCACCTCGCCTGGCCAGGCCATGCCCGCCACCCTGAACGCCTACCGCGACAAATTCTTGCGTGAGTCGCCTGACCGCAACAGCATGTACTTGCAAGCCAAGGTACGTGAGCAGCATGACGGACTGGTGATCATTGAAGTCTCCAGCTACCTGGACACCGGCACCGCCCACGGCGAGCCGGGCCGCGGCTTTATCAACTATTCACGCCTGCTGCACAAAGAGCTGAGCCTGACCGACATGCTGCTGCCGGGCCAGGAAGAGGCGTTCTGGAAGACTGCGAAAGTCGCCCACAACAACTGGCTGATCAACTCGCAGATGGACCGCGACCCGGATTTCGTGAAGAACTGGCCGTTCCAGAAAACCCCGAATGTGGCGCTGACCAGCAATGGCGTGGTGCTCAAGTACAACGTGACCACCATCGCGCCGTACGCATTGGGGCTGATCGAAATGACCATCCCCTATGCGCGCCTGACCGGCGTGATCAAGCCTGAACTGGTGCCCGCGCGCCACTGAAGGCCCGGCCCAGAATGAAGTGCAACAGCCCTGCCAGCACCAGCGCCGGCAGGGTCGCACCGACGTCCGGGTACAGATTCGCCAGCACGTGATAGGTGCTGATGCCACCCAGCCAGGCCAGCAGTGCCGGCCAACGCAGGCTGGCAGCAACCCCATGGCCACGGCGGCGCAGGATGAAGTGATCCACCAGCACCACACCGAACAGCGGCGCGAACACCGAGCCGATCAGCAGCAGGAAGTTCTGGTACTGCGCCAACGGTGCAAAGCAGGCGATCAGCGTGCAGATGACGCCGATGGCCAACGCCAGGTGCTCGACCTTCAGGCGCAACAGAATCCCGCTGGACACGGCCGCCGAGTGAATGTCGGCGAAGGCGTTTTCTGATTCATCCAGCAGGATCAGCAGCAGCGGAATCCCCAGGCCGGCCCCGGCCAATGCCAGCAGCAAGGCGTTCACTTCACCGCTCGGCGCGAAGGCCAGGGTGTACGCCACGCCCAGGCTCATCAGCCAGAAGTTACCGATAAAGAAACCCAGCGCGGTGCCGCCGAACACGCTTTTGGCGCGCTTGCCGAAACGTGAGTAGTCGGCAATCAGTGGCAGCCAGGACAGCGGCATGGCAATGGCGATATCAAAACCCACCGCAAATGGCATCGAGCCGTCACCGGCCTGGGCCCAGAGTGCGGCCAGGTCGGCCTTGGCGAACAGGTTCCAGGTCAGCCACAGGCAGGCGGCGAGCAGCAGCCAGATGCCCCACTTGCGCAGGATCTGCCGCACAAAAGTCAACGGGCCGCTGACGGCGAGCAAGGTCGCGAGGGCGCCGAATACCAGGGTCCAGAACAACGGGCTGGCCAGCAGGCTGCCTTCGCTGAACGCGCGGGTACCCAACAGGCTGGCAGCATCGCGCATCACGATGATTTCGAACGAGCCCCAGCCGATCAACTGCAGCAGGTTCAACAGCGCCGGCAGGCTGGCGCCTTTGGTGCCGAGGCTGAGTTTGAGGGCGGCCATGGCGGACAGGCCGGTGTCGCTGCCGATCACGCCGACGGCGGCCAGCAGCAGGACGCCGACCAAAGTGCCGAGGAAAATCGCCAGTAAGGAGCCGGAGAGGCCCAGGCCCGGCGCCAACAGCGCGCCGGTTTGCAGGACCATCAGGCCGATGCCCAGGGAGAACCACAGGGAAAAGAGATCGCGGGCGCCGAAGACGCGTTTGTCCAAGGACACCGCGATGTCTGGGGAATAGGTGCTGGGTTGAATGCTCAAGGGTGTTATCTCAGAGGGACACTATTATGTGAAGTAGGAGGTACCCCTGTGGCGAGGAGCTTGCTCCCGCTGGGTGGCGAAGCCGCCCCAAAACCTGCAACTGATGAGTGTCAGTTAAAACACCCATCCAGGTTTTGGGAGCGCTACGCACTCCAGCGGGAGCAAGCTCCCTCGCCACAAGTTCGGGGTCAGACCTTTTTGTACAGCTGGCTGCCTTCCTGCTTGAACCGCTCCGCCTGCTCCGCCAGTCCCTTGGCCACGTCCACATCCACCGTTTCAATGCGCTGGTTGGCCGCGTACTCACGTACTTCCTGGGTGATTTTCATCGAGCAGAATTTCGGCCCGCACATCGAACAGAAATGCGCGACCTTGGCCGAGTCCTTCGGCAAGGTTTCATCGTGGTACGACCGCGCCGTGTCCGGGTCCAGGCCCAGGTTGAACTGGTCTTCCCAACGGAACTCAAAGCGCGCCTTGCTCAACGCGTTGTCACGAATCTGCGCGCCCGGATGCCCCTTGGCCAAGTCCGCCGCATGCGCCGCAATCTTGTAGGTGATGATCCCGGTCTTCACGTCATCCTTGTTCGGCAGGCCCAAGTGCTCTTTCGGCGTGACGTAGCAGAGCATCGCGCAACCGAACCAGCCGATCATCGCCGCACCGATACCGGAGGTGATGTGGTCGTAGCCCGGCGCGATATCGGTGGTCAGCGGGCCGAGGGTGTAAAACGGCGCCTCGTCGCAGCATTCCAGCTGCTTGTCCATGTTCTCCTTGATCAGCTGCATCGGCACGTGGCCCGGGCCTTCGATCATGGTCTGCACGTCGTGCTTCCAGGCGATCTTGGTCAGCTCGCCGAGGGTTTCCAGCTCGCCGAATTGCGCGGCATCGTTGGCGTCGGCAATCGAACCCGGGCGCAGGCCATCTCCCAGGGAGAAGCTGACGTCGTAGGCCTTCATGATTTCGCAGATTTCGTCGAAATGGGTGTAGGTGAAGTTCTCTTTGTGGTGCGCCAGGCACCACTTGGCCATGATCGAACCGCCACGGGACACGATGCCGGTGACGCGCTTGGCGGTCAGCGGTACGTAGCGCAGCAATACGCCGGCGTGGATGGTGAAGTAGTCGACGCCCTGCTCGGCCTGTTCGATCAGGGTGTCGCGGAACAGCTCCCAGGTCAGGTCTTCGGCGGCGCCGCCGACTTTTTCCAGGGCCTGGTAGATCGGCACGGTACCGATCGGCACCGGCGAGTTGCGGATGATCCACTCGCGGGTTTCGTGGATGTGCTTGCCGGTGGACAGGTCCATCACTGTGTCCGAACCCCAGCGAATGCCCCAGGTCAGTTTCGCCACTTCTTCTTCGATGGACGAACCCAGGGCGCTGTTGCCGATGTTGCCGTTGATCTTCACCAGGAAGTTACGGCCGATGATCATCGGTTCCAGTTCGGTGTGGTTGATGTTGGCCGGGATGATCGCGCGGCCACGGGCAATTTCTTCGCGGACAAATTCCGGGGTGATGATTTTCGGCACGCTGGCGCCGAAGCTGTGGCCGGCGTGCTGCTGGTCCAGCAGGCCGGCGGCACGGGCTTCTTCCAGCTTCATGTTTTCGCGGATGGCGACGTATTCCATCTCGGCGGTGATGATGCCTTTGCGGGCGTAGTGCATTTGGGTGACGTTGGCCCCGGCCTTGGCGCGGCGCGGGTTTTTCACGTGGGCGAAACGCAGCGCGGTCAGCTCGGCATCGCTCAGGCGCTGTTGACCGAAGTGCGAACTCAAGCCCGACAGGCGCTCGGTGTCGCCACGGGATTCGATCCACGGCGAGCGCACATCGCCCAGGCCTTTGCGCACGTCGATGATCACATTCGGGTCGGTGTACGGGCCGGAGGTGTCGTAGACCACCACGGGCGCGTTGATTTCGCCGCCGAAGTCGGTAGGGGTCACGTCGAGGCTGACTTCGCGCATCGGCACACGAATGTCCGGGCGGGTGCCTTGCACATAGATTTTCTGCGAGCGGGTAAACGGCTGCACGGAACCGGAGTCGACCTTGGCCGATTCACTTAAATGCACGGTGTTTTTTAGTTTTGTAGTCATCACGGGCTCTCCAACTATCCAGGCGGTGGATTTTTGTCGGAGCGAACCTGTGACGGATGGACGCACTGAAACCAGTGCTGTGCTTGGCGCACGGGCTGTTCGATTGTCGAACAACATCCCGGACGAAGCACAAGAGGACTCGCCGGGTGACGAGAAATCTTGTTCCCTACGCAGGCGTTAACCTGATCAGGTTCAACGGGATCCGGTATTTACCGATCTCAGCCTTCCAACAAGGCACCCCGACAAGAACGCGGCCAGTCTAGACCATGGAGCAGGCAAATTGCCAATGACGGTGCATTCATCGTGATGAATGGCGTAATTACAGGATTGTTGTGCCGTGATAGCGCCACTACACTCGGTGACTGCTTGAGGCCTTGACGCCAGGAATGGGCCGCCTTAGCCTTGGGCACCAAATTATCGCCGTAATATTATTCTAGGGATCGCCTCATGCTGCGCAAACTCTCACTGGCTCTTGCCGTGTCTTGTGCGACCAACGGAATGGTCTGGGCAGCTGAAGCGCCCCTGACGACCAAAACCGACCTGGTCAGCGTCTACCAGGAAGCGGTGGACAACAACGCCGACCTGGCCGCCGCCCGCGCCCAGTATGGCGCGCAGAAAGAAGTGGTGCCCCAGGCCCGCGCAGGCTTGCTGCCGAACCTGTCGGCCGGTGCCGATATCAACAATGTGCGCACCCAGCTGGATCAGCCCGCCGCCACGGTCAATCGCGACGCCCATTCCTGGCGCGCGACCTTGAGCCAGCCGCTGTTCCGCGCCGATCGCTGGTTCCAGTTGCAGGCCGCCGAAGCGGTCAACGAACAGGCCGCGCTGCAGCTCTCGGCCACCGAACAGAACCTGATCCTGCAAAGTGCCGAAAACTACTTCGCCGTGCTGCGGGCCCAGGACAACCTGGCCTCCACCAAGGCCGAAGAAGCCGCCTTCAAACGCCAACTGGACCAGTCCAACGAACGCTTTGACGTCGGCCTGTCGGACAAGACCGACGTGCTGCAATCCCAGGCCAGCTACGACACCGCACGCGCCAACCGGATCCTGGCCCAGCGCCAGGTGGACGACGCCTTCGAAGCGCTGATCACCCTGACCAACCGCCAATACAACTCGATCCAGGGCATCGTCCACACGCTGCCGGTGCTGCCACCGGCACCGAACGACGCCAAGGCCTGGGTCGAAACCGCCGGCCGCCAGAACCTGAATCTGCTGGCCAGCAACTACGCCGTCACTGCTGCCGAAGAAACCCTGAAGCAACGCAAGGCCGGCCACGCGCCGACCCTGGATGCCGTGGCACAGTACGAAAAAGGTGACAACGACGCTCTGGGTTTCAGCAACCCCAGCGCCTTTGGCCAGCCGTATCACGGTGACGTGTCGCAACGCACCGTAGGCTTGCAGTTGAGGATTCCGCTGTACAGCGGCGGCCTCACCAGCTCGCAAGTGCGCGAGTCCTATTCCCGCCTGGGCCAGACCGAGCAGCAACGCGAAGGCCTGCGCCGCCAGGTGGTGGAAAACACCCGCAATCTGCACCGCGCGGTCAACACCGACGTGGAGCAGGTACAGGCACGCCGCCAGTCGATCATCTCCAACCAGAGCGCGGTGGAAGCCACGGAAATCGGTTACCAGGTGGGCACGCGCAATATCGTCGATGTGCTGGACGCCCAGCGCCAGCTGTACACCTCGGTGCGCAACTACAACAACAGCCGCTACGACTACATCCTCGACAACCTGCGCTTGAAACAGGCCGCCGGGACCTTGAACCCGGGGGATTTGCAGGATCTGGCGCGGTACCTGAAGGCCGACTACAACCCCGACAAGGACTTCCTGCCACCGGACCTGGCCAAGGCCGCTGCGGCGCAGTTGAAGGCTAACCCCGGTTACTAAAGACAACACAAAACCATGTGGGAGCTGGCTTGCCTGCGATTGCATCACCTCGGTTTGACTGATGTACCGAGGCGTCTGTATCGCAGGCAAGCCAGCTCCCACATTTGATGTGTGTTGTCAGTGGTTGAGCAGTCTGCCCAACCCATCCAGCAAACGCTTCAACGCGCCCTGATTGGCGCGCATCACCGCCAGCCCCGCCTGGCCCATCTTCTGCGCGTCCTGCGGCAGCTCGAACAAGCGCTGCACCGCCACCGCCAAACCCTCGGCATCGTCCACTTCCTGCAACGCACCGGCGTCGCGCATCATTGCGCTGATCTCAAGGAAGTTGAACACATGAGGCCCGCAAATGACCGGCTTGGCCAAGGCCGCCGGCTCCAGCGGGTTATGCCCGCCGGTGGCCACCAGGCTGCCGCCGACAAACGCGCTGTCGGCCAACGCATACAAAAACAGCAGCTCGCCCATGGTGTCGCCCAGCAACACCGAGGTTTGCGCCGTTACTGCTTCGCCGCTGGACCGACGCACGGTGGCGAAACCCTGTTGCTGGCACAACTCGAACATCGGGTTGAAGCGCTCTTGGTGTCGGGGCACCAGAATCAGCAGGGCATTCGGATAGCTGGCGAGCAACTGCCGATGGGCGGCGAGCACGACTTCATCTTCGCCTTCGTGGGTGCTGGCGGCGATCCACACCGGGCGTTCGCTGGCGTGCCATTGCTCGCGCAAGGCGGCGGCGCTTACCAGCAGTTGCGGGTCGATGGTCAGGTCGAACTTGATCGATCCGGTGACCTCGACGGTTTCCGGCCGTGCACCCAGGCTGCGAAAACGCTCGGCTTCGGTTTCAGTCTGAACGGCAAACAGGCTCATTTCCGCCAGCATCGGTGCAGTCAGTTTGGCGAAACGTCCGTAGCCCTTGGCCGAACGGGCCGACAGCCGCGCATTGGCCAATGCCACGGGAATCCCGCGTTTGGCGCACTGGTGAATATGGTTGGGCCACAGTTCGGTTTCCATGATCACCGCCAGTTTCGGCTGCACACGATCAAGAAAACGCTTGGCCGCACAGGGCAAATCATACGGCAGGTAGCAGTGCTGGATCCGCGGCTCGCTGGCAAACAACGCCTGGATTCGCTCAGAACCGGTGGGCGTCATGCAGGTGACGGTGATCGGCAACTGTGGATAACGTTCCAGCAGACCGCGAATCATCGGCGCGGCGGCGATGCTTTCGCCCACCGACACCGCGTGCACCCAGATTCCGCCGGGCTGCATCGCCGGCAAGCCCCAGGAAAAGCGCTCACCCACGCGCTTGGCGTAGGCCGGCGCCTTGCGGGCCCGCAGCCACAGACGTAAAGCCACCAACGGCAGCGCCAGGTAAAACAGACAGCTGTAGAGAGTTCTATTCATGGCGGCGGAGTTTATCGGCTTTTTCAGTCGATCGCCTGCAAGCACTCGGCAAAACGTTCGGCGAGGAAACGCGCGGCCGGGCCAAGCGGCTCATCGCGACGCCACACCAATTCCACCACCAGTGCCGGCGGGGTCCATTCACTGTTCAGTTCGACCATCTGGTTCTGATAGGCCGGGTACTGCACCACATGCCGTGGCAGCCAGGCCCAACCCAACCCACGTGCCAGCCATTCGGCCAGCACGTAGAAGCTGTCAGCGCGCCACACTTGCGGGCTGGCGGCCTCGCTCCCGGGATACACGCTGGTCTGGGTCGCCATCAGCAACTGGCGAAACTGTGCCAGGCGCTGGCAATCCACAAACTTTTCCCTGGCCATGGGATGACTGATACCGCATACGGTCACCATCTCCACGCTGCCCAGCACCCGGCGCTCCAACGCTTCGGGGATTTGATCGTGGTAGAACAGCAGGCCCAGATCCGCCTTGCGCTCCACCAGTTTGCGCGCGACATCGCCCTGGGCGGCGCTGGACAACTGCACCTCCAGGCTGGGAAATTTCCCCGCCAGCGATTCGAGGCTGTCGAGCACCGGCTGATAGAGCATGGCCTCATCCTGGGCCAGGCGCAGGCGGGCTTCTTCCCCCCGCATCAACGACAAGGCACGGCCATTCAGGCGCTCACACTGGCGCAAGACTTCCCGCGCCTCTTCGAGCAACGCGGTGCCGGCCTCGGTCAAGCGGGGCTGGCGGCCGCTGCTGCGATCAAACAGGCACACGCCCAGGTCCGCCTCCAACAGGGCAATCCCATTGCTGACTGCCGACTGTGCCCGGCGCTGGTCCCGCGCCACCGCCGAAAATGAACGCTGCTCGGCGACGCTGACAAACAGGCGCATTTGCTCAAGACTCCACTGCACGCTCATGGCTCAACCCATCTTTTATTCGGATAGGTAATGACTTTACCGCATCTGGCAAATCTCTAAAATGCCAACCTTATCAAGCGACCCTGTACCGAGGATTTACCCCATGAACGCCGCCTACTATTACCTGGCCATTGCCATTTGCTCGGAAGTGATCGCCACCGTTTCCATGAAAGCGATCAAGGGTTTCAGCACGCCGATCCCGCTGTTGCTGGTGATCGTCGGTTACGGCGTGGCCTTCTGGATGCTCACGCTGGTGGTGCGCACCGTGCCGGTGGGCGTCGCGTATGCGGTGTGGGCCGGGATGGGCATCGTGATGGTCAGCATCGCCGCGCTGTTTATCTACGGGCAGAAACTGGATATCCCGGCGATGCTGGGGATGGCCCTGATTGTGCTCGGGGTGGTGGTGATTCAGTTGTTCTCGAAAACCGCCGGGCACTGATCACCGACAAATCGCCGCGCCTCTGTGCCTGTATACTGCGCCTCTTGTCTTGAACACTGAGGTCGCTGCATGCCATCCGTTATTTCCACCGACGTTCTGATTGTCGGCGCCGGGGTTGCCGGCCTCTGGCTCAATGCGCGCCTGCGTCGCCAGGGCTTTTCCACAGTGCTGGTGGAAAGCGCCACCCTCGGTGGCGGGCAGAGCGTGAAGTCCCAGGGGATCATCCACGGCGGTGCGAAATACGCACTGCACGGCGCCCTCACCGGCGCCTCGGAAGCCATCGCCGACATGCCCCGCCGCTGGCGCGAAGCCCTGGCGGGCAACGGCGAACTGGACCTTTCGGGCGTGCGCCTGCTGTCCGAGGCCCACTATCTGTGGTCGCCGGGCACTATCGCCGGCAACCTCACCAGTTTCTTCGCCAGCAAGGCCGTGCGTGGCCGCGTCGACCAGGTAAAGGGCGACGACCTGCCACCGGCCCTGCAAGACCGCCGCTTCAAGGGCAAGGTCTATCGCCTGGCCGAGTTGGTGATCGACGTCCCGAGCCTGATCGAACGCCTGGCGCAACTGGCCGGCGACGGCCTGCTGGCCGGTGAACAGATCGAACCGTTGCTGGAAGACGGCACACTGGTCGGCCTGAAGGTCGATGGCCGCGAGATCCGCGCCCAGCGTATCGTGCTCAGCGCCGGCGGTGGCACCGCTGAATTGCTCAGTGCCCTGGGCCTGAGCCAGCCCGCCATGCAACGCCGACCGCTGCACATGATCATCGCCAAGGGCCCCGGCCTGAAGCCGCTGTACGCCCACTGCCTGGGCGGCGGCACCAAACCGCGCATCACCGTGACCACGCACCCCGCCGCCGATGGCAACTGGGTGTGGTACCTGGGCGGCGATATTGCCGAGGCCGAAGGTGTGGCCCGTACCCCGGAGCAACAGATCGCCACCGCCCAAAAAGAACTGGCCCAACTGCTGCCCTGGATCGACATGAGCCAGACCCGGTGGGCCACCCTGCGCGTGGACCGTGCCGAGCCGTTGCAGTCGGGGCTGACCCGCCCGGACAACGCCTTCCTCGCCGAACAGGACCGCCTTCTGGTGGGCTGGCCGACCAAGCTGGCACTGGCACCGGACTTCGCCGACCGGGTGATCCATGCTCTGGAACGTGACGGCATCACGCCAGGCACCCCGGAAAAACTGCCCGAACTGCCAAAACCCACGATCGCCCAACCCGCCTGGGAGCAACTGCTGCCATGACCTTGCCGACCCTGCACGACCTTCACCGCCCGCTGGGCAGCACCGGCCTGCTGGTCTCGCCGCTGGGCCTGGGCACCGTCAAGCTGGGCCGCGACCAAGGGGTGAAGTACCCCAACGGTTTCCAGATTCCCGATGACGACGCCGCGCGGATGCTGCTGCGCCAGGCCCGTCAGCTGGGCATCAACCTGATCGACACTGCGCCCGCCTATGGCCGCAGCGAAGAACGCCTGGGCCCGCTGTTGCGCGGCCAGCGCCAGGACTGGGTGATTGTCAGCAAGGTGGGCGAAGAATTTGCCGAGGGCGTGTCCCATCACGATTTCAGCGCGGCCCATACCCGACTTTCTGTGGAGCGCAGCCTGAAACGACTTGAAACGGATTTTATCGACCTGGTGCTGGTGCACTCCGACGGCAACGACCTGCATATCCTCAACGATTGCGAGGTTTACCAGACCCTGGCGGACCTCAAGCGCGAGGGCAAGATTCGCGGTTTCGGCTTCTCCGGCAAAACCGTCGAGGGCGGCGTAAAGGCTCTGGAACAAGGCGATTGCGCCATGGTCACCTACAATCTGAACGAACAGGCCGAGAAAGCCGTCATTGATTATGCGGCCGCGCACGGCAAAGGCATCCTGGTGAAAAAAGCACTGGCCAGTGGCCACGTCTGCCTGGAATCCGGAGTGGATCCAATTCACGCCAGTTTCATGTTGTTGTTTGCGCAAACTGGCGTCGCCAGTGCTATTGTCGGGACCATTAATCCGCTGCACCTCGCCCACAACGTAGCGACCGCTGCCAAGGTCATTCGCCAACTCTGATGCCGCCGACGCGGCCGACCCCGACGCAAGAAGGAGCCGACATGGCGCGAACGCTCATTAGAAAAAACCCGAGTAACTTTAAAACACTGCCGCTGCATGTCGAAGCCACGCCCGAAGGCTTGAGTTACCAGAGCGTCGGCATGCCGCTCAACTTCGCCCAGACCCTGCAGCGGCGCAAGCCGGTGGAGGTGAAAGACACCGAGCGTTTCGTGCTGGAACTGGCCAACCTTGGTGTTTCGGTGCGCCTGACGCTGCATTGGCAGAACCGCGATTACTGGGTGCTGGTACGCCAGCGCCGACAAGACCGCGGCGATGTGGTGCTCAAGCTGATCTCCGGTTATGTGCCGGCCCACGAACTGAACCTGCCACTGCACACCGCCATTCAGGAAATTGCCGAGGAATGCCTGCTGGAAACCCCGGAAGGCTGGCTGGGCGGGCGCTTCAACGACACGTGGCTGCCGGCCCCCTACTCATCCGCCCTGCACTACCGCGAAGCATTGCCGTTTCGGCTCTCGCCGCTGTCCGGCGCCGCACGCCCGGTGCGCTGCGCCACCACGCAATTGATTGAGCGCCCACGAGCCTATGTGCACCTGCCGACGGCTTCGCTGCAACTGATCTATGACCTGCGCCTGGAAGTCCCCAAGGAGGCCAAGTCCCTGAGCCTGTTTCATGTGGACGAGCGCCTGGAAGGTGATCAGTTGGTCGCGCGCCTGGACCGCCAGCGTCCGGACTTGTACCTGATGCCGCTGAAAGACGGCCAGCCGTGTGCGGAGCTGTACACCTTGAAGAAGGATCAGCTGTATCCGGCGAGTACGCGAGGGTTGTATCTGGCAGAAAGCTTTGCCCAGCAGGAAGGCTGGATCGTGCGTGACGAGCGAATCCGCTGGAAGGACTGGCTGCGGCAACAGGGGCTGAGCGCGCCCGAGAAAGAGTCGAAATTGAAGCGGCTGACCGGTAGAGCCAAGCTGCTGTTGAAGAAAATCGTCCCGCGCAAGCGCAGCCGGTAACCTGCGGCAAGGGAGCAAGCTCCCCTGCCGCGTTCGGTCAGTTGCTGCGGATTTTTTCCACAATCGCCGTGGTCGAGCTGTTTTCCACCAGCCCCAGCACTTTGACCTTGCCGCCATAGGCACTGACGATATCAGCGCCGACTACCTGGTCGACCGAATAATCCCCACCCTTGACCAACACGTCCGGCTTGACTTGGGCCAGCAGGTTTTCCGGGGTCGCCTCGGCAAAGCTGATCACCCAGTCCACGGCCCCCAAACCCGCCAGCACCGCCATGCGACGGTCGACACTGTTGATCGGCCGCCCCGGCCCTTTCAACCGGCTGACCGATGCATCATCGTTGACCGCCACGATCAAACGATCACCTTGGGCCCGCGCCTGCTCCAGGTACGTCACGTGACCGGCGTGCAGAATGTCGAAGCAACCGTTGGTGAAGACAATGCTCTCGTTATGCGCCCGGGCATCGTCAATCGCCAGCAGCAATTGCTCGATACTCAACACGCCGCGCTCCGAGCCTTCGGAACGCTGGATGGCACGGCGCAGCTCAGGTGCGCTGATGGCCGCCGTACCCAGTTTGCCGACCACAATGCCCGCCGCGAGATTGGCCAGGGCCACTGCGTGAGGCAGCTCTTCACCCGCGGCAATGGAAGCCGCCAGGGTGGAGATCACCGTGTCACCGGCACCGGTCACGTCGAACACTTCACGAGCCCGCGCGGGCAAGTGCATGGCCGGGTGGTCAGGGCGCAACAGGGTCATGCCGTGTTCACCACGGGTCACCAGCAAGGCGCCCAGGTCGAGGTCGGCCATGAGCTTCGCGCCCTTGGTTACCAGCTCGTGCTCATCGACGCAGCCGCCGACGATGGTTTCAAATTCGCTGAGGTTCGGCGTGATCAGGCTGGCACCCCGATAAATCGAGAAGTCCTTGCCCTTGGGATCAGCCAGCACCGGAATGCCCCGGGCCTTGGCGGCCTGGATCAGCATCTGGTGATTTTTCAGGGCGCCTTTGCCGTAGTCGGACAACACCAGCACCTTGATGCCTTCGAGCAACTCGTCGACCTGGGCACTGAGGGCCAGGGCGTCGGTGGCGAAGGGTTCTTCAAAGTCGATACGCAGCAGTTGCTGGTGACGGCTCATCACCCGCAGCTTGACGATGGTCGGCTGATGGGGAATGCGCTGGAACAGCGCACGCACGCCAGCACCACGCAGGCTGTTGGCCAGGCTGTCGGCGGCTTCGTCGTCGCCGGTCACACCCACCAGGGAGGCCGGGGCGCCGAGGGCGGCAATATTGAGGGCAACGTTGGCAGCGCCACCTGGACGGTCTTCGATTTGCTCGACCTTGACTACCGGTACCGGTGCCTCAGGGGAAATCCGTGAGGTACCGCCATGCCAGTAACGGTCGAGCATGACATCGCCGACCACCAAGACAGGGGCTTGATCGAATCGCGGCATGGACAACTTCATGGAGCAACCCACATACAAAATGAACAGGGGCGCGATATTAACACAGGGTTGTCAAAGGCTTGTGCAATGTAGGAGCCGGCTTGCCGGCGATGCGTTCACTGCGGTTTTTCAGTGCAACCGCGGTAAGGCCATCGCCGGCAAGCCGGCTCCTACGGATCAGGTGATGTCGGCCGAGACCGGTGCGTCCAGGCCCATGGCGTGCAAGCGGGCGTAATAACCGTTTTGTGCCAGCAGTTCGCCGTGAGTACCACGCTCGACAATCCGGCCATCGTCCATCACCAGGATCAGGTCGGCTTTCTCGATAGTCGACAGGCGGTGGGCGATGACCAGCGTCGTACGGCCTTGCATGACCTTGTCCAGGGCCGCCTGGATATGGCGCTCCGACTCGGTGTCCAGCGCCGAAGTCGCCTCGTCGAGGATCAGCAATGGTGCGTTCTTGAGCAGGGCACGGGCAATTGCCAGGCGCTGGCGCTGGCCGCCGGACAGCAGCACACCGTTTTCGCCGACCTGGGTATCGAAGCCTTTGGGCAGTTGATCGATGAAGTCCTTGGCATAGGCATCGGCCGCCGCCGCCTCGACATCGGCCCGCGGTGCGCCGGCCAGGTCACCGTAGGCGATGTTATTCGTCACGGTGTCGCTGAACAGGGTCACATGCTGGGTCACCTGGGCGATATGCCGGCGCAGGTTGAGCAGGCGATAGTCTTCGATCTCGACGCCATCGAGCAGAATCTCGCCGCTCTCGTGGTGGTAGAAACGCGGGATCAGGCTGGCCAGGGTGGACTTGCCACTGCCCGAACGCCCTACCAAAGCAACCATCTGCCCGGGCTCTGCGGTGAACGTGATGTCCTTGAGCACATGGCGCTCGGTGCCTGGGTAGGTGAAGTTCAGGTTGCGCACTTCCAGGCGACCGCTGACCTTCTCGCGCTCGATGGTGCCGCGATCGATTTCCACGTCTTCGTCCAACTGCTCGAAAATGCTTTCGGCACCGGCCACGCCTTTCTGGATGGTCGAGCTGACTTCAGACAGCTGGCGAATCGGCTTGGGCAGCAGGCCGGCCAACGTGATGTAGGCCACCATGTCGCCCGCCGACGCATCACCGCGAAGGTACAGCACCAGGAACATCAACACCGCCATGGCGCTGTAGATCACCAGTTGCAGCGCCGGCGTGTAGATCGCGCCGGTGCGGGTCATGCGCAGTTGCTTGTTGGTGTTGCTCAGGCTGGCCTTGAGGAAGCGCTTCTGCTCATACACCTCACCGCCGAAGCTGCGCACCACGCGGTAGCCCTGGATGGTTTCCGAGGCGACGTGGGTCACGTCACCCATGGCGACCTGGATCTTCTTGCTCTGCTTGCGGAATTTCTTGCTCGCGGTGCTGACCATCACGGCAATCAACGGCAGGATGGCGATCATCACCAGGGTCAGCCGCCAGTTCATGAACAGCAGCGAGGCGAACAGGAAGATCACCGTCATGCCTTCGCGAATCACCACCTTGATGGCATCTGTCGCAGCACCGGTGACCATGGTCACGTTGAAGGTGATGCGGGAAATCAGGTGCCCGGAGTTGTGATTGTCGAAGTAGCGGTTCGGCAGGGTCAGCAGGTTGTTGAACAGTTGCACCCGCAGGTCGTGGACCAGGCCCAGGGAAACCTTGGCCAACAGGTAGTTGCCCAGGAACGAGCCGAGGCCCTGCCAGGCGGCGATCAGAATGATCAGCAGCGGCACGGCCTGCAGCAATTGCAGGTCACGCAGGAAAGGCACACTGGGGAACAGCACCGCTTCAGGGTTGGACAGGCCATCGACAAAGTACTTGAGGATGTACCCCAGCATCGGCTGGGTCGAAGCGAAAATCAGAAAGCCGACAATACTCAGCGCGAACAAGCCGGCATAGGGCTTAACGTAGCTGAGCAGGCGGAAGTATATTTTCAAGCTCGAAGGGCTTGCGCTCGGACTGGAGTCGGTCATATCACGCGGCGGTTTTGAAAAAGGAGGCTGACTTTAGCACAGCTTCTCTGTTGTACTTGCACCCGGCACAAGGGCGACCCCGTTGGACCCAGCGGGCGACATTATATAGCCACTACTTTAGTATGTTCGGCTTTCTTTATTCAGGAACGGCTTTTCCGTATGCACTCAAAACGCATCACCTATGGCTCAAATCGCGTATTCGACTTCCTGTGCCTATGGATTCTACCGATCGGCCTGTTGCTCCTCTTGAGCGCACTGTTCTTCGTCTCCAACCGAAATGTACTGCACAAGTTCTATTACGGCCTGTTCAGCGCCCCCACTTTGATCCTGCTGTGCCTGCGCCCCAGGGAGCTGAAAGAGGTTCTGCGCGAGCCGCTCGCCATCGCGTTCCTGTTGTTTTCAGCCTGGGCGCTGACAAGCCTGTTCTGGAGTCCGGAGCACCATCCGGACACCGACCTGTTCAAGCGACCGCTGCACACGTTCATGCTGTTCGCCGGATGTGGCTTGCTGCTGCACTACCGCAACGACCTGTTCAAGCCTATCTTCTTTAGCGCCGCAGTCATCGCCACGGTCGTCTGCGCGATCAACCTGGTGTTTTTTGTTTCTGGGTTCGAGCCCGGGATGCGCATGATCGGCGGCCGTGGAGCCCTCGACAATCCGCTGCTCAGCTCTCATATATTCGGCTTTTTCTGCGTGTACTGGCTGTATGTCTGTGTCGCCACCAAACGCTTGCACGCGCTGTGGCTGAGCATCCCGGCGCTGGCGATCATGACGGCGGCCGTCCTGGCTACCGGCTCCAGAACACCGTTGGTGGCACTGGTCATGGCCGTTTTCTGGATGAGTTTCCTCAGCCGAAATCGCCGCTCTGCACTGATGGTTGCCGGCCTGGTACTGGCGGCGGCGGCGCTATTGCTGTTTTACCCGCAACTGATTACCGAGCGCGGCAGCTCATCGCGCTTCGAAATATGGGAGATTGTCCTGGGACGTATCGCCGATCACCCATGGATCGGCCACAGCTACGACTCCGAACTTTATGTGCAACCCCCGAGCTACACCTACGAACCGCTTCGCGAACCCCACAGCTTCGCCTTGGGCGTGCTTTATTACGTCGGCATCATCGGCTTTATTCCGTGGGCCTTCATGCTCGGCTGGGGCCTGTACAAAAGCCTCAAGGCCCGCGCACAACCGCTGTTCATCCTGGCCTCGTCATTGCTGGCCTACGGCATCGGCGCCGGCCTGACCGAAGGCGGTGGCATCCTCTCGCGACCAAAAGAACACTGGTTCCTGTTGTGGATACCTCTGGCACTGATCGCCGGCCTGAGCATCGCCCAGCGTCGCCGCAGCCTGTTACGCATGCCTGTGCAAAGCCTCAAACCGCTGGCTTTTGAACAGCTGTGCAGCAACGCTCACGTCATCGAAGCCGACGGCCTCGGCCCCAAGGTCCTGCGCCTGGAAGACGGCAGCTTCCTGAAATTGTTCCGTGCCCGGAACTGGTACACCTCCGGCAGCTTCAATCCGTACTCCCAACGTTTTGCCAGCAACAGCGAGCAATTGCGTGAACGCGGCGTTCCCTCACCCTCGATCCTCGGGCTCTACGAATTGCAGGACCACAGCAGCGCCGTGCAGTACCAGCCGTTGCCCGGGCTGACCTTGCGCCAGGCCCTGCAAAGCCTGGACAGCAGCCTGCGGGAATCGCTGATTGAGCGTTTCGGCGGGTTCATGGCCCAGCTTCACGAGCGCGGGATCTACTTCCGCTCCCTGCACCTGGGCAACGTACTGTTGATGGATGACGGCGAGTTCGGCCTGATCGACGTGGCCGACATGCGCATCTACCCGTCAGCCCTGCGCAACGCCCTGCGCCAGCGCAACCTGCGGCACATGCAACGTTATCCACAAGACCGTAATTGGCTGTTCGAAACCCATTTCGAGCAATTGGCCAAGGGCTATGCCTCGGTGGCCTCGCCAAGTGCCACGGCGAAGATCCGTGAGCAGGTGCTGAAGCTCAATCGTCCGGTCGCGCAGGCAGCCAGCCCGGCCAAGTGAGGGTTTGAACCGCTGAGGTTCAAACTCCCTTGCGGCCATTGCGGTGTACGCAATGGCCTGGCACAGGCGTTATGAGCTGCGCTGCGGCGCCAGGTACAGCCGCACCAGCCCACGCAGGGTCTTGCGACCCCAGAACTTCAACGGAATCTGCTTGAGGATCTCCCGCGCCAGTGGGCGGTCACGGTCGGCCGTCTTGAGAAACATCGAGTTCAGGAAGTTGTAGCGAACCTGATCGTAGGCAGGATGATCGCTGAACAGCCCGTAGGTCTTGAGGATGTTCTGGATCATGTAGCGATGATTCTTGTAGGTGTTGGTCGCATGCTGGCGATAGCGCGCCATCACTACGTTCAACACGTCGATGGTGTAGCCGGCATGGGTGATCTTCAATTCAATCAGCAAGTCTTCCAGCGGAATCAGCGGATCGAAACCACCGACCTCTTCCAGCGCCTGCTGGCGAATCATAAGGGTCGGGGCCGGGGGAAAGGGCTTGCGATCCATGAACAGATCATCGAAATCCAGGCTGCGAAACGGCAGATCGCGGCGCTGCTTCTTCTCCGGGTACGGCTTGCCGTCACCGTCAATCAACTCGATATTGCCGGCACAGATGCCCACCTTCGGCTTGCCTTCCATGTAGGCAACCTGGGTGGCAATGCGCTCGGGCAGCATGATGTCATCGGAGCCGAATGGCGCGATCAGGCTGCCTTTGGCACGGGCGATGGCGCCATTCAGGGTATTGGTCAGGCCCTGGTTCTGCTGGACCTGAAAGTCAAACCCGTGCTCGGCCTGCAAGCGCTGGATGCGCTCCACGCTGTCATCCTTGGAGCCATCGTCCACCACCAGCAACTCAATGTTGGGGTAGGTCTGGCCGAGCACACTGAGGATGCTCTGCTCGATGTACGGGCCGTGGTTGTAAGACGCAATGATCACAGTGACCAGGGGTTGCTGCAGACTCATGCTCTACCTACTTCACGCAGACCGGTTTCGATCAGGTTCAAATACTTGCGCCGGAACTCGTCCAGGGTGTGGTTTTCTTCCAGGTAGCGGAACACTTGTTCGCCCTTGGCGCGCAGCTCTTCGTCGCTCAGCGCCAGGTACGTGTCCAGCGCCGCCGCCAGTTGCTCGACATTGCCCGGGTCATGGGACAGGCCGCCCGCCCCCTGCACCAACGGCAACATCGCCGGGCCGTTGGAGGCGATGACCGGCAGATGCCCGCTCATGCCTTCCAGCAACGCCAGGCCCAGGCCTTCGAACAGCGACGGCATGGTCCAGATATCAAAACCACGCACGTACTTCATGCCATCTTCACGGAAGCCCAGCAGGTGCGCACGGCCGGTCAGCCCCAGGCGCTCGATGTCGGCAAGCAGGTCTGCTTCGGCGCGGCCGGAGCCGATAATGCCCACCTGGGCCTCAGGGTATTTGTCCTTGAGGGTCGCGAAGGCTTGCAGCAAATGGGTATGGCCCTTGATTGGCACCAGTCGGCCCAGGGCGCCAATCATCCGTGCATCCAGCGGCAAGCCCAGAGCCTTGCGCGCTTCATCGCGAGGCAATTGCAAGGCTTCGGCCTGGGGAATGTCGATGGCGTTGGTGACATACGTGGTGTTTTCACGGGTGAACCCGCAGTTGAGGTCCACCAGGTAATCCTTGACCGCCTCTGATACGCCGACGAACCGCCACGCCGGGCTGACCCACTTCTGGGTCTGGCGGCGGCGGTAGCCACGGGCGTACTCGCCAAAACCGTGGGAGATACCGATGCACAGGGGGATCTTCAACCAACGGTTGAGGGAGAGCATCATGTTGACCGACTTGAAGCGGTTACAGATGACCACGTCGAATTTCTGCTCGCGGCAATACTTGTAGATCTGCCACATGGCGCCGAAACGAATGCCCTTGAGGGATTTTTCCGGCAGCTCGAAATAATGGGAGTGTTCAGCCACGCTCAGGGGCTGGCCGGGCAGCGGGCGGCCGCTGAGGAACCCGGATGTGACCTCGAAACGTTCAGCCGGCAAGGCCTTGACGATCTGCTCGCCGAGGTCGGCAAAGTCATGGGTCTTGACGTTATAGTCCGGCTGTAACTGCAAAACCTTGAAACGAGGCTTCATAACTCTCCATGCTGCAATCTGGCTGCGGGCACGCAGCCCGGTGAAAAAGGGGCGGCAGGCACTGCAAGCCTGCCTTCAATAAGGTCTCAATCCTGCTTCAACACCCAGAGCAACTCATGACGGCGCACCGCCTTGCGGAAGAATTCATTCTCTCCATAAGGCGATGGACTGCGGCCCGCCAGTAATTGCTGCAACCACCTGCGCACGCGACGCTTGAAGGGCGCCCGCGGCTGCAAGTCATGCATCATGCCCAGGGCCATGGCCTTGTCCTGCTGCTGGCTCAGCGTCAGCGGCAAGCTGCACGGCACCAGCTCAAGCGTGGCTTCAAAACGCGGCGGCAACGCCACGCCAGCGCCCGAGTCGCCCATGGGCCAGCGGTCGTTATCATGCAGGTGATTGGCGTAACCGAGCAATGTACCCGGTTGCCACTCCAGGCCTTGCAGGGCTTCGAGAATCGCGGCGTGCGCACAGATATGATCCGGGTGCGGGTCCAGCAGCGGCGTCGGCAACACGATCACCTGGGGGCGCGCCTTGAGCAGCAAGGCCCGCAGGTCGGCAATCAGGTTGTTCCAGGTCGGCGCGCCGTCTACATCCCCGGGCAAGGCCAGGGTATTGAACTGGCGAAACAGCCGCGTATCGTCCAAACCGGCTTCCCGGGAGGCCTGGGGCTGGTCCGGCGCAGCCTGCATGGCCGGCAATTGCATGCAGAAGTAACCCAACTGCACGCACTGCGCCTCGGGAACGCCCGCCCAGCGTGGCACGGTAACGCTGTCCCAGGCACGCAGGCGGCCTTTGAGCCGTGCGGCATCCGCCTTGGGCATGCCCATTTGTTGATAGTGATCGGCTTCGATTTCGCCCGCCGTGAGGGTGACGATCCAGCTCTCATCAGCCTGGCTGTAAAGGCTGAAGGCAGCCAGTTCGGCATCGTCGGCATGGGGCGCGATCACCATGACCCGCTGGCGACGGTAATCCGGCTGGCGGAACCGCCACAGCGTTGGCTGCCCCTTGATCCGGCAGAAGCGCCCGCGCAAACGCAGCTTGCCGGCGGCCAGTGCTTCGCCCGCGCCGGTCAGGTTGAGGTAACGCCGACCCGCGACGCCACGCTCGAAGACTTGCCGGTCCGGCGCATCAAGGCCCAGCAACTCTACGGCGGGGTCGAGAAAACGTCCGAGCCAGGCGCTTTTGAGCTCAACACCGACGATCAGGGTTTCATCGCCCACCAAGGGCGTGTCCAACACCAGCCGCCCCGCCTCAAGACGCAGCCCCGCGCACTCGCTCCCCTCGGGAAACGCGTACTCATAGTCGTCTTTAGGCGAATAGAACAGGTGATCGGCAAACCAGGCTTCATGGGCGCCCCACAGCACCACCGCCAGCACCGCCGGCAACCACCAGGCCACCAGCACACCGACCGCCACCAGCAGCAACAGGCCAACCAACAGCGCGATGCGCTTGTTGCGCCGATGCTGCTTGAGGAGTTGCTGCTTGCGGCTCATACGCTGAACACCGGCACCGGGTTGCACCAGCGCTCCTTGTATTCACGATCGGAACGCCCAAAGGAGAAACGCAGCGGCTTGTCGCTCGCCCGCGCCTGTTCCCAGGCACTTTGGGTGTTGAGGAAACTCAGCACGCTACCGGGGCTGAACGCCTTGGTTTCAGGGTCGACACCGCCGTTGACGTACTCGGCACTGACCCATGCCGGCGCCTGCACCTGATACACCAGTTGCACGGCAATCGCGGCGTCATTGAGAAACAGCACCGAGCCGAACAGAAATTCCTTGAGCAACTCCAGCACTTCGGCCAGACGCTCGGCACCCGCTGCCGGGAAACCCCAGCGTCGCTGGAACAGGTCGCAGTAAATCGCCGCCAGCTCACTGCTGGAAAACTCGCTGACCGCCCGCACCACGCCGCCCGCCTCTTCCAGCAAGCGCAATTCACGACGCTGGTTGTAGCGAAACTTTTTCGACAGTTCTTCCGGTGTGCGCGCCATGGCCAACTGCTCGGCCTGGGGCTTGAGGGTGCTCACGCGCCCTTCATTCAGCGCCGACAGATAACGCGCGCGATGGCGCAACGGCAGCTGCGCATCGGCGGCAATCGGCAGGATGATCTCGGCGTTACCCAGATCGAACAGGCCTTTTTTGCCTTTGCGCTTGAGCACGTCCTTGGACAGGGCCAGGTCGCGCCCCCAGGTGGCAATCGCGCCTTTCAGCTCGCCATCCTGCTCCCAGCCCAGGTAACGCACGGGAATCTGTGCCAGGTGCGCCAGCCGCTCGATAATCTGCGGATGAGTCGCCACGCTGCCGCCAAAACGCTGCCAGGCCTGGGCGTAAACCTCGGCCTCGACAGGCGTCCAGCCACGTTCACGCCAGCCCTGGAAGCGGTTCAGCATTTAAACCACAGCGTCATAAGGGTCTACGCCGTCCTTGACCACCAGGATGTCTTCCATGATCAGGTACTGCAGGTCGGAGCCAAAGAACATGTTCAGCGCGTCGGTCGGCGAGCAGATCATCGCTTCGCCACGACGGTTCAGCGAGGTGTTCAGCGACACGCCGTTGCCGGTCAGTACTTCCAGCTCTTTCATCATGTCGTAGTAGCGCGGGTTGTACTCGCGCTTGAGCACCTGGGCGCGGGAGGTGCCATCTTCATGGACCACTTCCGGCACGCGGGTTTTCCACTCTTCCGACACTTCAAAGGTGAAGGTCATGAACGGCGCCGGGTGATCGACCTTGATCATCTGTGGCGCGACAGTGTCGAGCATCGACGGGCAGAAAGGCCTCCAGCGCTCGCGGAACTTGATCTGGTGGTTGATCCGGTCAGCCACGCCGGTCGCGCTCGGGCAACCGATGATCGAACGCCCGCCCAAGGCGCGCGGGCCAAACTCCATGCGGCCCTGGAACCAGGCCACCGGGTTGCCGTCAACCATGATCCTGGCGATGCGCTTGGGCATGTTTTCGATCTTGCGCCAGACCGGCTTGCTCTCGTGCCTGGCGCACGCGGCGATCACGTCTTCGTTGCTGTAGGACGGGCCGAGATAGACGTGTTCCATCTTCTCTACCGGTACGCCACGGGCGTGGGACACGTAGGCTGCCGCACCGACCGCGGTGCCGGCATCGCCGGACGCCGGCTGCACGAACAGCTCCTTGACGTCGTCACGGGCAATGATCTTCTGGTTCAGCTTGACGTTCAACGCACAGCCGCCAGCGAACGCCAGCTTGCCGGTGTCTTTGAGGATGTCGCCCAGGTAATGGTCGATCATCTGCAACGCCAGCTTCTCGAACAGTGCCTGCATGCTGGCCGCGTAGTGGATGTACGGCTCGTCGGCAATGTCGCCTTCGCGCTTGGGACCCAGCCACTCGATCAGTTTCGGCGAGAAGTAGAACCCCTTGCCCTTCTCTTTGTAGCGGCGCAGGCCGATGACGTTGGCGTAGTCGGTGTTGATCACCAGCTCGCCGTTTTCAAAGGAGGCCAGGCGCGAGAAATCGTACTTGCTGGCATCGCCATACGGCGCCATGCCCATGACCTTGAACTCACCGTCGAGCATCTCGAAACCGAGGAACTCGGTGATCGCGCCGTACAGGCCGCCGAGGGAGTCCGGATCGTAGAATTCCTTGATCTTGTGGATCTTGCCGTTTTCGCCGTAGCCGAAGAAGGTCGTGGCGTACTCGCCCTTGCCATCGATCCCGAGGATCGCGGTCTTCTCCTGGAAGCCCGAGCAGTGATAGGCGCTGGAGGCATGGGCCAGGTGGTGTTCAACCGGTTCGATCTTGATTTTCTTCGGATCGAAGCCCAGTTGCTCCAGGCACCAGACGATCTTGTTGCGATAGCGC
The DNA here is from genome assembly GCF_016650855.1 of Pseudomonas sp. TH32. Classification (NCBI taxonomy): domain Bacteria; kingdom Pseudomonadati; phylum Pseudomonadota; class Gammaproteobacteria; order Pseudomonadales; family Pseudomonadaceae; genus Pseudomonas; species Pseudomonas sp. TH32. The sequence continues at coordinate 6,062,027 of NZ_JAEKFA010000002.1, read as the reverse complement.
TTGTAGCGACGGTTGCCCATCAGGATCGCGTCGAGGGCGCGGTCCGGGGCGTACCAATAACGCTTGGCATAGTGCCAGCGGGCCTCGCCGAACAGGCTGATGGGGGCGAATGGAATCGCGACCACATCAACGTCGGAAGGCTTGATACCGGCCTGTTCCAGGCAGAACTTTGCCGATTCGTAGGGCATGCGGTTCTTTGCATGTTTGTCGCGTACGAAACGCTCTTCTTCGGCGGCCGCGATCAGCTTGCCGTCGATATACAAGGCTGCGGAAGGATCATGGCTAAGGGCGCCGGACAGGCCAAGAATCGTCAATGCCACAGGGGTCTAGCCTCTTTTAGTCTGCATGCAGGCGCGTCACGCCTGAAAAAAGTGTGCTCCCCGCCTGGGCGAGAAACAGCTAAAGGGCGGGATTATAGCGTAAACCCGTCCCGTGATGATCTAGGGATTGTGGCGACCGGTTGTCACTGCGGGCCTAGCGGAAAATCTCGATGCTGCCGTCCCTGTTCTGACGGTAGACCGTGTAGGGCAGCACGAGGGTGTCGAGCAAGCCGGAGGCCACAAGCTCCGCAGCGAAGATCGGCAAGGAGCCAGAGGCATCGCGCGTGTGCTCTTTGGTGGTGTCGGGTGCGCCGTTCAATGTGCAAAAACCGTAGATCACCCCACTGTAGATACGCGGCACGTTTTCACAATAACTGCGCGATTCCTTGAGGTTCTGGCTGGCGACGGCGTCTGGGCGAAACACCGTGTTAATGGTGCCGCAACCGGTGGTGGATACCAGTACAGCGGAGAGAAGGAATCGGGTTGCAGGACTCATGGACAACTCCATTTGGCATAAGTATGGGCATTCACCCCTGGCCCTACGACCCCACTGAATCCGTTTATGAACCCGGGCGCCAATAGATGCTGAGGTTGCCATCGGTACCTTGCTTGTAGACCGTATAGGGCAGGACCACTGTATCAACAATGCCCGAGACCGTTAAATCCAATAGTACAAACGGCATCATTACTCCCGTAAGGTCCGGCGCGGCATGCAGCAGACAGAAATCAAAGGCAACACCGCTGTAGACACGGGGAATGGACTGGCAATAGGTTTTTTGCTTCCTGAGCTCACGTGCCGCTGCCGCGTCTTCGCGCAACACCGTATTGGCTGTTCCACAGCCGCTCAACATAAGGAGTCCAACGCTTAGCGCCGCAGTCAGTTTCAATGTCATGGCCAGCCCTCTGAATGGTCAGCAACGCTAACATCGGCCCTGTTGGCGCCCCAGACCCCAGGCGCCGCCGCGTCATGTAGGTGTATTCCGAAATGGTAAAAGCTGGCTGAATCGTTAAACTCGCGCATTTTTGTGCGTCATGGATGCTGGTTTACTCATGAAAGTTGTTGCCCCCAAACGTTTCGCCCTGCTGCTTCCCGGTCTTCTTGGACTGTGCAACGGCGCCCAGGCCGACGAAGCGCCGCTGGTCCTCGACCCCAGCGTGGTCACCGGCTCGCGCAGCGCCAGCCCGTCGTTTGACCTGCCCTATTCAGTGGACAGCATCAGCCGTGAGCAGATCAGCGACGGCCAACTGGGCATCAATGCCTCGGAAGCCCTGTCCCGCGTGCCCGGCCTGGTGGTGCAAAATCGCCAGAACTATGCCCAGGACTTGCAGATTTCTTCCCGCGGCTTCGGTGCCCGCTCAGCGTTTGGCGTACGCGGCATCAAACTGATCGCTGACGGCATCCCCGCCAGCACCCCGGATGGCCAGGGCCAGGCCGCCACGTTCAACCTCGACACCGCCGAGCGCATCGAAGTCCTGCGCGGCCCGGCCGCTACGCTGTACGGCAGCAATGCAGGCGGTGTGATCCAGATGTTTTCCCGCAACGGCGAAGGCCCGCCGCGCATCGGCGCCGAAACGCTGGTGGGCAGTGACGGCCTGAGCAAGAACCACCTGACCGCCGAAGGCGCAGCAGACGGCGCAGGCTTCGTGCTCGATGCTTCGCGCATGGACACCGACGGCTACCGCGATCACAGCAGCGCCCGCCGCGACCAGACCTTCGCCAAGCTGAATTTCGAGCCGGATGAGGACAGCAAACTGGCGCTGATCTACAGCAGCCTCGAGCAGAACGGTACGCAGGATCCGCTGGGGCAGACGTGGGATGCCTACAAGGCTGACCCGCGCTCCGTCAGCAGCGCGGCCGAGCTGTACAACACCCGCAAAAGCATCGACCACCAGCAATTGGGGATGAACTACGAGCGGTACTTTGGCGATGCGACCCTGCAGGTGAATGCCTACACCGGACGCCGAAGCGTGATTCAGTATCTGTCGATCCCCAAAGGCACGCCCGCCAATGAGCGCGGCGGCGGCGTGGTGCAGTTCGACCGCAAGTTTTACGGCGGCTCCGTGCGCTGGATGCAGCCGATCGACAGCGTGCCCGGCGAGTTGATGATCATCACCGGCGTGGATTTCGACCAGAGCGAAGACAGTCGCCACGGCTATCAGAACTACAGCGGCAACACCCTGGGCGTAAAAGGCCAGCTACGCCGGGACGAAATCGATACGGCCCGCAGTCTCGATCCGTACATCCAGGCCAACTGGACCATCGACCGCTGGACCCTGCAAGCCGGGGTGCGCCACAGCACCATGGAACTGGACGTCGATGACCAGTTCCTGAGCAACGGCGACTCCAGCGGCAACAAGACTTACCAGAAGAACACCCCGTCCGTGAGCGTGATGTACGCCTTCACGCCTGAGTTGCACGGTTATGTCAGCGCCGGCAAGGGTTTCGAAACCCCCACCCAGGCGGAACTGGCGTATGCGCCGGGCAATATCGAAGGGTTCAACTTCGGCCTGAAGCCCTCCGAAAGCACTCAATATGAAGTGGGCCTGAAAGCACAGCTGAATGACACACGGGTCAACGCCGCCGTCTTCCAGATCACCACCGAGGATGAGCTGGTGGTGGACCAGTCCATCGGCGGCCGTACCAGCTACCAGAACGCCGGCCGCACCCTGCGCCGGGGCTTCGAGCTGGGCATCGAAAGCCAGCTCAGCGAGCAGTGGAGCACCAACATCGCCTACACCCGCCTGCAAGCCACCTACGACAGCGACTTCGTGGGCGGCGGCAAACCCGTGGACAAAGGCAACTACCTCCCCGGGGTGCCGCAAACCACGCTATTCGCCGAACTGAACTGGAAACCCCGGGACTGGGTCAGCACCGCCCTGGAAGGCATGTACCGCAGCAAGGTCTACGTCGAAGACACCAACCAGCAACACGCAGCGCCGGGCTACAGCGTATTCAACTGGCGCGCGCGCTTTGAGCAGAAGGTGGAACACTGGACGTTTCACCAAACCCTGCGCCTGGATAACCTGCTGGATCGCCAATACGTAGGGTCGGTGATTGTCGGGGACGGCAACGGCCGCTATTACGAAGCGGCGCCGGGCCGCTCGTGGTACGCAGGCGCAGGTGCCGAGTACACCTTTTAGCAACTGACAGCGGACTTGTGATGAGGGAGCTTGCTCCCGTTGGGCCGCGCAGCGGCCCTAAAACCCTAACCCACTTCTTTCGGCAACCGCTGATCAATCACCCGATACAACGCACTGCTCTCAGGCCAGTTGCGCATAAACCGCGCCCGATCCCTGGCATAGGCCGGAGCAAAGCTGCTCAAGGAGCCATGCTGGCACATCGAATCCAGATCGATCAGCGCCCAGCGATCCTCATGCCAGAACAGGTTATGCCCCTTGAAATCCCCATGGCTTATGCGTTCGCGGATCAGCTCTGCGAACAGGTAATCAAGGGCCACCAACTCAGCCTCCGGCGCCTCGCCACGTTCAACGTACGGCGCGAACCGCTCGATGATGTCCGGCCCGGGCAGGTACTCGGTCACCAGGTAAGCCCGGCTGCGCAGCCACAGGAAACGCTTTTCCAGCAACGCCAGCGGCTTGGGCGTGGCAATACCGAGGAACGCCAGGCGATTGCCCTCGCGCCAGGAATGCCAGGCCCGGCTCGGGCGCCAGAAGCGCTTGAGCCAATGGGCAAAACCCTTGATGTTGTAGCGTTTGATCACCAGCGGCCGACCGGCCACCTCGACCTTGGCGACACTGGCCGCACCGCCGGTTTTATACAGGTGGCCCTGGTCAAGCAGCGCATCGGCCTGCTCCAGCACCGGCAGCATCGCCGCCTCTTCCTCGCGCCGAATCGCGCGCAGGGCAAACGGCCCGCGCATCACGCTGAACAGCGTGCACTCACGACCCACTTTGCCCAGGAAGTCCTTCAAGCGCCAGGCACTGACTTTGCGCACCTGCTTCTGCAACGCTTCCAGCGGCAACGCGTGTTCGCCATTGCTGAGCAGGTAATACACCAGCAACTCTTCGGTAAACGGCTCGAGGTTTTTCGGCAATTGCGCGAAAAACACCCCGAGGTTTTCCAGCACCCGGCTGCGGGACAGCGGCTTGCCCGCCTCTTCGGCGCGGATCCCGGCACCGTCGATCAAATACAGTTTTCCACCCTGGCGCAGCAGGTTGTCCAGGTGCAGGTCTTCCTGCCACAGGCCCTTGGCGTGCATTTGTGCTATCGCACCCAACGCCTCGGCCAGCACCGCCTGTTGCTCGTCGGCCAATGGCGGCAAACTTTCAACGGCGTGCCAGGCATCAGCCAGGCTGTCGGCGCCTTCCAGAAACTCAAACAGCAGCCAACCGCCCTCGCCCTCCTGCAGGCCATCGGCCAACAACAGCGGCGTGGTCAGGCCTTGGTCGGCCAGCAGCCGCACACCCTTGAGTTCGCGCTGAAAATGCCGTGCCGCCTTGCTGCCCACCAGCAGCTTGGCCAGCACCGGGCGCCCGCGCCACACGGCTGCGCCGACATAGCGCTGACCCGGCAATACCCGCAGCAGGCTGAGCAGTTGCAACTGACCAGGGCCAGCGGCGTCCGCCAGCTCAATGCTCATGGGCAGACTGGGCGCGCGGCCGGCACTTTTCAGTTCGGACAAACGCATCAGCGGTTCTCCTTGTGACTGCGCCGGGCCGCCAGCCGTTGGTGCCACGTTGCGACCAACGCACTGTCCTCAGGCTGATCCAGATATGCCGCCAATAGCTGGCGAACCTGATCGTCGGACCACTGCGGCGCACGGCGCAACAGTGGCTCCAGGTCCTTGACCCGGTCACGCCAGCCGAACAACAACGGGCGGGTTTTCTCCAGGTCGATCAACTGCGCCGCATAACCGTCGCCGGCGGCCTGCAGGAAAATATGCTTGGGATAAAAACAGCCATGCACCTGGCCCACGCTGTGCAGCCGGCGCGCCAACTGACCGCAGGCCAACAGGATCGCGCGTTGTTGCGCGCCGCTCAATTCAGCCCATTGCTCCAGCAATGAGTCCAGGTCATTCCAGCCATCCAGCGCCCGGGTCAGCAACATCGCCCGATGCTCGCCCGCCACTTTGCGCTCACCGAAAAACGCCGCCTGCAACGCGGGAATACCCAGCTTTTGATAGCGGCTGATATTACGAAACTCACGGGCAAAGCTCGGCTCGCCAAACGGCCGGTGCAAGGTGCGCGTCAAGTAGTTGCTCTGGCGCTTGAGGTAATAACCCTGGCCTTCGAGTTCGAGGCGAAACACGCTGCTCCAACCGCCGCGGCTGGTATTGGGCTCGTCCACGGCATCCAGTTGCTTGGCCCACAGCGCGTCAAAAGTGCCGAGGCCGTTGCGCTCAAGCAATGCTCGGTCTTCGGCCGCCAGGAAATCGCTCATTCTCGCCCCTCGAAAAACTTCACCACGTGGCGAATTCGCTGTTTATCCGACGCACTCAAGTGCTTGCGCTGACGGTACTGCATGTAGAAGCGCAGGCGCTGGGTGGCCGACAAGTGATACTTGGCGACCTTGTCCAGGCAAGCCAGGTCCTTGGTGATGCGGTATTTGAGCCAGAACCCGCGCCAGAAATCGCCGTTGGGGCAATCGATCAAGTACAGGGTTTGCTGGTCGTCGACCAACAGGTTGCGCCACTTCAAATCGTTGTGGGTAAACCGGTTGTCGTGCATGGTCCGCGTGTATTCAGCGAGCTGGCGACTAATGTTATTGACCCACACCGGGTCAGACAGTCGCGGGTCTTTGCGCTCGGCCAATGCCGACAGGTCTTCGGTCTTCGGCAGTTCGCGGGTGATCATCGCGCCACGGTGATAAGCCAGGCCTTTACGCTCCAGGCCCCAGGCAATCACGTCGGCGGTAGGAATGCCCCACTTGGCGAAACGCTTGAGGTTCTGCCATTCGGACTTGACCCGCGGCTTGCCCAGGTAGCGGCGCAAACCCTTGCCCGCGCCGACGTAGCGCTTGACGTAATAGTTGACCCCGCCGCGCTCCACGCGAATCACTTCGGACAACGGATCGCGGGTCAGGCGCTCCCCTTGCAAGGCGAACACCGCCTCCAGGCTACCAAAGTCATCCGCCAGGGCGGCGTAAGCAGGTTCCAGGTTCCAACCCGCCATCAGAGCGCATCCCCGTATCGTTGCTTGCGTGCGTAAAGCTTGGCGGCCATGCGTTCCAGCGCCGCCAGCAGCGCGCTTTGCTCGCCCAGGATCTGGCGCAAAGGCTGCTGGAAGTACGCCTTGAGAAACCGCAATTTGTCGCGCCGGGTCAAACCAATCTCCAGGGCGGAGTAATAAAGCCCCGCCAGGTCCTTGTCACGCCAGCGCCGTGGAATCTTCGAACGCACCTGGGCACGGTGCAGGTCGATCACCGAGAGCTTGATGTTGTGCACGGTAACCGGTTGGTCGGTGTGCAACAGGAAGTGGCACAGGTAGCAATCACGATGGTTCACGCCACCCCGGTGCATCGTGCCCAGGGTGCGTGCAAGCTCAACGGTCAAGGCATGCCGAATCGCCGGCACGGGCGGCTGCTTGACCCAGTCCATGGTCAGGTCTTCAAGGCTGACGATAGGCGCCAGCTCTTCAGTGACGATGAACGAGTGCTGATCGGCCGGGTTGCTGCCCTTTTCACCAAAGGCCACGCCGGTCATGGTGGGCACGCCGAGTTCCTGCAGACGCTGGATCGCGTCCCACTCCTGGCCTGCACCCAAGACGGGCAACTTGGCCGTGATCAGGTTCTTGAGGATTTCACCCCAGCCAATTCCCCGGTGGATTTTCACAAAATAATGGCGGCCGTCCACTTCCGTACGCAGGGTACGGCGCGCGGCCAGCTCACGAAACACCTGGCCGTCCAGCTTCTCGACTTCAGCGAACGCATCGCGTCCGGCCCACAGGGTCTTGAACGGTTCGGCAAGAATCAACTTCATCGGTTTGGCTCCGCCAGAATCAGGTCCGCAGCGTACTGCGGCATGCTATAGAGGTCGGCCGTCTCAGCGAAGGCCAGACCATTGCGGCTCCAGGCCGCGCGCGCTTCTTGGTCGTCGAGCATATCCACCAGGTACTGATTGAGCTGGGCCTGCTCGAACGGCTCGTCCAACACCCGGCCACTTTGGGCCTCGTCGATGTAAAACGCGTAGCCGCACACCTTGCTCACCAGCACCGGAAGGCCGGCGACGACCGCTTCGATCAGCACATTGCCGGCCGCCTCGTTGTAGGCCGGGTGAATCAACAAGTCGGCCCCCAGCAGGAAACGCGGGATATCGCTGCGGCCCTGGAAGAACTGCACCTGATCGCCCAGGCCCAGCGCGGCACTCTGCAACTGGAATACTTTGGGGTCGTCCTGGCCGATTACAAATAGCCGGGTGCGCTTCTTCAAGTTCGATGGCAGTGCGGCAACGGCCTTCAAGCTGCGATCAACGCCCTTGGTCTTGAAGCCCGAGCCGATCTGCACCAGCAGCAAATCATCGTCCGCCAGGCCGAATTCGCGACGAAACTCGGCACGGATCTCGGCAGCGTTGGGCGGCGCGCGGCGGTCGCGGGCAATGCCCGGCGGCAGCAAATGAAAGCGCTCAGGCTCGGTGCCGTAATACCGGGTGAACAACGGCTGCTGTTGCCGGGAGATCGTCAGGATCTTGGTCTTGGTGCCCTTGTCGAACACCGCGCGCTCGTACTCGGCAAAGTGCCGGTAACGACCGAACCAGCGGTACATCGGGTTGCGCAGGTTTTGTGCCTTGTCTTCGAACACACCGTCGGCGGCAAAGTACACATCCAGCCCCGGCATCTTGTTGAAGCCCACCACACGGTCAACCGGGCGCTTGGCCAGGTCGGCCTGGATCCAGGCGTAGAGCTTTTCGTTGCGCCGATGATTGAACAGCGCCTTGACCGGCGCCACCAACACTTCAAAGCCCGGTGGAACATCGCCTTCCCAGATCAGCGTGTAGACGCGAATTTGATGGCCGCGCTGCTGGCACTCCAGGGCGATGCGCATGAAGTCGCGCTGCAGGCCACCAAAGGGGAAATATTTGTAGAGGACAAAAGCCAGTTGCATCAGTGTTCCTCAGCCAATAACAACGTGCTTAATCGCGTTGCGACACGCTCAGGGTTCAGGCGAGTGAAGCACAGTGGCCACTCGCGCTTGATATCAAACCGACGCTGGTCTTCGGCGGTCGGTTGATAGGTGCATTTCTTTTGCAGGCACGGCGCACACGGGAAGTCGCTCGCCAGGTGGATCTGCGCCTTGCCGTAGGCGCCGGTCAGGCCGGGATTGGTCGGACCGAACAGGGAAATCGTCGGCACATCCAGCGCGGCGGCGAGGTGGCCGAGGCCGGTGTCTACCGCGACACACGCCTTGGCACCCGCCAGCACACGGGCAACGCCCGCCAGGTTCAGCTTGGGCAGCACTTCGGCGTTTTTCAGGCCTTTGGCCAACCGTTCGGCACGGGCTTTTTCGACGGCATTGCCCCACGGCAATTTCACGTCCACGCCAAAACGGTCCATGCGCTCGGCCAGGTCGCGCCAGTAGGCTTCCGGCCAGTGCTTGGTGTCCCACGTGGTGCCGTGCAGCAGCAGTACAAACGGTTTTTTCGGCGGCAGGCCCAGCAGTTTTTCGACGCTGAGGCCGTAGTCGCCCAGGCCTTTTGGCAGGTCATAACCGAGGGCCACGGCAAACAGCTGGCGCAATCGCTCCACCGCATGCTGCCCACGGGCCACGGCCAATCGCCGGGAATAGAAATGCGCCGCCAACGGCTCACGCGCCGACTGCTTGTCGAAGCCGGCCACCGGGGCACGCACGTAGCGGGTCAGCCAGGCACTTTTCAGCAAGCCCTGAGCGTCGATCACCAAGTCGTATTTGGTCGACTGCACGCTCTTTTTGAAGCGCCGCCACTCGCCACTCTTGAAGGTCTGCCAGAGGTTCTTGCGCCAGCGGCGGATCGCCACCGGGATCACCTTGTCCACTGCCGGGTGCCAGGTGGGAATCTCGGCAAAGCCTTCTTCCACCACCCAGTCAAACCGGATGCCGGGGATCGCTCGCGCCGCGTCGGTCAACGCCGGCAAGGCATGAATTACGTCGCCCAGGGATGAGGTCTTGATTACCAGAACCCGCAACTTAACGAACCTCGACCACGGAGCCCTGCAACCGCTGCAAGGCGTCGCTGACGGGTTGCGGCAGCAACTGGCGCAGGCAGTTGTAGTGGCCGAAACGGCAGGTGCGGTCGAAACACGGGCTGCAATCCAGGCCCAGGCGCACCACTTCGACCTGGTCGGCCAACGGCGGGGTAAACCCTGGCGACGTCGAGCCGTACACCGCCACCAGCGGGCGATTCAGCGCCGCGGCCACGTGCATCAGGCCGGAGTCGTTGGACACCACCGAGTCAGCGCAGGACAGCAGGTCGATGGCCTCGGCCAGGGACGTGTCGCCACTGAGGTTGACCGCCTCTTCACGCAGGCCCGGGATCAGGCGCTGGCGAATATCCTCGCCCACCGAATGATCGTTTTTCGAGCCAAACAACCAAACTTGCCAGCCCTCGCGAATCTTCATCTCCGCGACTTTGGCGTAATGCTCCGACGGCCAGCGCTTGGACTCGCCAAACTCGGCACCAGGGCACAGCGCCAGCACCGGACGGTCCAGCTCCAGGCCGAACTTGGCCAGGGCGGCGTCGCGGGTAACCGGGTCGATTTGCAGGCTCGGGCGCGGATAAGGCGTCGGCAGTTCGGCACCCGGCGCGTAGGCCAGGGCCATGAAGCGCTCGATCATCAACGGGTAGCGGGCTTTATCGAGCTTGCGCACGTCGTTGAGCAGGCCATAGCGAAACTCGCCACGCCAGCCGGTGCGCTTGGGAATTCCGGCGAAGAACGGCACGAGTGCCGACTTCATCGAGTTGGGCAACAGGATCGCCTGATCGTACTGACCGGCCAGGGACTTGCCGATACGTCGACGGGTCGCCAGTTCCAGCGCGCCGTGGCCGAGCGGGAAGCTCAAGGCCTGACGCACTTCGGGCATGCGCTCAAGAATCGGCCGGCTCCACTCGGGGGCGAGCACGTCGATTTGGCAGTCGGGATGGCGCTGTTTGAGGCACTGGAACAGTGTCTGTGCCATCACCATGTCACCGACCCAACTGGGCCCAACGATCAGAATATTCATGTAGTTTCCACAAACGATACGGGGAGGCTCATGCCTCCCCGCCTTATTTATAGTGTTTCAGCTTAACCCCAGTTCATGCCAGATACGCTGCACCTGGCGCCGTTCGTCAGCGAACTGGTCCCCGGCCACCGTACCGGCCTCGTTCTGCAAGGCCTGGCGGTGTGCGGCGGAACGGTAGGCTTTATACACCTCGCGCAGCAAATGGGCATCGGCGGCGGGCATCAGCCCGACCTGCTCCAGCCCTTCCAGAATGCGGATATTGTCGGTGTAGCGCAGCAACGATGGATGTTGCGCAGACCACGCCAAAGCCGCGTATTGCACCATAAATTCAATATCGACGATACCTCCGGCGTCCTGCTTGAGGTCGAAGGCCACCGTGGGTTCGAAGGCATTCGCCGCCGTTCCCGCCGCCGTGGACTTGGTGCCGAGGTTGTCGCGCATCTTCGCGCGCATCTCGCTGACCTCCTGGCGCAGCTTGTCCAGATCCTGCGCGCGGCCCAACACCTGCGCCCGTACTTGCTCGAAAGCACGGCCGACATCCTGGCTGCCCACCAGCACCCGCGCACGCACCAGCGCCTGGTGTTCCCAGGTCCAGGCTTCGTTTTCCTGATAACGCGCAAACGCGCCCAGGGAACTCACCAGCAACCCGGACGCGCCCGAGGGCCGCAGGCGCATGTCCACTTCATACAGCTGCCCGGAGTTGGTCTGGGTGGTCAGCAGGTGAATGATCCGCTGGCCCAACCGGGTAAAGAACTGCGCGCCGTCGATTGGCTTGACGCCGTCGGTCTCGGCTTGCGGGTCGCCGTCGTGGATGAACACCAGGTCCAAGTCTGAACCATGCCCCAATTCGATGCCGCCGACTTTCCCATAACCGACAATGATGAAGCCGGGATCGCACAAGGTGCCGTCCACACGCTGTGGCGAACCATGGCGGGCAACCGTCTGGCGCCAGGCCAGGGCCAGCACTTGTTCGAGGATGGCTTCGGCGAGCCAGGTCAGGTAGTCGCTGACTTTCATCAGCGGCAGGCTGCCGGCGATTTCCGAGGCGGCCACCCGCAGGCGGTGAGCCAGTTTGAAGTGACGCAGGGCTTCCATCTGTTGCTCAAGGTCATCCTCGGGGATGCGTGTCAGGCGTTCGCGCAACTCCGCCGCCAGTTCTGGCGCCAATGGCGGCTTGAACAGGCGACCTTCGTTGAGCAATTCGTCCAGCAACAGTGGGAAGCGGGTGATCTGCTCGGCAATCCACGGGCTGGCGGCGCACAGGGTCAAAAGGCGGCGCAGGGCGTCGGGGTTTTCCGTCAGCAGTACCAGATACGCGGAACGTCGGGCGACGGCCTCCACCAGCGGCAATACGCGTTCAAGTACCAGGTCCGGGTTGGCGTGCTCGACGGCCTGGGCCAGCAGGCGCGGGATAAACGCATCCAGACGCTCGCGGCCCAGGCGCTGCATGGCGCGCAATTGCGGGCTGCTGCGCAGGCCAGCCAAGGTTTTCAAGGCTTTGGGCGCGTCGGTAAAGCCGCCTTCCTGCAACTGCCGGCAAGCGGCCTCTTCGTCCTGGGACTCTTCCCACAGCGGCAACCACTCACCGCCCACCACCAACTCGCTTTCTTCGCCCTCTTCTTCATCCGGGTCGGCGATCACCTGGCGGAAGTGCCAGTCCACCCGGCCACGCCAGTACATCAGGCGCTCATGGAACGCGGTCCAGTCCGGGAAGCCCATCATGAAGGCAATCCGCGCCTGGTCTTCGGTGCCGTCCGGGAGCATTTGGGTCTGGCGATCGGCAATCGCCTGGATCGCGTGCTCGGTGTAGCGCAGGAATTCGTAGCCATCGCGCAGCTCGGCGATCACCGCCGGCGGCAGGTAGCCCTGGCCCTCCAGCGTGCCCAGCACTTTTAGCAGCGGGCGCTGTTGCAGGCTCAGGTCGCGGCCACCGTGAATCAGCTGGAACGCCTGGGCGATAAATTCGACTTCACGGATGCCGCCCGAGCCCAGCTTGATGTTCTCGGCCATGCCCTTGCGCCGCACTTCCTGCTGGATCAGCTGCTTCATGGTGCGCAGCGCTTCGATGGCGGAGAAATCCAGGTAACGCCGGTAGACAAACGGTCGCAGCATGTCGAGCAATTGCGCGCCGGCCACCTGGTCACCGGCCACCACCCGCGCCTTGATCATCGCGTAGCGTTCCCAGTCGCGACCCTGGTCCTGGTAGTACTGCTCCAGCGCGTTGAAGCTGAGCACCAGCGCCCCGGCTGAACCGTAGGGCCGCAGGCGCATATCGACGCGAAATACAAAACCGTCGACGGTCATCGGGTCCAGGGCCTTGATCAGTTTTTGACCAAGACGGATGAAGAACTCCTGGTTATCCAGCGACCGCTTGACGCCCACGGTGTCGCCGCCTTCGGGGTAGGCGAAGATCAGGTCAATGTCGGACGACAGGTTCAACTCCACGGCGCCGAGCTTGCCCATGCCGAGGATGACCATGTGCTGCGGCTCACCGCTGCGACGGCCGGTGGGCGTGCCGAACAGGACGCAGTGACGCTGGTACAACCACTGGTAAGCCTGGTCGATGCTGGCGTCGGCCATGTCCGACAGGTCACGACAGGTTTGCACCAGGTCGGCCTGTCGGGTCAGGTCGCGCCAGATGATCCGCACTTGCTGGCGGGTGCGCTGACGGCGCAGCACGCGGCCCAGTTCGTCTTCTGTTTCAGCTTGTTGCACCGCAACCGCAATCTGGCCGCACAGCTCGCCGGGGGCAAAGCTGCGGTCCAGTTCGCCCCAGGCCACCAGTTCGAGCAACATCAAAGGGTCACGAACACTCTGTTCAATGACGAAATCACTGGCGGCGCACACACGGGCAAAGTCAGCCCAACGTTGCGGCGTCCACTCAGAAAGGCCATTATCGCCGTCCAATCCGGCCACGGCGTCACGAAATGACTGCTCGGCCCGCTTGGCAAATGGAAGCAGGATGGCCGGCAATTCGGCCTGCACTGGAAGGCTCATGGTCTATCCTTGATCGGCGCGTAAATGGCTTGTTGCTGTGAACGCAAGAACCACGCTCGGTGAAGGACTGTCGAACAAAGGTTATAAATAGCTGAAATTAAATTTATTTTGGCAGGCAACATCAAGATTTCACCTTTTCTTGTTCGCAAATGACCAACAATAACGATTATGCTCGCCAGCTAGACCGAGCAATCCGCTCAGTCTTGTGTAGTTTTACTACTCGTATATACATTCGAAAGGCTGAAATGGCCGACGATTTGTAGTAAAACTACAGGACGCCGAAGCAACCTTCGGCCATCCAAGAATTTATGTCGTCTGCCCACAAGGCCAGTCGCAAACTTCAGGCAACCGATTCTGGTAGCCTTTCCGCCCTGGAGCAAGCCATGCAAGACCTCGATCCCGTCGAAACCCAGGAATGGCTGGACGCCCTGGAATCGGTTCTCGACAAAGAAGGCGAAGACCGTGCTCACTACCTGATGACCCGTATGGGCGAACTCGCGACCCGCAGCGGCTCGCAACTGCCCTACGCCATCACCACGCCATACCGCAACACCATCCCAGTTACCCACGAAGCACGCATGCCTGGCGACCTGTTCATGGAACGCCGCATTCGCTCGCTGGTACGCTGGAACGCCATGGCGATGGTAATGCGCACGAACTTGAAAGATTCTGACCTGGGCGGTCACATCTCCAGCTTCGCTTCCAGCGCAACCCTGTATGACATCGGCTTCAACTACTTCTTCCAGGCCCCGACCGACGAGCACGGCGGCGACCTGATCTACTTCCAGGGCCACACTTCGCCAGGCGTCTACGCCCGCGCGTTCATGGAAGGCCGCATCACCGAAGAACAAATGAACAACTTCCGCCAGGAAGTCGACGGCCAGGGCCTCTCGTCCTATCCGCACCCTTGGCTGATGCCTGATTTCTGGCAGTTCCCGACAGTATCCATGGGCCTTGGCCCGATCCAGGCGATCTACCAGGCACGCTTCATGAAGTACCTGGAAGCCCGCGGCTTCATCCCTGAAGGCAAGCAGAAAGTCTGGTGCTTCCTGGGCGACGGCGAGTGTGACGAGCCGGAATCCCTGGGCGCCATCTCCCTGGCTGGCCGCGAGAAGCTGGACAACCTGATCTTCGTCATCAACTGCAACCTGCAGCGCCTCGACGGCCCGGTTCGCGGCAACGGCAAGATCATCCAGGAACTCGAAGGTGTGTTCCGTGGTGCTCAGTGGAACGTGACCAAAGTCATCTGGGGCCGTTTCTGGGACCCACTGCTGGCCAAAGACGTCGACGGCATCCTGCAACGTCGCATGGACGAAGTCATCGACGGCGAGTACCAGAACTACAAAGCCAAAGACGGCGCGTTCGTACGTGAACACTTCTTCAACACGCCTGAACTCAAGGCAATGGTTGCAGACCTGTCCGACGACGAGATCTGGAAACTCAACCGTGGCGGCCACGACCCGTACAAGGTCTACGCGGCGTACCACGAAGCGGTCAACCACAAAGAACAACCGACCGTCATCCTGGCCAAGACCATCAAGGGTTATGGCACCGGTGCCGGCGAAGCGAAAAACACTGCGCACAACACCAAGAAAGTCGACGTCGACAGCCTGAAGTTGTTCCGCGACCGCTTCGACATCCCGGTCAAGGACGAAGAGCTGGAGAACCTGCCGTTCTTCAAGCCAGAGCCAAACAGCGCCGAAGCCCGCTACCTCAGCGAGCGTCGCACTGCACTGGGCGGTTTCGTGCCGCAGCGCCGCGCCAAGTCTTTCGACATCCCTACACCGCCACTGGATACCCTCAAGGCTATCCTGGACGGCTCGGGCGACCGTGAAATCTCCACCACCATGGCCTTCGTGCGGATCCTCGCGCAGCTGGTCAAGGACAAGGAAATCGGTTCGCGTATCGTGCCGATCATCCCGGACGAAGCCCGTACCTTTGGTATGGAAGGCATGTTCCGTCAGCTGGGCATCTACTCCTCCGTCGGCCAGCTCTACGAGCCAGTCGATAAAGACCAGGTGATGTTCTACAAGGAAGACAAGAAGGGCCAGATCCTCGAAGAAGGTATCAACGAAGCGGGCGCCATGAGCTCCTTCATCGCTGCCGGTACTTCGTACTCCAGCCACAACCAGCCGATGCTGCCGTTCTACATCTTCTACTCGATGTTCGGTTTCCAGCGTATTGGCGACCTGGCTTGGGCAGCAGGCGACAGCCGTACCCGTGGCTTCCTGATCGGCGGTACTGCCGGCCGGACCACGCTGAACGGCGAAGGCCTGCAACACGAAGACGGCCACAGCCACATCCTGGCGGGCACCATCCCGAACTGCCGCACCTTTGATCCAACCTACGGCTATGAGCTGGCGGTGATCATCCAGGACGGCATGAAGAAGATGACCGAAGAGCAGCAGGACGTTTTCTACTACATCACCGTGATGAACGAGTCCTACCAGCAGCCAGCCATGCCGGCCGGTGTCGAGGAAGGCATCATCAAGGGCATGTACCTGCTCGAAGAAGACACCAAGGAAGCCGCTCACCACGTGCAACTGATGGGCTCCGGCACCATCCTGCGCGAAGTGCGTGAAGCTGCGAAGATCCTGCGTGAAGAGTTCAACGTCGGCGCTGACGTATGGAGCGTTACCAGCTTCAACGAACTGCGTCGCGACGGCCTGGCCGTAGAACGCAGCAACCGTCTGCACCCGGGCCAGAAGCCTGCGCGCACCTACGTTGAAGAGTGCCTGGCTGGCCGTAAAGGTCCGGTGATCGCCTCTACCGACTACATGAAACTGTTTGCTGAACAAATTCGTCAGTGGGTACCGTCCAAGGAATTCAAAGTCCTGGGCACCGACGGTTTCGGCCGTAGTGACAGCCGCAAGAAGCTGCGTCACTTCTTCGAAGTCGACCGTCATTTCGTGGTGTTGGCAGCCCTGGAAGCCTTGGCTGACCGTGGTGAAATCGAACCTAAGGTGGTAGCAGACGCTATCGTCAAGTTCGGGATCAACCCGGAAAAACGCAACCCACTGGACTGCTGAGGAGACTTTCTGTGAGCGAACTCATTCGCGTACCTGACATCGGCAGCGGTGAAGGTGAAGTAATTGAACTGTTTGTGAAGGTCGGCGACACCGTCGAAGCCGACCAGAGCATCCTGACCCTGGAATCGGACAAGGCGAGCATGGAAATCCCTGCTCCCAAGGCCGGCGTGGTCAAAAGCCTGAAAGTGAAGCTGGGCGACCGCCTGAAAGAAGGCGACGAACTGCTTGAGCTGGAAATCGAAGGCGCCGCTGATGCGGCCCCTGCGGCGGCCGCTCCTGCTGCTGCCCCGGCAGCCGCCGAGAAGCCTGCCGCTGCTGCCGAGGCCCCAGCGGCCCCGGCTGCTGCACCTGCTCCAGGTGCCGCCGCTACCGTCCAGGACATTCATGTTCCGGACATCGGTTCGTCGGGCAAGGCCAAGATCATCGAGCTGCTGGTTAAAGTCGGCGACACCGTCGAAGCCGACCAGTCGCTGATCACCCTGGAGTCCGACAAGGCCTCGATGGAAATCCCTTCGCCGGCTGCCGGTGTGGTGGAAAGCATTGCCGTGAAGCTGGAAGACGAAGTCGGTACTGGTGACTTCATCCTCAAGCTGAAAGTGGCGGGCGCTGCTGCGCCTGCTGCTGCCGCTCCAGCCGCCGCTGCCCCGGCCGCCAAGGCTGAAGCCGCACCGGCTGCCGCCGCCCCTGCGCCTGCTGCAAAAGCCGAGGCTGCTCCAGCCCCGGCGGCTGCACCTGCGCCAAGCGGTGCCAAGGTTCATGCCGGCCCTGCCGTGCGCCAACTGGCCCGTGAATTCGGCGTCGAGCTGAGCGCGGTCACTGCCAGCGGTCCTCACGGGCGCGTGCTGAAGGAAGACGTGCAGGTTTACGTCAAATCCATGATGCAGAAGGCCAAGGAAGCTCCGGCTGCCGGCGCTGCTACCGGTGGCTCGGGCATTCCGCCGATCCGCACCGTCGACTTCAGCCGCTTCGGCGAAATCGAAGAAGTGCCGATGACCCGCCTGATGCAAATCGGCGCGGCCGGCCTGCACGCCAGCTGGCTGAACATCCCGCACGTGACTCAGTTCGACCAGGCCGACATTACCGACCTGGAAGCTTTCCGCGTTGCGCAGAAAGCCGTCGCCGAGAAGGCTGGCGTGAAACTGACCGTGCTGCCACTGCTGCTCAAGGCTTGCGCGCACCTGCTCAAGGAACTGCCAGACTTCAACAGCTCGCTGGCGCCTAGCGGCAAGGCGATCATTCGCAAGAAGTACGTGCACATCGGCTTTGCCGTCGACACGCCGGATGGCCTGCTGGTACCGGTCATCAAGAACGTCGACCAGAAGAGCCTGTTGCAGCTTGCCGCTGAGGCTGCCGCACTGGCTGCCAAGGCCCGCGACAAGAAGCTCACCCCGGACGACATGCAAGGCGCTTGCTTCACCATCTCCAGCCTCGGGCACATTGGCGGTACTGGCTTCACGCCAATCGTCAACGCGCCGGAAGTGGCGATCCTCGGTGTTTCCAAGGCCACCATCCAGCCTGTATGGGACGGTAAAGCGTTCCAGCCGAAGCTGATGCTGCCACTGTCGCTGTCCTACGATCACCGTGTGATCAACGGCGCCGCTGCTGCACGCTTCACTCAGCGCCTGAGCCAGTTGCTGAACGACATCCGCACCATCCTGCTTTAAGCCTCAACAGGTCTTCTGCCCGCGCAGAAGACCTGGCTTCACCGATTTCCGAGCGCCACGCTCGTACCTCAACCCCGCCAACTGGCGGGGCTTTTTTTGCCTGCTTTTCGCACAAAAGCTGGACACGAAATTTGAGGTTGTACACCGCCCATCACCCCGGTTGCAGAAAACCGCTCGCTGGCCGATAACACACTTATAGCACTTAGCCTTCATCCTCTCTTGTCAGCCCGTGCTGCATGATGCAACCTTGCCGCAGGCAACAGTAAAGAGGGCGTGAGCCCGGCGCGATGCGCATTTTTCCAAGCGAGTTTCCCCATGAAAAGCCAACCCGATGTCGCCCGTACGGCGGCCGAGGTAGTGACGCAATTACCGGTGCCTTCGCGCCTCGGTATGCTGCGTTTCGAGCGGCTTAATGAGGCAAGCTGGGCCCTGCTGTACCTCGACCCCAATTGCGAACGCCAGTTCGGCCTGCCCGCGGTGGAACTGTGCGCCCTGATCGGCTCGCCGTACGCCAGCCTGATGGAGCCCCAGGCACGCTATCAGCTGCATGATGCGATTCAGGAACAGCTGACCGTCAGCCCGCATTACCTGGTGCGCTACACCTTGCACACCAATGACGGCCCCCTGAGCCTGCTGGAACTGGGCGAGGCCTACAAACAACACAACCGCCACCTGCTGCGCGGCTACCTGATGGTGGTCGACGGCCTGTTCAGCGATATCCCGGTGGCCCCGGCGGCAGATCTGGAAAGCCAGAACAGCCGCCTGCAGATCGCCCTGGAGCTCAACCAGCGCGCCCAGCAGGAACAACTGCAACACCTTGAGCGGGTGCGCGCCCAGCAGGAGCTGATCCTGCTGCTGGCCCGCCAGCGCTACAGCACCAACAATTCGCTGCAAGAAGCCGCCGAACTGATTACCCGCAGTGCCTGCGATATCTACCAGATTGACTGCGCCAGCATCTGGAACCTCGAAAACCAGCACCTGGTGCCGATTTCCGCCTACCACCGCGACGATCAGAAACACCACTTACCCGAGACTATCGACGCCAGCGGCTTCCCGGATTACCTGAAGCCCTGCAAACCAGCCGCGCCATCGACGCCACGAACGCGATGCGTGACCCGCGCACCCGGGAGATGGCCGAGAGCCTGCGCCCCCGGGACATCCACGCCATGCTCGATGCGAGCATTCGCGTCGATGGCAACGTGGTCGGCGTGTTGTGCCTGGAGCAAAGCGGCAGCACTCGCGCCTGGCAGTCCGATGAGATCGCGTTTGCCGGCGAGTTGGCCGACCAGTTCGCCCAGGTCATCAACAACCACAACCGCCGCACTGCCACCAGCGCCCTGCACTTGTTCCAGAGGGCCGTGGAGCAAAGCGCCAACGCATTCCTGCTAGTCAATTGCGACGGTGTGGTGGAGTACGTCAACCCCAGCTTTACCGCGATCACCCAGTACAGCACCGAAGAAGTCCACGGCCACCTGCTGTCGGAACTGCCGGCGCTGGAGAACCTGAGTGAGCTGTTGTTCGACGCACCTTCAAGCCTGGCCAAGAGCAACAGCTGGCAAGGTGAATTCAAGAGCCGGCGCAAAAACCTGGAACCCTACTGGGGCCAGCTCTCGATCTCCAAGGTCTATGGCGACAACCGTGAGCTGACGCATTACATCGGCATCTACGAAGACATCACCCAGACCAAGCTGGCCCAGCAACGCATCGAACGTCTGGCCTACACCGACAACCTGACCAACCTGGGCAACCGGCCTGCATTCATCCGCAACCTGGACGAACGTTTTGCCCGGGACAGCGACAGCCCCATCAGCCTGCTGCTGGTAGACATCGACAACTTCAAGCGGATCAACGACAGCCTTGGCCACCAGACCGGTGACAAGCTGCTGATCAGCCTGGCCCGGCGCCTGCGCAACAGCCTGAGCGCCAGCGGCAGCCTGGCGCGGTTTGCCAGTAACGAATTTGCCGTGTTGCTGGACGATACGGACCTTGAGAGTGGCCAGCAGGTCGCCAGCCAGTTGCTGGCCACCCTCGACAAGCCCATGTTCGTCGACAACCAGTTGATCAGCGTCACCGGCTCCGTGGGCCTGGCCTGCGCGCCCCTGCATGGCCGCGACCCGCAAACCCTGATGCGTAACGCAGGCCTGGCGCTGCACAAGGCCAAGGCCAACGGCAAACACCAGGTTCAGGTGTTTACCGAGGCACTGAACGCCGAAGCCAGCTACAAGCTGTTCGTGGAAAACAACCTGCGTCGCGCCCTGACCCAGAACGAGCTGGACGTGTTCTATCAGCCCAAGCTGTGCCTGCGCAGCGGCCGCCTGCTGGGCATGGAAGCGCTGTTGCGCTGGAACCACCCGGAAAAGGGCATGATCCGCCCTGATCAATTCATCAGCGTGGCTGAAGAGACCGGATTGATCATCCCCATCGGCAAATGGATCGCCCGCCAGGCCTGCCGCATGAGCCGGCAACTGACCTCCGCCGGCATGGGCAACTTGCAGGTGGCGATCAACCTGTCGCCCAAGCAGTTTTCCGACCCGGACCTGGTGGCCTCGATTGCCGCGATCCTCAAGGAAGAACAGTTGCCGGCCAACCTGCTGGAGCTGGAGCTGACCGAAGGCCTGTTGCTGGAAGCCACCGAAGACACGCGCCTGCAGCTGGACCAACTGAAGAGCTTTGGCTTGACCCTGGCCATGGATGACTTCGGCACCGGTTACTCGTCGCTGAGCTACCTGAAGAAATTCCCGATCGACATCATCAAGATTGATCGCAGCTTTATCCATGAAATCCCGGACAACCAGGACGACATGGAAATCACCTCGGCGGTGATCGCCATGGCCCACAACCTCAAGCTCAAGGTCGTGGCCGAAGGCATCGAGACCGCCGAACAGCTGGCGTTCCTGCGCCGCCACCGTTGCGACGTCGGCCAGGGCTACCTGTTCGACCGGCCAATCCCGGGGTCCGAGTTGTTGAAGATGCTTAAACGCTATCCTCGCGGGCCAATCGCCTGACAGCGCTGTAACACTCGGGCACACTGGCAGTCTGAATTCTTATCTGTAACTCAATCTGACTGAGAGGACTGATCATGGTCTTGCGCTCGGAAATTCTGGTGAACAAAAACGTGCTCCCCACTCAAGATCAAGCTTTGCCTGGCCGTGAAACCCCAATGTCCCTGCCCGAGACGCACTTCGTCAACGGCAACCCGCTGCTCGGCCCGTTTGTCGACAACGTAGAGTTTGCAATCTTCGGCCTGGGTTGCTTCTGGGGCGCAGAGCGGCGCTTCTGGCAGCGTGACGGCGTGGTCAGCACGGTGGTGGGTTATGCCGGCGGCTACACGCCGAACCCGACGTACGAAGAAGTCTGCTCGGGCCTGACCGGCCACAGCGAAGTGGTGTTGGTGGTGTTTGACCAGGACAAGATCAGCTACGAAGAGCTGCTGAAAATGTTCTGGGAACTGCACAACCCGACCCAGGGCATGCGCCAGGGCAATGACATCGGCAGCCAGTACCGCTCGGTGATCTATGCGGTCAAGCCGGAGCACCTGGAGGCAGCGAAGGCCAGTGCACAGGCGTATCAGAATGAACTGACCAAGGCGGGCCTGGGCACCATCACCACGGAAATCGAAGAAGCGCCGACCGTGTACTTCGCCGAGGCGTACCACCAGCAGTACCTGGCGAAAAATCCCCAGGGCTACTGCGGGATTGGCGGCACAGGCGTGACCTGCCCGATCTAAGAGCGACACCAATAAAAATGTGGGAGCGGGCTTGCTCGCGAATGCGGAGTGTCAGTCACTGAATGTGCTTCTGATACACCGCATTCGCGAGCAAGCCCGCTCCCACATTGGGTCATCACTGACCTTGAGAGTGGGTTACTCAGCTATGAGCCAATCCATCTGCCACCCACCCTGGGTTTGCCCAAGCTGCTTGGACAACCATGGCAGCAGCTCACGCAATTCTTCCTCCAGCCCCCACGGCGGATTGGCAATCGCCAAACCCGAGCCCGTCAGGGTGTTCGGCGTGTCCAGCGGATGCACCAGCAATTCCACTCGCAGCAACTTCGGCGCACCGGTGCCGGCCAGGTCCTGGTAGAAGCGACGCAGCATGCGCTGGTCTTTCACCGGGTACCAGATCGCGGCCACTGTCTGGCGCATCCGGCTCACGGCTTCTTTGAGGGACGCGGCGCAGCGCTGCATCTCGTCAAGCTTTTCGAACGGCGGGTCAATCAGCATCAGCGCGCGTTTTTCCGGCACCGGCAGCAGCGCCCGTGGCACGTGCCAGCCTTCGCCAAGGTGGACTTTCACCCGACGGTCGCCCTTCATGTTGTCCTTGAGCAGCAGGCCGTCTTCCGGGTGCTTCTCGTTGAGCAACACACGGTCCTGAGGCCGGGTCAGGCGCCGTGCCAGCTCCGGCGAGCCCGGGTAGTAGCGCAACTCGCCATCCGGGTTCATCTCGTGCAGCACACGCATGTAATCGGCGGTCAGCGGCGGCAGGTCGGCCTGGCCCCACAGGCGCGCGATGCCTTCCAGGTACTCACCGGTGCGGTTTGCCTGGTCACCCTGCAGGTCGTACAGACCAATGCCGGCGTGGGTGTCGAGATAGGCAAACGGCTGCTCCTTGCGCGACATCAGGGCGATGAGGCGGGTCAAGGTCAGGTGTTTGAAGACATCGGCGTGGTTGCCGGCGTGAAAGGCGTGACGATAATTCATGGTTGCTCCTGCGCAGGGGGCGAAGTTTACCTTTTACACGGGCAAAGGTGCAGGGCTGTGGTGAGCGGGCTTGCCCCGCGCTGGGCTGCGAAGCAGCCCCAATAATGGCAAACGGCGTTATTTCAGACAGAATGCAGTGGGCGACTTGGGGCCGCTACGCAGCCCAGCGCGGGGCAAGCCCGCTCACCACAGGGCCATGGCAACTCGCTGAGTGGCGTGATCGTCGACAGTGGCACCCTCCCCTGGACGCAATACCCGGAGAAATTCCACGGCCTCAACCAGCCCGAGCCGGCCTATCACGGCGTGGTCTACATCGAGAAATTCGGCCCTGTAGAGGCCATTGAAGACCTGATCGAGGACTTGCAGCAGTCCCTGGCTTCAACCCAACTCCGAGACCAGCCACGCGGCCAGCGCCTGATGGCTGACATCCGGCCGGCGTACAAAGCGAGCGACCTTGTGTTTCAAGGTCGCCAGCGCAAAAGCGCTGTGCAGGTCCGGGCGCTGCTCTTCCAGCCATTGCAGCAGGTTGCCCACCCGCGTGACGCTCGATTGCTCACTCAGGTACTGGAGAACCTGCGGCGGTACTTGCCACCACGGGCTGGGCTTTGCCGCTCCGGGCGTCGTGACCGCAACCTCATGCTGGCAACCATTGATCCAGTAGCGGCTGAATACAGGGAGCAACTCCCGCGCCCCAGGCCCGAGCGCCTGCAAAACACGCAGCGTGTAGGCACCATCCCAAAAGCGAAAAAACACCGCCTGCCCATCCGGCAACAGCACCTTGGTCAGGCTGCGCAAATGCTCGGCAACGGTTTGCAGAGAACAGGACGACACCGCCAGCCAACCCCAATCGGTACCTTCACATTCGGTAGCCCACTCCAGAAAAGCACTGTCAGCGGCAACCACCGCAACGTAGGGCATGACCTCTTCCCACGCCGCATACTCGCTACCCGCCCAGATCGGACTGAGCGCGCGCCCATCGGAACGACGCCACGCTTCAAGCGGCTTGCAGTCACTGGCATTGCCCAATACCGCAAACATCTGCTCACCCGCCTGCAACGGCGCAGACTCAAGCCACTGCCCAGGAGAAATCATGGTGCACCTCCAGCCAACGATGCACTGCGATGCAGAGGCGTATTGCACACGCCATTCCGGCAACGCTCGCACTCCTCACAAAAGGGCGCACCGCGTTTCAAGCTGAGCACTTGCACGGCACTCAGGGGTGCCGGAATTACCGCCAGCAGTTTTTCCTGTAGCCCTGGCATCAGCGGCGACCCCGCCGGTGCTGGCGCCCCGCCCAGTTGGATCGGAACGCTGCTGAAAATCCCGCCCGCCGACACGTTGATCCACTGCCCTCCGGCCTGCAGCGTCACGCTGGCGCCCGCGTCGATAACGACGCTTTGTCCCGCGCCAATGTTAATCGTCAGACCGGCACGCAGCTGCTGCGAGCCGGCGATCATCAGGTGATCGTCCTGCTTGAGTTCGGTCAGGCGGTTGCCGTGGGTCGTGCGCTGTTCTTCACCCTGAAGCTCGTGACGATCGAGGCCTTTGACGATCACGTTGCGCTGGTTATCGACCTGCACGTGCTGGTCGTGGAGTACGTGCTGGGTCCAGTTGCGTTGGGCGCGCAGGTAGATTTCCTCGGCGCCCTTGCGATCCTCGATGCGCAGCTCGTTGTAGCCACCGCCGCCGGGGCTGGTCTGGCTACGGAAGATGCTGCGGGTCTTGTCGGCCGGCAGGTCCAGCGGCACCGGCGTCGCCGCATTGGCCAGGCAGCCGACCACCAACGGCGTATCGGCGTC
Source organism: Pseudomonas sp. TH32 (assembly GCF_016650855.1). Lineage (NCBI taxonomy): Bacteria > Pseudomonadati > Pseudomonadota > Gammaproteobacteria > Pseudomonadales > Pseudomonadaceae > Pseudomonas > Pseudomonas sp. TH32. The sequence continues at coordinate 6,037,366 of NZ_JAEKFA010000002.1, read as the reverse complement.
ACCGTCAACGAAACCCACCAGCACTTCCATGCCCACTCGCGGGATCAACACCGCACCGTAATGCTCGTGGGCCCAGCCGCTGGCTACCCGCAACCAGCAACTGGAATGTTCGTTGTGCTCCCCGGCGCGATCCCAGGCCAGTTGCACCTTGACCCGGCCGTATTCGTCGCAATGGATTTCACTGCCTTCCGGCCCGGTGACCACAGCGTTCTGGTAGCCGGATATCGGTGTACGTGGCGGCGGTAGCGTGGGTCGAAACACAGTGTCCCAAGGTGTGGCGACGAAGGTGTTGCCATAGCCCTGGAGCCCCCCATCGCCCACAGACTCTTCGAGCACTTGCGGCTGCTTGCCGGTATGGGTGACATGCGTCACCAGCCACAGGTCATTCCATTCATCACGCGGATGCGCTGCCAGCTTGAAAAACTGACCACTGACCAACGCCGGTTGATCGCCACTGCCATGGGCCTGGCGATAATCGCGGCGGTGCCGCTCAAGGGTCCGTTGGGCCAAGTGTTTGCCATGGGGGCGGTCAGTAAAATGTCCGGGATAATCGTGATCTTCCAGGGAAGGAAGCTGCTCACCCAGCACTTCGCTTTCCAGCTGCAGACGCGGTTTGCGAAAGTCGTAATCGCGCAGGTTTACGCCTGTCGTACGTGTCTCCAGGCGCACCGAAAAACGCTTGATCACCGGCGTGTCGGCGACCATTCCGGAGCCCGGTGCATAGTCGGTTGGCTGCTCGCCCTGGGCGAACACCGCCTGGTCATCACCAAACACCAACAGGTGACCGTCGGGACTGTGCTGAAAATGGTAGTGAATCCCCTGCTCGGCACACAGCCGCTGGATAAACCCCAAATCGCTTTCACCGAACTGCACGCAGTACTCGCGCACGGGATACACACCGCCCAACCGGAACTCGAAAGCATCCCCGTGGATGCCCTGCCCCTCCAACACCTGCTTGATGATCTGCGGCACGCTCAGGTGCTGGAACATTCGCTGGTGACTGCTGTGTTGCAGGTATGCCAAGCGGGGCACCAGGCTGATCTGGTAACGCGTTAGCCGCCTGCCGGAATCACCTTGGGCAACGCGGTAGATTTGGCCGTGAACGCCATGCCCCTGGGCATCAAAGCCCAGGAAAGCCTGACGGTGCAGCAGGCTCTCAAGGTCAAGGTCCGGCTGCTCGCTGACCAGTTCAAGGTCAAAGCAATAAGGCTCGCTGATGGCTTCGCTGCCCGTGAACTCAAAAACCTTGAGATCACTGGGCATACCGTCGAGGGTCAGGGTAAAGGCACTTTGATTGGCAGGAGCGAACATCCGGTGTTTCTCTGCAAGTAGTGGGCGACCGATTCTGCACCAGCTTTTTGCCGAGCTGAGTGCGCTGCAGGCAAATCAGTAAATCCCTACATCGCAAGCGCTTTAATCTTCATGTATCCGGCGTCGAAGCCCTACCACCAGCGTGCTAGCGTATTCATCCCCCATCGCCCCATGACAATGGAAAAAACATGGCCACCCGTTACGCAAAAATCGTCCTGACCCTTGCCCTGGCAGCCTTCGCCACACTCGTCGCCTTCAGCAACATCACCGACTACGGCTCCAACTTTGCCTTCGTCAAACATGTGCTGAGCATGGACACCACCTTCCCCGGCAACGCCGCAATGTATCGCGCCATCACCACCCCATGGCTATGGCACGGTGCGTATTGGCTGATCATTGCGGGTGAAGCACTGACGGCCGTGTTGCTGGCACGAGGCGCGCTGGCGTTGTGGCGAGTTCGTCGTGCCACCGGCACCGAATTCAACCGCGCAAAGAAATGCGCAGTCGCGGGCCTGAGCCTCGGTTTTGTCGTGTGGTTTTTCGGCTTTATGGTGATCGGCGGCGAGTGGTTCCTGATGTGGCAATCCCATCAGTGGAACGGCCAGGAAGCGGCATTCAAGTTTTACATGGCGATCCTGGGCGTGTTGATTTTCCTGAATCAGCCGGACGCAGACCGCGACTGAATCACGCCCATAAAAAAACGGCCCGCAGGCGGGCCGTTTTCAGTTCAGCGGGCCTTCAGGCCCCCGCCGATTACTTGTTGAGGTTGTAATCCGCCTCGGCTGCATCAAAACGCTGAACCATGCCGGCAGTCGGCGCGCCCAGCTTGCTCACGAAGTAGATCGCCAGGCTCGCGAAGATGAAGCCCGGGATGATTTCGTACAGGCCCAGCAGGCTGAAGTGCTTCCACACGATCACGGTGATCGCACCTACCAGGATGCCGGCCAGCGCGCCATTGCGCGTCATGCCTTTCCACAGTACGGAGATCAGCACCACCGGACCGAACGCAGCGCCAAAGCCCGCCCAGGCGTAGCTCACCAGGCCCAGTACGCGGTTTTCCGGGTTGGCGGCCATGGCGATGGCGATCAGCGCCACCAGCAGCACCATGGCACGACCGACCCACACCAGTTCAACCTGGGAGGCGTTCTTACGCAGGAAGGTTTTGTAGAAGTCTTCGGTCAGGGCGCTCGAGCACACCAGCAACTGGCAGCTCAAAGTACTCATTACCGCGGCCAGAATGGCCGACAGCAACACACCGGCAATCCACGGATTGAACAGCAGCTTGGCCAGCTCGATGAACACACGCTCGTGGTTCTCGGTCACGGGACCGGCGACTTCCGGGTGCGCCGAGAAGTAGGCGATACCGAAGAAGCCCACGGCCACGGTGCCGCCCAGGCACAGGATCATCCAGGTCATGGAGATGCGGCGCGCATTGGCAATCGACTTCACCGAATCCGCCGCCATGAAGCGCGCAAGGATGTGCGGCTGGCCGAAGTAGCCCAGGCCCCAGCCCATCAGCGAAATGATGCCGATGAAGGTGGTGTTTTTCAGCATGTTGAAGTTGTCAGGGTTCTGCGCTTCGATCGCCAGGAATGTGGTGTCGACGCCGCCGGTGGCCAGCAGCACGATGATCGGCGTGAGCAGCAGGGCGAAGATCATCAGCGTGGCTTGCACGGTGTCGGTCCAGCTCACCGCCAGGAAACCACCGACGAAGGTGTAGGCAATAGTCGCGGCAGCACCGGCCCACAGCGCGGTCTCGTAGGACATGCCGAAGGTGCTTTCAAACAGGCGGGCACCGGCCACGATGCCGGAAGCGCAGTAAATGGTGAAGAACACCAGGATCACCACCGCAGAGATGATCCGCAGCAGGCCGCTTTTATCTTCGAAGCGGCTGGAGAAGTAATCCGGCAGGGTCAGGGCGTCGCCGTTGTGCTCGGTCTGCACCCGCAGGCGGCCGGCTACAAACAGCCAGTTCAGGTAGGCACCGACGATCAGGCCGATAGCGATCCAGCTTTCCGACAGGCCAGACATGTAGATCGCGCCGGGCAAGCCCATCAGCAACCAGCCGCTCATGTCCGAGGCGCCGGCCGAGAGCGCGGTGACCACGCTGCCGAGGCTGCGACCGCCCAGAATGTAGTCGGAAAGGTTGTTGGTGGAGCGATAGGCCATAAAGCCGATCAGCACCATGGCAGCGATATAGATCACAAATGTGATCAGGGTAGGATTACTTACGCTCATTGAGTTACGCCCTGGCATTGTTTTTATGTAGCGGCGGTCTGTCAGGACGGCCACCCACTCAGCAAGTGGATAGACGAAACCCGGCGCCGCGCATTTATGACTGACGTTTCCCCAGGAAAGCCATCAGCCGATGAACCTTCCGTAAGACGGTTGCACCTTGGGCGCGAATGCTATTCAACAAAGTAAATAAGGTGCAACCAGTTTCTGGAGAATAAGTTGCACCTTGATGTGTTTTCCGCAAAACGCCCTGTTTTTGCTCCTTTTCGGAGCAAGCGCAGCCAAAGTCAGAACCAATTGCACCAAGGCGCAGCCGATTCGGCTGCGGTGATAATTTTTCCCGATCAGCATCAAAAAAATCATGGATAAAAAGGGTTGCACCCGGTTGCACCTCTCTCGGCGCAAAGCTAATCTTGCCGCCAGCTGATGCCACGCGGTAGTGGCACCCATGAGGATAAAAAGATGGCTACGACCACCCTTGGGGTCAAACTTGACGACCCGACCCGCGAGCGCCTGAAGGCCGCCGCGACCTCCATTGATCGCACGCCGCACTGGCTGATCAAGCAGGCGATTTTCAATTACCTGGAGAAACTCGAGGGTGGTGCAACCCTGGCCGAGCTCAACGGCTTGGGCAGCAAGGACGCAGAAGAAGCCGGCGAGGTCCAGACCGACCACGCCCACCAGTGCTTCCTCGAGTTCGCCGAGAGCATCCTGCCGCAATCCGTACTGCGTGCTTCGATCACCGCCGCTTACCGCCGCCCGGAACCGGAAGTGGTGCCGATGCTGATCGAGCAGGCTCGCCTGCCGGCGGCTATGGCCGAGGCCACCAACAAGCTCGCGTCGTCGATCGCCGAAAAACTGCGCAATCAGAAAAGCGCCGGCGGCCGTGCAGGCATCGTCCAGGGCTTGCTGCAAGAATTCTCTCTTTCGTCCCAGGAAGGTGTAGCGCTGATGTGCCTCGCCGAAGCGCTGCTGCGCATCCCGGACAAAGGCACCCGCGACGCACTGATCCGCGACAAGATCAGCACCGGCAACTGGCACCCGCACTTGGGCAACAGCCCGTCGCTGTTCGTCAACGCCGCCACTTGGGGCCTGCTGCTGACCGGCAAACTGGTCGCCACCCATAATGAGGCCGGCCTGACGTCGTCCCTGAGCCGCATCATCGGCAAGAGCGGCGAGCCGATGATCCGCAAGGGCGTCGACATGGCCATGCGCCTGATGGGCGAGCAGTTCGTCACCGGCGAAACCATCGCCGAAGCCCTGGCCAATGCGAGCAAGTTCGAAGCCAAGGGCTTCCGCTATTCCTACGACATGCTCGGTGAAGCCGCACTCACCGAACACGACGCCCAGAAGTACCTGGCCTCGTACGAACAAGCCATCCACTCGATCGGCAAAGCGTCCCACGGCCGTGGGATATATGAAGGCCCGGGCATTTCCATCAAGCTTTCTGCCCTGCACCCGCGTTACAGCCGTGCGCAGTATGAGCGTGTGATGGACGAGTTGTACCCGCGCCTGCTGTCCCTGACGCTGCTGGCCAAGCAATACGACATCGGCTTGAACATCGACGCCGAAGAGGCCGACCGCCTGGAGCTGTCCCTCGACCTGCTGGAACGCCTGTGCTTCGAGCCGCAACTGACCGGCTGGAACGGCATCGGCTTCGTGATCCAGGCTTACCAGAAGCGTTGCCCGTATGTGATCGACTACGTGATCGACCTGGCGCGCCGCAGCCGCCATCGCCTGATGATCCGCCTGGTAAAAGGCGCGTACTGGGACAGCGAAATCAAGCGCGCCCAGGTCGAAGGCCTGGAAGGCTACCCGGTGTACACCCGCAAGGTGTACACCGACGTTTCCTACATTGCCTGCGCACGCAAACTGCTCTCGGTACCGGAAGTTATCTACCCGCAGTTCGCGACCCACAACGCCCACACGCTGTCGGCGATCTACCACATCGCCGGTCAGAACTATTACCCCGGCCAGTACGAGTTCCAGTGCCTGCACGGCATGGGCGAACCGCTGTACGAGCAGGTTGTAGGCAAGGTCTCCGAAGGCAAGCTGAACCGTCCGTGCCGCGTGTACGCACCGGTCGGCACCCACGAAACATTGCTGGCCTACCTGGTGCGTCGCCTGCTGGAAAACGGCGCCAACACCTCGTTCGTCAACCGCATCGCCGACCAATCCATCTCGATCCAGGAGCTGGTGGCCGATCCAGTGGCCAGCATCGAGCAGATGGCGACGCTGGAAGGCGGCTTCGGCCTGCCGCACCCGCGTATCCCGCTGCCCCGCGACCTGTATGGTGCCGAGCGCGCCAACTCGGCCGGCATCGACCTGGCCAACGAACATCGTTTGGCGTCGCTGTCCTGCGCCCTGCTGGCGACCGCGCATAACAACTGGAAAGCCGCACCGATGCTCGGTTGCGCCTCCAGCAATGAAGCCGCTACGCCGGTGCTGAACCCGTCCGACCTGCGTGACGTGGTCGGCCACGTACAGGAAGCCACCGTCGACGACGTCGACAACGCTATCCAGTGCGCCTTGAAAGCCGCGCCCATCTGGCAGGCCACCCCGCCCGCCGAACGCGCCGCGATCCTGGAACGTGCCGCCGACTTGATGGAAGGCGAGATCCAGCCGCTGATGGGCCTGTTGGCCCGCGAAGCTGGCAAGACCTTCGCCAACGCCATCGCCGAAGTGCGTGAAGCCGTGGACTTCCTGCGTTACTACGCAGTGCAGGCCCGTAACGATTTCACCAACGACGCCCACCGCCCACTGGGTCCGGTGGTGTGCATCAGCCCGTGGAACTTCCCGCTGGCAATCTTCAGTGGCCAGGTCGCCGCTGCACTGGCCGCCGGTAACCCGGTACTGGCCAAGCCTGCCGAGCAAACGCCGCTGGTAGCCGCACAAGCCGTGCGCCTGCTGCTGGAAGCCGGGATTCCGGAAGGCGTGCTGCAACTGCTGCCGGGCCAGGGCGAAACCGTCGGTGCGCGCCTGGTGGGCGATGATCGCGTCAAGGGCGTGATGTTCACCGGCTCCACCGAAGTGGCGCGCCTGCTGCAACGCAACGTCGCCGGCCGCCTGGACGCACAAGGTCGCCCGATTCCGCTGATCGCCGAGACCGGTGGCCAGAACGCGATGATCGTCGATTCCTCGGCGCTGACCGAACAAGTGGTCATCGACGTGGTGTCCTCGGCCTTCGACAGTGCCGGCCAGCGCTGCTCGGCCCTGCGCGTCCTGTGCTTGCAGGAAGATTCTGCTGATCGCGTGATCGAGATGCTGAAAGGGGCAATGGCTGAGTGCCGCCTCGGTAACCCGGAACGCCTGTCGGTGGATATCGGCCCGGTGATCGACGCCGAAGCCAAGGCTGGCATCGAGAAACACATCCAGGCCATGCGCGACAAAGGCCGCAACGTTTACCAGGTTGCCATTGCCGACAGCGAAGAGGTCAAGCGCGGCACCTTCGTGATGCCAACCCTGATCGAGCTGGAAAGCTTCGACGAACTGCAGCGGGAGATCTTCGGCCCGGTGCTGCACGTGGTGCGCTACAAGCGTAAAGAGATCGACCAGCTTATCGGCCAGATCAACGCTTCCGGCTACGGCCTGACCCTGGGCGTGCACACCCGTATCGACGAGACCATCGCCAAGGTGATCGACAACGTCCATGCCGGTAACGTCTACGTGAACCGCAACATCGTGGGTGCCGTGGTCGGCGTGCAGCCGTTCGGCGGCGAAGGTTTGTCGGGGACTGGCCCGAAAGCTGGCGGCCCGTTGTATCTGTACCGCCTGCTGTCGACCCGTCCTACGGATGCCATCGAGCAATCTTTCGTTCGCGGTGATGCACTGGCCGCACCGGATGTTCGCCTGCGGGACGCCATGAGCAAGCCGCTGACCGCCCTGCAAGCCTGGGCCGACAGCAACAAGCTCAGCGACTTGAGCGCCCTGTGCGTACAGTTCGCCGCGCAATCCCAAAGCGGTATCACCCGCCAACTGGCCGGCCCGACCGGCGAGCGCAACAGCTACGCCATCCTGCCCCGCGAGCACGTGTTGTGCCTGGCGGAAGTGGAAGGCGATCTGCTGACGCAACTGGCTGCCGTACTGGCAGTCGGCAGCTCGGCGGTATGGCCGGACACTGAATTGACCAAGGCCGTGTTCCCACGCTTGCCGAAGGATATTCAGGCGAAGATCACGCGAGTGGCTGACTGGACCAAGGATGAAACCGTGTTTGATGCCGTACTGCATCACGGCGATTCCGACCAACTGCGCGGGGTTTGCCAGCAAGTGGCCAAGCGTGGCGGGGCGATTGTCGGGGTTCATGGCTTGTCTTCGGGCGAAACCGGGATTGCCCTGGAGCGCCTGGTGATCGAACGCGCGCTGAGCGTCAACACCGCTGCGGCGGGTGGTAACGCCAGCCTGATGACGATCGGCTAACTGACGGAACGCGGTCAAAATGTGGGAGCGGGCTTATGTGGGAGCTGGCTTGCCTGCGATGGCATCACCTCGGTGTATCTGACACATCGAGGTGCCTGCATCGCGGGCAAGCCCGGCTCCCACAAAAGCTCCCATATTGACCGCGTCCCAGCTTCCTCCCTGTTTGGCCCCTCCATCACCCAGATCAATCTTGCTATCCAGCCTCTATTTGCGCACTTAGACTCAGGCCCATTCCCACACAGGTAAGCCGCCATGTCCGAGACGCTGCTCAGTTCCCGCAATCTGGCTTTCGAGCTGTACGAAGTCCTCGATGCCGAGGGCCTGACGCAGCGCGAGCGGTTTGCCGAACACAACCGCGAAACCTTCGACGCCGCCATCGGCACCGCCCGCAGCATTGCCGAGAAGTTCTTCGCCCCGCATAACCGCAAGGGCGACGAGAACGAGCCACGCTACGAGAACGGTCAGGCGATTCTGATTCCTGAAGTGAAACCGGCCGTGGATGCTTTCCTTGAAGCCGGCTTCCTTAACGCCGCCCGCAGTTTCGAAGCCGGTGGCATGCAGCTGCCAACCCTGCTCTCCCAAGCCTGTTTCGCGCACTTCCAGTCAGCCAACGCCGCGTCTACGTCCTACCCGTTCCTGACCATGGGCGCCGCCAACCTGATCGAAAGCTTCGGCACCGAAGAACAGAAACAACGCTTCCTGCAACCGATGATCGAAGGGCGGTTCTTCGGCACCATGGCCCTGACCGAGCCCCATGCAGGCTCCTCACTGTCGGATATTCGTACCCGCGCAGAGCCGGCGGCTGACGGCAGCTATCGCCTCAAGGGCAACAAGATCTTCATTTCCGGCGGCGATCACCCGCTGTCGGAGAACATCGTGCACATGGTGCTGGCCAAGCTGCCGGACGCACCCGCCGGGGTGAAGGGCATTTCGCTGTTTATCGTGCCCAAATTCCTGGTCAACGACGACGGCAGCCTGGGCAAACGCAACGATGTACTGCTGGCCGGGCTGTTTCACAAGATGGGCTGGCGCGGCACCACCTCGACCGCGCTGAATTTCGGCGATAACGGTGACTGCGTCGGCTATCTGGTGGGTAAGCCGCACCAGGGCCTGAGCTGCATGTTCCAGATGATGAACGAAGCGCGGATCGGCGTCGGCATGGGCGCGGTGATGCTCGGTTACGCGGGCTACCTGTATTCCCTGGAGTACGCCCGCGAACGTCCGCAAGGCCGCCTGCCCGACAGCAAGGACCCGAACACCGCGCCGGTGTCGATCATCCAGCACGCCGATATCAAGCGCATGCTGTTGACGCAAAAAGCCTACGTGGAAGGCGCCTTTGACCTCGGCCTGTACGCTGCTCGCCTGTTCGACGACACCACCACGCTGGAAACCGAAGCGGCGCGCAAACAGGCGCACGAACTGCTGGACCTGCTGACGCCGATCGTCAAATCCTGGCCGTCGGAGTTTTGCCTCAAGGCCAACGAACTGGCGATCCAGATCCTCGGCGGTCACGGCTACACCCGCGAGTACCCGGTGGAGCAGTACTACCGCGACAACCGCCTGAACCCGATCCATGAAGGCACCCACGGCATCCAATCGCTGGATCTATTGGGTCGCAAACTGGCGCAGAACGGCGGCGCGGGTTTGAAACAACTGATTCGCCTGATCGCCGAGACCGGCGCGCGGGCACAGGAATACCCGTCGCTGACCGCGTTGCGGGAACCGCTGGAACAGTTGGTGGCACGCCTGCAAAGCGTCACCCTCGGCCTGCTGACGGATCTCGCCCAGGGCAAGGTCAACAGCAGCCTGGCGAATTCGGCGCTGTACCTGAAAGTGTTTGGGCATACGGTGATTGGCTGGCGCTGGCTGGAGCAGGCGATTCGCGCCGAGGAAGGGCTGGCCAACGGCAACGCTGCCGATGTCGCCTTCTATAAGGGCAAGCTCCAGGCCGCCCGGTACTTCCTGACGTGGGAAATACCGGGCTGCCATCATGAACTGGCGATTCTCGAGGCACGCGATGACACGTGCCTGGGGATGCAGGATGAGTGGTTCTAAGGCGTTCCGATCGCCTTGGAAATCACCTCGACCGTGGCGCTGACTTGCTCTTGGTAACGGTCGAGTTCCTGCTGGTGATGCTTTTGCATTTCGATCTGCTCGGCGCACAGGTTCAGCGCCGCCAGCACCAATAGCTTGTCACCGATCAGCGTCGGGTACTTTTTCTTGGTGGTGGCCAGGGATGCCTTGAGCATCGTCACGGCGCTCATCAGGGTGTTGTCTTCCCCTTCCGGCGCCTTGATCGAGTAATCCTCACCGAGAATCGAAACGACCTTTATCCCTTCATTCATGCGCCGACAGGACCTGCGCTCACACGCTCAACCAACGCCTGGATACGGGCAGCGGTAGCGCCCTGCTTTTCTTCCTGTTCCATCAGGTTCAGCTGCAAGCTGTCGTTTTCATCCTTGGCGCGAGCCAGTTCGGCCTTGAGGGATTCGTTGGTGCCCAGTAGATCCTGGTTCTGCTGTACCAGGTCGCTGACCAGTTGTTCCAATTGGCTGAGGCATGCTTCTAACATTTTGATTTCTCGGGCTTTTTCAAAGGGCGGTGACGATAAAGAAAATTCACCTCGGATGCCAGGGTTATCCCTGGCGCGGGGCCTTGATTTCATGGGGCAGGCCACGCTTTCGAGCCTTAGTGACTGCATTTATGGCATCTGGTTCCTGAATCCCGTCGGGCCGCCCCACTCTGCGACAAAAGCGCGCACCCCCTCAAGACTTTAGTCGTATGACCGATAGGTCATGGACACCCCGCCCAAACCCCGCATGGATCGCGCTTCTCCCCAGGATCACAGCATGTCTCTTCGTAATATGAATATCGCGCCGCGGGCCTTCCTCGGCTTCGCGTTGATTGGTGCGCTGATGTTGTTTCTCGGCGTGTTCGCGCTGAACCAGATGAGCAAGATTCGCGCGGCGACGGAAGACATCACCCTGAGCAGCGTGCCAAGCATTCGCGCCCTGGACGAATTCACCCAGTTGACCCTGCGCCTGCGGGTACTGTCCTATCGCCTGCTGACCAACCGCGAGCCCGACGTCCAGCAAAAAACCCTTGAGTCGTTTGACGTGCGCAATCAGCAGATTCGTACGGCCCAGGCGGTCTACGAGAAGCTGATCGACAGCAGCGAGGAACGTGCAGCCTACGACGAATACGTGCGTCTGCTGGCCCAGTACCACCAGATCGAAGAGCGCATGAAGAGCCTGTCCCGGGCCAACCAGGTGGAAGAGCTGCGCACGCTGCTGAACACCGAGTTGCTGAACAACTCGGATCAGGTCAATGCCGTCTTGAACCGCCTGCTGGACATCAACAACAAGATGGCCCTCGCCACCAACCAGCAAGCTGCCGACCAGTACGACCTGGCGTTTGAGCTGGTGGTGATCCTGCTGATCCTGGCCACTGCGTTGACCATGCTGTTCGCCTGGCTGCTGACCCGCAGCATCACCCAGCCGATCGCCCAGGCCCTGGACGCCGCCGAGGAAATCGCCGAAGGCAACCTGACCCGCCCGATCAAGGTGGAAGGCAACGACGAAGCCGGCCGGCTGCTGTTGGCGATGGCCAAGATGCAGGACAAATTGAAGGACACCTTGCAGCGCATTTCCGGCTCGGCCACCCAACTGGCCTCCGCCGCGGAAGAGCTGAACGCCGTGACCGACGAAAGCGCCCGTGGCCTGACCCAGCAAAACAACGAAATCGAACAGGCCGCCACGGCGGTGAACGAGATGACCAGCGCGGTTGAAGAAGTGGCCCGCAATGCGGTCAGCACTTCCGAAGCCTCGAAGAACGCCACTTCGTCTGCAGGCGATGGCCGTGATCTGGTGCAGGAAACCGTCAGCGCCATCGAACGCATGAGCAGCGACGTGCAAGCCACTGCCACCCTGATCGGCAACCTGGCGGAAGAATCCCGGGACATCGGCAAGGTGCTGGACGTGATTCGCGGCCTGGCGGACCAGACCAACCTGCTGGCCTTGAACGCGGCGATTGAAGCGGCGCGCGCCGGTGAAGCCGGGCGTGGTTTTGCGGTGGTGGCGGATGAAGTGCGGGCCCTGGCCCATCGCACCCAGCAGTCCACCAGCGAAATCGAGCGGATGATCGGCAGCATTCAGGCCGGCACCGAGCATGCGGTGGATTCGATGCGCAACAGCACGGAGCGGGCGGAGTCGACGTTGAACATCGCCAAGGGCGCGGGGATGTCGCTGGATACGATCAATACCGCCATCGTTGAAATCAACGAGCGCAACCTGGTGATCGCCAGTGCCGCTGAAGAGCAGGCACAAGTGGCGCGGGAAGTGGATCGCAACCTGGTGAACATTCGTGATTTGTCGGTGCAATCGGCCACCGGCGCCAGCCAGACCAGTGCGGCGAGCAGCGAGCTGTCGCGGTTGGCGGTGGATCTGAACGGGATGGTGGGGCGGTTCAGGCTCTAACTGACACCGGCGATCCCTTGTGGGAGCTGGCTTGCCTGCGATAGCAATCTGACAGCCACGATCTCCAGTGACTGACACACCGCAATCGCAGGCAAGCCAGCTCCCACATTTGACCCGTGTACATCCCCAACACCTTTTTTGACAGCACAGCAATTCAACAGGTTAGAATCGCTGGCACGCAGACTGCATGGTCAGTTTGCGCCTCGTCTTTCCTGCTCATGGAGTACTGCCTTTGAATGCGACGACCATCAACAGCCTGTTCTTGATCGGCGCGTTGCTGGTAGGTGCGAGCATTCTGGTGAGTTCTCTTTCGTCCCGCCTGGGGATTCCGATCCTGGTGATCATCCTGGCCGTGGGCATGATCGCCGGCGTCGACGGCGGCGGCATCATCTTCGATAACTACCCCACCGCCTACCTCGTGGGCAACCTCGCACTGGCCGTGATCCTGCTCGATGGCGGCTTGCGAACGCGGGTGGCGAGTTTTCGCGTGGCGCTCTGGCCCGCGTTGTCCCTGGCGACGGTCGGCGTACTGATCACCACCGGCCTCACCGGCATGGCGGCCGCCTGGCTGTTCAACCTCAATATCATTCAAGGCCTGCTGATCGGCGCCATCGTCGGCTCCACGGACGCCGCCGCCGTGTTCTCGCTGCTGGGTGGCAAAGGCTTGAACGAACGGGTCACCGCCAGCCTGGAAATCGAATCCGGCAGTAACGATCCGATGGCCGTGTTCCTGACTGTCACCCTGATCGACATGCTCGCCAGCGGCCAGACCGGCCTGCACTGGAGCCTGCTGGGCCACCTGATCCGCGAGTTCGGCATCGGCGGCATCATCGGCCTGGGCGGCGGCTGGTTGATGCTGCAGATGGTCAACCGGATCAACCTGGCCAACGGCCTGTACCCGATCCTGGTGATTTCCGGCGGCCTGGTGGTGTTCGCCCTGACCAACGCCTTGCACGGCAGCGGCTTCCTCGCGGTGTACCTGTGCGGCCTGGTGATCGGCAACCGACCGGTGCGCAGCCGTCATGGCATTTTGCATATGCTCGACGGCATGGCCTGGCTGGCACAGATCGGGATGTTCCTGGTGCTGGGCCTGCTGGTCACGCCCCATGATCTGCTGCCCATCGCGCTGCCGGCCCTGGGCCTGGCGCTGTGGATGATCCTCTTCGCACGGCCGCTGTCGGTGATCGTCGGCCTGCTGCCGTTCAAAGCCTTCCATGGTCGAGAAAAAGCCTTTATCGCCTGGGTGGGCCTGCGCGGCGCGGTACCGATCATCCTGGCGGTGTTCCCGCTGATGGCCGGCCTGCCCCATGCACAGCTGTACTTCAACCTGGCGTTCTTTATCGTGCTGGTGTCGTTGCTGGTGCAGGGCACGAGCCTGCCGTGGGTCGCCAAATTGTTGAAAGTGACGGTACCGCCCGAGCCTGCGCCGATTTCCCGGGCGGCCCTGGAAGTGCACGTCACCAGCGAGTGGGAGCTGTTCGTCTACCGCCTGGGCGCCGAGAAATGGTGCATCGGCGCGGCCTTGCGCGAGCTGAAAATGCCCGAAGGAACGCGGATCGCCGCGCTGTTTCGTGGCCAGCAACTGCTCCATCCGTCGGGTAGTACCGTGCTCGAAGTCGACGATCTGCTCTGCGTAATCGGCCATGAACACAACCTGCCGGCCCTCGGCAAACTGTTCAGCCAGGCACCACAACGCGGCCTCGACCTGCGTTTCTTCGGCGACTTCGTGCTGGAAGGCGACGCTCAGCTGGGCGCGGTTTCGGCGCTGTACGGGCTCAAGCTCGAAGGCATCGACCCGGACATGCCGCTGAGCCGTTTCATCACCCAGAAAGTCGGCGGTGCGCCAGTGGTCGGCGACCAGGTGGAATGGAACAACACCATCTGGACCGTCGCGGTCATGGACGGGAACAAGATCGGCAAAGTCGGCGTCAGATTCCCCGAAGGAAGTCGCCCGGGCCCCGGACTCTTCCTCTAAACTGCGGGGCGACGGCGCCCGCCCCCCTATTTATCACCTTGCTCGACCGGTCTCTATGACAACCCTGCGCACTTTTCTCGCCACTGCCCTGCTGGGCCTGACTCTCTGCGTCGGCACCGTACACGCGGCTGACCCGCCCAGCATCGACTCCGTCCAGCAAACCCTGGACAAGCTGCCGGACCGCAAGCTGCCCGACGCCGACATGAAGGCGCTGCAATCCATCCTGCAGCAGACCCTCACCTTCCTCGGCAACCAGCAGGACTACCAGCAGCGCCTGACGGACCTCAAGCGCCAGCTGGAAGACGCGCCGCGCCAGACCGTCGACAACCAGCGCGAACTGACCCGGCTCAAGGCCACCAAGGTCATTCCGGTCGCCCAGCGCTACGCCACCTTGCCGGTGCCGCAACTTGAACAACTGCTGGTGCAACGCACTACCCAGCAAGGTGACCTGCAAAAAGAGCTGGCCGACGCCAACAGCCTGACCATTGCGGCCCAGACCCGCCCGGAACGCGCCCAGACCGAAATCAGCAGCAGCCAGACGCGTATCCAGCAGATCAACTCGACCCTCAAGGCCGGTAAAGACAACGGCAAGACCCTCAGCGGTGACCAGCGCAACCAGCTGAACGCCGAGTTGGCCGCCCTCAACGCGCTGATTCCTTTGCGCCGCCAGGAACTGGCCGGCAACAGCCAGCTGCAAGACCTGGGCAACAGCCAGCACGACCTGGTGCTGGAAAAACCGCCCGCCTGGAGCAGGAAATCCAGGACCTGCAAACCCTGATCAACCAGAAGCGCCTGGCCCAATCCCAGGAAACCGTAACCCAGCAATCCATCGAAGCCCAAAAGGCCGGTGGCAGCAGCCTGTTGGCCACGGAAAGCGCGGCCAACCTGAAACTGTCCGACTACCTGCTCAAAAGCACCGACCGGCTCAACGAACTGACCCAGAAAAACCTGCAAACCAAGCAGCAACTGGACAGCGTGACCCAAAGCGACTCGGCGCTGGACGAGCAAATCAACGTACTCAAGGGCAGCCTGTTGCTGTCCAAGATCCTCTACAAACAGAAGCAGGCCTTGCCGCGCCTGACCGTCGACCGCGACCTGGCGGACGACATCGCCAACATTCGCCTGTACCAGTTCGAGGTCAACCAACAGCGCGAACTGATCAGCACCCCGAGTACCTACGTCGACAGCCTGCTGGCCAACCAGCCGGCCGATCAGGTGACGCCACAACTGCGGCGCACCCTGCTGGAGCTGGCGATCACCCGCAGCGACCTGCTGGAACGCCTGAGCCGGGAACTGAGCGCGCTGCTCAACGAATCCATTACCCTGCAACTGAACCAGAAACAACTGCTGAGCACCGCCACCACGTTGCGGGCGACCCTCGACGAGCAGATGTTCTGGATTCCCAGCAACAAGCCGCTGGACACCGAATGGCTGGAAACCGTACCGGCGCACCTGAGCAAGCAGGTCACAACCCTGCCGTGGGCGTCCAGCGTCAGCGAACTGTATGACGGCCTGACCCAGCGCCCGCTGCTGTTCCTGCCCCTGCTGCTGTTGATTGGTGCACTGCTGTGGCGCCGCAACGCCCTGTATGCCCGGCTGAAAAAAATCCACCAGGACATCGGCCACTTCAAGCGCGACAGCCAGTGGCATACGCCGGTGGCGATTCTGGTGAATATCGCGCTGGCAATGCCGGTGGCGCTGGGCCTGGCGCTGTGCGGCTATGCGCTGCAGATCGACGCCCGCGGGCAAAACGCCAACCTCGGCGCGGCCCTGCTACAGATCGCCCAGGCATGGCTGGTGTTCTACACCGCCTACCGAATCCTTGCGCCCGGCGGTGTGGCGGAGCTGCATTTCCGCTGGGAAAAACCCCAGGTCGAATTCCTCCAGGGCTGGATACGCAAGCTCGGGCTGGTGGTGCTGGCGCTGGTGGCCGTGGTGGCTGTCGCCGAACACCAGCCAGAGGCCCTGGCAAACGACGTGCTGGGCATCGGTGTGGTACTGACCTGCTACGCCTTGATGGCGTGGCTGCTCGGGCGCCTGCTGCTCAATAGCCCGACCCACGAAAAAGCCTCGCTGTTTCGCAAAGCCGTCGGCCTGGTGTTTACCGCGCTGCCGGTCGCGCTGTTTATTGCCGTGTGTTTTGGCTATTACTACACCGCCCTCAAACTCAGCGACCGGTTGATCAACACCCTGTACCTGCTGATGTTCTGGCTGGTGATTGAAGCCACCTTCGTGCGCGGCCTCGGGGTTGCCGCACGACGCCTGGCCTATGCGCGGGCCCTGGCCAAACGCCAGGCCGCCAAGGAAGCGGGTGATGGCGAAGCGGTGATCGAAGAGCCGACCCTGGACATCGAACAGGTCAACGAACAGTCGATGCGACTGATTCGCCTGGCCTTGCTCGGCGGCTTTATCGCCGCACTGTATTGGGTGTGGTCTGACTTGATCTCGGTATTTTCCTACCTGGACAACGTCACCCTCTACGAATACACCAGCGGCACCGGCGCCAATATCAGCATGGTGCCCATCAGCATCGGCGACTTGCTCGGCGCCCTGATCATCGTCGGCATCACCTTCGCCCTGGCGCGCAACCTGCCCGGCCTGCTGGAGGTGTTGGTGCTGTCCAAGCTCGACCTGGCCCAGGGCAGCGCCTACGCCACCACCACGCTGCTGTCGTACGTGATTGCCGGCGTCGGTTTTGTCTCCACCCTGTCGACCCTCGGCGTGAGCTGGGACAAGTTGCAGTGGCTGGTGGCTGCGCTGTCGGTGGGGTTGGGCTTCGGGATGCAGGAGATCTTCGCCAACTTTATCTCCGGCATCATGATCCTGTTCGAGCGTCCGGTACGGATCGGCGACACCATCACCATCGGCAACCTGTCGGGCACGGTGAGCAAGATCCGCATCCGCGCCACCACCATCACCGACTTCGACCGCAAGGACATCATTGTCCCGAACAAAACGTTCATCACCGGGCAACTGATCAACTGGTCGCTGACCGACACCATCACCCGGGTCACCCTGAAACTGGGCGTGGACTACGGCTCGGACCTGGACCTGGTGAAGGAATTGCTGCTCAAGGCCGCCGCCGAAAACCCGCGAGTCCTGAAGGACCCGGCGCCCCACGTGTACTTCCTCAACTTCGGCGAAAGCACCCTCGACCACGAACTGCGCATGCATGTACGGGATCTTGGTGACCGCAACCCGGTGATCGATGAAGTCAACCGCTTCATCAACCGCGAGTTCAAGAACCACCACATCAACATCTCGTTCCGGCAGATGGAGGTTTACCTGAAAAACCTGCACGGCCAGGAATACAAGCTGGTGCCGGTAGAAGAAGAAAACCGGACCATCCTGCCGCCCGCCCAGGACCAGGACCTGCCCGAGCCGCCGCCCGCCAAACTCGACTAAACGCGCTATCCCCAGCAGAATGGTCGGACATTCTGCTCAGGAGATGGCCGTTGAAAGCCCTCGACGAACTGACCTTCGACAACCGCTTCGCCCGCCTGGGCGACGGTTTCTCAACCCACGTACTGCCCGAGCCCATCGACGAACCGCGTTTGGTGGTGGCGAGCGAGGCGGCCATGGCGTTGCTGGACCTCGACCCCGCCGTGGCCGAGACACCGGTATTCGCCGAGCTGTTCGGCGGGCACAAGCTGTGGGCCGAGGCCGAGCCGCGGGCGATGATCTATTCCGGGCATCAGTTTGGCTCGTACAACCCACAACTGGGTGATGGCCGCGGGTTGTTGCTGGGTGAGGTATATAACCAGGCGGGCGAGCATTGGGACCTGCACCTCAAGGGTGCCGGGCAAACCCCGTACTCGCGCATGGGCGATGGGCGCGCGGTGCTGCGCTCGTCGATTCGGGAATTTCTGGCGTCGGAAGCGTTGCATGCACTGGACATTCCCAGCAGTCGGGCACTGTGTGTGATCGGCTCTGACACTCCGGTGTGGCGCGAGAAACAGGAGCGCGCCGCCATGGTACTGCGCCTGGCCCACAGCCATGTGCGCTTTGGGCATTTCGAATATTTCTACTACACCAAGAAGCCCGAGTTGCAGAAGGCGTTGGCGGAGCACGTGTTGTCGTTGCACTTCCCGGAGTGCCTGGAACAGCCCGAGCCGTACCTGGCGATGTTCCGCGAAATCGTCGAACGCAATGCCGAGCTGATCGCCAAATGGCAGGCCTATGGGTTCTGCCACGGCGTGATGAACACCGACAACATGTCGATCCTTGGCATCACCTTCGACTTTGGACCGTTTGCGTTCCTCGATGATTTTGACGCGCAGTTCATCTGCAACCACTCGGATCATGAAGGGCGTTATTCCTTCAGTAATCAGGTGCCGATCGGGCAGTGGAATTTGAGCGCGCTGGCGCAGGCGTTGACGCCGTTCATCACTGTTGAAGCGCTGCGGGAAACCCTCGGGCTGTATCTGCCGTTGTTCCAGGCGCACTACCTGGACCTGATGCGCCGCCGCTTGGGCCTCACCACCGCCGAAGATGACGATCAAAAGCTGGTGGAACGCCTGCTGCAACTGATGCAGAACAGCGGCGTCGACTACACCCTGTTCTTCCGCCGACTGGGGGATGAATCAGCCGCGCTGGCTGTGGCGCGACTGCGCGACGACTTTGTCGACCTCAAGGGATTTGATGAGTGGGCGGATCTGTACAAGGCCCGCGTGGAGCGCGAAGCCAGCGGCACAGAAGAGCAGCGACGTGAGCGGATGCATGCGGTGAACCCGCTTTATATCCTGCGCAATTACCTGGCGCAGAACGCTATCCAGGCGGCGGAGCTTGGGGATTACAGCGAAGTGCGCCGGCTGCATGAAGTGCTGAGCAAGCCGTTTGAAGAGCAGCCGGGGATGGAGCAATACGCCCAGCGGCCGCCGGACTGGGGGAAGCATTTGGAGATTAGTTGTTCATCGTAGGAGTGAGCCAATGTGGCGAGGGAGCTTGCTCCCGTTGGACCGGGCTGGCGCTCCAGTGCGCAGCGCTCCCGATTTTTTGGGGCCGCTTCGCAGCCCAGCGGGAGCAAGCTCCCTCGCCACAATAGGTGCCTTAGCGCTCCTTGATAAACCTCGGAACAGGCTCCAAATAGAACCCATTGGCCACTTTCACGGAGCCCACCATGTCCGACTCTCTCGTCATCCCCTGCCCCCACTGCAACGGTCTTAACCGTATCCCCAATGAACGCCTGGGCGATGCGCCGAAGTGCGGGCGCTGCAAGCAGCCGGTGCTGTTGAGCAAATCCTTTGAGCTGAAACAGGGCGATTACGCCAGCCAGATCAAGGGCGACCTGCCGTTGCTGGTGGATGTGTGGGCCGAATGGTGCGGGCCGTGCAAATCGTTTGCGCCGGTGTTTGAGCAAGCCGCCGGGCAGTTAGCCGGGAAATGCCGGTTGGCCAAGCTCGATAGCGAGGCCAATCAGCAGTTATCCGCTCAGTTGGGCATTCGCTCGATTCCCAGCCTGATCCTGTTCAAGAATGGCCGGGAAGTGGCGCGTCAGAGCGGAGCGTTTCCGTTGCCGCAGTTGATGAGCTGGCTGCGCAGTCAGGGCATTTGAGGTAGCGGAACGCCCCGGTCCATCACTTGCCCCATCAGCAATACGCCCAATTCGCTCAGTTGGTGAATGGCCAACGCGACATCGCGCTGCTTGCCGGTGAGGTCGTCGGAAAGGTCGAGCAAGAGGGTGGTGACTGAGGAGAAGGTTTCGTAGGTGTTGAGGATCAGGGTTTCGGTGGTTTGGCCGGGCGTAACTGTGAAAAGGCTGGGGGTAGTTCTAAGCATAATCGACGCTCCTGGATTGAACGACGCCTCTCACAGGCTACTAAACCCGATCACCGAGAATTCAGCGACCGGGCAACCTTAGAGACGCCCATCCAGACGCACAAGCCGGCGGATTCCGGTGTAACTGTAGGCAACGGCGCAAGACGACGATTTCTCTGTAGGAACAGAGACCAATGTGGGAGCTGGCTTGCCTGCGATAGCATCACCTCGGTGTAACTGACAAACCGAGTTGACTGCATCGCGGGCAAGCCCGGCTCCCACACAAGCAGGCTCCCACATGGGTGATATGTATTGCCTGCTAAATCACGCGTTCTCCAGCAGGTTATGCAACTCCACAAACTGCTGCGTCAGCTTGTGCCGTGGGTCCAGGTGGATCAGCGGCATGTTGGCCTGGTGCGATTCACGCATGCGCACCGAGCTGGTCAGGTACACCGGCAGCACCGGCAACCCTTCGGCTATCAGTTCATCCAGCATCTGCTGCGGCAGGCTCGCCCGGGCCTGGAACTGGTTGACCACGATGCCTTCCACTTCCAGCCCTTCGTTGTGGTCTTCCTTCAATTCTTCAATTTCTGCCAGCAGGCCATACAACGCCTGGCGGGAGAAGCTGTCGCAATCGAACGGGATCAGTACGCGATCAGCGGCAATCAACGCTGAAACCGCATAAAAATTCAACGCCGGCGGCGTATCCAGGTAAATCCGGTCGTAGTCCTCGCTCAACTCATCCAGCAGCTTTCGCAGCTTGTTGATCTTGTGCTTGGCCTCAAGCTTGGGCTGCAAGTCCGCCAGTTCCGCCGTGGCGGTGATGACGTGCAGGTTGTCGAACGGGGTTTCGTAGATATCCACCTGGTTTTTCTTCGAAAACGGCCCGGAAGACAGGGTTTGCTTGAAGAAATCGGCGATGCCCATGGGGATGTCATCGCCGGTCAGCCCGGTGAGGTACTGGGTTGAGTTGGCCTGGGCATCGAGGTCCACCAACAGGGTTCGATAGCCTTCGCTGGCGCTGACCGCCGCCAGGTTGCAGGCAATGCTGGACTTGCCAACACCGCCTTTTTGGTTGAACACCACGCGCCGCATGGAAAAACCTCCGTGTATCAATGAATGACCGAGTGTAGAGGGCAAAAGCGCCGGTTAGCTACCTTGTTCATCCATGTACTACAGCATCACAGGCTCAATCCCGCACATCTCTAGTACATCGAAGCCATTAAAAAGGAAATGCCTGACAAGCCAGCGCCGAGCCGCTGATCGACAATCTGTAATTCTTTACAACCAATTTGTAATCAGTCGTGAACAATTCTTTACCAAAGTTTGCTAGAACCCCACGGCACCGGGATAATGCGCCCCACTCGGCCATTGCTCCCCGTCCCCGAATCCGGGGCCAAAGGCCGCACAAGGAAGCCCGCAGGGGCGGGATAACTTCTCAGTGATCAATTTCAACATTGCCCAATGGCGCGCCTGGGCCCCCGGGCTCGAAAGCGCGGACGACTGGCGCGCCTGGTGCCGGCAGCCGACGTTGCTTGCCAGCAGCGACGCGGCCCCCGATGTGTCGTTCCTGCCGGCCATGCAGCGCCGGCGCCTGAGCCGCCTGGCGCGCATGGCCTTCAGTGTGGGCTGGCCACTGGCCGAAGGCCCGCAACCGCTGCCCTTGGTGTTTGTTTCCCGTCACGGCGAAACCCCGCGCACCCTCGATATTCTCAGCGACCTGGCCAACGACGAGCCCCTGTCGCCGACCCAGTTCAGCCTGTCGGTGCATAACGCGGTGATTGGCCTGTGGTCGATCCTGCGCAATGAAACCAGCGAAATGACCGCCCTCGCCGCCGCCGGTGATGGCCTGGAGCACGGCATGCTCGAAGCCGCCGCCCTGCTCAATGAAGGCGCACCGGCTGTGTTGCTGATCATTACCGAGGAGCAGCCGCCAGAAACCTACGCCCGCTGGATCGACGACGTGCCCTTCCCCTATGCCCTCGGCCTGTTGCTGACGCCGGGCGACGAGTGGCAGCTGGAACTGAATACGGCCGCTGTCCAACCCACCACCAAAGCCCAGTGGCCCCACGCCCTGAACCTGCTGCGCACCCTGCTGAACGAACAGGGCGCCTGCCAACATGCCTGGAAGAACCGAGTATGGAACTGGCAACGCAAGCCCTGACCGAAAAGCCTCGGCAGGCCTATTACTGGCGCCTGTTCGCCACCGCTGCCGCCTTCGCCCTGTTTGGCATCGGCGGCCTGTGCCTGCGCGTGCTGGTGTTTCCGCTGCTCAGTTGCCTGCCGGGAGACGCCAAACGGCATCAGCGGCGCGCCCGCCACACCATCAGCTGCCTGTTCTGGCTGTTTATCCGCATGATGACGCGCCTGGGCATTCTGACCTACAGCGTCGAAGGCGCCGAAAAGCTCGGCCGTCCCGGCCAGATGATCATCGCCAACCACCCGTCGCTGGTGGACGTGGTGTTCCTGATCGCCCTGATGCGCCAGACCAACTGCGTGGTCAAGCAGAGCCTGTGGCAAAACCCGTTCACCCGCGGGCCGGTGCGCGACGCCGGCTACATCAGCAACGACGGCAGCGCCGACATGCTCGACGCTGCCGCCGACGCCCTGCGGGACGGCCAGACCCTGATCATTTTCCCCGAGGGCACCCGCACTTCGCCGGGCCAGGCACCGACCTTTCATCGCGGCGCTGCCGCCATTGCCTTGCGAGGTGCGAGCATCATTACTCCGGTGGTGATCAAGGTCAGCCCCACCACCCTGACCAAGGCAGAACCCTGGTATCGCATCCCCAATCGCCGTTTTCACTTCAGTTTGCGCGTGGGTGCCGATATAGAACCACAGGCGTTTGCCGCACAAGGGCCCGCGCCCCAGGCTTCACGCAAGCTTAACGATTACCTGCACCAGTATTTTATTAAGGAGCTCGCCGAAGATGAGCGACCAACACCGCCTTGAGCACGACATAAAAACGCTGATCATCGAGGCCCTGGGCCTGGAAGACATCAGCGAGAGCGACATCGGCAACGAGCAAACCCTGTTCGGCGAAGGCCTTGGCCTGGATTCAGTCGACGCCCTGGAATTGGGCCTGGCGATCCAGAAAAAGTACGGCATCAAGATCGATGCCGACGCCAAGGACACCCGCAATCACTTCACCAACGTGGCCAGCCTCGCGGCGTTCGTCACGGCCCGACAGGCAGCTTGAGACCGTACCATGCAAACTCGTGACGATATTTTCAACACCTTGCGCGACGCCCTGGTGGAACTGTTTGAACTGGAACCTGAACGCGTCACCCTCGACGCCAACCTGTACCAGGACCTGGAAATCGACAGCATTGACGCAGTGGACCTGATCGACCACATCAAGCGCCAGACCGGCAAGAAAATCGCCGCCGAAGAGTTCAAGGCCGTGCGCACCGTGAACGACGTGGTCGAGGCGGTCTACCGTCTGGTTCAACCGGCCGCATGAGCCGGCTGATCGGCCTTGGCCTGTTGCTGGCGGGGCTGCTGTACCCTTTTGCGGTGTATTACGGCACGGAGCATTTTGCCCCGTGGCAGTTTGGCCTGCTGTTGGGCAGCCTGTGGCTGTTGCGTGCCCTGACCGGCGCCAGGCGCCCGGGCAGCCGCTGGATGGCGGCGGCGATCATCGTCTTTTGCCTGCTACTCGCCTGGTTCGACAACCCGCAAATGCTGCGTTGGTACCCGAGCCTGGTCAGTGCGTTCATGCTGGCGCTGTTCGGCCTGAGCCTGAAATACGGGCCGCCGATGGTCGAACGCCTGGCACGCATGACCGAGCCGCAACTGCCCGAGAAAGCGGTGGTGTATACCCGCCAGGTCACCGTGGTGTGGAGTGCGTTTTTTCTGTGTAACGGCCTGCTCGCCGCCGCCCTCACCCTGTGGGCGCCGCTGAGCTGGTGGACGTTGTACAACGGCATGATCGCCTACGGGTTGATGGGGCTGTTGTTTGCCGTGGAATGGCTGGTACGACAAAGGGTTCGAGGCCGCGTATGAATTGGTTGAATCTTGAGCACTTGTTGCTTGAGCCTGTAGGTCAGCGTTGGGTCACCACCGAACCTGCCCTGGATCACCCACAGTTATGGGAGAAATCCCTGAGCCTGGCCGCCGGGTTGCAAGCCCGGGGCATCCAGCGCCTGGCGGTGCACCTGGAAGATGCCGGCTTGCTGGCGATCGCCCTGCTGGGTGCATGGCGGGCCGGGGTGAACGTGTTGTTGCCCGCCGACCTGCAACCTCAAACGCGCCAACGCTGGGACGACGCCGTCGACGCCTGGCTGACCGAGGCCAGCGAGCTGGAAGCGCTCTATCAAGCGCCATTGAGCGCCGCGGCCCTGGACCTGGACGCCTGCTGCCTGAGCCTGTGCACCTCCGGTTCCAGTGGCGAGCCCAAGCGCATCGACAAAACCCTGCGCCAGATGGCCAATGAGGTCCGGGCGCTGGAAACCCTGTGGGGCGCCGACCTCGGTGAGGCCTGCATCATCGGCAGCGTCGCCACCCAGCATATCTATGGTTTGCTGTTCCGGGTGCTGTGGCCGCTGTGTGCCGGGCGTACGTTTGTGCGTCAGCAACTGGCGTTCCCCGAAGATTTACAGCGCGCCAGCCGCGAACACCCGCAGTTCGCCTGGGTCGCCAGCCCGGCGCTGCTCAAACGCATGGGCGACAACCTCGACTGGCCGGCCCTCACACCGGTCAAGCGAGTGTTTTCCTCCGGCGGCGCGCTGCCTTTCGACGCCGCCCGCAGCCTGCATCAGCGCCTGCAACAGTGGCCCACAGAAATCCTCGGCAGCTCGGAAACCGGAGGCATCGCCTGGCGCCAGGGCGACCAACCCTGGCAGCCGTTTGCCGAGGTGCAACTGACCCAGGATGCCGACGGTGCCTTGCGCATTGCCTCGCCGTACCTGCCCGCGGGGCATATCGAGCACACCGCCGACGCCGCGAACATCCACGCCGACGGCCGCTTCGAATTGCTGGGCCGCCTGGACCGCATCGTCAAGCTGGAAGAGAAACGCATCTCCCTGCCGATGCTCGAACAAGCGCTGACGGACCATGCCTGGGTCGCCGAAACCCGCCTTGGCGTGGTGCAGGAGAACCGCGCGTCCCTCGGTGCCCTCGTGGTGCTCAGCGCTGAAGGCTTGCATGCCCTGCGCAATCAGGGTCGGCGCGCCGTCACCCAAACCCTGCGCCAGCACCTGAGCCAACACTGCGAAGCCCTGGCCCTGCCCCGCCGCTGGCGCCTGTTGCGCCAGTTGCCGTTGAACAGCCAAGGCAAGTTGCCCCAGGCTGACGTCGAAGCCCTGCTGCTGGCGCCCCGCCCGAAAGCGCCGGAAGTGCTGGAACAAACCGAAGTCAACGGTGAATGGACCCTGCAACTGGCGATCCCGCCGGACCTCGCCTACTTCAGCGGCCACTTCCCGCAAACCCCAGTGCTGCCGGGTGTGGTACAGGTGGATTGGGCCCTGAACCTGGGCCAGCAACTGCTCAACCTGCCGGGGCAATTCGCCGGGATGGAAGTGCTCAAGTTCCAGCAACTGGTGCGCCCGGACGACCGGATCGAACTGCACCTGCGGTTCGATCAGGAGCGCGGCAAGCTGTACTTCGCCTACCGCAATGAGACGGCGGCCTGCTCCAGTGGGCGTATCGTGCTGGAGAGGGTCAGTGATTAAGCTTTTGTGGCGAGGGAGCTTGCTCCCGCTGGAGTGCGCAGCACTCCCAACCCAGGCACTGCGGTTTATCTGGCAGGTCTCGGCCGCCTGTATTGGGGCCGCTTCGCAGCCCAGCGGGAGCAAGCTCCCTCGCCACACCAAGTGCTTGTGCCAATGGGGTACCTGTTATGCATAACCCCTGCGCCCTGATCCCGGTCTACAACCACGAGGCCGCCGTGCCCGCCGTGGCCCGCACCGTGCTGGACAGCGGCCTGCCGTGCCTGCTGGTAGACGACGGCAGCAGCGCCACCTGCGCCGCCGTGCTGGCGCAACTAGCAAGCCTCGACAACGTCTTCCTGCTGACCCTGCCCACCAACCAGGGCAAGGGCGCCGCCGTGATGGCCGGCTTTCGCGAAGCCGCGCGCCTGGGCTTCACCCATGCCCTGCAAGTGGACGCCGATGGCCAACACGACCTGCGGGAAGTCGGCACCTTCCTCGACGCCTCGCGCACCCACCCGAATGCGGTGATCTGCGGCTACCCGGAATACGACGACAGCGTGCCCAAGGGCCGCCTTTACGCGCGCTACCTGACCCACGTGTGGGTGTGGATCAACACATTGTCGCTGCAAATCCGCGACTCAATGTGCGGCTTTCGCGTGTATCCCTTGCCACCGGTATTGGCGCTGATGGACTCGGCCAACATCGGCAAACGCATGGATTTCGACTCCGACATTCTGGTGCGCCTGGCATGGCGCAACCAGCCGATGCGCTGGCTGCCGACCAAGGTGCACTACCCCGCCGACGGTCTGTCGCACTTTCGCCTGTTCCACGACAACGCCCTGATTTCCTCGATGCACACCCGGCTGTTCTTCGGCATGTTGGTACGCGCCCCGATGATCCTCTGGCACCGGTGGAAAGCATGACCCAGGACACTAAACACTGGGCCGACCGCGAAGAACGCGGCAGTTTCTGGCTGATGAAATTCACCGCCTTCGCCGCCAAAGTCCTCGGGCGCCGGCTGTTGAGCCCGCTGCTGTACGGCATCGTTTTCTACTTCTTCCTGTTCGGCCGCACCGCGCGCCAAAGCGCCTGGCAGTACCAGCAGCGGCTGGCCGACTGGAGCCAGCGCGACGACCTGCGCCCCACCCACAGACGGGTCTTCGGGCAGTTCATGGCCTTCGCCGATGCGTTGCTGGACAAGCTCGACGTGTGGAACGGCAAGCTGCGCCTGGACCAGATCGAAATCATCGACTCGGCCCAACTGCGCGGCCAACTGCGCAGCGAGCGCGGCCAGATGCTGGTGGGCGCCCACCTGGGCAATCTTGAAGTGTGCCGCGCCCTCGCCGAACTGGGCGAAAAGGTCACCATGAACGTGCTGGTGCACACCAAGCACGCCGAACGCTTCAACCGGATCCTGGGCGAAGCCGGGGCGACCCATTTGCGCCTGATCCAGGTCAGCGAACTCGACCCTGCGGTAATGATGATGCTCAGCCAGCGCTTGGACGACGGCGAGTGGCTGGCGATTGCCGGCGACCGCGTGCCGCTGCATGGCGGGCGCACGGTGCGGGTGGATTTCCTCGGCCATGACGCCGCCTTTCCCCAGGGCCCGTGGCTGCTGGCCGGCCTGCTGAAATGCCCGGTCAACCTGCTGATGTGCTTGAAGCATCAAGGCCGTTACCGCCTGATCATCGAGCCGTTCGCCCGCCTGATCGAATGGAAACGCAGCGACCGCCAGCAGGTGATCGCCCAATGGACCGCCCGCTACGCCGAGCGCCTGGGCCAGTTCTGCCTGGAAGCGCCCCAACAATGGTTCAACTTTTACCCTTTCTGGAAGACCGATGACGACGCATCTTGAGCCGGTAACCTTCGGCGAACTCCCCCTGCGCATCGAAGACGTGCTGGCCCTGGCCAACCGTCAGGCGCCGACTCAACTGCAAGCCGATGCCGCGTATCGCCAGCGTATCGCCAAGGGCGCGCAGTTCCTCGATTCGTTGCTGGACAAGGAAGGCGTGATCTACGGTGTGACCACCGGCTACGGCGACTCATGCGTGGTGGCGGTGCCGTTGCAGCACGTCGAAGCGCTGCCCCGCCACCTTTACACCTTCCACGGCTGCGGCCTGGGCAAGTTGCTGGACGCGCAAGCCACACGCGCCGTGCTGGCCGCGCGGTTGCAGTCGCTGTGCCACGGCGTGTCCGGGGTACGCGTGGAGTTGCTGGAACGCCTGCACGCGTTCCTCGAATTCGATGTGCTGCCGCTGATTCCGGAAGAAGGCTCGGTGGGCGCCAGCGGTGATTTGACGCCGCTGTCCTACGTGGCTGCGACCTTGTCCGGCGAGCGCGAGGTGATGTTCCGTGGCGAACGTCGCCAGGCCGCCGACGTGCACCGCGAGCTGGGCTGGGACCCGCTGGTGCTGCGCCCGAAAGAAGCCCTGGCCTTGATGAACGGCACCGCGGTGATGACCGGCCTCGCCTGCCTGGCTTTCGCCCGCGCCGACTACCTGCTGCAACTGGCCACGCGCATCACCGCGCTGAACGTAGTGGCGCTGCAAGGCAACCCGGAGCATTTCGACGAGCGCCTGTTTGCCGCCAAGCCGCACCCGGGGCAGATGCAAGTTGCCGCCTGGCTGCGTAAGGACCTGGCGATTGACGCACCCACCGCGCCGCTGCATCGCCTGCAAGATCGTTACTCGCTGCGCTGCGCGCCCCACGTGTTGGGCGTGCTGGCAGACAGCCTGAACTGGCTGCGCTCGTTCATCGAGATCGAACTCAACAGCGCCAACGACAACCCGATCATCGACGCCGAAGAAGAACGCGTGCTGCACGGCGGCCACTTCTACGGCGGCCATATCGCGTTTGCCATGGACAGCCTCAAGACCCTGGTGGCCAACGTCGCCGACCTGCTGGACCGCCAGCTCGCCCTGCTGGTGGACGTGCGTTACAACCACGGCCTGCCGAGCAATCTGTCGGGCGCGCCAGCCGAGCGGGCGATGATCAACCACGGCTTCAAGGCCGTGCAGATCGGCACCAGCGCCTGGACCGCCGAGGCGCTGAAAAACACGATGCCGGCCAGCGTGTTCTCGCGCTCCACCGAGTGCCACAACCAGGACAAGGTGAGCATGGGCACCATCGCCGCCCGCGACGCCATTCGCGTGCTGGAGCTGACCGAACAAGTCGCCGCCGCCACCTTGCTGGCCGCCAACCAGGGCGTTTGGCTGCGGGCCCAGGCTGAAGACGCCCGCCCGCTGCCGCCGGCGCTGGCCGCCATGCACGAAGAATTGGCCAAGGACTTCCCGCCGGTCATCGAAGACCGCGCCCTGGAAGGCGAACTGCGCCTGTGCCTGAAACGCATCGCCGAGCAACACTGGAGGCTGCATGCGTAGCCAGGGCGTGTTGCACTGCGACACTGAAATCCTCGTGCCGTTTTTCGACATCGACACCATGAACGTGGTGTGGCACGGGCACTACGTGAAGTACCTGGAAGTCGCCCGTTGCGCCTTGCTGGACAAGCTCGGCCACAACTACACCACGATGCTGGAGTC
The DNA here is from genome assembly GCF_016650855.1 of Pseudomonas sp. TH32. Classification (NCBI taxonomy): domain Bacteria; kingdom Pseudomonadati; phylum Pseudomonadota; class Gammaproteobacteria; order Pseudomonadales; family Pseudomonadaceae; genus Pseudomonas; species Pseudomonas sp. TH32. The sequence goes on along the minus strand of NZ_JAEKFA010000002.1, from coordinate 6,008,007 downwards.
GGGCTACGCCTGGCCGGTGATCGATATGCAGCTGCGGTATGTGCGCGGCGCCACCTTCGGCCAGACCATCACTGTGCGTGCCAGCCTGGTGGAGTGGGAGAACCGCTTGAAGGTCAATTACCTGATCAGCGACAAGGCCACCGGCGAGCGTCTGACCCGCGCCAGCACCGTGCAAGTGGCGGTGGAGATTGCCAGCCGCGAGATGCAACTGGCGTCGCCGAAGATGTTTGTCGAAGCGGTCGAGAGGGCGTTGGCATGAAAGCGTTAATCGTTCTGGCGGGCTGGCTGCTGAGCCTCAGCGCCCATGCCTTCGACCTGCAACAGCTCAGCGACCAGTTGGCAAAGCCGTCGGTGATCCACGGCAACTTCATCCAGGAAAAACACCTGCGCGCCCTGCCGCAGCCACTGACCAGCAAGGGCACCTTCGTGCTGGCCAAGTATCACGGCCTGTTGTGGCTGCTGAAAACCCCGCTGCAACAGGACTACCGCATCAGCGCCAACGGCATCGCCCGGCGTGACGCCAATGGCTGGCAACTGCTGCCGAACAAGAGCGCCGGTGCCGAGCAGAACCGTTTGTTCCTCGCGGTGTTGCAGGGCGACAGTAGCGGCTTGCAACGTGACTTCGAGCTGCAACTGCAAGGCGACGCCCAGCAGTGGAAACTCACGCTGATCCCACGCTCGCTCCTGCTCAAGCAGGTGTTCACCCGGATCAATATCGACGGCGGCGAGCTGGTGCAAAAAATCGAGCTGCTGGAAACCCAAGGCGACAGCACCGTACTGCGCATGCAGGACAGCACCAGCAGCCAACCCTTGAGCGACGCGGAGCAACACGACTTTGCCGAGTGAACGCTGGTTGCCGCGCCTGTTCCTGATCCTGCTGGTGGCCGTGTTGGCCCTGGCGGGTTGGCAATGGCGCCATGGCGCGCCGCTGTCGGCGAACCTGATGGAGTTGGTGCCCGGCACCGCGCCGGACGCCTTGGAGCTGCGCGCCGAACAACGCATGCAGGAACCGCTGAACCGCGAAATGCTGGTGCTGGTGGGGCATGCCGACCGGCAAAAAGCCGTGGCCCTGGCCCAGCAATTGGGCGAGCGCTGGCAAGCCAGCGGCCTGTTTGAAAAGGTCCAGTGGAACCTGCAAGCCGACCTCCCGGCCCTGCGTCAGCAGTTGCTGCAAGGCCGGCTGGTAATGCTCTCGGCCAAAGACCGCGAGCAGTTGATCGACGAGCCCCAGGCGTTTATCCAGCAACGCGTTCAGGCGCTGTTCGACCCGTTCACCGGTTTCAGCCTGGTGCCAAGCCAGGACGACTGGCTGGGCCTCACCGGGCGCATCCAGAACAGCCAGCCGCAGCACGGTTCGGTGCAACTGGATATTGGCAGCGGCGCGTTGATCGCCGATGCCGACGGCAAAAGCTGGGTGCTGCTGCGGGCGCGCACCACCGGCAATGCCTTCGACATGAAACTGCCGCTGCAAGTGGCCGAATTACTCAAGGCCAGCCGCGAGCAGGCCGACCAGCAAGGCGCGCAATTGCTCGCGGCCAGCGGCCTGTTGTATGCGGCCACCGGTCAGCAGCAGGCGACACGGGAAATCACCTGGGTTGGCGGCGGCGCGACAGTCGGGATTCTGTTGCTGTTGCTGCTGGCTTTCCGGCGCTGGCGGGTGTTGCTGGCGTTTGTGCCGGTGCTGGCGGGCATGTTGTTTGGTGCGGTGGCGTGTGTGGCGCTGTTCGGGCATATGCATGTCATCACGCTGGTGCTGGGCTCAAGCCTGATCGGCGTGGCGGTGGATTACCCGCTGCATTACCTGTCCAAGAGCTGGAGCATGAGCCCGTGGCGCAGCTGGCCGGCGTTGCGCCTGACCTTGCCGGGCCTGAGCCTGAGCCTGGCCACCAGTTGCATCGGTTACCTGGCGCTGGCCTGGACACCGTTCCCGGCGCTGACGCAAATCGCGGTGTTCTCGGCAGCGGGCCTGGTGGGCGCTTACCTGTCGGCCGTGTGCCTGCTGCCGGCCCTGCTCAAGGGCGTCGACCTGCGCCCGGCCCAATGGCCGCTGCGCATTGCCGAGTTCCTGCTGAGCGTGCGCGAGTCGCTGCTCAAGCGCCTGCCCAGCCCGGTGTTGCTGGTACTGGTGCTGGTGTTTTGCGCCGGCGGCCTGTGGCACCTGAACAGCAAAAACGATATCCGCCAATGGATCGGTGCCCCGCCGCAGCTGCTGCAGGAAGCCCAGGCCGTTGCACGCATTACCGGGTTCCAACCCACCAGCCAGTTCTTCCTGGTGCGGGCAGACAATCAGCCGCAGCTGCTGGAACGTCAGGCCGCCCTGAGCCAGCGTCTGGATCAGTTGGTGAACATGGACAAGCTCCAGGGTTACCTGGCACTCAACCAGTTGGTCAGCGCGCCGGCCGAGCAACAGCAACTGCGTGACGCCCTGAACACGTTGCCGCAGTACTGGCAGCCATTGCTCGACCTTGGCGTGCCTGCCAGCGCGTTGCAAGTCGAGCTGGCCCAGTTGCAAGCCCTGCCCACCGAAGACATCGACGCCGCCTTGGTTGGCCCGTTGGCTGAGCCGTGGCGCACGCTGTGGCTGGGCAACGTCGACGGCGGCGTGGCGGCCATGGTGAGCCTGCAAGGCTTGAACAACCCGGCCCTGCTGCGGGTGCAGGCCCTGGATTTGCCTGGCGTGCAGTTGGTGGACCGCCTGGGCGACTTGAACCAGGTGTTTGCCGCCACGCAGATCAGCGCGGCCGAATTGAAGTTGATGTCGTGCGTGTTGATCGTGCTGTTGCTGATCCTGCCGTTCGGCTTCGGCGGTGCCCTGCGTATCGTCGCCCTGCCGCTGCTGGCGGCGCTGTGCAGCCTGGCCAGCCTCGGTTGGCTGGGGCAGCCACTGACGTTGTTCAGCCTGTTTGGCCTGCTGCTGGTGACCGCCATCAGCGTCGACTACGCGATCCTGATGCGTGAACAAATTGGCGGCGCCGCCGTGAGCCTGTTGGGCACACTGTTGGCCGCCGTGACTACTTGGCTATCGTTCGGCCTGCTGGCTATTTCCAGCACACCGGCGGTGAGTAATTTTGGGCTGTCGGTGAGCCTGGGGCTGGCGTTCAGCTTCATGCTGGCGCCGTGGGCCGCCCCGTCCGGGACAAGGAAGAAAAGATGAGCAGCCAGTATTTAAGTAAGAACTACGTTGAGGAAACCAAATTCGGCTTCTGGTTCCTGCGCAGCCACACCTGGCAGCACCATGTGCTGCGTGTGGCAATCAATGACCTGCGCAGCCTGTTCAGCGATCCGCTGCCGGTGGCGCCGGTGCTGCTGGACGCCGGCTGCGGCCAGGGCAAATCGTTCCAGTACCTGCAGCAGGTGTTCGCCCCCGAACGCCTGATCGGCCTGGACGCAGACCCGCTCAGTCTCGATCTGAGCCGCGCGGAAGCCGCGCGCCAGGGCTTGTCCATCGAGTTGATCGGCAGCGACTGCGCGACCCTCGATGTGCCCGACGCCAGTGTCGATGTGCTGTTCTGTCACCAGACTTTCCATCACCTGGTGGAACAACATCGCGCCCTGAAAGAGTTCTACCGGGTGCTCAAGCCGGGCGGCTATTTGCTGTTCGCCGAGTCCACCGAAGCCTACATCGACACCTGGGTGATTCGCTGGCTGTTCCGTCACCCGATGCATGTGCAAAAAAGCGCAGAAGAGTACCTTGAGATGCTCCGCGAGCAGGGCTTCGAGTTCGGCCCGCAGAACGTCTCATACCCCTACCTGTGGTGGAGCCGCGCCACCGATTTCGGCCTGCTTGAGCGCTGGGGCCTGCGCCAGCCGCCGCCGGCCGGCCAGCGCGAAGAAACCCTGGTCAACGTGGTCGCCCGCAAACCTTTAGCGAGCCCTGAAACATGATCCGAATGCTGTTGATCGGCTGCCTGTTGCTGCTGAGTGCGTGCGCCAGCCAGCCACCGCTGCCGTCGAAAAGCCCGGTGCTGAGCCTGCCGCTGCAACTGCACGTGCAGCGTGAACAGGACGGCCAGCGCCAGGACTGGTTGCTGGTGATGCAGCGCGAAGGCGGCGGGATCCGCTGGTCGATGATGGACCCGCTGGGCATTCCCCAGGCCCGTCAGAAGTTGATCAACGGCGCCTGGCAGGCTGACGGCTTGCTGCCGCCCAATCCACAGGCGCGGGAGCTGTTCGCCGCGCTGTTGTTCGCCCTGACCTCGGCGGATGAAGTCTCCGCGTTGTACCCCGGCACCCAGGAAATGGACCTGACGCGTACCCTGCCGTCCCACTGGAAGATCACCTATCACTCCTCCCTGGTGTTTCGCGTGGACGTGATCGGGCAACACCTGACCTACCGCGTCTCGCCCCTTGAGGCCGCCCGATGACCGCCTACCTCAATGCCCTTGGCATGATTTGCGCCCTGGGCCGTGACAAGCGCGAAGTCAGCCGCGGCCTGTTTGCCGGCGACTGCTCCGGCATGCGCGCCGAAAGCGGCTGGGTGCCGGAGCGTGTGTTGCCGGTGGCCGGCGTACACGGTGAGCTGGCGGCAATCCCGCCCGGGCTGGAGTCCCATCGCAGCCGCAACAACCAGCTGTTGCTGGAAGCGGCGTTGCAGATTGACGGCGAGATCCGCCATGCAATCCAGACGTTCGGTGCATCGCGTATCGGCATCGTGCTCGGCACCAGCACCTCGGGCATCGATGAGGCCAGCCGCGGTATCGCCCACTACCTGCGGGAGAAGCAGTTCCCCGGCGACTACGACTACCAGCAACAGGAGCTCGGCGCCCCGGCCAATTTCCTCGCCGAATGGCTGCAACTGAGAGGCCCGGCCTATGTGATTTCTACTGCCTGCACCTCCAGCGCCCGGGCGCTGATGAGTGCCCAGCGCCTGTTGGATCTGGGCGTGTGCGATGCGGTGATCTGCGGTGGCGTCGACACGCTGTGCAAGCTGACCCTCAATGGTTTCTCGTCGCTGGAAGCGGTGTCGGCACAGCGCTGCAACCCGTTCTCGGCGAACCGTAACGGGATCAATATCGGCGAAGCGGCGGTGCTGTTCCTGATGAGCAAGACCCCGGCGCCGGTCGCGCTGTTGGGCAGTGGCGCCAGTTGCGACGCCCACCATATTTCCGCCCCCGAACCCACCGGCAAGGGCGCGCTGCAGGCGATGCGCAAAGCCCTGGCCAGCGCAAAACTGGCGCCCGGGCAGATCGGCTACCTGAACCTGCACGGCACCGCCACGCAGCATAACGACGCCATGGAAGCCCTGGCGGTCGCGGCCCTGTTCCCGGACGGCGTGGCCTGTTCGTCGACCAAGCCCATGAGCGGCCACACCCTGGGCGCCGCCGGCGCGCTGGAAGCGGCATTCTGCTGGCTGAGCCTGGCGCAAGGGGTGGTGCCGCCGCATGTCTGGGATGGCCAGGCAGACCCCGAGTTGCCCGTACTGAAGTGGGCGTCGCCCGGCGACACCCTGGAAAAACGCTGCCTGATGAGCAACTCGTTTGCCTTCGGCGGCAACAACGTCAGCCTGATTATCGGAGACGCCCCATGATCAATTGGCCGCTCGCCGACCTGCTGCCCCACGCCGGTGACATGATCCTGATCGATCAGATCCTGAGCTTTGATGAAGAACAGATCCGCACCCGCCTGACGGTCAGGCCCGGCGGTCTTTTCAACCGTGCCGACGGCAGCCTGCCCGCGTGGGTCGGCGTTGAGTTGATGGCGCAAAGCGTCGCCGCCTACGCCGGTTGCCGTGCGCGCCAGAAAGGCGAGGCCGTGGAATTGGGTTTCCTGCTGGGCACGCGCAAATTCGAGTGCAACGTCGAGCACTTTCCCGCCGGCACCGAGCTGACCATCCACGGCCTGCGCTCCCTGGAAGACGACAACGGCATGGGTGTGTTCGAATGCCACCTCACCGGTGACGGTATCCGGGCGAGTGCACGCTTGAACGTATTTCGACCGCCCCAGGCGGCCAACTATTTAGATGAATCGAAGGACACCACGCCATGACTGAATCCGTATTGGTGACCGGCTCCAGCCGTGGCATCGGCCGCGCTATCGCTTTGCGCCTGGCCCAGGCCGGGCACGACATCGTGCTGCATTGCCGCAGCGGGCGTGCCGAGGCGGATGCAGTGCAGGTCGAAATCGAAGCCTTGGGACGCAAGGCCCGGGTGTTGCAATTCGACGTGGCGGACCGCGCCAGTTGCAAAGAGATCCTTGAAGCCGACGTGGAAGCCCATGGCGCGTATTACGGCGTGGTCCTCAACGCCGGGCTGACCCGCGATGGCGCGTTCCCGGCGCTCTCGGAAGACGACTGGGACGTGGTGATGCGCACCAACCTCGACGGGTTCTACAACGTGCTGCACCCGGTAATGATGCCGATGATTCGTCGTCGCGCGGCGGGCCGCATCGTGTGCATCACCTCGGTGTCCGGTCTCATCGGCAACCGTGGCCAGGTCAACTACAGTGCGTCCAAGGCCGGCTTGATCGGCGCCGCCAAGGCCCTGGCCATCGAGCTGGGCAAGCGCAAGATCACCGTCAACTGCGTGGCCCCCGGGCTGATCGACACGGCGATGCTGGATGAAAATGTGCCGGTGGAAGAGCTGATGAAAATGATCCCGGCCCAACGCATGGGCACTCCGGAAGAAGTGGCCGGGGCGGTGAATTTCCTGATGTCGGCGGAAGCCGGCTACATCACCCGCCAGGTACTGGCCGTGAATGGAGGCCTGTGCTGATGAAACGCGTGGTGGTCACCGGCATGGCCGGCATTACGTCCCTGGGCAGCGATTGGGCAACCATCGCCGCCAACTTCCGCGCCAACCGCAGTGGTATTCGGCGCATGGACGAGTGGGATCGCTTCACCGAGCTGAACACGCGATTGGCCGGGCCGATCGATGATTTCGTGGTGCCCGCCCACTGGACCCGCAAGCAACTGCGCAGCATGGGCCGGGTTTCCCGCCTGGCGGTATGGGCGGCGGAACAGGCGCTGAAAGACGCGGGTTTGCTGGGCGACGAGTCGATCAAGGACGGACGCATGGGCGTGGCCTGCGGCTCGTCCACCGGCAGCACCGACGAGATCAAGGCCTTCGGCAACATGCTGCTGAACTCGGTGGCCGAGGGCCTGAACGCCAACTCTTACGTGCGGATGATGCCCCACACCACGGCGGCGAATATCAGCATCTTCTTTGGCCTCACCGGCCGGCTGATCCCGACGTCCAGCGCGTGCACCAGTGGCAGCCAGGGCATCGGCTACGCCTATGAAGCCATCAAGTTTGGCCGCTTGCCACTGATGCTGGCGGGTGGCGCGGAAGAGCTGTGCCCCACTGAAGCCATGGTCTTCGATGCCTTGTACGCCACCAGCCTGAAAAACGATGCACCGCAAACCAGCCCGCGCCCCTACGACAGTGGGCGCGACGGCCTGGTGATTGGCGAAGGCGGCGGCATCCTGGTGCTCGAAGAGCTGGAACATGCATTGGCCCGTGGTGCGCATATCCACGCCGAAATCGTCGGCTTCGGCAGCAACGCCGACGGCCAGCACACCACGCGTCCGGAACAGGCCACCATGCGCCGTGCCATGGAACTGGCCCTGGAAGATGCCGGGCTGCAGCCCGACGCCATCGGCTACGTGAACGGCCATGGCACCGCCACCGACCAGGGCGACATCGCCGAAACCCTGGCCACCAGCAGCCTGTTCGGCAGCCGCATGCCCATCAGTTCGCAGAAGAGTTTCCTCGGGCATACCCTGGGCGCGTGCGGTGCGCTGGAGTCGTGGTTCAGCATCGAGATGATGAACCGCGACCAGTACGTGCACACCTTCAACCTCGACGACATCGACCCGCGCTGCGGCGAACTGGACTACCTGCAAGGTGAGTTCCGCGAGCTGCACAGCGACTACGTGATGAACAACAATTTTGCCTTTGGCGGCGTCAACACCTCGCTGATTTTCCGCCGCTGGGCGTAAGTTTTTTTACTGACTGGAGAAATGGAATGTCTTCCCTGCTACGCGCAACACTGGTCGCTTTGGCCCTGCTCACCACCGCTGGCTGCACCAACAAACCGGTGCTCAACACCCAGCACGACTTGCCGGCGAACCCGCAGATCAACGAAGAAAAAATGAAGCAGACCATCGTGGCTGCCCTGAACAAGCGCGAATGGGTGGTGCAGCGCCTGAGCCCGCAACTGGTCCAGGCCGAGATCAACGTGCGCAACCAGTTCCACGCTGAAATCGACATCCGCTACACCGCGACCAGCTACGCCATCACCTACCGCGACAGCCGCGACCTGGGCTACAAGGACGGCAAGATTCATCGCAACTACAACCGCTGGGTGAGCATGCTGGACAAGGACATCCTGGCGGCGCTGCGCACCAATGGGGTGAGTGACACCGGGTCGGCAGCGCAGTTGTTCCAGCAGACCGGGACTTCGAAGCAGAACTGATGTATTTGCGCCCATGTGGCAGGCGCTTGTCCTGTGGCGAGGGGGCTTGTCCCCCGTTGGGCTGCACAGCAGCCCTAATAACTGATTGAGGTTGCTTCGCAGCCTAACGGGGGACAAGCCCCCTCGCCACAAGTAACTCGACAAACGCTTTCGCCATCGGCGTCTGCTGGCCCTTGCGCTGCACCAGCCACACCGCCGTCACCGCTTCCTGGTCCAGCAAGGTGCGGTAAACCACGCCATCAATGCGGATCCGCTGATACGACGCCGGCAGCACCGAGACCCCCAACCCCGCCGCCACCAGACCAATGATCGTCATCGCCTCCCCGGCCTCCTGGGCGAAGTGCGGGCTGAACCCTGCATCACGCGCCAGGTTCAGCAACTGGGCATACAGGCCGCTGCCGTAAGTCCGCGGGAAAAACACAAACGGCTCTTCAGCCAATTGCGCCAGGTGCAAACCGCGCTCGCTGCCTTCCACCAACGGATGCCCAGCGTTCAGCACGGCCACCAAGGGTTCGCGCATCAGTTCCACGACGCTCAGGGAATCAGGCAACGGCAACGGCCGCATCAACCCCACCTGTATCGACTCATCCACCAGCGACTCGGCCACTTCCGTACTGCTCATCTCCTGCAGATTCAAATGCACCGCCGGGAATGCCTGGCGAAACGCGAAGATCGCCTGCGGGATGCTGGAGTTGAACGGCGCAGAAGACGTGAAGCCAATCTTCAGCTCACCCAGTTCTCCCAGCTGCGCCCGACGCGCCACGTCCGCGGCTTTATCCACCTGCGCCAGCACCAGACGCGCCTCTTGCAGGAACAACCGGCCCGCCTCGCTCAGCTCGACCCGACGATTGGTACGCTCAAACAACCGCGCACCAATCTCCTGCTCCAGCGCCTGGATCTGCTGGCTCAGGGGCGGCTGGGAGATCCCCAGCACCTGCGCGGCGCGGCCAAAATGCAGCTCTTCAGCCACGGCGATGAAGTAACGCAGGTGGCGCAATTCCATGAAAACCTCATTAGGTCGCAAAAGCTCTTAAACAGGTCGAACAATATATTGGAAAGAATCATTAGGGAGCTATATTCTTTTTTGCATTGCCAGCCCTGGCAGTCTTTCCTCCCCGAGGTCCCGCGTGAAATCTGCTGTCGCTCCGCTCGCTCAAGAAGTACCGCCCACCGCCCTCGATGACGTGGTGGCACAGCTCAACGAGCAGTTCATCGAAAAAGGCACCCCTATGTTCATGCGCACGGTGCTGGCGCTGTTTTCCGGCGGTTTCGCCACCTTCGCCCTGCTCTACTGCGTGCAGCCGATGATGCCGGCGCTGTCCCACGAATTTTCCATCAATGCCGCGCAAAGCAGCCTGATTCTCTCGGTCGCCACCGGCATGCTCGCCATTGGCCTGCTGATCACCGGGCCGATTTCCGACACCCTGGGACGAAAGCCGGTGATGGTTGCCGCGCTGTTCTGCGCCGCGCTGTGCACCATCGCCAGCGGCCTGATGCCGAGCTGGGAAGGCATCCTGCTGATGCGCGCACTGGTGGGCCTGTCCCTCAGCGGCCTGGCAGCGGTGGCCATGACCTACCTGAGCGAAGAAATTCACCCACAACACATCGGCCTGGCCATGGGCCTGTACATCGGCGGTAACGCCATTGGCGGGATGAGCGGGCGCTTGATCATCGGCGTGCTGATCGACTTCGTCAGCTGGCACACCGCGATGCTGATCATCGGCGCCCTGGCGCTGATCGCGGCCACGGTGTTCTGGAAAATCCTCCCCGAATCGCGCAACTTCCGCGCCAGCACCCTGCACCCGCGCAGCCTGATCGACGGCTTCACCATGCACTTCAAGGATGCCGGCCTGCCGTGGCTGTTCCTCGAAGCCTTCGTGCTGATGGGCGCCTTTGTGACGATGTTCAACTACATCGGCTACCGCTTGCTGGCTGCCCCGTACGATTTGAGCCAGGCGGTGGTAGGCCTGCTGTCTCTGGTGTACCTCTCGGGTATCTACAGCTCGGCGAAAATCGGCTCCCTGGCCGACCGCCTCGGCCGCCGTCGTGTGCTGTGGGGGACGATCGTGCTGATGCTGGGCGGCATCGCCCTGACCCTGTTCACCCCGCTGTGGCTGGTGGTTCCGGGCATGTTGATCTTCACCTTCGGCTTCTTCGGCGCCCACTCGGTGGCCAGCAGCTGGATCGGCCGCCGCGCACTGAAAGCCAAGGGGCAGGCATCGTCGCTGTACCTGTTCAGTTATTACGTCGGGTCGAGTATTGCGGGAACAGCGGGCGGATTTTTCTGGCACTACGGCGGGTGGAACGGGATTGGCGGGTTTATCGTCGCGCTGTTGATCGTCGCGCTGCTGGTGGCGTTGAAGCTGGCGAAGTTGCCGCCGTTGCAGGAAGCCAAGGCTTAGTTAAACCGTGCCCCATAAAAAAGCCGCGTCACTGCGGCTTTTTCACGACAGGCTTTCGCTTCATGCCCGGCGTTACTGAGTCATGAAGTGCCATGGCACGCCCTGCATCCCATTCCGCCTGCATTGCCGAAAACAGCTCCGCATCGATGCGTGCTTGATGCGTGGCCAACGCCTGCGACATCGCCTGCGCGACGCGCTCAATGATTAACGCCGGTTTGTCCACCACACAGTGCTTACGCCCGAATTCAATCAGTTGCTGACGATCAGGATAAGCCTTCACCTTGTTCATCTTGATTGCCAATGTCCGATCAACCAGTGAGCGGCCAGACTTAGGGTTGTAGTTCTCATACACCGTCGTTGTGGTGACATCGAACACCGGTGCCAGCTTCACCGTTTCACGGGCCTCTGGATGGGTGTAAGTCACCCCGAAATTTTTCAGGTGAGCATCACCATTACGCACCATGACCGACAGGCAGACGGAAGAGAAAAACCGTTCAAGCTCGCGCAACGGGTCCCCATGTCGACAGACCTCATTGATCACCGCCGCAAGGGTTTCGTAACTTTGGGAGTACTTGTAATTGTCATGCGGGTCTTTGTTGAGGCTCAGCAGAACGGCCATGTCTTCGAAGCCCAACCTGCCGCTCGGGGTCAGGTCAAAACGCTCCATGACAAATAGATCACCCCTTTCGGAAAGCCAGAAAGGAGGCGTCTCCAGACCTGCCATCCGGGCCGCCTCGAGGCAAAGGAACTCATTCTGTGCCAAGTGGGCATACTCGTCAGCACCGGACTTTACGATAAGGTCGGAGCTGAGCATGGTTTTGCGGCTGCCGGTCAGCTTGTCCAGATCCGGGACCAGCACCTTAGGCTGCACGCCCGAAATTCCTGACTCGAAATAGGTATCCACCAGAAACTCGAAAACACCTCGGGAGGTATCTGCCGAGAGAATTTCATGGAGTCCCACCTGTGCACGAACAGCCACTGATACCTCAGCGGGATTCTGGTAGGTGAGGCGCCCAATCTGATTGCCACCGATGACCGATAACAGGCGCATTTCATCCACCTGCATATGCTTGGCCATCCGCCGTTTGATCTGATCGGCCAGAAACCCTTCCGGCACGTTCATATCGAAAATCGGATGCAGCACGTTACTGACCGAGGGCGTCGGGTCATAGGGCATGACCAATGACACTTCCCGCGCGGCCTCGGCAGAGTCGTAAGAAAACGCGAACTGCGAACCTTTCGACAATTCGCCGGAATGCCCTTGCGGGGTCGTCACATTGAGCAACTTGACCCTACTCATCAAGCTCTACCAGGTCGGCAAGGGATTTGAGGTCGATGCGTTTATCCACCACTTCCAAAGCCATTCCCAATGCCGCGATAACCCGGAATACCGAATACATCGCTACATTTTCGCCCGCCTCAAGGCCAATGATGGTCTTGCGATTGCACTTGGCCTTGGTCGCAAGCTGTTCTTGGCTATAGTCCTTGGCGCGACGCAACTGGCGTATTCTTTCGCCTAGAGCGGTTGGATTCGCGATGAGCATAATGTTACCTATAACGGACATTTTTAACTGATACGTCGATTATGTCCTTCATTACGGACATTTCAACCACCATACGACTGCCGGTGCTCTCGCAAAAAATATCACCCACAAAAAAGCCCGGCACATGCCGGGCTTTTTCATTGCCGCATTATCACTCGTGATACTGCGCCGACAATTCATGCACCGCCCGCAGGAACGCGCCTGCGTGCTCCGGATCGACTTCCGGGGTGATGCCGTGGCCAAGGTTGAACACGTGACCGCTGCCTTTGCCGTAGCTGGCGAGGATACGCCCGACTTCAGCGCGGATGGCTTCCGGCTTGGCGTACAGCACGGTCGGGTCCATGTTGCCTTGCAGCGCCACTTTGTTGCCTACACGGCGACGGGCTTCGCCGAGGTCGCAGGTCCAGTCCAGGCCCAGCGCGTCGGCGCCGGCGTCGGCAATGCTTTCCAGCCACAGGCCACCGCCCTTGGTGAACATGATGACCGGCACTTTGCGGCCTTCGTGCTCACGGATCAGGCCGCTGACGATTTTGCGCATGTAGGCCAGGGAGAACTCCTGGTACGCCGCCGCCGACAGGTTACCGCCCCAGGTGTCGAAGATCTGCACCGCCTGGGCGCCGGCCATGATCTGGCCGTTGAGGTAGGAAGTGACCGACTGCGCCAGCTTGTCCAGCAGCAGGTGCATGGCTTGCGGGTTGTCGTAGAGCATGGCCTTGGTCTTGCGGAAGTCTTTCGACGAGCCGCCTTCGACCATGTAGGTGGCCAGCGTCCAAGGGCTGCCGGAGAAGCCGATCAGCGGCACGCGGCCGTTCAGCTCGCGGCGGATGGTGCTGACGGCGTCCATCACGTAGCCCAGGTCCTTGTGCGGATCAGGGATCGGCAGGGCTTCGATGTCGGCCAGGGTGCTGACGACTTTCTTGAAACGCGGGCCTTCGCCGGTTTCGAAGTACAGGCCTTGGCCCATGGCGTCGGGGATGGTCAGGATATCGGAGAAGAGGATGGCCGCATCCAGCTGTGGATAGCGGTCCAGCGGTTGCATCGTGACTTCGCAGGCGAACTCCGGGTTCATGCACAGGCTCATGAAGTCGCCGGCGTGGGCGCGACTGGCGCGGTATTCCGGCAGGTAGCGACCGGCCTGGCGCATCATCCACACAGGGGTGACGTCCACGGGTTGCTTGAGCAGGGCACGAAGGAAACGGTCGTTCTTGAGGGCAGTCATGTCGGCATCCGCAAAAAAAGTGCGGGCATTTTCTCAGAGCGCGACGCAAAAGGCACGGAGTGAGCCGTGCCTTTTGTCTATCGGGTCAATTTGTCGCAATGACTGGCATCACAAACCCCACTATGGAATGGGGTTTGTGTGGGAGCTGGCTTGCCTGCGATGGCGGTGGTGAATTCAACATCGTTATCGCAAGCAAGCCAGCTCTCACATTTTGATCCCATTTCAACTCGAGATCAGGATCAGACCTGCAGGTAATCCAGGATCCCTTCGGCGGCATTGCGCCCTTCGAAGATCGCGGTTACCACCAGGTCAGAACCGCGAACCATGTCGCCACCGGCGAAGATTTTCGGGTTGCTGGTCTGGTGTTTGTACTGGCCTTGTTCCGGGGCGACGACGCGGCCCTGGCTGTCGGTCTGGATCTCGAACTGCTCGAACCACGGCGCCGGGCTTGGGCGGAAACCGAAGGCGATGACCACGGCGTCAGCCGGGATGATCTCTTCGGAACCCGGGATCGGCTCAGGGCTGCGACGGCCACGGGCGTCCGGTTCGCCGAGACGGGTCTCGACCACTTTCACGCCTTCGACACGGTCCTCGCCGACAATGGCGATCGGCTGGCGGTTGTAGAGGAATTTCACGCCTTCTTCCTTGGCGTTCTTCACCTCTTTGCGCGAGCCCGGCATGTTGGCTTCGTCACGACGGTACGCACAGGTCACCGACTTGGCGCCCTGGCGAATCGACGTACGGTTGCAGTCCATCGCGGTGTCACCACCGCCCAACACCACGACCTTCTTGCCTTTCATGTCGACGAAATCTTCCGGCGACTTTTCAAAGCCCAGGTTGCGGTTGACGTTGGCGATCAGGAAATCCAGGGCGTCGTACACGCCCGGCAGGTCCTCACCGGCAAAGCCGCCCTTCATGTAGGTGTAGGTGCCCATGCCCATGAACACGGCATCGTATTCTTCGAGCAGTTGCTCCATGGTCACGTCTTTGCCGATTTCGGTATTGAGGCGGAACTCGATACCCATGCCGGTGAAGACTTCGCGACGATGGCTCAGTACGGTTTTTTCCAGCTTGAACTCGGGGATGCCGAAGGTCAGCAGGCCACCGATTTCCGGGTTCTTGTCGAACACCACCGGGGTCACGCCGCCACGCACCAGCACGTCAGCACAGCCCAAGCCCGCCGGGCCTGCGCCGATGATCGCCACGCGCTTGCCGGTCGGCTTGACCTTGGACATGTCCGGACGCCAGCCCATGGCGAACGCGGTGTCGGTGATGTACTTCTCCACCGAACCGATGGTCACCGCGCCGAAGCCGTCGTTGAGGGTGCACGCACCCTCGCACAGACGATCCTGCGGGCACACCCGGCCGCAGACTTCCGGCAGGGTGTTGGTCTGGTGCGACAGCTCGGCGGCGGCGAGGATGTTGCCCTCGGCCACCAATTTCAACCAGTTGGGAATGAAGTTGTGCACCGGGCACTTCCATTCGCAATACGGGTTACCGCACCCCAGGCAGCGGTGGGCCTGGTCGGCCGAGTGCTGGGGTTTGAAGGGCTCGTAGATTTCCACGAACTCTTTCTTGCGTTGACGCAACAGTTTCTTCTTCGGATCTTTGCGCCCGACATCGATGAACTGGAAGTCGTTATTCAGACGTTCAGCCATGTTAAAACCTCATCAAACTCTTCAGGCGCATATCACTGCGGGTTGGCACGGATGCTGGAAAGCAACGATTTCAGGTTGGCAGCCTTGGGCTTGACCAGCCAGAAACGGCGCAGGTAGTCATCGAGGTTTTCAGCGAGGTTACGACCCCATTCGCTGTTGGTTTCCTCGACATATTCGTCCAGCACATGCTGCAAGTGGTTGCGATAGGATTCCATCGCTTCGCCGCTGATCCGCTGGATCTCCACCAACTCGTGGTTCACCTTGTCGACGAAGGTGTTGTCCTGGTCGAGCACGTAGGCGAAACCGCCGGTCATGCCCGAACCGAAGTTGTAGCCGGTCTTGCCCAGCACCGCGACAAAGCCACCGGTCATGTACTCGCAGCAGTGATCGCCGGTGCCTTCAACCACGGTGTGGGCACCGGAGTTACGCACCGCGAAACGCTCACCCGCCGTACCGGCTGCAAACAGCTTGCCGCCGGTTGCGCCGTACAGGCAGGTGTTGCCGATGATCGCACTGTCTTGAGTCTTGTAGACGCTGCCCGCAGGCGGAACGATCACCAGCTTGCCGCCGGTCATGCCCTTGCCCACGTAGTCGTTGGCGTCGCCTTCGAGGTACATGTTCAGGCCACCGGCGTTCCATACGCCGAAGCTCTGGCCAGCGGTGCCCTTGAAGCGGAAGGTGATCGGCGCCTTGGCCATGCCCTGGTTGCCGTGCTTGCGTGCGATTTCGCCGGAGATGCGTGCGCCGATGGAACGGTCGCAGTTGCAGATATCCAGGGCGAATTCGCCGCCGCTCGCGTCGTTGATCGACGAACTGGCCATCTCGACCATCTTCTCGGCCAGCAGGCCCTTGTCGAACGGCGGGTTGCGGTCAACCTGGCAGAACTGTGGTTTGTCGGCCGGGATGTGATCGCTGCCCAACAGCGGCGTCAGGTCCAGGTGCTGTTGCTTGGCGGTCTGGCCTTCGAGGATGTCCAGCAGGTCGGTACGGCCGATCAGCTCTTCCAGGGAGCGCACGCCCAGCTTGGCCAGCCACTCACGGGTTTCTTCGGCGACGTAGGTGAAGAAGTTCACCACCATGTCGACGGTACCGATGTAGTGGTCCTTGCGCAGCTTCTCGTTCTGAGTGGCCACGCCGGTGGCGCAGTTGTTCAGGTGGCAGATGCGCAGGTATTTGCAGCCCAGGGCGATCATCGGTGCGGTGCCGAAGCCGAAGCTTTCGGCGCCGAGGATCGCAGCCTTGATCACGTCGAGGCCGGTTTTCAGGCCACCGTCGGTCTGCACCCGGACCTTGCCGCGCAGGTCGTTGCCGCGCAGGGTCTGGTGAGTTTCCGCCAGGCCCAGTTCCCACGGCGCGCCAGCGTACTTGATGGAGGTCAGCGGCGAAGCGCCGGTGCCGCCGTCGTAGCCCGAGATGGTGATCAGGTCGGCATAGGCCTTGGCCACACCGGCGGCGATGGTGCCCACGCCGGCTTCCGCGACCAGTTTCACCGAGACCAGCGCCTGCGGGTTGACTTGTTTCAGGTCGAAAATCAGCTGCGACAAATCCTCGATGGAGTAGATGTCGTGGTGCGGCGGCGGCGAAATCAGGGTCACGCCCGGCACTGCGTAACGCAGTTTGGCGATCAGGCCGTTGACCTTGCCGCCTGGCAGTTGTCCGCCTTCACCCGGCTTGGCGCCCTGGGCCACCTTGATCTGCAGCACTTCGGCGTTGACCAGGTATTCCGGGGTCACGCCGAAACGGCCCGTGGCAACCTGCTTGATTTTCGAGCTCTTGATGGTGCCGTAACGCGCCGGGTCTTCACCGCCTTCGCCGGAGTTGGAACGCGCACCCAGGCGGTTCATGGCTTCGGCCAGGGCTTCGTGAGCCTCAGGCGACAACGCGCCCAGGGAAATACCGGCGGAGTCGAAACGCTTGAGGATCGACTCCAGTGGTTCGATCTCGCTGATGGCCAGCGGCGTGTCCAGGGTTTTCACCTTGAACAGGTCGCGGATCATCGACACCGGGCGGTTATCCACCAGCGCGGTGTATTCCTTGAACTTGGCGTAGTCGCCCTGCTGTACGGCAGCTTGCAGGGTGTTGACCACGTCCGGGTTGTAGGCGTGGTATTCGCCACCGTGCACGAACTTCAGCAGGCCGCCTTGCTGGATCGGCTTGCGCGCGCTCCAGGCTTCGGCTGCCAGGGCTTTCTGTTCGGCTTCGATGTCGACGAAACGTGCGCCCTTGATGCGGCTCGGCACACCACGGAAGCTCATCTCGCAGACTTCTTCCGACAGGCCGATGGCTTCGAACAATTGAGCGCCGCGGTAGGACGTGACGGTGGAGATGCCCATCTTCGACAGGATCTTCAGCAGGCCCTTGGTGATGCCTTTACGGTAGTTCTTGAACACCTCGTAGAGGTCGCCCAGGACTTCACCGGTGCGGATCAGGTCGCCGAGTACTTCGTACGCCAGGAACGGGTACACCGCGGAGGCGCCGAAGCCGATCAACACCGCAAAGTGATGCGGGTCGCGGGCGGTGGCGGTTTCAACCAGGATGTTGGAGTCGCAACGCAGGCCTTTTTCGGTCAGGCGGTGGTGCACCGCGCCGGTAGCCAGGGATGCGTGGATCGGCAGCTTGCCCGGGGCAATGTGGCGGTCAGTCAGGACGATCTGGGTACGACCGGCGCGTACGGCTTCTTCAGCCTGATCGGCAACGTTGCGCACAGCGGCTTCCAGGCCGAGGCTCTCGTCGTAGTTCAGGTCGATGATCTGCCGGTCGAAGCCTGGACGATCCAGGGTCATCAACGAACGCCACTTGGCCGGGGAAATGACCGGCGAGCTGAGGATCACGCGGGAAGCGTGCTCAGGCGATTCCTGGAAGATGTTGCGCTCGGCACCGAGGCACACTTCCAGCGACATCACGATGGCTTCACGCAGCGGGTCGATCGGCGGGTTGGTCACCTGGGCGAACTGCTGGCGGAAATAGTCGTACGGCGTACGCACGCGCTGGGACAGCACGGCCATTGGCGTGTCATCGCCCATGGAGCCGACGGCCTCGTAGCCTTGCTCGCCCAATGGACGCAGCACCTGGTCACGTTCTTCGAAAGTGACCTGGTACATCTTCATGTACTGCTTGAGCTGGTCGACGTCGTAGAAAGCCGAACCGTGGTCGTTGTCTTCCATGGTCGCCTGGATGCGCAGGGCGTTCTTGCGCAGCCATTGCTTGTACGGGTGACGGGACTTCAGGCGATTGTCGATCGCATCGGTGTCGAGGATCTGACCGGTTTCGGTGTCCACGGCGAGGATCTGGCCCGGGCCGACGCGGCCCTTGGCGATCACGTCTTCCGGCTGGTAGTTCCACACGCCGATTTCCGACGCCAGGGTGATGAAGCCGTTGGTGGTGGTCACCCAACGCGCCGGGCGCAGGCCGTTACGGTCGAGCAGGCACACGGCGTAGCGACCGTCGGTCATTACCACGCCGGCCGGGCCGTCCCACGGTTCCATGTGCATCGAGTTGTACTCATAGAACGCCCGCAGGTCGGGGTCCATGGTCTCGACGTTCTGCCACGCAGGCGGAATGATCATGCGCACGCCACGGAACAGGTCGATGCCGCCGGTGACCATCAGCTCGAGCATGTTGTCCATGCTGGAGGAGTCGGAACCCACGCGGTTGACCAGCGGGCCGAGCTCTTCCAGGTCCATCAGGTCGTTGGCGAACTTGGTGCGACGGGCCACAGCCCAGTTGCGGTTGCCGGTGATGGTGTTGATCTCGCCATTGTGGGCGAGGAAGCGGAATGGCTGGGCCAGCGGCCATTTCGGCAGGGTGTTGGTGGAGAAGCGCTGGTGGAACACGCAGATTGCGGTTTGCAGGCGCTCATCGCTCAGGTCTGGATAGAAGGCGGTCAAATCCGCCGGCATCATCAGGCCTTTATAAATGATGGTCTTGTGGGAAAAGCTGCAGATGTAGTGGTCGGTGTCGGCAGCGTTGGCCACGGACGAGCGACGACGGGACGTGAACAGCTTGATCGCCATGTCCTGGTCGCTCAGGCCGTCGCCGGCGATGAACACTTGTTCGATCTGCGGCAGGCGCTCCAGGGCCAGGCGGCCGAGTACACTGGTGTCGATTGGCACTTTGCGCCAGCCGACGAGCTGCAGGCCGGCGGCCAGGATCTCGCGGTTCATGTTCTCGCGAGCGGCTTCGGCTTTTACCGGGTCCTGGTTGAAGAACACCATGCCCACGGCGTACTGCTTGGGCAAATCGGTGCCGAAATGCTCCTTGGCGACAGCGCGCAGGAACTGGTCGGGCTTTTGAATCAGCAAGCCGCAACCGTCACCGGTCTTGCCGTCGGCGTTGATCCCACCGCGGTGGGTCATGCAGGTCAGGGCCTCGATGGCCGTTTGCAAAAGGGTATGACTGGGCTCGCCCTGCATATGGGCTATCAGGCCGAAACCGCAGTTATCCTTGAATTCATCGGGTTGGTACAGACCTGCTTTCATAGACACTTTCTCACCAGGCTGCCTCTTATTTCGAGGCAAATTTCTTTTCAATTCAACCGGTTACCTTCCACGCCGAACGTACGCCGGCTTAGCGGGGGCAAAAGGGAGGTCATTGTACACACCGACACAGACGCTCACAAATTTAGCGACGAAATGTCGCAAATCTATGTCGCATTTATGAAAGGTTTAAAGCGATATGCTGTGCTAGTCAAAACTTTTTTAATTCTGACCGCTACGACTCAAAAGCTACTGTGACGCAGACACCACAAAGCGCGCGGCCTTCAGGGCTGCACGCTGTGTTGTTTTTTTTGAGGTGCCGAGAGGGCGGCCTGGGTAAGGCCGCCGGATCTTCAGCGAGTTGTTGCCAGTTCTTGTTGAACGCTGGCGACAGTGCGAGGCCAAGGTTTACCAGCCTGAACCTTCGCTGGCAAGGCCTTGATAGCGGATTCCGCTGCGGTACGGCTGGAGAAGTTGCCGTAAGTGATCACGTAGAGAGGCTTGCCGTTGAGTACTTTCTTGAAATAACGGTACTCGCCGCCCTGCTCTTTCACGAACGCCTGGGCGTTGGCTTCGGAGCTGGTGCCGAGGATCTGCACCACGAAGTTACCGGTAGGCTGGCTGCTGTACCAGCTGCTGCCGGTGGCGCCGGCCTTGGCCACGGTCACAGGTTTTTCAGCAGGCTTGGCGGCTGGAGCCGGTTTGGCCACCGGCGCCGGGGCTACAGGCTTGGCAACCGGCGCCGGCTTGGCGGTGGCAACCTGGGCCGGTGCAGGCGCAGGCTTGGCAGCCGGCTGACCCGCTGGCACGCCAGCCGGTGGTGCAGTGGTGGTGACGGTCGGTGGCGTGGCGCTGGAGCCTTCAACCGGCACGCCGTCATCCCCTTCGCTGATACCGCCCGCAGCCTCGGCCAGCGGGCCACGCATCACAGGCTGGCCAACCATTGGCAGGTTGGTGGGTTGGCCGGAGTTGGCAAATTCAACGTTCGGTGTTGGCTTGCCCAGTGGCAACTGCGCCTGTTCGGTTGGCGCGCCAGCGGTGGTCGGGGCCTTGTTGCGACCTGGAATCAACCAGGCGGCGGCGACAGCGACCACGACAACGGCAGAAATTGCCAATACGTGCTTCTTCGGCATAGTAAACCCCATCTTTGGACGCTTAACCGCTGAGCGGCTGGCAATCATGGCTTCGATCATTGCATCCCGGGCAACCTGGTTGATGGTGCCAGGCCAGCCGTCGGAGCTTT
This sequence comes from Pseudomonas sp. TH32, assembly GCF_016650855.1. Classification (NCBI taxonomy): domain Bacteria; kingdom Pseudomonadati; phylum Pseudomonadota; class Gammaproteobacteria; order Pseudomonadales; family Pseudomonadaceae; genus Pseudomonas; species Pseudomonas sp. TH32. Next base: position 5,987,054 of record NZ_JAEKFA010000002.1, on the reverse strand, counting down.
CGTGAATATCAGAGATCTGCGAAGCAGAGAAAAGTTCGATGCCCTTCCCTGCGCCTTCCAGCCGTTGGGCCAGGTATTCGCGGGTTTCTTCCTCTTCGTAAGGCTGCAGTTCGATGACGTGGAACAGCTCCTGCTCGCCGCTGATCTGCTCCAGCTCGGCAATCAGCGAAGACTCGCCAAACAGGAACACATGGGGGCGACCTTCAGGCGTACCGGCCGCCAGGGCCAGCAAGGCCTCCAGGGCGGATTCGTCGAGCTGCTCGGCGTCGTCCACCAGCAGGTAGACTTCCTGGCCCGTCAGGCCCAGTTGCACCACTTGCTTGAGGATTGCGTTCGGCTCGGCAGTGGACACGTCCAGGGCCTGGGCTACCTGACGCAACACACCTGCCGCATCACCGGCGCCACGGGCGGAAACCACCACGCTCTGCACCGATTGCTTGTTGGTGCTGGCAACCAGCGCCTGGCGCAGCAAGGTCTTGCCGCTGCCCAACGGGCCGGTGACCACCAGCAACAGCTGGCTGTAGCGCGCCAGGTGGTGCAATTGCCCCAGCACCGGCTTGCGTTGTGCAGGGAAAAATTTGAAACCAGGCACCCGCGGAGCAAAAGGGTCGTGGCTTAACTGGTAATGGCCGAGGAACGCCTCGTCGGCATGCAAACTAGTCATCGGGATCTTATTAACCTTTAAGCTGGGCCAGGGCGCGGTAATCCGCTCCCAGCGTGGCCTGTAAAATCTCTTTCGGATAATCGTCGGTCACTACCGCTTCGCCCATTCGGCGCAACAGCACCAGTCGCAGTCGACCGTCGATCACTTTCTTGTCTATTGCCATGTGTTCGAGAAAATCTGCCTCGGTCATCTCCTCGGGAGGAATGACCGGCAACCCGGCGCGCTGGAACAGGCGGATCCCGCGATCACGCTCCTGGGCGCTGATCCAGCCCAGGCGCTGCGACATCTCAAGTGCCATTACCGTGCCAGCCGCTACAGCCTCTCCATGCAACCACACACCATAGCCCATGTGGGTCTCGATCGCATGGCCGAAGGTGTGGCCGAGGTTCAAGGTAGCGCGTACGCCGGACTCACGCTCGTCAGCATTCACCACCAGTGCCTTGGCGGCGCAGGAGCGGGAAATCGCTTCGGTCAGTGCCACCTGGTCCAGGGCGCGCAGGGCGTCGACATGCTCTTCAAGCCAGGTCAGGAACGGCTCGTCGCAGATCAGCCCGTACTTGATGACTTCCGCCAGGCCTGCGGACAACTCGCGAGGCGGCAGGGTATTGAGGGTCGCGGTGTCGATCAGCACCACATTCGGCTGATAGAACGCGCCGACCATGTTCTTGCCCAGCGGGTGGTTGATGCCGGTCTTGCCACCCACCGACGAATCGACCTGGGACAGCAAGGTGGTCGGCACCTGGATAAAATCCACGCCGCGCTGATAGCAGGCGGCCGCAAAGCCGGCCATGTCGCCGATCACCCCACCGCCCAGCGCCACCACGGTGGTGCGCCGGTCATGACGGGCCGTCAGCAGGCCATCGAAGATCAGTTGCAGGGTTTCCCAGGTCTTGAAGGCCTCGCCGTCAGGCAACACCACCGAGATCACCGAGTACGCCGCCAGGCTGCGGCTCAGACGCTCAAGATACAGCGGCGCGACCGTTTCGTTGGAGATGATCGCCACTTGCCGCCCGGCAATATGCGGTGCGAGCAACTCGGGCAGGTCCAACAAACCTTCGCCAATGTGGATCGGGTAGCTGCGCTCGCCAAGATCGACCTTAAGTGTCTGCATGTGTCCCCGCGTTGAAGATGAAAGCAGGCGTATTGCCCTACATTAACGTTGTCGGCAACGTCGGGATCTGACGCCGCCTGATGGCTCTACGCCACAACTCGGACGGTCATGACGCGCCGCCGAGAATAGCGCATTTCGGCTCTGGCTTTAACGGGGTGGCAACTGCGCCAGGCGCTCAAGAATGTCGAGAACGACCATTCGTGGCGGCCGCTCATCGGTTTCCACCACCAGATCGGCGATTTCCCGATAAAGCGGGTCGCGCAGCGTCAGCAGGTCCCGCAGGGTTTTCGCCGGGTCGGCGGTGCGCAACAACGGGCGATTGCGATCGCGAGCGGTGCGGCCCACCTGCTGCTCGACAGAGGCATGCAGGTAAACCACGCGACCGCCGGCGTGCAGCGCCCGGCGATTCTCATCGCGCATCACCGCGCCGCCGCCGGTGGCCAATACCACGCCATCGCAGCCGCACAGCTCGGCAATCATCGCCTGCTCGCGGTCGCGAAAGCCCAGTTCGCCTTCCTTATCGAAGATCCACGGGATATTGGCGCCCGTGCGCAATTCAATTTCCTTGTCGGAATCTTTGAATGGCAGGCGCAGCTCTTTGGCCAGCAAACGGCCGATGGTGCTTTTTCCAGCCCCCATCGGTCCAACAAGAATCAAATTTCGCACAGAATCAACGACTCACAGCAATCGCCTGGTTATTCATAATACGCGGAGTCAGGAATACCAGCAGCTCGGATTTTTTCTCCGAAACCACATCCCGCCGGAAAAGGCGGCCAAGATACGGCACATCGCCCAAAAATGGCACTTTATCTACCACTTTGCTTTGAGTATTGGAGAAAACCCCGCCAATCACGATGGTCTCCCCATCCTTGACCAACACCTTGGCGTTGACCTCGTTTTTCTTGATCGGCGGCACGTCGTTGAGTTTGTTCAGGTAGTCGGGCTCATCCTTGGTGACCTTGACCTCCATGATCACCCAGCCATCCGGGGTGATTTGCGGGGTCACTTCCAGCGACAGCGAGGCCTCCTTGAATGACACCGAGGTGGCCCCGGTAGAACTGGACTCCTGATAGGGAATCTCGGTGCCCTTTAGGATTCGCGCGGTTTCCTTGTCGGAGGTGACCACCTTGGGCTGCGAGACAATTTCCCCGTTGCCGGTTTTTTCCATGGCAGTCAGTTCCAGGTCCAGCAGCAGGTTGTCGGTGATGAAGGCGACACCCAGGCCGGCGCTGCCGTTGACCGTACCCAGATCGACAAACGGTGAGCTGGGCGGACTTTCGGGCGGCTCGGCTCCGTCCGCCAGCGGGGTTCTGATCCCGCCAGCGCCCCAGTTCCCCCGGTTGGCCTGTCCGCCCCAGCGCACGCCGAGACTTTTGTCGTAATCCACATTGGCCTCGACAATCCGCGCCTCGATCATCACCTGCCGCACCGGTATATCCAGCTGCGCGACGATCCGGCGCAGCTCCTCCAGGCGCTCCTGGGTCTGGTAGGCGATGATGTTGTTGGTGCGGTCATCCACCGCCACCGAGCCGCGCTCATCGGTTGCACCTTCCAGGCCCACGGCCGACTGGAACAGCTTGGCCAGGTCCGCCGCCCTGGCATAGTTGACCTGCAACAACTCGCGGCGCAGCGGCGCCAACTCAGTCATTTGCTTGCGCGACTCCAGCACCAGCAACTCCCGAGCGGCCAACTCCTCCGCCGGCGCGACCAGCAGCACGTTGGCCGTCACACGCTTATCCAACCCCTTGGTTTGCAGCACCAGGTCCAGGGCCTGGTCCCATGGCACGTCCTTGAGCCGCAAGGTGATCGAACCCTGCACCTCATCGCTGGCCACCAGATTGAGGCCGGCAACATCGGCAATCTGCTGCAGCACCGCACGCAGTTCTATGTTCTGGAAATTGAGGGACAGCTTGTCGCCAGTAAATGCAACCCGTGCGGTGCTCAGGGGCACGTTGCCAGGTGGCGGCAGGTGAATCAGGTCGATTCGATTGGGCACAGCCAGGACCATCGGTGCCGTGAACGCTATCCATAGCGCCACACCGAAGGACGAAAAAGTCCTTTTCATTGTTTGTTTCCGTTATGAGTTTACGTTCAGGGCAAGGGTTTGCGAGCGTTCCAGCCAAGCGCCCTGGCCATCCGGGAAAAGCTCGGCCAGCTCGACATGGGAGTCATGAATCGCAGTGATGCGCCCGTGGTCCGGGCCCAGGTAATCGCCGATTGCCAGGCGATGGATAGACGCGGCTCCACGCAGCAGCGCGAAGGTTTGCGTCCCCAGGGACAAGGTGCCGACCATCTCGAACTGCTCCACGGCGAGGCTTTCGAGCACGCCTCGGGGCCTGGCGAGATCGGGGCCCGTCGCCGGTCGCCCAACGGGCCGCACACGCTGGCGAGAGGGCGACTGGAAAGGATCACGCAAGGACGCAAAATCGTAGGCAATTGGCGGCGGCGGACGGGATTCGGCCAAAGCCTGCGATGACTCGCGCAAGTCATCACCCGCCTGCTGGTGGTAGCGATAAGTCTTGGCCACCAGGCTGAGGCGCAACAACGAGGGATTTGCGTGGCTGAACGCCAAGTCATGCACCGTAACAATCCGAGGCAAACCGGCCACGCCGTTGATGAACGCCGCCAGATCAGGAAAAGCCCCGGTGACGCCAATCTGCATGGGCAGCTCGATGTAGAGGGGCCGAGGCTGCTCACCCAGAAGTTCGATGCTCTCCAGTACCAGGCCATTGGCGGCACCCAGGCGGCTGATATCTTCAAGCAGGCCGGGCACTTCGGTATCGGCTGGCAACTGCCGCAACAGGTTGGCGAAACGGCCTTGCATCGTTTCCAGTGCGCGGGCCTGAGATTCCAGACCCGCTGCCTGGCTGGTCTTCAGCGCTACCTGCTGCTCAAGTACCCCTTCCTGCACCTCTAGCTGGTGCAATTGCGCCCGTGACCCGCTCAAGTAGAAGGTGCTGCCCGCTATCCACAGCAGGCAAACAACCGCGCCACCCAGCAACGCCTTGGCAGGCAGGGGCCAGTTGGCGGCGTTTCGGTAGAGCTGGGCAATTTCAAGTTCCGTCAGCCTTGGCAGGCCTGACGCCCCTCTCATTGGCGCACCTCATCCGAATGACCATGGCGCACCGTCAGTTGAAAGCCGTTGTCATCGCCGCCCTGCGCACCCCGAACCCGTTGAAGCCTTGGCGCCTGCAAGTCATCCGCGGCCTCAAGGCCACGCATCAACTGAGCAATGTCCTGGTTCGACTCGGCAGTGCCGCTGATCGAAACAGAACCACCGTCCACGCTCACCTCTCGCAACTGCACGCCGTCCGGCACGGCACGGGCCAACTGGTCCAGCAACTGGGCACCCTTCGAACGGTCGTCCTGCAAACCCTGCACGACCTTCATCCGCTCCATCAACTGCTGGCGCTGTTCATGCAACTCGTCGATGGCCTTGATCCGGGAGTCGAGCCCGGTGACACCCTGGCTCAACTGGCTGTTGCGAGCCATTTGCCGGTCAATCGCGCGATCGATCACCTGGTCTGCCAGCCATACCGCAGCCAGGGCCACAGCCGCAGCCCCCAGCAAGAACACCAGGAAGTATTTGCGCCGCCGCTCATTCCGTTCTGCGCGCCACGGCAGCAGGTTGATTCGTGTCATCAGTCGAAACTCCTCAGGGCCAACCCACAGGCCACTCCCATTCCCTGGGCATCCACGGCCCATCGCGCGCCATCGACACGACGGCCCGGCGTGATGCTGCCCGAAGCCTGCCTGCCCGCGCGAGCCAATGCAAATGCTTCGACATCCACTATCCGCGTCGCCAGCCCGGCCAGGGCCAAAACCGCCTCACGGGCCTCCACCTGCTCCTTGAGGCAGGCAACCAGCAGCACCTCGATTCGCTGTGGATCATGGGCCGACGGGCCCTGCACCTGAAAGTCGATGGCCACATCTTCCAACGGATAAGGAATGTACTGGTCTGCTTCCACGTGGATTCGACGCGTCATTTCAGCCTCGGTGAGCCCCACCTCCATCTCGATCACCCGGGTAATCACCGAAGGCCCGGCCACGGCCACGGCGGCCTGCCTGAGTGATGTATGGGCCTGTGCCAGCGCCCGGGAAAGGGCCTGCGCGACGGCATCAAAATCGACCACGCTGCTGTCGACCACCGCATGGGCCGGCAACTGCTGCATGCCATAGGCCCGGACGCTGTAGCCGCCGCCTGAAACCTCCAGCTCCACCAACTTGACACCGGCGTCATTGATATCAACACCGAGGACGGCATCGGCTTTTCGCCTGAAAAATCCCTTTCGCATAAAACTCCCCAAAACTTTCCCTGTCTTACGGACTGATTGTTGCCAGGCTTCATGCATTCGGTCGGCTTGTACGAGCGGCGCGAATGACGCCCGAAGCCGAAAAATGCTTTAATGCCCAGCGTTTTTTCCCGCGTTTATCTGCTGGCCGGGTCGATCCACCGCTTGCCGTGCATGCCCCGACGCCTAACCCATTCTTTTCCTTGGAAATCCAAAAGCCTTGATTCGTCTGCTGAAGTTTTTCGGGTACTCCATTGTCGCGATCGTCTGCGGGCTGATGCTCGTGCTCAGCGGGGCCTATCTCTACCTTAGTCCGGGTTTGCCCTCCGTAGAGGCCCTGAGAAGTATCCAGTTGCAGATTCCTTTGCGGGTCTACAGCAGCGATGAAAAACTGATCGCGGAGTTCGGCGAAATGCGCCGCACCCCGATCCGTTTCGCCGACATTCCACCCAATTTCATCAACGCCCTGCTGTCGGCTGAAGACGATAACTTCGCCAATCACTATGGCGTCGACCCAAGCAGCCTGGTGCGGGCCGCCACGCAGTTGGTAAAAAGCGGACACATTCAGTCCGGTGGCAGCACCATCACCATGCAGGTGGCGAAGAACTTCTTCCTGACCAGCGAACGCAGCTTTTCCCGCAAGGCCACGGAAATCCTCCTGGCGTTGCAGATCGAACGTCAGCTGACCAAGGACGAGATCCTTGAGCTGTACGTCAACAAGATCTACCTCGGCAACCGTGCCTACGGCATCGAGGCGGCTTCCCAGGTTTACTACGGCAAGTCGATTCGTGACGCCAGCCTGGCGCAGATGGCGATGATTGCCGGCCTGCCAAAGGCGCCTTCACGCTTCAACCCGCTGGCCAACCCGGCGCGCAGTAAAGAGCGTCGCGACTGGATCCTGGGCCGCATGTACAAACTGGGCAAGATCGACCAGGCCGCGTACGAAAGTGCCGTGGCCGAGCCGTTGAACGCCAGCTACCACGTACCAACGCCGGAAGTGAATGCTCCGTATATCGCCGAAATGGCCCGTGCCGAGATGGTCGGCCGTTACGGCAGCGAGGCGTACACCGAAGGTTTCCGCGTGACCACGACGATTCCGAGCAACCTGCAGGAAATCGCCAACAAGTCGGTGCACGATGGCCTGGTCGCCTACGATCAGCGCCACGGCTACCGCGGCCCCGAATCGCGCCTGCCGGGCAAGACCCTGAGCGCCTGGACCGTCGAGCTGGGCAAACAGCGCCCGATCAGCGGCCTTGAGCCCGCCATCGTCACCCAGGTGAAGAAAGATGGCGTGCAGGTACTGACCCGCACCGGCGAAGAGCATGTGTCGTGGGACAGCATGAAATGGGCTCGCCCGTTCCTGAACACCAACAGCATGGGCGCGATGCCCAAGCAGCCGTCGGACGTGGCGCAGGTTGGTGACCTGATCCGCGTGCAGCGCCAGAAAGACGACAGCCTGAAATTCAGCCAGGTGCCGGTGGCACAGGGCGCACTGGTATCGCTTGACCCGCAGAACGGTGCAATCCGTGCCCTGGTCGGCGGCTTTGCCTTCGAGCAGAGCAACTACAACCGCGCCACCCAAGCCAAGCGCCAGCCGGGTTCGAGCTTCAAGCCGTTCATCTACAGCGCCGCCCTGGACAGCGGCTACACCGCCGCCAGCCTGGTCAACGATGCACCGATCGTGTTTGTCGACGAGTACCTGGACAAGGTCTGGCGCCCGAAGAACGACACCAACACCTTCCTTGGCCCGATCCGCATCCGCGAGGCGCTGTACAAGTCGCGTAACCTGGTGTCGATCCGCCTGCTGCAAGCGATGGGTGTAGGCAAGACCATCGACTACATCACCCGCTTCGGCTTCAACAAGTCGGACCTGCCGCCCAACCTGTCCCTGGCACTGGGTACGGCCACGCTGACGCCGATGGAAATCGCCACCGGCTGGAGCACCTTTGCCAACGGCGGCTACAAGATCACGCCGTACCTGATCGACAAGATCGAAAGCCGTAGCGGCGAAACCCTGTTCACCGCCAACCCGCCGCGGGTTCCGGGCGACGTGGTCAATGGCGTCGCAGCCACTGACGGCCAGGCAGCACCGACCAACGGCGGTATCACCATCGAGCCGACGCCAGGCGAAGCCCCGGCAGCCGGTGCACCCGCCGCGCCACAAGCGCCGGCCGTGGCTGAGCGTGTGGTGGATGGCCGTACCACATACATCCTCAACAGCATCCTGGAAGACGTGATCAAGAAGGGTACTGGCCGTCGCGCACTGGCCCTGGGCCGCGCTGACATCGCCGGTAAAACCGGTACCACCAACGACTCCAAGGATGCATGGTTCTCGGGCTACAACGCCGATTACGTGACCACCGTATGGACCGGTTACGACCAGCCGGAAAGCCTCGGGCGCCGCGAGTTCGGCGGTACTGTCGCACTGCCGATCTGGATGAGCTACATGGGTGCCGCGCTCAAGGATATGCCGCTGCATACCCAGCCTGAGCCGGAAGGCATTCTCAGCCTGCGGATCGACCCGGTCAGCGGTCGTGCGGCAGCACCGAGCACGCCAAATGCGTACTTCGAGCTGTTCAAGAGCGAAGACACGCCACCGTCGGTCAACGAACTGGGCAACGGTGTTGCACCGGGCAGCCCGCTGCCGGCGGATGAGGCGGCGCCGATCGACTTGTTCTGACGTAATCGCCAGCCACAAAAAAAGCCCCGACTCGCAAGAGCCGGGGCTTTTTGTTGGTGCGCTACAACGGCTTAGCCGTTGAACACATCATCCACGCTTTGCAGCGGGTAGTGCTTCGGATACGGCAGGGTGGCCACACCGGTCTCGATCGCGGCTTTGGCCACGGCATCGGAGATCAGGGTGATCAGGCGCTTATCCATTGGTTTCGGGATGATGTATTCACGACCGAATTCCAGCTTGATGCCGCCGTAGGCGTCGCACACTTCCTGAGGCACCGGCAGCTTGGCCAGTTCACGCAGGGCATTGGCGGCAGCCACTTTCATCTCTTCGTTGATGCGCTTGGCGCGAACGTCCAGGGCACCACGGAAGATGAACGGGAAGCCCAGTACGTTGTTGACCTGGTTCGGGTAGTCCGAACGGCCGGTGGCCATGATCACGTCGCTACGGGTGGCGTGGGCCAGTTCCGGGGAGATCTCCGGGTCCGGGTTGGAGCACGCGAACACGATCGGGTTGGCCGCCATGGACTTGAGGCCTTCGGCGCTCAGCAGGTTCGGGCCGGACAGGCCAACGAACACGTCTGCACCGTCGAGGGCGTCAGCCAGGGTACGCTTGGAGGACGGATGCGCGAACATCGCCTTGTACTGGTTCAGGTCGGTACGCTCGGACTGAACAACGCCCTTGCTGTCGACCATGTAGATGTTTTCCAGCTTGGCGCCCATGCTCACCAGCAACTTCATGCAGGAGATGGCTGCAGCGCCGGCGCCCAGGCACACGATCTTGGCTTCGCCGAGGGTTTTGCCAGCGATTTCCAGGGCGTTGATCATGCCGGCCGCAGTAACGATTGCGGTGCCGTGCTGGTCATCGTGGAAAACCGGAATGTCGCACTGTTCGATCAGGGCCTTTTCGATCTCGAAGCACTCAGGTGCCTTGATGTCTTCCAGGTTGATGCCACCGAACGTAATGGAGATACGTTTTACGGTGTCGATGAAAGCCTGTGGGCTCTCGGAGTCGACTTCGATGTCGAATACGTCAATGCCGGCGAAGCGCTTGAACAGCACGCCTTTACCTTCCATGACTGGCTTGGAAGCCAATGGGCCGAGGTTACCCAGGCCCAGGATCGCGGTGCCATCAGAGATCACTGCAACCAGGTTGCCTTTGCCGGTGTACTTGTAAGCCAGTTCAGGATCGCGGGCGATTTCACGTACGGGCTCGGCAACGCCAGGGCTGTAGGCCAGCGACAGGTCGCGGGCGGTGGCAGTGGCTTTGGTGAGCTCTACACTCAGCTTTCCTGGACGAGGATGGGCATGATATTCGAGAGCGGCAGTTTTCAAATCAGACATATCGGCATTCCGCTTTTACTGTTGGTCGACGGACCGCCGAGGATACGCGTGTCGCAAAGTCCCCACAAGACTGGGCAGTCACAGGTGTCAAGGGCCCTGCGCTACGACTTTTGGCCAAGAGCCACGGGATACAAGGGCTCAACTGTTCACAATCACACGAAAAAATGTCTACAATTTTTTTCTTACGGCATCCGCTGAAGCATGCCGGGATCGGTCAGTGGCAACAGCCAGCGCGCCTGGCCATTTTTCAGGCCGCCGTGTCGGGAACGGTCCAGCACCCAGCCTCGGGCTTCGATGGACTGGCCCTGCAAACCGTTTAACAGCGCGCTCTCGAACTGGTTCACAAGATTGGGTGCAATGCGTAATACCAGTGAGCCCTGCAACTCAATCCAGATTCCGCCGCGATTGCGCTCGATGTTGCTCACCTGGCCACTGACCACGGCAAAGCCCGAGCGCTGGATCTTCGCCGCATCGACCACCGGTGATTGGCGCCACACCCCTAAACGGGCCTGCCGGGCGCTGCGCTCGGCGGCCTGCTGGCAGGTAACCAGCTCCACATTCGGCGCGACCGCCACCAGGAAACCGAGGCCTTCGGCAAGCAACTGCGCCTCCAGATTCGCCCCGTTGGCGCCGTAGAGATGGGCCAGGGTGCGCCCGTACCGGTCCTTGCTCTCCCGGCCGGGCACCACGCCGACTCGCCCGTTGCTCGCATCCACCAGGCTTTGCAAACGCTCGCGAGCAGCCACGGCGAAAGGCTCGTCAGTGCGGCCCTTCTTGCCGGTTTCCGGGGCATTGACGCCGATCATGCGCACGCTGCGGCCGTCCTTGAGGCGCACGGTGTCGCCATCCACCACCCGTTGCACCTCGAACGTGGCCAAGGTCGAGGGCGCCGGGCAGAACACCTCGGCCTGGGCGGGCGCGAGCCAAATCGCAGACACAAAAAAGGCGCCCACCAGGGACGCCTTTTTCATCAGCGAGGACAAGCCATACAGGCCATCCAAGCGAACCAGCCTTACTCGGCTTTAGGAGCAGCTTTAGCGCCGAAAGCACCGAAGCGGGTCTTGAAGCGATCAACACGGCCGCCAACATCCAGAGTCTTCTGCTTGCCGGTGTAGAACGGGTGGCACTCGTTGCACACGTCGATTGGCAGAGCTTTGCCGAAAGTCGAACGGGTTTCGAACTTGTTACCGCAGCTGCAGGTAACGTCGATGGCAACATAGTTTGGATGGATATCGGCTTTCATGGTGTATTCCTCAGGCTAGCGTGCCGCCAATCAACACTATTGTTGAATACCGCACGTAATTAGGCCGCGGATTCTACCAGACCTTTTTAAACGCGCAAGAAGCACTACGGTCCCTTTCATCAGAAAAGCGCGGCATACACAAGGTCCTGTGGGAGCCGGGCTTGCTCGCGATGCAGGCGCCGCCGTGTCTCAGGCGCACCGTGTCGATACTGTCGCGGGCAAGCCCGGCTCCCACATCCACCGCTGGTCTGCTAGGCTCCCGCCCTTCTTCGCCGCCCGTCATATGAGAACCCCCGCGTGCCCGACGCCATTTTGCGCCTCGCCCTGCCCTCGCCCCTGCGCCGCCTGTTCGATTACCGGGCACCTGCCGGCGTATTGCGGTCGCAGTTGCAGCCCGGCATGCGCGTGCGGGTGCCGTTTGGCCGCCGGGAGATGATCGGCATCCTGGTAGAGGTCGCCGATCACAGCGAAGTGCCCGCCGAGAAGCTCAAGCCCGCCGTGGCCATCCTCGACACCACGCCCCCGCTGCCGCCCGCGCTGTTCAAGCTGTGCCTGTGGACCTCGCAGTATTACCAGCACAGCCTCGGCGACACCTTGAGCTGGGCGCTGCCGGTGCTGTTGCGCCAGGGCGAACTGGCCGAGGCGCGCCAGGAGCGTTTCTGGTCGATGGTGCCGGGCGCGCGCATGGACGACCCGCGCATCGCCCGCGCCCCGCGCCAGCGAGAAGCCCTGGCGACGCTGGCCCAGCACCCCCACGGCGTCGCCCATCAGCTATTAAGCAAGCTGATGCTGAGCAAGGACAGCCTGGATTTGCTGCTGGCCAAGGGTATGGTGCAAGTGGAGATCCGCAAGCACGCGCCCGGTGAGCGCCACGAACACTGGCTGGCCCAGCCGGAGCTGCCGCTCAACCCGGAACAACGCGCCGCCTGCGAGGCGATTCGCGCCGGTTTCGACAGCTTCCACGCGTTCCTGCTAGCCGGCGTGACCGGCAGCGGCAAGACCGAAGTGTATTTGCAGTTGATCCGCGAAACCCTCGAAGCCGGCAAACAGGCGCTGGTGCTGATCCCCGAGATCAACCTCGGCCCGCAAACCCTGGCGCGTTTCGAACAGCGCTTCAACGCGCGCATCGCCCTGGTGCACTCGGCGGTCAACGACCGCGAGCGCCTGGAATCCTGGCTCGCCGCCCGGGACGGCGAGGCCGACATTATTATCGGCACGCGTTCGGCGCTGTTCACCCCGATGAAAAATCCCGGGCTGATCATCATCGACGAAGAACACGACGGCTCCTATAAACAGCAGGAAGGCCTGCGCTACCACGCCCGCGACCTCGCGCTGGTGCGCGCCCGCCAGGAAAACATCCCGATTGTGCTGGGTTCGGCCACGCCCTCCCTGGAAAGCCTGCACAACGCCTACACCGGCCGCTACGGCCTGTTGCGCCTCAACGAGCGGGCCGGCGGTGCCAAGCAGCCACGCTTCCTGCGCCTGGATGTAAAAAGTCGCCCGCTGGACAGCGGCATTTCCGGGCCGATGCAACAAGCCATCGGGCAAACCCTCGCGGCGGGCCAGCAAGTGCTGGTGTTCCTCAACCGCCGGGGTTTTGCGCCGACGCTGCTGTGCCATGACTGTGGCTGGATGTCCGAGTGCAACCGCTGCGATGCGCGGATGACCGTGCACCAGCGCTCCGGCGAGCTGCGCTGCCATCACTGCGGCCATGTGGAGCGGGTGCCGCGTCACTGCCCGCAGTGCGGCAAAGTGGACTTGCGGCCGGTGGGCGCCGGCACCGAGCGGGCCGAGGAGCGCTTGGGCATTCTGTTCCCGGATTACCCGGTATTGCGGGTTGACCGTGACAGCACCTCGCGCAAGGACGCGATGAATCAGCTGTTCGCCACGATCCAGAAAGGCCAGCCGTGCATCCTGGTGGGCACCCAGATGCTTGCCAAGGGGCATCACTTCCCACGGGTGACCCTGGTGTCGATCCTGGATGCCGACGGCGGGTTGTTCTCCGGAGATTTTCGCGCCAGCGAGCGCATGGCCCAGCTGATCGTGCAGGTCGCAGGCCGGGCCGGGCGGGCCGAAGAGCCGGGCAAGGTGATCATCCAGACGCACCTGGCCGACCATCCATTGCTGATTCAACTGACAGAACAAGGCTACTTTGCCTTCGCCGAACAAGCCTTGAGCGAACGCCGCTCTGCCGGTTTGCCGCCGTTTGCGCACCTGGCGCTGCTGCGGGCCGAGGCGCACAAACCCGGGCAGGCCGAAGGTTTCCTCGATGAAGCGTGCAGCGAGGCTGAACGTTTACTGGGGGAACTGGGTCTGACCGGCATCGAGCTGCTGGGCCCCGTGCCCGCTCCGATGGAACGCCGCGCCGGCCGCTACCGCGCCCAGCTACTCTTGCAAGCCAGTGCCCGTGCCCCGCTGCATCGTTTATTAAGCAGCTGGTTACTTGCCCTGGAGCAAATGCCGAGCGGTCGCCAGGTGAGATGGTCGTTGGACGTAGACCCGGTAGATTTGTACTAACCCCCTGTGGCGAGGGAGCTTGCTCCCGCTGGGCTGCGTAGCAGCCCCAAAAAAGCCGGGAGCGCTACGCACTCCAGCGGGAGCAAGCTCCCTCGCCACAGCAAGCTCCCTCGCCACAGGTTAATCGTCCGTCAAGGTCCAGCGAAGGTTGGCAAGCCCGCCCGCGCCACGGATAATGCCCAGTTTTTCCACCTGCGCATCGCGCGCCACCGCTTGCGGTCGAAAGAGAACACGATGAAAGACACCATTCGCCAGCTGATCCAACAAGCCCTCACCCAACTCGTCAACGAAGGTGTGTTGCCTGAAGGCCTGACGCCGGCGATCCAGGTGGAAAATACCCGTGACAAGACCCACGGTGATTTCGCCAGCAACATTGCGATGATGCTGGCCAAGCCCGCCGGCCTGAAGCCACGCGACCTCGCGGAAAAAATCATCGCCGCGCTGCCGGCCGACCCGCAGGTCACCAAGGCGGAAATCGCCGGCCCTGGCTTTATCAACTTCTTCCAGAACACCCAGGCCCTGGCTTCGCGCCTGGACGGGGCCCTGGCCGACGCCAAAATCGGCGTGCGCAAGGCCGGCCCGGCACAGCGCGTAGCCATCGACCTGTCGGCACCGAACCTGGCCAAGGAAATGCACGTGGGCCACTTGCGCTCCACCATCATCGGCGACGGCGTGGCACGGGTCCTGGAGTTCCTCGGCGACGACGTGATCCGCCAGAACCACGTGGGCGACTGGGGCACCCAGTTCGGCATGTTGATGGCGTACCTGCAGGAAAACCCGATCACCAGCAACGAGCTGTCGGACCTGGAGAATTTCTACCGCGCCGCCAAGAAGCGTTTCGACGAATCCGAAGAGTTCGCCGACCGCGCCCGTGGCCTGGTGGTCAAGCTGCAAGCCGGCGATGCCGAATGCCTGGAGCTGTGGGGCCGCTTCCGCGAGATCTCGCTGTCCCACTGCCAGGAAATCTACGAGCTGCTCAACGTCAAACTGACCATGGCCGACGTGATGGGCGAAAGCGCCTACAACGACGACCTGATCAACGTGGTCAACGACCTCAAGGCCAAGGGCCTGCTGGTTGAGAGCAACGGCGCCCAGTGCGTGTTCCTCGAAGAATTCAAGACCGCCGACGGCGACCCGCTGCCGGTGATCATCGTCAAGGCCGACGGCGGCTATCTCTACGCCACCACCGACCTGGCCGCCGTGCGCTACCGCAGCGGCGTGCTGAAAGCCGACCGCGCCCTGTATTTCGTTGACCAGCGCCAGGCCCTGCACTTCCAGCAAGTGTTCGAAGTGGCGCGCCGCGCCGGTTTCGTGACCCACCCGATGCAGATGGAGCACATGGGCTTCGGCACCATGAACGGCGCCGATGGCCGCCCGTTCAAGACCCGTGACGGCGGCACCGTGAAGCTGATCGACCTGCTGACCGAAGCCCAGGACCGCGCCTACAACCTGGTGAAGGAAAAGAACCCGGAGCTGGCCGAAGCCGACCTGCGCAATATCGCCCGCGTGGTGGGGATTGGCGCGGTGAAATATGCCGACCTGTCCAAGCACCGCACCAGCGACTACAGCTTCAACTTCGAATTGATGCTCAACTTCGAAGGCAACACCGCGCCCTACCTGCTGTATGCCTACACCCGTGTGGCCGGCGTGTTCCGCAAGCTGGGCAAGGACTTCAGCGAAGTGGAAGGCCAGATCAACCTTGAAGCGCCGCACGAGCAGGAGCTGGCCGCCAAGCTGGCGCAATTCGGCGAAGTGCTGAACAGCGTCGGCGAAAAAGGCACGCCGCACATTCTTTGCACCTATTTGTACGAAGTCGCCGGTTTGTTCTCCAGCTTCTACGAGAACTGCCCGATCCTGACCGCAGACGACGAAGCCCAAAAGCAGAGCCGCCTGCGCCTCGCCGCACTGGCAGGACGGACCCTCAAGCAAGGCCTGGAGCTGTTGGGCCTGGAAACTCTGGAGCGTATGTAAGTTGGCTGCCAAGAAAAAACCTGCACCCAAGCGCGGCGCCAGCCGCTACCAGGCACCGGCGAAGAAACCTATCCCGGGCTGGATGTGGCTGGCGATTGGCCTGACGGTCGGCGCGTTTGTGGTATTCCTGATGAAACTGGACCCGGGCAAGGGCGATGACGTCAAACGGGTCAAGCAAGAGCAGCAGAAGGCCACGAAAATGGCCGAGGCGAACAAGACCGTCCCTAGCCCGACAGCGCCGGTGAAGCCGAAGTACGACTTCTACACGCTGCTGCCGGAATCGGAAGTGATCGTGCCGCCGGATGCCGTGCCGGAGAAAACCCTGCCGACGCCGCAGCCTGTGCCAACCACACCAGTGACGCCGGCGGAAGCGGCGAAAATCGACACTGCCCGGGCCCAGGCTGCGTTGGCCGGGATTACCCCGCCACCACCGCCGCCGGTTGCCACCACCAAGGCGGCGCCGGTGACCAAGTTCTTCCTGCAGGCGGGCTCGTTCCCGAAACAGGCAGATGCGGACCGTGTACGTGCGCAGATTATTCTGCTGGGGCAGGCGGTGACGGTTGAATCGGGCACCGTGAAGGATGCGACCTGGTATCGCGTGCTGGTGGGGCCGTTCAGCAACCGTGAACAGCTGACCGTGGCCCAGAAGCAACTGGCGGGCGCAGGGTTTAGCAACCTGTTGTTACAACAACGCCAAAGCCGCTGATTCCGGAAACAGCATCGGGTTAATGTGGGAGCGGGCTTGCTGTGGTGAGCGGGCTTGCCCCGCTCACCACACGTCCTACAGTTGAAATCCCCCCGCCACCCCCATATGAGTTCCATCAGGGCATTTTCGCCCCGCAGCGTGGAGACTCTCCCCTTGACCACCATCGTTTCAGTTCGCCGCCACGGCAAAGTCGTCATGGGCGGCGACGGCCAGGTTTCACTTGGCAATACCGTGATGAAAGGCAACGCGAAAAAAGTCCGTCGCCTGTACCACGGCCAGGTCCTCGCCGGTTTTGCCGGCGCCACCGCTGACGCCTTTACCCTGTTCGAGCGCTTTGAAGGCCAACTTGAGAAGCACCAGGGCCACCTGGTCCGTGCCGCCGTCGAACTCGCCAAAGAATGGCGCACCGACCGCTCCCTCAGCCGCCTGGAAGCCATGTTGGCCGTTGCCAACAAAGACGCCTCCCTGATCATCACCGGCAACGGCGACGTGGTTGAACCCGAAGAAGGCTTGATCGCCATGGGTTCCGGCGGTGGTTATGCCCAGGCCGCAGCCAGCGCACTGCTGAAGAAAACCGACCTGTCGGCCCGGGAAATCGTCGAGACTGCCCTGGGTATCGCTGGCGACATCTGTGTCTTCACCAACCACAACCTGACCATTGAGGAGCAGGACCTCGCCGAATAAGCCGCAGGCTTATTCCCGCTTGAGGACCGCCAATTACTATGTCCATGACTCCCCGCGAAATCGTCCATGAACTCAATCGCCATATCATCGGCCAGGACGATGCCAAGCGCGCCGTTGCCATCGCCCTGCGTAACCGCTGGCGCCGGATGCAACTGCCCGAAGAATTGCGCGTTGAAGTAACTCCCAAGAACATCCTGATGATCGGCCCGACCGGTGTCGGTAAAACCGAAATCGCCCGACGCCTGGCCAAGCTGGCCAACGCGCCGTTCATCAAGGTCGAAGCCACCAAGTTCACCGAAGTCGGCTATGTAGGCCGTGACGTCGAGTCGATCATTCGTGACCTGGCCGATGCCGCCCTGAAACTGCTGCGCGAACAGGAAATGACCAAGGTCAGCCATCGCGCCGAAGACGCTGCCGAAGAACGCATCCTCGACGCCCTGCTGCCACCGGCACGCATGGGCTTCAACGAAGACGCCGCGCCGAGCTCGGATTCCAACACCCGTCAGTTGTTCCGCAAGCGCCTGCGTGAAGGCCAGCTGGACGACAAGGAAATCGAGATCGAAGTCGCCGAAGTGTCCGGTGTCGATATCTCCGCACCGCCTGGCATGGAAGAAATGACCAGCCAGTTGCAGAACCTGTTCGCCAACATGGGCAAGGGCAAGAAGAAAAGCCGCAAGCTCAAGGTCAAGGACGCGCTGAAACTGGTGCGTGACGAAGAGGCTGGGCGCCTGGTCAATGAGGAAGAACTCAAGGCCAAGGCCCTGGAAGCGGTCGAGCAACACGGCATCGTGTTTATCGACGAGATCGACAAGGTCGCCAAGCGCGGTAACTCCGGCGGCGTCGATGTGTCCCGCGAGGGCGTACAGCGCGACCTGCTGCCGCTGATCGAAGGCTGCACGGTGAACACCAAGCTGGGCATGGTCAAGACCGACCACATCCTGTTTATCGCCTCCGGTGCGTTCCACCTGAGCAAGCCAAGCGACCTGGTGCCGGAGCTGCAAGGCCGTCTGCCGATTCGGGTTGAGCTGAAAGCACTGACGCCGGGCGATTTCGAACGCATCCTCAGCGAGCCGCATGCGTCGCTGACCGAGCAATACCGCGAGCTGCTGAAAACCGAAGGCCTGGGGATAGAGTTCCTGCCGGACGGTATCAAGCGTCTGGCGGAGATTGCCTGGCAGGTCAACGAGAAGACCGAAAACATCGGCGCCCGCCGCCTGCACACCCTGCTTGAGCGCCTGCTGGAGGAAGTGTCCTTCAGTGCCGGCGACATGGCGGGCGCGCAGAACGGCGAGGCGATCAAGATCGACGCCGACTACGTCAACAGCCACTTGGGCGAATTGGCGCAGAACGAAGATCTGTCTCGTTATATCCTGTAGGTCATGTGAACCCCCTGTAGGAGCCCGGCTTGCCGGTGATGGCGACCTTGAAATCGCCATCGCCGGCAAGCCGGGCTCCTACAGGATCTGCTCGGATCCCGTCATGACCAAACTACCTACCGCCATCAACCTGCACAAAGCCTCCAGGACCCTGGGCCTTACCTACGGTCCCGACGAGGTCTATCAGCTGCCCGCCGAATTCCTGCGGGTGCACTCCCCTTCCGCCGAGGTCCAGGGCCATGGCAAACCGATCCTGCAATTCGGCAAGCTCAATGTCGGTTTGACCAAGATCGAACCCGCCGGCCAATACGCACTGAAATTGACCTTCGACGACGGCCATGACAGCGGATTGTTCACCTGGGACTACCTCTATCAACTAGCCGTGCGTCAGGACGCGCTGTGGGCTGACTATCTTGCCGAGCTGAAAGCCGCCGGAAAAACCCGCGACCCGAGCCAGTCGGTCGTGCGGCTGATGCTCTAGCTCAGGCCTTTTGCTCATTAGTGGGCATTTTCTAATTCCATCTGCTTGAATGCCCCTCTGTCGTGGCCAACGATTGGCCCGCTTGCGAAAAAAATTAAACTCGGGTAACCAATGGAACTGGCAAGTTCCCTGCATTTGACGATGCGGTATTAACGGTCACCCGAGCAGTAGTACCAGGCTGTGCTGTGTGGCAAGTAGTGGTACACAGCGGTACCCGGTACTCGTCTGTCGGACAATGGAGCGTCGTAGATGAGTAACAAGAACAACGATGACTTGAAACGCCAGGCCTCGGAAAACACCCTGGGGCTGAACCCGATCATCGCGTTACGGAAAAAGGATTTACTGGCATCCGCTCGGATGGTGCTGACCCAGGCCATCAAACAACCGTTGCACAGCGTCAAGCACGTCGCGCATTTTGGCGTCGAATTGAAGAACGTGGTGTTCGGCAAATCACAGCTGACACCGGAGAGCGACGACCGTCGTTTCAACGACCCGGCGTGGACCCAGAACCCGCTCTACAAACGTTACCTGCAAACCTACCTGGCGTGGCGCAAGGAGCTGCACGACTGGATCGCCGACAGCAACCTGTCGGAACACGACATCAGCCGCGGCCACTTCGTCATCAACCTGATGACCGAAGCCATGGCGCCCACCAACAGCGCGGCCAACCCGGCGGCGGTCAAACGCTTCTTCGAGACCGGTGGCAAAAGCCTGCTGGATGGCCTGTCACACCTGGCCAAAGACATGGTGCACAACGGCGGCATGCCGAGCCAGGTCAACATGGGCGCCTTTGAAGTGGGCAAAAGCCTGGGCACCACCGAAGGCGCCGTGGTGTTTCGCAACGACGTGCTGGAGCTGATCCAGTACCGGCCGATCACCGAGCAGGTGCACGAACGCCCGTTGCTGGTGGTGCCGCCGCAGATCAACAAGTTCTATGTATTCGACCTGAGCCCGGACAAGAGCCTGGCGCGCTTCTGCCTGCGCAATAACCAGCAGACGTTTATCGTCAGCTGGCGCAACCCGACCAAGGCCCAGCGCGAGTGGGGCCTGTCGACTTATATCGAGGCGCTCAAAGAAGCGGTGGATGTGGTGACGGCGATCACCGGCAGTAAAGACATCAACATGCTCGGCGCCTGCTCCGGCGGCATCACCTGCACCGCGCTGCTGGGCCACTACGCGGCGCTGGGCGAGAAGAAGGTCAACGCCCTGACCCTGCTGGTAAGCGTGCTGGACACCACCCTGGACACCCAGGTGGCGCTGTTCGTCGACGAGCAGACCCTGGAGGCGGCCAAGCGCCACTCCTACCAGGCCGGCGTGCTGGAAGGCCGCGACATGGCCAAGGTGTTTGCCTGGATGCGCCCCAATGACCTGATCTGGAATTACTGGGTCAACAACTACCTGCTGGGCAACGAGCCGCCGGTGTTCGACATCCTGTTCTGGAACAACGACACCACCCGCCTGCCCGCCGCATTCCATGGCGACCTGATCGAGCTGTTCAAGAACAACCCGCTGGTGCGCGCCAATGCCCTGGAAGTGTGCGGCACGCCGATCGACCTGAAGCAGGTGACCGCCGATATCTACTCCCTGGCCGGTACCAACGACCACATCACGCCGTGGCAGTCCTGCTACAAGTCGGCGCAGCTGTTTGGTGGCAAGGTGGAGTTCGTGCTGTCCAGCAGCGGGCATATCCAGAGCATCCTGAATCCGCCGGGCAACCCCAAGTCGCGCTACCAGACCAGCGATACGATGCCGGGCAAAGCGCTGGACTGGCAGGAAAATGCCACCAAGCACACTGATTCATGGTGGCTGCACTGGCAGGCGTGGCAGGCGCAGCGGTCGGGCAAGCTGAAAAAAGCGCCGACCGCACTGGGCAATAAAGCGTACGCAGCAGCTGAAGCGGCGCCGGGCACTTACGTACACGAAAGGTAGGCTGGAACGGGATCTACTGTAGGAGCTGGCTTGCCTGCGATGGCATCAACTCGGTGTGCCAGATACACCGCGGTGTCTGCATCGCAGGCAAGCCAGCTCCCACACTGACCGTTTTCCGGCAGGGAAATAGCGCCATTTCACAGGGTACGAGCATGCCGCAACCGTTCATCTTCCGTACCATCGACCTGGATGGCCAAGCCATCCGCACGGCGGTACGCCCGGGCAAGCCTCACTTGACGCCGCTGCTGATTTTCAACGGCATCGGCGCCAACCTTGAGCTGGTGTTTCCGTTCGTCCAGGCCCTGGACCCGGACCTGGAAGTGATTGCCTTTGATGTACCGGGGGTCGGCGGTTCGTCGACGCCCAGCCGGCCTTATCGTTTCCCTGGCCTGGCCAAGCTCACCGCACGCATGCTCGATTACCTGGACTATGGCCAGGTCAACGCGGTGGGAGTTTCCTGGGGCGGGGCACTGGCGCAGCAGTTTGCGTATGACTACCCGGAGCGCTGCAAGAAGCTGATTCTCGCCGCCACCGCCGCCGGTGCCTTCATGGTGCCGGGCAAACCCAAAGTCTTGTGGTTGATGGCCAGCCCCCGGCGCTATATCCAGCCGTCCCATGTGGTGCGCATTGCGCCGATGATCTACGGCGGCTCCTTCCGCCGGGATTCGAAACTGGCCGCCGAACACGCCAGCAAAGTGCGTTCGGCGGGCAAGCTGGGTTACTACTGGCAACTGTTCGCCGGGCTTGGCTGGACCAGCATCCACTGGCTGCACAAGATCAAGCAGCCGACCCTGGTGCTGGCCGGCGATGACGACCCGCTGATCCCGCTGGTCAACATGCGCATGCTGGCCTGGCGCATTCCCAACGCCCAACTGCACATCATCGACGACGGTCATCTGTTCCTGATTACCCGGGCCGAGGCCGTGGCGCCGATCATCATGAAGTTTCTGCAGGAGGAACGCCTGCGGGCGGTGATTCACCCGCAACCCGCGCTTTAGACGGTGGCGGTCAGGACGACCGCACCGCGCAACTTGGCCAGAACCGACTATGGTTCTGAATTGGCGTGCTTGTTGATGGCTTGACGAAGGAGTGTTGGCGCATGCGAGAAAGACCCGTATCGAACCCGGTGCCCACACCCGCCGCGTTCATCAATATTGAAAGTGCGATCACCGGCCTGCGCGGCCGGGATCTGCTGTCGACCCTGCGCAGCGTCGCCGCACACGGCCTGCGCAACCCGGTGCACACCGCCCGTCACGCCCTTAAGCTGGGCGGGCAATTGGGCCGCGTGTTGCTGGGGGAAACGGTGCACGAGCCGAACCCGGCCGACAGCCGCTTCGCCGACCCGACCTGGCAGCTCAACCCGTTTTATCGGCGCAGCCTGCAAGCCTACTTGAGCTGGCAAAAACAAACCCGCCACTGGATCGACGACAGCAACCTCAGCCCCGACGACCGGGCACGGGCGCACTTTGCCTTTGCCCTGCTCAACGATGCGGTGTCGCCGTCCAACACGTTGCTCAATCCGCTGGCAATCAAGGAGCTCCTCAACTCCGGCGGCAACAGCGTGGTGCGTGGCGTCAGCAACCTGTTCGACGACCTGCTGCACAACAATGGCCTGCCGCGTCAGGTCACCAAGCAGGCCTTTGAAGTGGGCAAGACGGTAGCCACCACGCCCGGCTCGGTGGTGTTTCGCAATGAGCTGCTGGAGTTGATCCAGTACAAGCCCATGAGCGAAAAACAGTACGCCAAGCCGCTGCTGGTGGTGCCGCCGCAAATCAACAAGTACTACATTTTCGACCTGAGCCCGAACAACAGCTTCGTCCAGTTCGCCCTGAAAAATGGCCTGCAGGTGTTTATGGTCAGCTGGCGCAACCCGGACGTACGGCATCGGGAGTGGGGCCTCTCCACCTACGTCGCCGCCCTGGAAGAAGCGCTGAACGTGTGCCGCGCAATCACCGGCGCCCGCGAGGTCAACCTGATGGGCGCCTGCGCCGGAGGCCTGACCATCGCCGCGCTGCAAGGCCATCTACAGGCCAAGCGCCAGCTGCGCCGCGTCTCCAGCGCCAGCTACCTGGTGAGCCTGCTGGACAGCCAGATCGACAGCCCCGCCACCCTGTTCGCTGATGAGCAGACCCTGGAAGCCGCCAAGCGCCGCTCGTACCAACAAGGCGTACTCGACGGCCGGGACATGGCCAAAGTGTTCGCCTGGATGCGCCCCAATGACCTGATCTGGAATTACTGGATCAACAACTACCTGCTGGGCAAGGAACCGCCGGCGTTCGACATCCTGTACTGGAACAACGACAACACCCGCCTGCCCGCTGCGCTGCATGGCGACTTGCTGGACTTCTTCAAACACAACCCGCTGAGCCACCCCGGTGGCCTGGAAGTCTGCGGCACGCCTGTCGACTTGCAGAAGGTCACGGTGGACAGCTTCAGCGTGGGCGGGATCAACGACCACATCACGCCGTGGGATGCGGTGTACCGCTCCACCCAACTGCTGGGCGGCGACAAGCGCTTCATTCTGTCCAACAGCGGGCATATCCAGAGCATCCTCAACCCGCCGGGCAACCCCAAGGCCAACTACGTCGAAAACCTCAAGCTGAGCAGCGACCCGCGCGCCTGGTACTACGACGCCAATCACGTCGAAGGCAGCTGGTGGCCCAATTGGCTGGCGTGGGTCCAGCAACGCTCCGGGGTGCAGCGCGAAACCCTGACCGCCCTGGGCAACCAGAATTACCCACCGATGGAAGCGGCGCCGGGCACGTATGTGCGGGTCCGCTGAGCCCAACGACGATTTTAAGAAGACTGGATGAAGACCCGCGACCGTATCCTTGAATGTGCCTTGCAGTTGTTCAACCACAAGGGCGAGCCGAACGTGTCGACCATGGAGGTGGCCAATGAAATGGGGATCAGCCCGGGCAATCTCTATTACCACTTCCATGGCAAGGAGCCGCTGGTGCTCGGGCTGTTCGAGCGTTTCCAGGCCGAGTTGGCGCCGTTGCTCGACCCGCCTGAGGACGCTCAACTGGCGGCCGAGGATTACTGGCTGTTCCTGCACCTGATCGTGGAGCGCATGGCGCACTATCGGTTTCTGTTCCAGGACTTGTCGAACCTGGCGGGACGCTTGCCGAAACTGGCCAAGGGCATTCGCAACCTGCTGACGGCGCTCAAGCGCACGCTGGCCTCGTTGCTGGCCCGGCTGAAGACGGACGGGCAATTGGTCAGTGATACCCAGGCATTGGGGCAGTTGGTGGAACAGATCACCATGACCCTGCTGTTTTCCCTGGACTACCAACGGATTCTCGACCGTGAAGGTGAGGTGCGAGTGGTGGTGTACCAGATCATGATGCTGGTGGCGCCGCACTTGCTGATGCCGGCGAGGCAGGCAACGGAGCGTTTGGCGCTGCGTTACCTGGACGACGCGGACTAAATGGCTATGTGTCGCTCTGTAGACCCCATCAATAAAAAAGCCCGACCTTCGCAGGCCGGGCTTTTTTGTGTCCCGTAAAAATCAGGACTGACTGGTAGGCGTCGGGGTTGCCGGCGTTGCAGTCGGGGTTGCAGCAGCAGGCGTCGGTGGAGTGACCGAGTTGGTCGCCGGTGCCGGGGTTGCAGGCTTGGCCGCGACCGCTGGCTTTGGCGCTGCTGGTTTTTGGCTACGGCAGGCTTCTTCGCCGCGGCCGGTTTTGCAGCAGGCTTGGCCGCTACAGGTTTTGCAGCCGCAGGTTTGGCAGCGGGTTTGGCAGCAACCGGCTTGGCTGCAGGTTTCGCAGCAGCTGGCTTGGCAGCAGGCTTCGCTGCAGCAGGTTTAGCGGCTGCAGTTTTCGCCGCGGGCTTGGCGGCCGGTTTGGCTGCTGCTTTTGCTGCCGGCTTGGCTGCGGGTTTTGCCGCAGGTTTTGCAGCTGCTTTAGCGGCCACTGGTTTAGCGGCAGGCTTGGCGGCCGGTTTAGCCGCTGCGGTTTTAGCCGCTGGCTTGGCCGCCGGTTTTGCGGCAGCTTTGGCAGGCGCTTTGGCCGCTGGCTTGGCGGCCGGTTTGGCGGCGGCCTTGACCAGAGGTTTGGCGGCGGTTTTTGCAGCAGGCTTGGCAGCAGCCGTTTTCGCGGCTGGCTTGGCAGCCGGTTTGGCCGCTGCAGTTTTAGCCGCAACGGGCGCCGCTTTAACGCCGGTGAGTTTTTCGATTTGCCGGGTCAATGTATCGACCTTGCTGTGCAGCGCTTTCACTTCAGTACGGCTAGGCACGCCCAGTCGCGAAATGGCACTGTTCAGGCGCTTGTCAAAAGCCCCTTCCAGTTCGCCCCACTTGTCGCTGATACGTGATTTGGCAGAACCGGCGGAAGCCTTTGCCGCATCGACTTGTTTACCCACTGTGCTCTTGGTCAACTTCTCGGCCTTCTCGCCGTCTTTAACCAAAGTCTCGAAGTATTTGCCGCCGTCACTGCTCACCTTCGAGTACACGCCTAAACCAGCCAGCCA
Organism: Pseudomonas sp. TH32; assembly: GCF_016650855.1. Taxonomy (NCBI): domain Bacteria; kingdom Pseudomonadati; phylum Pseudomonadota; class Gammaproteobacteria; order Pseudomonadales; family Pseudomonadaceae; genus Pseudomonas; species Pseudomonas sp. TH32. The sequence continues at coordinate 5,961,587 of NZ_JAEKFA010000002.1, read as the reverse complement.
GATCTTGCGGGAGTATTTTTCAACTTCCCCGATCCACGAGCTGCCTTCTTTATCAGTAGTCTTTTTAACAGCCATCCCGTTGTCTCCTTAGTGTTTACGCGCGACACGTTCGAGCAATGCCGTCAGCTCATCGAGCTTAGCAGAGAGTGTCTCCACGTCATGTTTAGACGGAATGCCGATCCGATTCAAGGCACTTCCAACACGACTATCAAAAGCTCTTTCAACTTTATCCAGTTGCACTTCGACTCGACCTTTGACGCCGAAGACTTCGCTCTTGACTTGATCAATCTGACTGTTGGCCGCATCAAGTTGTTCAATCACAACTTTTTTGCCTTTACTTTCAATATGTTGACCGGTCTTAACGAGTTCCTTGAAGTACTCGGCGCCCTCGCTGCCGACCTTGGCATAAGCCCCCAAACCGGCCAGCCAGATCTTGCGGGCATAGGATTTAACGTCGATCAGGGCGTTAGTTCCGGTAGCAATTTTTTTCTTCAAAATAACTTTGGCCATGGTGCACCTCACGCATAAAGGGGGAGGAACTGCCCACAGAAGTTGAGGGCTTGGGCACAAAGTAGGCAGAAAAATTAGAATCGGCACCCTAAGAAGACCGGAAATCAGGCCAGGGCTTTATCCAGCGCCTTCTCGATTTCGGACTTGATGGTGCCACTCATGGCCGACATCAACAGTCCCAGTTCGACTTCGATGCGCAGGGAATCTTCAGCCACTTTCACGGTGCCTTTTACCCCCGAACGTTTGAGGTTCAGTGTGTCGCCGGCCCACGAAGACTCCAGGCCATATTGCTCCTTGAGTTTGCTCGCCAACTTGTCGGCTTTTTCGCGGGCAGCGTCTTTGCCCAGTGTGTGGGCACGTTCAACCTGTATGCGGGCCATTTGAATGACTCCTCGTTATAGGGACTTGTCGACCCGCCATGCGGCAAAAGGTCTCGGTGGCCACCTATCTTACCTTCAGCCTTGCCAAGACAAAGCATGCCTTGGGGATTAGAATGCCCCCATTCTCTTTTGGTGACAGCGATATGACTGATCAGCGCAAAGGCAGCGATGCCGAACCCACCACTCACTTCGGCTTCAAGAACGTCCCGGAAAGCCAGAAAGCCGAAAAAGTCGCCGAGGTGTTCCACTCGGTAGCCGCCAAGTACGACTTGATGAACGACGTGCTGTCCGGCGGCATGCACCGCCTGTGGAAGCGCTTCACCATCGAGTTGTCGGGCGTACGTACCGGCAACCGCGTGCTGGATATTGCCGGCGGCACGGGCGACCTGGCCGCCAAGTTCTCCAAGCTGGTGGGCCCGACCGGCCAGGTGGTATTGGCCGACATCAACGGTTCGATGCTCAAGGTCGGTCGCGATCGCCTGCTGGACAAAGGCGTGGCGGGCAACATCGAGTTCGTCCAGGCCGATGCTGAAAAGCTGCCGTTCCCGGACAACCATTTCGACTGCGTGACCATCGCCTTCGGCCTGCGTAACGTGACCCACAAGGAAGACGCGCTGCGCTCCATGTTGCGCGTACTCAAGCCTGGCGGTCGCCTGCTGGTGCTGGAGTTCTCCAAGCCGACCAATGCGCTGATGTCCAAGGTCTACGACACCTACTCGTTCGCCTTCATGCCGTTGATGGGCAAGCTGATCACCAATGACGCCGAAAGCTACCGTTACCTGGCTGAATCGATCCGCATGCACCCCAACCAGGAAACCCTGAAGTCGATGATGGTGGAAGCCGGTTTCGACCGCGTGACCTACCACAACATGACCTCGGGCATCGTCGCCCTGCACCGCGGCATCAAGCCCTGATGTTGTTCGCAGGCCTTCTCGCCAGCGTTGAACACGGCCTCAACCGTGTTTTGCGCCTGGACAGCACCGCCCTGGCGCGGCTGGCACACCTGAACGGCAAGATCATCGCCGTGGATTGCACCAGCCCGGCCTTGCAGCTGTTTATCCTGCCCAGCGATGAAGGCCTGTTGCTCGCGACCCACTGGGCCGCCGACGCCGACTGCACCCTGCGTGCTTCCGGCTCCAGCCTGCTGCGCCTGGCCCTGAGCCGGGACAAAACAGCGATCCTCCACGGCCCGGACGTTACGCTCACAGGCGACAGCACGGTGCTGATGGACCTGGCGGCGGTGCTGCAAGACCTGGAACTGGATTGGGAATATGAGCTGTCCCGTTGGCTCGGCCCGGTGGCCACCCAACTGATCAGCGGTCACCTGCGCAGCCGGACGCGCTGGTACCAGCAGGGCTTCGCCAGCCTGAACCAGAACCTCGCCGAATACCTGAGCGAAGAATCGCGCACCCTGGTCGGACAACGGGAAGCGGAAGCGCGCTTTCGTGAACTCGACCAGGCCAAACTCGACCTGGAACGACTTGAGGCGCGCTTCGAGCGCCTGAGCCGCTCCCTGAATTCAAGCGATAACGCATGAAGCTGCTCGCCGTCCGCCGTTTGTTTCGTATCCAGCGCGTCGTAATCCGCTACCGCCTCGATGACCTGCTGTTCGCCCTGCCGCTGCCGTGGTTTCTGCTGGCGGTGCGCTATGTGCTGCCGTGGCGCTGGTTCCCGCGCAAAACCCTCGACCTGAGCCGTGGCGCCCGCTTGCGCCTGGCATTGCAGGACCTGGGGCCGATCTTCATCAAGTTCGGGCAGATCCTCTCCACCCGCCGCGACCTGTTGCCCGAAGACATCGCCGACGAACTGATGCTGTTGCAGGACCGCGTCCCGCCGTTTGACTCGCAACTGGCGGTCACGCTGATTGAAGAGCAGCTCGGCAAGAAGATCAGTGAAGTCTTCAGCCGCTTCGACATTGCGCCACTGGCCTCGGCCTCGGTGGCCCAGGTGCATGCCGCGCAGCTCAAAAGCGGCGAAGAAGTGGTGGTGAAGGTCATCCGCCCGGGCCTCAAGCCGATCATCGGCCAGGACCTGGCGTGGCTGTTCATCCTCGCCCGCGCCGCCGAGCGTTTCTCGGCCGATGCGCGCCTGCTGCACCCGGTGGACGTGGTGCTGGACTACGAAAAAACCATCTACGACGAACTCGACCTGCTGCGCGAAGCGGCCAACGCCAGCCAGCTCAAGCGCAACTTCGAAGGCTCGCCGTTGCTGTATGTGCCGCAAGTCTATTGGGACTGGTGCCGCCCGAAAGTGCTGGTGATGGAGCGCATCTATGGCGTACAGGTCACCGACCTCGCGACCCTGGCCGACCAGCGCACCGACATGAAAATGCTCGCCGAGCGCGGTGTGGAAATCTTCTTCACCCAGGTGTTCCGCGACAGCTTCTTCCACGCCGACATGCACCCCGGCAATATCTTCGTCAGCACCGTGAACCCGTGGAGCCCGCAGTACATTGCGATCGACTGCGGCATCGTCGGCAGCCTGACCCCCGAAGACCAGGACTACCTGGCGCGCAACCTGTTCGCCTTCTTCAAGCGTGACTATCGCCGCGTGGCACAGTTGCACATCGATTCGGGCTGGGTGCCGGCAGAAACCAAACTCAACGAATTCGAAGCGGCGATCCGCACCGTGTGCGAACCGATCTTTGAAAAACCGTTAAAAGATATTTCCTTCGGTCAGGTACTGATGCGCCTGTTCCAGACGGCGCGGCGCTTCAATATGGAAGTGCAGCCACAATTAGTGCTGTTGCAAAAGACCCTGCTGAACATCGAAGGCCTGGGCCGCCAGCTCTACCCGGACCTCGACCTGTGGAACACCGCCCAGCCATTCCTTGAGCGCTGGATGCGTGAACGCGTCAGCCCGAAAACCCTGCTGGGCAACCTGCAAAGCCAGGTCGAGCAACTGCCGCACCTGGCCAATATGACCCGCGACCTGCTGGAGCGCATGTCCCAGCCCCACGCCAAGGACCCGGCGCCACCATGGCACAAGCGCAAGGACGACTGGTTCCTGCGCCTGCTGGGCGCCGCGCACCTGGTGGGCGGCACGATACTGGCCGCCGGCGGGCCGCTGAATGAACTGGGCCATTGGCCGGCCGGCATTATGGTCGCCGTGGGCGTGTATCTGATCGTGCGTCGATAGCCAATCCGGTTATACACTGTCGCAAATTGCCGGAGCCGAAAATGAAAGACTGGCTGGACGAGATCAAGTGGGACAGTGACGGCATGGTGCCGGCCATTGCCCAGGACTACAAGACCGGGCGCGTGCTGATGATGGCCTGGATGAACCGCGAGGCCCTGAGCCTGACCGCCGCCGAGAACCGCGCCATTTACTGGTCACGTTCCCGTGGCAAACTGTGGCGCAAGGGCGAAGAGTCCGGGCACGTGCAAACCCTGCATGAGATGCGCATCGACTGCGACGCCGATGTGGTCATCCTCAAGGTCGAACAGATCGGCGATATCGCCTGTCACACCGGCCGTCACAGCTGCTTCTACCGCGTGTTCGAAAACGGCGAGTGGAAGACCGTCGAGCCCGTGCTCAAAGACCCGCACGCCATTTACTCGGCAGGACACTGAACATGAGCGATACCCTCAACCGTGTGGCCCAGGTGCTGGAAGACCGCAAAGGCGCGGACGCCGACAGCTCCTATGTCGCCAGCCTGTACCACAAGGGTCTGAACAAGATTCTGGAAAAACTCGGCGAAGAATCCGTCGAGACGATCATTGCTGCCAAGGACGCGCAAATCAGCGGCGACTGCAGCGACGTGATCTACGAAACTGCCGACTTGTGGTTCCACAGTCTGGTCATGCTCGCCCAACTGGGGCAGCATCCACAGGCAGTGCTTGATGAACTGGACCGTCGCTTCGGCCTGTCCGGGCATGCCGAAAAGGCCTCGCGCCCGTCCGCCTGACCAACTATTACAGAGGAATTGCAGCATGGGCATTTTTGACTGGAAACACTGGATCGTCATTCTTGTGGTCGTTGTGCTGGTGTTCGGCACCAAGAAACTGAAAAACCTCGGCACCGACGTCGGTGAATCGATCAAGGGCTTTCGCAAGGCCATGAACGACGACGAGAAGCCTGCCGACCCTGCCGTCAACCCGGTGCCACCGGCGCAGCCTGTACACCCGCAGGCCACTCAGCCGATCACTGAACGTCGCACCTTCGACGTACAGGCCGAGCACGTCAAAGAGCAGAACCAAAAAGACTCGTGAGTACTGAATAATGTTTGGTATCAGCTTCTCTGAACTGCTGCTCGTCGGCCTCGTGGCCCTGCTGGTACTGGGGCCGGAACGCCTGCCCGGTGCCGCGCGCACGGCCGGCCTGTGGATCGGGCGCCTGAAACGCAGTTTCAACGCCATCAAACAGGAAGTTGAACGGGAAATAGGCGCCGACGAAATTCGCCGGCAACTGCACAACGAACACATTCTGTCGTTGGAGCAGGAGGCACGGAAGATTCTCTCGCCTGTGCAGGAAACGCCCAAGCCGGTTGAACCTGTGGCCGAGCACTCGATTGCACCGCCTGCCACGCCCGCGCCTGCACCGGTCGCTGAACCCGTGCACCCCGCCGAGCCTGCGCCCGCCGCGCCCGTGACCCCGACCGAACCCGCGCCGACGCCTGCCGTGTCGCCCGCTCCCCACGACCCTACATTGCCGCCGCGAGCCCCATGAGCGCTGATAAACCGGAAACCGACCAGCACATGCCACTGGTCTCGCACCTCACCGAGTTGCGCACCCGCCTGCTGCGTTGTGTCGCGGCGATCTTCATCATCTTTGCCGGGCTGTTTGCCTTCACCCAGCAGATCTACACCTTCGTCTCCACGCCGCTGCGCAACTACTTGCCGGCCGGCGCGACGATGATCGCCACCGACGTGTCGTCACCCTTCCTCACGCCGTTGAAACTGACGATGATGGTCTCGCTGTTCCTGGCGATCCCGGTGATCCTGCACCAGATCTGGGGCTTTATCGCGCCGGGCCTGTACAAGCATGAGAAACGCATCGCCGTGCCGCTGCTGGTGTCGAGCATCCTGCTGTTCTACACCGGCATGGCCTTCGCCTACTTCCTGGTGTTCCCGCTGATCTTCAAATTCTTCGCCGCTGCCACCCCGGCCGGCGTGGAGATGATGACCGACATCACCAGCTACCTCGACTTCGTGATGACGCTGTTCTTCGCCTTTGGCGTAGCGTTCGAAATCCCGGTGGCCGTGGTGCTGCTGGTGTGGATCGGCGTGGTCGACGTCAAATACCTGAAGAAGATCCGCCCGTACGTGATCATCGGCTGCTTCGTGGTCGGCATGATCCTGACCCCGCCGGACATCTTCTCGCAGACGTTGCTGGCCGTGCCGATGTGGATGCTGTTCGAAATTGGCATCCTGTTTGGCAGCCTGGTGAGCAAGCGTGGTGATCACCCGGATGACCAGCCCGCCGACGACGACCAGCCGCCAGCGACCCAGCCGTGAACCTGCTGCTGCTTGAGGAGGCCGACTTTGTCGCGGCCGACCGGGTGGTGCTGCGTGACCGGCGCCTGGTGCATATGCAGGAAGTCCACCGTGCCGCGGTAGGCGACAGCCTGCGGGTCGGGCGTCTTGGCGGCTTGATGGGCAACGCTCGGTTGCTGCGCCTGGAAGCTCGGGAAGCCGAGCTCGAAGTGACCTTCGACCAGCCTCCGCCGGCCAAACTGCCCCTGACCCTGCTGCTGGCCCTGCCCCGCCCGAAGATGCTGCGCCGGGTGCTGCAGACGGTGGCGTCCATGGGTGTGCCACGGGTGGTGCTGGTGAACAGCTATCGCGTGGAAAAGAGTTTCTGGCAGACGCCCTTCCTGGAGCCGGAAGCGATTCGCGAGCAGTTGATCCTCGGTCTGGAACAGGCCCGGGACACGGTGCTTCCCGAGATCGTGATCGAAAAGCGCTTCAAGCCGTTCGTCGAAGACCGCCTGCCTGCCCTGGCGCAAGGCACCCTCGGCCTGGTCGGCCACCCGGGTGACTACCCGCCCTGCCCTCGTGGCCTGGATGAGCCGGTCACGCTGGCCATCGGGCCGGAAGGCGGCTGGATTCCCTACGAGGTGGATCTGCTGGCCAAGGCCGGTTTGCAGCCGGTGCAACTCGGCGCGCGCATCCTGAGAGTCGAAACTGCCGTCACCGCGCTGCTCTCAAGACTCTTCTAAATCCCTCGCCACAAAAACACCCGTCCTACAGAAACATCCGAACCTGCCGATAGCTTCTGAATAAGTCCAAGCCTTGTTCCAGGGGAGTTCGCAGCATGTATCGTTGGTTAGCCGAGAAACTGGGGAATGTAAGCGTCAACCGCAAGCTGGGCATAGGCTTTGGCCTGGTATTGATACTGACCCTGCTGATCACCTTTACCGGCTGGACGGGCCTGAGTGGCGTGATCAGCCGCGGCGACAAGCTGGGCTATATTTCGAGCCTCAACGGGTTGTCCAAGGACTTGCGCCTGGCGCGCCTGGACTTCGAAATGCGGCGGGGCGAACAAGGTACGGGCGCCGTCAACGACCTGATCACACAACTGGACAGTGGCCTGAAAACCGCCGCAGAACTGATCGAGCAACCCGACGACAAGCTCGTCGTGGAACAACAACAGGACGCCCTGAACCAGTACAAGAAAGCCTTTGGCTCCATGGTGCAGGCCGGTCTCAAGCGTGAAGGCGCCCGCAGCAAACTCGGGGACACCGCCGACAACGCCGTGGCAAAAATCAACGAAGTGGAAAAATCCCTGCTGCAAGGCGACAGCGTCACCCTGTTCAACAGCGTGGTCGACTTGAGCAAGCTGATCCAGCAGGCGCGCTTCCAGGTGCGCGGCTACACCTACAGTGGCAAGGTCGAAGCCGAACAGCCGGCCCTGGACGCCATCGACAACGCCCTGAAAAAAATCACCGAGCTCAACGACACGTTGCCTGAGCAATACCGGGCCAACCTGCAAGAGGCCAGCGTTTCGCTGCAGGCCTACCGTGCCGCCGTGAGCCAGTACCGCGATTCCCAGGTGGCCAGCGCTGCCGCGACGAAAATCATGGCGGAGCAAGGCGATATCCTGCTCGACCGCAGCAACAAACTTACCACCTCGCAAACCGTGGTGCGTGACACCGACACCGCCCACGCCAAGAACCTGTTGCTGCTGGCCACGGCCCTGGCACTGGCCTTCGGCATCCTCGCCGCCTGGGCCATCACCCGGCAGATTGTCATCCCCCTGAACCAGACCCTCAAAGTCGCCGAGCGCGTGGCGTCCGGCGACCTGAGCCACAACCTGATCTCCCAGCGCCAGGACGAACTGGGCCAGTTGCAGCGGTCCATGCAGAGCATGACCGTAGGCCTGCGGGAGCTGATCGGCGGTATCAGCGACGGCGTCACCCAGATCGCCAGCGCTGCCGAGCAACTGTCGGCCGTCACCGAGCAGACCAGCGCCGGGGTCAACAGCCAGAAGGTCGAGACCGACCAGGTGGCCACCGCCATGAACGAAATGGCCGCCACCGTGCAGGAAGTCGCCCGTAATGCCGAAGAAGCCTCCGAGGCCGCCGTAGCCGCCGACCAGCAGGCCCGTGAAGGCGACAAGGTGGTGGGTGAGGCCATCGCCCAGATCGAGCGCCTGGCCAGCGAGGTAGGCAACTCCACCGAGGCCATGGGCCACCTCAAGCGCGAAAGCGACAAGATTGGCAGTGTGCTGGACGTGATCAAGTCCGTGGCCCAGCAAACCAACCTGCTGGCCCTCAACGCAGCGATTGAAGCGGCGCGTGCCGGTGAAGCCGGGCGCGGTTTTGCGGTGGTCGCCGACGAAGTACGCAGCCTGGCCCAGCGCACGCAAAAGTCCACCGAGGAAATCGAAGAGCTGATCGTCGGCCTGCAAAGCGGCACCCAGCAGGTGGCGACCATCATGGACAACAGCCGCAACCTCACCGACAGCAGCGTCGAGCTGACCCGCCGGGCCGGCAACGCCCTGGAGAACATCACCCGCACCGTTTCGACGATCCAGGCGATGAACCAGCAGATCGCCACCGCGGCCGAACAACAAAGTGCCGTGGCCGAAGAGATCAACCGCAGCGTGCTCAACGTGCGGGACGTTTCCGAACAAACCTCGGCGGCCAGCGAAGAGACCGCCGCTTCCAGCGCGGAACTGGCCCGGCTGGGGATTTACCTGCAAACCCTGGTGGGCCGCTTCAAGGTCTGACCCTGTCGCGGCGGCCATCAGGGCCGCCGCCATGACAACTTGTGAAATTTCCTACGCGCTTTTCAGGTCGTGAATGACACACCTGGCGCCGAATAAAAGTAGCGTTTCAATTCCCCTGGCCGTTATCAGCCGGACGCTTGAGACGCTCCTTTTGATTCGTTGGAGGTTCACCATGTTTCGTCCACTGACCCGTGCATTAGGCAACATCAGTGTCACCCTCAAACTCTTCCTGGGCTTCGGCCTGGTGCTGCTGCTCAGCCTGGCCATCGCCCTGACAGGCTGGCAGGCATTGAACGCCTCGCTGTTTCGCTCGCAGTCACTGACCGTGCTCTCGCAACTGGCGGTGGTAGGCGAAGAACTGCGGGCCGACCGCATCGTGTACCGCACCCTGAACGACCCGAACAGCCTGACCCGGATCGACCTGCACATAGAGAAAATCGACCGCTACCTGGCCGAGTTGGCGGCACGCCTGGTGCACCCGGCCAGCCTTCAACAAGTGCAAGACTCGAACCGCATAACCGCCAGCTTCAAAACCGCCCTGGGCGGGCTGGCCAACCTGATAGAGCAGCGCGAAAGCGCCCGTGAGCGGCTCAAGAAAAGCTCGGTCCAGGCCAGCGACACCCTCGCACAATTGGCCAGCGACCTGCCCAATCAGGACGATGAAAAGGCCCTGGACGCTGTAGAACAACTGCGCCAGGCCATGGAGAAAGCCGAGGACAGCGCCCAGACCGCCGCCTGGGCGGCCGCTTCACTGGAAGCCTACGGCCAGGCCGTCGCCGATGCATTGCACACCCTCGACAGCGCTCAGACCGCCGTGGCTACGCTGCCCGTGGACGGGACGGCCCTGAAAAGCGCCCTGCTCGACTACCGCAACCAGCTGACGCGCCTCAAGGACGCCCAGCTCACCACTGAAACCACCCAAAACCAACTGGAACAGTGGCTGGATCAGTTACTCAAGCAAAGCGACCAGTTGAGCCAATACCAGACCGAACAGCGTGATCGCGAAGCCGACCAGGCCCGCACCCTGCTGCTCAGTGTCACCGGCGCAGCGCTACTGCTGGGAGCCCTGGCGGCGTGGCTGATCGCCGGCCAAATCGTCACGCCGTTACGTCAGGCGCTGGTCGTCGCAAACCGGATTGCCGAGGGCGACTTGAGCCACGACATCCAGGCCACCCGCGAGGATGAAGTGGGGCAGTTGCAGCGCAGCATCGGGCAGATGACCGTCAACCTGCGGGGTTTGATCGGTGGCATCGGCGACAGCGCCCGGCAGATCGCCAGCGCCGCCGAGCAACTGTCTGCCGTCACCGAACAGACCCGCGCCGGGGTCGATGGCCAGAAACAGGAAACCGAACAGGTCGCCACCGCCATGAATGAAATGCTCGCCACCTCCCAGGAAGTCGCGCGCCATGCCGAGCAAGCCTCACTGGCCGCCACCGAGGCTGACCGGCAGGCGAGCCAGGGTGATCAGGTGGTGGCCGAGGCGATTGTTCACATCGAGCACCTGGCCCAGGAAATGACGCGTTCGAGCCAGGCCATGCAAGGGCTGCAGCAGGAAAGCCGGAAGATCGGCAGCGTGCTGGAGGTGATCAAATCCGTATCGGAACAAACCAATTTACTGGCCCTCAACGCAGCGATCGAGGCGGCCCGAGCCGGTGAGGCCGGCAGAGGTTTTGCCGTGGTCGCCGATGAAGTGCGCAGCCTGGCGCAACGCACCCAGCAATCGGCCGAGGAAATCGAGGAACTGATCAGTGGCTTGCACCGGGGCACGCAGCAGGTCGCAGACATCATGGACAACAGCCGCAGCCTCACCGACAACAGCGTGCAACTGACCCGCCGCGCGGGTGAGGCCTTGGCCGGCATCACTCGGACGGTGTCGGTTATCCAGGAGATGAACCCGCAGATTGCCGCCGCTGCCGAGGAACAAACGGCAGTAGCGGAGGAGATCAATCGCAGTGTGCTGAAGGTCAAGGATGTGTCGGAGCAAACCTCGGCCGCGAGTCAGGAAACTGCGGCGGCCAGCGTCGAACTGGCGCGCCTGGGCACGGATTTGCAGGTGTGGGTGGGCAAGTTCAAGGTCTGAAAAAACCCACGACCAACGCTAACCTGTGGCGAGGGAGCTTGCTCCCGTTGGAGTGCGTAGCGCTCCTATCTTTTTGGGGCCGCTACGCGGCCCAGCGGAGCAAGCTCCCTCGCCACAAGAAGCGTTTTATAGAACCTGGCGCAGAAAGGCTTGGGCCCGGGGATCCTTCGGCGCATCGAAGAATTGCGCCGGGGCGGCATCCTCCAGCAGTTTGCCGTGATCGAAGAACAGCACCCGATCGGCCACTTCCCGGGCGAAGCCCATCTCATGGGTGACGCAGACCATGGTCATGCCTTCCAGGGCCAGGGTCTTCATTACATCGAGCACTTCGCCGACCATTTCAGGGTCCAGTGCCGAGGTGGGCTCGTCAAAGAGCATCACTTTGGGCTCCATCGCCAGCGCGCGGGCAATCGCCACGCGTTGCTGCTGGCCGCCGGAAAGCCGCGACGGAAATTCGTTGGCTTTCTGGGCGATGCCGACTTTTTCCAGGAGCGCCAGGGCCTTGGCCTCGCGCTCCTTCTTGCCGCGCTTGCGCACGACTTTCTGCGCCAGGCAGAGGTTTTCCAGCACGGTCATGTGGGGGAACAGGTTGAAATGCTGGAACACCATGCCGACTTCACGGCGGTAGGCGTTCACGTCGGTTTTCGGGTCTGCCAGTTGCAGGCCGTCGATGCTCACCGAGCCGGAATCAAATTCTTCCAGGCCGTTGAGGCAACGCAGGAACGTCGACTTGCCGGAACCGGACGGGCCGATCACCACCAGCACTTCGCCCTTGGCCACCTGGGTGGTCACGTTATCCACCGCGCGGACTACGTGGCCCCGGGTGTCGAAGACTTTTACCAGATCGCGGACTTCAATCACTTTGCGCGAGCCTCCGCTCAAGCCGGCTGGCGATTTTCGACAGCGGCAGGTTGATCAGCAGGTACAGGCCTGCGACGCAGAACAGGATTTCGAACGGCGAAAACGAGGTAGTGATGACTTCACGGCCGCTTTTCAGCAGTTCGGTAATGGCGATCACCGACACCAGGGAAGTGTCCTTGACCAGGCTGATAAATTGCCCGGCCAGCGGCGGCAACACCCGCTTGAAGGCCTGCGGCAACACCACATGGCGCATCGACTGGCCAGCACTGAGCCCCAGGGAGCGGGCTGCTTCATTTTGCCCACGGGCAATCGACTGCACGCCGGCGCGAATGATTTCCGCCACATAGGCGCCGGTGAACAGCGACAGTGCCGCGATCCCGGCGAATTCCCGGGACAGGTTGAGCACGGTGCCGATAAAGAAATAGAAAATGAAGATCTGCACCAATAGCGGCGTCCCGCGTACCAGTTCGACGTAGATCGTCGAAAGATCGCGCAGGGTCGGGTTATTCGACAGACGACACAACCCGGTCGCCAGGCCGATCAACAACCCGAGCACCCCGGACACCACCGACAACCACAACGTGGTCCACAAGCCCCACAACAACGGGCCAGCGGCCCAATGCCGGGTGACGCCGACCACGTCGCCCTCGGCCACGTCATCGCCCTGAGCCACTTGCAGGCTGTTCCCGGCGACGGTCAGGTGCTGTTCGTTGCCCTCGCCATTACGCAGGGTGACTTCAGCCACATCGCCCTTGCGCACCAACTCGCTGACGGTGGAAATGTCCGACGCCCGCTGGGACTCTTCAGCCTGGTAGACGAAGTACTGCGGCACACGGTTCCAGCGCCATTCGTAGGACATCAGCGAGGTGGCGTAATACAACGCGCCGGCCAGGCCGACCAGCACCAGCACCGTCAGCAGGTGCCAGGGCCATTGGGCTTTTTTCTGTTTCATTTCAGGTTCCGGGATGTGTATCGCCTGGCAAGCCCTATTCGCGAGCAAGCCCGCTCCCACATTAGATCGCGGTCAAAATGTGGGAGCGGGCTTGCTCGCGAAGGGCTCGACTCGGTATTAAGCCAACCTTATTCCATGTCCTTGAGCCACTCGGAGCTCTTGAACCACTTGTCATGGATGCGATCGTAGGTGCCGTCGTTGCGGATCTGGTGCAGGAAGTTGTTGATGAAGTTGATGCTGTCGTAGTCGCCCTTCTTCAGGCCGAACGCCAGGGGCTCAAAGGTGAACGGCTGGTCGAGGAATACCAGCTTGCCGTTGCCGACCTTGTTCACCGCCACCACGTTGTAAGGCGCGTCATACACAAAGGCGTCGGCCTTGCCGTTGACCACGTCGAGCACGGCTTCCTGCTCGTTGTCGTAGCCGTGGTACTTGGCCTTGGAGATCAGCTTCTTGGCCACCATCTCGCCGGTGGTGCCGAGCTTGGAGGTCAGGCGGTACTTCTCGTCGTTCAGGTCTTTGTAGGACTTGATGGTGCCTTCCAGTTCCTTGCGGATCAGCAGGGTCTGGCCGACCACGATGAACGGTTCGCTGAAGTTCAGGCGCAGGTTGCGTTCCTGGGTCAGGGTCATGCCGCTGCCGATCATGTCGAACTTGTTGGTCAGCAGGGCCGGGATGATGCCGTCGTAGCCGGTGGAGATCGGCTCGAACTTGACGCCCATGGACTTGGCCATGGCCTTGAGGATGTCGACTTCAAAGCCGATGATTTCACCGCGCTTGTTGGTCATCTGGAACGGCATGTAGGTCGGGTCCATGCCGACTTTCAGCGTGCCGCGCTTGACCGCATCATCGATGGCGCCGGCGTGGGCCGCATTGACAGCCACCAGTGCGGTGACGCCTAGCAGCAGCATCGAAAGATACTTTTTCATCATCAAGTCCCCTGAACTCATTTTCTTGTGAGGTCGGCGCGCAAAAGGGCTGCACCATTTCGGGGTGCGATCCTAACTCACTCCCCGCCCGGTACAAAGGTTTCACCGGGATTTGTTGCCAAGGTATGACAGAAAAGCCCCACAACCGTGCAGAGAAGGTCACGGCTAGACACCTCGACCCACAGGCCCGCCAATTGCTTGATGTGTAAGCAGTTATGACTATCAGTCCATCTCCCCCATCCAGTCCGAGTCCTTGAACCACTTGTCATGCAGCCGATCGTAGGTGCCGTCCTGGGCCACTTGGTTGAGGAAATGATTGATCCAGTTGAGGCTGTCGTAATCGCCTTTTTTCAGCCCGAACGCCAGGGGCTCATAGGTAAAGGGTTGCTCCAGTGCCAACAACCCACTGTTCTGGGGTTTGGCGATTGCGATCAGGTTATACGGCGCATCGTGGATAAAAGCGTCGGCCTTGCCCTCCACCACCTGGCGCACGCCTTCTTCCGGCGTAGGAAAACTGCGCAGCCGGGCCACACCGAGAAACCTTTTCGCCGCAGCCTCGCCCGTGGTGCCCTCGGCAGCCACGATGCGGTAACCGGCTTCGTTCAAGTCTTCGATGCTGTGGACCTGGTTGGCCAACCGCGGATGCAGCAGCACGGTCTGGCCGACGATGATGAACGAGTCGCTGAAGTTGAGTGTCAGGTTGCGCTCCTGCGTGACCGTCATGCCGCTGCCGATCAGGTCGAACCGACTGGCCAGCAGGCCGGGGATCAGGTCGGTATAGGGCACCGAAACCAGCTCCAGCTTCACCCCCAGCGCCTTGCTCATCTCCCGCAACAGGTCAATTTCAAACCCGATGATGCGGCCCTTTTTGTCGGTCATCTCGAAGGGCACGTAGGTCGGATTGGTACCGACTTTCAGCACACCCCGCTGCACGGCTTCGTCTATGGCCCCGGCGTGTGCCAGGTAACCGCAGGAAAATGTGACGATGCCGAGCCACAGCATCGATAAATACCTTTTGATCATGAAACGCCCCTGTTCCGTTAAACACTCCCACACCCAGCCACGCACAAGTTCGCGTAAACCAGGGGCTTCGAGTCAGATTTCGGGGGCGATGCTAACCCACTCGCAGGCACGGCAATACGCCTCGGAGAAGGGTCTTTTGTTTCGAAATAACAAGGAGTTAGCGTAATGAAGCAGAAGGGAAAAACGACGTAGGACGGTTGCCGAACACGCCCCCGAGGCAATACCTCGGGGGCGTCGGAATCAGGCTGGCTGAGCCTGGGACGACAGTGGTTTCAATGGCAGCAACGGCGCATGCGGATCGGCCTTGACCGATTCCCGCCAGGCATTGAGCCACTCGGCGTGGCCGTCGCTCCAGACCTGCTCATGCAAGCGTGCCAGGGCGACAGGGTCGCTGAGCAAGGCCAGGCGTTCGCTGTTGTTGAGGCCGGCAGGGCCGACTTTCAACGCATGGCGAACACGCTCGACACGCAGCCATTCAATCGGCTCCGCCTGCCCGTGACGGGAAGTCGCCAAGGCGCAAGCGAGGGCGTTCTGCTGTGGATCGACCACCGACCGCACAAAACCGTCATTGAGCGCATGCCAACGGTTTTCGTGGGTGTACTTGTCGGTCGACAACAGCGCCTGGGGCGGGTTGTATTCCTCGGGGATCAAAAACAGGCTCTCGTCGCGGGACTTGAGGCCCAGCTTGACCCGGCTGGAAATCACCGACACCGGGATCGACAGCATCAGCGAACCGACGATTGGCACCAGCCACCACAGGAAGCTTGGGTTCAGCCACACCACCAGCAGTGCCCAGAAGAAACCGAGCAAGGTCTGCGGACCGTGGCGCTTGACCGCCTCGCTCCAGGGCGTGGAGTCATCGTCACGCTGTGGCGAGTTCCAGGTCGCGGCCCAGCCGAGGAACGCGGCCAGTACGAAACGGGTGTGGAAGATCATCCGCACCGGCGCCAGCAACATGGAGAACAGCATCTCCAGCAGCATCGACAAGGTCACCTTGAACTTGCCGCCGAACTCTTTCGCGCCCTTGGCCCAGATCAGGATGATGCTCAGCAGTTTAGGCAGGAACAGCAGCACGATGGTGGTGGAGAACAGCGCCACCGCCTTGTCCGGGTGCCATTGCGGCCACAGCGGGTACAACTGGCGTGGCGCCATGAAGTACTGCGGCTCCATCAGCGTGTTGACCGCCAGCAGGGCCGTCGACAGCACCAGGAAGAAGAACCACAACGGTGCCGACAGGTAAGACATCACGCCGGTCAGGAACACCGCACGGTGCACCGGGTGCATGCCCTTTACCAGGAACAGGCGGAAGTTCATCAGGTTGCCGTGGCACCAGCGACGGTCACGCTTGAGTTCGTCCAGCAGGTTCGGCGGCAGTTCTTCGTAGCTGCCCGGCAAGTCGTAGGCAATCCACACGCCCCAGCCGGCACGGCGCATCAGCGCTGCTTCAACGAAGTCGTGGGAGAGGATCGCACCGGCAAACGCGCCTTTACCCGGCAACGGCGCCAGGGCGCAGTGCTCGATGAACGGCTTCATGCGGATGATCGCGTTGTGGCCCCAGTAGTGGGATTCACCCAGCTGCCAGAAGTGCAGGCCGGCGGTAAACAGCGGGCCGTACACGCGGGTGGCGAACTGCTGCATGCGCGCATACAGGGTGTCCATGCCCGACGCACGCGGCGCGGTCTGGATAATCCCGGCATCCGGCGTGGCTTCCATCAGGCGTACCAGGCTGGTCAGGCATTCGCCGCTCATCACGCTGTCGGCGTCGAGGACCACCATGTACTTGTAGTCACCGCCCCAGCGACGGCAGAAGTCGTCGAGGTTGCCGCTCTTGCGTTTGACGCGACGGCGACGACGGCGATAGAAGATCTTGCCGAAGCCACCGGCTTCGCGGCACACGTCGAGCCAGGCTTGCTGCTCGGCGATGCAGATGTCGGCCTCGTTACTGTCGCTGAGGACGAAGAAGTCGAAACGGTCCAGGTCACCGGTGGCGGCAACCGATTCGAACGTTGCGCGCAGGCCGGCAAATACCCGGGGCACGTCTTCGTTGCAGATCGGCATTACCAGCGCGGTGCGGGCGTCTTTCGGAATCGGCTCGTCACCGGCACTTTTACCGGAGATACGGTATTTATCGTGACCGGTCAGCAGTTCCAGGAAGCCCATCAGCGCGGTCCAGAAACCGGCCGAGACCCAGCAGAACAGAATCCCGAACAGCACCAGGATGCTGGTTTGCAGGGCGTAAGGCAGTACCTGGGTAGCGGTTTGCAGCAGGGTCTGGTTGCGGATCTCGTCAAAGTCGACGAAGGACCAGCCCTGGTACGGCATGATGCCTTTCATGTACCAGCCGGCGACGATCGTCTGGCCGAGCATCAGCACCAGCAGGATATAGCGACGGATCGAACCGACGGTGCGCCAGCGCGCAGCCGGCAACACGCGTTCATCCTTCGGCGGTGCCGGAGGGTTGGTACGACCGGTCAGGCGACGCCAGCCACGCACCAGGATATTGGTGCGCCATGGCTCAGGCACGACCTTGGTCCGACGGATCGGCGGCGTGGCCTTGAGGCAAACCCGGCCGCTGGCGTCGAGCGCCAGCATTTCGGCGTCTTGCAGCTCTTCGGCGGTGTTGAGGGTCAGCCGGGCGCCCACCGACGCCTGGGCGTCGGCAGGTGCGTCGAACGTGGACGATGACAGGCGCTTGTGCAATTCACTGAAGGAATCGCAGCCCGCCAGTTCGGCGCGCTGCTCATCGGTCATCGGTAGATGCGCCAGGTACTCGGCAAGAGTCTCTGGCTGGACTTGAGAATTACTCATCGGCAGGCAACTGATAGCTCCAGGTTTCGGTCAGGACTTGCTCTGTCTTGGCCTGATCCTGGGTAGGGAGTGGTGTGGCTGGGGCCGCAGCTTCCGGCTGCTTGGCGTCCTTGTCCTTGGCGTCTTTCTTGGCCGCTTTCTCATGCTGTTTGGCCAGCACTTTGTCGGCTTTCAGCACTTGAGTCGAAACCTTCTCCGGCTCAGGCGTCACGATGTCCTGGACCAGGGCGGCACGCATTTCAGTCGGCTTGCCTGCGTCCTTGATCTTCATGCGCAGGGTCAGGCGCCAGCCTTGGGTGTGCGGGTTGTAGCGCACGCTGTTTTCAACGATTTCGGCGTTGTCGCCCACGCTGACCTGGCTGCGAACCGGTGCGTCAGCTGGCAGTTTCTTCAGGGACGGGCCCTCGAAGTCCACCAGGTAAGCCACGCTGCCGTCTGGCTGACGGATCAGGTTGGACTGCTTGACGTCGCCGGTGGAACGCAGGGTCTGCTTGACCCAGGCGCTTTCAGGCGAATGGAACTCGGCGTCTTTCAGTGTCCAGTGCAGACGGTAAGCAACGTCCAGCGGCTTGCCGGGCTCCGGCAGTTTTTCCGGGCTCCAGAAGGCAACGATGTTGTCGTTGGTCTCATCGGCGGTCGGAATCTCTACCAGGTCGACGGAGCCCTTGCCCCAGTCGCCATCAGGCTCGATCCAGGCGCTTGGGCGCTTGTCGTAGTTGTCGTCGAGGTCTTCGTAGTGGCTGAAGTTGCGACCGCGTTGCAGCAGGCCGAAACCACGCGGATTTTCCACGGTGAAGTTGCTGACCGACAGGTGTTTGGGGTTGTTCAGTGGGCGCCAGATCCACTCGCCGTTGCCGGCATGGATCGACAAACCGCTGGAATCGTGCAGCTCGCGACGGTAATTGAGGACCTTGGACGGCTGGTTGGCGCCGAACAGGAACATGCTGGTCAGCGGGGCGATGCCCAGCTTGGTGACCTTGTCACGCAGGTACATCTGGGATTTGACGTCGACGATGGTGTCGGTGCCAGGGCGCAGGATCAGGCGATAAGCGCCCGTCGCCCGTGGCGAATCCAGCAGGGCGTAGATCACCAGCTGTTTCTCGCCCGGCTTTGGACGCTCGATCCAGAACTCGGTGAAACGCGGGAATTCTTCGCCGGACGGCAACGCAGTATCGATCGCCATACCGCGGGCAGACAGGCCGTAGACCTGGTCTTTACCCACGACGCGGAAATAGCTCGCGCCGAGCATGGTCATGATTTCGTCTTGCTTGTCGCCCTTGTTGATCGGGTACAGCACACGGAAACCGGCATAACCCAGCTGTTCGGTGGCTTTAGGATCAAACTTGACGTCGCCGAAATCGAAACGAGCCGGGTCGTACTTGATTTCCTGGACGCTGTCGGCGGTGACTTCGTTGATTTTCACCGGTGTATCGAAGTGCATACCCTGGTGATAGAAGGACAGCTTGAACGGGGTGTTCTGATCGGCCCACTCGGCTTTTTCGTTGCGGAAACGAATTTTCTGGTAATCAGCGAATTTCATTTCGCGGAATTCGTTCGGCAAATTGCTGCGCGGAGCTTCGTATTTCTGCCCGGCCAGCTCTTTTGCCTTGGCCGACACATCATCCAGACTGAATGCCCACAGTTGACCCGCGCCGAACAGGCAAAACAGGGCAGAGCCCGTTACCAGTGCGTTTCGTAACCGTTTGGCAGACAATTTTGGTGCATTACAGGGACTAACAATCACGAGCAACCCTCGCCGAAAACAGATCAAAAAACCAACGGCCAGCTATCTATATGCCAGGTTGGCGAGCATTGTTCCGACTCCCATGGGGCTAAATGATTCCCCAATAGCTATCGGACAAGTCTCTACCTAAGTCAAAAATGGACCAATTAACGCTGATCCCCGTAGCGCGCGATTATCTAGTAGCCCGCGAGACAACGCATCAGGGTCAGCGAAGTATTTGTAGCGAAAACCCGGTTTTTTGGGCATCACAAGTCGTTTTCAGTACATTCACGTCTGTAACAGGAAGGTGACCGGCCCGTCATTGACCAAATGCACCTGCATATCCGCGCCAAAACGCCCTGCCGCTACCGTGCCATGCAATTGTTGCGCTTGTAACAGCAGGTAGTCGAAAAGTGCCTCGCCCAACGCCGGCGGTGCCGCCGTGGAGAAGCTGGGACGCAAGCCGCTCTTGGTATCTGCCGCCAGGGTGAACTGCGACACCAGCAGCAAACCGCCGCCAATGTCTTTCAAGGACAGGTTCATCTTGCCCTCGTCGTCGCTGAACACCCGATAGTTAAGCAGCTTATGCAGCAGCTTGTCGGCGCAGGCTGGGGTATCTGACGGCTCGACGGCCACCAGCACCAGCAAACCCTGGTCTATCGCACCGACCACCTGCCCTTCTACCTCGACCCGGGCGCCGCGCACCCGTTGCAAAAGCCCCTTCATGCTTCTTCAGGCGGCAAATCAAGCAGGCGCCGTGCCATTTCACTCGCCGCACGCACCAGCGCATCGGTGATTCCGGGCTCGGAAGCCGCATGGCCGGCCTCGCGAATGATCTGCAGCTCACTGTTGGGCCACGCCTGATGCAGCTCCCAGGCGTTGTCCAGCGGGCAGATCATATCGTAGCGGCCATGCACGATTACGCCAGGCAGATGGGCGATCTTGTGCATGTCGCGAATCAGCTGGTTGGGTTCAAGGAATGAATTGTTGGTGAAGTAGTGGCATTCGATACGGGCGATCGACAACGCGCGCTGAGGTTCGGAGAAGCGCTCGATCAATTGCGGGTTCGGGCACAGGCCCAGCATGCGGCCTTCCCACGTGGACCAGGCCTTGGCGGCGTGCATCTGGGCGATCTGGTCATTGCCGGTCAGGCGCTTGTGGTAGGCGCTGAGCAGGTCGTGGCGCTCCTCCGCAGGGATCGGCGCAAGGTAATCCTGCCAGTAATCCGGGAACAGGCGGCTGGCGCCGGCCTGGTAGAACCATTGGATATCCTGGGGACGGGCCAGGAAGATGCCCCGCACGATCAGGCCATGCACCCGTTCCGGGTGGGTTTGCGCGTAGGCCAGGGCCAGGGTCGAACCCCAGGAACCGCCGAACAGCACCCACTTTTCGATGCCCAGGTGCTCGCGAATCCGCTCAAGGTCGGCCACCAGGTCCCAGGTGGTGTTGTTTTCCAGGCTGGCCCGTGGGGTGGAGCGCCCGCAGCCGCGCTGATCAAAAGTAACAATTCGGTACAGATTCGGATCGAAATAGCAGCGGCTATTGGCGTCACACCCGGCGCCAGGGCCGCCGTGGATGAATACGACGGGCAAGCCTTCCGGGGAACCACTTTCGTCGACGTACAGTACGTGGGTTTCATCGACGGCCAGATCGTGCCGGGCGTAGGGTTTGATCTGCGGGTACAAAGTCTGCATTGCGCGCTCCGTAAGGGGTCGAGTTCATCCCTGGGGGGACGTCTATTATTTTGCCGTCTGGCATCATAAAC
This sequence comes from Pseudomonas sp. TH32, assembly GCF_016650855.1. Taxonomy (NCBI): domain Bacteria; kingdom Pseudomonadati; phylum Pseudomonadota; class Gammaproteobacteria; order Pseudomonadales; family Pseudomonadaceae; genus Pseudomonas; species Pseudomonas sp. TH32. The sequence goes on along the minus strand of NZ_JAEKFA010000002.1, from coordinate 5,940,387 downwards.
CCGAATTGTGCAATGAGCATGTCCTGACGGACTTAGACCTGTGTCAGCAGAACTCCACGCAGGTAATCCAGCAGATAAGCGTACAGCCGGTCGACCTCCGGCACCTGGCCCCGGGCCCGCAGGCAGCCGTGAACCAGGCCTTTGCCGGGATACAGCAGGGCCGCCACGCCGGCGGCTTGCAGGCGCTCGGCGTAGAGCATGCCGTCGTCCCGCAGCGGGTCGAACTGGGCGACGGCGATCAAAGCCTGCGGCAACCCGCTGAAATCCGCAGCCAGCAGTGGCATGGCGTAGGGCGACGGTTTGCCCGGCCCCCGCAGGTAGAGCGCCAGGTAGCACTCGGTGTCGGCAGCGCTGAGCAGCGGCGCGTCGACGCAGTCGCGGCGGGACGGCAAGTCGGCGGGGCCGCCCAGGCCCGGGTAGATCAGGATTTGTGCCAGGGGCTGCGGTTGGTGGTCGTCCCGCAGGCCCAGGCACAAGGCGGCAGCGAGGTTACCGCCGGCGCTGTCACCGGCCACCACCAGACGTTGAAGGTTGATGTGGCAAGGCGCTTCACCCGCCTGGATCGCCCGCCAGACCGCACGGCAATCGTCGAAAGCCGCCGGAAACGGGTGTTCGGGTGCCAGCCGGTAATCGATGGCGATCACCAGCACCTGCAGAGCGTCGGCCAGCTCACAGCAGATAAAGTCGTGGGAATCCAGGCCACCCACCACCCAGCCGCCACCGTGCATATAAAGGATGCATGGCCAGCCGCCATCAGGTGTCGGCGTCACCGGTTGATAACTGCGTACGCCCACGCCGCCCAGGGAAACGTCCGACACCTGCAACCCTCCCGGCCGCGCCGGGGTGAACGCCTGGCACATGCGGTCATAGCTCCGGCGCAACCCAGCCAGCGAGGTGTCGTCGCTGGTGAAAGATTCGGTTTTGTCGACAAAGGCGCACATCGGCGCGGAAATCGGGTAGTGGGACATGAAGGTGATCGTCCTGATATGAAGACTCAAAGCACACCACAAGACAAATGTGGGAGCTGGCTTGCCTGCGATAGCGGTGTTTCAACCAACGCCATCGTCGACTGATACACCGCTATCGCGGGCAAGCCCGGCTCCCACATTGGCTCTCTGTTGTTTGATCTATCGTGTTCGCATCAAGGTTTGAGGCTGGCCTGCACCGCCGCCACGCCGTCCTTGCCATCCAGGGTTGTCACACCCGCCAGCCAGCGCTGCAAGTCCTCGGGATTGTCACGCAACCACTGTTTGGCCACCTCCTGCGGCGTCTTGCGGTCCATGATCGGCACCATCAACTGGCTTTCCTGGGCGGCGGTGTAGGTCAGGTTCTCCAGCAGCCGGGTCACGTTGGGGCAACGCTCGGTATAATCCGGCGCCGTCACCGTGGAGACTGTGGCCATGCCCTCGTTGGCACCGAACACATCTTCGCTGCCAGTCAGGTAAGCCATTTTCATGTTGATGTTCATCGGGTGCGGCGTCCAGCCGACAAACACCACGAACTCCTTGCGGTTCACCGCCCGCTGCACTGCGGCCAGCATGCCCGCTTCACCGGACGCCACCAGCTTGAAGCCGCCCAAGCCAAAGCGGTTGCTGTCGATCATTTTCTGGATGTCGGTATTGGCACCACTGCCCGGCTCGATGCCGTAGATCTTGCCGCCCAGCTTGTCCTTGAAGCGGGCAATGTCGGCAAAGGTTTTCAGGCCCGCATCGGCGACGTACTGCGGCACTGCCAGGGTAGCCTGGGCGTCGGACAGGCTTGGCTTGTCGAACACCTTGACTTGCTTGGCAGCGAGAAACGGCGCGATGTTGTTGTCCATTGCCGGCTTCCAGTAGCCCAGGAAGATATCCAGGCGTTTGTCGCGGATACCGGCAAAGATGATTTGCTGCACGGCGCTGGTTTGCTTGCTGTCATAGCCCAGGCCGTTGAGCAGCACATCGGCCATGCCACTGGTGGCGATCACGTCGGTCCAGCTGACCACGCCCATGCGTACGACCTTGCACGAGGCCGGGTCGGCGGCCATCGCGTTGGCGCTCAGAAGGGCGGCGCCGGTGAGAATCAACAGACAACGGTTGAACAGTCTTTTCATCGATGCGGTCTCACTCGGCAGTTTTTATTGTGGGGATGGCGTCTTACGCGCCGTGCCCAACACCTTACCCAGCGAGAACTCGATCAAAGCGACCTGTGGCGACTGTGAGTTGCACTCAGGCGACTTGAGAGGTGTGTGGCTGTTGAGGGCCTCATCGCAGGCAAGCCAGCTCCCACATTTGAATATGTTTGCCATTCAAAAGGTGGGAGCCGGGCTTGCCCGCGATGGCTATCTCAACTGCGCAACCGATCACCGATAGTGCTTTTGCCCCCAGGCCAGGAACCCTTCCAGCAATTCCTTCAACACCACCCGCGTCGGCTCGGCCAGGTCGGCGCGATAACGGAACGGCTCAAACTCTTCCATGTAGGTGCACTGCCCCAGCTCCAGCTGCACCGCGTGGATGTTCTCGGCCGGGTTGCCGTAGTGCCGGGTGATATGCCCGCCCTTGAAACGCCCGTTGAGCACATGACTGTACTGCGGATGCCCGGCGCAGATGGCTTCCAGCTGGCTGGCCAGTTGTGGGTCGCAGGCGGCGCCATTGAAGGTGCCGAGGTTGAAGTCCGGCAGCTTGCCTTCGAACAGGTGCGGGATCACCGAACGGATCGAGTGTGCATCAAACAGCAGTGCATAACCGAACTCGGCCTTGAGCCGGGCCAGCTCGTTTTGCAGGGTGCGGTGATACGGCGTCCACACCTGCTCCAGGTACGTGGCGCGTTCAGCCTTGGACGGTTCCAGGCCTTCGCGGAACAGCGGCACACCGTCGAACAACGTTGCCGGGTACAGGCCGGTGGTGGCGCCGACGTACAGCGGCTTGTCGTCTGATGGCCGGTTCAGGTCGATGACAAAGCGCGAATACTCGGCGGCCAGGGTGCTGGCGCCCAGCGCTTCGGCGAAGTCATACAGCGTGGGGATGTGCCAGTCGGTGTCCGGCAGGCTTTGCGCCTCGGGGATCAGCCCGGCTTGCACCGCCGGCGTCAGGCGCAGGCCCGCGTGGGGCATGCTGATCAGCAGCGGTACGCGGCCTTGTTTGAAATTCAGAACCTTATCCACAGCGCTACTCCTCAAACGGTGACATCGGCGCCATGGCGCACGACGCGTTTATCCAGCTCGCCGCCCAGCCAGTAGGCCAGGTCGGCAGGGCGATCGATCTGCCAGGCCACAAAGTCCGCGACCTTGCCCACTTCCAGCGAGCCGTGGCTGTCACCCAGGCCCAGGGCGGTGGCCGCGTGCTGCGTGGCGCCGGCCAGGGCTTCTTCCGGGGTCATGCGGAACAGGGTGCAGGCCATGTTCAGCATCAGGCGCACCGACAACGCCGGCGAGGTGCCCGGGTTGAGGTCGCTGGCAATGGCGATCTTCACGCCGTGCTTGCGCAGGGCGTCCATCGGCGGCAACTGGGTTTCCCGCAGGAAGTAGAATGCCCCCGGCAGCAACACCGCGACGGTGCCGGAAGCGGCCATGGCGATGGCGTCTTCTTCGGTCATGAATTCCAGATGGTCCGCCGACAGCGCCTGGTAACGCGCCGCCAGGCTGGAGCCATGCAGGGACGACAATTGTTCGGCATGCAGCTTTACCGGCAAACCGAGTTTTTGGGCGGCGATGAACACACGCTCCACCTGCTCCGGCGAAAACGCCAGGTATTCACAGAAGGCGTCGACCGCATCCACCAGGCCTTCCGCCGCCAGTGCCGGCAGCATCTCGGCGCAGATGTGGTCGATGTAGGCGTCGGCGCGGTCCACGTACTCCGGCGGCAACGCGTGGGCCGCCAGGCAGGTGCTGCGCACACTGACGGGCAGCTCGGCGCCGAGGCGGCGGATCACCCGCAGAATCTTGCGCTCGCTGGCCAGGTCCAGGCCGTAGCCGGACTTGATCTCGACGGTGGTCACGCCGTCGCGCAGCAAACTGCGCAGGCGCTTGTGGCCGCTGGCAAACAGCTCATCTTCGGACGCCGCGCGCGTGGCGCGCACGGTGCTGGCAATACCGCCACCAGCGGCTGCGATCTCGGCGTAGCTCACGCCTTGCAACCGCTGCTCGAACTCACCGCTGCGATTGCCACCGAACACCGTGTGGGTGTGGCAGTCGATAAGACCGGGCGTGACCCACGCCCCCTGCAAGTCATGGGTGGTCGCGTAGTCCGCCTTCGGCAGATCGACGCGCGGGCCGATCCACTCGATGAGCGTGCCCGAGGTAACGATGGCGGCATCCTCGATGATCGAGTAGTTGCCCTGGGCCATGGTTGCAACGTGGCAGTGTTGCCAAAGCGTTTTCATCAACGCCTCCGTTAGGTTATCGATGAGACAAAGCCGGGTCGTAGCGGACCTTGGCCGTTTGCCCGGCGGCGGGCTTGACCCACAGCAGATAGGCAACGATCAGCAGGACGATCCATACGGCGCCGACCATAAGGGCAGCCTGGGTGTCCGGGAAGTAACCCAGCACGCCGAAGATAAACAGCATGAACACGATGGCGGCCGCTGGCGCATAGGGCCAGAACGGCACCGGGAATTTCAGCTCGGCAATCTGCTCCCTGGTCATCGCGCGACGCATCGCGACCTGAGTCACCAGGATCATCAGCCACACCCACACCGTGGCGAAGGTCGCGATCGAGGCGATCACCAGGAACACGTTTTCCGGGATCAGGTAGTTGAGCACCACGCCGCCCAGCAACGCGGCGCCCATCACCACCACAGTCATCCATGGCACGCCCTGTTTCGACAGCTGGGCAAAGCCCTTGGGCGCCTGACCTTGCTGGGCCAGGCCGTACATCATGCGGCCGGCGCCGAAGATGTCGCTGTTGATGGCCGAGACGGCAGCGGAGATCACCACGATGTTGAGGATGGTCGCCGCCGAGCCTATCCCCAGGTTGCTGAAGATCTGCACGAACGGGCTGCCCTGGCTGCCGATCTGCGGCCACGGGTAGATCGCCATCAGCACAAACAACGTCAGCACGTAGAACAGCAGGATACGCAGCGGCACCGCGTTGATCGCCTTGGGGATCACGCGTTGTGGGTCCTTGGCTTCGCCCGCGGTGATGCCGATGATTTCGATGCCACCAAAGGCGAACATCACCACCGCGAAGGACGCAATCAGGCCGCCCACGCCGTTAGGCATGAAACCGCCGTGGGCCCACAGGTTGCTGAGGCCGGTGGCCGGTGCTTCGCCCGCCGAGTGAATGCCGAACAGCATGATGCCGAAGCCACCGAGGATCATCGCGACGATGGCACCGACCTTGAGCAGCGACAGCCAGAACTCCATTTCGCCAAAGACTTTGACGTTGCACAGGTTCAAGCCGCCGATCAGCAACACGATGCCCAGCACCCAGACCCAGCGCGCGACTTCGGGAAACCAGAAGCCCATGTAAATGCCAAAGGCGGTGACGTCGGCGAGGCAGACGATGATCATTTCAAAGGCGTAGGTCCAGCCGAGGATAAAGCCGGCCATCGGGCCCAGGTAGGTGCTGGCGTACTGGCCGAAGGAGCCGGACACCGGGTTGTGCACAGCCATTTCGCCCAGGGCGCGCATCACCATGAACACGGCGGCGCCGCCGATCAGGTAGGCCAGGAGTACGGCAGGACCGGCCATCTGGATCGCGGAGGCAGAGCCGTAAAAGAGCCCGGTGCCGATCGCGGAACCGAGCGCCATGAAGCGAATATGTCGGGCGGAGAGCCCGCGTTTCAAACCTTTTTCCGGGTGCATTTCTCGTCCTTAATTATTTTTATCCTGAGAAAATTCGAATCTGTAGAAGATCAAATGTGGGAGCTGTCGAGCCCCAGCGAGGCTGCGATAGCGGTGGGTCAGGCTACGAAAATGTTGTCTGTTCCGACGCCATCGCAGCCTCGCCGGGGCTCGACAGCTCCCACACTGGATCGGTGTCGCTCTTACAAGCTCGGCAACAACTTCGCCGGCACCAGCTCGTTCAGGCAACGCGTCGCCAACAGTTCACTGGCGGCATTGATGTCTGGCGCAAAGAACCGGTCCTTCTCATAAAACGCCACTTTGCTGCGCAGGATCCCCCGCGCCTTTTCCAGCGCAGGCGAGGTTTTCAAGCCGTTGCGCAGGTCCAGGCCCTGGCACGCGGCCAACCATTCCACCGCCAACACACCGCGGGTGTTCTCGGCCATTTCCCACAGGCGTTTGCCCGCAGCCGGCGCCATCGACACGTGGTCTTCCTGGTTCGCCGACGTTGGCAGGCTGTCGACGCTATGGGGATGGGCCAGTGCCTTGTTCTCGCTGGCCAGTGCCGCCGCCGTCACCTGGGCGATCATGAAGCCGGAGTTCACACCGCCATTGCCCACCAGGAAGGGCGGCAGTTGCGACATGTGCTTGTCCATCATCAGCGAGATGCGGCGTTCGCTCAGGGAGCCGATTTCCGCGATGGCCAGCGCCATGTTGTCCGCCGCCATGGCCACCGGTTCAGCGTGGAAGTTGCCGCCGGAAATCACGTCACCTTCTGCCGCAAACACCAGCGGGTTATCCGACACGGCGTTGGCTTCCACCACCAGCACTTCGGCCGCCTGGCGGAACTGGGTCAGGCAGGCGCCCATGACTTGTGGCTGGCAGCGCAGGGAGTACGGGTCCTGAACCTTGTCGCAGTTTTCGTGGGACTGGGACACTTCACTGCTTTCACCCAGCAGGGCGCGATACGCGGCGGCGGAGTCGATCTGGCCACGCTGGCCACGGGCCGCGTGGATACGCGCGTCGAACGGCGAGCGCGAACCCAGCACGGCTTCCACCGTCAGGGCGCCACACGCCAGGGCACCGGCGAACAGGTCTTCGCCTTCGAACAGGCCACGCAGCGCGTAAGCAGTGGAGACCTGAGTGCCGTTGAGCAGCGCCAGGCCTTCCTTGGCCGCCAGGGTCAGCGGCGTCAGGCCGGCGACTTTCAGCGCTTCGGTGGCTTCCAGCCATTCGCCCTTGTAGCGGGCCTTGCCTTCGCCCAGCAGCACCAGCGACATGTGGGCCAATGGCGCCAGGTCACCGGAGGCACCCACCGAACCTTTCAGCGGAATATGCGGGTAAACCTCGGCGTTGATCAGGGCGATCAGCGCGTCGATCACCTGCCGGCGAATCCCGGAAAAACCACGGCTCAGGCTGTTGACCTTGAGCACCATGACCAGCCGCACCAGCGCATCGCTGATGGGCTCACCGACGCCGGCGGCGTGGGACAGCACCAGGGAACGCTGGAGGTTTTCCAGGTCTTCGCTGGCGATGCGGGTCGAGGCCAGCAGGCCGAAACCGGTGTTGATGCCGTAGGCGGTGCGGTTCTCGGCGAGAATCTGCTCCACGCAGGCGACACTGGCTTCGATCTGGGCCGAGGCGCTGTCATCCAGACTGAGGGTTACCGGCTGCTGGTAGATGGCCCGCAGTTGGGCAAGGCTCAGTTGGCCTGGAATCAGGTTTAGCGCAGTCACATTCATGCTCCTTTTGAGAGTGTTGTTAACTACCAGTCGCTCCGGATGCTTCCGTTATCCGCCGCTGTGCTCTTTTAGAGGATCAGCCGGCTTGGCACGCTGGTTATTGTTGGAAAAAGGTCAGTGCAAATTCGGTAACGTGTGTTGCAGCAAGTCGGTGTCTTTGAGCAGCGCGGCAGTGGCCGCGATGTCCGGCGCCAGCCAGCGGTCCTGGTCGTAGGCCGGGACATGTTCGCGCAGCAACCGCCAGGCGGTGTTGGTGCCGGCACCGAAGCGCTGTTCCTGGAGGAACTCGAACGCCTGGGCCGCCAGCAGGTACTCGATGGCGAGGATCTGGGTGACGTTTTCCAGCACCGAATGCAGCTTCAACGCGGCGTTGGTGCCCATGCTCAGGTGATCTTCCTGCAGGCCGGAGGTGACAAAGTTGTCGAGCACCGCCGGCTGCGCCAACTGGCGGTTTTGCCCGCACAGCGAAGCGGCGACGTACTGCACGATCATCATCCCGGAGTTGACCCCGGGGTTGCTCACCAGGAACGCCGGCAGGCCACTGACGTGGGGGTTGATCAGGCGGTCCAGGCGGCGCTCGGCGATGGAGCCGATTTCAGCCATGGCGATGGCCAGCATATCTGCCGCCAGGGCCACGGACTGCCCGTGCGGGTTGGCCTGGGAGACCACGCGGTAGTTGTCTGGCGTACCGAGCACCAGCGGGTTATCGCTGGTGCCATTGAGTTCGGTTTCGATCTGCCGGGTGGCGTGCTCCAGTTGATCGCGAGCGGCACCGTGCACCTGGGGAATCGAACGGATGCTGAGGGCGTCCTGGGTACGAATGCCTTTGCTGCTGGCGATCACTTCACTGCCATCGAGCAGCGCGCGCAGGTTGATACCCACCTGCTGCATGCCCGGGTGCGGCTTGAGGGCGATGATCTCTTCGTCGAAAGCGTCGATCTGACCGCGCTGGCCTTCGAAGCTCATGGCGCCAATCACATCGGCCCACTGCAGCAAACGGTGCGCATCGGCCAGGGCCAGACAGCTGAGGCCGGTCATGCACGGCGTGCCGTTGACCAGGCACAGGCCATCCTTTGCACCCAGCACCACCGCCTGCAAACCTTCTTCGGCGAGGGCCTGGTGCGCCGGGACGATGCGGCCCCGGTAGCTCACATTGCCAACGCCGAGCAAGGCAATGCTGATGTGGGCCATGTGGGTCAAATAGCCCACCGAGCCTTGGGACGGTACTTGCGGTGTGATGCCGTGGTTCAGCAATGCCAGCAACGAGTGCACCACCTGCGGGTGCAGGCCGGATTTGCCGTGGCTGTAGTTGATGATGGCGCAGCAGATGATCGCGCGGGTCTGTTCATCGCTCAGCGCCGGGCCGACGCCGCAGGCGTGGCTGAGCAGGGTGTTGCGCGACAGCCGGCTGAGTTGCTCGCCCTTGAGCGATACGTTGCACAAGGCGCCCAGCCCGGTGTTGACGCCATAGGCGCGCTCACCGCTGGTGACGATGCGCTGGACGATCGCCTGGGCATTGTCGATTCGCGCCCAGGCCTGGCCCGAGAGTTCGAGGACGGCGCCGTGGCGAGCCACGGCGACCACGTCCTGCCAACGCATCGGGGCGTCGGCGATGATGATTTTTTCAGCCTGGGACATCTTTGTACCTTCTCCAATTCTTGTGCAGCTTCACCGGCCGCATCGCAGGCAAGCCAGCTCCTACAGGGGAATGCATTGCAAATGTGGGAGCTGGCTTGCCTGCGATAGCGCCAGCCGGCTCACCACACGATGCGGGTCAGACCACAGCAGCCCGCCGCTGAACAAACCGGTCCACATATTCATCCGCCGGCGAATGCAGGATTTCCCGGGGCGTGCCGACCTGGATCAGCTTGCCGTCCTTGAGAATCGCAATGCGGTTGCCGATGCGCACGGCCTCGTCGAGGTCGTGGGTGATGAAGACGATGGTCTTGTGCAGGGTCTTTTGCAGCTCCAGCAACTGGTCCTGCATCTCGGCGCGAATCAGCGGGTCGAGGGCGCTGAACGCTTCGTCCATCAGGATGATGTCGGTGTCGGCCGCCAGGGCGCGAGCCAGGCCCACCCGTTGGCGCATGCCGCCGGACAGCTGGTGCGGGTATTTGTTTTCGTAGCCTTTGAGGCCTACGGTTTCGATCCAGTGCAGCGCACGCTCGGTGCACACTTGCTTGGTTTCGCCGCGCACTTTCAGGCCGTAGGCAACGTTGTCCACCACGCTTTTGTGGGGCAGCAGGCCGAAGCTCTGGAACACCATGCTGATCTTGTGCCGGCGGAATTGGCGCAGGGCTTCCATGTCCAGTTGCAGGATGTCTTCGCCGTCCACCAGGATCGCGCCGCTGGTGGGGTCGATCAGGCGGTTGAAGTGGCGCACCAGGGTCGACTTGCCGGAACCCGACAGGCCCATGATCACGAAGATCTCGCCCGTGCCGATGCTCAGGGACAGGTCGTTCACACCCACCACGCAACCGGTGTCGGCCAGCACCTGGTCCTTGGTCTTGCCCTGGCCGATCAGCGCCAGTGCTTCCTTGGAACGGTTGCCGAAGATCTTGAATACGTTTTTGACTTCAATCTTGCTGACGGTAGTCATTTGCTCGCCTCATGCCGTGGACGACCATAGGCCTGGGTAATGCGGTCGATGACCACTGCGAGAATCACAATCGCCAGGCCGGCTTCAAGGCCACGCCCGACGTTAAGCGTCTGGATGCCGACGAGTACGTCTTCACCCAGGCCACGGGCACCGATCATCGAGGCGATCACCACCATCGACAGGGCCATCATGGTGGTCTGGTTGATCCCGGCCATGATGCTCGGCAGGGCCAGCGGCAGTTGCACACCAAACAGTTGCTGCCAGCGGTTGGCACCGAAGGCGTTGATCGCTTCCATGACTTCACCGTCCACCTGGCGAATGCCCAGGTCGGTCAGGCGAATCAGCGGCGGCGCGGCGTAGATCACCGTGGCGAAAATCGCCGGCACCTTGCCCAGGCCGAACAGCATCAACACCGGGATCAGGTACACGAAGCTGGGCATGGTTTGCATGATGTCCAGCAGCGGCATCAATACCGAGCGCAGGCGGTTGCTGCGGGCCGACAGAATCCCCAGGGGAATGCCGATCAGCACCGAGATCACCGTGGCCACCATCATCAGCGCGAGGGTTTGCATCAGCTTGTCCCACAGGCCAACGGCGCCCACCAGGAACAGCAAACCGACGATCACCGCCGTGGTGACCACCTTGCGCGTGGCGTGCCAGGCAATGCCGCCGACAATCGCCAGCATCAACCACCAGGGCGCTGCGCGCAGCACGCCTTCCAGGTTGACGATGGCCCACAACAAGGTGTCGGAGATGTGCCGGAACACATCACCGTAGTTGGTCACCAGCGAATCAACCCAACTGTTGACCCAATCGGCGATGGAAAACGTAAAACTCTCAGGAAACATAGTGTGCTCTCGATCCAGTGGATTGTGGCCGGGCGTCCGGTTGCCTGTGAGGGCAACCGGAAACGCTCAACCTACAAGGCCGCGTCGATTTTCTTGGCTGCGTCGTCGCTCACCCATGCGTGCCAGACTTCAGGATGTTCCTTGAGGAAAATTTTCGCCAGTTTTGGTGATTCAATTCGCTCTTTGGTCATGCGTGCCAGGTTCTGGTTCAGCAGGTCGATTGGCAGGTTGACCTTCTCCAATACGGCCACCAGTTCCGGGGCTTGTTCGTGGAACGCCTTGGACAGCCCGACCTTGATGGTCACGCTTTTATCCACACCGGGCTTCTCTTCGAGCTTCACCAGGTCGACCTGGCCCATCAACGGCGTTGGCGACCAGTAGTAGAACAGGATCGGCTCGCCGCGCTTGTAGCTCGACAACACCGCCGCATCCAGCGCGGGGCCGGTGCCTGGGCGGAAGTTGGTGTAGGTGCTTTCCAGGCCATAGCTTTTCAGCATTTCGCTGTTGTCCAGCTCACAGGTCCAGCCGGCCGGGCAGTTGTAGAAACGGCCCTTGGATGGCTCTTCCTGGTCCTTGAACACCGCAGCGTATTTGGCCAGGTCGGCGATGTTTTTCAGGTCCGGCGCCTTGGGTTCCAGCTTGCGCTTGGCATCGCCTTCGATCACGTAACGCGGCACGTACCAGCCTTCGATGGCACCCACGACTGGAGCCCCGACACCAACGACTTTGCCGGCCTTCTCGGCCTTGTTCCAGACTTCGCTGCGGCCAACCCACTCCTCGGCGAATACCTGGATGTCATTGCTGCTCAGGGCGTTTTCCATGGTGATGGAGTTGCCCGGCAGGCTGTCGGTTTTGCAGTCGTAGCCTTTTTCCAGAACGGTTTGCAGGATGTCGGTGAGCAACATGCCGCTTTCCCAGTTCAGGCCGGCGAATTTCACCGGTTTGCCGGATTCGCACCAACCCGCCGCCTGAGCGCCAGCAGAAGCCAGCAAGCCTGCAGAGAACAAAGTGGCCAGCAGGGTCTTATTCATTTTCATTGTTGTGACGCTCCCAATCTTGAAATGGATTACGGCAGTCAGTAGGCATCCTGCCCTGTCCACGTCCCATCAGGCCTGTGCAGCCAGCCCGTTTGTCGTTGGTGCAGCGCCCTGCTCTACCGGCAGGATCAGTCGTTCAGGTATTGCGCTGTGCCACTTTTTCGCGGCCCAGTAGTAAAGCGCAGCCGGCACCACCAGGCCGATGATCCAGGAGATATCGGTGTCGCCGAGGCTGGCAACCAGTGGTCCGGTGTAGAAGTGCGTCGAGATGAACGGCATCTGGATCAGCACGCCAAACACGTAGATGCTGATGCCCATCACGTTCCAGCGACCGTAGCGGCCGTCGGGGTTGGACAGTGCCGGGATGTCGTAGCGTTCTTTGGTGATGCAGTAGAAATCCACCAGGTTGATCGCACTCCAGGGCGTGAAAAACGCCAGCAGGAACAGGATGAACGCAGAGAAATCCTTGAGGAACGAGTCCTTGCCCAGCAACGCCAGCGCGGCGGCAATCGACACCATCACGAAGATGTACAACAGGCGCGTGCCACTGCCGATATGGCGGCTGCCACGGAAGCCACTGATGATCGTCGCGATCGACATGAAGCTGCCGTAGGCATTCAGGGTGGTGACGGTGACCTTGCCGAAGGCGATGCTGAAATACAGCAGCGCCGCGACGATCCCGGTGCCGCCCAGGCCGACGATGAATGACACTTCGTGATGAGCGAATTGCGAGCCGGCCAGGGCCGCCGCAAACACGCCGAACACCATCGACGCCTGCGCACCGATCACCGAGCCCAGGCCCACGGCCCAGAAGGTTTTCGACGCCTTGGTGCTGCGCGGCAAGTAACGCGAGTAATCCGCCACATACGGGCCAAACGCAATCTGCCAGGACGCCGACAGGGAAATCGCCAGCAGGAAACTGCTGAGGGAAAAATGCTTGTTGCCCAGCAACGCACCGATGTCGTTACCGGCCAGCAATTTGTAGAACAGGTAGACGAAAGCCACCACCCCCAGCACGCTGGCAACCCGGCCGATGCCGTGGATGACCCGGTAGCCGAAGATTGTGAAGACCATGATCAGCCCCGCGAACAGCACGATGCCCACCCAGTCTTCAACGTGGAGCAACTGCGCCACGGCCTGCCCCGCCAGCAACGAACCGCTGGCGGAAAAACCGATGTACATCAGGCACACCAGCACCAGCGGGATCACCGCGCCATACACGCCAAACTGCACGCGGCTGGAGATCATCTGCGGCAAGCCCAGTTGCGGGCCTTGCGCAGCATGCAGCGCCATGACGCCGCCGCCCAGCAGTTGACCGATCAACAGACCGACCAACGACCAGAACACATCACCGCCCAGCACCACGGCCAGGGCCCCGGTGACAATCGCGGTGATTTGCAGGTTGGCACCCAACCACAGGGTGAACTGACTCAATAGACGGCCGTGTCTTTCCGCTTCCGGGATGTAGTCGATCGAACGCCTTTCGATCAACGGGGTGGTGCTTGCACGAACGTCATTTACAGCCATTGTTGTTCAACCTCTGATGGATTGTTTTTTGGGTGATGCTGGCTTACTTGATCATCGGCAGGTTCAGGCCCTGCTCTTTGGCGCAGTCGATCGCGATCTGGTAGCCGGCATCGGCATGACGCATCACGCCGGTGGCCGGGTCGTTGTGCAGCACGCGAGCGATACGCTCGGCAGCTTCGTCGGTACCGTCGCAGACAATCACCATGCCCGAGTGCTGGGAGAAGCCCATGCCGACGCCGCCGCCGTGGTGCAACGAAACCCAGGTCGCGCCGCTGGCGGTGTTGAGCAAGGCGTTGAGCAGTGGCCAGTCGGACACGGCATCGGAACCGTCCTGCATCGATTCGGTTTCACGGTTGGGGCTGGCCACCGAGCCGGAGTCCAGGTGGTCGCGGCCGATCACGACCGGTGCCGACAGCTCGCCGCTGCGCACCATTTCGTTGAACGCCAGGCCCAGCTTGGCGCGCTGGCCCAGGCCAACCCAGCAGATACGCGCCGGCAGCCCCTGGAAGCTGATGCGCTCGCGGGCCATGTCCAGCCAGTTGTGCAGGTGGGCGTCGTCCGGGATCAGCTCTTTGACTTTGGCGTCGGTCTTGTAAATATCTTGCGGGTCGCCCGACAGTGCAGCCCAACGGAACGGGCCGATGCCACGGCAGAACAGCGGACGGATGTAGGCCGGTACGAAACCCGGGAAGTCGAAGGCGTTTTCCACGCCCTCTTCCTGGGCCATCTGGCGGATGTTGTTGCCGTAGTCGAAAGTCGGGATGCCTTGCTTCTGGAACTCAAGCATGGCTTTGACGTGCACGGCCATGGACTGTTTGGCGGCCTTGATCACGGCGGCCGGCTCAGTCTTGGCGCGGGCGCGGTATTCGTCCCAGGTCCAGCCGGCGGGCAGGTAACCGTTCAGCGGGTCGTGGGCGCTGGTCTGGTCGGTGACCATGTCCGGGCGCACGCCACGCTTGACCAGTTCCGGCAGGATTTCCGCCGCGTTGCCCAGCAGGGCGATGGAGATCGCGCGGCCTTCCTTGGTGTATTTGGCGATGCGCGCCAGGGCGTCGTCGAGGTCTGTGGCTTGCTCGTCGACATAACGGCTGTTCAAGCGGAAGTCGATGCTGACCTGCTGGCATTCGATGTTCAGCGAGCAGGCACCGGCCAGGGTCGCGGCCAGTGGCTGGGCGCCGCCCATGCCGCCGAGGCCGGCAGTCAGGACCCAACGGCCCTTGAGGTCATCGTTGTAATGCTGGCGACCGGCTTCGACGAAGGTTTCGTAGGTGCCCTGGACGATGCCCTGGCTGCCGATGTAGATCCAGCTGCCGGCGGTCATCTGGCCGTACATGGCCAGGCCCTTGGCATCCAGTTCGTTGAAGTGTTCCCAGCTCGCCCAGTGCGGCACCAGGTTGGAGTTGGCGATCAGCACGCGCGGGGCGTTGCTGTGGGTCTTGAACACGCCCACGGGTTTGCCGGATTGCACCAGCAGGGTTTCGTCGTCATTGAGGTGGGTCAGGCTTTCGACGATCTGGTCGTAGCATTCCCAGTTGCGCGCGGCGCGGCCAATGCCGCCGTACACCACCAGCTCTTTCGGGTTTTCGGCAACCTGTGGGTCGAGGTTGTTCATCAGCATGCGCAGCGGCGCTTCAGTCAGCCAGCTTTTGGCGGTCAGCGTGTTGCCGCGTGCGGCACGGATTTCAACGTCACGGTACTTGGTAGGCTTGGTCACAAAAAATTCCTCAACGATCAATGCGCGAACATGATTGGTGCGAAGAGGATGTCCATGGACTCTTACGCACACATCTTTACTTGTACATACAAGCATATGCAATCAAGCGGCCAACTTTGCGCGCAAGGTTTGAAGATTTTTCCGGGATGAGGGTGAAAGCCTTGGAAAATAAGGCTTCGCTGCTTGATGAATTTTCTTACAGAGGATTTTTACAACGCGGGAGACTTGTCACCGAGGCAGGGCTTTGCGCCATGCTGGGGCGTTCGGTAACAAGTTGGTGCGGGAAGAGGGAAACAACATGTGGGGGAAGAACCCCCACCTGTTCAAGCGGCTGCAGTCAGTTCGATGACACAGCAACGGCCGGTGACGCTGACGTCCAGCAGCCCGGTGTTACCGTCCACTTGCAGGCAGTCGTGACGGTTCAGCCGCTCACCGAGCACCTTCACCTCATCGGCCACACTGAATACCAGCACGGTGTGCGCGGCACTGAAGAAGCGCTGCGTACCGTCCATCCACTGCAACCGCGCCTGATAGCGCTGCGGTGAATAGATCAGGTTGAAATCGCGGATCGGGCCGCCGATCAATCGGCAGGACACCTGGCTGTCACCCTTGAACGGGAACGGCTGCAGCGGTAACAACCCGCGCTGTTCCTCGCCATCCACCGTCAGCACCATGCCTGAACCTTGCAGCACAGTGATGATGCGCTGGTACCCGGCGAAGGTAGAGAACCCGCCCGACTCGGCAATATCGGCAATCGACAGGCGCCAGCCAAAACCGTCCAGGCCCTCACCTGCATCACGGGTGATTTCTTCAGTGCTGCCGCCGCCGTTTTTCCATGGCATACGGACGTAATCGGTGGCGCGCCAGACTTTCATCGAACTCATTTACTGAAACGTCCTTCCAGGCTATGACGGGAACCGGGGTGGATCAAACGCGCGGCCGTTACCGGCTGGCGGCCCGACCAGGTGCGGCGGCGAATCAACAGGCACGGCTCGCTGGTTTCGATTTGCAGCAGCTTGCACTCATGGGCATCGGCGAGGATCGCTTCCACCACGTGCTCGCCTTCGGTCAGCGGCGCCACCTGATTGAGGTAGGCATAAGGGGTTTGCTGGGTGAAATCCTGCTGCAGGTATTCCGGCGCTACCAGGGCGTTGACGAAACGGTCTTCGATTTGCACCGGAATGTCGTTTTCGTAGTGCACGATCAGCGAGTGGAACACCCGTCCGCCTTCGCGCATTTCCAGGGCGACGGCGCGCTCGGAACCGGCCGCTTCCTCACCGAGGGTGATGACTTTGCACGTATGGCGATGACCGCGGGAGGCGATCTCATCGGCAATGTTGTGCACCTCAAACAGGGCCGACTGGCTCTTGGGCTCGGCGACAAATGTGCCCACGCCCTGCATGCGTACCAGCAGGCCTTCGGCCGTCAACTCGCGCAGGGCGCGGTTGATGGTCATGCGGCTGAAGCCCAGTTGGTTGACCAGCTCGCTTTCCGACGGCACGCGGTAGTGCGGCGGCCAGTTGCCGTTGAGAATCTGCTGGCTGATCATCTGTTTGACGCGGGCATACAAGGGCGCCGGACTTTCGTCCATGTGGGCAGCCAGTGAAGACTTGGCGGGCGGAGTCGGCACAGGAAATCCTTGCAGGTGAAAAAGAAGCATAGCTTGCCGGAGTTTACCGAGCAGGCAAACGTCTGTATATGTATATACAAATAAACACACGACCGGGGTGCCTTAATCATGTCCGCTTTCTTTGCCGAACGCGCGCTGCTGCCTAATGGATGGGCCAATGATGTACGTCTTGAAGTCAGCGCCGACGGCCTGCTGACCCAGGTGGAGCCCAACGCCAGTGCAGACGGTGCCGAACGGCTGAGAGGCCCGGTGTTGGCGGGCATGCCGAACCTGCATTCCCATGCGTTCCAGCGGGCAATGGCCGGACTGGCGGAAGTGGCCGGCAACCCGAATGACAGCTTCTGGACCTGGCGCGACTTGATGTATCGCATGGTGGGCAAGATCAGCCCCGACCAACTGCAGGTCATTGCGCGCCAGCTGTATATCGAGATGCTCAAGGCCGGCTACACCTCGGTGGCCGAATTTCACTACGTGCACCACGACGTCAGCGGCCAGCCCTATGCCGACCCTGCAGAGTTGTCGCGACAAATCAGCCAGGCGGCCGCCAGCAGCGGTATCGGCCTGACGTTGTTGCCGGTGCTGTACAGCCATTCCGGTTTCGGCGGCCAGGCACCCAATGAAGGCCAGCGGCGCTTTATCAACAGCACCGAGCACTACCTGAACCTGCAGGCACGCCTGCAACCGATTCTGGCCGCGCAACCGGCGCAGCAGCTGGGCCTGTGCTTCCACTCGCTGCGCGCCGTCACGCCTCAACAGATCAGCGAAGTGCTGGCCTCCAGCGACAAGGCCTGCCCGGTGCACATCCATATCGCCGAGCAGCAAAAGGAAGTCGACGACTGCCTGGCCTGGAGCGGCAAGCGTCCGCTGCAATGGCTGTATGACAATGTTGAAGTGGATCGGCGCTGGTGCCTGGTGCACGCCACCCATGCCAATCCGGAAGAAGTGACGTTGATGGCCAAGAGCCGGGCGATCGCCGGGCTGTGCCTGACCACTGAGGCCAACCTGGGCGACGGGATTTTCCCGGCGGTGGATTTCCTGGCCCAAGGCGGGCGCATGGGGATTGGTTCCGACAGCCACGTATCACTGAGCGTGGTGGAAGAACTGCGCTGGCTGGAATATGGGCAGCGCCTGCGGGACCAGCGGCGCAACCGGCTGTATCGCAGCGATCAGCCCATGGTCGGCCGTACGCTGTTCGATGCCGCGCTGGACGGCGGGGCCGAAGCGCTGGGGCAACCGATTGGGCGCCTGGAAGTGGGCAAGCGTGCCGATTGGCTGGTACTGGATGGCAACGATCCGTACCTGGCGACGGCGAACGAAGACGGGATTCTCAATCGCTGGCTGTTTGCCGGTGGTGATCGCCAGGTGCGGGACGTGCTGGTCAACGGGACGTGGGTGATTCGCGACGGGCATCACGCGGCTGAAGAAGACAGCAGCCGGGCGTTTACCCAGGTCTTGCGGGATTTGTTGGGCTAACAGACAACGCATAACAAAATGTGGGAGCTGGCTTGCCTGCGATAGCCGTTGTGAATCCAACACCGCTATCGCAGGCAAGCCAGCTCCCACATTGGAAGGGTAGCGCTCTTCAGTTACTGCGAAGTCTTTGCCATCTGCTTGTCCGACGTCCGCCAGATCAACCGGGTAGTGTCATACCCCTGTTGCCGCGCCCTGCTCAGCAGGTCTTCGCGGGTGTCGGCGCTGACGGTCGGCGTGCGGGACAACAACCACATGTAGCGCCGGCTCGGGCTGCCGACAATGGCGGTCTTGTAGTCATCGCTGACGTACAGCACCCAGTAATCGCCCTTGGCCACGCCCGGCAACAGCGAGGTGAACCAGTTATTGAATTCGACCCACAGTTTGTCAGTCTTGCCGGCGACCTGCGGCGTTGCTGTGCCCTTGGCTTCCTGCCACTTCCATTCAGGCGTCAGGCAGCGGTTGAACACCGACATGTTGCCATCGGGCAACAACGTGTAGCGGGCTTCGGACTGCGCACAATTGCGCTGGAAGTACATCGGCAGACGGGCCAACTCATACCAGGTGCCCTGGTAACGCTTGAGGTTCACGCTGCCAACCGTCTTGGGTTGCAGATCATCGCCAGAATGGCTGGCGCAGCCCGCCAAAAACAGGCTGGCGCAGAGGTATAAAACGAAACGCATCATGTTGTTTTTCTCCCGCAGGCTTTCGCCCCGGTTTACTTCAGGCCTTGCCCGGAAAAAATCAGTACTTTGTCACCGGCGTATTGCACGCTGATAAAGCTGTTTTTATCGCCCCAGGTGCAACTGGACATACCCAGCGCGCCAGAACAATCAGTCGGCTTACCCAGCAACGACTCAACCTCGGCCTTGGCCATGCCGGCCGACAGTTTTGCGTAATTTTCTTGAGTGACCTTGCTGCAAGCGGCCAGAAGCACGCAAAACGACAACAGGGCGAGACGGCGTAACGACATGGAAAAACTCCTGGAGAGACGAAGCAGCTTGGGGGTCTGCCAGAAGCTTAGAAGGGAAAAGAGGTGTCTGGTTCCCGACGAGCGAAAACAAAAAAAGCCCCTTGTGGTGAGCGGGCTTGCCCCGCGCTGGGCTGCGAAGCAGCCCCCGATAAAGGGCATTGCCTCGTGTCAGAAAAAACGAAGATTCGGGGTTTAGGGGTGCTACGCACCCCAACGCGGGACAAGCCCGCTTACCACACAGAGCAGATGCTTACCGCAGGGCTTTACGCCTTGTGGTAACCAGTCACACGCTCAACTTCTTCCTTCGAACCCAGGAACACCGCCACCCGCTGGTGCAGGCCTTCAGGCTGGATGTCGAGGATGCGCTGGTGGCCGTCGGTGGACGCACCGCCCGCCTGCTCAACCAGGAACGACATCGGGTTGGCTTCGTACATCAGGCGCAGTTTGCCCGGCTTGGACGGCTCGCGGCTGTCACGTGGGTACATGAACAGGCCACCACGGGTCAGGATGCGGTGCACGTCGGCAACCATCGCAGCCACCCAGCGCATGTTGAAGTTCTTCTTCAACGGGCCTTCTTCGCCTTCCATCAACTCGTTCACGTAGCGCTGTACCGGCGCTTCCCAGTGACGCTGGTTGGACATGTTGATGGCGAATTCCTGGGTGCTCGCCGGGATGGAGATGTCTTCGTGGGTCAGCACGAAGCTGCCCATTTCACGGTCCAGGGTGAAGCCCTTGACGCCGTCGCCCAGGGTCAGCACCAGCATGGTTTGCGGGCCGTAGATCGCATAACCGGCAGCGACCTGCTCGGTGCCTGGCTGCAGGAAGGCCTTTTCGTTCAGGGCTTCGTTCTGGCTCAGGTATTCGCTCGGGCAACGCAGTACCGAGAAGATGGTGCCGACCGGTGCGTTGATGTCGATGTTCGACGAACCGTCCAGCGGGTCGAATACCAGCAGGTACGCGCCTTTCGGGTACTTGCCCGGGATCTGGTAGGCATTGTCCATTTCTTCGGACGCCATGCCGGCCAGGTGGCCGCCCCATTCGTTGGCTTCGAGGAGGATTTCGTTGGAAATCACGTCGAGCTTCTTCTGCACTTCGCCTTGTACGTTTTCAGTGCCCATGCTGCCCAGGACACCGCCCAGCGCGCCTTTGGAGACGGCGTGGCTGATTTCCTTGCAAGCACGCGCCACCACTTCGATAAGGAAGCGCAGATCGGCAGGCGTGTTGTTGCTGCGGGTCTGCTCGATCAAATAGCGACTCAGGGTAACGCGGGACATGGAAGGCTCCGGAAATGGGGGGCTAAAAACCCGCGCAGTTTAACGCGAGTCGGGGCGTATTTCCTCATATGAGAGGATTTAAACCCAATAGAGTTCATGGACTTTATTTAACGTGCCACCGGCGGCTTGCGCAGCAAACTGTAGGCCATGGCGCCCAACGCCGCCACACCGAGCAACAGCACGGCCCAAAGACCGAGCTTTTTCCAGTTCGGCCCGGCATCAATAGGCGCCGCAACCGCGGGCGATGTCACCACCACCGCCCCCGCCGCCTTGGCCTGCCCAAGCCCTGCGAGGCGTTCGACGCTGTAATCCGGGATCAACGTCGACAGCGGCAAGTTCGCCCCCTTCACCGACGGGTTGCCCAAGGCCAGGGTGAACGGCGGCTCGCCCCGTGCCAGGAACACCAACTGCGTGGCGCGCACTGCAAAGCTCAAGGTCGGCGCCTCCACTCCCAGGCCACCGCCGCGCTCGTCCACGTCGAGCTTGAGTTGCGCAACGGCCTGGCCCGGCAGCTGCAATTCGTTCTGTAAAACGTCCTGGCCATTTTGCGTCAGCCGGTAGAGCAAACCGCTGCTCAAGGGCTGCCAGGCCTGATTGCTTTCCCGGCGACCCGACAAGGTGACTGGCGCGAGGCTGTTGGGTTGGCTCAAGTCGATGCGCAAACGTTCGACGTTCAGCGCATTGGGCAACTGCCAGCTGTATTCGCCGGCCTTGAGACGGGTACCCGACAGTGGCTGCGACCACACCAGCGGCAACGGCAAGCTATGGGCACTGACGCTCTCCAACTGCGCCGATGTCAGCGCCGGTGCGGCCTGGCCTTTCCACAGCAGGCGCAGATAACGCGCCGATTGCCCTGGCAAACTCACTTCATGCTGCTCGACGCGCTCATCGGCAAACGACAGCCGCGCCACCTGCCCTTCGCCCCACGAGCGCCAGTGCTGCAAGTCGTCGCTGGCTTCGATGCTGAAGCGCTGGAAGCCGTCGCGCTCGCTGGTCCAGTCGAGGATCAGCTGCTGCAACGGCGCCTTGATCCCGCTGGCATCGAGCAACCAGCCGCGCAGCACTTCTTCGCCCGCTTCCAGCTGGCTCGGCGGCTGCACCTGCACCAACGTGCCGGTGGAAGTGGATTGCACACGCACACTGGGCACGGCTTCAGCGGAATCGGCCGCAGCGTACAGCGGGAACCACTTCACGTTGGACAGGCTGCGGCTTTCGGTGCTTTGCGCCGACTGCCGCGCCAGCGCGTAGGCCTGGGGCTCGCCGGCGGCGTTGAACACCCGCACGTCACTCAGGTCGGCCTGGCGGGCGCTCAATTGCACCGCCAGCGGCAGCTCCAGGCGGTACCACGGGCCTTCGCCGCTGACTGTCAGCGGCACCCGCGTGGTGAAATCGGCCGGGGTTTCCTGGGCCAAGGCCGAACACGTTGTGCACAACCCCAACAGCACCACACTCAGCTTGCCCATCAAGAGGCCACTCCTTCAGATTCAACCACCGGTTCGGCACGCTTGGGTGGCAACGGGGCGAAATAGCCCACCACCAGCAACAGCCCGCCCACACCGATAAACGATACGATCCGCGCCAGCCCGCCACGGTTGCTCAGCTCGACGAAGAACAATTTGGCGACCACCACTGCAATCAACACCGCACCGATCAGCCACACCTCACGCCGATGGCGCAGATGCCCACCGATCATCAGGCTCAGGGCAATCAGGGTCCAGATAATCGACAGCCCGGCCTGCACCAGCATCGACTCCAGCAACGCATCCAGATGGAACGGCACGCCGCCCCAATGGTGAGCCGTACGCATCACCAGGGCGGTGAAGAAGGCGAACAACGACACACCGGCGACCGCCTGGGCGATCAGCTCGGCGCGTGGCCCGCGCTGGGGTGCGGCGCTGCGGGACCACAGGTACACCCCCAGCAGCGCGAACAGCAATCCAATATCCAGCGGGTTAAGCAGCGGCATATACGGCAGCGGCTCGGCGGTGCCGTCGCTGAAGATATTTGCCAGCCAGAACCAGCCCAGCATCAACACCGCCAGAGGCAACGCGGCATACAACCGGTACTCGCGCGGGTACGCCGACACCGGCCACGGCCAACTGCGCGGCACAGCGGCCAGTACCAGGTACAGGCTCGGCAGAATCGCCCACCCCAGCCAGCGCCAAGCGTTGTATTCCTCGGACAGCAGCAACAGGCCGTAGCGCAGCTCCAGCGCCAGCACGCCGATCAGCAGCCAGCAGCCGAGCACGTGCGCGGCGCTCAAAGCTTTCTCCGGGATGACCAAGGCCAGGCGCCGCAGTGACACGAAGTGCACCGCAAATACCGCCACCCACGCCAGCCACGCGAAATTCGCCGCCGGGTGATAACGCGAGCCCCACGAGCCCAGCAACACCACGCCCGCCGCCGGCATCAACAGCGTGCACAACAAGCCCAGCGACGCCCATTGCAGGCGCAGGGCCAACACCGCCCAGATCGCCACACTCACGGCCGCCACCGCCAGCAGCCAGGTGCCTTGCAGCATCGGTGGCGCAAAACGCAGCACTTCGCTGACCAAAGCCAAGGTCCACCAGGCCGCGCCCCACACCAGCAGCACGTCGGACAGCCGCTGCAAACTCAACGCCTCGAACACTGGCGCATGAGGCCGGCGCTGCAAACGCCAGGCACCGACCAGCGCCGCCAGCCCGAGCACCATCGGCGTCCAGAAACCGCTATGACCCAAAGGACGCAAGCCTTCGCGGGCCAGTGGCCCGAGCAAGTCCGGCACCGCGATCAGGAACGAAGCGCCACCGATGATTTGCAGCAACAACCCGAAGACAAAACTGACCCGCTGCTGCAGGTAGAGGCTCAGCCAGATAATCAACAAACCACTGGCCGCCCACACGCCACTGGCGGTCTCCCACGGCAGCACGAACAGCACCGCGAGGTTGATCAGCACCAACCCGGCCAACAGCACCACCGACAGGCCGCGCAACAACCGCACATCGCTACGCACCATGCTGTCCCGCGCCGCCAGCAGCATGCCGCCGATCAAGGCCAGGCCAATCAGCGATGCAGTGAGCAGCCCGCTCCAGCCGGCACTGAACACGGCGCCGGAATCAGCGCCCGCCTGAAGGCGCAACAGGAACAGCGCGCCACCGAGCAATTGCACGGCAAACGCAGTAAAGAGGAACGTGCGCGAGCCGATGCGCAGGCCGACCAGCAAGGTTGCAAGGCCGGCAATTGCCCAACTGATGGCCGTGCCTTGGGTCAACAGCAGCAACGGCGCCAGCAGGTACAGGAAGCCCAGGCCGACACAGGCCAATACCGGCAAACCACGCCGCTCCCACTGCGCCGACTGCTCGGCCGGAGCCTTGCGCAGTTGGTGGAAACTGAACAGCAACGCCACGCCCAGCAGCAGAGCGCCCAGCGGTGCGCCATCCAATAGACGGGTGTCGCCAACCCGCAACTCGCTGAGGAACGCGAGCGCCGAGCCGACCTGCAACAGCAAGCCAAACGCCCGCGCCAAAGGTCGCTGCTGGCGCAAGCCGAGCCAGAAAATCCCGGCGCCTTCCACGGCCCAGGCCGCCGCCGTCCAGCGTGCGTCGAGGCCCAGGGGAATCGCCAGGCTGGCGAAGATCACACCCAATGCCAGGCAGGTTTCCGCCAGCAGCAAGGCGCGCCCGCCACTCAGCAAACGGGCCAGGCCCATGTAAATAATGCCCAGGCCCAGCGCGCTGAACGCCGCGGCAAATTCCAGGTGCTGCACCAGCGCAAACTGCAACCCGAAGCCCACCAGCGGCGGACCGAACAGCATGCTGCCGTCGACGTAATCGCCCTTGGCCGCTGACCAGCGCAACAGTGCGCCACGGCTGTCATCGTCCGGCGCGTCGCTCATCTCCAACAGCTTGCGCCGGGCGAACAACAGGCCAATGCCGAGGTACATCAGGAAAAACAGAATCAGGAAAGGCTCGGTGCTCCACAGCAGTTCCGGCGTGTAGGAGCGCATGCCCCAGGCGAAGCCGATGCCGAAGGTGCCGACGAAACCGATCAGGTTGAGCAGGCGCCAGGCCTTGAACCAGGCGATGGCGAGGATGCCCGCGTTCAGCAGCGCGAAATAGCTGAACAGCGCCACATGGTTGCCGGCGCCGGTGGACGTGAGGATCGGTGCCGCAAAACCGCCGAGGGCAGCGGCGCAAGCCAGGCCGAGGGCGTCCTGGGTAATTGCCAGAATCGCCGAAAACACCGTGACCGCCACCAGCAACCCCAGTGCGGCGCCGGGATCGAGCAGCGGGTGCAGGCGCATGGCAGCGAACACAGTCAGGTAGAGCACGGCGATGCCGGTGCCTTGCAGCATCAACCCGTAATTGCTGTTGCGCAGCCGCAGCCACCACCCCAGGCCCAGCAAGGCCAGCGCACAACCGGCAACGCCCGCATAACGCAGCTCGATCGGCACTACCATGCCTTCAGTGGCATAGCGCAGCAGGAAGGCCAGGCCAAGGAACAGCAGCACCACGCCGACCCGCAGCACGGTGTTGCCGCCGAACAGCCAGTTGCGCGCGCCGCTGATGGCGCGCTCGATGAAGTTGGGGCCACGAGGTACCGCAGGCGCGGCAGGTTGCTCAGGAATGCGTTCGCTCGGCTCAGCCCGCCAGACGTCAGCCGGCAATGGCTGGCTGGGCTCGGCCGCTACCGTTGCGTACGCAGGTTCCAATTCGGCGGGTAATTCCCAGACGAGTTCGGGCGACGTCGTTACCGGCGGCGGCGCTTCGACAAGGATCGGTTCGGGGGTTTCAACGGCAGCCGGCCTTTCCAGCAAGGCCAGGCGTTGCTCGACGACTTCCAGGGCGTTGCGGGCAGACTCCAGCTGACGGCCTTGCTCCTCCGTACGCGAGGCCAGCATCGACAGGCGGATCGCCTGGCCAATGCCCAAGCCGAGCAGCGCACCAATGCCCGCATCACTGAACGACTCGTCGAGCGTCCAGCCGAGCACCAGGCCAATCAGCATGAAAATCCATTGCATGGTCGATATCCCTAAGCAAACCGAGACCTAGTATATCGACACGGGCCCCATGTGGCAGCGGGACTTGCTGTGGCGAGCGGGCTTGCCCTCTCACCACAGCAAGCCCGCTCCCACATTTTGTATTGCGGTGTCTAATCCAACGCTTTCCAGATCTCCGTCGCGTATTCGCGGATGGTCCGGTCCGACGAGAACCAGCCCATGCGCGCGGTGTTGAGCACCGCCGAGCGCCACCATTCCTTGGAATCGTGCCAGTGCGCCTCGACCCGCGCTTGGGCATCCCAGTAGGAATCGAAGTCGGCACAGACCAGGAAGCGGTCGTAGTCGATCAGCGAGTCCACCAACCCGGCATAACGGCCCGGATCATCCGGCGAGAACACCCCGCCGCGAATCGCTTGCAGCACATCGTTCAAGCGATGGGACGCGGCGATTTCCGGCCCGGCATTGAACTCACCGGCGTGTTTGCGCGCTTCTACCTGCTGGGCGCTGAGGCCGAAGATGAACATGTGGTCGGCACCCACGCGCTCGTGCATCTCGACGTTGGCACCGTCCATGGTGCCGATAGTCAGCGCGCCGTTAAGGCCGAATTTCATGTTGCTGGTGCCGGACGCTTCAAACCCGGCGGTGGAAATCTGCTCCGACAGGTCGGCCGCCGGAATGATGCTTTCCGCCAGGCTGACGTTGTAGTTGGGCAGGAACACCACCTTGAGCAACCCGCGCACCGTCGGGTCGTTGTTGACGGTACGGGCGATGTCGTTGGTCAGCTTGATGATCAGCTTGGCCTGGTGATAACTGGCCGCCGCCTTGCCGGCAAAAATCTTCACCCGAGGGACCCAGTCGGTGCCCGGCTCGGCACGGATCGCCTGGTACAGCGCGACGGTGTGCAGCAGGTTCAACAGCTGGCGCTTGTACTCGTGGATCCGCTTGACCTGCACATCAAACATCGCCGCCGGGTTGACCGAAATCCCCAGGCGCTCGTGAATGATGTCGGCCAGTGCCCGTTTACTGTGCAGGCGCTGTTCGGCGAAGGCCTTGCGGAAGGCTTGCTTCTCGGCAAACGGTTCCAGGTCCACCAGGCGCTGCTCCGGGTTATCCAGTACGTCCGGCCCCAGGGCTTCCACCAGCATCGCGGTGAGTTTGGGGTTGGCCTGGTACAGCCAGCGGCGGAAGGTAATGCCGTTGGTTTTGTTATTGATGCGGTCCGGGTAGAGCTTGTGCAGTTCGGAGAACACTGTGCTGCGCATCAGTTGGGTATGCAGGCCGGACACGCCGTTCACGCTGTGGGAACCGAGGAACGCCAGGTTGCCCATGCGCACGCGGCGGCCGTTGTCTTCCTCGATCAGCGACACGGCGCGCAGCACGTCGAAGTCGTGGATGCCCTTGGACCGCAGCGAGTCGATATGTTGAGCGTTGATCAGGTAGATGATCTGCATGTGCCGCGGCAGCATGCGTTCCATCAAGCCCACCGGCCAGGTCTCCAACGCCTCGGGCAGCAAGGTATGGTTGGTGTACGACAGGGTCTCGACGGTGACATCCCAGGCGGCATCCCACGGGATATCGTGCAGGTCCACCAACTGGCGCATCAACTCGGCCACCGCGATCGACGGGTGCGTGTCGTTGAGCTGGATGGCCGCGTGTTCGCCCAGGCTCAGGACCGAGCCGTGCATGTTTTTGTGGCGACGCAGCAGGTCCTGCAGCGAGGCGGAGACGAAAAAGTATTCCTGGCGCAGGCGCAGTTCCTGCCCTGCTTCGGTGCTGTCGGCCGGGTAAAGCACCCGGGAGATGCTTTCGGCACGGGCTACCTCGGCCACTGCGCCCAGGTGATCACCGGCGTTGAAGCGCTCCAGGTGCAGGTCTTCCACGGCCCGGGCACGCCACAGGCGCAGGGTGTTGACGCTGGCGCCGCGCCAGCCGACCACCGGGGTGTCGTAGGCTACCGCACGCACGGTTTCATTCGGCGACCAGACCTGGATCGACTTGCCGGACGCGTCCAGCAGGGTTTCCACGCCGCCGCCAAAGCCGATCGGGTAGATCACTTCGGCGCGCTCGAACTCCCACGGGTTGCCGAAATCCAGCCAGCGCTCGGTTTGCTCCTGCTGCCAGCCATCGACAATCGCCTGGCGGAACAGCCCGTGTTCATAACGAATGCCATAACCGTGGCCGGCAATGCCCAGGGTCGACATGCTTTCCATAAAGCATGCAGCCAGGCGGCCAAGGCCACCGTTGCCCAGGGCCGCGTCGGGCTCCAGCAGGCGAATGCGCTCCATGTCCACACCCAACTCGCTCATGGCCTCACGGGCCACGTCCAGCAGGCCGAGGTTGCTCAGGCTGTCGTAGAGCAGACGACCGATCAGGAATTCCAGCGAGAGGTAGTAAACCCGCTTCTGCCCCTTGCGATAGATGTGCCGCGTGTGGTCCATCCAGTGGTCGACCATATGGTCGCGGGCGGCCAGTGCAATGGCTTCGAACCAGTCGTGGTCGAAGGCGTGATCGGGGTCCTTGCCCACCGCATAGGTAAGTTTGGTCAAGACGGCATCGCGAAATGCGGCTACCTCTGCTTCTCGTACAAGCGGTTCCTGAGACATCGATGCGACCTCGGGCGAGATAGAAGGAGTTGCTAGAGCCTAGACGGTCTGACAGACCGTAGACGCTCTGGTTCGGCAGTTTTTTAACTCATTCACCTTTGCGGGAATTTGATGCAGGGGCCGTGCCCGTTTGTTGCCCGACACTGCCTTTGAGCTGAAACCCGGAAGATATTGTTCAAAAAAACACCAATTCCGGTATGATCCCGCGCCGGATAACACCCCTCTTGGAAACCTGATGAAGCCTCAACTGATCGCCGCCGCGGAACTCGACCGTCTCGAGACCTGGCAGAAATACTCAAGCCACATGTGTGGCGGCTGTGTGTCGAGCTGCTGCACCCTGCCGGTTGAGGTGAAGATCAAGGACCTGATCCGTATCGGCATCGTCGATGAGTTCGAGCGTGGCGACCCGCCGAAGAACATCGCCAAGCGCTTGCAGAAAGAAGGCATCGTCGAGCGCTTCAACGCCAAATCCGAGATCTTTACCCTGCAGCGCATGAGCAACAACGATTGCCTGTACCTGGATCGTAAGAGCCGCTTCTGCACTATTTATGACAAGCGCCCGGATACTTGCCGCAATCACCCGAAAATCGGACCGCGTCCTGGGTATTGCGCGTACAAGCCGAAGGAAGTGGTGCGCGAGACCAAGTTCAAGACCCTCGACAAGTTCTGATCCAGATTTTTGTGGGGCCTTGAGGGCCCTATCGCAGGCAAGCCAGCTCCCACAGTTGAATGTGTTCACATATCAAAATGTGGGAGCCGGGCTTGCCCGCGATGAGGCCGTCGCAGTCGCTACAGCTATTGCAGGCATAAAAAAACGCCCCCGGCCTTTCGACCGGGGGCGTTTTTCATTCAACCTGAGCTAACTCAGTTCTTGGCTTTCTTGGCAGCGCGGGTACGCTCGCCTTCGTCCAGGATCTTCTTACGCAGGCGGATCGACTTAGGCGTAACTTCGCACAGCTCGTCGTCCTGGATGAATTCCAGGGCCTGTTCCAGGGTGAAGCGAACAGGTGGAACCAGAGCGATGGTTTCGTCTTTGCCCGAAGCACGCATGTTGTCAAGCTTCTTGCCTTTGGTTGGGTTGACGCCCATGTCGTTGTCACGGCTGTTCAGACCAACGATCTGACCGTTGTAGATCTCTTGACCGTGTTCAACGAACAGCTTGCCACGCGCCTGGAGGGTTTCCAGGGAGTAGGTCAGCGCCTTGCCGGTTTCTACCGATACCAGAACACCGTTCTGACGACCGGACATGTCGCCGGACTTCATGGTGTCGTAGCGATCGAAGATCGAGGTCAGGATGCCAGCGCCGTTGGTCAGGGTCAGGAACTGGTTACGGAAACCGATCAGACCACGAGCAGGGATGTTGTATTCCAGACGCACACGGCCTTTGCCATCCGGCACCATGTTGGTCAGGTCGCCCTTACGCAGGCCCATCTCTTCCATGACCTTGCCCTGGGATTCTTCAGGGGTGTCGATGGTGACGTTTTCAAACGGTTCCTGCTTCACGCCGTCAACCTGACGGATGATCACTTCAGGACGACCAACGCCCATTTCGAAGCCTTCGCGACGCATGGTTTCGATCAGTACCGAGAGGTGCAGCTCACCACGGCCGGAAACCTTGAACTTGTCAGCCGAGTCGCCTTCTTCAACGCGCAGAGCAACGTTGTACAGCAGCTCTTTGTCCAGACGTTCCTTGATGTTACGGGAAGTCACGAACTTGCCTTCTTTACCGCAGAAAGGCGAGTCGTTTACCTGGAAGGTCATGGAAACGGTTGGCTCGTCAACGGTCAGAGGCTTCATCGCCTCGACGTTGTCCGGCTGGCACAGGGTGTCGGAGATGAACAGCGAGTCCATACCGCTCACGCACACGATGTCACCGGCAAACGCTTCTTCAACGTCGATACGGTGCAGACCGTGGTGACCCATCAGCTTCAGGATACGGCCGTTGCGTTTCTTGCCGTCGGCGCCGATGGCGACAACCGGAGTGTTCGGCTTGACGCTGCCACGAGCGATACGGCCAACACCGATAACACCCAGGAAGCTGTTGTAGTCCAGTGCCGAGATTTGCATCTGGAACGGGCCTTCACGGTCAACTTTCGGCGCAGGTACGTTGTCGACGATCGACTGGTACAGCGGGGTCATGTCTTCAGCCATGTCGGTGTGTTCCAGACCGGCAATGCCGTTCAGGGCCGAGGCGTAGACGACTTTGAAGTCCAGCTGTTCTTCGGTGGCACCCAGGTTGTCGAACAGGTCGAAGATCTGGTCCAGAACCCAGTCCGGACGCGCGCCTGGACGGTCAACCTTGTTGATGCACACGATCGGACGCAGGCCGGCTTCGAAAGCCTTCTTGGTCACGAAACGGGTTTGCGGCATAGGGCCGTCTTGGGCGTCAACCAGCAGCAGAACGGAGTCAACCATCGACATTACGCGTTCAACTTCGCCGCCGAAGTCGGCGTGGCCCGGGGTGTCCACGATGTTGATGTGGTAGCCGTTCCAGTTGATGGCGGTGTTTTTCGCCAGAATGGTAATACCGCGCTCTTTCTCCTGGTCGTTGGAGTCCATCACGCGCTCGTCGTTGAGCTCGTTGCGCTCCAGGGTGCCGGATTGACGCAAGAGTTTGTCTACCAGGGTGGTCTTACCATGGTCAACGTGGGCAATGATGGCGATGTTGCGTAGATTTTCGATCACTTGTGTATCTCGATCAGAGGATTCGGTGTGCTGACAGGTCGTGGCAGCGATTAACAGTAGAGTCAGGCCTTGCCGTTACAGCTTGACGGCAGAGTCGGGGGGCCGGTGACGCAGGCCACAGGCAAACAGCCCCGGGCTCTTAGCTCGGTCGATAAACGCGCACATTGGCATGCCCCTCACTGAGCAAATGGTGGGCATGCAGGCGACTCATCACGCCTTTGTCGCAATACAACAGGTACTGACGGCTGTCATCCAGTTCCTTGAAACGCGCATTCAATGCATAGAACGGCAGCGTTTGTACGTCGATGCCAGCAATGTCCAGCGGCTCGTCTTCAGCGGCATCCGGGTGACGGATGTCGATGATGATCTGACCGGCCAGAGCCTCGCTGACTTCTTCGATCTGCAAATCCTGGCCCAATTCGTCGATAACCCGATCGATCGGCACCAGCTTGGCGTTCTCCAGCGCACGCTCGAGAACCGCCATGTCGAACTGTTGTTCTTCGTACTCCACGCGGTTGCGCTTGGCGTGGGTCTTGGGGTTCACCGAGATGACCCCGCAATATTCCGGCATGTGCTTGGCGAAATCCGCCGTGCCGATCTGGGTCGCCAGGTCGATGATGTCTTGCTTGTGACTGGCGATCAGCGGGCGCAATACCAGCTTCTCGGTCACAGAGTCGATCAACGACAGGTTCGGCAGGGTCTGGCTGGACACCTGGGAAATCGCTTCACCGGTCACCAGTGCGTCGATTTCCAGCCGATCCGCGATTCGGGACGCAGCGCGCAACATCATACGCTTCAATACTACGCCCATATGACTGTTATCGACTTTCCCGAGAATTTCTCCCAGGACTTCCTCGAACGGTACGCTGACAAACAGCACCCGTTGCGAGCTGCCGTACTTCTTCCAGATGTAATGCGCGACTTCCATCACGCCCAATTCGTGTGCACGCCCGCCCAGGTTAAAGAAGCAGAAGTGGCTCATCAGCCCGCGGCGCATGATCTGGTAGGCCGCAACGGTGGAATCGAAACCGCCGGACATCAATACCAGGGTCTGTTCCAGGGCACCCAGCGGGTAGCCGCCGATGCTGTCGTGCTGGCTGTGGATCACAAACAACCGTTGGTCGCGAATTTCCATCCGCACTTCAATTTGCGGCTCTTTCAGGGAAATTCCGGCTGCGCCGCACTCGCGACGCAGCTTGCTGCCAACGTATTTCTCGACATCCATGGAGCTGAACGGGTGCTTGCCGGCACGTTTGCAACGCACCGAAAACACCTTGCCCGCCAGCACATCGCCGTAGTGCTGTTTGCACTTTTCGGTGATGTCGTCGAAGTCGCCCAGCGGGTACTCGTCGACCTGCAGGAAATGCGCGATGCCCGGCACGCAGCTCAGGCGCTCGGTCATGTCCTTCAAGGCCTTGGGGTCGGTCAGGCGGGTTTCCAGCTCGAGATTGTCCCACACACCGTTCACCACCACAGCCGGGTCCAGATCGCGGAGCACGGCACGGATGTTCTTGGCCAATTGACGGATGAAACGCATCCGTACCGGTCGGCTCTTGATGGTGATCTCGGGGAAGACTTTAACGATTAATTTCATGAAAACAGCGCGCGCAGGCCCAGCCGAAAAAGGGGGGCGCGGATTATAGCGGAAATCGCTCAAGGTTTAACCAGTTAATATGCAATCGACCTTTCGCGCACCAAAACGGGTCATTAATGAAAAATCACGCCACATTGCGGTGCGCAATTTATTCCGTTTCAGCGGATTGCACCTTTATAGGGGCGTTTTTGTGGCAAAAAACCCATGTCGGGGCACTGGCATGCAATTTGCTCTCTTGTGAGGCAGGTTGCCTTGGTCGAGTATTCGCGCCGGCATCACCCACATTCTAAGGGCTAACTCCACTACCCCAGCCCGAAGCCACCCGGAGGACACTATGTCGAAGTCGGTTCAACTCATCAAAGATCATGACGTCAAATGGATTGATCTGCGCTTCACGGACACAAAAGGCACTCAGCACCACGTGACCATGCCGGCTCGCGACGCGCTGGATGACGCCTTCTTCGAAGAAGGCAAAATGTTCGACGGCTCCTCCATTGCCGGCTGGAAAGGCATCGAAGCTTCCGACATGATCCTGATGCCGGACGACAGCACCGCCGTACTCGACCCGTTCACCGAAGACCCAACGCTGATCATCGTCTGCGACGTGATCGAGCCTTCGACCATGCAAGGCTACGACCGTGACCCACGTGCGATCGCCAAGCGTGCCGAGGAATACCTGAAGTCGACCGGTATCGGCGACACCGTATTCGTAGGTCCGGAACCAGAATTCTTCATCTTTGATTCGGTCAAGTTCAAGTCCGACATCTCCGGTTCCATGTTCAAAATCTTCTCCGAACAAGGTTCGTGGATGTCCGACCAGGACGTGGAAGGCGGCAACAAAGGCCACCGTCCAGGTATCAAAGGCGGCTACTTCCCGGTTCCTCCGTTCGACCACGACCACGAAATCCGTACCTCCATGTGCAACGCCATGGAAGAAATGGGCCTGGTCATCGAAGTTCACCACCACGAAGTGGCGACTGCCGGCCAGAACGAAATCGGTGTGAAGTTCAACACCCTGGTGGCCAAGGCTGACGAAGTTCAGACCCTGAAGTACTGCGTACACAACGTGGCTGATGCCTACGGCCGTACCGCTACCTTCATGCCTAAGCCTCTGTACGGCGATAACGGCTCGGGTATGCACGTTCACCTGTCCATCGCCAAAGAAGGCAAGAACACCTTCGCTGGCGAAGGTTATGCCGGCCTGTCCGACACTGCCCTGTACTTCATCGGCGGTATCATCAAGCACGGTAAGGCCCTGAACGGCTTCACCAACCCGTCGACCAACTCCTACAAGCGTCTGGTCCCAGGTTTCGAAGCTCCGGTAATGCTGGCCTACTCCGCTCGCAACCGTTCCGCTTCGATCCGTATTCCTTACGTGTCCAGCCCTCGCGCTCGCCGTATCGAAGCACGCTTCCCGGATCCGGCAGCCAACCCGTACCTGGCCTTCGCTGCCCTGGTAATGGCCGGCCTGGACGGTATCCAGAACAAGATCCACCCTGGCGACGCCGCCGACAAAAACTTGTACGACCTGCCGCCTGAAGAGGCCAAAGAGATCCCACAAGTGTGCGGCAGCCTGAAAGAAGCCCTGGAAGAGCTGGACAAGGGCCGTGCGTTCCTGACCAAAGGCGGCGTGTTCAGCGACGACTTTATCGATGCCTACATCGCCCTGAAAAGCGAAGAAGAAATCAAGGTCCGCACCTTCGTACACCCACTGGAATACGAGCTGTACTACAGCTGCTGATCCGGTAGCGCCGCTTAACGCGGCGTGATGAAAAAGGCCTCCTTCGGGAGGTCTTTTTTTTGCCCGCAAAACCCTGTGGGAGCGGGCTTGCCCGCGAAAAACTCAAGGACGCCGTATTTCTTCAATATTTACGGGTTATCGTTAACGACCATCGCGAGCAAGCTCGCTCCTACAGAAGAGGGATCTGCCTTGAAACTCAAACTTGGGTTCATCTTGCTGGCTATCAGCGCCAATGTATTGGCCGCACCACCCACCCTCGCCCCGCTACTCGACAGCATCGCCGAACGCCTGGCGATCGCCGACCAGGTGGCCCTGAGCAAATGGGACAGCCACAAGCCGGTTGAGGACCGTGCGCGGGAACAGGACGTGATCGCCAGCGTCGTCGCCCAGGCGCCGGGTTACAAACTGGCACCGGCGCAAGCCGAGCAGTTTTTCTCGGCCCAGATCGAGGCGAACAAACTGGTGCAATACGCCCACTTGTCCGACTGGCAACTGCAAGGCAAGGCGCCTGACGACCCGCGCCCTGATTTGGTCGGCCAGATCCGCCCTGAACTGGACCTGCTGCAAAAACGCCTGCTGCAACAGCTGGCGGACTTCACCCCCGAGCGCACCAACCCGCAGTGTCCGCAATGGCTGGCCCAGGCTAATCACGCGCCGGCACATGACCCGCTGCACCAACTGGCGATGATGCGCGCCACCGCCGAGCTGTGCCTCTACAAAGGCTGAACACCAGGAAAGCCTTTTGGCTTTCCTGAACAGACCTTTCAAAACCGCACTATATTGGTGCGATACGCTGCACCCTTCCCACTTACGCAACCCATTTTGGTTCGAAACTTCCCGCTGAAGCTGGCAGAACGCCACAGTTTCGCGCCTTAAGCCCCCATTTCAGGGCTTTAACGCTTCTTTTCGGAGCTTTGGTTTGGTTTTTGCATTTTCCTTGTATCAGCGTGTGCCTCAAGCCCGCGCCTTGCTCCAAAAGAGGTCCTAATGACCATCAGCGACGCACTGCACCGCCTGCTACTCGACAACCTGACCACCGCGACCATTCTGCTCAATGACGAACTGCGCCTTGAGTACATGAACCCGGCGGCGGAGATGCTGCTGGCCATCAGCGGACAGCGCAGCCATGGGCAATTCATCAGCGAACTGTTCACCGAGTCGGCTGAAGCCTTGAGTTCGTTGCGCCAGGCCGTGGAGCAGGCGCACCCGTTCACCAAACGCGAAGCGATGCTCACCGCCCTCACCGGCCAGACCCTGACCGTCGACTACGCGGTCACTCCGATCCTGAGCCACGGCGCCACCTTGCTGCTGCTGGAGGTGCATCCCCGGGATCGCCTGCTGCGCATCACCAAGGAAGAAGCGCAACTGTCCAAGCAGGAAACCAGCAAGATGCTGGTGCGCGGCCTGGCCCATGAGATCAAGAACCCGCTGGGCGGGATTCGCGGCGCCGCACAGTTGCTGGCCCGCGAGCTGCCGGATGAGAACCTCAAGGACTACACCAACGTCATCATTGAGGAAGCCGACCGCCTGCGTAACCTGGTAGACCGCATGCTCGGCTCCAACAAACTTCCGTCGCTGGCGATGACCAACGTGCATGAAGTGCTGGAGCGCGTTTGCCAGTTGGTAGAGGCCGAAAGCCAGGGCTGCATCACCTTGGTGCGCGACTACGACCCAAGCATTCCCGATGTATTGATCGACCGCGAGCAGATGATCCAGGCGGTGCTCAATATCGTGCGCAACGCCATGCAGGCCATCAGCAGCCAGAACGAACTGCGCCTGGGCCGCATCAGCCTGCGCACCCGCGCGTTGCGCCAGTTCACCATCGGCCACGTGCGCCATCGCCTGGTGACCAAGGTCGAGATCATCGACAACGGCCCGGGTATCCCGGCCGAACTGCAGGAAACCATCTTTTTCCCAATGGTCAGCGGCCGCCCGGACGGTACCGGGCTGGGCCTGGCCATTACCCAGAACATCATCAGCCAGCACCAGGGTTTGATCGAGTGTGAGAGCCATCCCGGCCACACCACCTTCTCGATCTTTCTGCCACTGGAACAAGGAGCCCCATCGACATGAGCCGTAGTGAAACTGTCTGGATCGTCGATGACGACCGTTCTATCCGCTGGGTCCTGGAGAAAGCCTTGCAACAGGAAGGCATGACCACCCAGAGCTTCGACAGCGCCGACGGGGTGATGAGCCGCCTGGCTCGCCAGCAGCCCGATGTGATCATCTCCGACATCCGCATGCCCGGCGCCAGTGGCCTGGACTTGCTGGCGCGGATACGCGAGCAGCACCCGCGCTTGCCGGTGATCATCATGACCGCGCACTCGGACCTGGACAGCGCTGTCGCGTCCTATCAGGGTGGCGCCTTTGAATACCTGCCGAAACCGTTCGACGTGGACGAAGCGGTGGCCCTGGTAAAACGCGCCAACCAGCACGCCCAGGAACAACAAAACCAGGAAGCCCCGCCGGCCCTGACCCGTACCCCGGAAATCATCGGCGAAGCCCCGGCGATGCAGGAAGTGTTTCGCGCCATCGGGCGCTTGAGCCACTCCAACATCACCGTGCTGATCAACGGCGAGTCGGGTACCGGTAAAGAGCTGGTGGCCCACGCCCTGCACCGTCACAGCCCACGGGCGGCGTCGCCGTTTATCGCGCTGAACATGGCGGCGATTCCGAAGGACTTGATGGAGTCGGAACTGTTCGGCCATGAAAAAGGCGCGTTCACCGGCGCGGCCAACCTGCGCCGGGGCCGTTTTGAACAGGCCGATGGCGGCACGCTGTTCCTCGATGAAATCGGCGACATGCCGGCCGACACCCAGACGCGCCTGCTGCGGGTACTGGCAGACGGCGAGTTTTATCGCGTAGGCGGGCATACGCCGGTCAAGGTCGACGTACGCATCATCGCGGCGACCCACCAGAACCTGGAAACCCTGGTGCATGCCGGGAAATTCCGTGAAGACTTGTTCCACCGCCTGAACGTGATCCGCATCCACATCCCACGGATGTCGGACCGCCGCGAAGACATCCCGACCCTCGCGCGTCACTTCCTCAGCCGCGCCGCCCAGGAGCTGGCCGTCGAGCCGAAGCTGCTGAAAAGCGAGACCGAGGAATACCTGAAGAACCTGCCATGGCCGGGCAACGTGCGTCAGTTGGAGAACACCTGCCGCTGGATCACGGTGATGGCTTCGGGGCGCGAAGTGCACATCAGCGACCTGCCGCCGGAGCTGCTGAGCCTGCCTCAGGATTCGGCGCCGGTGACCAACTGGGAGCAGGCCCTGCGCCAGTGGGCCGACCAGGCGTTGGCACGTGGCCAGTCGAACCTGCTGGACAGCGCTGTGCCGGCCTTCGAGCGGATCATGATCGAAACCGCCCTCAAGCATACCGCCGGTCGTCGTCGCGACGCCGCCGTGCTGCTGGGCTGGGGCCGCAACACTCTGACTCGCAAGATCAAGGAGCTGGGGATGAAGGTCGACGGCGGCGATGATGATGAGGGCGATGAGGGCTGAACGTGCACCGCTTCAATGCACCACGAACCGGCATCGCGCACGGATGCAACGCCTGAAACACATGCCTTGTTAAATAAATATTAAAAGCTGAAAACGCCAAAGCCCCGTATTCCGGGGCTTTGCGCTTTCTGAAGATTTTTTTTTGGCACAACTTCACAACTCTGGCACGCGCCCTGCAATAACCCTGTTACTACCCAGTTTCGGGGACCTTGGTACAGGCAGGCCGAGAATCCCCTCTTTACACCCGGGGTGCTTGATGCGGATCGCGTCGCGCCCCACACCCGTTTCGGGAACCTCGGTACAGGCAGGCCGGGGATTCCCTCTTTAACACCGAAGCCTTTGGCTTCACCCCGTTTTGGGAGCCCTGGTACAGGCAGGCCGGGAACTCCCTTCTTTACACCCGGGGCTTATGAGGCAATGCGCCCATAGCCCCAGCCCGTTTTGGGAACCTTGGTACAGGCAGGCCGGGGATTCCCTCTTTTATTCCTCCCGGAGATGGATCTCCAGCCGCCAGCGTCCCTCGACCTTCTCCCCCGACCACTCCCCGCGCAATGGCCGAGCCGCCACCAGGTTCAGCAGCAAGCCGCCATCGGTCTTGCGCACGCGCCAGTTCACATCCTTGTCATTGACCTTCAGTTGCCCGCCCTGAGCCTTGCCCAGCGCGTCGAACAGCAGCGCCACCGTGCCGTCGATATGTTCGCCGTGCAGCTTGGGTTCGCTGTTGAACCACACCACCAGGCCATCAGCGGCAGGCTCCACCTGCTGCAGCTCAACCGGGTCGGGCGTGGTCAGCCGGCCGATCATCAGGCCCACCATCAAGCCGACAATCGCCAACGAGCCTAAAACCCGTGGCAGAAGCTTCGGTCGCGGGTCGTCTTCAGGGGTAGAATGCAGCGCATCTTTGCCTTCGGAGCCGTGCATGTTTCACGTCATCCTTTTTCAACCAGAAATTCCGCCGAATACCGGCAACGTTATCAGGCTGTGCGCCAACAGTGGCTGCCACCTGCATTTGATCGAACCGTTGGGCTTCGACATGGACGACAAGCGCCTGCGCCGCGCCGGGCTCGACTACCACGAGTACGCCACCCTGCAGCGCCACGCCGACCTCGCCAGTTGCCTGGAAAGCCTGAACCACCCACGGTTGTTCGCGTTTACCACCAAGGGCTCGCGGCCGTTCCATGATGCCAGCTTTGCCGAAGGCGACGCCTTCCTGTTCGGCCCGGAAAGCCGGGGCCTGCCGGCAGAGGTGCTCGACGCCCTGCCCGACGGCCACCGCCTGCGCCTGCCGATGCGCGAAGGCTGCCGCAGCCTGAATCTGTCCAACACCGTGGCCGTCGCGGTTTACGAAGGTTGGCGGCAACTCGGTTTCAAGTAACGCATATAACAAATGTGGGAGCGGGCTTGTGTGGGAGCCGGGCTTGCCCGCGATACAAACACCTCGGTGTGTCAGTCACACCGCGGTGATGCTATCGCAGGCAAGCCAGCTCCCACACAAGCCCGCTCCCACATTTAGTCCTGCGTCGGGTTCGAAATTACTGAACCGTTGGCGAACCTTCCTGTTGCATGCGCTGCAGCTCTTGCGCATACAGGGCATCGAAGTTCACCGGAGCCAGCATCAGCGCCGGGAACGAGCCACGGGTGACCAGGCTATCCAGGGTCTCACGGGCATACGGGAACAGGATGTTCGGGCAGAACGCGCCCAGGGTGTGGCTCATGGACGCTTCGTCCAGGCCCTGGATCAGGAAGATGCCGGCCTGTTGCACTTCAGCGATGAAGGCCACTTCTTCGCCGTTCTTGACGGTCACCGACAAGGTCAGCACGACCTCGTGGAAGTCGCCTTCCAGGGCCTTTTGACGGGTGTTCAGGTCCAGTGCGACGCTCGGGGTCCATTCCTGACGGAAGATGGCCGGGCTTTTTGGCGCTTCGAACGACAAGTCGCGTACGTAAATACGCTGCAGGGAAAATTGTGGGCCTTGAGCCTCTTCTGCTGCCGCTTCGGTGTTCTGTTGGTCAGTCATCGCAGATCCTTCGTGATCTTGGGGTCTTTTAGGGGTTGTGAGTCAGACGTGAAGCAGCGCATCCAGTTTACCGGCGCGCTCGAGTGCGAACAGGTCATCGCATCCACCGACATGCTTGTCACCGATCCAGATCTGCGGCACGGACGTGCGTCCCGCTTTCTTGGTCATCTCGGCGCGCACCTGGGGCTTGCCATCAACCTTGATCTCTTCGAAGGCAATGCCCTTTTTCTCAAGCAGGGCCTTGGCCCGCATGCAATAAGGGCAATAATCGCTGGAATAAACGACAACCTGGCTCATATCACTTCACCAGCGGCAGGTTATCGCCACGCCAGCTGGAGATACCACCCGACAGTTTGGCCGCGTTGAAACCGGATTTCAGCATCTCGCGGGCGTGGGTGCCGGAGTGCTGGCCTTGGGCGTCGACCAGGATGATGGTCTTGGCCTTGTGCTTTTCCAGCTCGGCCAGGCGCGAAATCAGCTTGTCCTGGGGAATGTTCAGCGCGCCGACAATATGACCGGCGGCGAAATCCTTGGCGGGACGAATGTCCACCACTACAGCCTCATCCTTGTTGACCAGAGCGGTCAGCTCGGACGTGCTGAGGCTGCGGCCACCGCGGCTCATTTCGTGAGCGATCAGCAGCGCCAGCAGTACGACGAACGCACCAGCGAGCAAATAGTGGGTAGTGGCAAATGCAATCAGGTGATCAACCATCAAGGAGGTTCCAGGGCGTTAAAATGGCGGTAAGTATACACAGCCGTCATGGTCGGCCAACCCCCGTAAAGCGGTGACGTGGTCGGAACTTCGCTTTAAACTGCCACTCCCTTTTCAATTGCCTTCATTCATTACCGCCGCGAGAGGATCTATGACTACTACGCCTAAACCTTTGGTCCTGATAATTCTCGATGGCTTCGGACACAGTGAAAGCCACCATGACAACGCTGTGTACTCGGCCAGGAAGCCAGTACTGGACCGTCTGAGCGCTACCGTACCGAACGGCCTGATCTCCGGGTCGGGCATGGATGTTGGCCTGCCGGACGGCCAGATGGGCAACTCGGAAGTCGGGCACATGAACCTCGGTGCCGGACGAGTGGTCTATCAAGACTTCACCCGGGTGACCAAAGCGATCCGCGACGGCGAATTTTTCGAGAACCCGACCATCTGCGCGGCGGTGGACAAAGCGGTCAAGGCCGGCAAGGCCGTGCACTTCATGGGCCTGCTGTCGGACGGCGGCGTCCACAGTCACCAGGACCACCTGATCGCCATGGCCGAACTGGCCTTCAAGCGCGGTGCCGAGAAAATCTACCTGCACGCCTTCCTCGACGGTCGCGACACCCCGCCGAAAAGCGCCCAGTCCTCCATCGAACTGCTGGACGAAACCTTCAAGACCCTCGGCAAAGGCCGTATCGCCAGCCTGGTGGGCCGTTACTTCGCGATGGACCGTGACAACCGCTGGGACCGCGTGGCACAAGCCTACAACCTGATCGTCGACGGCCAGGCCGAATTCAACGCCGCCACCGCCCAGGAAGGCCTGGAAGCCGCTTACGCCCGTGGCGAGAGCGACGAATTCGTCAAGGCCACCACTATCGGTGAGCCGGTCAAGGTCGAAGACGGCGACGCCGTGGTGTTCATGAACTTCCGCGCCGACCGTGCCCGCGAGCTGAGCCATGTGTTTGTCGATGACGGCTTCAAGGACTTCGAGCGCGCCCGCCAGCCGAAAGTCGAATTCGTGATGCTGACCCAATACGCCGCCAACATCCCGGCCCCGTCGGCATTCGCCCCGGGCAGCCTGGAAAACGTGCTGGGCGATTACCTGGCGAAAAACGGCAAGACCCAACTGCGCATTGCCGAAACCGAGAAATACGCCCACGTGACCTTCTTCTTCTCCGGCGGTCGCGAAGAACCGTTCCCGGGTGAAGAACGCATCCTGATCCCGTCGCCAAAAGTCGCCACCTACGACCTGCAGCCGGAAATGAGTGCCCCGGAAGTCACGGACAAAATCGTCGACGCCATCGAGCACCAGCGTTATGACGTGATCGTGGTCAACTACGCCAACGGTGACATGGTGGGCCACAGCGGCAACCTGGAAGCGGCGGTGAAAGCCGTGGAATGCCTGGACCTGTGCGTCGGCCGCATCGTCGACGCCCTGGACAAGGTGGGCGGCGAAGCGCTGATCACCGCCGACCACGGCAACTGTGAGCAAATGTCCGACGAATCCACCGGCCAGGCCCACACCGCCCACACCACCGAGCCGGTGCCGTTCATCTACGTTGGCAAGCGCGACCTGAAAGTGCGTGACGGCGGTGTGCTGGCCGACGTGGCACCGACCATGCTGATGCTGATGGGGCTGGAGAAGCCGAAAGAGATGACTGGCACTTCGATATTGGTTTAATAGCAAAACCGCCCGATTAAATCGCCCGAAACGGCTTTTTATGACGAACGCCTCAAAGCAGTTGGCTTTGAGGCGTTTTTTTTGCAGCGCTTGGCGGGCATACTAGGCCGTCCCTTTCCCTGGTGTCGCCCGCCTCTATGCTTCGCGCCTTGATTACCCTCGCTCTTGTCTGCCTGCTCCAACCGGCGTTTGCCGATGAGCGCGCACAAACCCAACAACAGTTGGACGCTACGCGTCAGGACATTACCGAGCTGAAGAAACTGCTCGGAAAGCTCCAGGAAGAGAAATCCGGCGTGCAGAAAGACCTGCGCGGCACGGAAACCGAGATGGGCAAGCTCGAGAAGCAGGTCCAGGAGCTGCAAAAAGAACTAAAGAAGAGCGAGTCGGAACTGGAGCGACTCGACGGTGAGAAAAAAAAACTCCAGAGCGCCCGCGTTGAACAGCAACGCCTGATCGCAATCCAGGCCCGCGCCGCCTACCAGAATGGCCGCCAGGAATACCTCAAGCTGCTGCTCAACCAGCAGAACCCGGAAAAATTCGCCCGCACCCTCACCTACTACGACTACCTGAGCAAGGCCCGTATGGAGCAATTGAAAAGCTTCAACGAGACCCTGCGCCAGTTGGCCAATGTCGAAACAGAAATCGCCAACCAGCAGTCGCAGTTGCTCGACCAGAAAAGCAGCCTCGACAGCCAGCGCGACGAGCTGGACAAGGTTCGCAAGGAGCGCCAGCAAGCACTGGCCAAGCTGAATGACGACGTAAAGGCCCGCGATGCCAAGCTCAAGAATCGCGAGCAAGACCAGGCCGACCTGGCCAAAGTCCTGAAAACCATCGAGGAAACCCTGGCTCGCCAGGCTCGCGAGGCCGAAGAAGCGCGGCAAAAAGCGCTGATCGCCCAGCAGGAAGCCGAAAAAAAGCGCGAGCGTGAGGCCGCCGAGGCCCTGGCCACTGATGCCCCGGCCCCGCGCAAACCGGCGCGTGCAGCGCCTGGCCCGCTGGTTTCCAGCGCCGGCGAATCCTTCGGCGGACCTTTTGCTTCAGCCCGGGGCAAACTTCCATGGCCAGTTGATGGTCGATTACTGGCACGCTTTGGTGAAACCCGTGGCGATGACACCCGCGCCAAGTGGGACGGTGTGATGATCAGTGCCGGTGCCGGCACCCAGGTCCACGCCATCCACGGCGGCCGTGTGGTGTTCGCCGATTGGCTGCGTGGCGCAGGTTTGTTGGTGATTCTTGACCACGGTAATGGCTATTTGAGCCTTTACGGCCACAATCAAACTTTGCTTAAAGCGGCAGGTGATGTTGTAAAAGCCGGTGAATCCATCTCCACTGTCGGTAACAGTGGTGGCCAGGACACTCCGGCGCTGTACTTCGCTATTCGTCAGCAGGGCCGCCCGAGCGACCCAGCACAATGGTGCCGCACCCAAGGATAAGGGTCGCATCTACATTAGGAGTTCGTTCGACATGCTGCATTTGTCCCGCCTCACATCGCTGGCCCTGACGATCGCCCTGGTGATCGGCGCGCCTTTGGCATTCGCCGACCAGACCGCCCAGTCAGCTACGGCCGCGACCACCAAGGCCCCGCTGCCGCTGGACGAGTTGCGCACCTTTGCCGAGGTCATGGACCGGATCAAGGCTGCCTATGTCGAGCCGGTGGACGACAAGACCCTGCTGGAAAATGCCATCAAGGGCATGCTCAGCAACCTTGACCCGCACTCCGCCTACCTGGGCCCGGAAGATTTCGCCGAGCTGCAGGAAAGCACCAGCGGTGAATTCGGTGGCCTGGGCATTGAAGTCGGCGCCGAAGACGGCCAGATCAAAGTGGTCTCGCCAATTGATGACACGCCAGCGTCCAAGGCCGGGATCCAGGCAGGCGACCTGATCGTCAAGATCAACGGCCAGCCGACCCGCGGCCAGACCATGACCGAAGCCGTCGACAAGATGCGCGGCAAGATCGGCCAGAAAATCACCCTGACCCTGGTGCGCGACGGCGGCAACCCGTTTGACGTGACCCTGGCGCGCGCGACCATCACGGTCAAGAGCGTGAAAAGCCAGCTGCTGGAGTCGGGCTACGGTTACATCCGTATCACCCAGTTCCAGGTCAAGACCGGCGACGAAGTGGCCAAGGCCCTGGCCAAGCTGCGTAAAGACAACGGCAAGAAACTCAGCGGCATCGTGCTCGACCTGCGCAACAACCCGGGCGGGGTGTTGCAGGCGGCGGTGGAAGTGGTCGACCACTTCATCACCAAGGGCCTGATCGTCTACACCAAGGGCCGTATCGCCAACTCCGAACTGCGCTTCTCGGCCACCGGCAACGACCTCAGCGAAGGCGTGCCAATGGTTGTGCTGATCAACGGCGGCAGCGCCTCGGCTTCGGAAATCGTCGCCGGCGCCCTGCAAGACCAGAAACGCGGCGTGCTGATGGGCACCACCAGCTTCGGCAAAGGCTCGGTGCAAAACGTGCTGCCGCTGAACAACGAGCGCGCCTTGAAGATCACCACCGCGTTGTACTACACGCCGAATGGCCGCTCGATCCAGGCCCAGGGCATCGTGCCGGACATCGAAGTGCGCAAGGCCAAGATCACCAACGAGGCCGACAGCGAGTTCTACAAGGAAGCGGACCTGCAAGGTCACCTGGGCAACGGCAACGGCGGCGCCGACCAGCCTACCGGCAGCGGCTCGAAAGCCAAGCCGATGCCACAGGACGACGATTACCAGTTGGCCCAG
Organism: Pseudomonas sp. TH32; assembly: GCF_016650855.1. Taxonomy (NCBI): domain Bacteria; kingdom Pseudomonadati; phylum Pseudomonadota; class Gammaproteobacteria; order Pseudomonadales; family Pseudomonadaceae; genus Pseudomonas; species Pseudomonas sp. TH32. The sequence goes on along the minus strand of NZ_JAEKFA010000002.1, from coordinate 5,895,573 downwards.
GCACTGAGCCTGCTCAAGGGCCTGAGCATTACGCGCAGCCGTTGATATGCGTCGCGGCCTGATCATCGCTTTGCTGTGCTGTCTGGCGGGAGTTGCCCAAGGCAACCCCGCCAGTACCGCCCCCGCTGAACACAAAGCCTACCTGACCCTGATCATCGACGACCTCGGGCAAAACCTGCCCCGGGATCGTCGCGTGCTCGCCCTGCCCGGCCCTGTGACCACGGCGATCATGCCCGACACACCCCACGCCGCCGAATTCGCCCGCGAAGCCCACAAGGCCGGCAAGATCGTCATCCTGCACATGCCCATGGACCCGGCCACCGGCCCATTCGCGTGGCACCCTGACCTGCCCATCGAAGAGCTGGGCAAACGCCTGGACGCCGCCTTCAAGGCGGTGCCCTACACCGCCGGCATCAACAACCACATGGGCAGCCGCATGACAGCGCAGCCCGAGGCCATGGCCTGGTTGATGGGTGAATTGCAGCGGCGCCACAAGTTCTTCGTCGACAGCCGCACCAGCGCCAAGACCGTGGCGGCCGCCGAAGCGCAGAAGATCGGCCTGGCCAGCGTTTCGCGGGATGTGTTCCTCGATGACGAACGCACCGAAGCGGCCATCACCACCCAGCTGCAAACCGCGATCAAGCTGGCCCACAAACAGGGGTCGGCCGTGATGATCGGCCACCCTTATCCACAGACGCTGGCGGTGCTGGAACGCGAGCTGCCCAAGCTCAAGGCCCAGGGCATCGAGTGGATCGATATCAAGTTGATGATCAGCCTGCGCAGCAATCGCGCGATGGCTGGGCACGGCAAAGACGGTACGTATCGCTGACCCCGTGATGCGGGGCCACCGCTCTATATAGCTACCGCTTTGCGCCTCCCGTTTTATTCAATAGTTGCAGCGCAGCCAAACAGGCCATGCCGACGCAGACCTGCAACTTTTTATGAAATTGGGAAGATAAACCATGCAACCCATACGCTTTAAAGACCTGCTGATCAATTTCACCACAGAGTTCGATCTGCTCTGGAGCGCCAAAGACTCAGGCGCCGATAACGCCGCCACGTTTTGGCGCCCCAACACAACGGCCGACTCGCTGAACAGCTTTTCTTCACTGGGTGACGTCGTCGCCAGCGACTATCGCACGATCAATAACCGAAAATTCGTTGCCGTGGTCAGCGAGTCAGACCCCGTGAACGGGACTGCCCTTCGGGCGCCGGTGGGTTTTACTTTGATCTGGAAAAATTCCGGCAAGAAGACCCGCTCCGAGGTTTCCGTATGGAAACCGGTGCCCCCCGAAGGGTATGTAGCCATGGGAATGGTCTGCTGCATCGGTTACGACAAACCCACACTGAATGCGGTGCGCTGCGTCAGGGCGGATCTGGCGGTCGATGCCTATATCGGCAACCCGATATGGAACGACAAGGGCAGCGGCGCTCGCATGGACTTCAGCGCGTGGGACGTTCACACCCCCGACGCCGAGCCCGAGACAGCCTACATCGCCACCGGCACCTTTTACGGGACTGACGGATGGACCAGGCCGTCTTTCGGTGCCAGGCCCTACGCCCTGCGCATGGAACTGGCCAGCCAGGAAAGCGCTCTGCCTGCGCCACCCGCGCCGTTTGCTTCAGTGGAAACGGAGCCGTCTCCCGCGGTCTGCGAGCTGCCATGGTTCGCCGTAAAGGACAGCAACCTCACGCCGCTTGAACAACTGCATCACTCGCCACGCTATCGACTGGAAAGAACCGACCGGTATCTCTCTGTCGGCCTTGGGCAGAACACAACGCCCCAGGGCAAAACGTTCAACTGGACGGCACACAGGGGCGAGGCCGGTGACAACTCCATCGACTTTACAGCGGTGACGGGCATTCAGCTGGCGTATGAATGGTCATCGACGTCCCGCCCGGTGATGTTTTCTGCGCACTTGAGCAAACCCTTCACCCACACCACGCAATCGGCCAAGGGCTGGGGCACTTCGACGCCGCTGGAAGTCGCGGCCTATGTGCCGGCAAACCAGACCATCGCCGCCTACGTCATCCGCAGCGAATACACGTTGTATCGACAGGACGGCAGCCAGTTGGCGGGCACCGTCAGCTACACCAACGGCGACACTGTGTACTTCAGCGAATCATCTGCATCGATACCTGAGAGCAACGAACAGGCGCCCGTCCTGACCCTGCCCGTTGAGCCAGTGCCTGCGCTGCCTTCAGACGAACCGGCGTTAGAGATAACGCCCCATGATGTCATCGACAACGCCCTCTTCCCGTAACTGATCCAGTGCCTTCTGAAGCTTGGCCACCACTTCATCCGGCACATTTTTGTTCAGTGCCAGGTACAGCTCGGCGCTATTGAAACGCAGCACGGTCTTGAGCCCCGTCACCCCGACCTGGCGCGCCAGGTAACGGCCCGCCGGGTCACCGGTGGCCCACAGGTCGATCTGGCCCTCCAGCAGTTTTTGCGCGTTGTCCTGGTCGCGCAGCACGATCAACGGTTTGAGGCCTTGCTTTTCAAGGGTCTCGGCAATGGCATCGCCCTTGTAGGCGCCGATTTTGTAGCGACGGGCCTGCTCAAGGTCGGTCAACTGGATCTTGCTGTCAGCCTTGGCCAGCAGCACCCAATCATCCGGGCCGATGGGGCCGACCCATTTGAACAGTGCCTCACGGTCCGGCAGGCGCGCCATCACGAACACGCCGTAGCCGGGTTTTTCCAGGGCGAGTTTGTAGATCCGCTCCCAGGGGAAGCGCAGGGTCAGGTTGTAGGAGATGCCGGCACGCTGGAAGGTCTCGCGGACGATGTCCACGGCGATGCCTTCGATGTTCTCTTCCTTGGCGAAGTTCTTGCCGTTTTTCGCCATGTTGTACGGCGGGAAGTTCTCCGTCAGCAACACCAGGGAAGCACTGTCAGATGGTTCGTCGGCGTGGGCTGAGCCCGCCAAAATAATGGAGGTACTGGCGAGGGCGAGCAGCAGGTCTTTGAACATGAAAGTTACCGGAATCCATGGCAAGCCCAGAGAGTGCCGCGAGCCTGCCATGGTGTCCAGTGACGTTTAGCGTACGACGATACCGCGCGCCGCCATGTAGGCCTTGGCCTCGGGAACGGTGTATTCGCCGAAGTGGAAAATACTCGCCGCCAGCACCGCGCTGGCGTGGCCTTCGATCACGCCGTCGGCCAGGTGCTGCAGGTTGCCGACGCCACCGGAAGCGATTACCGGGATGCCCAGGGCATCGCTGATGGCGCGGGTCACGCCCAGGTCGAAGCCGTTTTTCATGCCGTCCTGGTCCATGCTGGTCAGCAGGATTTCACCGGCGCCCAGGGCTTCCATCTTCATCGCCCACTGCACCGCATCCAGCCCGGTTGGCTTGCGCCCGCCGTGGGTGAAGATCTCCCAGCGCGGGGTTTCGCCCGGACCGGAGACTTTCTTGGCGTCGATGGCCACCACGATGCATTGCGAGCCGAAGTGCTGCGCGGCTTCGCCGACAAACTCCGGGTTGAACACAGCGGCAGTGTTGATCGAGACCTTGTCTGCACCGGCGTTCAGCAGGTTGCGGATGTCCTGCACGGTGCGCACGCCGCCGCCTACGGTCAGCGGGATAAACACCTGGCTGGCCATGCGCTCGACGGTATGCAGCGTGGTGTCGCGACCGTCGACGCTGGCGGTGATGTCGAGAAAGGTAATCTCGTCAGCACCCTGTTCGTCGTAGCGACGGGCGATCTCAACCGGGTCGCCGGCGTCACGGATGTTCTCGAACTTGACGCCCTTGACCACGCGACCGTTGTCGACGTCCAGGCAAGGGATGATGCGTTTGGCCAGCGCCATGGTCAGTCCTCAGCCTTTGTAGGCGTCGCAGTAAGCCTGGGCTTCAGCAACGTCCAGGGTGCCTTCATAGATCGCGCGGCCGGTGATGGCGCCGATGATCCCTGGCGCCTTCGCGTCCAGCAGCGACTTGATGTCGCCCAGGTTGTGGATACCGCCGGAAGCGATCACCGGGATCTTCGTGGCGGCAGCCAACGCAGCGGTGAACGGTACGTTGCAGCCCTGCATCATGCCGTCTTTGGCGATGTCGGTATAAACGATGGCGGAGACGCCGTCGGCTTCAAACTGCTTGGCCAGGTCAATCACTTGAACGGTGCTGATCTCGGCCCAGCCATCGGTGGCGACGAAACCGTCTTTGGCGTCCAGGCCCACGATCACCTTGCCGGGGAACGCACGGCAGGCTTCGGCAACGAAGGCCGGGTCTTTGACCGCCTTGGTGCCGATGATCACGTAGCTCACGCCCGCTTTCACGTAGTGCTCGATGGTTTCCAGGGAACGGATGCCGCCGCCGATCTGGATCGGCAGGTTCGGGTAGCGCTTGGCGATCGCAGTGACGACTTCACCGTTGACCGGCTGGCCTTCGAACGCACCGTTCAGGTCCACCAGATGCAGGCGACGGCAACCGCCTTCTACCCACTTGGCAGCCATGCTCACCGGGTCATCGGAGAACACCGTGGAATCTTCCATGCGGCCCTGGCGCAGACGTACGCAGGCACCGTCCTTGAGATCGATAGCGGGAATAATCAGCATCTGGCAAACCTTATTCGATATTCAGCGTTGCTCGGGAAATCAGGGTTTCTCGAGCGCCCACAAGTCGCTTTCGATGCTTTCGAACCTTTCTTTAAGGTGCGTCTGCACATCGAAAATCGCCCTGTTGTAATAGTGCGGAGCAATTTCAGTGGTGAACAGTTCGAGGATTTCTGCAACCTCGAACGAGCCGAGCTTGAGCTCGAAGCGGTCTTCCATGAAACGCTTGATCTTGTCGGTGGCCTCACTCTCCTGCTGGGGAGTGAGGTTCAAGATCGGCGGCTTGACCTTCTTGGCCATTACCAGCGCCCGTCCCACGCGGCGAAGTTCTGCAGCAATTGCAGGCCATGGGTATGGCTTTTCTCCGGGTGGAACTGCACGGCAAAGCGCGAACCGTCGGCCAGGGCCGCGGCGAAGTCGACGCCATAGTGCCCGCCACCCACCACCTGGCGCGGGTTACCGGCGGCGATGTAGTAGCTGTGCACGAAGTAGAAACGCGCCAGGTCCGGCACTTCGTGCCACAGCGGGTGATCCACGGTCTGGCGCACTTCGTTCCAGCCCATGTGCGGCACCTTCAGGTGCTCGCCGTCTTCGTGCAGGTCCTTGCCGAAAAACTTCACCTGACCCGGGAACAGACCGATGCAGTCGACGCCGTCATTCTCTTCACTGCTGTCGAGCAAGGCTTGCATGCCCACGCAGATGCCGAGGAACGGCCGGTCCTGGCTGACTTCACGCACCAGGCTGTCGAAGCCCAGGCGGCGAATCTCGGCCATGCAGTCGCGAATCGCGCCAACACCCGGGAAAACCACCCGGTCGGCTTCGCGAATCACGTCGGCATCGCTGGTGATCAGCACCTTCCCGGCACCTACGTGTTCGAGGGCCTTGGCCACCGAGTGCAGGTTACCCATGCCGTAATCGATAACCGCGACCGTCTGCATTACAGAACGCCCTTGGTCGACGGCATTTGCCCGGCCATGCGGTCATCCAGCTCCACAGCCATGCGCAGGGCGCGACCGAAGGCTTTGAACACGGTCTCGATCTGGTGGTGGGTATTGGTGCCACGCAGGTTGTCGATGTGCAGGCTGACCAGGGCGTGGTTGACGAAGCCCTGGAAGAATTCCTGGAACAGGTCGACGTCAAAGCCGCCGACGGTGGCGCGGGTGTACGGCACGTGCATCTGCAGGCCCGGACGGCCGGAGAAGTCGATGACCACACGCGACAGTGCCTCATCCAGCGGGACGTAGGCGTGGCCGTAGCGACGGATGCCTTTCTTGTCGCCGATGGCTTTGGCAAATGCCTGGCCCAACGTGATACCGACGTCTTCCACCGTGTGGTGGTCGTCGATATGCAGGTCGCCCTTGCTGACGATATCCAGGTCGATCAGCCCGTGACGGGCGATCTGGTCCAGCATGTGCTCAAGAAAAGGTACACCGATATCAAATCGGGCCTTTCCGGTGCCATCCAGGTTAATCGAGGCTTTGATCTGGGTTTCCAGAGTGTCGCGCTCGACGGACGCCTTACGTTCGGCCATCACCAGCTCCGCAAAATCATTGGGCGAAAAAGGCAGCCATTATAGGGGCGCGGGCGCTAAACAGAAACATCGGAGGGGATAAGACTGATGGAGTGTCGAGGATAGACATGTCAGTACAAGTGTGGGAGCAGCTTTGTGTGGGAGCGGGCTTGCTCGCGAAAGCGGTGTGTCAGCCAAACATGGGCTGACTGATCCATCGCATTCGCGAGCAAGCCCGCTCCCACACAAGCCCGCTCCCACAAGGGTTACGCGGTGTTAGTGGAACAGTACTGCGGTTTTCTGCAGGGTGACCCACACGCCCCACGCCAGGGGAATACCCACCACCAGCCAGGCGGCCACCGCCAGCGGCACGCTGCCGGAGGAGGCTTTCCATTCCAGCACGGTGCTGGAATCGGCGCCCTTGTCGTGGCCCAGCGCCTGTTCGGCAGCCAGTTCCGCGTCGGTCATGAAGTACTTGTCTGCCACCGGCCGTACCAGCAGGTTGCAGATAAAGCCCAGCACCAGCAGGCCGGCGAGGATGTACAAGGTGATGTCGTAGGCGGCAGCGCGTTCAACGCCGATGCTCAACTGATACTCACGCAGGTAGTTCACCAGCACCGGACCCAACACGCCCGCCGCTGCCCATGCCGTCAGCAGACGACCGTGGATCGCACCCACCATTTGCGTACCGAACAGGTCCGCCAGGTAAGCCGGTACCGTCGCAAAACCACCGCCGTACATCGACAGGATGATGCAGAACGCGGCCACGAACAGCGCGACGTTGCCCAGGTGACCGAGGTTCGGGATCAGCGCGTACAGGGCAAACCCCAGGGCAAAGAACACGAAATAGGTGTTTTTACGGCCCAGGTAGTCGGAGAACGACGCCCAGAAGAACCGGCCACCGATGTTGAACAGGCTCAACAGACCGGTAAAGCCGGCGGCGATGGCCGCGATGGAAGCCAGTTGACCGGCATCCAGCTGGCCAAACGTCAGGCCGTTACCCAGCAACTTGCCGCCGAACACTTCCTGCAGCAGCGGCGAAGCCATGCCGAGGATGCCGATACCGGCCGACACGTTCAGGCACAGCACCAGCCACACCAGGCGAAATTGCGGGGTTTTCCAGGCCACGTTCACGTGCACGTGACGGTGGGTGATCATCGCGTTGCTGGCTTTCTTCGCCGGGGCAGTCCAGCCCTCGGGCTTCCAGCCGGTCGGCGGAACGCGGTAGGACAAGGCGCCGCCAATCATGAACACGAAGTAGATCACCGCCATGACCACGAAGCTCTGCCACACGCCAACGCTGGTCGGCGAGGCAAAGTGACCCATCAGCGCGGCTGCCAACGGGGCGCCAACCATCGCGCCGCCGCCGAAGCCCATGATCGCCATGCCGGTAGCCATGCCGCGCTTGTCCGGGAACCACTTGATCAGGGTCGACACCGGCGAGATGTAGCCCAGGCCCAGGCCGATACCGCCAATGACCCCGGAGCCGATCCACATCAGCCAGATCTGGTGGGTATAAATCCCCAATGCCGAGATCAGCAGGCCGCCACACCAGCACAAGGCCGACACGACGCCAGCCTTACGTGGCCCGGCATGTTCCAGCCAGCCGCCCCAGATCGCTGCCGAGCAGCCCAGGAAGATGAAGAACAGGGTGTAGATCCAGCCCAGCATGGAGATGGGCCAGTCGCATTGGGACGAGAAGACCTGGCTGATAAAGCTCATGTCCGGCGCGCAGGCGACCGGTGCGGTGATGCCCAGCGCCTTGGACAGTGGCAACCAGAACACCGAGAAGCCATAAGCCATGCCGATGCACAAGTGGATGGCCAGGGCGGCCGGTGGTACCAGCCAACGGTTGAACCCGGGCTTGGCGATAATGCGCTCCTTGGACAGGAACGCAGGCTGTGCGGCGGTATGGCCTGCCGCAGTGCTAGTGCTCATTGGTGTTTCCCCCAGTTATTAGTATGTGTCCGTCGGGCACTCTCTCCCTCGGCCTTACACGCAAGGCGTGGCCGTTTTGTTGAGTAAAGCTCCTTTTGACGCGACGTTTAGCCGCAGAAGGCGGACGAACAGGCGAAGATTAGCATCTGTGGATGACAGAAAAACCAAACTGATATCACCTTTTTCGGGATATCTGATTTGTCTGGCGCCAAAATTCCGTTTTCCGGCCTCTAGATACAATGTAACTATCCGCGAACTGACGTAAGCCTTCGGGCGTTATACTCTGCGGCTAAATTTTGAAATCGACATACAAGGACTCGCCCATGAAAGCGTTCGGCAAAATCCTGGGTCTGGTACTTCTCGGGCTGTTGCTGATCATTGTGGCTCTAGGCTTTGCCCTGACCCATCTCTTCGATCCCAACGACTACAAAGACGAGATTCGCCAGATTGCCCGCGACAAGGCCCACATCGAGCTGACGCTCAATGGCGACATCGGGTGGAGCCTGTTCCCCTGGCTCGGCCTTGAATTACACGAGGCCAGCGTTGCGACCCTGACCAACCCGACCCAACCGTTTGCCGATTTGCAGATGCTCGGCCTGTCGGTGCGTGTACTGCCGCTGCTGCGCCGTGAAGTGCAGATGAGCGATGTGCGTGTCGAAGGCCTGAACCTGCGCCTGAACAAAGATGTGCATGGCCATGGCAACTGGGAAGACATCGGCAAGAATGTGCCGGACCCGAGCACGCCCGCCAGCACGCCTGCCGTCGCTGAAGTTGCCACACCACCCAAGCCCGAAAAGCCGCCGCAGCCGATCCGCCTGGACATCGACAGCCTGACCATCAACAACGCCCGCGTCGAATACAACGACGAGCAGACCGGCAAGCAGTTCAGCGCCGAAAGCATCCAGTTGAGTGCCGGCGCCGTGCATGAAGGCGCAAGCATTCCGGTGAAACTCACCGCATTCTTCGGCACCAACCAGCCGCTGATGCGCGTCAAGACCGAGGTCAACGGCAACCTGCGCATTCAGCGCGCCCTCAAGCGCTATCAGTTCGAAGACATGAAAGTCACTGGTGAAGCCACCGGCGAGCCGCTGCAAGGCAAGACCGTGACCTTTTCGACCCAAGGCCAATTGCTGCTGGACCAGTCTGCCAACATTGCCGAATGGACCAACATGAAGCTGTCGCTGAACCAGCTGCGCGCCCTGGGCGAGCTGAAGGTCAACGACCTGGACAAGACCCCGCAACTCAGCGGCGCCCTGTCGATTGCCCAGTTTGACCTGGCCAAGTTCCTCGACAGCGTCGGCAACCCGCTGCCACCGATGGCCGCAGGCAGCCTGAGCAAGGTCGAACTGGTCAGCCGCCTCAAGGGCACGCCCACCAGCCTGGCGTTTGAAGACATCAACCTGAAACTCGACGAGAGCACCTTCACCGGTCGCGTGGCCGTGGATGATTTCGCCAAGCAGTCGCTGCGGGTACAGCTCAAGGCCGACACGTTCAATGCCGACAACTACCTGCCAGCCAAATCCGACGCTGCCAAAGGTGCAACGGCCGCACGCCAGGCTGAAGTGCAAAGCAGCGAAGCCGGCGCCATGGCGGCCGGTGGCACCACACCACTGCCGGACGCCCCGACCAAGGGCGCGTGGAGCACCGACAAACTGCTGCCGTTGACCCGCCTGCGCACCCTGGACGTGAATGCCGACCTGTCCTTCGGCCAACTGACCCTGAGCAAGCTGCCGATCCAGAACGCCGCGCTGAAAGCCTCCGGCCTCGATGGCCAGCTCAAGCTCGACACCTTGAGCGGCGGTCTCTACAACGGCACCTTCCAGGCCAACGGCAACCTTGACGTGCGCCAGGACATCCCGGTGCTGGCGCTGCAAACCCGCATCAAGCAAGTACCGATCGAACGCATCCTGCAAGCCCAGGGGCAGAACCCGCCGGTGAAGGGCCAGCTCACCCTCGACAGCAACCTCAATGGCCGTGGCAATAGCCAGAAGGCCCTGATCGACAGCCTCAACGGCACTGCCAGCTTCGCGATCAACAACGGTGTGCTGCTCAACGCCAACCTTGAGCAACAGCTGTGCACCGGCATCGCCCTGCTCAACCGCAAGACCCTCAGCGGCGAACAGCGCGGCAAGGACACGCCGTTCCAGGAGCTCAAGGGCAACCTGACCTTCCGTAACGGCGTGGCCAGCAATCCGGACCTGAAAGTGCGCATCCCGGGCCTGACCGTCAACGGCAACGGTGACATCGACCTGCGTGTGCTGGGCATGGACTACCGCGTCGGCATCATCGTCGAAGGCGACCAGCGCGAGGTGCCGGACCCGGCCTGCGAGGTGGGTTCCAACTTCCAGAACATCGAAGTCCCGCTGCGCTGCCGTGGCCCGCTGGAACTGGGCGCCAAGGCTTGCCGCCTGGACAAGGACGGCCTGAGCCAGGTCGCTATCAAGGCGGCAGGCAACAAACTCAGCGAGAAGCTTGAACAGAAGCTCGACAAGGTAAATCCACAGTTGAAAGATGCTCTGAAAGGCCTGTTCAAACGATGAGAAGCGAGCAATTTTCAACGGCGGTGCTCGACTGGTACGACCGCCACGGTCGCCATGACCTGCCCTGGCAACAGGGCATCACGCCTTACCGGGTGTGGGTCTCGGAGATCATGTTGCAGCAGACCCAGGTCAGCACCGTGCTGAACTACTTCGACCGTTTCATGGCCTCACTGCCAACGGTCGAAGCCCTGGCCGCCGCACCGGAAGACGAAGTGCTGCACCTGTGGACCGGGCTGGGTTACTACACCCGGGCGCGCAACCTGCAAAAGACCGCGAAGATCGTCGTGGCCGAATACGACGGGGAGTTTCCCCGTGACGTCGAAAAGCTCACCGAGTTGCCGGGCATCGGCCTGTCCACCGCCGGCGCGATTGCCAGCCTGAGCATGGGCCTGCGGGCGCCGATCCTGGATGGCAACGTCAAGCGCGTGCTGGCGCGCTTTACCGCACAAGAGGGTTACCCGGGCGAACCGAAGGTCGCCAAACAGCTGTGGGCCACTGCAGAGCGCTTCACGCCCCACGATCGGGTCAACGCCTACACCCAGGCGATGATGGACATGGGCGCCACCCTCTGCACCCGCAGCAAGCCCAGTTGCCTGCTGTGCCCGCTGGAAAAGGGCTGCGAAGCCCACATGCTCGGCCTGGAAACCCGCTACCCGATCCCCAAGCCGCGCAAGACCGTGCCCCAGAAGCGCACGCTGATGCCGCTGCTGGCCAATGGCGAAGGCGCGATCCTGCTTTACCGTCGCCCGTCCACGGGCCTGTGGGGCGGTTTGTGGAGTTTGCCGGAGCTGGATGACCTGAGCGACCTGGAACACCTGGCCAACCAGCACTCGCTGGCGTTGGGCGAACACCAGGAACTGCCCGGCCTGATTCACACCTTCAGCCACTTCCAACTGGCTATCGAACCCTGGCTGGTCCAGGTCCAGGAGTCTGCCCACCACGTGGCCGAGGCTGACTGGCTCTGGTATAACCTCGCCACCCCGCCGCGCCTGGGCCTTGCTGCCCCGGTAAAAAAACTGCTGAAGCGCGCGGCTGAAGTATTGAACGCAGGAGTTCCGTCATGACCCGCACCATCATCTGCCGCAAGTACCACGAAGAACTGCCCGCCCTGGAGCGCGCCCCGTTCCCTGGCGCCAAGGGCCAGGACATCTTCGACAACGTCTCCGCCAAAGCCTGGGCCGACTGGCAAAAACACCAGACCCTGCTGATCAACGAAAAACGCCTGAACATGATGAACGCCGAAGACCGCAAATACCTGCAGGGCGAGATGGACAAGTTCTTTTCCGGCGAAGATTACGCCAAGGCCGACGGCTACGTGCCACCTGCTGAATAATTGATCAAATCTGGGGGTTGGCCCGTAAGCGACGGTAATAATTAAATATTTTTTGAAAACTTGCTTGACGACCCCCTGAAAAACCCGTTTAATGCGCCCCGTTGCCCAGATAGCTCAGTCGGTAGAGCAGGGGATTGAAAATCCCCGTGTCGGCGGTTCGATTCCGTCTCTGGGCACCACTATTCAGTTTCAGGTGGTGCAAACGTCATCTGAAACACACAAAAAACCCGCCTGGTGCGGGTTTTTTGTTGTCTGGAATTTGTGGACCCTCAGCGTCAACCCCGCATCAACGTCAACACCGCCATCCGCTCCTGATCGGAAATGTGAAAACCACTCGCCTCCACCCGATCAATCCAGCCCTGAGCCGAAAGCGACTCGCCAAAGCGCACCAGGCGTCCGTAGCGCCTGAACACAGCCTCCAGCACGCTGATCATCGAGGGGTAGCTGCAACCTCCGTCAAAACAAATGCTCAGGCCTCCAAGCCAGGAACGGCCGATCATATGACCACTGCCAGCGCTCTCTGCCCCTGCGGACTCAAAATCCATTTTTACTGCTTCCATGTCACACCCGAAATCATCACTGCGAAAGTATCAAAGCCTAGCAGGCGCCCGCGTTTCGGCAGGCTGCAAAGCGCGTTATCAGACCCGCCGGTCATTTAAGCCGCGACCCTACAGCAAGACGAACCAAACTCTCGGCGATCAACATCGCCTTATGACTCCCTTGATCTGTCCTTAATTCCCCAGTGATCGCCACTCGACCTACTGCGGATCAGGGAAAAAGCCCTGACCCGCGCGCAAGGCGCACTCAACGCCGAGCCTCACGGGCTGCCCTGGCTGCTCCTGGGTAGTGAAGGCGATGCCGCATCCGGCGCACCTGAATGCAGCGCCACGATGAGTACGGCGACTGATTCACTTCACCAGGAACACCAGTAGCGGGTTGTCGTTCAACCGCCCGTTGAACACTGGCGCCATATGCTCCAGCGGCGTGCCATTGAGCAACGCGGTTTGCTTGCGCTCCACAATCACCCAGGCCGGACGCGGCAGCGAGTCCACCCGCAAGGGTTCGTTGCGCCCGATGAACAGCGGCTGCTCGTCGTGATCCAGGTTCATGATGTAGCGAATCGCCCAGGTGTCCCTGGCCAGGTCCACAAAGACCAGGGTCCCGGGATTATCGGCACGCAGCTTCTCCACCGCGCCAACGAAGTTCCGGGTGTCGAATTGCAGATCCTTCGCCGGCTCCACCACCTTCACCAGCACCAGCCATTGGGTCGCCAACGCAATCAGGCTGAGCACCACCAACCGCTGGCCGAGATTGCCCTGCAAACGCCGCCAGGCGATCACGGCGGCCAGTTGCAGCACGATCAGCACACCCACCAGCCCCGGCACTGAAACATCCGGCCAATAACCGTGCTTGTGCCACAGGTGTCGACAGACGAACACCACCACGACGCCCAGCACCGGCAAGGCCGCCACCAGCCACTCATAGCCACGCCGCACGCCAAGCAGCCAGCCATGCGCCTGGAGCAAGCCATAGGCGGCCACCGCGGCAAACATCGGGACCATGGGCACGATGTAATAGGCGCGCTTGAAGTGCGGAATGGACAAGCCCAGCAAAATCATCAGCCCGCAGGCGGCCAGGCGCAGCATCAACTGCACGTCGGCATCCTCGTCACGCACCGACCATTTGTGGCGCAGGGCGATCAACGTCGCCAGCGCCAGCGGCACCACCGGGAAATAGCGGTACAGGCTCAATTTGAAGTAGAAATAGAACGGCTCGCCGGTTTCGTCGAGGCGCCCGGCAAACTGCATCCGCAGTACATCATCGACGAAGCTGTCGCCACCGCTGATCCGCGCCAGCTTCAGCAGCACCCACCAACAGCCGGCCAGCAGGACCAGGCCGATCACGCCGTGGGCAATCACCTTTTTAAGCAGCGCAATGCGCTCTTCCCGCGTACGAGCCGTGCCGAGCGCCCAGTAGACACAGGCCACTCCACAGACCTCGATCAACCCCAGCGGCCCGCGAATGGCAAACGCCACCACGAACAACGGAAATATCGCGTATTGCCGCAGCCGCGATCCCAAGCGCTCGCCGGTATGCAACAGGTAGAAACACCCCAGGCACAGCAGCGAGATCATCTGGTCCAGGCACACCGAGCGCGACTTCTCCAGCAACTGCGCGGTCAATGCGGTGAGCAGCACCGTCAGCAGCGCCCACGCGCGGCCAGACGGCACCAGCAAGCGATAGATCAGCGCCATCACCCCGGCAGACGCCAGGGCGGTGGGCATCACGTTAGCCAGGTCGTTGGGCGCGCCGAACAGGCGGGCAAAGAGGTAGCTCAGGTAGGTCGCGGTGCCCGGGTAGTCCGGGTAAGGCTCGCCATAGGTGGTAGGAAAGAGGCTCGCCCCGTGGCGAAACATCTCTTGCATGAACACCGCCCAGCGGCCGTCAAAGCCTTGTGGCTGCTGGTCCCAGATGCCCAGGGTAAACAGCAGCAAGGCGATAAAAAAGATACCCAGCGATTCCATTCGAAAGCGGTTGTGTTGATCCATTATTCAGCCTGTCAGGTGGGGTAAACCGGCTCATGTTGCCGACCATCACCCTGAATGCCCCCTGAACGGAATCAAACATTCATCAGCCTAACGACGAGCGGGCCAGATCAGCAGCGGCATCAGCCGGATGTAGAGTAGCTCCCCCACCAGTTCCACCAGGGTTTGCGTGATCACGGCGGCGGCAGCGAGGCCTCGGATCTCATCAGGCAACGCCAGCGCCAGCGGCAACACCACCAGGGAGTTGCGCGTGGACGCGCTGAAGGTGACCGCCCGCGCGGTGGTCGATGGCAGCTTGAACAGCCACGACGCCAGTGCGCCCACCAGCGGCGCCAGCAACAGAAAGCCGATGTACACCGGGATCACCGGCGCCAGCAGGCCGATATCGCGGACCACGGCGGTGACTTGCGAGCCGATCACCACCATCAGCACCAGTGCCATGGCCGGCACGGGCAACCAGGCCCAGGCCTCGCTCCAGGCACTGATGACACTCGATCGCCGGGACAGGGAAGTCGTCAGCACCGCCAGAATCATGGGGGCAACGATCAGCAGCAGGAAGGCCTCGACAAACGGCCCCACCGAAACCACCACCTGCGACTGCGCCCCGAGGATCAACCCCAGGTACACCGGCAACAGCAGCAGTTGCAGCAGCAACAGAATCGGGGTCGCCGCCAGCATCAATCGCGAGTCGCCCTTGCCGATATGGGTGAACACCACCACGTAGTCGATGCACGGCGTCAACAGCACCAGCAACGCCCCCACCAGGATCGCCGGGTGTTCCACCAGACCACGGGTCAGCGCCCACACCAGCAGTGGAATCAGGAGGAAATTGGCCAGCAGCAACGCGGACATGAAGCGCTGGTTGCCCAAGCCCTCGCGCAGGTCCAGAAAGGGTATTTGCAGGAACATCGCGTACATCAGCACAGCGATGGCGGGCGTGACCCACCCACTCAGTTCCCGTGCCAGCGAGGGCGCCAACAGCCCGGCGACCGCCGCCACGATCACTGCACAGAAGTAGATCGGTATCTGATTGTGCTCAAGTGCATCGCGGCTCATTCACGCTCCCATCCTGGCTAAAAGGTCGCAAGCCTAGCATCGGCGGGCATCCCATCGAAGTGGATGGAGTGATATAGGGGCATATGGGCAAATGAATCTCTGTGCCCGTATACGAAGGTGTACCATCAAGGCTGCATTCCACCACAATCAGTCAGCCATGCCCCCGGTAAGCGAAGAGAGTAGCCAGATAGTCGCCTCTCTGGCGCAGCGGATGGACGGTAACCCCGGCCCGTCACGGGCAGCTGATGCAATTATTGCCACCCTGCAGGACATCGACAGCGCCCTCACCCCGATTATCGGCCAGCACGGCGTTGCCGCCCTGTACCGGCGCAGCCTGCTGTTGTGCGCCGCCAGCCATCCGCGTCTGGCCGGCAGCTTTGACAACCTGCCCGCCCGCGACATGACGGCCCTCAAAACCCTACTGCTTGAGCAAAGCGAAGCCGACAGCCTGTTTTTCGGCGAAACGCTGCTCAAGACACTTTATGAGTTGCTGACCACACTGATCGGGCCCTCGCTCACCGCACGCTTGCTGCGCGCCGTGTGGGAAAACTCTTTGAGCGGCAACCCTGCGCAGGATACTTCGCCATGAGCACCAAAGTGACAATCAACCGCCTGGCCACCGGCGTGCCAGGACTGGACGAAGTGCTTGGCGGAGGTTTGCCGGAGTTTTCGTTCAACCTGATCGCCGGTCCTCCGGGTTGCGGCAAGACCACCCTGGCCCATCAGATGATGTTCGCCCTGGCCACGCCTGAACGCCCGGCGCTGTTTTTCACCGTGCTGGGCGAGCCACCGCTGAAGATGCTGCGCTACCAGCAGCAGTTCGATTTTTTCGACAGCGAGGCCATCAACCATTCGATTCGCTATATCAACCTGGCCGACGACACCTTGGCCGGCGACCTTGACGAAGTGCTGCGGCGCATCGTCGTCGCCGTCGAAACCCATGCCCCCGCGCTGGTGTTTGTCGACTCGTTCCGCTCGGTGGTGCTGGCCAGCCAGACCCAGGACAACCCCAACAACAACCTGCCGCAGTTCGTCCAGCAACTGGGCATGTTGATGACCACGTGGCAGGCCACGACCTTCCTGATTGGCGAGTACTTCACCGAAACCGACACCAACCCGATTTTCACCGTGGCCGACGGCCTGATCTGGCTGCGCCAGAGCGTGCAACGCAATTCCATGGTACGCAAAATGGAAATCATGAAGATGCGCGGCCAGCCGACCTTGCCGGGGCTGCACACCTTCCGCATTGCGACATCGGGCATCAAGGTTTTCCCGCCGGCTGCCGCCAATATTCCCGCACCACTGGCGCTAGGCTCACAACGTTTGAAAATGGGCGTTCCGCGCCTGGATGAAATGCTCGGCGGCGGCCTGCCCCGGGGTTACTCGTTGCTGGTGGCCGGCCCTTCCGGCTCAGGTAAAAGCATCCTCGCGTCATCGTTCCTGGCCGAAGGTGCTCGCAACGGCGAAACCGGCGTGATCGCGGCGTTTGAACAGCGCCCTAACCACCTGCAGAACGCGGTGCTCGCACAACTGATTGAACGCGGCCAGGTGGGCCTGGTGGACAGCCGTGCGCCCGACCTGTCCATCGATGAAGTGGTGCATTTGCTGCTCAACGAAATCACCCGCCTGAAGGCCACCCGCGTGGTCATCGATTCGTTGTCGGGCTTCGAGCTGGCCCTGGCGCCGACCTTTCGCGATGATTTCCGTGAATCACTGTCGCGCATGGTCACCGCCCTGACCGGCGCCGGCGTCAGCGTGCTGATGACCTCCGAGCTGGAAGACCGCTACACCGACCTGCGCTTCAGCCCCTACGGCACCGCGTTCCTCACCGACGCGATCATCGTGCAGCGCTATATCGAAGTGCAAAGCCGCCTGTTGCGCATCATGGCCGTGGTCAAGGTACGCGCCAGCGCGCACTCCGATGAACTGCGCCAGTACCACATCGATGACGACGGCCTGCAAATCGGCGAACGCCTGCCCGACCAGGAAGGGCTGCTCGGCGGCCGCCCTACCCGACAGCACCCCGGTGCTGTCAATGTGTGAGCCACTCCCATGAGCAAGGCCGATGACAAGAACAAGGACGCCGTGGCCAGTGCCGCGCGCGAACTGTTCCTGCTCGGCCAGAAAACCGTCGAGGCCCGCGCCGTGCTCGCGGCCCTGCAACAAGAGCTGACCGACGCGAAAAACCGCTTGGGCGACACCCAGCAGATCGAGCATCTGGTGGAGGCCAATCAACAACTGGTGCTCGCCATTCTGCTCGCCCAATCCGATGCCGCCCCGCCCCGGCAGAGCGAGCAACAGCAGCTGTCCCAGGAAATGCGCGAGGCCAACGCCCAACTGGTGATTGCCGCCCTCAGCGCCCAGGAGCTGCAAGCCGCTGCCGAGCGCGCGCTGATTCAACAAAAGAACATCCTGGCGCTCGTGGCCCACGAACTGCGCAACCCGCTGACGCCCATCAGCATGATCGCCGGCCGCCTCGCCCGCGTCCCCAGCGCCGAACTGCCGCGCATGCAATCGCTGATCGAAGGCCAGGTGCAGCACATGTCGCGCCTGGTGGAAGACCTGCTGGACGTGTCCCGCGCCAGCACCGGCAAACTGCGGCTGGACTGCGAGGTGCTGGACATCGTGCCGATCATTGAGCGGGCCATCGAAGTCTGCACACCGTCGATGATCACCCAGAAGCTGCACTTCACGTCCCAAGTGCCGCAAGAACCATTAATGGTCAACGGCGACGCGATTCGCCTCACACAAATCCTCGGCAACATCCTGGGCAACGCCATCAAATACACGCCCGCCGGCGGCATTGTGCGACTCTCGGTGACACTGGAACGCAAAGTGCTGCTACTGAGCGTGATCGACACCGGCATCGGCATCTCGGCCCAGGCGTTGCCGTTTATCTTTGATCCGTTTGTCCAGGACGTGCACGCCGTCGGCTTCAACGGCGCCGGCCTGGGCATTGGCCTGACGGTGGTGCGCGAGCTGGTGGAAGCCCATGGCGGCACGGTGATCGCACTCAGCGACGGTGACGGGCTGGGCAGTGAGTTTGTGGTGACCCTGCCGTTGGTGCGATAGGCCGGCAAACGCCAAAACCCCGGGGAGAAATCCCTGGGGTTTTTTATTACGCGAAATTTGATAGCTTCGACGTCTTATAAAACTGCGCACGGGCCTTGATGCCCCATCGAAAGCGCAAGCACCGAGCCCGCTCATGAACCTGCCAACCCGACCACCCGCCGAAGCATTCCGCGAGCCCGCCGCCGACGGTTATCCCATTGGCGGTTTTACCTGGCGCCACATCAGGACTGACATCGAACGCCCCGTGGTGATCATCAACGCTGCGACCTCGGTGCGCTGCCGGCATTACTCGCGTTTTGCCGACTACCTGTTTGCCAATGGCTTCGACGTCATCACCTACGACTACCGTGGCATCGGCGAGTCCCGCAGTGGCCCGCTGAAGGGGTTCAAGGCCTCGTGGTCGGATTGGGGCGTGCTGGATTTCGAAGCGATGCTGCAGCGGGCTCAGCGGGAGTTTCCGGGGCAGCCGATTGATGTGGTCGGGCACAGTTTCGGTGGCTGCGCGGCGGGACTCGGAGCGTCCGGGGCGGCGATTCGGCGACTGGTCACCGTGGGCGCACAGTTTGCCTACTGGCGCGACTATGAGGCGAGCACGCGTTGGCGGATGTTTGCCAAATGGCACGTGGTGATGCCGTTGGTGACCGCTGTGTTTGGCTACTTTCCGGGCAAGCGTATGGGCTGGCTGGAGGATACCCCGACGGGCGTGGTGCGCGACTGGAGTACGCCGACGCCGGGTTATGAAAAACGACCGAGCGGCAGGGCCTTGGGTGAGTTGCCGTTTTCCCGGGTGAAGGCACAGGTATTGGCGATCAGCATTACTGATGATCCGTTTGGCACGGTGGCGGCGATCGAGCGCCTTTTGGGTTATTTCGAAAGCAGCGAACGCACGCATCTGCGAATCGCCCCTGAAGATATCGGCGAAAAGGAGGTCGGACACTTCGCGTTCTTTCGCAGCCAGTATCAGGATCGGTTGTGGCCGATTGCGTTGGCGTGGTTGCAGCGAGGGGAGTTGGACCAAGCCGCTCCGGGACACCAAGTGACGGGTCGCACTTAGAAACCCTTGGGATTTCCCCCGACCTGCGCTTCAATACGCCATCCCCAGATCCTGACACCAAGGACGTGAGCCCATGGCCTCGCCGAACAAGCAGCAAAAACGCGCCCACCGGGCAAAAGCCAAGGCCAAGCAGAACCGCACTCAACGCGCCGTCGCCACCAAGCCGGACGCCTTTGCCGGCGATGACAGCCGCATTGACCTTGAGTCAGTGGATTTGACCGAGCTGTTCCTGGAGATGCGCACTGCGGGCGAAACCAGCCAACAGGCGCTGTGTGCGGTGTTCCTCGCGCACCCGCTGCTGGCGGTCGTGCTGGAGCAGGAAGGCGAAGAGGAAGCGACTGACTTTATCCTTGCGGCGCTGATCGAGTATCGCCAGTGGGCCACGGATACCGAGGATGAAGCAGCGGCCCTGGCGTGGATTGAATCGCCAGAGTTCCAGGCTGATTACGTCGCAGCGTCACAGGCGCTGGTCAGCTCAGAGAGCTGATCAGAAAAATGGGAGCCCGAAGGCTCCCATTTTTTGCCGCGCGCTACATCAATTCAGCACCGCAGCCCCTACCTTCAGGCTCTTGCGCCGACGCGACACAATCAGCCCCGCCGCAATCACCAGCAAGCTCAGGATTCCGGTGGCGATGATCTCCACCTGGTGCGCTTCCTGGAACAGCATGATGGTCAGCACGCCGACGATGAACACAATCACCGCGTACGTCAGGCCCGGGAACAGCCACATCTTGAAGGCAATCTTCTCGCCCGCTTCCGTGCGCTTCTGGCGCATGCGCAGTTGCGACACGGCGATCACCAGGTACACCAATAACGCGATGGCGCCGGAGCTGGCCAGCAGGAATTCAAACACCGCCGCCGGGGCCACGTAGTTGGCGAATACCGCCAGGAACGCCGCGCCGGTAGACAGCAACACCGCCCAGTAAGGCGTGCCGCTCTTGTTGGTGATCTTGGACACCGCTGGCGCATCACCGCGACGGCCCAGGGAGAACATCATGCGCGAAGCGGTGTACAACGCCGAGTTCAGGCAACTGGTCACCGCCACCAACACCACCAGGTCAACGATCAGCTTGGCATTCGGGATGCCCATGCGTTCCAGCACGGTCTGGTAGGAACCGACCGCCGCCAGCGCTGGATCATTCCACGGCACCAGGGCCACCACGATAAAGATCGATACCAGATAGAACAAGCCGATCCGCCAGATCACCGAGTTGGTGGCCTTGGAAATTTGCTGCCCAGGGTTCTTCGATTCAGCGGCCGCGATCGTCACGATCTCGGTGCCCATGAACGAGAACATGGTGGTCAGGATTGCCGCCAACACCGCGCCCATACCGTTGGGCAGGAAGCCCTGGGTGTCGAACAGGTGCGACACGCCGCTGACCTGGCTGCCCGGCAGGAAGCCAAAAATCGCCAGGATGCCGAGGATCACAAACCCGATGATCGCCACCACCTTGATCAGCGCAAACCAGAACTCGAACTCGCCGTAGTTCTTCACGCTGAACAGGTTGGTCGCCGTCAGCAGCAAAGTGATGATCAGGGTGAAGGCCCAGATCGCCACGTTGGGGAACCAGGCGTGAAGGATGGTCGCGGCGGCGTTGGCCTCCAGCGGGATCACCAACACCCAGAACCACCAGTACAACCAGCCGATGGTGAAACCGGCCCAGTGCCCGATCGCACGGTCGGCATAAGTAGAGAACGAACCCGTGTCCGGAGACGCTACGGCCATTTCGGCCAGCATGCGCATCACCAACACCACCAGGGTACCGGCGGCGGCGTACGCCAGCAGTACGGCAGGCCCTGCCGCCGCAATCGCGTGGCCGGAGCCGACAAACAACCCGGCACCAATAACGCCGGCAATCGACAGCATGGTGACGTGACGCGGTTTGAGCCCCTGTTCGAGGTCATTGGAGCTTTGCGTACTACTCATTGACACACCTTTGCGAGGAATTGCGAATACGGTCCACCCGGTCTGGCGTCTCTCTCGTGAAAAGAAACCAACGGGGCGTTCTTTATTTTTTACGCAAGATTTGCGCCAAAATGTTACAGAGCCGTGATTGACGCGGGCTGTAGGGAAACTCAACGGCTCTCGTAAGTCACTGACACTAATGGCATTCCGCTATAGCGTTACTGTGCGACCCACTTGAAAGACGAACAGGCGCACCAAAAACACACACAAATTGTGCGTGACGCCCTATTAAAGGGCTGATATGGACCGTTCACCCGTTTAACCCTTCCAACACCCGGCCAAAGCTGGCACCATCGCGCCCTTTTTTACGCAAAACCTGCAGTAATCCTGGTTCAAACGGCTGTTCGGTTGTTGATGGCGCGACACACTGCTGTGCCGATGCGACACCCTGCCGCACACCGTCTGTTTACCGTCCGCAGGGCTGTTGGCTGTCATCCAAACGCTATGCTAGCTTGGCGCCTCGCCAGGAAGGCGGCCCAACAGCAGGAGCGCAATGAACACAATGAGGACCCCACATGGCTGAGGCCACGCCCGCGCTTGAAATCCGCAACTTGCATAAACGCTATGGTGAGCTGGAGGTGCTTAAAGGCATCTCGCTGACCGCCCGCGACGGCGATGTGATCTCGATCCTGGGTTCCTCCGGTTCCGGCAAGTCCACGTTCCTGCGCTGCATCAACCTGCTGGAAAACCCGCACCAGGGGCAAATCCTGGTGGCCGGTGAAGAGCTCAAGCTCAAGGCCGCGAAAAACGGTGAGCTGGTGGCCGCCGACGGCAAACAGATCAACCGCCTGCGCAGCGAGATCGGTTTTGTGTTTCAAAACTTTAACCTGTGGCCGCACATGAGCATCCTCGACAACATCATCGAGGCTCCGCGTCGGGTGCTGGGCCAAAGCAAAGCCGAAGCCATCGAAGTCGCCGAAGCCTTGCTGGCCAAGGTCGGCATCAGTGACAAGCGCCACGCCTACCCCGCCCAATTGTCCGGCGGCCAGCAGCAACGCGCGGCCATCGCCCGCACCCTCGCCATGCAGCCCAAGGTCATCCTGTTCGACGAGCCGACATCGGCCCTTGACCCGGAAATGGTTCAGGAAGTACTTAATGTGATCCGCGCACTGGCCGAAGAAGGCCGCACCATGCTGCTGGTCACCCATGAAATGGGCTTCGCCCGTCAGGTGTCCAGTGAAGTGGTTTTCCTGCACCAGGGCCTGGTCGAAGAGCAAGGATCGCCACAGCAGGTATTTGAAAACCCGCTTTCGGCGCGCTGCAAACAATTCATGTCCAGCAACCGCTAACGGAGCAACATGCATGCAGAACTATAAAAAATTCCTCCTGGCTGCCGCCGTTTCGATGGCATTCAGCGCCTCGGCGATGGCCGAGACCTTGACCATGGGGATCGAAGCGGCCTACCCGCCCTTCAACAATAAAGACGCCAGCGGCAACGTAGTGGGCTTTGACAAAGACATCGGCGACGCCCTGTGCGCCAAGATGAAAGTCGAGTGCAAGGTGTACGTCTCCGATTGGGACGGCATCATTCCGGCCCTGAACGCCAAGAAGTTCGACTTCCTGGTCTCCTCGCTGTCCATCACCGATGAACGCAAGCAGGCCGTCGACTTCACCGACCCGTACTATTCCAACAAGCTGCAGTTCATCGCGCCGAAAGCCACCAAGGACTTCAAGACCGACGCCGGTTACCTGAAGGGCAAGATCATCGGCGCACAACGCGCGACGCTGGCCGGTACCTACCTGGAAGACAAGCTGCCGGACACCACCGCCAAGCTCTATGACACCCAGGAAAACGCCTACCTCGACCTGACCTCCGGCCGACTGGACGGGATGCTGGCCGACAAGTACGTGCAGTACGAGTGGCTGAAAAGCAAAGACGGTTCCGCCTACGAATTCAAAGGCGACCCGGTGGTTGAGAGCGACAAGATCGGTATCGCCGTGCGTAAAGGCGATGCACTGCGCGAGCGCTTGAACACCGCACTGGCCGAAATCAAGGCCGACGGCACCTACAAGAAGATCAACGACAAGTACTTCCCTTTCAGCATCGAGTGATCCTGAATGGCCTGCCCGGCGCGCTCGCTTGAGTGCGCCGGTCCTGAGCTTTGCCTTGCGAAACGACTAAACCATGAATTTCGACCTCTACGGATTCGGCCCGGCGCTCGCCGCTGGCGCGCTGATGACCGTCAAGCTGGCGCTCACGGCCCTGTGCCTTGGGCTGGTGCTCGGCCTGGCCGGTGCCTTGGCCAAGACTTCCCCGTACAAGCCCCTGCAATGGCTTGGCGGCGCCTACTCCACCCTGGTTCGCGGCATCCCCGAACTGCTGTGGGTACTGCTGATTTACTTCGGCACGGTCAACCTGATGCGTTCCCTCGGGGAATTCTTCGGCAACCCCGACCTGTCCCTCAGCGCCTTCGCCGCCGGGGTTATCGCCCTGGGACTGTGCTTTGGTGCCTACGCCACGGAAGTCTTCCGCGGCGCGATCCTGGCAATCCCCAAGGGCCACCGTGAAGCCGGTGTCGCACTGGGCTTGTCGAAGTTCCGGATCTTCACCCGGTTGATCATGCCGCAGATGTGGCGCATCGCCCTGCCGGGCCTGGGCAACCTGTTCATGATTCTGATGAAGGACACCGCGCTGGTCTCGGTGATCGGCCTGGAAGAAATCATGCGCCACGCGCAAATCGGCGTGACCGTCACCAAGCAGCCCTTCACCTTCTTTATGGTCGCGGCCTTCATGTACCTGGGCCTCACCGTCCTGGCGATGACCGGCATGCACTTCCTGGAAAAACGTGCCGCGCGCGGCTTTGCGAGGAGCACGCAATGAGTGGCGACTACAGCTGGCTGGCGCATTTCGACCTCGGCCTGAACTGGGCCGTGATCATCAAGTGGCTGCCAAGACTGGCCCAGGGCGCGACCCTGACCCTGGAGCTGGTGGCCATCGCGGTGATCGCCGGCCTGCTGCTGGCAATCCCGCTGGGCATCGCACGTTCTTCGCGCCTGTGGTACGTGCGCACCCTGCCCTATTGCTACATTTTCTTCTTCCGGGGCACGCCACTGCTGGTGCAGTTGTTCCTGGTGTATTACGGCCTGGCGCAGTTCGACGCCGTGCGTGAAAGCGCCATGTGGCCCTACCTGCGGGACCCGTTCTGGTGCGCTACCGCCACCATGACCCTGCACACCGCCGCCTACATCGCCGAGATTTTGCGTGGCGCGATCCAGGCCATCCCGCCGGGCGAAATCGAAGCGGCGCGGGCGCTGGGCATGTCCAAACCCAAGGCGCTGTTCTACATCATCCTGCCGCGTGCCGCGCGCATCGGCCTGCCGGCCTACAGCAACGAAGTGATCCTGATGCTCAAGGCCAGCGCCCTGGCCAGCACCGTGACGTTGCTGGAACTGACCGGCATGGCCCGCACGATCATTGCCCGCACTTACCTGCCGGTGGAGATCTTCTTCGCCGCGGGCTTGTTCTACCTGCTGATGTCCTACGTGCTGGTGCGCTTCTTCAAGCTGCTGGAACGCTGGTTGCGGGTCGATGCCTGCCAGGGCCGCTGACGCCTCGTTGACGGGTGAGCAATTGCTCACCCGCTTCCAGGCGCTGGACGCGTTTCTCACCGAGCATCAAGGGCTGTGGCGACCACGGCCCTTTACCCATCTGCAATTGCCGTGGGAAACCCGGCACCCCGAGCTGGCCCACTGGCTGCGACAGCGCTCGCTGGCAGACGCGGAAAGCAGCCATAACCAACCTCACACCCTGCCGGCACCCGCGCCCTTTCCCGAGCTGGCCATGCAGTCGCTGAATCTCAGTGCTGTGGATAACTTACCGTCCAGTGCGCTACCAACCGCCCGTCACCGCCTGAATGTTGATGTGCCCGGCCGCAAATGGCAGCAGATCGAAGCCTTCGGCGCGGCCCTGCAATTTTCCAGGACACCCCGACACTGGCTCGACTGGTGCGCCGGCAAGGGCCACCTCGGCCGCCGCCTGCTGCAACCCGGGCAGCAACTGACGTGTCTGGAATACGACCCGGCCCTGATTGCCTCAGGGCAGTCGCTCAGCGAACACCATCAATTACCCGTCGCCCATCGCC
This sequence comes from Pseudomonas sp. TH32, assembly GCF_016650855.1. Taxonomy (NCBI): domain Bacteria; kingdom Pseudomonadati; phylum Pseudomonadota; class Gammaproteobacteria; order Pseudomonadales; family Pseudomonadaceae; genus Pseudomonas; species Pseudomonas sp. TH32. Next base: position 5,869,920 of record NZ_JAEKFA010000002.1, on the reverse strand, counting down.
TGCAAGACGTGATGGCCGACATGCAGATCAGCCCCGAGCAAACCCCGGTCGCCCTGCATGCCTGCGGCGACCTGCATGTGCGTCTGCTCCAGCTGGCCAGCGCCGCCGGCTGCCGGCAACTGGCCGTGGCACCGTGCTGCTATAACCGCATCCGCGCCGAGCAGTACCCGCCACTGTCGATGACCGCCCAGGCTTCATCCCTGCGTTTATCGGTGGAAGACCTCGGCCTGCCGCTGAGCGAAACCGTTACCGCTGGGGCGCGAGTGCGCCAGCAGCGCGACACCTCGATGGCCAGGCGCCTGGGCTTCGATGGTCTGCAACGGCAACTGCGCGGCAGTGACGAGTACCTGCCCACGCCATCGCTGCCCGCGAGTTGGCTGGCCAAGCCCTTCGCCGACTACTGCCGCGAACTGGCGGCGCTCAAGGGATTATCCACCGGTGAACAGGATTGGCTGGCGCTGGAGGCCCAAGGCTGGCGGCGCCTGGCCGAGGTGAGAAACCTGGAATTGCTGCGTGGCCTGTTTCGGCGCCCGCTGGAAATGTGGCTGGTGCTGGATCGCGCGTTGTTTCTCACGGAAAACGGCTACACGGTGCACGTCGGCAGCTTCTGCGAAACACCGCTGACCCCGCGCAACCTGATGCTGCTGGCCGAGCGCAATTAAGGGGCATTTTGTCGCAGCGTGCCCTGTGGATAACTCTGTTGATGGAATTCTTGCGGAGGCCGTAGCAGCAAGCTTTACAGGGCAAAATGCTGACTGGTCATTTTTTGTTCATAAAATAAAACGCACGCAAAACAGGCAGTTGCAGCCTGATGAGAACCGCTCCGCAAAATTGCGGTTTCATGACATGTCGAACCAACCGATTGTGCATAAGCATCTGGCGTTAGCGGCATAACCCGGACTTTTCAGCGGGCAATCAACAGGCGGCAAAGCTCGTTGATATCGTCACAGGCCATGCTCGTCGCTTCGTTATCCAGCGGGTCGCTGCCAAAAGCCAGGGCCTCGCTGATCGCCGGGTCCCGGTGCACCACCTCCAGCAGGTTGTCACCCAGGCGCTTCCTGAACACCTCGACCATGTCCAGGCTGAAGCCGGAAGTCTCGTCGAGCTGGTTGATCACGAAGTGGCAACGTAGCGCCGGCTGGCGATCAAGGTGCGGCACCAGCAACTGCTCCATCTGCTCCAGGGTGCCCAGGGAGGCGGCATCCGCCTGGGCGATGACCAGCACCACATCGGCCACGTTCAGCGCCTGGTGCAGGTAGACGTTATTGCCCGCCGGCGTGTCGATGATCACCGTGTCCTGCTCACTCAAATCCAGGGCCGACAGGTGCTGCGCCAGCCAATCCGGTTCCTGTTTCAGCCAGCGCTGGAGGTCTTCCTGCTGGCGGATATCGGTTTCACCAAAGGTGATCACCTGGCAACCGGCGAAGCCTGAATGAAGGATGTGGCTCCAGCGCTCGTTCTGCAGGCTGGTGCGCCCGATGCCGGGCAAGGCGTGGCTCAAGCCGAAGTGGTGATAGAGGGCATTTTGCGGGTCCAGGTCCAGCGCCACCACCGGCCGGCCCGCGCGCTGCAAACCACTGCTCAGCGCCGTGGCCAGGGTGCTGCGTCCGACCCCGCCATTGACGGACACCAGCGCCACCACGTTCGCACGGATGGTCGCGGCGTCGCGTGGCTGCTCGTTGGCACAAGGGGAATGTCGGGAGAACGACGCGCCGCTGCCCATGTTGAGGCTGGCGCTGTCATCGACGGGGATGTCTTCGAAGAATTGCAGCATCGAATCCATTCCCTGGACATCACTGGCAGTTGTCTTATCAAACAACTCAAAAAGATCATCGGTTCGGCTCATCGCCAACACTCCTCACGACGCATCGTAAAGACGTGAAAGGTCAGCTGTACTGATGCTTACCGCAGGTCTTTTTGTGGGCGCCTTTGTGTACGCATTCTGTGACAAAGGATCGAGAGTGTCATTATTTTGGTGTTTCTGAAGAAATCTTTAAGACGAGCGGTAAATGGTCAATTTACTGACTAATCTTTATCGGATCGTAAGGCGTCTGCAAATCACGCTCGGGGATCTCCCAGATCAGCAGCTTGGGCGGCGTCTGCTTGAACGCCGGGCTGTCGAAATACGCCTTGGCGGCGCCAGAGAATTCGCCACCGTCCTTGCTGAAATTACCCACCGGTGCATTCAAGGCTTGTTGCAGGAAACCCACGAAGTTTGAATTGCGCGAGAACGAGGTGCCGATCAGCGCCACGTTCGGCAGCCCGGCGTCGCCGAACAAATCGTCAGGGTTGCTGGACGCCGCCGGACCCTTCTCATGGGCCGTACTGGCCGCAACCTGCTCGCCCACTGGCTGCAACTTCGGCGGCAACCAGTCGAGACCGGCCAGCCGTACCAGGTCACCCGGACGCGGTGCGAGCGGCGCCTGGGTGATGTCGAAGGCTTGCTCCGGCGTGGCCTGGATACCGCGCTGCTGGATGCGCTGAGCCACGGCACGGGCACCGGCGTTCGAGCCGATTTCACTCCAGTGGGTGTCGGTGCGCAGGAATGCATCCGGGCCCAGGGGTTTCAGGGTGTCGGTCAGGTCCAGTGCTTCAACGCCCGCCGCTTGCAACAGCGTGGTCCATTGCTGGACCCGGCCCTCCAGCACGGCCGGGCGATACACGCCGCAGCGTTGTGCGGCCGCGATGCGGGTTTTGTCCGGCACCACCACCACTTGCAGATCAATGCCGCGTTGGCCGAGCTGTTTTTTCAGGTCGATCACCGCGTCCGCCTTGGTGCGCGCATTGTCTTCGGCGTGGCGGTTGAGCTTCAGTTCATCGCTGATAAACAGCCAGCCCGGGCAACCCTGGCGGACTCGCGGCCCGGTGTCACTGAACACCAGCCAGCTGGCGCCGCGCTCCAGGTTCGCCGCCTCGATGGCCATCGGCGCCTTGGACAGCTCCTTGGCAAACCGGTGAGTCACGTCGCCATGCAACAGCATGTCGCTGTCGACCTTGGGCGGCAGGAAACTCACCGGGCCCTTGACCATCAGCCAGACGCAAGACAACAACCCCGCCGCCAGGAAAGGCACCAGCACCCAGCCCGCCAGGGGGCTGGTGCGAATGGCCAATTCACTCGGTGGGGTCGGCGCGGTAGGGGCGGGCATCGTCAGGCTTCCTTAGAACTGAAAGTACAGAAACGGTACGGCATCGCGGCTGGCAATCAGCGCGAAGGACAACACAAACCCGGCCACCGGCCACAGGGACGCGGCCACCACAAACCAGGGCTGCGTACCAAAACGCTGCTCGCAGCGGGTCTGCCAGATCGGCGCGATGATGCACACCAGACCGAGCAACGCGGCCATGCCATGGGCCGGGCGCATGGCCACGGCCAACGCATCACCCAGTGCAATGCCGTGCATGCCGAATTGCCCGGCGTACATGGCCAGTGCCGAATGGAAGTCCGGCGCGCGGAATAGCGTCCAGGCCAGGCACACAAACAACAGCGTCAAGATGTGCGACAGCACCGGCGGAATGCTCGGCAGGCTCGAGCGCGACCACGCCCGGTCGATGCACAAGGCGATACCGTGGGCCGAACCCCACAATAGGTAGTTCCAGCTGTCACCGCCGTGCCACAACCCGGCAATCGCCATGGTCAGGAACAGGTTGCGGTAGGTGCGCCATACGCCATCGCGGTTACCGCCGAGGGCGATGTACAGGTAGTCCCGCAGCCAGCTGGACAACGACAAATGCCAACGCCGCCAGAAGTCCTGGATGCTGCTGGCCAGGTACGGCCGGTTGAAGTTTTCCGGGAAGTGAAAGCCCAGCATCAAGCCCAGGCCGATGGCCATGGCGCTGTAGCCGGCGAAGTCGAAAAACAGTTGCAGCGAGTACGCCAGGCAGCCGATCCAGGCATCCACCAGGCTCGGGTTTTCCAGGTGGAAGGCAATGTCCACCAGCGGCGACAAGGTGTCGGCCACCAGCACTTTCATGCCCATGCCGATCATGAAGCGCCGGGCGCCGAGGCTGAAATTCGGCCAGTTGAAATAGCGCTGGTTCAGCTCGCGCCGCACCCAGTCATAACGAATGATCGGACCGGCAATCGAGTGGCCGAACATCGAGATATAGGTCGCGTAATTAATGAAGCTGCGCTCCACCGGAACGGTATGCCGATGCACGTCCACCAGGTACGAGATCGCCTGCAACACGATAAACGACAACCCCGCCGGCAACGCCACGCGCTGCCACTCCAGCGGCATGGCGCCGTACCAGGTGATCACCTCACTCACGGTGCCCGCGACGATGTTGGCGTACTTGTACCAACACAGCACGGCGGTGTTGAACACGATCAACGCGATCAACAACCGCACCCGGCCTTTGCCGTCTTCACGGGAACGGTCCACCAGCAAGCCGCCGACCCACGCCACCACGGTCAACACCATGTGCAGGAACAGGAACAGCGGGCTCAGCCAGCCGTAGAACAGCCAGCTGCCGATCAACAGGATGACATTGCGCCAGCCCGGACGGGCCAGCGCATAAATCAACAGGAAGGCCGGCAGGAACAGCGTGAGGAATTCCAGTGAGGCAAAGACCATGGTGGTGTCGGGCCCGATCAGTTAGCGAGCGTGTCGGAGGTAAACAGCAACCTCGAACCGGCAGCCGATGGCAGGGCCAGCACGCTGTAGCGCTCGCCGGCCTTGAGGGTGAAGGTCAGCGGTTGGCCGACCGGTGCATTGGCGCACTTGAGCTGCACCGACAGTTCCACCGGGTTGATCATGCGGCGCGAAATCGAACCTTCGGCGACCTTCTTGAACAGCTCGGCTTTTTGCGCCACGGCTTCCAGGCTTGCGTCAGCGCAGGCAGCGTCGGCGTTGATAAAGGCCAGCGAGGCCTTCAAGGCGTTGAAGTCGTCCGGTTGTTCGTGGATCACCAACTGGCGCGTGCCGCCCTTGGCATCCGGTACGGCGACCACGGTGGCGAATTCGCCCGGTGCGACGGTCACGGCCAGCTCGGAATCCTTGCCGCCCTGGCTCAACACACCCTTGATCGGGGTCTTGCCGCCCGACACCGGCAGGTAGTCGGAAACGAGTTTGTCGCCGCCCAATACCAGGCTCGCCTTGGAACCCTGGGGCAGCAATTTCAGCTCGCCGTCGGTGCCGTTGGCCAGGCGCAGGAATGCCGAATCCTTCTCCGGGCCGGTGGGGTACAGCGGGATATCGGCGCTGTAGGCGCTGACGCTGGCGAGCAAGGTCACCAGGCCCAGGGTGGTCCGTTTCATTATTGCGCTCCCTTGGTCACAGCGGCCGGTGGCAACTTCGCCAGGGACTCGCCGATAGCCTTGGCCCACTTCTGGTAGCCGTCGATGGTGAAGTGCTGGCCGTCGGTGGTGATCCACTGGCCCGGCTTGGAGAAGGTCAGCGAGTCGACGTAGGTGCACGGCGCCACGTTGGTGGCGAGGAACTGCGACATCACCTTGGTACGCGCGTCATCCTTCTTGTACTGCGAACCGACCTTGCCCCACGCCGGCCCGACCCACACGCACTTGGTGCCGGTTTCGGTGATGGCTTTGGTCAGGGAGGTCACGCTTTTCCAGGCCCAGACTTTCGGGAACTGCGGCTCCGGGTACGAGGCCATGGTGTCGGCGATGATGATCACCACCAGGTCCGGCTTGTCCTTGGCGATCAGGTCTTTGATCGGCGTGGTGCTCATGCCGTTCTTGCCGAAAATCTCGGCCTTGCCGCCGGGCAGTCGCTCGGCGCCGCACTCGACTTTCTTCGGCACGATCCAGTCGGCCGCGCCGGCGCCGCATGCGCCGATGGAGTGAACCTTGGCGCCCTGGGCGGTCAGGTTGTCCTGCAGCGGGTTGAGCAGCGAATCAGGAAAGCTCATGTGACTTTCGCCCAATACCAGCAGGGTCAGGCCGGCAATAGCAGAAGCGGAAACAGGCATGGATGACTCCTATCAATCAATTCGAATAAGGGGAACGGTACGGACTGACCGGCAAGGGCATAGGCCCGCTCAGGTCTTCAAACAGGTAGCGCAGGTAGGCGTTGCCGACGTACTGGCGATAGTCCTGGGCGTTGTCGAGACCGACTTCGCCACCCAGGTAAAAGCGCGAGCTGAGGCGGTATTCGGCGGCGGCGTTGAAGCTGTAGCCGATGCCGGTTTTTGTATCTTGGGCATAGTTCGGATTGCCACGGGCACGTTGGAGCTGGTCATGCCCCGGGAAATAATCGACTGCATCTTGCTCGATACGCTGGAGGCCCACCGAACTTTTTATCTGGTAGCTGAAGCGATCAAAGCTCTGCGCCCAACGCACTGGTACACCCAGGGAGTAGAAGCCCTGTGGGCTGAAGTAGCCGCCCTGGCCATAGGTGTAGTAACCCTGGTTCTCCTTGAAGCGCATGTACGAACCGCTGAGACCAAGGGTCAGGGTGTCGGTCGGGGTATTGCGCAGGTACCAGTAGATGCCACTGCCCAGCTCCAGGCGGGTGTTGTCTTCGACGTTATTGCCCAGCATCTCGTGCAACGACGCGTAGCCATACACACCAAGTTTCTGGTTGTCGTAGCTCAGGTCGCCACGCCCGCCGTTGGCGGTCACGCCGCCCCATTTTTCGCCGGTGCGCTTGTCTTCGGAACCGGCAAAGGACGTCACGCTGTCGGTGACCGGACGCCGCGAAACGTTGACGCCGTAACGGAAGTTGGAGCCCTGGGAAAACGGCCGCGAGACGCTGGCGCCACCGATGATGGTGTCGTACAGGAAGCCCAGCGGGCTGACGCCGATATCGGCCTTGAGGCCTTCATCCGGGTTCTCCACGGCAACGGCGAAACCGACACCCGTGTCGCTCTGCGAGCCCGCCGGGTTGGTCGTGCCACCGCCAAACCGGGTGGCGGATTCGCTTTTCACACTGCCGGAACTCAAGTGCACCGGGGTCACACGTGCGGCAACGTTGAGGTCACCCACTGGAATCCGCACCTCGAACGGCGCCTCAACGTCAGTGATTTTGCTCAACCCGCTCTCACCGTTGTTGCTGCGAACGCTCAAACCCTGCACCACATAACCCGTGCGATCCCGCAGGATCGTATCCAGCGCACGACGTGCCGGGCTCAGGTTGGCGGTGTCGAGGGAGGCAATTTTCGACGGCGGCTCAAACGGCTCATTCCAGTTGTTCGACGCCGGACGCCCGGAGGCGGCCAAGGCGTTTTCCGGCACGACATTCGTCGGTGCATCAATCGGCGGCGGTACCGGACCGGCGACGGTCAGGTCAGTGACCTGGCGACGCTGGCCCGGCAAGCCGACGAAGGGGTTGTAAGGCACGCCCTGGGAACCGGCCTGGGCCAGTTGCGTCTGGCTCTTCTGACTGTTCTCAATCGCCAGCGCCTTGCGCAGCAGCGCAGCGGCTTCGTTGTTTTTGCCCAGGCCTTGATAGATGCGCGCCGCCGAGGTGAGGATCTCGGGGTTACCCGGCTCCAGGGACAGCGCCTTTTCACTGGCGCTTTCCGCCAGGCCACGGTCACGGCCTTGCAGCGCGATGTCCGCCAGGCCCAATTGCAGGCGGGCGTTGTTCGGGTTCTGCTGGATCAGCGGCGCATAAAGCTCCATGGCCTTTTTGCTGTTGCCACTGGCTGCGTACATCCGCGCCAATGCACCGACTGCCATCGCGTCGTTGGGACGCTGGGCCAGGGCTGGCGACAGCATGTCGTAGGCCGCGACCAGGTCGTTTTTCTCGCGCAAGGCATCGGCCTGTTTGACCCGGTACAGGTAGATCAAATCGTCGTAACGCTGGCGGCCGGTTTCACTCAATGGCTGGCCCTGCACTTCACGCAGGATGTCGCCGGCCTCGGTGTAGTGGTTGGCCTTGAGCAGCACGTTGGCGTACAGCAGCTTCTGGTCGATGGTCGGGTTCGGATTGTTATCCAGAACCTTCTGCATGATGTCCAGGCCCTGCTGTGTCGCGCCGACTTCCACATAAGCGGCAGCCAGAATCGCCAGGCGCTCGGGCTTCTGCCGGGTCATGGCTTCACTGCGGCCCAGCAGCGCGAGGGCTTCAGGGCGTTGACCACGGCGGGCGGTTTCGATGGCAATGTCGGTCTGCTTGTGCAGGGCGATATCGATGCCCAGCTCGTTCATGTCCGCAGTGCGTTGCCCGGCCGGGATGCGCGCCAGGGTCTCTTCGGCTTTCTTCCATTCGCCCAACTCGGCCGACAACAACGTGCTGGTGTACAGCGCGTCCGGCTGGTTCGGTTGCTTGGCCAGCAAGCCGTCGATCAAGGCACGGGCGTTGCGAATCTGGCCGTCGCGCAGGTAGATGCGGGCCAGGGCGAAGCGCGTCCACGGGTTTTCCGGGTCGGCATCGAGGGCTTGTTTGTAGGCGGCTTGCGCGGCTTTCAAATCGCCCCGTTGCTCGGCCAGCTTGCCGACCTGGGTGGCGCGCAACGCGGTGATTTTCACGCTCGGCGCAAACTTGGCGCGCTCGGCGGGCGAGACCGAATCGATCAGCTTCAAGGCTTCTTCCGGCTGCCCGGATTGGGACAGCACGTTGATCAAACCGCTCAGCGCATCCGGGTCGCCCGGATGACGGGCCAGCACTTTGCGGTAGCCGGCTTCAGCGGCGTCGAACTGATTGTCCTGAGCCTGGAAACCCGCCAGCGCCACAGCAGCGCCGGGCTGGCCAGGGTTCAGGCGTTCGGCCTGGGCCACCAGGTCACGGGCCTGGCTGGTACGACCGCCACGCTGAGCGTCACGGGCCTGGTTGAGCAGGTTCCAGTAGCGCACATCATTGAGCGCCGACTGCCACGCCGCGCCACCCGGTAAACGGGTGGCCTGCACCAGGTAGCTTTCGGCCTCGGTGAAGCGTTGCTGCTGTTGACGCAGCACGCCCATGCCGCCAAGGGCATCGACGTCGTTGGATTTTTCGCTGAGGCGCGCAGCCAGCAGCGGTTCGGCGGTTTTCAGATCGCCGTCATCGAGCGCCTTGAACGCCTTGGTCATCTGCGGATCACGCTGCCAACCGGCACCGCTCTTGCCCTGGGCGATGCCCTTGTTCATCAGCGCGCGGATCTCGGTGTCGTCCGGGTGCGCCGCAAGGAACTGCTGGAACAACGGCACCTGGTCGCTCTTCGGCGGGCCGAGCCAGATCAGCGCAAAGCGCCAGGTTTCATCGGCGTTGCCGCCCACGTCGTTATTCGGCGCCAGCTTGGCCAGGGCGCGAATGCCCTCGGCACGGGTGGCCGGGTTACGCGCCAGATGCTTGGCCAGAAACAGCGCCACAATCGGGTCATTCGGCCGCTCGCGGGACAAGCGCTGCAAGCCGGCGATGGCTTCATTCGTGCCCTTGGGGGTGAAACCCAGGGTGTTGTAATACTCGCGGGCGACCAGGCCCTGAGGCTGGCGCCCCTGGAAGATCTGGCGATACAACGCAACGGCTTGTTCGCGCTCTTCGTCAGGCTCGCCCAGTTCGCGCGCCTGCTCCAGCAACTTGGCGTTGGCCGGAATATTCAGGGTGATGTCCTGCTCCAGCAGCAGGGCCTGGCGCGGAACCGGGCTCAACGCCTGCAGGCGGGCCAGGTACTTTTGCGCTTCAGCCGGGCGCTGTTGCTGCACCGAAATCAGGCCGATGCCGTACAGCGCATCCGGTTGCTCGGGGCTCAGGCGCAGCAGTTTCTGCCAGGTTTCGAGCGCGCGCTCCGGGTTCTTTTTCGACTGCCAGTAATAGCCCTGCTCGATCAGCAGGCTTTGCGGGTCAGTGGTTTCGGCAAAGCTGGCGGTAGAAGCCAGGGCGGCCAGAATCGCAACGGCTAGCGTGTGACGGCGCATGCTGACTCCCAGGATAATTTCACCGTGCCGTCTTGTTCGAAACGGTACTTTTGATCAGCGAAGCCCTGGCCGAACAGGCTGAGCATGTAGTCGTAATAAATCGGCTGCGCACTGTCCGCCGCCGATGGGGCAAGGGCCTTGGCGAGGGCATCGTCGACCTTCTGTTTTTGCAGTTGCGCCAGGGCGGTTTCGCCCCGGGCCTGGAAGAAGGCCAGGGTGGAGGCCGAGAAACCTGTTGGCGTGTAGCCGTTGTTTTTCTCGACTTCACCGGTCAGCACGTGGACTTTCTCCGGCGGCAAACCGGTGACCGACGAAGCGGTCGCCCGGGAGATACCGCCCAACGCCTTGAGCATCGGCGCGGCCAGCGGGTCGCTCTTGGCGGTCATGCCGGCCCAGAGGTACGTGCGGATTGCGTCGTAGCTGCCCAGGTCATCGGAAAACGGATCGACGATAAACAGCCCGGTGTTCGCGCTGGTGGCGCGATAGCCGACCCAGTTGGCCGCCAGGCCGTGGGGGTTGCTCGGCAGGTCGGCGAGCATCTTCGCGTTGCTCTCGGCCACTTCGTTCCAGCCGGCGTTCGGGCGTTCTTTTGCAAAGCGGCGCAGTTGCGGCAACACCTGATAGCTCGGGTTGAAGCGCCACAGGCCACCGGGGTGCGCATAACCCACCGGCCCCGGCAACAGCATCTTGCCCAGGCCCGGCACGCGCACGATCAGGTTGCGTTCAACGTTGGCCAGCACCAGCTGGGCGTCGCTGCGGTACTGCGGTGCATTCCACACACGCGCCGCTTCGAGCAAGGCGTAAGCCATCCACAAGTCCGCATCGCTGGCGGAGTTGGTGTCGATCGCGCCCCACTTGCCGTCGTCGCGCTTGCCCCACAACCAGGCCGGCAGGTTCTGGCCGATGTCGGCGCCCGCCATGTTGGCCTTGGTCCAGGTCCAGAGCTTGTCGAAGGTCGCCCGGTCGTTGCCGACCAAGGCAAAGAACATCGCGTACGACTGCCCTTCCGAGCTGCTTTCCGTCGGCTTCATGGACGAGTTCAACACCCGACCATCGTCCTGGATGAAACGCTTGGCGTAGTTCTGCCACAGCGGCCAGTCACAGGTCTGCGCCTGGGCGGCACCGGCAAACATTGCCGTACCGATCACCGTCAAAATCGCGCTACGCAACGGGCTCATGCCAACCGCCGTTTAGCACGGGCACGCAGTGCCAGGTAGATCAGGCAGGTCAGTACCAACAAGCCAAGGAAGGTAATCGCCAACATCCAGCCCAGGTTCTGGGACAGCTGCCACTGCATGAATTTGAAGTAGTTCAGGTTGCCGACGTAGTACTGCTGGTCGGCGACCAGCGAACTGATCTGCGTGCCCTGCACCACCGCCAGGCTGCCCTGGATCGAGTCTTTGTAGTCGTCACCGCCAATCAGCGCCGAGGTCGCTTCAAGCAGGCCCTGAGGCTGGTTGCTGGCGATCAGCACCACACTGCGCCCGGCCTTGAGCGGCGATTGGAAACCGGCGAACCAGGTGCTGTTGCTCAGGCCGCTGAAGGTGATGCCGGCGTTGGCAGGATGCTGGTTGGCGGCGGCGTCCGGGCTGATCCAGCTGCGCACATAACGGGGCAGGTCAGACAGCAGGAAGTGATGCTGCGGGCCGTCACTGGTGGCCGGCAGGTACTGCAGCCATTGCTGCAACAGCGGCTGGTTGCCGCCGGTGGCGAGCACCAGCAGGTCTTTGTCGGCAACGCTTTGCACGTCCTTGGCCTGCACCACTTTGACAGCGGTGGCCGGGTAGCCGGTGGACTCGCCGAAGCGGCCCATCACGGTCAGGTAGGCGCTCAGCTCGTCGGTGCCGACGTTGTCCGGCATCACCACCGCCGACTCCGAAAGGTCAGCCAGGCGGGTGAACGGGAAGCCCGAGTCGTTGAACACGCCGAGGTTCGGCATGGCAATAAAGTGCTGGTAGCTGCTCAGGTCCAGGCTCGAGTCCGGGTCAATCGCGCCGCGCATGTTGTCGACGATGATGTCCCGGCATTCGCCTTCCTTGATGTAGTCGTACATGAAGCGCAGTTGCAGCTTGGACTTGGGCGAAGCCGAGCTGATCGGCAACAGGGTTGTCACTTCACGGGGCAGGGTTTCGTCTTTCTTCAACTGGTCCAGCAGGCTCTGGCCGCCGCCCAGGTGGGTCACCGACGGCAACGCGACAGACTTCATGAACTGGTCATTCAAGCCAATCAGCAAGGAGGAATTGGTGGACACCTGCTGTGGCGTGTAGCGGTATTTGACGTTGAGCGGCACGCCCTCTTCACGCCAGTTGAACAGGTCGGGCGGCAGGCGCAGGTCGACGCTGATCAGGCCCGGGTTGTAGCCGGAGACGTTGAGCTTTTTCAGCTCCACCAGCTCGCCAAGGCGTACCGGGCGATTACTGGGCAACCAGTTCGGCGCGTCGTACGGCGTGCGGGGGGCCAGGGTGTCGAGCTTGGTGATGACCACGCTGTTGCCGGTCAACACCGGGTTGCCCAGCACCACGGCGGTGGCGGCGCGCTTGAGTTCAGCGCCGTCACGGCCGGAGACGATCAGCAGCTTGCCATTCGGGTCGTTAGGGTTGGCGATCAGGGTCAGGGTCGGCCCTTTAGGCTCGGGAACCGCCACACCGTGTACGTCGACGGCCTGGGTGCTCTGCACCAGCACAATGGCGTTGCCCTTGGCCGGGATCTCCCCGAGGGTGGTCGGGAACGTCGCACCACGGTAGCTGGCCATGCCGCCAACCCACGACGACAGTGCACCGGCGGCTTCCAGCGCGGCGTTGTCTGGCGCGGTGGCAAACACGAACGGCAGGCTGACCTGGCGGGCATCACGTTTGTCGAAGAACGGCAGCGGCAGCACCGACAGGTCGTCTTTCAAAACGATCGGCTGCACCTGCACTTTCAGCTCACTGCTGTTGCTGATCTTGGCCCACAGGCTGCTGTGCAGCGGGTCTTCACAGGACATGGTGTAGTGGCCGATGAACTGCAGGCTCAAGCGGTTGAATTCGGTGATCAGGTGCGCCGGAATCTGCACCAGCTTTTCCTGCTGGACGCCCGCGCCTTCTTTAGGCAGCGGCAGGCTGGCGGCGACTTCGTCGTTGACCAGCACGTTGATCTGCGACAGGTCCGCGAGCAGCGCCGGCGAGTAGCTGTACTTGAGCAGCAGTTGCGCGCCCTTCACCACTTCATCGGCACGGATGTCGAAGTTGACGCTGTCGGACGCTTCCACGCCTTGCAGGTTCATGGTGTCGCGGCGGCCCAACTGCTTGAGGGTCAGGCTGTAGCCGTCATCAGTGCTCTGCACCGCAACGGCGGGTGCAGCGGCCTGCGCCTGCGAGCCCAGGCCCAGCAGCGAAGCGATCATCAGCGCGAGCACACCGCGCGACTGCGGGCGGGCAAATAGTGTGGAAGTCATGGCTTGTCCATCAGCGTATCGAGCGGTTGTGAGGGAGTGCGGCGCAAGGCCAGACGCAATTCGTGCAGCGTGGCGCGGCCCAGGGTAAACAGGCCGCCGATGCCGATGGCACCGACTTCACGCAGGGCAGACAACGGTGTATCGGGCTGGCCGGCGCCCCAACTGGCGGCCCAGGTGTCGGCGCGGGAAAACGTCAGGCGGACCAGTTCGCTTTGCTGGCGCAGGGACAGTGCATCGAATTGCGCGCCAATTTGCGCGCCCTTGCTGAACACCACCCGCGCCTGGAACAGGCTGTCCTGGCCATTGCGCGACAGCACCAACTGCACCGCTTCGCCCTGGGCAATCTGGTGCCCGTCGGCGAGGATCAAGCCGAAGCCGTTCTGCGAAAAATCCTGGGTGGTGCCCTTGAGCACACGGCCGTCGGCGCAGATCACGCTGACCGGCAATTTCGCGCTGACCCGCGGCTCGGAACGCACTTGCCGCGCCTCCGAAGCCACCGCCACTGCCGCACTGGTGATGATCAGGTTATAGAGGGTCCAGGTCAGGTTGATCGCCACGGTGACCGCGGTGGACTCATCGCCCCAGATCAATTGATAGAGCCCGAAGCACAGCCCGACCAGGTTCACCGCCAGCAGCACGAGGTACGGCCGGGCGAGTTTCCAGTCGAAGAACTGCTTGTCGATGATCCCGCCCTTGTCGGTGACGTTGAAGCCACCGGCCTTCGGGTTGACCAGCGCGACCAATACCGGCGGCAGGATGTACCAGGCCAGTACGGTCTCGTAGACCTCGTTCCAGAACGAGTGGCGGAAGCGCCCCTGGATCCGCGAGTTGGTCAGGCTCGAATGCACGAGGTGGGGCAACACGTAGGCGACGATCATCAGCGCCGAGGCGTGGAAAATCTGCGCGCCGAAAATCAGGTAGGCCAACGGCGCGGTCAGGAACACCAGCCGCGGCAAGCCATAGAAGAAGTGCAGCATGGCATTGGCATAGCAGATGCGCTGGCCCCACTTCAGGCCCTTGCCCAGCAGCGGGTTGTCGGTGCGGAAAATCTGCGCCATGCCCCGCGCCCAGCGAATGCGCTGGTTGATGTGGCGCGACAGGCTTTCAGTGGCCAGGCCCGCTGCTTGCGGGATTGCCAGGTAAGCGGTGTTGTAGCCCAGGCGGTTGAGCTTGAGCGCGGTGTGGGCGTCTTCGGTCACGGTCTCGACGGCCACGCCGCCGATTTCCAGCAACGGCTTACGGCGGATCACCGCACATGAGCCGCAGAAGAACGTCGCGTTCCACAGGTCGTTGCCGTCCTGCACCAGGCCGTAGAACAGCTCGCCCTCGTTGGGCACGGCGCGGAAGGTGTCGAGGTTCTTTTCAAACGGGTCGGGCGAAAAGAAGAAGTGCGGCGTTTGCAGCATCGCCAGCTTGGGGTCCTTGAGAAACCAGCCGAGGCTGACCTGCAAAAACGAACGGGTGGGCACATGGTCGGCGTCGAACAGCGCGATGTATTCGCCGTCGGTGACCTTCAACGCTTCATTGAGGTTGCCGGCCTTGGCGTGGAAGTTGTTGTCGCGACGGATGTAGTTCACGCCGATCTTGCGGCAGAACTCGCGGAAGTCGTCGCGACGGCCATCGTCGAGCACGTGGACGCGCAGCTTGTCCTTGGGCCAGTCCATCGCCTGGGCGGCGAAGATGGTCAGTTTGACGATGCTCAACGCCTCGTTATAGGTCGGGATGAACACGTCGACGGTGGGCCACTCCGACGGTTCGGTCTTGAGCCACACCGGCTCGCGGCGCAGCGGCCAGGCGGTTTGCACGTAGCCGAAGATCAGCACCACCAGCGCGTACAGCTCGGCGAGCACCAGGCCGTAGCCGAAGAGCATGTCGAGCCCGGTTTCAAACCCGAGGGTGGAAGTCAGCCGCCAGTACATGTAGCGCAGCGACGCCACCAGCGACAACACCACCAGCGCGAGGATCGCCATGCGCCCGGGAATCTTGCGCAGCACCAGCACCGCGAGGAAGCACACGGCGGCAAACAGGCATTGGCTGTAGAGGTCCAGCGGGGCGCTGACGATGCTCACCAACAGCAAGGTGCCGACCACGCAACTGATCACCACCAGCACTTTGCGCAGCGCGTCGGGCCAGCGGTTGAAGCGCGAAATCGCGGCGTCCAGGCGCTGTTCAGTGCGCCCCGGGGTGTGGGGCGTAGAGGACGTAGTGTCGGTCATGGAAGGTCCGAATCGATGCGTTCGAGCAGCGTGCGGCACAGGGCATGAATGTCCTGGCAGCCGAGACTGTTGACGGTAGGGTCGAGGGGATCGCGGCCGTAGGCCTGGGCTTCGCTGAACGCCGGGTCACGGTGGACCGTGCCGAGCAGTGCATCGCCCAGGCGAGCCTTGAACACTTCGGCCATGTCCAGGCTGAAGCGGTGGGCGCCGTCGAGTTGGTTGATCACGTAGTAACGCTGTGGCGGTTTTTCGCGCTCAAGGTACGGCGCCAGCACGCTGTCCATCTGGGCCAGGGTACTGAACGAAGAAACATCCGCCTGCACCGCCACCAACACCAGATCGGCCAAAGCCATGGCCTGATGCAGGTACACCGTGTTGCCGGCCGGCACGTCGATGACCAGCGTGTCCTGGCCGTTCAGGCGCAGGCCGGCCAGGTGCTTGGGCAGCCACCGGGCTTCCTCGCCCAGCCAGCGATTGAGGTTCTGCTGCTGCTCGTTGTTGGTCTCGCCGAACGCCACCAGCCGGCAACCGGCAAAGCCGCGCTCAGCCAGGCCTTCCCAGGACTCATTGTTCAAGCTCGCCGCGCCGATGCCAGGCACATTCAGGCCCAGGCACAAGTGATGACGCAGGGCGTTTTGCGGGTCCAGGTCCAGCGCCAGGGCCGGCCGACCCTGACGCTGCAAGCCGCTGGCGATAGCGGCGGTCAGCGTGCTGCGACCGACACCACCTTTGAGCGAGACCACCACAATCACCTTGGGTGAGGACTGCTCCGAGTACACCTCACCGGTCGGCCCTTCCACCACTTCGGGCGGCTGCAGGTGATCGGCTTCGCCCTGGGTCAGCTCTTCAAGCAAGCGCAGCAACGACGCCGACGGTGGCTCATCCAGCACAACCGGGGACGCTGCCTTGACGGCGATGGGCAAGGCGTCGAAACGCTCTACTACCACGTCGTCCTCAAGATAATCGTGGACGGCCTGCAACTCCCGGTAGCCATTTGGATTAGCGCCCAGCTTATTGAATAGTTTGGAAATATCATCTGCACGACTCACCCACGGCCCTCCCCGATTAATACGCTTTAAAGGCGATAAAAAGGTCAGCGCATAAGGCTGACCTTGGTATTTCTAGTTATGTGTTGGCAGGCGGCATTCTGTGATATCAGATTGATGGTGTCAGTATTTTGATGCTTTTGGATTAATTCTTTCCGACGAGTGGCGTTGTGTCGATTTTTTGACTTATTTTTGGGTTTTTTGTCATTGCCATTTAGATCAGGAGCTTGCAGTGCTTTACCTGCTTATTTTTGGCTACCTGGTCAGGAAAAATGGTTTGGCTGAAGAATCAAATTACAACTAAGTAATTGACCGTCAGCGCTCCGTCAAAGGAGTTAAACGATTCCGCTATTAATCTGACGCTTAATATTTCGAAACAGAATACGGAAAGACTCGCCGTATTCAAGGGAAAAGCGATGGCCGTTATGCCGAAAACATCTAAGTAAAAGCCCCGACCGACTAATCCCTCTAATGGCTGGGTTTATGTATCAAGTTGTATGCAATTCCCCCCTCAATACATACCGAGGCAAAACGCCGGGGTGCACGACACAGGCCGGATACCTCCCGGGCGCTCAATAGGCTCCAACGAAACAACCTACCTATTGAACCCCAGAGGACACCCCCATGAACCGCACCACCTTCATCGCCAGCAGCCTGTTTGCCTTGCTCAACATTGCCGCCTTTTCCGCCCATGCCCAGGCCAGCCCCAAGCTGGATATTCAGCAAGTGCTGTCGACCGTGGACGATGGTGGCGCGGCGTGCGGCGTGGTGAATGCGCGGATGACCTACCTGGATTCCCACGGGCAGAAGCGGGTGTTTGAGTACAAGAAATTTGCGGATTCGTGCAATGAAGGCAGCTGACACGGTGAACAGCAAAACCTGTGGTGAGGGAGCTTGCTCCCGCTGTTTTGGGCCTGCTGCGCAGCCCAGCGGGAGCAAGCTCCCTCGCCACAAAATCTCATCTGAAGCTAAATCGCGTTAACCACGAATACGGTGCTCGGTGAATTCATAATCTTCCTGGCAATCGCCAGTCGGGTCCGCCGCCACACTCACGTAATGCACCGTGTCGGTGTCGACCATCTTGTAGGTGTAGATATCCGGCGTACGCACGCCATCCGTTCGCAACTCATTCTTGCCGTTGGCCGCAGACCAGGTGCCGTTCTCGGTTTGAATCGGCTGGGTTTGCTGCGCATCGCGGAAAAACGTGATGGTGAAGCGGCCGTCGGGCTTGAGGTTGTTGTTCCAGGACAGGAACTGGCACTTGCCGCTTTCTGCACGCAGGCCTTTCCATTGGCCGACGAGGGCCGGGTCGTTGGTGGGCTTGTGGGCGGCGCAGCCACCGAGGGTAGCGGCCAGGGCGATGAGAGCCAGGGAGATATTCCGTTTCACGTGGTGCTTCCTTCTATAAGTACATTCGTCGCGCGAACGCGCTCAGGATTGATCCTGATAGATGCCGATGGTTCGTTTGGTTTTGTACGCGTGGGGGGTGGAAATGGATGGCATGCTGCCACTACTCGATAGCCTTTTCCAGTGATCCAGCGTATGGGATTTGCAGGGTTTGGGTAGTGGAAACGAGGTAGCGGAGAGAAAACCCGGGCGGTTGCAAAAATAGTCAGAATTCAGGGGTTTACAGAAGCTTGCCAATCGCTATAATCGTCGCCCTAACACGCCGGTATAGCTCAGTTGGTAGAGCAACTGACTTGTAATCAGTAGGTCCCGGGTTCGACTCCTGGTGCCGGCACCATTTAAAAACAAAGGCTTGCAGCGATGCAGGCCTTTGTTTTTTGTGCGAAACGTAACAAGACACGTAACAAGCCGCTTATCTAGGCGACCTCCGTGGGCGCTCAGCTCCAATTTGAGGGCTGCTTCTATGTCAACGACTCCCACCGACCCCCCTGAAATAGCTCGCCTGATGCAAACGCATGGCGACCTTTTCGATAAGCATTTCTCGCATAAGCTGGATGAACAGTCCGCCGTACTGAAAGCTCACCTCCTGATAGAGGAGTCATCCGTGACTTCAACTACCGCTCAGTTCAGAACCCAGAGCATCTGCGGGGAATACGGCTCACCTTTCAGCAAGTAGTCGGCATAGCTCGATCGCTCATGCTTATTAAAGGGTCAGGGAGCAACAGTCTCTGGGACATGACAAACCAGCTCAATAAGGCCGGTTCAGGGGGCCGGGGGACCCTCAGCCCCCTGGATCAAGGAATCAACGAACATTAAAAAACCACAGAACAAGACCCATGACAAAGCCTGCCCCTGCCATTTGCAGATAGAACGGCAGAAATGCTTTTAACAGCGCGACAATGTCATCTCCACCACTTAACCAATACCCGGCAATGTGAAAGAACGCACACATAAGCACAAGGGCCAACGCACAAGCACAAGGAAGATAAACAGCGACCCACCAGGGTTCATTTTTTCTCATTGCCGTCTCTTTTCTTCAAGTAGAAATCAGCGCCACCGTTGAACGCCCCTGACGATTCAGAATCGCCCAAATTACCGAATATGGAGGGAACGGGACTTTGCGGGGCGGGCTTGGTAATCGTCCACATCCCCGTCGGTACCCACTCATACTGCTTCGACACCGGGTTAAGCAGTTTATCCAAGGGGCCCTTGACCGCGTTACCAAAGGCGAACCCCACGGACGCGCCCGCTTTACTTAACAAAGCGCCCATAAACGGATCATCGCCACCCTCTAATTCTGGGCGTCACGGGGATAAGCAACGCATGGGTGTCACGTATCCTATACACGGGAATTTTTTTTCCGGTGCACCCATCAAAAGTGCGTAAGAAGTGTAAGTGAGATTTTTTATCTATCTCTATCCCTTACATTTCAATAGCTTAGAATGATTTCTAAACCGTAAGTAGACTGTCAGACCAGTGTCGGCGCCGAACAGTTCGTGACTGTAATTGAGGGATTCCACAACCTACTGTTTTTAAGGGGTTTTTTAAGTCTCTTTCCTGACTTACACTTTTTGACGACGTGACTGTAAGTGACGCCCCCCAATGAATCCGGGGCTTTTCAGGCGTTTCTCGACCCGCTGACGCCACTTACGTGTCAGGAGGGGGTGTACCTGGAAAAAGTTTTCAGCAGCCGTTCAGGCACGCCACACCAGACTGCTCTCGCCTCGTGACTTTAATCCGGGGAACACCATGACAAAGCCCAGCTCCGTCGCTCCCATTCCAAAAATTGAAGTCATCAAGAAAGGCGCCCTGTGGGAGGTCCATTGGGACTACCAGGAAGGACCGGCCAGCCTGATTCTGTTCAACCGCGCTGACTATCTGCGGGGTTATATAGATGGTGCGCTGGACATCCTTGGGATTGATCCCGATTGCGTGTGCTGCGCCAGCGGCGTGACCGGCACGGTAAAACGACTGACTCAACATCAGGCCGACACACTTTATGGCGCATTGAACCAGTTGCTGGTCCCGTTGGTAGAAGCGGAATTCGCCCGCCTGGGACGCCTCGCCGCCCTTCCTCATGTACGCGGCGCCGCTGCAAAAGTTTGAAACCCCTCTCCCCCACGTGATCGGCCTGCCAGGCCCAGCCGGCGGGCAACTCCCCGCATAACCTGAGACACGCCCTGTATCTGCATTGACTGCACTTTCGACCGGTTGCGATTCTGAAAACCGCCTGTTTCGAATGTTTTAAAATTTTCGACCCAATGAAACCGTGGCCTCCAGCCCTGCCCCGTTCGCGGTCGTCTGCCGCACCCTTGTGCAACCGCACTGCACTTATCTTCAAAACTTTGCAATCTGTGAAACTGCCAGTCGCCCGCAGAGCGCCCCAGCCCGCCTGGGCTGCCGGTTCGTTTGCACTACATCCGGGTTTGCACAAAAAAAGGACGTAAACCCCGTCGGCGGGAGGGGGATAAGTGCTTTTTCAGCCGATTTTTTCTTCACGCCAGAGTTTCACCCGACAGGCCGACCAGCACGTCGTCGGATCCCCTCCCCTGCGCGATAGGACGTCAATATACTGTTCATATATACAGTACATAGTGCAGGTATCGGTAATGAGCCCAAGTAACCTTGTTGAGGCGTGGACGATTCAGACCTGGATGTCATTCCTGCAGGACAAGCAAGCACTACTCAGGCATCCAGGTGCCCACCATAAGGTGCTGGTGGATGAGGCTCACGCGCTACACAGAGCAAATCTGATCGACCGAGATGGGCTAAGCGATCTTCTTGAGCAAGCGGATGGTGCTTTGGCTTATGCCGTGGAAGCGCTTCTGGATGAACCAGGCGAGGAATAGGCGGACTTCTTATGCATATGCTGATCACCCCCATGCGGAGCAAAGGCGTGGCTCTGAGCCCGCTAGAAAGAAGGCGCTACCCAGCGATTAGGGGAAACGTTCTTGTTAACGCACAACTATCGCCAGAGCTGGGACGTAGCTCAAACGTAGCGAGAGTGTCCAAAGGAATGCCGCTCGAACCAGACCCCCTCCCTTTACTGCAGGACGCGACACTGTCGGGAATGGCGCCGACCGGTTTTGTGTTGAGCGGTATTGAGTACATAGACGGATGTGCGTACGCACAGTCCTGGTGGTGCCGCTTGGCATAAAAATCACCGTGCACCCTGAATTTCTGTTTCAATTCTTGAGAATCAACTGACTAAAATTCTGAGTATCCAGCATGGACGTTGAAGCAAAGTATTATCTTGGATCTGTAACTCTCGACAAAAATAAAACGTTAGTTCTTGAGTGGAGCGAGTACGCACTTCTAATTAAAGCCCGGCGCATATTAAGCGACGCACTAAATATAGAAGAAAAGTACGATGTCGCACTATGCAATTACATGGAGTTCGAAAAAGAACAATTAACAATAACATTAGATAACTTAGTTAATAGCATTCACTATGACTACAATCGCACCTATGAGGTCCTATCAACTCTAAATCGCAGACTGGTGAATTTTTTATCAACTGGAAGAAAATACACCGAACTAGTAGCTGGCCTCGCGGCGAAGTGTTCCAGCAATAGCTCTGAGACAGAGGCTTCAATTGGCGCGCTGCTAAGTAAGCATTATGATGAATGCTTAGACTATCGAGCTATGGAAATTCTCAGAAACCATGTCAACCATAGTGGCTTAGCTGTACACACCGTTAGTGCACCTAGCAGCTGGACCATAGACGACAATAAAAAAGCAGATCAGCTAGTTTTCAATCTAGAAATTTATGCAGAAAAGAAAATTTTAGCGGAAAACCCGAAATTCAAAAAAGCTGTACTTAACGAACTTCCCGAAAAATTCGACCTAAAAAAAGGTGCACGATCATACATTGGCGCCATTAGTCACGTACATGAAGAAGTACGAAAAACCATACGCGAAAACGTAGACGGCGCAAGAAACACAATAGAAGAATATTTAAAAAAGCATAGTGACCTGAACGACGGAGCATCATTCCCTATTGGCGCTTTCATAGAAAGGCCCAATACTCCAGTCGAAACACCGACAATGATCATTTTGGACTGGGATAACGTGAGGGTTGGGCTATCCAAAAAGAATTTATCTATTTCCAATATGACTCGACGGCATATCAGCAGTGCTTTAGCGAAAAAATAAATCTCTTCTAAACTGAGCCAGCAATTGAGCTGGCTCAGTTACATCCCAGCTTAAATGCCTTGTGAATTTGCTTGATCGACGGCTTCGGATACAGTTTCCCACTGTCGCTCCATATGAGCCATCATCCGGACCTCATCTGTTTCAATTCCAAAGTCCCGCCGTATAGCAATCACCACTTTTGCTTGAAGTACTGCTAAAGGCTTCATATCTGCCATTAGCTCATGATTATATTTTGCACACAGCGAATAGAATTCATTAGTTGCCACGTGTCTCTTTCGGGAGGAATCAGCGGCCTGTTCACTCAAAAAGTCAAAGCTGTCCCTCAATCCAAGCATAACATTTTCATCTGGACAGCCACCCTCCCTAAGATTATTCATCGCACCAATTACTCGTTTGACGTCAATCATTGCCTGGTCGTACATACCTCCATGGAGATTCATTTCTGCTTTTAATGTTTGCATTGGCGAAAGCGCAATAATCACTTTATGTGTAAGCTTCCAATACTCCATACCGAGGCTGTCAACTGCTTCTTGTGTTCCTGGCGGGGCAACCAACGACAGCTTGGCCGCTGCAACATATAAACCCTCAAGTCCAGCAGCAACATTCTGATTGCTAGGGTCTTCGTGCGGAAGCTTTCCAAAATAACTACTGGCCTTAGTCATTTCTGCGACAGCCGACAGATAGATCTCTCGGCGAAGATTATTCATCCGGTCAATATTTTTTTCTTTCGCATCATGCGCAAGCTGTAGAGATAGCCGTTTGTTATTGCCAAAGTTAGCGACCAAGTTAGTAATCGATGTAAGCGTAGCACCCGCTACAGCACCAATAACCCCCCACACCGGTCCAGGAATAGATTCGAATATGCTGACTGTGCTGCTCATGATTGTCCCTAATTTTGACCATGTGTTTTGGATCCGCTTTCAACATCGTACGGTACGCGCCCCTCCACTTACCACCGACTCATCTCCTCGGAGTAGCGTCAGAGAGTGATCGACTTAGTTCGACTGGACAAAATCATCGCTTTACCCGAGTTCTCCGTAAACGCAGCAGCGTTACCAGGTGCCGGTGTAGGCCCATGAGTATGACTCGCCAGTTGAATGTTCATCTGCTGCACCAGGTCGAGCAAATCACACAGCACCTGCAGCACGTTCACTCCCTCGGATCCCAACCATGTCTTGGGCGCGCCCAGTCGCTGGCTGACCTCCGCAACGCTCTGGCGCAATCCCTGAATCCTTTCCTCCATGTCGCCACCCACCGTGGCGTTGTGCTTCTGCCCCACCACCAGGTTCAAGTCCCGCCCAGTCGCCTGATGCAAGTCATCCACCGCCGCCAGGCTTGCAGATCCGCCCGACAGCAGCTTGAGCGCGCCCAGGGCCTCAAGTGTCTTGATACCCCTAACCGACTCAGTTGAATGATCGTCCACAGTCCTGGTGTGGCTCTGGTACCGCTCGGTGCTGCCCATCGCCTCCACTTCCCGCTCGATCGCCTTGTCCAGGATCTTGCCGTCAGTCTGGCGCAGCCAGTTGCCGTCAGCGTCGACACGCTGCTGACAGGCTTCACTGTGCTGCCACACCTGGTCACCCTTCGGGACGCAGGGCATACTCAGGCCGTGGGGAAGAATGGTTTGAATATAGGGTTTGTTCGGCAGGCCGTAGGCAAAGCACACCACAACCTGGGTACCTTCCTCGGGGAACGCATAGATGCCCCTTTCCTCGCCACCGGTGGGCAGCGGCAACGGCACACCGGCCAGGATCGGCAGCTTGGCGTCTGGCTCGCCGTCGGGTCCCATGACCTCGATGTCGACCGCGTAGCGTGGCCGAAAGTCGTCACAGATCCCGACCCTGGCGGGCGCGTCGGCCACGGCGACAACCCGGGCAAAGCGTGGCGGGTGGTAACCACCGGTGAGTTCGGGGAGTTGTCGTCCTACGCTGCGGCGGTTTGCGTCGTCCATCGGATGGCCGTCTGGTTGTCGATGAGCGCCACACTGGTGATGCGCTCGCCGTGATTGATCGTT
Organism: Pseudomonas sp. TH32; assembly: GCF_016650855.1. Lineage (NCBI taxonomy): Bacteria > Pseudomonadati > Pseudomonadota > Gammaproteobacteria > Pseudomonadales > Pseudomonadaceae > Pseudomonas > Pseudomonas sp. TH32. The sequence goes on along the minus strand of NZ_JAEKFA010000002.1, from coordinate 5,845,853 downwards.
GCACCTGGTCGCAACCCGGGAAGGGCTGCAATCATCGCACTCTGGTTGCCCTGGTAGTCCTCGAACAGTTCCACCGGCAGCCGCAGCGGCGAGCGAACGTCAAAGAAGCTGTCGGCCCAACTGCCCACGAACACTTCCCCGCCATCCTGTTGCTGCCAGATGAAGTCGGGGATGTTGAAAACCCGGGCCAGGCTGTCCATCGCTTGATAGCCGGCAGCCAGGCTGTAGACGGCGCCTTGACGCTGGCATACGGCTATTCCGGGACGCGAAGGCTCAAAGCGGTGTTGCTGGCCGATCTTGACCAAGGTGGCGCGCAGGTGGACGTAGCTAACGTTCCAGATCGCCGGTTTTCCTAGTGTCTTCCTCTAAACCTTGAAAAGGTCCATTTCCCATCCCGAAAATTCACCTTCCGACTTTATGCCAAATTATGGGTGGCCAATAATTATGGCGTATCCATAAAACGGCATAACTGCATGAGCGCGATGGTTTTGCCTCCTGAACTTGCCGCATAAATGGCAAACCTGCTCTTCAAGCTCAGCATCCTGAGAAAACACGACAGACTCACATTCCCGTACCCAGAACCGAACGCTGCAGCAGCAACGAAACAACTATTTCCTCAGTTGCGCCCACCCCACCACCACGCTACCCTCCCCCTCGTCGCTGCCAATTCAGCGACCGGGCCTGATAACCCGGCAAGATGCAGGCGCAACAGCGCCCCACAACCACGATGTGCAGGCGTTTTTTACGCCCACCATTTCGTGCAATGGCGGCTGTGCGTGGGAGACCCTCGGGTCTGCCGGGTTCCTGTATCTCCGGTTTATCAGCCTGCGCACAGCTGCCACCCATTCGCCTGATAACGAACGTGGTAGCTCTCACTTGATACGGGAGTTTTACCGATGAGCGCTCCAAATCCGTCTGGCCTCACTACCCTCGGCGTTACCCCTTTTTCCTTTCATTCCGACCAGCCTTTGTTTCGCGTCAACAGCGGGGTTTCCCTGCCTGAAGCGCTGTCTCACGCCTCCAATTTGCTGCATGTCGCCAAGCTGCTGGCAGAGGACGCGGCGATGATTCGGGATACGGACCGCTACGCCTGGGCTTCGCACTATCTGCAAGAGATGAGCAAGGCAGTCATTGATGATGTGGTGAAGGTGTTGGAGTCGCCGGGCCATAATCTGTAGGTGTGTCAGGTTGTGGATGTGTTGGCTGGGCCATCGCCATCGCGGGCAAGCCCGGCTCCCACATTTGATCTTTGTTGTTTGTTTTAGAGTGCCTGGCTTGAAGCCGCCACCCAAAAAAACGCCCCGGGCCATCACGGCTCGGGGCGTTTTTCGTTCAGCCGTATCGCTTAGTGCCCAGCACTCTGCCCACCGTCCACGTGCAGAATTTCCCCGGTCACAAACCCAGCCGATTCCAGGTACACAATTGCCTGCGCAATATCCCGCGCTTCACCCATGTGCCCAACCGGATGCAGGCTGCCCAACGCCGCATGCGTCTCTTCGCCATGCATCGGGGTCTTGATAATCCCTGGGCTCACCGCGTTCACCCGAATCCCGCGCTTGGCGTATTCAATCGCCAGCGATTTGGTCGCTGAGTTCAGCCCGCCTTTGGTCAGCGACGCCAGCACCGACGGCACGCCGTCGATCGCGTGGTCCACCAGGCTGGTGGTGATGTTGACGATGTGCCCGGCGCCCTGTTTGAGCATTTCGGTAATCGCCAGTTGGGTGATGTAGAAGAACCCGTTCAGGTTCACGGCCAACACGTTCACGTAGTCTTCGTGGGTGTAGCTGGTGAACGGTTTGGCGACGAAGATCCCGGCGTTGTTGATCAGGCTGTCGATGCGGCCAAACCGCGCCACGCCTTCGCGGATGACGCGCTCGGCGGTGGCCGGGTCGGCGATGTCGCCGGCTACGGTAAGGATGTCTGGATCGGTCGACGGTTTGATCGACCGGGAGGTGGCAACCACACGGTAATCCAGCTCGCGGTAAGCCTTCACTGCAGCAGCGCCGAGGCCTTGGGATGCGCCGGTGATCACAACGACTTTTTTCGAATTGCTCATGATGAAACCTCTATATGAAAAATGGGATGGTTCAAGCAGCCGCGGCGGACATTTCCCGCAGCATCTGTTCGTAGTAACTGACTGATTGCGACCCGGAGACCAGCTGGCGGCCGTTGAGGACCATGGCCGGCACGGAGTTGATGCCGTGCTCGCGGTAGAACACTTCAAGCTCGCGCACTTCGTTGGCGTAGGCGGTAGAGCCCAGCACCTTGCGTGCGCCTTCAATGTCCAGCCCGGCCTCGGCGGCCAGACGCGCCAGGGTTTCGTGGTCGCTGACGTTCTGGCCATCGCTGAAATACCCACGCAACAGCGTCTTTTTCAGCTCGATCTGGCGCCCTTGCTGCAACGCCCAAAACAGCAACCGATGTGCGTCGAAGGTGTTGTAGAAGTGGCTGCGTTTTTCCAGGTCGAAGGTGAAGCCGATGGCCTCGCCGCGCTCCATCAGCATCCTTTTGCCGCTGGCGACTTCCTCGGCGCTGCGCCCGTATTTGCGCATCATGTGGGCGACGGCGTTTTCGCCTTCGGCCGGCATGTCGGGGTTGAGTTCGAAGGGTTTGAAGGTCAGCTCTACCTTCACTTCGCCCGCCAGGTTGTCGATGGCTTGCTCCAGGGCGGTGGCGCCCAGGGCGCACCACGGGCACACCACGTCGGAGATGAAGTCGACGGTGACGGGCGCGCTCATGACGGGTTTTCCGCGAGCTGTTTGCGGTACTGGGTGGTGGTGATGCCGGCATAACCCCAGTTATCGGTGTCGACTTCTTCGATGACGATGTGGGTCAGGTCGGGGCGTTTGTTGAGGACGCGCTCGAGGGTTTCGGTGATTTCGGCAATGACCTGGGCTTTCTGCTCCGAGGTAACGCCGTCGCGGGTTATACGTACGCTGACAAATGGCATGACAAGGCTCCAGTGACGTGCCCATCGGCATGATGGGCAGGCAGTGAGGCCAATTTATGAGGTTGCTTGAGGTGGATAAAGGTAGGGCGGAGTACTTCATTAGTGATGCTATGTAATCAATCGAGACGTCCGGTGCTGCGTTTTTTTACTGCTCCCTGGAATAACCGCCCTCCCCGCGCGTCTTGCCTACATGCTTAAGGCAGGCTGCAAACGCCTTGAGTGCTGGCCGATAACCCCTCACTTACGGACGTGCCCCACATGCTTAAATCCACATTCAAAACCCTGTTGCTGCCTACGCTGATGGCCGCCGCGATGCTCACCGGCCAGGCCTATGCCGCCACCCCGGCGCTGTCGGACACCACCGTGGTGCTGGTGCACGGCGCCTTTGCCGATGGCTCCAGCTGGAACAAGGTGATTCCGTTGTTGCAGGCCAAAGGCTTGAAGGTGGTGGCGGTGCAAAACCCGCTGACGTCCCTGGCCGATGATGTGGCCGCCGCCCAGCGGGTGATTGATGCCCAGAGTGGGCGAGTGGTTCTGGTGGGCCATTCGTGGGCCGGCAGTGTGATCACACAGGGCGGCACCAGCGACAAGGTCAAGGCACTGGTTTATGTGGCCGCGTTCGCGCCGTCCGAGGGCCAGAGTTCTGCCGAGTCCGAGAAAGGCTACCCAACCCCGCCGGGTATCGAGACCATCAGTGCCGACGCTTCCGGCTACCTGTATTTGCCCGCCGCGTCCGTGGCGAAAAACTTCGCCCAGGACTTGCCTGCCGACCAGGCCAACCTGATTGCCGTGACGCAGGGGCCGATTCTGGGCAAGGCGTTCGACGATAAAATCACGGTCGCCGCCTGGAAAACCAAACCCAACTATTACATCGTCGCCGCCAAGGACCGCATGATCGACCCGGGCCTGGAGCAGGCCTATGCGAAGAAAATCAATGCCACCACCACTGTGGTGCAAACCAGCCATGTGCCGATGCTGTCCCAGCCGCAAAAGGTCGCAGACGTGATCATCGCAGCCGCCAGCAAGCGCTGATCGCAGGCATAAAAAAACCCCGAACCAGTCGGGGTTTTTTATCGCCTGGAATCAGGCGCGACGCCGAATCAATTAGAAAACGTTGATCGGGTAGTCGGCGAACAGGCGGATTTCGTTACCGCCGACGTTGTAGTTGCTGGCGTTGTTGGAAACGCGCAACCACGACGCACGGGCACGCAGGCTCAGGTCTTTGGCCGGGCCGCTCTGTACCACGTATTTGAACTGGTTGAAGATTTCACGCTCGGTGCCACTGCCGCGGTTGGAACCGTCGTCAATGTTGGTGCCGCGCACGTAGGCGATGTTGTAGGTCAGGCCAGGCACGCCGAAGGCGCTGAAGTCCAGGCCGTAGCCTGCTTGCCAGGAGCGCTCGTCCTTGCCGTTGAAGTCAGACCAGTAGGAGTTGGCCAGCAGGATGGTGTTGCCACCGTCGCCGATGCCGCCTGCGTTGCGGTAGCCGCCGTACAGGTAACCGGTGTCACCGGTGCTGCGCTGGTGGGCCAGGGTGAAGCTGTGCGGGCCAACGGCCCATGTGGCGCCCAGGCTCCAGATTTTGTTGTCGCGAGCGTCGGCGTCACCTTGGTTTTCCAGGGCGAAGCTACGGTCGAGCTTGGTTTTGTAGCCGTTGAAGTCGAAGGTCAACGATTGTTTCTCTGGCAGGGCCAGCACGTAGTTGACGTTGACGTATTGCTTCTTCAGCACGTCCTGCATATTGGAAGCGTAGAGCGCTGCCGACAGGCTTTCGGTGAATTTGTAGCTACCGCCGATGTAGTCGATGCTTTTCAGCGCGCCACTGTCGGAACCCTCGGCGCTCTTGCGAGCTTCCTTGGTGAAGTGACCAGCGTCCAGTTGCAGGCCGGCGATTTCTTTGGAAACGATCGAAGTACCTTCGTAGGTTTCCGACAACAGACGGGAATTGTCGTACTGCAGGACCGGCACGGCTGGCATCTGCTGACCGTATTTGATTACGGTGTTGGAGATGCGTGCCTTGACGGCTGCGCCGCCCTTGGCCAGGTCATCGGCTGCTGCGCCGCTGTCGCCTTGCTTGAAGAAGTCGATACCGCCGGCGCCGCTGCGACCTTTACCACCATCCAGGCGAATGGCGTACTGGCCGATCACGTCCACACCCACACCGACGGTGCCTTGGGTGAAGCCGGATTCGAACTTGCCGATGAAGCCCTGGCCCCATTCGGCTTTGTCTTGCTTGCCGTTTTTGTAGTCGCGGCTGATGTACGCGTTGCGCGCCGCGATGTTCAGGTGGCTGTCTTCAACAAAACCCTTTGATTGGGATTGGTCGTCAGCCATTGCTTGCGTAGCGCTCAAAATCCCCAGAGCGATCAGCCCCATCCGTTGTTTCAACATTTTCTTATATTCCTTATTACTGGTTGAGTACGCGCTGTGACACCAGGCTCCGTGTTGCCTTTTCTGGTGTCGACTTTCCCAGATAAAAAAAGGCCCGCGGACGACGTGATATGCCGCGGGCCTTTTTTTATTGGGGAAGTCATGGCGGTTAGCCACAGGCGTTGGGGCGAATCCTATCCGCGCCCTTTACTGTGTGTCAATTTCGTGAATCTTCTGTATTTAGGCTAAAAAAGTCTAAGAAACATTAGATAGCCATCATCGTGCGAGGCTCTATCCAGCACTTCTCGGATCGTCACACCCTTGCAAGCCACACATTGGTGCACTCGATTGGGTGGTTTGAATCGAAATTGCGACTGTTTGTCTCAGCCAAACCGCGAAGGCTTCAGGCTTGCCCAACCAGGGGCTGATATCGAGCAACTGCAACTGGCCGTCCTGCTCCAGGGCCAACGTAGGAAAGCCCTGGCCGCCGATTTTTGCCAACCATTGGCGGCTGTCCTTGATGTGAGCGAGCGTTTCTGCACCCAGGGTTTCATCGAAAGCGGCCTCAAACGCCTGGGGATCCAAACCGATAGATTCGGCCAGACTCACCAGCACGTCGTTATCGGCGATTCGGCGACCTTCGACGTAGTGCGCCGTTTGCAAACGCGCCAGCAACTCCAGGCCGCGACCGGCGATTTTTTCGGCGGCAAGTACGGCGCTGATCGGCGGGGCCGAGTCGAACACCGCGCTATGGTCACGTAACAGGCCCTCGAAATACGCCTCGCCAAACGGTTGCCCGGTGTATTCGGCGATGCGCCGGTCGTGCGGCATTACGTAATCACGCAACTGCGGCGAGACGGATTGGCGATTGGCCCCGGTCATCATGCCGCCGCCATGCAACTGGATCGGCACTACAGCCTGGGCAGCGTTAAGCAGCGGCTCGGCGCCGTAACACCAGCCGCACAGCGGGTCGTAAATGTAGTGAAGCGTGGCTGCCGACATGACGGGCTCCGATGGACGTTGATGCCCGGCAGATTAGTCTTACCCACAATTGGGAAAAACCCCGGATCAGCTTTCAGACTGTTTCGGGAATCGGTCGAATACCCCTGAAAAACATACGCCGTAACAGTTTTCAGAAAGGTAGGTTTAGGAATAGATAACCTGCGCAAATAGTAAGCATTACCATTAGCGCACTTTTATCCTCCCAACCTTTTTGGATACACACCCCGATGCCTGCCCTGCGCCTGACGCCCATAACCCTTGGGCTTTCTGTACTGCTGTCTGCCGGTTTTGCCTGCGCGGCCACCGTTCTGCCGGAAACGTCCGTGAGCGCCGAAGCGGACGAAGACGACCCGCGCGTCAAGGAAACCAGCACCGCTACCCGCACGGCCACGCCCGTGCGCTATGTGCCCCAGGCCATCGACTCGGTGAAAACCGACAGCCTGCGTTCCTACGGCACCAATGACCTGGGCCAGGCCTTGAGCGGCGTGCCCAACGTCAGCAGCGGCGCCGACACGCGGTTCGACAGCCTGCGCATTCGCGGTTTCGACGCCAGCAACGACTTCTATCTGGACGGCATCCGCGACGACAGCCAATACGTGCGCGACCTGCACAACATCGAACGCATCGACGTGCTCAAAGGCCCGGCGGCCGTGTTGTACGGGCGCGGCGGCCAGGGCGGCATCGTCAACCGGGTAAGCAAGCTGCCCCAGGCCGGTCGCGCCTCCAGCATCGAGGCCCAGGGCGGCAGCAATGATTTGCGCAGCCTGTATGCCGACCTCAGCACCGACCCCACCGACAACATCAGCCTGCGCCTGAACATGGGCAACCAGGACAACAACAGCTTCCGTGACGGCGTCAGCGGCAATCGCCAACTGTTTGCGCCGTCCATGAGCTGGCAACTGACCCCTGACCTGAACTGGCTGGTGCAATACGAATACAGCCGCTACAACCGCACGCCGGACCGTGGCATTCCCGGGGTCAACGGGCGCCCGGCGGATGTCAGCCGCAGCACCACTTATGGTGACAAGCGCGATTACATCGACGACAAGTCCCAGTCCCTGCGCTCCCGGCTTGCCTATGAGTTGAACGACAGTTGGCAACTGCGCCATACGCTGGGCGTGTTCACCCTCGACAGCGACTTCGATAACACCTACGCCGTCAGCTACGACCCCAAAACCAACAAGGTCGGGCGCCAGCGCTGGCAGCAGGACTTGACCACACGCAACATCCTCAACAACGTCGAACTGGAAGGCGGCTTCAGCACTTTTGGCCTGGAGCATCGCTTGCTGACCGGAGTGGAGTTGGGCAACCAGCGCCGTGACCCGAAACTCTATCGAGCTCCGCTCGCCGCTGTGCCAAGCGTGGATGTGTACAACCCCAACCCGGGCTTGCGCCACTACGGTCGCCTGCCGGCATTCAGCAGCAGTCACACCGAAGTGCAAAGCCAGGGCGTGTATGTGCAGGACCAATTGCGCCTGAACGATCAATGGCAACTGCTCGCCGGTTTGCGCTATGACCGCTTTGATGTCGAGTCCACCAACCAACTGACCAACGCCTCGGAACAGGTCGTGAGCCACAGCACCAGCCCGCGCGTGGGCCTGGTCTGGACGCCGCTGGAACACCATTCGTTCTATGCCTCGTGGAGCAAGACCTTCTCCCCGACCGGCGGCGGCCTGATCGGCATCACGCCCAACGCGGCGGGCAACGCCAACGACCTGAGCCCGGAGCTGACCAAACAGAAGGAAATCGGGGTCAAGAGCGACTGGCTCGACGACCGCCTGAGCACCACGCTGGCGGTGTACGAACTGGAACTCTACAACCGCCGCACCCGTGACCCGCTGGACCCGACCATCACCTTGCTCAGCGGCGAGCAGCGCTCCCGTGGCGTGGAGTTGACCGCTGCCGGCAAGATCGTCGGCAACTGGTATGTACGCGGTGGCGTCGGCCTGCAGGACGCCACGGTGGTGAAGGACAACAATGGTTTTGAGGGCAAGCGCATCAGCGATGTGGCCAAGCGCAATGCGAGCCTGTTCGTCACCTGGAAACCGGAGATGGGCTGGTACGCGGAAACCGGGTTGACGCTGGTGGGTGATCGTTATGCGGATAACGCCAACACCGTGGTGTTACCGGGTTATGGCCGCTGGGATGCACTGGCCGGGTTCCGGCAGAAGGAATGGGATGTAAGGGCGGCGCTGAACAATATCAACGACAAGACGTACTACGCGTCAGCGACGAGTGCAGCGCAGATTCAGTTCGGCGACCCCCGCACTCTGGTAGTGACCGGAACCTACAGTTTCTAACAAGCTTCCGTGGCGAGGGAGCTTGCTCCCGCTGGGGTGCGAAGCGCCCCCAAAATAGGCGACTGTGTTTTTTCAGATAGAACTCGATGATCTGTTTTGGGGCTGCTGCGCACCCCAACGGGAGCAAGCTCCCTCGCCACAAGGTCCAGTGCAACATTGAAAAACAACCGTCAGTCTTTCATCAACTCACACAACGCCTGCACCTCATCCTCGCTGAACAGCCCCGCCGGGTACCGTTCGCTCATCACCCGGCGCGGGTCGGGCGTCCTGATCTGCCTCGAACCGTTTGCCTTCAACCAGAGCGCCAGCGCATGGATCGCGTCACCGTTCACCCGCAAAGGGTGGAACGTACGCGTGTACATCAGGTTGATATCGGCATTCATTTCAGCGCTCTCTCCGACGGCTTGAGCGGCTAACTTACTCAAGGTTTATGACAGAACCGCTTAGTCATACACCCTGCTCTGTGTCCCAACAGCGATACAAGAGCTATGCCAATGTGCCCGGTTTGTCGGCACATGGTCACAAAAAGCCCACGAACCTGACGGGCCGTGGGCTTGCTGTGAGCGCCCAAACTGCGGCGCGCCCGATTGCCGCTCAACCGGGCATCAGGCTGTTACAAGTGCACTCAGTTTTTGTGCGGTGCCGGCTGTTGCTGGGTCAGGCAGTGGATGTTGCCGCCCCCCAGTAACAGTTCGCGGCCAGGCACCATCACCACTTCGTGCTGCGGGAACAGGTTCTGCAGAATCTCCTTGGCGCGGCTGTCCAGCGGGTCGTCGAAGCTCGGCGCGATGATGCCACCGTTGACGATCAGAAAGTTGACGTAGGAACCGGCCAACCGCACGGTGGGGTTGCGCTCCTGGGTGCCGTCGACCGGATCCACGCCGGCGCATTCTTCCTCGGTGGCGTACAGCGGCCCCGGGATCGGCATTTTATGCACTGTGAACGAGCGGCCCTGGGCGTCGGTGCTGCTTTGCAGTACGTCCATGGCGGCATGGCAGCGTGCGTAGTTCGGGTCTTGCGGGTCATCGGTCCAGGCCAGCAGTACTTCACCCGGGCGCACGTAGCAGCAGAAGTTATCCACATGCCCGTCGGTTTCGTCGTTGAACAGGCCGTCCGGCAGCCAGATGATCTTATCCACAGCCAGATTGGCACTGAGCACCGCTTCGATTTCCTCGCGGCCGAGGTGCGGATTGCGATTGCGGTTGAGCAGGCATTCTTCGGTGGTGATCAGGGTGCCTTCGCCGTCGACGTGAATCGAGCCGCCTTCCAGCACAAACCCTTCGGTGCGATAACGCGGGCTGCGCTCGATCTCAAGGATCTTGCCGCCCACCTGGGAATCGCGATTCCACGGCGAATACAGGCCACCATCAAAGCCGCCCCAGGCGTTGAAGTCCCAGTTCACGCCACGCACTTCGCCGCTGTTGTTGATCACGAAGGTCGGCCCGGTGTCGCGCACCCAGGCGTCGTCGCTGGACATTTCCACCAGGCGGATATTCGGCACGTCGAGGCGCGCGCGGGCGTTCTCATACTGGCCGGCCGATACCGCCACGGTCACCGGTTCAAAACGTGCGATGGCCTTGGCCACCGCCACGTGAGCGGCCTGCGCCGGCTTACCGCCCAGGCGCCAGTTGTCCGGGCGCTCGGGCCAGATCATCCAGGTTTGGGTCTGTGGCGCCCATTCGGCAGGCATGTAGAAGCCGTCGGCGCGGGGGGTGCTGTGCAAAGTGGTCATGGCGATTCAGGACTCCAGGGAACCGTCGAGGGTTTTAAGCGCACCATACAGGTTCGGACGGCGGTCGCGGAACGAACCCCAGGCGCTGCGGATGTGTTCAAGTTCATCAAGGTCGAAGCGGTGCACCAGGATGCCCTCTTCGGTTTCGTTGAGCTCTTCTACTTTCTCGCCGTATTGGTTGGCGATGAAGGACGAGCCATAGAAGGTGATGTCGTAGCCGTCCTGCGCTTCGTTGCCGATGCGATTGCTGGCGACCAGCGGCATCAGGTTGGCACCGGCATGGCCTTGTTGCACTCGCTGCCAGTGGTCGCGGGACGAAATGCTCTTGTCGTGGGGCTCGCTGCCGATGGCGGTCGGGTAGAACAGGATTTGCGCGCCTTGCAGCGCCATGCTGCGGGCGGCTTCCGGGAACCACTGGTCCCAACAGATGCCCACGCCGATCTTCGCGTAGCGGGTATTCCATACCTTGAAGCCGGTATCACCGGGGTTGAAGTAATACTTTTCATGGTAGCCCGGGCCGTCCGGGATGTGGCTTTTCCGATAAATCCCGAGGTTGGAGCCGTCGGCGTCGATGATCGCGATGCTATTGAAACGCGCGCGGCCCGCCCGTTCGTAGAAGCTGATGGGCAGCACCACTTGCAGTTCCCGGGCTATGTTCTGGAAGTGCTTGATCGCAACGTTGTCTTCAACCGTGGTCGCCAGTTGCAGGTAGTCCGGGTTCGGCTTCTGGCAGAAGTACGGGGCCTCGAACAGCTCCTGGATCAGGATGATCTGCGCGCCCCTGGCAGCCGCCTCGCGCACCAGCCTTTCAGCGGTTTCAAGATTGGCTTCAAGATCCCAGGAACAGGCCATCTGGGTCGCGGCAACGGTAACGATACGGCTCATGAATCATCTCCTCGGCGGCGGGCAAGTGGGTGCCTTTATAACGGATAAAAATCGGCTTTTGAAGCTAATAGTTATCCGCCAATCGAAAAATGATCATATTTTACCGATAACAATCGAGTTTATTGTTACAGCCCTTCCTCCAACACCTTCGCCAGCATGTCGACGAAGAAATCCACGCTGCGCCGGGAAGTGACCATCGGCGGCTTGATCTTGAGGATGTTCAGATAGTCGCCGGTGGGTTGCATGAAGACTCCCAGTTCCCGCAGCCGATCGCACAGCCGCGCGGTCTCCTCAGTGGCCGGCTCCAGGGTCTGCCGGTCGCGGACCAGTTCCAGCCCCAGATAGAACCCGGAACCATGCACCGCGCCCACCAATGGATACTGTTCGACCAGCGCTTCCAACCGTGCCTTGAAGTGCCCGCCCACCACCTGGGCGTTTTCCCACAGCTTTTCTTCCTCCATCACGTCCAGCACCGCCATGCCGATGCGGCAACTCACGGGGCTGCCGCCGGACGACGAAAAGAAGTAACCCTCGGCCTCCAGCGCCTCGGCAATTTCCCGGCGGGTGATCACCGCGCCCAACGGCTGGCCGTTGCCCATGCCCTTGGCCATGGTGATGATGTCCGGCACTACGCCCTGCTCTTCAAAGCCCCAGAAGAAATGGCCCATGCGGCCGTAACCCACCTGCACTTCATCGGCGATGCACACGCCACCCCGCTCCCGAACCAGGGCGTACACCTGCTGCAAATAGCCCGGCGGTAAGGAAATCCCGCCGGCATTGCCGTACACCGGCTCACAAATGAAGCCCGCCAACTGGCGGTTCTGCGCGGCGATTTTCGCCAGGTTGTGTTCCACGCTGCGTACATAGTCGGGCGCACTGTCCTGCCCGCGGAACTCGCCACGATAGGTGTTCGGCGCGGTCACCGGGTGCACCCAGTCCGGGCGACTGCTCAGGGCCTGAGGGTTGTCGGCGATCGAGGTCGACACCGCATCCGCCGCCACCGACCAGCCGTGGTAGGCCTCCAGCACGCTGAGCATGTCGCGCCCGCCGCTGTAGGCCCAGGCCAGGCGGATTGCCAGGTCATTGGCTTCGGTGCCGCTGTTGACCAGGAACACCCGGTCCATGGAATCCGGCGCCAGCGCCAGCAGACGCTCGGAAAATTCGGCAATCGCCGCATAGTGAAAGCGCGAGTTGGTGTTGAGCAACGACCATTGCCGCGCTGCCACCTGGGCCATGCGCGGGTGACCGTGGCCGAGCACCGCGACGTTGTTGAGCATGTCGAGGTAGGAACGGCCCTGCATGTCGATCAGGTGATTGCGCCAGCCGCGCTCGATGCGCGGCGGGTCGACGTAATAGTGCTTCTGCGAACGGGCGAAACTGGCGTCGCGGCGGGCCAGCAGGTCCTCGGGGTCCAACTCCGGCTCGGCGTCGCAGGCCAGCCCCAGCAGGGTGGCCGGGGACGGGCACAACGCTTGCCAGGCCGGCGCCCGGGACGGCGTGCAGAACAACGGCGGCTCAAGCTCGGCGCGGCACAGTTGCACCGTCAGCGGGCCGACAACCTCGCCGAGCACTTGGCCCTTTACCACCGCCGCGCCGTGCTGCAACAAGGCGTTCACTCCCCACAACCGAACGCTCAACTGCGCACTGTGCAGGCACAGCAGGCCGTCGGCGGCGTAACGCAAGGTGCCGGCAAACGGTGCCTCCACCGTGGCGCCCAAGGGCATGTGCAGCTCTACGTGAAGCGGGAAGGTGTCCGGTTCGACGTCGCTGTCCGGCTGGGTGCGGGACAGCCGATATTGGCCATAACGACTCGCGGCCAGCCCATGCACCAGGGCCGCCTCCTCTAGAAGCCGTCGATCAATACCTTCCTGCTGCCAATTCCCCGCCTCGAAATGCGGGCTGAGCACGCCCAGGTCGATCAGCGCGAACTCACGTCCAACCAGCCCCGGCAGCAACGGCGCAAACCCTTCGCCGACAATCGGCGGCAACTGGGCACCGACACTCCTCAGGATCGCCGCCTCCATCAGCTCAAAGGGCACCGATGTCGCCACGTCGAAAATTTCCCACTCATGCTCGGCGTTCTTCAGCAGGTAGGCGTTATCCGGGTCCAGGCCCTGCTGCTGTTCACTGCTCAGCACCAACACCGCAGCCCGCGCGACGATCAGCGGCCACAGCGCCTGCAGCTCTTCGTGCTGCAACGGGGTAATCGCGTGGCATGCCTGGATCGCCGGCAGGATGGCGAACGGATCACCCTCGGCATGGTGCAGCAGTGCCGCACAGGTCACCGACAGGTCGGCAATGCGCCAGGTGCGCACCAGGTCGCCGAAATCGATCACACCCTGCACCTGCCAATGCCGCTGGGCGTCGCGCTGCCAGACCACGTTGTCATCGGTGATGTCCATGTGCACGGCCTGCCACGGCAGGTGATCGGCCAAAGGCCGCACACGGCGTTCCACCTGCTCGGCCACTTGCTCCAGCGCAGCCCGCTGGGGGAGGTTCTCGAGGGTCGAGAGCAGATGGTTGATCAGCTCAAGGGCATGACGCGGGTCCCATTGCAGGGTGCGTTCCAGGCCCGGATGCTCGAAACCGGCCAGCGCCAGGCTCATCCGCCCGCACAGTTCACCGAAACCTGCGATCACCTCGCGGCCCAGATGAGGCAGGTGAGTGAGCGGCTGGCCGTCGATGTAGTCCAGTAACCGCAGGTGCACGGTGTGCCCCGCGACGGTTTCGGTCAGCAGTTCTTCGCCGTTAAGGGACGTGATCACCTTGGGGACCCGCACGTCCGAATGTTCCTGCAAGTGCTTGAGGGCGGCGTGCTGGGCCTGCAACTCGACGGCGGCATAGTCGCCCCGGCAGATTTTCAGCACAAAGCGGCCTCGGTCACTGTCGATGCGGTAATTGAGGTCTTGCTGGCTGCCGAGGGACTGCAACGCCCCGCCGAGGCCGTAATGCTGCTCCAGTAGTTGCGCCGCAGGCTCCGGCCCTACTTGCGGGCATGGCAGACTGGCGCGATGAATCAACGTGGCGAGCAACATGTGACGACCCCTGGTGTTTTTATCAGGCGCTTATATCGCCATTGTTGACGGGGGTTACGCAACCCCTGCGAATGCAGTGTTTCGGCACGCAAATTGCCCTCGCCCCTTGCACCACCTCGCTCCACAACTCAAGCTATGCTCCATTTGCTTAATGTCCGACTAAGGAAAAGGCCTCCGACATGCGCATTCTTATTACCGGCGGCGCCGGATTTATCGGCTCCGCCCTGGTCCGGCACCTGATTCAAAACACCGGGCACGAAGTGCTCAACCTCGACAAACTGACGTACGCCGGCAACCTTGAGTCGCTGACCAGCATCGCGACCAATAGCCGCTATGAGTTCGTCCAGGCCGACATCATCGACCAGGCCACCGTCAGTGCCGTGCTGGCGCGCTTTGAGCCGCACGCGATCATGCACCTGGCGGCCGAGTCCCACGTGGACCGGTCCATCGACGGCCCGTCGGATTTTATCCAGACCAATATCGTCGGCACCTACAGCCTGCTGGAGGCCGCACGCGCCTATTGGCAGACGCTCGAAGAGCCGGCCAAAAGCGCCTTCCGCTTCCACCACATTTCCACCGATGAAGTGTACGGCGACCTGCACGGCGTCGATGACCTGTTCACCGAAACCACACCTTACGCGCCGAGCTCGCCGTACTCCGCCAGCAAGGCCGCGTCCGATCATCTGGTGCGCGCATGGCAGCGCACTTATGGCCTGCCGGTGCTGCTGACCAACTGCTCGAACAACTACGGGCCGTTCCACTTCCCAGAGAAGCTGATCCCGCTGGTGATCCTCAACGCACTGGCGGGTAAACCCCTGCCGGTGTATGGCGATGGCCTGCAAGTGCGCGACTGGCTGTTCGTCGAAGACCACGCCCGCGCGCTGTTCAAAGTGGTGACTGAAGGTGTGGTGGGCGAGACCTACAACATCGGCGGCCACAACGAGCAGAAGAATATCGACGTGGTGCGCAGCATCTGCGGCCTGCTGGAAGAGCTGGCGCCACAGCGCCCGGCGGGCGTCGAAAAATTCACCGACCTGATCACCTTCGTCAAGGATCGCCCGGGCCACGACCAGCGCTACGCGATCGATGCCAGCAAGATCGAGCGCGAACTGGGCTGGGTGCCCGAGGAAACCTTTGAAACCGGCCTGCGCAAAACCGTGCAGTGGTACCTCGATAACCTGGAATGGTGCCGCAGGGTGCAGGACGGCAGTTATCAGGGCGAACGACTGGGCAACACTGACATGAAGGATCTGATCGCATGATGAAGGGAATCGTATTGGCCGGTGGCTCCGGCACCCGTTTGCACCCCATTACCCTGGGCGTCTCCAAGCAATTGTTGCCGGTGTATGACAAACCGATGATCTACTACCCGATCTCGGTGTTGATGCTGGCCGGAATCAAGGAAATCCTGGTGATCTCCACGCCGGTGGATTTGCCGCAGTACCGCAATCTGCTGGGTGATGGCAGCCAGTTTGGCGTGCGCTTCACCTATGCCGAACAACCGTCGCCGGATGGTTTGGCACAAGCGTTTTTGATTGGTGAAGAGTTCATCGGTGATGATCCGGTGTGCCTGATCCTGGGCGACAACATCTTCCACGGCCAACACTTCGGCGACCAACTGCGTACGGCCGCTGAGCGCCCATCCGGTGCCACCGTCTTCGGCTACTGGGTCAAGGACCCGGAGCGTTTCGGCGTGATCGATTTCGACGCTCAAGGCCGAGCCTTGTCCATCGAAGAAAAACCGGCCAAGCCAAAATCCAGCTATGCGGTGACCGGCCTGTATTTCTACGACAACGACGTGATCAAGATCGCCAAGGCGGTCAAGCCATCACCACGTGGCGAACTGGAGATCACCGACGTCAACAACGCCTACCTCAAGCGTGGCGACCTGCATGTGGAACGTTTTGGCCGGGGTTTCGCCTGGCTCGACACCGGTACCCACGACAGCCTGCTGGAAGCCTCGACGTACGTGCAGACCATCGAGCACCGCCAGGGGTTGAAAGTGGCGTGCCTGGAAGAAATCGCCTACGAAAACGGCTGGATTGACCGCGACCATTTGCTGGAACGGGCCAAATACTTTGGCAAAACCGGCTATGGTCAATACTTGTTCACTCTCGCTGGGGAAACTAAATGAATGTAATCGCCACTGAGCTTCCCGGTGTCTTGATCATCGAACCGAAGGTTTTTGGCGATGAACGCGGTTTTTTTTATGAGAGTTTCAACGCCCGGGATTTCGCCCAGGCGACCGGCTTGCAACAAGATTTTGTGCAGGACAACCACTCGCGCTCGCAAAAAGGTGTGCTGCGTGGCCTGCACTATCAGGTACAGCACGCCCAGGGCAAACTGGTGCGTGTAACCGCCGGTGAAGTGCTGGACGTGGCGGTGGATATCCGCCACAGCTCACCGCACTTCGGCAAATGGGCGAGCGTGCGCTTGTCTGCCGAGAATCATCGCCAGTTGTGGATTCCACCGGGATTTGCCCATGGTTTTGTGGTGCTCAGCGACTACGCCGAATTCCTCTATAAAACCACCGACTACTACACACCCTCAGCCGAACGATGCATTCGCTGGGACGATTCAGAGCTCAACATCGACTGGCAACTGACCGGCACGCCAACCTTGTCCGCCAAGGACCAAAACGGTAAAAGCCTGAAAGAAGCCGACCTGTTCCCATGAGCGCCCCGTTGAAGATCCTCATCAGCGGCCAGCACGGCCAGGTCTCCCGGGAGCTGCAACAGCGCCTCCAGGGCCTGGGCGAGTTGATCGTGCTGGGCCGCGATCAGCTTGACCTGACGCATCCCGAGCAAATCCGCCAGCAAGTGCGCGCCCATAGCCCGGGCTTGATCATCAACGCCGCCGCCCACACCGCCGTCGATCAAGCCGAGAGCGAGCCGGACGTGGCCTTCGCCATCAACGCCACGGCCCCCGGCGTCTTCGCCGAGGAAGCCACGGCGCTGGGCATTCCGTTGATCCACTACTCCACCGACTACGTGTTCGACGGCAGCAAGGCCGCACCCTACAACGAGGACGATGCCACCCACCCGCTGGGCGTCTACGGTGCGAGCAAGCTGGCAGGCGAACAGGCGATCGCAGCCGTCGGCGGTGAGCACCTGATTCTGCGCACCAGTTGGGTCTACTCGACCCACGGCAAGAACTTCCTGCTGACCATGCAACGCCTGCTGCAGGAAAAACCGCAGATGCGCATCGTTGCCGACCAGATCGGTGCACCGACCTGGGCCGGCACCATCGCCAACAGTACACGCGCGCTGATCGAACACTGGCAAGCGGGCCAGGCCGGGGCTTGGGGCATCTACCACCTGACCGCCCAGGGCGAGACCTCCTGGTTCGGCTTTGCCCAGGCCATTGGTGAGCAATTGCGCATCGAAGGCAAGGCGTGCGCCGAACTGGAGGCGATCCCTTCCAGCGCCTATCCAACGCCCGCCAAGCGCCCGCTGAACTCGCGCCTGGATTGCAGCCGCCTGCAACAACAGTGGCACGTCTCGCAGCCGCAATGGCACGACGCATTGCGCGAGTGTCTTGCCGAGCAGGCGTAGGCATAATGCGCCTGTACCCACAGGCGCACGACTCCCATGACTCCACCCCTTCCGCGAAGACCCCGCTGGCGCAGCCTGGCCTTGCTGGCGCTTTGCCTGGCACCGCTGTTGTGGCCTCTGGAGCACTTGGCCGAGCGTTATTACCGCAGCGAACTGGCCGGGCAGAACCGCCAGACGCTGGACCTCTACGTCGCCAACCTGCTGGGCACCCTGCATCGCTACGAAGTGTTGCCGCAGATCCTCGGCGACCTGCCGGCCCTGCGCACCGCCATCGACGCACCTCACGTCAGCACCAACCTGGTCAACGCCAACCACCTGCTCAAGGACGTCGCCGCCCAGGCCGGGGTGGAAGTGATGTACCTGATGGACACCACCGGCAAGACCCTCGCCGCGTCCAATTGGGACAAACAGGACAGCTTCGTCGGGCGTAATTTTTCCTTCCGTCCCTACTTCAGCGAAGCCATGGCCGGGCGCCTGGGGCGATTCTTCGGGTTGGGCACCACCTCGGCCAAGCGCGGCTACTTCTTCGCAGCCGCCGTGCGCGATGGCGACACGATCATCGGCGTGCTGGTGGTCAAGGTCGACCTGGACCACACCGAAAGCCTGTGGGGCAATACACCCGAACAACTGCTGGTGACCGACCACAACGGCGTGGTGATCCTCACGTCGCGCCCGCAATGGCGATTCCGCGCCACTCGGCCGCTGACCGACGAAGAACGCCGCGCCATCATCGCCATCCAGCCTTACCCGACCCGCGACCCGCAGCCGCTGAACCTCAGCTCCACTGCCTGGGTGCGCCAGTCCACCGACATCGCCGAAACCGGCTGGAAGGTCGAAATTCTCGCCCCACGCACGTTAATCAGCCGCCCGGTGCGTACCGTGGTTGCGGTAGGGGGCGCCACCTTGCTGGTGCTGATGCTGTTGCTCGGCCTGATGATGCAGCGCCGTCGTCACTACCTGGAGCGCATTGCCTTCGAAGCCAAGGCCCGTCGCGAGCTGGAAATGCGCGTGATCGAACGGACCAGCGACCTCGAAGGCCTCAACCGACGCCTGAAACAGGAAGTGCTGGAGCGTGAACATGCCCAGCAGGAACTGGTGCGCGCCCAGGATGATTTGGTACAGGCCGGCAAGTTATCGGCGCTGGGCACCATGTCGGCGAGCATCAGCCACGAGCTTAACCAGCCGCTGGCCGCGATTCGCAGCTACGCGGAAAACGCCGGGATTTTGCTCGACCACGAGCGCACCGACGACGCCCGTGGCAACCTCAAGCTGATCAGCGAATTGACCGGACGCATGGCCTCGATCATCGCCCACTTGCGCGCCTTCGCCCGGCGCGACCGGCACGCGCCGGAGAGCGTGGCCCTGCAACCGGCGCTGGACGATGCGCTGGCGCTGCTGGCCAAACGGCGGCGGGCGATGGAAGTGGAGCTGATCCGCGACCTGCCCGAGGCAACCTTGTGGGTGGCCGCCGGGGAAACCCGCCTGCGCCAGGTGCTGGGCAACCTGTTGGCCAATGCCCTGGACGCCCTGACCGAAAAAGGCCCGCCGCGAAAACTCTGGTTGAGTGCCCAGACCACCGAACAGGGCGTCAACCTGTACATTCGCGACAACGGCCCGGGGTTCTGCATGGAAGCCCTCGGCCGCGCCAGCGAGCCCTTCTACACCACCAAGACCCGCACCCAGGGCCTGGGGCTGGGCCTGGCGATCTGCGACACCCTGATGCGCGCCTTTGGCGGTGAACTGTTGTTCGCCAATCACAAGGAAGGTGGCGCGCTGTTAACCTTGAAACTGCGCGCCGGAGCACCGGGTGTCAGTCTGCAACCGTCCGAGGACCGCAGTGTATGAGTATCGATAACCAGATTCAGGTGGTGTTGATCGACGATGATCCACACCTGCGTCAGGCCCTGTGCCAGACCCTGGACCTGGCCGGGCTGAAGGTCCTGACCCTCGGCGAAGCCCAGGGCCTGACGTCGCGCCTGTCCCGGGATTGGCCAGGGGTGGTGGTGAGCGACATTCGCATGCCCGGCATGGACGGCCTGGAACTGTTGAGGGAGCTTCATGCCCAGGACCCGGAGCTGCCGGTGCTGCTGATCACCGGCCACGGCGACGTGCCGCTGGCGGTGCAAGCCATGCGGACCGGCGCCTATGATTTCCTGGAAAAACCCTTCGCCAGCGACGCCCTGCTCGACAGCGTGCGCCGCGCCCTGGCCCTGCGCCGCCTGGTGCTGGACAACCGCAGCCTGCGCCTGGCCCTCAGTGACCGCCAGCAATTGAGCACGCGCCTGGTGGGGCACTCACCGCAGATGCTGCGCCTGCGCGAGCAGATCGGCGCGCTGGCGGCGACCAAGGCAGATGTGCTGATTCTCGGCGAGACCGGCGCTGGCAAAGAGGTGGTGGCGCGTGCGCTGCACGACCTGTCGAACCGCCGCAGCGGCCCGTTCGTGGCGATCAACGCCGGGGCGTTGGCCGAGTCGGTGGTGGAAAGCGAGTTGTTCGGGCATGAGCCGGGAGCCTTTACCGGCGCCCAGAAGCGGCGCATCGGCAAGTTCGAATTCGCCAACGGCGGCACGCTGTTTCTGGATGAAATCGAAAGCATGAGCCTGGATGTGCAGGTCAAACTGCTACGGCTGTTGCAGGAGCGCGTGGTGGAACGTCTGGGGGGCAATCAGTTGATCCCGCTGGATATCCGCATCATCGCCGCCACCAAGGAAGACCTGCGCCAGTCCGCCGACCAGGGGCGCTTCCGGGCCGACTTGTATTACCGCCTCAACGTCGCGCCGCTGCGCATTCCGCCACTGCGCGAGCGGGGCGAGGATGCGCTGATGCTGTTCCAGCACTTTGCCGACGAAGCCAGCACCCGCCACGGGCTACCCATGAAAGAGCTGCAACCGGGGCAACGCGCGCTGCTGTTGCGTCACAGCTGGCCGGGCAATGTGCGCGAGCTGCAAAACGCCGCAGAGCGTTTCGCCCTGGGCCTTGAGTTGGCGCTGGACAGCACCCCGGACAACCCTTCGGCCGGCGTCCTGACCAGCACGCCCGGCGGGTTGAGCGAACAGGTCGAGCAGTTTGAAAAAAGCCTGATCGCCGCCGAACTGGCACGCAGCCACAACTCCATGCGCAGCCTCGCCGAAGCCCTGGGCGTACCGCGCAAGACTCTGCACGACAAACTGCGCAAGCACGGGCTGAATTTCGCCGACAGCGGCAACAGTCACGCTGACGACGAATGACCCTTTTCCCCCTGCCACGAGGCCACCATGAGTCGCGATAGCCGTTACCTGGAATCGATCCTTCACCACGACATTCCCCTGACCCGGGAAATGGGCCTCAAGGTGCTCGACTGGCAGGACCGGCAACTGCAACTGCGCTTGCCGCTGGACGCCAACATCAACCACAAGAGCACCATGTTTGGCGGCAGCCTGTATTGCGGCGCCGTACTGGCGGGCTGGGGTTGGCTGCATTTGCAGTTGCGCGAGGAAGGAATCGAAGACGGGCACATCGTGATTCAGGAAGGGCAGATCAGTTATCCGCTGCCGGTGACCACGGATGCGACGGCGGTGTGCCAGGCACCTGATGAAAAGGTGTGGAAGCGGTTTTTGGCCACCTACAAGCGTTACGGCCGGGCGCGCTTGGCGTTGGAGACGTGGATCGTCAACGAGGGCAGTGAAGAGCGGGCCGTGGCCTTTACCGGGCAGTACGTCCTGCACCGCTAGAAGCCATTACCCATAACCACTGTGGGAGCTGGCTTGCCTGCGATAACGTACTGTCAGTCGATATTTTTGTTGGCTGGCCCACCGCTATCGCAGGCAAGCCAGCTCCCACAATTGATCGGTGTTTGGTTTAAGACTGGGCCAGGGTCAGCAACCGCTCACGCCACTCGGCCTTGGCTGGCAACGCCAGGAAAAACGGATTCAACAGCGACTCCCGCGCCGGGTAACTGAACGGCTGCCCATCCAGTTCAAGCACTTCACCGCCCGCCCCTTCCAGCACGCCTTGTGCCGCAGCGGTATCCCACTGCGAGGTCGGCGCCAGGCGCGGGTAGCAGTCGGCGCTGCCTTCGGCCAGCAGGCAAAACTTCAACGAACTGCCGATATTTGCCAGCTTCAATTCGCCCAATCCCACGCTCAAACCGGCCAGTAAACGCTCCTGCTCGGGGCTGCTGTGCCGACGGCTGGCAACCACGGTAAACGCCTCACCCGCTGCGGGCGTCTGGCGCACCTGAATCTGTTTGGGCGGCTCACTCACATCGGAGCGCCAGGCGCCCAGGCCGGCACCACCGAAGTAGCACCGACCACTGGTAGGCATCGATACCACGCCGAACACCACGCGGCCCTGTTCGATCAAGGCGATGTTGACGGTGAACTCCTCGCTGCCGGAGATGAACTCCTTGGTGCCATCCAGCGGGTCCACCAGCCACCAGCGCTGCCAGCCAGCGCGCACACTTTGGTCGATATCGGCGTCTTCTTCCGACAGCACCGGAATGCTCGGGTCCAGGGCCGTAAGCCCGGCGAGGATCAGATGGTGGGCGGCGAGGTCAGCGGCGGTGACCGGTGAATCATCGGTCTTGGTGGTCACGGCCACGTCGGCACGCCAATACGGCAGGATGACCTCGCCGGCCTGGCGGGCCAATTCAATCACGGGGGCAATAAACGGGTGACCCAGGAACAGTTCGCTCATGGCTGGAACGCTCCACGCTGGGTCAACAGGTCGCGTACCAGATACAGCGCCGCCAAGGCGCGGCCCTCGCTGAACTGCTCGTTCTGCGCCAACTGCGAAAGCTCCCGCAGGTTCACCCGGTCAACGCGCATCGGCTCCGGCTCATCGCCTTCCAGGCGCTCTTCGTACAGTTCGGTGGCCAGTACCACCTGGATTTTCTGGCTCATGTAGCCGGGGGACAGCGACAGTTCGGTGATGTGTTCCAACTGGCGGGCGCCAAAACCGGCTTCTTCCTTGAGCTCCCGGTCTGCCGCTGCCAACACGTCTTCACCCGGCTCGATCAGGCCCTTGGGCAATGACAGTTCGTACTCGTCGGTGCCGCCGCAATACTCTTCGATCAACAGCGCATGGTCCGAGTCGATCATCGCCACGATCATGACCGCGCCATAACCGGCTCCCCTGCCCACCAGGCGTTCGTAGGTCCGCTCCACGCCATTGGAAAAGCGCAATTGCAACTCCTCCACGCGGAACAAACGGCTACTGGCGACTATTTCGCGGGCGAGGACGGTGGGTTTCTGGCGCATAAGCGGCTCCTTGGCGTGATCGGGTTACTATACCGTGGCTTTTCCGATTGTCTGTGTCGGATATCTTTTCTTACATGAGTGTTCTTTATGCCTCCACTGCCCTGGCACGCCATCGACACCGTCCTGCTGGACATGGACGGCACCTTGCTCGACCTGCACTTCGACAACCACTTCTGGATGGAGCACCTGCCCCAGCGCTACGCCGAACTGCATGGCGTGAGCCGGGCCATGGCCGAAATGGAGTTGCAGCCGCTGTTTGAGCGTAACGCCGGACAGTTGCAATGGTATTGCCTGGATTTCTGGAGCGCCGAACTCAAGATCCCGGTACGTGAACTCAAGTTGGAAACCGCTCACCTGATCGCCTTGCGCCCGGACGCCGATACCTTCCTGGCGGCAATCAAACAGGCCGGCAAGCGGGTGATCCTGATCACCAATGCCCATCGGGATTCGCTGTCGTTAAAGTTGGAGCGCATCGAACTGGCGCCTTATTTCGAGCGGTTGATCAGTTCCCATGACTACGGTTTCGCCAAGGAAAACCCGCAGTTCTGGGACGCCCTGCACGCCGACATCGCCTTCGACCCGGCCCGTAGCCTGTTTATCGATGACACCTTGCCGATCCTGCGCAGTGCCCGGGATTTTGGCGTAGGGCATTTGCTGGCCGTGAAAGAACCGGACAGCCGGAAGGGGCCTAAGGACACGGCGGAGTTTGCAGCAGTTGGGGATTACCGGGAATTGATCGTAGGTTTGTAATAACGCTGAAGATCCAATGTGGGAGCGGGCTTGCTCGCTCCCACATTTGGTCCGCGTATTACTCAGGAATACGCAGCGTCTGCCCTGGGTAGATTTTGTCCGGATGGGACAGCAGCGGCTTGTTGGCCTCGAAGATTTTGTTGTACTGGTTGGCGTTGCCATACACCGCCAGCGAAATCGCACTCAGGGTGTCGCCCTTTTTCACCACTACAAAGCGGGCTGCAGCGACAACTGGACCGGACACGGTGATCTGGTCATCAACACTCGCAACGCCAGCGATGTTGCCCAGCGCCAACAGGATTTTCTCTTTCTCTTCCTGGCTGGCGACTTCACCAGTCACGGTCACCTTGTCACCGTCAACGGTGGTTTGCACATTGGGGTTACCCAACCCGACCTTGGCCACGTGATCTTTCAACTGCTCGCTCGCGTTGGCATTACCCGGCGTCAACAGATCAATCAACTTCTCGCCTGCTTCCTTAACAAAACTGAAAATACTCATGGTGCGCTCTCCTTGGGATATGAATTCCAGATGCCAAAGACTAGACCAGTCCTACAGAATTGGGTTCCTGCCTGACCAAAGACCGGATAACTCCTACCGCTCCTGACCACAGACCCAAACGCGCTAGAATCCCCACTTGGACAACGCACTGGAGCGAAGATGGACATCAAGCAGCTGAAATTCCTCATCGCCCTCGACGAAACCCGTCACTTCGGCCAGGCCGCTGCACGCTGCCATATCACCCAGCCGACCCTGTCGATGCGCCTGCGCAGCCTGGAAGAAGAGCTTGATCTTCCGCTGGTCAATCGTGGCCAGCGCTTCGAAGGCTTTACCGCTCCGGGTGAACGCGTGTTGGCCTGGGCACGCACGGTGCTGGCGGCGTACGACGGTCTGCAGGCCGAAGCGGCGGCCTGTCGCGGCAACCTGGTGGGTACGTTGCGCCTGGGTGTGGTGCCGTTGTCGAGCTTCGATCCGCTGGCATTGATGCAGAAACTGCATAAAGAGCACCCGAGCCTGCGCTTCGAGTTGTCAGCCCTGAGTTCCGAGCAAATCCTCGAACAACTGGCGAGCAACCGCCTGGACCTCGGCGTGTCGTACCTCGAACGCCTGGACGCCGAGCGTTTCGACTCCCTGGCCCTGGGCGAAACCCGCATGGGTCTGCTGTACGACCAACGGTTCTTCAGCTTCGGTGACAAGCCCCTGAGCTGGGAAGCGCTGATCGAACTGCCCTTGGGCATGCTCACCAGCGGCATGCACTTTCGCCAGTCCATCGACCACAATTTCCACAGCCGCGGCCTCAACCCGCAGCCGCTGTTGCAGACCGATGCCGTCCATCAATTGTTACAAGCCGTGCACGGCGGCCTGTGCTGCGCGGTGATGCCGCTGCACGGCGGCCTCGATGCGCTCACCGAGCACCTGCGCCTGCAACCCATTGAAGACGCTCACACTCTGGCCCGCCTGGGGCTGATCATGCGTCGCAGCGCACCGCGTTCTGCGTTGGCAGAAGCCTGTTTTGCGCTGTATCAGAAATCGCTGCCGGCGCCTTGATCGACGTCATCTATCGGTAGATCAGTACTGACGATTAGACGCGACCCTTTGTCGCGCCTAGTCTTACAGCTGAATACTCCCGGTGGTAATGCCCAATGAACGCCCAGCGCCCAGTTTGCGCGGCGCCCGCCCTCGAAACGCCCGCGCCCGCCGCCAGCCAGAGCTACCAGTTTTGTAATCTCGAACACACCGAATCGGCCAGCACCGCGCTCGCCGAAGAAGTGGCGTTGGCGATTGCCTACAACGACATCAGCCAGGCGGTGATGCTGGTGACGCCGACCGACCTTGAAGATTTTATTGTCGGCTTCAGCGTCGGTAGCGGCATTATCGAAGACGTTAGCGACATTTATGACCTGAAAATCAGCGGGTCGGGCTCGACCCAATACGCGCAGGTGCAGATCTCCAGCCGTGCCTTCTGGAACATGAAACAGCAGCGCCGGCAATTGGCGGGCACCAGCGGCTGTGGCCTGTGCGGCGTAGAAGCGGTGGAACAGGCGCTGCCCAACCTCAAGGTGCTGCCCGGCGCGCCCCTGCCGCCCGCCGAATGGCTGGAGGGCCTGCGCCAGCGCATCAGCGCGTTCCAGCCCTTGGGCCAATACAGCGGCGCGGTGCATGCGGCGGTGTTCATGAACAACCAGGGTGAATTGCTGCTGGGCCGCGAAGACATCGGCCGGCATAACGCCCTCGATAAACTGATCGGCGCGCTGATCCGCCAAAAGATTCCGACCGACGGCGGCCTGGCGATTGTCACCAGTCGCTGCAGCCTCGAACTGATCCAGAAAGTATTGCGCGCAGGCATCCAGACCCTGGTCAGCCTTTCGTCGCCCACCGGCCTGGCCCTGCAATGGGCCCGCCGGCACAACCTCAATCTCATCCACCTGCCGCAGAAAAGTGCGCCGCGGGTCTATAGCCCTGCGATGGAGAATCAAGCGTGAGCACTCATCATCAAGCCGACGACAAACCCACCCCGCGCTACAAGCCCTACAAAGGCCCGGCCGGTGGCTGGGGCGCACTGATCAGCGTGGCGCAAGCCTGGCTGACCAGTGACAACGCGCTGAAAAACATCCGCATGATGCTCAAGACCAACCAGAACGGCGGCTTCGACTGCCCGGGCTGCGCCTGGGGCGACTCGCCGGAAAGCGGCATGGTCAAGTTCTGCGAGAACGGCGCCAAGGCGGTCAACTGGGAAGCCACCAAGCGTCGGGTCGACGCGGCATTCTTCGCCAAGCACAGCGTCAGCGCGCTGCTGGAGCAGAGCGACTATTGGCTTGAGTATCAGGGCCGCCTGACCGAGCCAATGAGCTACGACGCCGAAACCGACCGTTACAAGCCCATCAGTTGGGAGTCGGCGTTCGACCTGATCGGCAAGCACCTCAATGCACTGCCAAATCCGGACATGGCCGAGTTCTATACCTCGGGCCGGGCCAGCAACGAGGCGGCTTATCTGTATCAACTGTTCGTGCGCTCCTACGGCACCAACAACTTCCCGGACTGCTCGAACATGTGCCACGAAGCCAGCGGCGTGGCCCTGGCGCAAAGCGTCGGCGTGGGCAAAGGCACCGTGACCTTCGATGACTTCGAACATGCGGACGCGATTTTTGTCTGGGGCCAGAACCCGGGCACCAACCACCCACGGATGCTCGAACCGCTGCGCGAAGCGGTAAAACGTGGCGCCCAGGTGGTGTGCATCAACCCGCTGAAAGAGCGTGGGCTGGAGCGCTTCCAGCACCCGCAACACCCGCTGGAAATGCTCACCAACGGCGACAAGCCGACCAACACCGCCTACTTCCGCCCGGCACTGGGTGGCGACATGGCCATTCTGCGCGGCATGGCGAAATTCCTGCTGCTGTGGGAACGCCAGGCCCAGGCCGAAGGCAAAGAGGCCGTGTTCGACCACGACTTCCTCAATGAACACACCGCCAACGTGCTGGATTACCTGGGCAAGATCGACGACACCTCCTGGGATGAAATCGTCGAACAGTCCGGCCTGACCCTGGTGGAGATCGAGCAAGCGGCGCGCATGTACGCCAAAGGCAAGAACGTGATCATGTGCTGGGCGATGGGCATCACCCAGCACCGCCACTCGGTGCCGACCATCCAGGAAATCGCCAACCTGATGCTGCTGCGCGGCAATATCGGACGCCCAGGCGCCGGCCTGTGCCCGGTGCGTGGCCACAGTAACGTGCAGGGCGACCGCACCATGGGCATCAACGAACGGCCACCGGTGGCGTTCCTTGATTCCCTGGAGCGTCGCTTCCAGTTCCAGGTACCGCGAGACAACGGTCATAACGTGGTGGAAGCAATCCACGCCATGCTCGAAGGCCGCTCCAAAGTGTTTATCGGCCTGGGCGGCAACTTCGCCCAAGCCACGCCGGACAGCCCGCGCACCTTTGAAGCGCTGCGCAATTGCGACCTGACCGTGCAGATCAGCACCAAGCTCAACCGCAGCCACCTGATGCACGGCAAAGACGCATTGATCCTGCCGTGCCTGGGCCGTACCGACATCGACATACAGGCCGAAGGCCCGCAAGCGGTGACCGTGGAAGACTCGTTCAGCATGGTCCACGCCTCCAATGGGCAACTGCAGCCGCTGTCGAAGCAGATGAAATCCGAGCCTGCGATTCTCGCTGGCATTGCCGCCGCAACCCTGGGCAGCAAGCCGGTGGACTGGAACTGGCTGGTGGCCGATTACGACCGCATTCGCGACCTGATCGCCGACACCATTCCGGGCTTCAAGGACTTCAACGAACGCCTGAAAAACCCGGGCGGTTTCTACCTGGGCAACTCCGCCGGCGCACGTCGCTGGAATACCCCGTCGGGCCGCGCCAACTTCCGCCCGAACATCCTGCCCAAGGATCTGGTGCACGAACGCACCCGCAACACCGGGCAACTGCCGGATCTGATCATGCAGTCGATGCGCTCCCACGATCAGTACAACACCACCATCTATGGCCTGGACGACCGCTATCGCGGGGTCAAGGGCCAACGGGATGTGTTGTTCGTCAATGAAGCCGACATCATCCGCCTGGGCTTCAAGCCGGGGCAGAAGGCCGACATCGTGTCGATCTGGGATGACGGCCGTGAGCGTCGGGTGAAGGGCTTTACCTTGCTGGCGTTTGATATTCCGGCCGGGCAAGCTGCGGCGTATTACCCGGAAGTGAACCCGCTGGTGCCGCTGGAAAGCACCGGGGATGGCAGCCATACCCCAACGTCGAAATTCGTGGCGATTCGCCTGGAAGCAGCGAGTGCGACCGGCTTGATCATGGCGAAATCGGCCTAAGCGACACCTCGCCACAGGCAGCACCCGAGTTTTTCACGGGCACAAAAAAGGCCGCTTTTGCATAAAAGCGGCCGTTCCGAAGTAACTAAAGACTCGCAAAAACGACTTAAGTTCCCGATAAAAAACAACAACTTATAGAATTGTATACAACCCATACCACTGGTCGGGTTTCGATTGTTTCCGCCTCGATACAACCTCAGGATCGCGCCGTCATCCTCTTGAGGTTCCTCTATGAAGTTCTCCTCGATTCTCTTGTTGTCCCTTGGCCTGGTCAGTGGCGCAGCCATGGCCGGTGGCACCACCGAAGCCGGTGTGGGCGGCGCATTGGGCGGGGTTTTAGGTTCGGTCGTAGGTCAGCAGTTGGGCGGTAACACCGGTTCGGCCATCGGTGCAGCCCTCGGCGGCGCCGGCGGCAGTGCGGTCGGCGCAGACAAGCGCAGCCGTGGCGAAGCGGCCATTGGCGGCGCATTGGGCGCGGCCGGCGGCAACGTGGTGGGCCGCAGTGTCGGCGGCAGCACCGGCAGCCTGATCGGCGCAGCAGCCGGCGGCGGCGCCGGTGGCGCGCTGGGCAACTACATGGGCAACAAGAGCGATGACGACGACCGTCGTTACCGCGGGCGCGACGACCGCCGCTATGATCGCGATGACCATCGCGGGCGCGGGCATGCTTATGGGCATCGCAAGAACAAGCATCACTATCGCCACCGCTAAGACTGGAAATACCTTCCGGATAACGCAGCAAAATAGTGTGGGAGCTGGCTAGCCTGCGATGCAGTCGCCTCGGTGTATCAGCCAAATCGCGGCGATGCTATCGCAGGCAAGCCAGCTCCCACATAAGCGGCGTTAAGCCACCAAGCGCTGCAAGGCACCTCGCAGCGCTTCTGGAATCGTTACCGGCTGGTTCGACGCCCGGTCCACGAACACATGCACAAACCTCCCCGCAGCACAGGCGTCCTCTTCGCCAGCCTTGAACACCGCCAGCTCATACTGCACCGAACTGTTGCCCAACTTGCCCACCCGCAGGCCGATCTCGATGCGGTCCGGAAAGGCAATCGACGCGAAGTAATCGCACGCCGAACTCACCACAAAACCCACCACCTCGCCGTCATGAATATCCAATCCGCCCTCCTCGATCAGGTAGGTATTTACCGCCGTGTCGAAGAAGCTGTAGTAGGTGACGTTATTCACATGGCCATACACATCGTTGTCGTGCCAGCGCGTGATGATCGGCTGGAAGTGACGGTAGTCGGCGCGCTGCGGCATTGAGTCAGACATGGGCAAATCTCGGGTCAGTGAATTTACAAGTCGTCCAAATGAGCTTCAGCCCATTCCCGCACTTCGGCATAGGGATATTCCTCAAGCGCAGCGAAGCCTGGAATGCTCTTCGCCTTGAGCTTGGTAAACAACGGCACGCTGATCCCGCCCAGGAACCGTGTCAAGCGCTCCGCGCCCGGCAAGTGGCCGTTGTACTCATGATGCCTGTGGATAAATTCACCGCACAGCGCCTGGAAGTTTTTATCCACAAGCGGCGGCAAGCTCGGCGGCGCTGGCAAGTGTGCAACGTTACCGTGGCACACCGAACAATGCCCGCATTGCCGGGGCGCGTTTTCATCGCCGAAATAGTGCGCCAGGCGGTAACCCAGGCACTCCTCTGTGGCGAACAGATCCAGCATGGCGTGAATCCGCGCCACCTCTGTCACCTCGTGCTGCTTGAAGCCTGTGTATAACTCCGTGCTCAGCGCGTGTGGATCGAAGTCGGTATTCAGCAGGCCGTAAACCTCGGTCATCTGCTTGCTTTCCATCTCGATCAGGCCCTGTTCCTGGAAGTAATCCAGGGCCTTCACCACCCGATTGCGCTCGGCCTGATGCTGCTGATAAAGCGCGTCGAAATCCACCGTCGCCCAGGTTTTTGCCCGTTTGCAGACCTGGATAATTGCCGCGACAAACTGCTGCCGCTCGCCGGAAAAACGTGCCAGCAGTGCTTCAGGCTCAATCAGGTACTTGAAGCGGTATTCGGCGTAAAACGCATAGCGCGGCGCGATCACGCCCTTGAGCTCAAGCTGCACCAGCAAGGTCTTCAGCGGCAGCTCGCGGATGTTGCTGTGGTCCGAAAGAGAGCGGAGTAGAAACTCCCACTGCCCTTCAGCACGGGCCGCCTGTATCTCCTCAAGGACGCGGCGAATGCCTTCCTGCTCCGGCGTGTCGCCGTACACAAAGTTTTCCAGGATATTGAGGCTGTCACGGTTAGCCAAGACCAGACAATCAGACGGCTGCCCATCACGTCCGGCACGACCGATTTCCTGGCTGTAATTCTCGATGGATTTGGGCAGGTCGAAGTGCACCACGTTGCGAATGTCGCTTTTGTCGATGCCCATGCCAAAGGCAATCGTGGCGACAATGCAATTGGACTGGCCGCCCATGAATCGCCGCTGAATGCCCTCACGCTTATCGTTGGGCAACCCTGCGTGGTAAGCCTCGGCCTGGATGCCGTTGCGATTCAGATGCTCGGCAATCTGTTCGGCGGTTTTCTGCAGGGTGACGTAGACGATACTCGGCTGATTGGCCCGCTCTTTCATCCAGGCCACCAGGCGTCGACGCTTGTCCTGGCCGGCGACGGGCTCTACCAGCAGGTTGAGGTTGGCGCGGTAAAAGCCCGTGGTGATCACATCGTCCGGCGCAATGGCGAACTTGGCCTGCATGTCGGCGATCACCTTGGGCGTGGCCGTGGCGGTCAACAGCAGCGCCTGGGGGATGCGGAACTGGCGTTGGTAGTCCGGCAGCTTCAGGTAATCCGGGCGAAAGTTGTGGCCCCATTCGGAAATACAGTGAGCCTCGTCCACCACCAGCAGCGAGATCGGCACGCTTTGCAGGAAATTGCGGAAGCGCTCGTTCTTCAAGCGCTCCACGGAAACCATCAGGATCTTCAGCTCGCCCGAACGCGCCCGGGCCATGACGTCATTGGCGTCATCCCGGCTCTGGGCCGAATCGATGCTGCCAGCAGAAATACCGTGGCGCTGCAAGAAACCCAACTGGTCCTGCATCAACGCCAGCAACGGCGACACCACCAGCGTCAGATGCGGCAGCAACACAGCGGAAAGTTGATAGCACAGGGACTTGCCGGAACCGGTGGGGAAAATCGCCGCCGCCGAACGGCCGGCCAGCACGGCGCTGATCGCCGCCTCCTGACCCAAACGAAACTGTGGATAACCAAAGACCTGTTGGAGGGTGTTGTGCATAAGCTGTCACTCCATTGACCGCTGAACGAGCCCAAAACATAGACCAGCGCATTCAGCGAATCGAGAAAGGTCGCAAGTTAAAAAGAGTCAGGATGATACACAGCCTGGGCAATGGAGTAGGCACCAGTAGGAAACGTTCCAACCTCGCGCAGGACGCATCTCGAAACCCATTGCGCTACAATCAAGCTTCGCACCGAGAGGACGCTGGCATGGCCGAACTGACGTTTGAGCAAAAACAGGATCACTACGACAAGATCCGCCGATCCAACTACCTGGCCAGCCTGCGCCTGGAAGGGTTCGACACCCAGCCCGCCGACGTCGACAAGCCCCTGCCGACCCGCGAAGCCGTCCTCGCCAAGTACCGCAATACCCCACGCTGATGCTCGACAAATACGGCGTGGGCCAGGACCCGTACTGCTACCCCGGTAGCAGCGTCCTGCGTAACCGCCTGGATTTGTTCGACGAAGAGCGCCTGCACCAGGCCGAGCGGGAACTGTCTGAAATTGCCGTAGGCAGCCTGCCACTGTTTCCCCC
Source organism: Pseudomonas sp. TH32 (assembly GCF_016650855.1). Lineage (NCBI taxonomy): Bacteria > Pseudomonadati > Pseudomonadota > Gammaproteobacteria > Pseudomonadales > Pseudomonadaceae > Pseudomonas > Pseudomonas sp. TH32. Next base: position 5,813,442 of record NZ_JAEKFA010000002.1, on the reverse strand, counting down.
ACCCTACGACCTTGAACGCCTGCAACACATCCACCGCACCCTGTTCGGAGACATCTACGACTGGGCCGGCGAACTGCGTACGGTCAACATCCAGAAAGGCGACACACTGTTCTGCACACCAGAGCGTATCCCGCCCGAAGCCGCAAAGATCATCCAGCACATGGCGCAGGCCAACTGGTTTGTCGGCGTTACCCAGGCCGAGTTGGTGACACAGATCGCCGAGGCTTATGGCGACCTCAACGTGATCCACCCGTTTCGCGAAGGGAACGGCCGGGCGCAGCGGATTCTGTTCGAGCAGATCATCGTGAATGCCGGGTTTTCAGTGAACTGGTGGCTGGTGAAGAACGCAGCGTGGATACCAGCGAACATTGATGCGGTGGCGTGTGATTACCGGGGGTTGGAGGCGATTTTCGAACGGTGCATCAGCACCCCGCGCTAACATCGATCGCTTCCTACGCTCCGCATGGGAACGATCAGTTGACCTGTCTCGCCCATGACGTCGCGACATTCCAGAAATGCAGGCAGCATCCGTAAGAAATCCCCTCACACCCCGCGCTACTCTTCCCAAAATGCTTTCGACCAATCTCTCGCATCTCGTAGACCCACCACCGCCTGACCGAAACTAGCCTCTCTCCAACTGGCTCGGCAGAACCCTCTTGAACCTCGAAAGGACTCAACACATCGGCCACTACGGCGTCACCTTCACGGTGGTCCGCTTCAGCGTAGTACCTGGTAATCGACACACCTTGGCCAACATATGCCTGTCAGACGCGGGAGACTTCGCGAATGACGTTCACTACCGACTGACGGAGCTCTACGAAAAGATGCTGGCCGGCGACCTGCCTTGCAAGATGACAATAGCGATTTCCAAGCCGCTGACACGACCGCACGCTGATTTGCTCAATGAGCGCGGTAGCATCATTGCCTTGTTGATCGGTGGGGCTCTCGCTGCCCCCATCCATCCTTTTTCCAGATCAGCAGCTCGCATGATTGGGACCGCAGTGGGCCTGATCACAAACAGTGTCGATCGAAGCTATCACGCTGGCGACGTGGTCATTGGAATGGATGCCCAGGTCGAAGGCGGGATTGGCCCTCAGCACTCACTGTCTGCCATGGTCATACCGTTCCAAGGAGGGTGACCCTATGATCGACTATCTCCAATGGGTCGTCCTTCCCATTGCCTTGTTCTTGATAGCCCTGGCACTGTTCATCACACGAAATAAATTCCGCCTGAAACGTAACCATCCACCTCACCCACTCCGACGTGCCCCCACCATGAACCTGGCCCCCACTTCCCCGAAGACACCGCCATGCAGCAACTCCTGCAACTGCTGCACGACGAAATCGGCTTGCCCAACCACAAAACCATCCGCCTCGAAACCTCAATCAACCTGGACCTGGGCTGCGACGGCACCGAGGCCAAGCAATTCATGGAGGCGCTGGAACAGGATTTCGCCGTCGACTTGAACGACTACGACGCTTATCGTTACTTCCAGCCTCCGGTCTTCGATGTGTTCCTGAAACGCCGAGCCAAAGGTCGTGGCGATAAAATCCCGCTGACCATCGGTATGCTCTACCTGGCTATCAAGACTCAGCGCTGGGACACCCAAACCCTGGAAAATCTCAGCTGAAGAGTGGGAGCCGGGCTTGCCCGCGATGTGGCCAGGACAGCCGACACACCTATAAGCCGATACACCGCAGCCCTAAAAAAAAATAACAAGGACCTTACATGGACGTACTAATGGGCCTGCTGGCCGCCCTGCTCTGGGGCGGCACGGACTTCCTCGTGGGCCTCAACGCCCGAGCCGTCGGCGTAAAACGCGCGGTGTACTTCGGCCAGGCCTTGGGCTTCCTGATCATGACCCTGCTGCTGCTCATATTCCCGACCTTCCTCGTCAAATCCCTCGCGGCGCCTTTGAGTGTGTGGCTCCTGGGCGCCGCAGCAGCCCTGCTGACCGTCTCCGGCGCCCTTGCGCTGTCCAAGGCTTTCTCGCTGGGCAAAGCGGCCATTGTCGCGCCGCTGGTGACGTCCTACGGCGTGGTGACTACTTTGCTGTCATGGGCCAGCGGCGAACATATCAGTCTGATCCAACTCGGCTGCATCGCCCTCTGCGTGATTGGCGTGATCCTGTCCAGCATTCACAAGGACAATGGCGTCCCTCACAACAGCTCCAGCCGCTCAATCGCCTACGCAATGCTCGCAGCGTTGCTCTACGGCACAAGCTTTTGGGTACAAGGCCGCTACACCCTGCCGACGCTTGGCCCGGTCACGATGCTTTGGCTGGGCTATCTGGTAGGCCTGTGCGTGCTGGTGTTGATGGTGCTCAAAATCAAAGACGGCCTGAAAATCCCGCCGCTTAAAAACTGCGCAACGCTGACCGGCGCGAGCCTGATGAACCTCGGCGGGTTCTCGGCATTCTCTTGGGGGACGATGGCGGGGTCGGTTTCCGTGGTGACGGTGATCAGTACCTTATCGGGCGGGATCGCGGCGATTCTGGGGTTTGTGTTTTTCAAGGAGCGACTGTCAGCGGTGCAAGTAACCGGGGTCGTGCTGGTGTTGGTCGGAGCCGTGGTTTTGCACCTCGTCGACTGATTCTTCGCCTACAAAAAAGCCGCCCACAAGGGGCGGCTTTTTCACAACGGCCGAATCTTACAGCTTCGGACCCGCAGCCTTGATCGCATCGCTCACTTCAAACTTCTTGAAGTTCTCGATGAACAGGCCCGCCAGCGCTTTCGCGGCTTCGTCGTAAGCAGCCTTGTCAGCCCAGGTGTTACGTGGGTTCAACAGGCCAGTCTCGACGCCCGGTACTGCCAACGGCACGTCCAGGTTGATGGTGTCCAGGTGCTCGGTCTCGGCACCGATCAACGCGCCGCTCTGGATCGCTGCAATCACGCCACGGGTGGTCGGGATGTTGAAGCGCTTGCCAACGCCGTAGCCGCCGCCGGTCCAGCCGGTGTTGACCAGGTAGACCTTGGAGCCGAAGCCGCGCACGCGCTTGATCAGCAGTTCTGCGTATTCACCGGCCGGACGCGGGAAGAATGGCGCGCCGAAGCAGGTGGAAAAGGTCGACTTGATGCCGCCGCCCGAGCCCATTTCGGTCGAGCCCACCAGTGCGGTGTAACCGGACAGGAAGTGGTAGGCCGCTTGTTCTTCGCTGAGGATCGACACGGGCGGCAGTACGCCGGTCAGGTCGCAGGTCAGGAAGATCACAGCGTTTGGCTCGCCACCGAGGTTTTTCTCGGAGCGCTTGGCCACGTGCTCCAGCGGGTAGGCGGCGCGGCTGTTCTGGGTCAGGCTGACGTTGGTGTAGTCGGCGTGCTTGGTATCGTCGATCACCACGTTTTCGAGCACGGTGCCGTGCTTGATGGCTTTCCAGATAACCGGCTCGTTCTTCTCGGACAGGTCGATGCACTTGGCATAGCAACCGCCTTCGATGTTGAACACCACGCCCTCGCCCCAACCGTGTTCGTCGTCACCGATCAGGTAACGGCTTTCGTCGGCGGACAGGGTGGTTTTACCGGTGCCCGACAGGCCGAAGAACAGGGTCACGTCGCCAGCTTCGCCGATGTTGGCGGCGCAGTGCATCGGCAGTACGTCGGAAGCCGGCAGCAGGAAGTTCTGCACCGAGAACATGGCTTTTTTCATTTCACCGGCGTAACGCATGCCGGCGATCAGGACTTTTTTCTGGGCGAAATTGAGGATCACGCAACCGTCGGAGTTGGTGCCGTCACGCTCTGGCACGCATTCGAAGTTGGCCACGTTGAGCACTTGCCACTCTTCACGACCGGCCGGGTTGTACTGGGCCGGGTTGATGAACAGGCAACGACCGAACAGGTTCTGCCAGGCAGTCTGGGTGGTCATTTTCACGGCCAGGTAGTGGTCTTCTGCAGCCCCTACGTGAACGTGGGAAACGAAATGCTCTTGCGCGTTGTTGAATGCCTCGACGCGAGCCCACAGGGCATCGAACTTGTCGGCCGGGAACTTGCGGTTGATCGGGCCCCAGGCAATGGCAGCCTGGGTGGAAGGCTCTTCAACGATGAAGCGGTCGACTGGCGAACGGCCGGTACGATGACCGGTTTCTACGACCAGCGCTCCAGTATCGGCAAGCACGCCTTCACCGCGCTGCAGGGCTTCTTTGACCAGATCGTCAACACTCAGGTCAGTGTATACGGCGTTATTGGCTTGCGTCATGAGGTTCCCCGTCGGCCTATGGCCGAGTGCTCCAAACGTTTTGTAGTAGAAAGTTGCGCACTACTACCGCGAAAAAAGTGGGCCGGATTATGCCAGAAAAGCCCAAAAAGAGTAGGGCCCTCCGGTCAGAACGGCGGAAATCCGGCGTTTGTCAGGTGATTTACCTGTGCTTAAACGTTTTAGTGGCGGGTGCCTGAAGGGGTGTCTACGCCTGCGCCGGCGAATAATTGAGCAATATCGGCGGCGTCGAACAGGTAGCGCTGGTTGCAGAACTGGCAGTCGATCTCGATGTTGCCACCGTGTTCTACCACCAGGTCCTGCGCATCTTCCAGGCCCAGGCTGACCAGGGCAGTGGCCGAGCGCTCGCGGGAGCAGCTGCAATGGAAGCGCAGGGATTGCACGTCGAACAGGCGCACGGCCTCTTCGTGGTAAAGGCGGTGCAGGATGGTTTCGTTGTCCAGGCCCAACAGCTCTTCGGCTTTCAAGGTGCCGGCCAGGGCGGTGATGTGTGCCCAGCTGTCGGCGCGGTCTTCTTCATCCTTGATGCGGTCGGCCGGCAGTTGTTGCAGCAGCAGGCCACGGGCGCGATGGCCGTCGGCGTTGAGCCAGAAGCGGGTGCCCACTTGCTGGGACATCACGAAATAGTTGGTGAAGCAGTCGGACAGGGTTTCGCCGTCGAGGTCGACGATGCCCTGGTAACGCTGGCCTACGGTCGGGTCGACGGTCAACGCCAGCACGCCGTCCGGCATCAGGTCGGCCAGGGTCGCGTCAGGGGCAATGCGGTCGGCGTCGTAACGGGCCAGGCCACGGATTTCGCGCTCGCTGGAGCACTCGATCATCAGCAGCGGGATCGGGCCTTCGGAGCGCGCTTGCAGGATCAGCAGGCCATCGAACTTCAGGGTGCCCACCAGCAGCGAGGCAGCCGCCATCAGCTCGCCGAGCAATTGCGCGACCGGCTCCGGATAGGGGTGCTTGGCAAGGACTTCGGCATAGCTGCGCTCCAGCGCGACCAGTTCGCCGCGGGCGTCGCTGTCGTCGAAGATGAAGCGTTGGGTGAAGTCGGTATCCGGTAGATCAGTCATAGGTCTGGGTATCTGAATTGATGACAAAAAGATGACAACGTTTATAGAATTACACGCTTTAGCACCATTTTGGTGCGGCCTTCTACGGGAAAACGAAGCGCTTTTAAAGCAAAGAGGAAACAGTTTATGAACAATCCGGGTTTGTTCCAAGCCAAGTGGAACCTCGGGCGATTGGCCCTGTGCAATTTACTCGCTCTGGGGCTGTTGTGTTTCTGGCTCTGGCCGGCGGGCCAAGCGCTGTGTGTGGTTTTCGACGAGTGGCTGTTTCATCTGCTCAACGACCCCTTGGCGAGCAGCCCGACGTGGCTGCATGTGTGGGCGGTGGCCAGTTTGCGGCCGTTTGACGCGGTGGTCGGGGTGATTCTGCTGACGCTGCTGATCCGCGGCGATTGGGTATTCAAGGCGATCGAAGTACGCCAGGCGTTTTTCGGGTTCCTGGGTACTCTGCTGCTGTTGCTGTTTATCCGCATGCTGTTTTCCAAGCTGGCGGCGCAGATGGGCTGGCAACACCATAGCCCGTCGATGGTGATCAGCGGGGCGATCCAGATGAGTGACTATTTCCCCGGCCTTGAAAAAACCTGGGAACTGAAGGACCGCTCCAGCCAGAGCTTCCCGGGGGATCATGCGTCAGTGTTGTTGATCTGGGGGATGTTCATGACCGTGTTTGCCAAGCGATTCGGGCAGGTCCTGGTGATCTGGGGGCTGGCATTGCTGTTCATGATGCCGCGGCTGGTAGCCGGCGCGCATTGGGGGCAAGACGATTACATCGGGGGCGTGTTGCTGGCGCTGTTGGCGTTGGGCTGGGGTTACTACACGCCGTTTGCGGCGAGGGTTTCGGGGTTTCTGTTGCGGGTGACGAGACCCGTGTTCGAGTGGTTTCAGCGGGTGCCGCTGGTTAATCGCTTGAGCGTCATTCGCAGCGCTTGACGGGATGTGGCAGGAGCCGGCCCGGCTCCTGCGGTTCGCCCGTTAATCATCATTGCCACTGCCGCGAAACTTGAACAGGTCACGTCGTTGTTTCTTGCTGGGCTTGCCATCGGTGGTCATGCCCAGGGAGCCCGCCTTGCGCATCGCCGCTGCGTTTTCGCGCTTGGCAATGCTGGCTTCGGTTTCGGTATACAACGCCTGCGCCTCGGGAGCGCCCCTGCGCACAATCGAGAGTGCCTGGACCACGACGGTTCGCTCATCAAAACCGGCACGAATCTGGAATTCGTCGCCAATGCGCGGCTCCTTGCCCGGCTTGCAACGCTCGCCGCGCCAATGCACCTTGCCACTTTCGATAGCCGCCTTGGCCAAGGCGCGCGTCTTGAAGAAGCGCGCCGCCCACAGCCACTTGTCCAAACGGACTTTTTCTTCCTCTTCCTGCTTCTGAGCCACTTGAATTCCTCGCTCTGAAAAATGTCGCAACTTTACCGTTGAAAGCCTTCAACGCATAAACCCTTGAGCTCACCTAAGATACGCCAGGTAGCATCCTGTTTTCGCGAGGTTAACGTGTGACCGACTTTCCCCTTTCACTCACCTCGCCCAAACAAGGCTGTGCGGGTTGCCAGCAAAGTGAACCGCTGGGCTTTGAGTTTGCCTTTGCGTATCAGCCTATCGTGGACCTGCGCGACCAGTCGGTCTTTGCCCATGAAGCCCTGGTGCGCGGCGTCAATGGCGAGGGCGCGCTGTCGGTGCTGGATCAGGTCAACGACAGCAATCGCTACCGTTTCGACCAGCAATGCCGCACCAAGGCGATCGCCACCGCCGCGACACTCAACATGCAGACGCACCTTTCAATCAACTTCATGCCCAATGCGGTCTATCGACCAGAACTGTGCATCCGAAGCACCCTGGAGGCGGCGCGCGCGCATAATTTTCCGTTGGATCGCCTGATTTTCGAGACACTGGAAAGCGAGCACGTAGATAACTATCGCCATTTGACGAATATTCTGCGTGAATACCGCGAATTCGGCTTCAAGACCGCCATCGACGATTTCGGGGCGGGCTATTCGGGGCTGAATCTGCTGGCCGATTTCCAACCTGACTTGATCAAACTCGACATGGCGCTGATCCGCGATGTCGACCGTGATCGTGTCCGTCAGGTGATCGTCCGGGGGATTGTCACAATCTGTGAGCAGTTGGGCGTTACTGTCATCGCCGAAGGCATCGAAAGTGCTGGCGAACGAGACTTTCTCGCCGACTGTGGAATATTTCTGATGCAGGGCTACTGGTTCGCCAAGCCTGCATTCAAAGCCTTGGCCAAGGTATCACCCGACGCCTGGGCGAATTAATTGCTGGTTATTCATATTGAAGACATTTGACCATTTGACCGTTGTGGGTCTGCGTGAGTGGGTGGCACTTCCCGACCTGGGAGTGGCCGGCCTGCGCGCAAAGATCGACACCGGCGCCAGTACCTCAAGCCTGCATGCCACCGAGATCGAGCCGTTTGAGCGCGACGGTGAAAAGTGGGTGCGCTTCACCGCGCACCTGGGCAGCGTGGTGCAACTGCGTCACCGGCGCTGTGAAGCGCCGCTGGTGGCGATGAAAACCATTAAAAGCTCCAACGGCCAGGCCCAGGTGCGGTATGTGATCAGCACCACCCTGGCCCTGGGCGATCGGGTGTGGCGTGTGGAATTCACCCTCGCCTGCCGCAAAGCCATGCGTTACCGCCTGTTGCTGGGTTCCAAGGCTCTGATTGACGGCCAGCTGGTGGTCAACCCCGGCCTCAAATACGTTCAAGACAAGCCGGTGTTCCCGGTCTCTACTACCTCTGCCACAGGTGTTGCATGAAGATCGCTGTGCTGTCGCGTAACCCGCGTCTGTATTCCACCCGTCGGCTGGTTGAGGCCGGCACCGAACGTGGCCATGAGATGGTGGTGATCGATACGTTGCGCGCCTATATGAACATTGCCAGTCATAAGCCGCAGATCCACTACCGGGGCAAACCGCTGGAAGGCTTCGATGCGGTGATCCCGCGCATCGGCGCTTCGGTGACGTTCTACGGCTGCGCAGTGTTGCGCCAGTTTGAAATGATGGGCGTTTTCCCCCTGAATGAGTCGGTGGCCATTGCCCGTTCGCGGGACAAGCTGCGCTCGTTGCAACTGCTGTCGCGCCGGGGTATTGGTTTGCCGGTGACCGGCTTCGCCCACTCACCGGACGACATTCCCGACCTGATCGAAATGGTCAACGGCGCACCGCTGGTGATCAAGGTGCTGGAAGGCACCCAGGGCATCGGCGTGGTGCTGTGCGAGACGGCGACGGCCGCCGAGTCGGTGATCGAGGCGTTCATGGGCCTCAAGCAGAACATCATGGTGCAGGAGTACATCAAGGAAGCCGGCGGTGCGGATATCCGCTGCTTCGTGGTGGGCGACAAGGTGATCGCCGCGATGAAGCGCCAGGCCAAGCCGGGAGAGTTTCGTTCCAACCTGCACCGTGGCGGTAGCGCCAGCCTGATCAAGATCACTCCGGAAGAACGCATGACGGCCCTGCGGGCAGCCAAGGTCATGGGGTTGAGTGTGGCGGGTGTGGATATCCTGCGCTCCAACCACGGGCCGCTGGTGATGGAGGTGAACTCGTCACCGGGCCTGGAAGGGATTGAGACCACCACCGGCAAGGATGTGGCGGGGATCATCATTCAGCATCTGGAGAAGAATGGTGGGCCGAATATGACGCGCACCAAAGGCAAGGGTTAAACCCCCTGTAGGAGCTGGCTTGCCTGCGCTACAGGCACCTCGGTTTTTCTGGCGAACCGTGGTGATGCCATCGCGGGCAAGCCCGGCTCCCACACAAGCCCGCTCCCACATATGCTTTTCGTTGCTGGCTAGACCGCGTCTCTAGGCAACATCAGCCCCAACGGCAAACGCACTCGTGCCTCCAGTCCGCCGTCCGGCCGGTTGCGCAACTCAACATTGCCGCCATGCATCGAAGCAATCCGCCGCACAATCGCCAGCCCCAGGCCGGTGCCCTTGCCACCCCGGGCACGGTCGCCACGGGTGAACGGGTTGAATATGCCCTCCAGCTCCGCCGGGTCAATACCGGCGCCCCGGTCCATCACACTCAGCACCACGTAAGGCGCGCTGGTATCCCCGGAAACATACGCCGCCACTTCCACATCGGAACCGGCGTGATGCAGGGCGTTGCCAATCAGGTTGTTCAGCAACCGCTTCATCGATACCCGGCGCAACGCAAACGGCTGGATCGGCTCCAACCGCATGCGAACCTGCTCGCCGTTCTGGTTGTAGGGCGCCACCACCTCACGGACCAGGTCCGTCAGGTCGACCTCTTCCACCACCTCGTCCCGACCGTCACGGATAAACGCCAGGAACTGGTCGAGGATCGCGTCCATGTCTTCGATATCGCGAACCATGTCGTCGGTCAGGTCGGTGTGGTTGCCCATCAATTCCAGCGACAGCCGCAAGCGCGTCAGCGGCGTGCGCAGGTCATGGGACACCCCTGCCAGCATCAGCTCGCGCTCGCGCCCCGCCTGTTCGACATCCTCGGCCATCTGGTTGAAGGCGCTGTACACCTCGGTCATTTCACTCGGCGTGTCGCTGATGGGTAGCCGCACACTGCGGCCCTGACCCAGCTGACGTGCAGCAAACACGAGGCGTTTGAGTGGTTGGTTGAGCTGGCGCACGAAAATCCAGGCGGACGCCGTTGAAAGCAGACCAATCGCCAGGAACCAGCCCAGCACGTTCCAGATCTTCTGCCCCCGCAAAGGATGCGGATACAGCGGCACCTTCAGCCAGTCCTCGCCCAGGCTCGGCGCCCGCACCCACAGCGCTGGCGACACATGCATGCGCAGCCGCACCTCGGTGTCTTCACCCAGTTCGGCCTGCATCTGGCGCTGATAGATTTCGCTGTAGGGCCAATGTTGCTCACCCTCGGGCACGCCTGCGCCCGCGACCCTAACCAGGGTGGCGGCCTTGGCGATCTTCTCGCGGTTCTCGGGGTCTGCGGCCCAATAGGCGCGCAAGGTCAAGGCGACACCGTGGCTGTACTGCCGGTCCACTAGCACGTCTTCGTTCATCAACAGATAAACCAGTGTCAGGGCCTTGGAAAACAGTACGACGATGAGCACCAGCCAAAGGGTGCGTGAGAAGAAACTCTGCGGGAACCACAACGGGGTTTTCATAAAAGACAGCTAGACACCTGGCAGGAGCGAGCGAGGCTCGCAGAATTGCAAACGCCGGGCAACCGGCTGACTCTTATCGAATCATCACCGGCAGGCCCGCTTCTGCAAATCATTGGTCACTTGGTTGCAGTGCCATCCGGCACAAACACGTAACCCACACCCCACACCGTCTGGATATAACGCGGCTTGGATGGATCAGGCTCGATCATCCGGCGCAGACGGGAAATCTGCACGTCGATGGAGCGCTCCAGGGCGTCCCACTCGCGGCCACGGGCCAGGTTCATCAGCTTGTCGCGGGTCAGCGGCTGGCGGGCGTTCATCACCAGTGCCTTGAGCACGGCGAATTCGCCGGTGGTCAGCATGTGCACTTCATCGCCACGCTTGAGCTCACGGGTGGCCAGCGACAGCTCGTAGTCACCGAAGGTCACGCTTTCGTCTTCGCTGCCGGGTGCGCCCGGTACCGGGGCGGCCTGGCGACGCAGTACGGCCTTGACCCGCGCCATCAGCTCATCCGGGTTGAACGGCTTGGCCAGGTAATCGTCGGCGCCCAGTTCCAGGCCCTTGATGCGGCTCAGCTCATCGCCCTTGGCGGTCAGCATGATGATCGGGATCTGATTGTTGGCGCCGCGCAGGCGTTTGCAGGCGGTCAGGCCGTCTTCGCCGGGCAGCATCAGGTCCAGGACCACCAGGTTAAAGACTTCACGTCCCAACAGGCGGTCCATCTGTTCGGTGTTTGGCACCGCGCGGGCACGATAGCCCTTGGAGTTGAAGAAGCGCTCCAGCAGGCTGCTCAGCCCCGGATCGTCATCAACGATGAGAATTTTTTCGCCTTCAGCAGTTTGTGCAGTGCTGCTCATTAGATGCTCCTCTTATCTCGGCGCGCATTATGGCGTAGCTGCCGTTATACGCACCGTGTGCATTGTTAGCAGATTTTTCCTCTACCGCCAGCGAACCCGCGCCTTACAACCTTGGCCGCAATCCCCCCAACGGCGGATCGCTGGTTATAATGCGGCGCCTTTGTGCAGGGCAACGTCCGTTCGTTACCGTTTACTGCCAGGGGATTTTTTTCACCCGCTTGTAGTGATTTTTTCGATTTCGAGGGTCAATAGGCTGCCTCTTGACCCAGGCAGCGGCGCCAGTCGGGCCGCTCAACCAGCCTCGCACGCCTTGTTTTCCGGGCCTGCGAGCCTGCTTTCAGAATTTCAGGTGGTTTTATGGACAGCATCAACAGCCGCATCGCCGAGGAACTCGGTGTACGCCCACAACAGGTCGAAGCGGCCGTCGCTCTACTGGATGAAGGCTCCACGGTGCCCTTCATCGCCCGTTACCGTAAAGAAGTCACCGGCAGCCTCGATGATATCCAGTTGCGGCATCTGGAAGAGCGCCTGCGCTACCTGCGAGAACTCGACGAACGGCGTATCAGCATCCTCGCCAGCATCGAAGAGCAAGGCAAGCTGACCCCGCAGCTGGAACGCGACATCAAGCTCGCCGACACCAAGACCCGCCTCGAAGACTTGTACCTGCCGTACAAGCAGAAGCGCCGCACCAAGGGCCAGATCGCCCTGGAAGCCGGCCTCGGCGAGCTGGCCGACGGCCTGTTCAACGACCCGTCCCTGGCTCCGGAAAGCGAAGCCGCGCGCTTTGTCGATGCCGAAAAGGGCGTCGCCGACGTCAAGGCAGCCCTCGAAGGCGCCAAGTACATCCTCATGGAGCGCTTCGCCGAAGACGCCAACCTGCTGGAAAAACTGCGCAACTACCTGAAACAGGAAGCCACCCTCAGTGCCCGCGTGATCGCCGGCAAGGAAGAGGAAGGCGCCAAGTTCCGCGATTACTTCGAACACGACGAGCCGCTGAAAAGCATGCCGTCCCACCGCGCACTCGCGATTTTCCGCGGTCGCAACGAAGGTATTCTGAGCTCCGCGCTGAAAGTCGGCGACGAGCTGCCGGGCACCATGCACCCGTGCGAAGGCATGATCGGTCAACAATTCGGCATCCAGAATCAGAATCGTCCTGCGGACAAGTGGCTCAGTGAAGTCGTGCGCTGGACCTGGAAGGTCAAGCTCTACACCCACCTGGAAACCGACCTGCTGGGCGAACTGCGCGACGGCGCCGAAACCGAAGCCATCAGCGTGTTCGCCCACAACCTGCATGACCTGCTGCTGGCCGCACCCGCCGGCCCGCGTGCAACCCTGGGCCTCGACCCGGGCCTGCGTACCGGTTGCAAGGTTGCCGTGGTCGACGCCACCGGCAAGCTGCTCGACCACGCCACGGTTTACCCCCACGTGCCGCACAACAAGTGGGACCAGACGATCGCGATCCTGGCCGCCCTGTGCGCCAAGCACTCGGTGGACCTGATCGCCATCGGCAACGGCACCGCCAGCCGTGAAACCGACAAGCTGGCCGCCGAGCTGATCAAAAAATACCCAGGCATGCAGATGACCAAAGTGATGGTCTCCGAGGCCGGCGCTTCGGTGTACTCCGCGTCTGAGCTGGCCTCCAAGGAATTCCCGGACCTCGACGTATCGATCCGTGGCGCCGTGTCCATTGCTCGCCGCCTGCAGGATCCACTGGCCGAACTGGTGAAGATCGATCCGAAATCCATCGGCGTCGGCCAGTACCAGCACGACGTGTCGCAGCTGAAACTGGCGCGTGGCCTGGACGCGGTGGTTGAAGACTGCGTGAACGCCGTCGGCGTGGACGTGAACACCGCCTCCGTTGCGCTGCTGGCCCGTATCTCCGGGCTCAACGCCACCCTGGCGCAGAACATCGTGACCCACCGCGACGAAAACGGCGCCTTCAAGACCCGTGCAGCGCTGAAAAAAGTCGCGCGTCTTGGCGAAAAAACCTTCGAACAGGCCGCCGGCTTCCTGCGCGTCATGAATGGCGACAACCCGCTGGACTCCTCGGCCGTCCACCCGGAAGCCTACCCGCTGGTACAACGCATTGCCGCTGAAACCGACCGCGACATCCGCTCGCTGATCGGCGATGCCGCGTTCCTCAAGCGCCTGGACCCGAAAAAGTACACCGACGAAACCTTCGGCGTGCCGACCATCACCGACATCCTGCAAGAGCTGGAGAAACCTGGCCGCGACCCGCGTCCCGAGTTCAAGACCGCCGAGTTCCAGGAAGGCGTCGAAGACCTCAAGGACCTGCAACTGGGGATGATCCTCGAAGGCGTGGTCACCAACGTGACCAACTTCGGCGCGTTTGTGGATATCGGCGTGCATCAGGACGGTTTGGTGCACATCTCTGCGCTTTCGGAGAAGTTCATCAAGGACCCGCGTGAGGCGGTAAAAGCCGGTGACGTGGTCAAGGTGAAAGTCATGGAAGTCGACATCCCGCGCAAACGCGTCGGCCTGTCGATGCGCATGAGCGACACCCCCGGCGAGAAAATCGACGGTGCCCGCGGCGCACGCCCAGGCTCGGCGCCACGCCAGTCCCAAGGCAGCGCACCCCGCAAGGAAACCACTGCGCCAGCCCCGGCCAATAACGCCATGGCTTCGCTGTTCGCCAACGCCAAACAACTGAAGAAACGTTAATGGAACTGCCAGCCGGCTTGACCCACAGTGCTTTCAGCGAACTCATTGGCTGCCGCCTGCAACGCCTGGAAACCGGCGTTGCCGAGGTGGCCATGACCCTGGAACCGCAGTTGCGCAACCGCGCTGGCAAGCTCCATGGCGGGGCGATCTTCAGCCTGGTGGACATTGCCATGGGGCTGGCCTGTTCCAGCTCCCATGGTTTCGACCAGCAGAGCGCGACCATCGAATGCAAAATCAACTACATCCGCGCCGTTTCCGACGGTGATGTGCTGTGCACCGCCCGGGTCATCCACCCGGGCCGGCGCACGCTGGTGGTCGAGGCTGACGTGTACCAGGACGAAAAACTGGTCGCAAAAGCACAAGGCACCTTCGCTGTCCTATAGCTCCCTGTCATCGATTTGAGTTAATTTCGGCGCTGCGAAAGTTGCGCCGAACTTTTCTTCGTGCGCGATAGCCAGATTCAAGGATGAAGCGGCACTTTCCGAGTGGGTCAATCCGGCTCGAAAACCAGGCGATAACGCCAGTTTCCACTTCACCCTTGTAGACCGTCCTGCCCACCCCCATATTGGGGCGACTGACGCGTGAAGGAATCCAACTTGAGCGAACTTCTCAACCGCCGCCTGGCATTGCTCGGCAAGCACGAACACCTCTCTTTGCTCGAGCAGTGCCTGCACGGCATCGAGCGCGAATGCCTGCGCGTCACCGGTGAGGGTCGGCTGGCACAAACGCCGCATCCCGAGGCCCTGGGCGCTGCACTGACCCACGAACAGATCACCACCGACTATTCCGAGTCGCTGCTGGAATTCATCACGCCGGCCCTGCCCAACCCGGCCGACACCCTGAGCAGCCTCGACAAGATCCACCGGTTTGCCTACAGCAAGCTCGGCAACGAGTACCTGTGGAGTCCATCGATGCCGTGCCCGTTGCCGGCCGAGGAAGATATTCCGATTGCCTACTACGGCACCTCCAATATCGGACAGCTCAAGTACGTGTATCGCAAGGGCCTGGCCCTGCGTTACGGCAAGACCATGCAATGCATCGCCGGGATCCACTACAACTTTTCCCTGCCGGAAGACCTCTGGCCGCTGCTCAAGGAAGCCGAAGGCTTTGTGGGCACCGACCGGGACTACCAGTCCACGGCCTATATCGCGCTGATCCGTAACTTCCGCCGCTACAGCTGGCTGCTGATGTACCTGTTCGGCGCCTCGCCGGCCCTGGACGCCGGCTTCCTGCGCGGTCGCTCGCACCAGCTCGAAGTACTGGATGCCGACACCCTGTACCTGCCGTACGCCACCAGCCTGCGCATGAGCGACCTGGGTTACCAGAGCAACGCCCAGGCCGGCCTGACGCCGTGCTACAACGACCTGGCGAGCTACACCGACAGCCTGCGCGAAGCGGTGGCAACGCCCTACGCTCCGTACGTCGAAGTCGGCACCCATAAGGACGGTGAGTGGGTACAGCTCAACACCAACATCCTGCAGATCGAAAACGAGTACTACTCCAACATCCGCCCCAAGCGCGTGACCTACACCGGCGAACGGCCGATCCAGGCGCTGATGGCCCGTGGTATTCAGTACATCGAAGTGCGCTGCCTGGACATCAACCCGTTCCTGCCAATGGGCATCGACTTGCAGGAGTCGCGCTTCCTCGACGCGTTCCTGCTGTATTGCGCGCTCAACGACAGCCCGCTGTTCGCCGACAACGAGTGCGGCAACGCCACCTCCAACTTCCTCAGTGTGGTCAAGGAAGGTCGCCGTCCGGGCCTGCAACTGCGGCGCCGTGGCGAATCCGTGGACATGAAGGAATGGGCCGCCGAGTTGCTGGAGCAGATCGCTCCATTGGCAGCCTTGCTGGACCAGAGCCAGGGCATCACTGAACACAGCCAGGCGCTGGACGCCCAGCTGGCGAAGGTCAAGGATTCGTCCCTGACCCCGTCGGCCCAGGTGTTGGCGGCCATGAGCGAGCGTAAAGAGAGCTTTGCGCAGTTCTCGCTGCATCAGAGCCAGGTGCATGCGGAGCACTTTCGCAGCGAGCCGTTGAAGGCTGAGGAACAGGCACGCTTTGAGGAACTGGCGCGTAATTCGCTGGCGCAGCAGGCGGAGCTGGAGCAGAACGAAGTGGGCGACTTTGACGTGTTTGTCGGCTCGTACCAGGCGAGCATCCTCGCCATCAGCAACTGACACGCCCCTGTAGGAGCCGGCTTGCCGGCGATGGCGACCTCAAGAACGCCATCGCCGCAAGCCGGCTCCTACACTGTTCATGCATCGACGCAGCGACCGCGTTTCCCCTCATAAGCTAATTCGAAAATGTTATTTATTTTCGGATTCTTAGATCATTTAGTCTTCTCACACGCCGACCTCCGGCCGCCTGATGAGGACTCCTCCCTTGAAACTGCACTTCCCCCTTCGCCTACTGGCGGCCTTGTCCCTGGCCGGCGCCAGCCTGTTTGCCCAGGCCGCCGACGTGACCATCGCTTACCAGACCACCGTTGACCCGGCGAAAGTCGCCCAGGCCGACGGCGCGTATGAAAAAGCCACCAACGCCAAGATCGACTGGCGCAAATTCGACAACGGTGCCGACATCATCGCCGCCATCGCTTCCGGCGACGTGCAGATCGGCTACCTCGGTTCCAGCCCGCTGACCGCTGCGGTTACCCGCAAGGTCCCGGTGGAAACCTTCCTGATCGCGACCCAGATCGGCGGTGCCGAAGCCCTGGTGGCGCGCAACGGTTCCGGGATCAACAGCCCGCAGGACCTGATCGGCAAGAAAGTCGCCGTGCCGTTTGTTTCCACCGGCCACTACAGCCTGCTGGCCGCGTTGAAGCACTGGAACATCGACCCTTCGAAAGTGACCATCCTCAACCTCGCCCCGCCGGCCATCATCGCCGCCTGGAAGCGTGGTGATATCGACGCCACCTACGTGTGGGACCCGGCCCTGGGCGTCGCCAAGGAAAACGGCAAGGTACTGATCACCTCCGGCGAATTGGCCAAGTTCGGCGCGCCGACCTTCGATGCCTGGATCGTGCGTAAGGATTTCGCCGAGAAGCACCCGGAAATCGTCACGGCTTTTGCCAAGGTCACCCTGGATGCCTACGCCGCTTACCGCAAAGACCCACAAGCCTGGCTGGCTGACAAAGGCAACGTCGACAAACTGGTGAAGCTCTCCGGGGCCAAGGCCAGCGACATTCCGCTGCTGCTGCAAGGCAACGTCTACCCGCTGGCGGCTGACCAGGTCACCCTGCTCGGCGCACCGACCACCAAGGCCGTCACCGACACCGCCGCGTTCCTCAAGGAACAAGGCAAGGTCGACGCCGTACTGCCGGACTACGCCCCGTACGTCAGCCCGAAGTTCATCACTAACTGATACCAGGAGTTAACCGCGATGGCCTTGCTACAACTGGAGCGCATCAGCGCACAGTACCCAGGCAGCCCGGAGCCAGTACTGGCAGATATTTCCCTGAGCCTTGGGCCCCAGCAATTGCTGGTGGCCCTCGGCCCTTCCGGCAGTGGCAAGACTTCGCTGTTGAACCTGATTGCCGGTTTTGTCGAACCCAGTGCCGGGCGCATCACCCTTGACGGTGTGCCGGTAAAAGGCCCCAGCGCCGAGCGTGGCGTGGTGTTCGAGGACGACGCCCTGCTGCCCTGGCAGGACGTGCTGGCCAACGTCGGCTTCGGCCTGGAACTGGCGGGCGTGCCCAAGGCCCAGCGCGAGATCCGCGCCCGGGAAATGCTTGCCCTGGTGGACCTCGCCGGTTTCGACAGCCGTCGTATCTGGCAACTCTCCGGTGGCCAGAAGCAACGTGTCGGCCTGGCCCGCGCATTGGCCGCCGACCCACGCGTATTGCTGATGGACGAACCCTTCGGCGCTCTCGATGCCTTCACCCGCGAGCAAATGCAGGAGCTGTTGCTGCAAGTCTGGCGGCGTACGGCCAAACCCGTATTCCTGATTACCCACGACATCGAAGAAGCGGTGTTCCTCGCCACGGACCTGATTCTGCTGGCGCCCAACCCCGGGCAGATCGTCGAGCGCCTGAGCCTGGATTTCGGCCAGCGTTATGCCGCCGGTGAGTCGGCACGGGCGATCAAATCCGATCCGCGCTTTATCGAAACCCGCGAACACGTGCTGGGCAAGGTGTTCTCCCAACGGCAGGTGTCCGCATGAGCAGTTACGAATTACCGGCCACGGCCGCCAAACCGGTAACCAAACCCGTGGTCCCTATACGCCGCAGCCTGAGCACTCGCTGGATCAGCGTGCTGACCCTGGTGACGCTGGTTGCCATCTGGTGGACCGTGACCGCCAGCGGGCTGATCGAACCGCTGTTCCTGCCACCGCCTTCTGCCGTGCTGCAAAAAGGCTGGCTGCTGGCAACTACCGGCTACATGGACTCCACCCTGTGGCAGCATCTGGGCGCGAGCCTCAAGCGTATCGGCCTGGGCCTCGGTTTTGCCGTGCTGACCGCCGTGCCGGTGGGCATTGCCATCGGCTCCAATCGCATCGCCCGGGGCATTCTGGACCCGCTGATCGAGTTCTACCGGCCGATTCCACCCCTGGCTTATCTGCCGCTGATCGTGATCTGGTGCGGCATCGGCGAGCTGTCCAAGGTGCTGCTGATCTACCTGGCGATTTTTGCGCCAATCGCCATCGCTACCGCCACCGGCGTGCGCACGGTCGACCCGGCCAAGTTGCGCGCCGCGCAGTCGTTGGGCGCCACCCGTGCCCAGTTGATTCGCCATGTGATCCTGCCGAGCGCACTGCCCGACATCCTCACCGGCGTGCGGATTGGCCTCGGTGTGGGTTGGTCGACGTTGGTCGCCGCCGAGCTGATCGCCGCCACCAGCGGCCTGGGCTTCATGGTGCAATCCGCCGCGCAGTTCCTGGTCACCGATGTGGTGGTGCTGGGGATTCTGGTGATCGCACTGATCGCCTTCGCCATGGAAATGGGCTTGCGTGCCCTGCAGCGCAAACTGGTGCCTTGGCATGGCCAGGCACACTAAGCACATCTTCGACGAGAACCCCATGAGCAGCCTGACCGTAACGCCTCTCAGCACCGCCCTTGGCGCCCAGATCAGTGGCGTCGACATCACCCAACCGCTGACCATCGAACAGCGCGACGCCATCGAACAGGCGCTGCTCAAGCATTCGGTGCTGTTCTTCCGCAACCAGCCGATCAACCCGCAGCAACAGGCGCGGTTCGCGGCACATTTCGGCGACCTGCACATTCACCCGATCTACCCCAACGTGCCGGAACAGCCTGAAGTGCTGATCCTCGACACCGCCGTGACCGACGTGCGCGACAACGCCATCTGGCACACCGACGTGACCTTCCTGCCCACCCCCGCCCTCGGTGCAGTACTCAGCGCCAAGCTGCTGCCGGAGTTCGGCGGCGACACGTTGTGGGCCAGCGGGATTGCCGCGTATGAGGCGTTGTCCGAGCCGTTCAAAAAACTGCTGGACGGCTTGACCGCGACCCACGATTTCACGCGCTCCTTCCCGCTGGAACGCTACGGCAACACGCCGGAAGACCTGGCGCGCTGGGAAGAAGCCCGGCGCAAGAACCCGCCACTGTCCCATCCGGTGATTCGTACGCACCCGGTGAGCGGGCGCAAATCGCTGTTCGTCAGTGAAGGGTTCACCAGCAAGATCAACGAACTGGAGCCGGCGGAAAGCGAAGCGGTGCTGAAGCTGTTGTTCGCCCATGCCACCCGGCCGGAGTTCACCATTCGCTGGCGCTGGCAGGAAAATGACGTGGCGTTTTGGGATAACCGTGTGACCCAGCATTACGCCGTGGATGACTACCGGCCGCAACGGCGGGTGATGCACCGGGCGACGATTCTTGGAGATGTGCCGTTTTAACAGGCACACCACGCATCAAATGTGGGAGCGGGCTTGCTCGCGAATGCGGTGGATCAGTAATAAATTCGGTGACTGACACCCCGCATTCGCGAGCAAGCCCGCTCCCACATTGGATTGGTGTTGATGCAGGAGTCGGGCTCTGCCGCTTATTCCGCCGTAGACGGCTTCTCCCACAAGTTAATCCCGCCTTCCTGGGCAAACCGGTCAATCTCCGCCAGCTCTTGCGCACTGAAGCTCAGGTTCTGCAACGCGCCGACGTTTTCAATGATCTGCTCCGGCCGGCTCGCACCGATCAGGGCGCTGGTGACGCGGGGATCACGCAATGTCCACGCCAACGCCATCTGCGCCAGGCTCTGGCCACGGCGCTTGGCGATTTCATTCAACGCACGCGCGTGGGCAATGTTGGCCTCGGACAAGTGCTTGGCCTGCAATGAACCACCACCCGGACGATTCACCCGCGCATCCGCCGGTACACCGTTGAGGTATTTGTCGGTCAGCAAACCCTGGGCCAACGGTGTGAACGCAATCACCCCGGCGCCGAGTTCTTCGGTGACGTCCAGCAGGTCTTTTTCCACCCAGCGGTTGAGCAGGTTGTAGGCCGGCTGGTGGATCAGCAGCGGAACTTTCCACTCCTGAAGCAGCGCTGCGATTTCGCGGGTTTTTACCCCGGAATAGGACGAGATCCCAATGTACAACGCCTTGCCCTGTTGCACGGCAGTGGCCAGTGCACTGGCGGTTTCTTCCAGTGGGGTGTCGGCATCAAAACGGTGGGAATAGAAAATGTCCACGTAGTCGACGCCCAGGCGTTGCAGGCTCTGGTCGAGGCTCGCCAGTACGTATTTGCGCGAACCGCCGCCCTGGCCATAAGGGCCCGGCCACATGTCCCAGCCGGCCTTGCTGGAGATGATCAGTTCATCACGGTAGTGCTTGAAGTCTTCGCGCAGCAAACGGCCAAAGTTGATCTCGGCGCTGCCGTACGGAGGGCCGTAGTTGTTGGCCAGGTCGAAGTGGTTGATACCCAGGTCGAACGCGGTGCGCAGCAAGGCGCGCTGGGTGTCGATGGGGGTGCTGTCGCCAAAGTTGTGCCACAGCCCCAGGGACAGTGCCGGCAGCACCAGTCCGCTGCGACCTACGCGGCGGTAAGGAATAGATTCATAGCGGTTTTCGGCAGCAATGTAAGTCATCGAATCCTCTCTGGTCTTATGAGCAAATAAGGCCTGGGAATAAGGATATTCCCAAGCCTTTTAAGCAGCTGAATCGCTTAAGTGTGCTTGCTCTTTGTACAGCAATTTCCTACCAGAGTGGAACGACGTAGCTCACATAGAAGCGGTTTTCATCTTGCACAGTGGCACCGGTGATATCCGGGCTGGCGTGGGCATTTCGCCAGGTTACGCCGAGGCCTTTGAGGGTGCCGGTGGGTACTTGGTATGCCACGGTGACGTTACGTTCCCATTCGCTGGTGGTGCCTTGGGTGGTGCGGATGTCATCACCGTGTGCGTAGGACGTGGCGAAGGTCAGGCCATTGAGACCGAGCTTGCCGAAGTCATATTTGTACTGGGCCAACCAAGTGCGCTCGCCGGCGTGCTGGAACTTGTTCAGTTGCATGTTGGTGAGTGCCGGGGTGTCGGCACCCGAACCCGGGCCCTGGTTGCTGGCACCGCTGTTCAGGCCGGAATCCAGGTACGGGAAGTCGCTGTCGCCGCTGTTTTTCTGAATGCCCAGGCCGACGGTATGGCCGTCCAGGCTGTAGCTTTCCAGCAGGCTGACGGTGGACTGGTTGATGCGGCCCTTGGAGGTGCCGTCACCGTAGAGGCCGGCAGCGGAATAGTCTTTGTCGCCGGCGGCGTTTTCCCCCACACCCAGGCTGCGGTACAGGCGCACGTCGGTGTCGATCGCGCCGACAGGCAAGGCGTCATGGCGCTTGGCACCGAGGAAGAACTGTTGGTAGTAATCCTCAAGGTTCGAGTACCACAGGCTGACAGTAGTGTCCGGCAAGCCTTTGTAGTCCGCACCGCCGTAGAGGAAGCGATCACTCTCTTTGGTGCCGCCGGCGGTGATCATGCCCTGGTCGCCGGTTTCGTTGCGGATCTTGGTCTTGAGGATGTCACCGGCGGTAAAGGTGAAGTCGGTCAAGTCTTTGGAAACCAACTGCACGCCCGTGTTCGTCTGCTGGTACAGGCGGCCGTCGGTGTTGGCCAGGACCGGGTTGTTGCCGTAGAGCGTACCGACGCGCAATTCATCCTGGGCAAAACGCATCTTGAAGGTCGGACTGAGCACGCCGAACTGGTCGGCGGACTTGCCGTCATCCAGCGGGAACATACTGCCGGGGTAGCGGCCCTGGTGATCCTTGTCGTTGAGGTCGCCACCGGAGTCCAGTTTCAAACCGTAGAACGCCTGCAGGTCCAGACCAAAACCTACGGTGCCTTCGGTGTAGCCCGACTTGAAGTTGAATTCAAAACCCTGGCCCCAGTCACGGATGCTGTGGGCCTTGTTATTGCTGTTCACCACATCGCGCCCCTGCTGATTGAGGTAGCGGTTGAGCAGGGTCACGTCGGCGTGGCTGTCATCGATAAAATCGGCGTGGGCGGACAGCATAAAGCTCGCCATGGCGGCACCCACCATGGGGCTTAATAACGTCTTCATTGGTACCGGTCTCCGTCACTGTTCTGAAATGAAAGCGTCAAACGCTTCACACAATTAGGCGATGGCCATGTGACAGTTCGGAGTCAAAACACCCTTTACCCGGATGAAATTAAATTTAAGAAACCCAGTAAGTACGCGGGTTAGCGGGCAGTGGCGAAGATTTCGGCGAGCCAATCGACGAACACTCGCACCCTCGGCGACATGTGTCGGTTCTGCGGGTAAAGCACCGACACCGGCATCAAGGGCGGCGGTGTATCGGTGAGGATTTCCTGCATCACGCCCTGGGAAATCAGCTCGGCCATGCGGTAGTGCGGGCACTGGATAATGCCCAGTCCGGCCACCGCGCTGGCGGAATAAATCTCTGCGCCGAACACCGACAGCGCCCCCTCGATCGTGACTTCCTGCACGTGGCCGTCGACCATGAATTCGAACGGAAACAGCTTGGCGGTGGTGCGCGAAACGTAGTTCACCGCCCGGTGCTCACCCAGGTCGGCGAGGCTTTTCGGCTCGCCGTATTTGCGCAGGTACGCCGGGCTCGCGCAGGTCACCTGGCGCAGCGTCGCGACACGCCTGCCGATCAACGCCGAATCCCCCAGGGTGCCTGCGCGCAGCACGCAATCCACGCCTTCGGCGATCAAGTCGACGAAGCGGTCCGCCTCGCTGATGGACAGTTCGATTTCCGGGTAGCGCGCCATGAATTGCGGGAGTGCCGGGATCACGAAGTACTTGGCCAGGGTGCCATGCAAATCCACGCGCAGGCGGCCCTTGGGCGCCACCGAACGGAACGCCAGTTCCGCCTCTTCCAGCTCGGCCAGCAGCTGCACACAACGCAGGTAATAGGCCTCGCCATCCAGCGTGGGGCGTACGCGGCGGGTACTGCGCTCCAGCAACCGCGTGCCCAACCACGCTTCGAACTGGTTGAGGGTGTGGGTCAGGGTCGCGCGCGGCAGGTTCAGGTCATCCGCAGCGAGCGTGAAGCTGCTGCGCTCGTAGATTCGTACGAACACCTTCATCGCTTTGACCTGGTCCACGTTGCGTCTCCATTGTTGGCGATTTTTGAACAGTCAAGGCAACTCTGGCGCATTTATCGGCTTGGGTAAACATGTGAATCTGCTTCCACACCCAGCCACTCCCCAAGGAAATCTGATCATGACCACTCAAGTTGCTATCGTTACCGGCGCCTCCCGTGGCATCGGCGCCGTGATTGCCAAACAACTGGCCGCCGACGGTTATGCCGTCGCGATCAACTACGCCAACAGCGCCACTGAAGCGTCGAAACTGGTGGTGGAGTTGCGCCAGGCCGGGCACCAAGCCATAGCGATCCAGGGCGACGTGGCCAGCGCCGCCGACGTCAAGCGCCTGTTCGACGAGACCGAAGCCCAACTGGGCAAGGTCGATGTGCTGATCAACAACGCCGGGATTCTCAAGGTACTGCCGCTGGCCCAGCACAGCGATGAGCTCTACAACCAGAACTTCGATATCCACACCCGCGGCACCTTCAATGCCCTGCGTGAAGCGGCGACCCGACTGAACGACGGCGGGCGCATCGTCAACTTTTCCAGCAGCACCGTCGGCCTCAACTTCCCCGGTTACGCGGTGTACATCGCCAGCAAGGCAGCCGTGGAATCCCTGACCCAAGTGTTCGCCAAGGAAATGCGCGGCCGTCGCATCACCGTCAACGCCGTGGCCCCGGGTCCGGTGGCTACCGAGCTGTTCCTGCATGGCAAAAGCGAAGAGCAGATCCAGGGCCTGGCCAAGATGGCGCCACTGGAACGCCTTGGCCAACCGGAAGATATCGCCCGCGTCGTGTCGTTCCTGGTGAGCCCGGCCGGTGCCTGGGTAAACGGGCAAATCCTGCGGGCCAATGGCGGCCTGGTCTGAAACCACACAACCACTCACTCTACGACGCACTAATATTGTGGCGAGGGAGCTTGCTCCCGCTGGAGTGCGTAGCGCTCCCAAGATTTTGGGGCCGCTTCGCAGCCCAACGGGAGCAAGCTCCCTCGCCACAGGTTTGGTGTTCACTGTGAATCAGCGGGTATCAGGAGACTTCAGCCATGCACACCGCACTCGTCATCACCTCCGGCCTGATCCTGCTCGGGTTGATGCTGTTTATCGGCCAAAAGCTTGGCGTCAGCCGGCACATTCTGGCCTACAGCTTTGTCGGGATCTGGCTGGTGGTGGCGGTGGTAAACGGCGCGGTAGGCGTAGTCACTGCCGGCCAGCCCCTGGTCTCGGAGCTGGTGATCGGCAGTTTGGTGTTTGGTGCGCCGTTGGTGGCACTGGCCCTGTTTATCAGGGCCTGAGCCTCAGCGAACCAGGTGCAGGAACTGCATGTGCCGTTCGTACTGGTCGAGGATGTCGTTGATGATCTGCTCCTTGGTGTAGCCCACCAGGTCGTAGTCCTGGCTACCCTCACTCAAGTGGACTTCCGCGCGGTAGTAGCGACGGTTGTTGAGTTGCTTGGAACCCATGCCGCCCCGTGCGAATGACGGTGTGAAATAGCCGCGCATCTGCACCTGGTACACGAACGGATGCTGTTCACCATGACCGATTTCCAGGCTGACGCTGTCGTTGGACGGGTCGGGCTGGGTGACCACACTCAGGCCCTTTTCGACAAACACCGCCGTCACTTCTTCGATCGCCGGACGCACCGTGGTCTCAAGGAAGCGATACACCTCATCCCGTGACGGGAAATGCACCGCCTGGCTCAAGCGCTGGCGCCAACCGCCCGTGCCTTTACGCGAGCCCGACACCGGTGCAAGGGAATGCATCTGCGCGATCTGCTTCTGCGACTCAAGGTAGAACGCCTTGTGCAGCCCCCACATCATCAGCAGCAAAATCATCGAGAACGGCAGCGAGGTCAGTACCACGGCCGACTTGAGCGAGTCGATACTGCCGGCAAACAGCAGCGCACTGGTGACCAACGCCGTCATCGCGCCCCAGAACACCCGCAGCCACTTCGGCCCGTCTTCATCGGCGTTGCCGCCTTTGGCCGACAAGGTCGAGAGCACCACGGTGCCGGAGTCGGCCGAGGTGACGAAGAACACGAAGCTGATAAACACCGTGACCGCGATGACCGTCTTGCTCCACGGGTAGGTTTCCAGCACCAGGTACAGGCTCATCGATGGGTCATCAATGGCCGACTGCCCCAGCGCCGTGAGGCCGTGGTTGAGCACCTGGTCGATGGCACTGTTGCCGAAGATCGACATCCACGCCAGGGTGAAACCCAACGGGATCAACAGCACGCCAAAGACGAATTCGCGGATGGTACGACCGCGGGAAATACGCGCGATAAACAGGCCCACGAACGGTGACCATGCGATCCACCAGGCCCAATAGAACACGGTCCAGCCGCCCAGCCAGTCGCTGGGTTTGTCGTAGGCGTAGAGGTCGAAACTCTTGGTCGGCAACGCGCCCAGGTAGTCGCCAATGTTTTGGATCAGGGTGTTCAGCAAGTGCTGGGTGGGCCCGGCGAACAACACGAACAGCAGCAGCGCACAGGCCAGCAGCATGTTGATGTCGGACATCACCCGCACACCCTTGTCGACGCCGGAGACGGCCACCAGGATCGCTGCGCCCATCATCAAGGTGATGAGGCCGACCTGGATCCACTGGGTGTGGGCCACGCCGAACAGGTAGTCGAGCCCGGAGTTGAGGTGCAACACACCGAAGCCCATGTCGGCGCCGAGGCCGAACACCGTGGCGATGATGCCGAAGCCGTCCACCGCGTAGCCGATGGGGCCATTGATGCGCTTGCCGATCAGCGGGTACAGCGCCGAGCGCAACGCCAGCGGCAGGTTGTGCCGGTAGGCGAAATACGCCAGGGCCATGCCGACGAAGGCGAACACGCCCCAGCCATGCAGGCCCCAATGCAGAAACAGGATCTGCATGGCCTGGCGCGCAGCGTCACCGTTCAAGGCTTCGCCCTGGGGCGGTTGCACCAGGTGCGTCAATGGCTCGGAAACGCAGAAGAAAAACAGCGTGATGCTGATGCCGGCGGCGAACAGCATGCCGGCCCAGGACAGGTAACTGAATTCGGGCTCGTCGTGGTCGGCACCGAGTTTGATCTTGCCGTAGCCCGATAACGCGGTGACCACCACGAAGACCAGATACAGGGTCATCGCCAGCATGTAGTACCAGCCGACCGTATTGGCCGCCCAGTTTTGTGCCGCCAGCAGCCAGGCGCCGGCTTGTTCGGGAATCGCGATGACGGTCAGGCCGAACAGCAGGATGAAGCTCGCGGCGAAGTAAAACACCGGCGGGTTCATGCGGACCAGACCGCTGGAAGGTGTGGACGATGCACTCATGTAGGGTGCACCTCAAGGGTGTGGGATGTGGCTGTGAAAAACAGACTCAGCAAAGGTAAGCCTCCTGTTGTGAGCGGGCAGCGAACCACCGATTTAACTTGAACGAACAGTCAAGTTAAACATGGATAGGGGTTTGAGGACTAATCTCAGGGCCGAGTGGTAGGTGTTTCCTACACTAGCTCAAGGAAAGGTATGACGTGTGGGGATGACAAAACGTTCAGCGATTGCTGAGTGAAATACTGGCCGAGACTGGAATGCGATCCATTGTGGGAGCTGGCTTGCCTGCGATTGCGGTGGGTCAGCCATACATCTGTTGCTGATACACCGCTATCGCAGGCAAGCCAGCTCCCACATTTGATCTGTGTGATCGTTAGAGAGAGCAGTGTTTTACTTCTGCGTCCCGTCATCATGCTGCAGGTTCGCCTGGGTCAGGTTCGCCCCCGCCGGCACGCTGCGCGTCAGCCACACGTTGCCGCCAATGGTCGACCCCTTGCCAATCGTGATCCGCCCCAGGATCGTCGCCCCGGCGTAGATCACCACATCATCCTCAACAATCGGGTGCCGCGGATGGCCCTTCTGCAACTGCCCGTCTTCATCCGCCGGGAAGCGCTTGGCGCCCAGGGTCACGGCCTGGTAGATCCGCACCCGCTCGCCGATGATCGCGGTCTCGCCAATCACCACACCCGTCCCGTGGTCGATAAAGAAGCTCGGGCCGATCTGCGCGCCGGGGTGAATATCAATCCCGGTCGCCGAATGCGCGATTTCCGCACTGATGCGCGCCAGCAACGGCAAGCCCGCACGGTACAGGTGGTGAGCCAGCCGATGGTGAATCACCGCCAGGATGCCCGGGTAGCACAACAGCACTTCATCCACGCTGCGGGCCGCCGGGTCGCCGTGGTAGGCGGCGAGTACGTCGGTATCCAGCAGGCTGCGCAAGGAAGGCAACGCCAAGGCGAAATCCTGGATCAAGTGGATCGCATGGGCGTCCACCTCGCTGTCATCCTGGCCACCTTGTCGCGCGGCGTAACGCAACTCCAGCCGCGCCTGGGCGAGCAACGCATTCAGCGCCACATCCAGGGTGTGGCCGACGTAGAAGTCTTCACTCTCTTCACGCAAATCCACCGGCCCCAGACGCATGGGGAACAGCGCACCGCACAACGCCTCGAGAATCTGCGCCACGGCTTCCCGTGAAGGCAGCTCGCGCCCGCCCTGCTCGCCGCTGACCCGGCCGTTGCGGGTGCGCCACTGGTCCCGGGCGCTGCGCAGCTGGCTGACGATGGTCTGTAATTGCCAATGACTGGAACGCTCACTCACGGTCTTCACTCCTGACGAAATGCCCATCACTTTACGGCAAGGCACCTGAGCGCCCTTAAGAACCAATAGTGCAATGCTAATAACCCATCGACATAAGTGATTGGCGGTTGCCCACTGAAAAGTGCCTGCCTATAGTCGGTGCATCTCTGACCACCCGTGCGTAGCCATGATCAAACAACAGCTCGACCGCTTTAACCGTCTGGACCTGCTGGGCGGCGCCACCGCCCTGGAAAAACTCGAGCGGCTGTCGGCCTGGCTGGGACGTGATATCTACGTCAAACGCGACGACACCACGCCGCTGGCCCTGGGCGGCAACAAGCTGCGCAAACTCGAATACCTTGCCGCCGATGCGATTGCCCAAGGCGCCGACACCCTGGTGACCGCCGGCGCGATCCAGTCCAACCACGTACGCCAAACCGCCGCACTGGCGGCCAAGCTCGGCCTGGGCTGCGTCGCACTGCTGGAAAACCCGACAGGCACCGAAGACCCCAACTACCTGGCCAACGGCAACCGCCTGTTGCTGGAACTGTTCGACGCCAAGGTCGAGTTGGTGGAAAACCTGGACGACGTCGACGCCCAACTCAACGCCCTCGCCGACCGCCTGCGCAGCAACGGCAAGAAGCCGTACCTCGTGCCCATCGGCGGCTCCAACGCCCTCGGCGCCCTGGGTTATGTACGCGCCGGGCTGGAGCTGGCCGGGCAGATCGAAGACAGCGGTATCAAGTTCTCCACCGTGGTGCTGGCTTCCGGCAGCGCCGGCACCCACAGCGGCCTGGCATTGGCGCTGAGCGAAGTACTGCCGGACCTGCAAGTGATTGGCGTCACCGTGTCCCGTACCGACGAAGCCCAGCGCCCCAAGGTGCAAGGCCTGGCCGAGCGTACGGCCGAATTGCTCGGCGTGCCGGTACCGGACGCGTTCAAGGTGATCCTGTGGGATGAGTACTTCGCCCCCGTTATGGCGAGCCAAGTGCCGGCACGCTGGCGGCGATCAAGCTGGTGGCCAGTCAGGAAGGCCTGCTGCTGGACCCGGTCTACACTGGCAAGGCCATGGCCGGCTTGCTGGATGGCATTGGTCGCCAGCGCTTTGAAGAGGGGCCGATCATCTTCCTGCATACCGGCGGTGCACCGGCGTTGTTTGCGTATGATTCAAGCTTTTGATATTCCATAAAAGAATATCAATCTGATTTTATATTATTTTCAAGTCTTAAAAACCGGCTTTATAGTCGCGCCGTAGGCGAAGACGCGCATCTCGCTTTAAGGCAGGATACGACTACCGCGTCACCTGCATCGCTCAACATAAAAAACACAGGGGCTCTTCATGACTATTTCTGTATTCCGTCGCACGTTACTGGTTGGCACGTTGGGGCTGGCGCTAGGCGCCGGGTGGCTCGGTCAGGCAGTGGCCGGCGAGCAGTTGGATAACATCAAGAAAGCCGGCGAAATCAAGATTGGCCTGGAAGGCACCTACCCGCCGTTCAGCTTCGTCGATGAAAGCGGCAAGCTCAGCGGTTTCGAGGTCGAACTGTCTGAAGCCCTGGCCAAGAAGCTGGGCGTCAAGGTCAAGCTGCAAGCCACTCCGTGGGATGGCATTCTCGCCGCCCTGGAATCCAAGCGCCTGGACGCGGTCGTCAACCAGGTGACCATCTCCGACGCGCGCAAGGCAAAGTATGATTTCTCCACGCCGTACACCGTCTCCGGTATTCAGGCGCTGACCCTGGCGAAGAACGTCGACACCATCAA
Source organism: Pseudomonas sp. TH32 (assembly GCF_016650855.1). NCBI lineage: Bacteria > Pseudomonadati > Pseudomonadota > Gammaproteobacteria > Pseudomonadales > Pseudomonadaceae > Pseudomonas > Pseudomonas sp. TH32. The sequence continues at coordinate 5,783,653 of NZ_JAEKFA010000002.1, read as the reverse complement.
GACCGCCGACGACCTGGCCGGCAAGAAAATCGGTGTGGGCCTGGGCACCAACTACGAACAATGGCTCAAGGAAAACCAACCGAAAGCCATCGTCAAAACCTACAACGATGACCCAACCAAGTTCCAGGACCTGCGCATCGGCCGTGTCGACGCCATCCTGATCGACCGCCTGGCCGCGCTGGAATACGCCAAGAAAGCCAAGGACACCGCCGCTGCAGGCGCTGCCTTCTCCCGCCAGGAAGCCGGCATTGCCCTGCGCAAAGGCGAGCCGGAACTGCTGGCTGCGGTGAACAAGGCCCTCGACGAACTGCGTGCCGACGGTACCTTGAAGAAGCTGTCCGAGAAGTACTTCAACGCTGACGTTACTCAATAATGGAAGCAGGTTTCCAACTCGCGCTGGACTCCGCGCCCTTTCTGCTCAAGGGCGCGTATTTCACGGTAATTCTTAGCCTTGGCGGGATGTTTTTCGGCTTGCTGCTGGGCTTTGGCCTGGCCTTGATGCGCCTGTCGCGCTTCAAGTTGTTGAGCTGGATCGCCCGGGTCTATGTGTCGTTCTTTCGCGGCACGCCCTTGCTGGTACAGCTGTTCCTGATCTACTACGGCTTGCCGCAAGTGGGCATCGAGCTGGATCCGATCCCGGCGGCCATGATCGGCTTCTCGCTGAACATGGCCGCTTATGCCTGTGAAATCCTGCGTGCCGCCATCGGCTCCATCGAGCGCGGCCAGTGGGAAGCTGCGGCCAGTATCGGCATGACCCGTGCGCAGACCCTGCGCCGGGCCATCCTGCCACAGGCCATGCGCACGGCCTTGCCGCCGTTGGGCAACAGCTTTATTTCCCTGGTCAAGGACACCGCCCTGGCCGCCACCATCCAGGTGCCGGAGCTGTTCCGCCAGGCGCAACTGGTCTCGGCCCGTACCTTCGAAATTTTCACCATGTATCTGTCCGCCGCCTTGATCTACTGGATTCTTGCCAGCGTTCTGGCGCACGTGCAAAACCGCCTGGAAGCACGAGTCAACCGGCATGACCTGGAGTCTTGAAGCATGATCGTGGTTGAAAAACTGACCAAACAATTCAAGGGTCAGGTGGTGCTTAACGGGATCGACCTTGAGGTCAAGGAAGGCGAAGTCGTCGCCATCATCGGCCCCAGCGGTTCCGGCAAGACCACCTTGCTGCGCTGCCTGAATTTCCTCGAAGAACCCACCAGTGGCCGGATCAAGGTCGGTGACATCGAGATCGACAGCAGCCGCCCGCTCAACCAGCAGCAAAACCTGGTGCGGCGCCTGCGCCAGCACGTGGGTTTTGTGTTCCAGAACTTCAACCTGTTCCCCCACCGCACCGCCCTCGAGAACGTCATCGAAGGCCCGATCGTGGTCAAGAAGATGCCCCGGGCCGCCGCAGATGCCCTCGGCCGCAAGCTATTGGCCAGGGTTGGCCTGGCGGGCAAGGAAGACGCCTACCCACGGCGCCTGTCCGGCGGGCAGCAGCAACGGGTAGCGATTGCCCGGGCATTGGCGATGGAACCCGAGGTGATCCTGTTCGATGAACCGACCTCGGCCCTGGACCCGGAGCTGGTAGGCGAAGTGCTGGCGACCATTCGTAGCCTCGCTGAAGAAAACCGCACCATGGTCATCGTGACCCACGAGATGAGTTTTGCGCGGGACGTGGCCAACCGGGTGATCTTCTTCGACAAGGGGGTAATCGTTGAACAGGGCGAAGCCAAGGCACTGTTCGCCAACCCGAAAGAAGAACGTACCCGGCAATTTCTCAGCAAGTTCATCAACAACTAACGTGCGCCCATCACTTGTAAGAAACTTCGCTTTATAGAGTTGCCGAAAGGCAACTCGCCTCTTTAGTGTTTTTTGGGAAAAGCCCTTTATTCACTGGGTAAAAGTCACCTCGAAACACGCACTTGCAGCGCCCCGCCAGTCAGACCCTTCTGAATAATCCATAACCCCCTGTTTGCCCCGCCCAGCCTCTTGACGCCAACTAACCGAGCCTCTTATCTAACGCCCAGAGGATTGGATCCATTCTGGTTTTTCATTAAATCGTTCCTTTCGGACTACGTCGCCCGCCCGCGCTTAATGTCCGGAACGATTGCTGCTGGCTGCATCAAGGAGATTATTTATGACGCGTATTTCCCCCCCCGCGCTGCTCACTGCCCCGACCTTGCCTGAGGCCCATCGAGAGGGCATCAATGCCCTCGCCGCCACCCACCTGCAGGTCGATATCGCGCCTTACGATGGCATGGACGAGGGCGACCTGATCGAGTTGTTCTGGAACAACTGCTTTGCGGCTTCCCGACGCATCACCGCCGGCAAAATCGGCATGCCCACCCGCCTGCGGGTGCCGGAAAGCTTTGTGCTGGATGGCGAGGCACGGATTCATTACCGGCTCATGCAAGTCGGTCACGGCCCGGCGCGTTCGGCGACCACCCGGGTGCAGGTCAAGACTGATTATCCCGGCGGTCACCCTTCTGCATTGAGTAACGACGAAAACCAGAACCTGGCCGCCGTCGGCCTGCCCGAGACCATTCGCCGCCACGGCGTCAACAGCAGCCAGATCCGTCGTGGCGTACCGTTGACCATCGAGCCGTACCTGAACATGGCGACCGATGACGAAATCACCCTGCGCTGGGGTGACGTGCGCCTGGACCTGCCGAAGATCCAGGCCGGCGATGTGGGCAAGGCGGTGCAGGTGTGGGTGCCGTCGGCGATCATCATCGAGGCCGGAGATGACCATCGCCTCGAAGTGACCTACTGCATTCTCGACCGGGTCGGCAACAATTCGCGCTGGGCGCCCACCCGCACCCTGCGCATCGCTGCGCTCGTTCCCCAGGCCCCGACCAGCCCCGCCAAGGCCCCGCTGGTCTACCAACCCCGCCGCCCCGGCTCGCCTTGTGAACCCGGGTGACAGACCTTCTATGCATATTCCTAAAAGTTAGTTTATTAAAAAATTTAACACGCTTAGGGTATATGCACCGGACCACCGGACATTCCTGATTTTTTATCTTTTCAACGGATGTGAGGTAGGTATGGTCAAAATTACCCCGGTGCGTAACGCCAGGGCATTGCGTGCAGCCAAGGAGCGGCGCTGATGTCTAACTTGGCACAAACACCCCCCCAGAGTGATCTGGACGTCGCCCCGCTGTTGTTGCCCGCCAAGGTGCTGCGCAACGACGCCGAGGCCCTGAGCGCTGCTCATGAGCTGGCACAGGCTGCACGCCTGCAAGCGGCCAGGCGCGATCAGCAACGCAAACTGCCCTGGGCTGAAATCGAGCATTTCACCCGCAGCGGCCTGGGCAGCATTTCCATTCCCCGTGAGTACGGCGGCCCGCAAGTGTCCTTCGTGACCCTGGCCGAGGTGTTCGCGATCATCAGCGCGGCCGACCCGGCGCTGGGGCAAATCCCGCAGAACCATTTCGGCATCCTGCACGTGCTGCAAGGGGCGGCCAGCGAGCGCCAGAAAAAGCAGCTGTTCCAGAGCGTGCTGGACGGCTGGCGCATCGGCAACGGCGGCCCGGAACGCGGTACTAAAAACACCCTGGACCTCAAGTCACGCATCACCGTCGAAGGTGACGGCTACGTCGTCAGTGGCCAGAAGTTCTACTCCACCGGTGCGCTGTTCGCCCACTGGGTGGCGGTCAAGGCGTTGAACGATGACGGCAAAGTCGTCATGGCGTTCGTGCGGCGTGGCACCGAAGGCCTGCGCATCGTTGATGACTGGTCGGGCTTTGGCCAACGCACCACCGCCAGCGGCACGGTGCTGCTGGATCAGGTGGCGGTGGACGCCGAACTGGTGGTGGAGACCTGGCGCCTCGGCGAATCGCCGGGTATCCAGGGCGCGGTGTCGCAATTGATCCAGGCGGCCATCGACGCCGGCATTGCCCGTGGCGCGATCGACGACACCATCAGCTTTGTACGCGAACGCTCGCGGCCCTGGATCGACGCCAAGGTCGAACGGGCCAGCGATGACCTGTATGTGATCGCCGATATCGGCAAGCTGAAAATCGAACTGCACGCGGCCGAAGCGCTGTTGCGCAAGGCGGGCCAGGTGCTGGACCAAGTCAGTGCCGCGCCGATCACCGCGCAGTCCGCGGCTCGTGCCTCGATTGCCGTGGCCGAAGCCAAGGTGCTGACCACCGAGATTTCATTGCTCGCGAGCGAGAAATTATTCGAACTGGCCGGCAGCCGCGCGACCCTCGCCGAATTCAACCTCGACCGCCACTGGCGCAACGCCCGGGTGCACACCCTGCACGACCCGGTGCGCTGGAAGTATCACGCGGTGGGCGCTTACCACCTCAACGGCACTTTACCTGCCCGACATTCCTGGATTTAACCGACCAGACCTCTGGAGAATACGCATGACCCTTTCTCATCACGTCGCGGTTATTACCAGCGATGAACAAGCCCTTATTGTCGCCAGTGACCTGGCCGAAGACTTCCGCCGCGACAGCGCCTTGCGTGACCGTGAACGCCGCCTGCCCTTGCCTGAACTGGACGTGTTTTCGCGCTCCGGCCTGTGGGGCATCAGCGTACCCAAGGAGTTCGGTGGTGCCGGCGTTTCCAACGTCACCCTGGCCAAGGTCACGGCACTGATTGCCCAGGCGGATGCGTCCCTGGGGCAGATCCCGCAGAACCACTTTTATGCCCTCGAAGTGCTGCGCGTTAACGGCAGCCCGGCGCAGCAAAAACGCCTGTACGCCGAAGTGCTCGCCGGCCAACGCTTCGGCAATGCCCTGGCAGAACTGGGCACCAAGACCGCCCACGACCGCATCACCAAGATCACCCGCGACGGTGACGGTTTCCGTATCACCGGCCGCAAGTTCTACTCGACCGGCGCGATCTACGCCCAACGTATTCCCACTTCCGTGGTGGACGAAAACGGTGTGCAGCAACTGGCCTTTGTCACCCGTGACAGCGAGGGCCTGAGCGTGATCGACGACTGGAGCGGCTTCGGCCAGCGCACCACCGGCAGCGGTTCGGTGGTGTTCGATAACGTGTGGGTTGCGGCCCAGGACGTCATCCCGTTCCAGAGCGCCTTCGAACGCCCGACCACCGTCGGCCCGCTGGCGCAGATCCTTCACGCCGCCATCGACACCGGCATCGCCCGCGCCGCCTATGAAGATGCCCTGCACTTCGTGCGCACCAAAACCCGGCCATGGATCGACGCCACCAGCGACAAGGCAACGGAAGACCCACTGACCCTGAAAAGCTTCGGCCACCTGAGCATCCGCCTGCATGCCACCGAGGCATTGCTGGAACGCTCAGGTGAGTTCCTCGACCGCGCCCAGGCCGACAGCAATGCCGACACCGTCGCCGCCGCATCCATCGCGGTCGCAGAAGTGCGCGCCCTGAGCACGGAGATTTCCCTGGCCGCCGGCAGCACCCTGTTCGAACTCGCCGGCAGCCAGGCGACCCTCGCCGAACACGGCCTGGACCGCCACTGGCGCAACGCCCGGGTGCACACCCTGCACGACCCGGTGCGCTGGAAATACCACGCGGTAGGCAACTACTACCTCAACGATGAAAACCCGCCACTGCGGGGGACTATCTGATGGCGAAGAAAAAGATCCTGCTCAATGCCTTCAACATGAACTGCATCGGGCATATCAACCACGGCCTGTGGACCCATCCACGGGACAACTCGACCCAGTACAAAACCATCGAGTACTGGACCGAACTGGCGCAGTTGCTGGAACGCGGGCTGTTTGACGGCCTGTTCATCGCCGACATCGTCGGGGTGTATGACGTCTACCAGAACTCGGTGGACGTGCCGCTCAAAGAGTCGATCCAGCTGCCGGTCAACGACCCGTTGCTGCTGGTCTCGGCCATGGCCGCCGTCACCAAAAACCTCGGCTTCGGCCTCACCGCCAACCTGACCTACGAACCGCCGTATCTGTTCGCCCGGCGCATGTCCACGCTCGATCACCTGAGCCGTGGCCGGGTGGGCTGGAACATCGTCACCGGCTACCTCGACAGCGCCGCCAAGGCCATGGGCCTCACCGAGCAGGTCGAGCATGACCGGCGCTACGACCAGGCCGACGAATACCTGGAAGTGCTCTACAAACTCTGGGAAGGCAGTTGGGAAAACGACGCGGTGATCAACGACCCGCACGCGCGGGTGTATGCCCAGCCAGAGAAGGTGCACAAGGTCGAGCACAAGGGCGAGTTCTATCAGGTGGAGGGTTATCACCTGTGCGAGCCGTCGCCGCAGCGTACGCCGGTGCTGTTCCAGGCGGGCAGTTCGGACCGTGGCTTGCTGTTCGCCGGGCGCCATGCCGAGTGCGTGTTCATCAGCGGGCAGAACAAGGCCTCGACCAAGATCCAAGTGGACAAGGTGCGCGCCAGCGCCGTGGAAGCCGGGCGCAATCCGGAGGACATCAAGGTGTTCATGGGGCTCAACGTGATCGTCGGCGCCACCGAAGAAGCGGCGTGGGCCAAGCACGCCGAGTACCTGAGCCATGCCAGCGCGGAAGCCGGCGTGGCGCATTTCTCGGCCTCCACCGCGATTGATTTTTCCCAATACGAACTGGATGAGCCGATCCAGTACGTGAAGAGCAACGCCATCCAGTCGGCGACCAAGAACCTGCAAAACAACGACTGGACCCGACGCAAATTGCTTGAGCAACACGCCCTCGGCGGCCGCTACATCACCCTGGTGGGTTCGCCTGCGCAGGTGGCTGACGAGCTGGAGTCATGGATCAGCGAAACCGGCCTGGATGGCTTCAACCTGACGCGCATCGTCACCCCGGAAAGCTACGTCGACTTCATCGAACTGGTGGTGCCGGAACTGCAGCGCCGGGGCTCGTACAAGACCGCGTATGAGACCGGGACGTTGCGGGAAAAAGTCTTCCACAGCTCAGCGCACTTACCTGAACAACACACCGGTTCCACCTACCGCCACTGAACCAAAATGTGGGAGCTGGCTTGCCTGCTCCCACAGCTGACCGAGTTGCTCACACAAATACCTTATGACTGGAAATCCACTATGAAAAAAACATTGCTCAGCCATCCAGTCAAAGCACTGGCTCTCGCCCTCGGATTGTTCAGCTCGGCGGTATTTGCCGCTGACGCTCCCTTGAAAGTCGGCACCACCGCCGCGTTCGCCATTCCCCTGGAGGCCGCCGTCGAAGAGGCCGGCAAACAGGGTTTGAAAGTCGAACTGGTGGAATTCACCGACTGGATCGCACCCAACGTCAGCCTGGCAGCCGGCGATATCGACGTGAACTACTTCCAGCACATCCCGTTTTTGGAAAACGCCAAGGCCGCTGCAGGCTTTGACCTGGTGCCGTACGCGCCGGGCATCATCAACAACGTCGGGCTGTATTCGAAGAAGTACAAGAGCATCAACGACCTGCCCCAGGGCGCCAGCGTGGCGATTGCCAACGACCCGATCAACAGCGGTCGCGGCTTGCAACTGCTGGCCAAGGCCGGCTTGATCACGCTCAAGCCGGGCGTGGGCTACAAGGCCACCGAAGAAGACATCGTCACCAACCCGAAGAAGATCAAGATCCTGCAAGTCGAAGCCGTGCAACTGGTACGCGCCTATGACGACGCCGACCTGGTGCAGGGCTACCCGGCGTATATCCGCCTGTCCAAGACCTTCGATGCCGAGTCGGCGCTGCTGTTCGACGGCCTCGACCACCCGGAATACGTGATCCAGTTCGTGATCCAGCCCAAGAGCAAAACCGACCCGCGTGTGATCAAGTTCGTCGACATCTACCAGCACTCGCCGGTGGTGCGCGCCGCGTTGGATAAATCCCTTGGCAAGCTCTACCAAGTGGGCTGGGAAGATAAAAAATGACCGCCGCCCACTCTCAACTGCGCGACCTGGGCCTGCCACCCAGGGACGCCGAGCAGACAGAACTGCACCCGGATCTGAACCGCGCGCACGTGCGCTTTATCAACCTGGGCAAGACCTATGACGGCCAATCCGTGCCCGCCCTGCAAGGCATCGACCTGGCGATCCAGCGCGGCGAAGTCTTCGGCATCATCGGCCGCAGCGGCGCCGGCAAGTCGTCGCTGATCCGCACCATCAACCGCCTGGAACAACCGAGCAGCGGCCGGGTGTTGATTGACCAGGTGGACATCGGTGACTTCGACGAAGACCGCCTGGTCGCGTTGCGCCGGCGCATCGGCATGATCTTCCAGCACTTCAACCTGATGTCGGCCAAGACCGTGTGGCAGAACGTCGAACTGCCGTTGAAAGTCGCAGGCGTGCCCAAGGAGCAGCGCGAGAAGAAGGTTCGTGAACTGCTGGAATTGGTCGGCTTGCAGGATAAGCACAAGGCTTACCCGGCGCAGCTGTCCGGCGGGCAGAAACAGCGGGTGGGCATCGCCCGCTCACTGGTGCATGACCCACAGATTCTGTTGTGCGATGAAGCCACGTCGGCGCTCGACCCTGAGACCACGCAATCCATCCTCGGCCTGCTGCGGGAGATCAACAAACGCCTGGGCCTGACCATTGTGCTGATCACCCACGAAATGGCCGTTATTCGCGAAATCTGCGACCGCGTGGTGGTGCTGGAACACGGCCATGTGGTCGAGCAAGGTCCGGTGTGGGAAGTGTTCGGCAACCCGCAGCATGAGGTCAGTAAAACCCTGCTGGCGCCGCTGCAACATGGCCTGCCTGAAGAGTTGCAAAGCCGCCTGCAGGCCAATCCGGCCTCAAAGGACGCCGCCGTGGTGCTGCGCTTGCAACTGACTGGCAGTGCCGAAGACGAACCCGATCTTGCTGCGTTGTTCAGCGCCCTCGGCGGGCGCGTGCGCTTGCTGCAAGGCGGTGTGGAACGCATCCAGGGCCACGCCTTGGGGCAATTGCTGCTGGCGGTGAGCGGCTCGGCCCTGACCGCCGAAGAACTGCGCACCCGCGCCGGGCGCTGGGCACAACAGGTGGAGGTGCTGGGCTATGTGGTTTGATCGTTTATTGCAGGGCGCCATCGACACCCTGTTGATGGTGGGTGTGTCGTCGTTGATCGCGTTGCTGGTGGGAATTCCCCTGGCGGTGTTCCTGGTGACCAGCGACAAGGGCGGCATCTATCAGGCGCCCGCGTTGAATCGGGTGCTGGGGGCGTTCGTTAACCTGTTCCGCTCGATTCCGTTTTTGATTTTGATGGTGGCGCTGATTCCGTTCACCCGGCTGATCGTCGGCACCACCTATGGCGTGTGGGCGGCGGTAGTGCCGCTGACCATCGCGGCCACGCCGTTCTTTGCGCGGATCGCCGAAGTCAGCTTGCGCGAAGTCGACCATGGGTTGATCGAGGCGGCGCAAGCCATGGGGTGCCGGCGCTGGCATATCGTCTGGCACGTGCTGTTGCCGGAGGCGCTGCCGGGGATTGTCGGCGGGTTCACGATTACCCTGGTGACGATGATCAACTCCTCGGCCATGGCCGGGGCGATTGGTGCCGGTGGGCTGGGGGATATTGCCTATCGCTATGGGTATCAGCGCTTTGATACCCAGATCATGCTCACCGTGATCGTGCTGCTGGTGATCCTGGTGGCGGTGATTCAATTGGGCGGCGATCGGTTGGCCAGGGTTCTGAACAAGAGGTGAGGTATAGTCGGGCAATCTCAGCGCCCGGTATGACCCGCCATGAAACTCGCCCCCGACGACCTCCACCAGATCACCGCCACCACCCTCGGCCACTACAACAAGGTGGCCGAGGATTTTCGTGAAGGCACCCGCGATCACGACGTGAGCCAGAACATCGATGCGTTGCTGCGGCATATCCACGGCGACGCGCCGTTTACCGTGCTGGATTTCGGCTGCGGCCCGGGGCGGGATTTGCAGACGTTTACCCGCATGGGCCATATCGCGGTGGGGCTTGATGGCTCGGAGCGCTTTGCGCAAATGGCCCGGGAAGACAGCGGCTGTGAAGTGCTGCAGCAGGACTTTCTGAAGCTGGATTTGCCCGCCGGCCGTTTTGACGGGATCTTCGCCAATGCGGTGCTGTTTCATATTCCCAAGCAGGAGTTGCCGCGCATTCTTGGGCAGTTGCATGGGGCGTTGAAGGTGGGTGGCGTGTTGTTCAGTTCGAACCCTCGGGGTGAAAACCAGGAAGGTTGGAACGGGCCGCGGTATGGCTCGTACCACGACTTGCAGGCGTGGCAGGAACTGCTGACGGCGGCAGGGTTTGTGGAGTTGGAGCATTACTTCCGACCGGCGGGGTTGCCTCGGGAACAGCAGCCGTGGTTGGCGAGTGTGTGGAAGAAAGTTTAGAGCTGCATTGCCTGAACTGGCCTCATCGCGGGCAAGCCCGGCTCCCACATTTGATCGGTGCAAGCGCTGGCAACGCGGTCAAATGTGGGAGCTGGCTTGCCTGCGATGGATTCACAAGCCCCCCTGATCCACCTGATACACCACCGCCTGCGCACCCGGCACAAACGCCGTAATACGCCCCTCAGCAAAATTCGCCACCAACCGCGTCCCATCGGCAAACGTGGTCTGCTGCACCTGCCTGTCTGCCGTCAACCAGCGGAAATCCGTCATGGCCTGAGTCGCCAACCGTTCATGCAGCGGACGGAAAAATTCGTCCTGGCGCTGAATCACCGGCAAGCGCTGCTTCATCGTCGCCGCACTCAGGTGATACAGCGGCGGCACGTTATAGAGCAGTTGCGTCAGCTCGTTCTCGGCCCGCACGTTGCTCAGTTTCAGGCTGTCGAACAGCCAATGGTGCGTGGTGATCACCGAGCCATGGAACACCGATTGGTACAGCGGCAGGCGCATCGTCGGGTCAAAGTAGACCGTGCGAAACGGCGCCTTCAACGGCACCGGCTTGAAGAACACCGCCGGCTGTTCCGGCGGGTACCAGGCGCCCACGTAATAGGGCGACTGCTTATCCTGGGTCATCTCCTTGTCTCCCCAGCCCAGCACCGGCGTTTGCATGCCGTGGGCAAACAGAATGCCTTGGGCGGTAATCGCGTTGCCATCCTCGGACCCTGCCGGCAGCTTGAGCACGGTGCTGATCCAGCGGGACGCGTCGATATTGCCTTCGGCATTCTGTGCCTGGGTCATGCTCGCGCCGGTGCGATAGCTGTCGAACAGCATGCTGGTGGCGTAGGCGTCGAGGAACCAGGCGTTGAACCCGGACCTGGCTTGCACCGCCTTGATCCGCGCCTCCAGCAATGGCCGCACGCAACGCGGATCGGTGTAGTGGCCGGACTTCTGGAAGCCGGTCTTGAACTCGCCGCCCTTCAACACGATCGCGCATTCGCGCCAGGCTTTGCTGCCCAGGTGAGCGGTGGTCCAGTCGGGGTTTTCGGTGGCGGACAAGGCGGTTTCATAAGAGTCGTAAGGCGCCATCAGGTAACCGGCGTCGACCCCGGCCTTGACCGCTTCAGGGTGCCAGAGCCCGCCTTCCCAGCCTTCGCCCTGGGTCACCAGCAGGCGTTTGAGACCCGCGCCTTTCAGCGCGTGGGTGACCGACAAGGTGTTGCCCCAGGTCTCGGGCGTAGCGCTCAAGGCCCCGGCAAAGGCCACCGCCAATTCGCGACGCAGCGCGCCATAACCCTCAGCGAGTTGGGTCATGTCCGGCTCGGTGGAGGGCTGCCAATTCTGCCGGGCTTTCTGGTTGATGGCCGCGTTCAAGCCCCGCAGGAGCACGGCCTGCTCATACGGCTGCTTGACCTGTCGAACCTGCGCCGATTCTTTATCGAGCAAACCATTCAATTCAGCCGCCAAGCCTTTGCCGCTGCGCAGCAGCTTGAGCAGTTGCGGCCAGTCGCGCACATCACCCGGGCCCAGCAGGTCATTGCCCCACAGGTAGATATGGCTGGCACCCAGCAGTTTTTCCGCTTCCGGGGTTTGCCGCAGTTTGTCTGCCAACGGCTCATAACGGCCCTGCTCCACCAGCCACTGGCGATAACGCTTGGCGCCCGCGAGCGGGTCGCTCTCGCCGAGGTGCAGCAGCAGCGTCATCGGCGTCGCGGGATGCAGCGTTGTGAATTCATGGGAGGCCGATAACGCAAGTCCCTTACCGTCGGCCTGCCAGTGCAAGCGGTTGTTGTAGGGATTGGTCATCAGCCAGTTGAGGGTGAACGCACCGTGGTCCACACCCCACAACGGCAGGCTGAGGTCTTGGGTGGTGTTGACGTCGCCCTGTTCCAGCAGGAATTTTTGCCACACGGCATTGCCCGCCGGCACGTAGTGCCCTTCGGCCAGGGGCCAGATCAGGCCGTTGCCGATGGCACTGGCGGGTTGCCGCAGGATCGCCAACTCACCGGCATCACGGGCAGTAATCGTCAGCGCGAGATCACGTTGATCGAGGGTGGCGCTCAAGCGGTAGGCGCCGTTGTCCCAGTGCCAACTGGCCTGTTTGGGACTCTCCGTCAGTTGGCTGACCGTGTGCGCGTCGACACCGCTGGAGGCTTGAACTGCGTCGCGGTCGACCGGTGTGACCCGAACCGCCAAGGTGGCCGGGTCGAGTTCGACGCGCCACAGGTGGTTTTCCAGCACGGTCGTGGCGACGGCAAGGGGCGATAACATCAGGCTGCCCAGCAGCAGCCCGTGGCGCAGCCAGTGAATCATGCTCAAGCCTGTTCTTTCTTCGGCTCGCGAATCTTGTACCAGGCCACATACAGCGCCGGCAAAAACAGCAGCGTGAGCAAGGTGGCGATGATGATCCCGCCAATCATCGCGTAAGCCATTGGCCCCCAGAACACTTCCCGGGCGATGGGGATCATGCCCAGGCTGGCCGCCGCTGCGGTCAGCAGAATTGGCCGGCGCCGGTGCTCGGTGGCTTCCACCACCGCGTCCCACGGCGTGTAGCCGTCGCGTTCGTAGGCGTCGATCTGCGTCACCAGGATCACCGAGTTACGGATGATGATACCGATCAACGCAAGGATCCCGAGGATCGCCACAAAGCCCATGGGCGTGCCCGTGGGAATCAGCGCCAGCACCACGCCAATCAACCCCAGCGGCGCAACGCTGGCCACCAGGAACATCTTCTGCACGCTGTGCAGCTGGATCATCAGGAAGGTCGCCATCAAGAACAGCATCAGCGGCACCACCTTGGCAATCGGGCCCTGGGCCTTGCCGCTTTCTTCCACGGTACCGCCGGTAGCAACCTTATAGCCCACCGGCAACGCGGCGCTGAACGTGTCGATTTCCGGCTTGAGCTGTTTCACCAGGTCGGTCGGCTGCATGTCATCGCGCACCGCCGCCTTGATCGTAATGGTCGGCTTGCGGTCCCGTCGCCACACCAGCGGCTGCTCAAGTTCATAGCGCACGGTGGCAAACGCCAGCAGCGGAATCGAGGTGCCGTTGGGCGTGACGATCTGCAGGTTCTGCAAGGTCTCCGGTGTACCGCGCTCGGCGTCTTCGGCGCGGCCGACCACGTTGATCAGGTAGATATCGTCGTGCACCTGGGTCACCGACGCACCGCTGACCACGCTGTTCATCAACTGCGCCACGTCTTCCGACGACAGCCCCAGTTGCCGCGCCTTGTCCTGGGCGATGTCCACCCGCAGGACTTTGCCCGGCTCGTTCCAGTCGTAGATGATCTCGCCCATGTGGGTATTTTTATCGAGCATGGTCGCCAGTTCGATCGCATGTTTGCGCACCTGGTCGATGTCCTTGCCAGACACCCGGTACTGGATCGGACGCCCCACCGGCGGGCCCATTTCCAACGGCTGCACAAAGCTGCCCACGCCGACAAAATCTTCCCGCAGGCGTTTTTGCAGGCGGGCAATCAGCGCGCCGCGCTCTTCCAGGCCCTTGCTCACAATCACCAACTGCGCGTAGTACGGGTTCTCCAGTTGCTGGTCCAGCGGCAGGTAGAAACGGATCGCGCCCTGGCCGATGTAGGTGCTCCAGCGGGCGATGTCCGGGTCGTCCTTGATGATGGCTTCAAGGCGGTCGACGGCCTTGCGGGTTTCATTGATCGAGGCGTTTTGCGGCAGGTTGAGGTCGACGAGAATTTCCGGACGGTCCGAGGACGGGAAAAACTGGTTCTGCACGAACTGCATGGAAAACACCGACGCCACAAACAACAGCACGGTGATGCCGATGGCCCACCAGCGATTGCGCATGGCCCACAGCATGCCGCCGTTGAACGCCCGGCCCACCCGGCCCGGCTCGGCGTTATGGGGTTTTACCTTGCTACTGAGGATATGCACGCCCAGCACCGGCGCGAACAACACCGCGACCACCCACGACACCAGCATCGCCACCGCAATCACCGCGAACAAGGTGAAGGTGTACTCGCCCGCCGAACTGGCGTTGAGGCCGATCGGCACAAACCCGGCGACGGTCACCAGGGTGCCGGTCAACATCGGGAACGCGGTGGAGGTGTAGGCAAAGGTTGCCGCCTGCTCCTTGGTTTCGCCTTTTTCCAGGCGCGTGATCATCATCTCCACGGTAATCATCGCATCGTCCACCAACAGGCCGAGGGCGATGATCAAGGCGCCCAGCGACACCCGCTGCATGGTGATGCCGCTGTATTCCATGAACACAAACACCAGTGCCAGCACCAGCGGAATCGAACAGGCCACCACCAACCCGGCGCGCACGCCAAGGCTGATAAAACTCACCACCAGCACGATGATCACCGCTTCAAACAGTGCACTGGTGAAGCCACCGACGGCCTCCTCCACCACTTCTGCCTGGTCGGAAACCTTGTGCACGCCCACCCCCACCGGCAGGTCCGCCGTCAGGTCATCCATGCGCTGGTGCAGGGCCTTGCCGAAGTCCTGGATGTTGCCGCCCTTCTGCATGGCGATGGCCAAACCGATGGCGGGCTTGCCGTTGAAGCGGAACATCGGCGTCGACGGGTCGACGTAGCCACGGGTGATTTCCGCCACGTCGGCCAGGCGATAGAACCGGTCATTGAGCCGCAGGTTGACGTTGGCCAGGTCCTTCTCCGAAGCGAACTGCCCGGAGGTGCGCACCGAAATCCGCTCGGGCCCGGCCTCGATCACCCCGGCCGGGGTCACCGCGTTCTGCGATTGCAGGCTCTGCACCACCTGGCGCTGGTCAATCCCCAGGGCCGCGAGTTTGCGGGTGGAGAAATTCAGGTAAATCACTTCGTCCTGCTGGCCGATCATCTCGACCTTGCCCAGCCCCGGCACCGAGCGAATTTCGGCGCGCACCTGCTCCACGTAATCGCGCAGTTGGCGCATCGACAGGCCATCGGCGGTAAACGCGTACACCGAGCCGAATACATCACCGAACTCGTCGTTGAACGCCGGCCCCTGCAAGCCCTGGGGGAAACTGCCGCGAATGTCGTCGATCTTCTTGCGGACCTGGTACCAGATCTCCGGGATGTCCTTGGCGCTGGTGGTGTCCCGCAGGAACACAAACACCGTGGATTCCCCGGGCCGGGTGTAGCTTTTCACGTAGTCGAGGGAGTCCAGCTCTTCGAGTTTTTTCTCGATGCGGTCAGTGACCTGCTTGAGGGTTTCTTCCTGGGTCGCGCCCGGCCAGCGGGTCTGGATCACCATGGTCTTGATGGTGAACGACGGGTCTTCCTCACGGCCCAGGTTCATGTACGAGAACACGCCCATCAGCAGCGCGACGAACATCAGGTACCACACGAAGGACTGATGCTTGAGGGCCCAGTCGGATAAGTTGAAGCTCCCTTTCATCGCGGGCTGTCCTCGTCGATTTTGACTTTTTGCCCGGGCTTCAGGCTGTTCACGCCGGCACTCACCACGCGTTCGCCGGGTTTGACGCCGGCGTTGAGCAAGGCGCTGTCGGCGTCACGGCTGACGATGGTGACGTCACGGGGCTGCACGGTCTGACTTTGGGTGTCGATCACCCAGATGCGGGTCTTGCCGTCAGCCTCCTGCACGGCGCTGAGGGGCAGTTCGATGCGCGGGGCGATGGCGGAGCTGAGGGTTACGCTGATGGCGGTGCCAAGGCGAAATGCGGGCGGCGTTTCGGCCAGGGTCAGGCGCGCACGACGGGTGCGAGTGGCGCTTTGGGCCTGGGGTTCGATCTCGCGTACGGTGGCGGTGGTGCTGACGCTCGGGTCCATCTGCCCGGCCACCAGGAACACCACGTCCGGCGGCAGCCGCTCGGCAAGGCCGGCGGGCAAGTCGATGACGGCCTCCTTGATGTCGGGACGCGCCAGGGTCACCACTTGCTGCCCGGCGCTGACCACCTGGCCGGCCTCGGCATTCCAGGCGGTGACGATGCCCGCGTGGTCGGTGCGCAGTTCGGCGTAGTTGAGCTGGTCCTTGGCCTGGTTGACCGAGGCCCTGGCCTGGTCAAGGGAAGCCTGGGTGGTTTTCAGGTCAGTCTGGGCGATGTCCAGTTGGGCCTGGGCGCCGACGCCACGATTGAACAATTCCTGCTGGCGACGTGCGTTGGCCTGGGCGTTGATCCACTGCGCCTGGACGCGGGCCAGGTCGCCCTGGGCAGCACGAAGCTGGTTCTGCTGATCGGTGGGGTCGAGCACGGCCAGCAACGCGCCCTGCTCCACCTCAGCGCCTACGTCGACCGCGCGCCGGGCGATGCGGCCGGGCACACGGAAACCGAGATTGCTCTCGTAGCGGGCCTGGATCGTACCGGCAAAGCGGCCGAGGTTTTCCTGGTCTTCGGATTTCACTTCAATCGACAACACCGGGCGCACCGGTTCCGGCGCCGGTTCTTCCTTGGAGCACGCCACCAACAGCAGGCTGGCGGCGAGTAATACCGTCAGTTGCTTCATGGCTGCACTCCCTGGGCCTGGGCCTGATCCGGCGGCTGGGCGATTTCCACGATCATGCCGGGATGCAGCAATTGCCCGCCGGCCACCACGACTTTTTCGCCGCCCTTGAGGCCGTCGCTGATGATCACCTTGCCGGTGAGGTAGCGCGCGACCGTGACCCTGTGCAACTGCGCCTTGCCGTCGTCGTCAATCAGCCAGACCGCCGGCGCGCTGAGGTCTTTGGTCAGGGCGGCCCATGGCAACTCGATGCTGGCCTTGGCCGGCCCGTTGGCGGTGGCGCTGACCACCGAGCCCAACTGCATGCCCTTGGGCAGCGCGTCGAGGGCGATTTTGACTTGCACGGTGCCGGTATTCGCAGCCACCGCCGGGGTGACTTCGCGGACCTTGCCCACGGCAGTAATCTGCGGGTTTTCCAGCAGGCTGACGGTAATCGGTTTGTCCGGTGGCGGCTCCACCAGCAACGATTCATAGACGTTGAACACCGCGTCGCGCTCGCCGTCCCGGGCCAGGCTGAAAATCGGCACGGTGGCTTGCACCACCTGGCCCACCTCGGCCTGGCGCGCGGTGATGATGCCCGGCGCGTCGGCGATCAGCGAGGTGTAGCCCAACTGCTCGCGGGCGTTGGCCAACTGCGCCTGGGCGGCGGTCAGTGCGCTCTGGCTGCTGCGTAGCGCGGCCTGGGCGGAGTCGTATTCGCTGCGACTGGTGTAGCCCTTGGGCAGGAGTTTTTCCTGGCGCACAAACGCGGCAGCGGTCTGTTTGACCCGCGCCTGCTCGGCGACCACCTGGGCCTGGGCGGAGTCGACGTTGGTCTGCAAGTCTTTCGGGTCGAGCTTGGCCAGCACTTGTTTGGCGCTGACCCGGTCACCGACATCCACCATGCGCTGGATGATCTTGCCGCCGACGCGGAACGACAGATCGGTCTGCACTCGCGCCTGGATATCGCCGGTCAAGGTGACGGCGGCGGCAAAGTCGGTGGACTTCACAGTCTGCACAAACACCCGGGAATGTTCCTTGGGTTCGGCTTTTTCCTGGCCGCAACCGCTCAACAGCGCCAGCAGGCCAAGGCCGAAGATAAATGTCGAGGTGGGACCGCCCATGCAGGCTCCTTTTGCGTGATGCCGCCGTGCCAGTGTCTATGCGACTGTGAGCTTAGAACAGGGTTCCTTATCTGCATGGAGAATCCCATACTCCGGGGGTTCCCACGCCGATAATTTTTCTCATGCTCAAGACCCTCGCGGTGGCCAATTACCGCTCGATCAACAAATTGGTGGTGCCGCTGGATCGGTTGAACCTGATCACCGGCCCCAATGGCAGCGGCAAGTCCAACCTGTACCGCGCCCTGCGGCTGCTGGCGGAGACGGCCCAGGGCGGGGTGATCAACGCACTGGCCCGCGAGGGCGGGCTGGACTCGACCTTCTGGGCCGGCCCGGAAAACATCAGCCGGCGCATGCTCAACGGCGAAGTCGCGGTGGAGCCCGTCGTGCGCCAGGGCGCCAAGCGCCTGCGCCTGGGGTTTGCCGCCGAGGACTTCAGCTACGCGATCTCCCTGGGCTTGCCTGAGCCAAGCCAGTCGTATTTCTCCCTGGACCCTGAGATCAAGAAAGAATGCATCTGGGCCGGCCACGTGTACCGCCCGGCGAGCCTGCTGGTGCAGCGTTCGGGCCCGATGGTGCGCGCCCGGGACGGCCGCGCCTGGGATGTATTGGCCCAGCACACGCCGAACTACAACAGCCTGTTCGATCAGGTCGGCAGCCTGCGGGGTTCGCCGGAGGTGCTGCTGTTACGCGAAAGCATTCGCGGGTGGCGCTTTTATGACCACTTTCGCAGCGACATCGACGCCCCGGTACGCCAGCCACAACTGGGCACGCGTACGCCGGTGCTGCATCACGACGGTCGGGATTTGGCGGCGGCGTTGCAGACCATCCGCGAGATCGGCGACCCCGAGGCTTTGCAGCGGGCGATCAGCGATGCGTTTCCCGGGGCGCGGTTGAATATCGAGCCGTTGCAGGGCGGTCGTTTTGCCATCGAGTTTTATCAGGACGGGTTGCTGCGGCCCTTGTCGGCGGCGGAGTTGTCGGACGGGACCTTGCGTTATTTGTTGCTGGTGGCGGCGCTGCTGACACCGAGGCCGCCGACGATGATGGTGCTGAACGAGCCGGAAACCAGTTTGCACCCAGACCTGTTGCCGGCGCTGGCGCGGTTGATTATCCAGGTGTCGCAGCAGTGCCAGGTATGGGTGGTGTCCCATGCCAGCCGCTTGATTGCGGCGTTGCAGCAGGATGAAGGGTGTAATTCGATTGTGCTGGAGAAGGTGATGGGGCAGACGCAGGTGGTGGGGCAGCGGGTGCTGGATGAGCCGGCGTGGCATTGGCCCAGCTAGGCGGTGCCTGACAGGGCCAATCGCCGGCAAGCCGGCTCCTACAGTTGATCGTATTCCTCTGTAGGAGCCGGCTTGCCGGCGATCGCGGTCTACCTGATCAGCCCTGCCACTTCCCGCCCTCAACAATCACGCTTTCCGGCTTGGTGTCATCGCTCAGTTCCTTGCGAACATACTGGTCATACAGCTTGAGCAAATATTTCTCCTCGCCCAGCTTGGCCAGTTCGGCATTCACCCAATCGCGCAGTTCGATGTTGCCCTTCTTCACCGCCGGCGCAATCGGCGCTTCATCGCCCAGCTTCTGCTCCAGCACACGGTAGCCCGGGTTCTGCTTGGCCCAGCTGAACAGCACCAGGTTGTCCTGCGCGTACGCATCACCACGGCCTGCCGACAACGCTTGCAGCGACTCGGAGTTTTTCTCGAACTTCAGCAGTTTCCAGTCCGGGTGGTTCTTGGTCAGCCAGATATCAGCGGTAGTGCCGGTGGTGACGATCGTGGTGCGGGTCGCCAGGTCGTCCAGGCTTTTCACCGGGCTGCCGTTGGCCACCAGCGCCTGCACCGCCACTTTCAGGTTTGGGTTGGTGAAGTCCACCGCTTCCTTGCGCTCAGGGGTCACGGTCATGTTGGCGAGGATCAGGTCCACCTTGTCGCTTTGCAGGAACGGAATGCGGCTCGCCGGTTCCACGGCGACGAATTCGACCTTGTTCTCGTCGCCCAGCAGGTCCTTGGCGAAGCGGCGGCCAATGTCGGTATCGAAGCCGACGTAGCGACCGGACTCATCCACAAAACCAAACGGTGGCTTGTCGGTGAATACGCCGACGATCAGCTTGTCTCGCGCCTTGATCTTGTCGATGTAGCTCGCCGCCGCCGGTGCCGGGGTGGCCGCAGCCGCCGTCTTGGCGGGCTCTTCGGATTTATTGCAGCCGGCCAGCAGCGCGAGGCCGAACAGGGGGAATAACAACTTGGCAGTTTTCATAACAGCTCCAGTTCCTTGGTTCTTTTGGGCAGTGTTGAAACGAAGGAGAACTTCTCCAGGAACTGCTGCGCGCGTGCGGTTTGCGGGTTCGTAAAGAATGCCTCGGGGGTGTTTTGTTCGAGGATGCGGCCGGCCTCCATAAACACCACACGGTCGGCGACCGCGCGGGCGAAGGCCATTTCATGGGTGACGATCAGCAGGGTCATGCCATCCCGGGCCAGGCCCTGGATCACTTCGAGCACTTCCTTGACCATTTCCGGGTCGAGAGCGGCGGTGACTTCATCAAACAGCATCACCTGCGGGTTCATGCACAACGAACGCACGATGGCGATGCGTTGTTGCTGGCCACCCGAGAGTTGGCGCGGGTAGGCGTCGCGTTTATCCGCCAGGCCCACCCGTTCCAGCAGTTTTTCAGCCTGGGCGCGGGCTTCGCGGGGGTCGCGTTTTTGCACTTTCAGCGGGCCGAGCAAGATGTTATCGAGCACGCTCATGTGCGGGAACAGGTGGTAACTCTGGAACACCATGCCCACGTCCTGGCGCACCTGGCGCCAGTCGGTGGCCTTGTCCAGCAGCTCCTTGCCGGCAAACCGCAGGCTGCCGCTGTGGGCCACTTCCAGGCCATTGAGGCACCGCAGCAGCGTGCTTTTGCCGCAACCGCTGGGGCCGAGGATCACCACCACTTCGCCGCTTTCGACGCTCAGGTCGATGCCCTTGAGCACCTGCTGCTCGCCGAAGTATTTGTTGAAACCCTGGAACTCGATCAATGCGCTCATGCTTGGGCCCAGCGCCGTTCCAGCACCTTGGAGGCGGCCGACAACGGGTAGCAGATAAAGAAGAAAAACAGGAACAGCGCGCCGTAGATCAACACCGACTCGTAGGTGCGCTCGATGATTTGCTGGCCGACCTTGATCACGTCCACCACGCCGATCAGCACCGCGAGGGAGCTGGTCTTGATGATGCGGGTATAGACGTTGATGGTCGGCGGGGTCATGCGTTTCAGGGCCTGGGGCAGCAACACGTAGCCGTACAGCTGCGGGTCTGACAGGCCAATCGACAGACCGGCTTCGCGCTGGCCGCGGGGCAACGAATGCAAGGCACCGCGCACCACTTCGCCGACTTCACTGGCGCCCCACAGCGACAAGACCAGCACCGCGCACCAGAAGCTCGGGATGCTCAGGCCAAAGAAAATCGGCAGGCCGAAGAACAGCAAATACAGCCACACCAGCACCGGGATCGCGCGAAACAGCTCCAGGTAAACCCGCAGCACCAGGTTGATCGCTTTCGAATTCAGGGTGCGCAGCACGCCATACAACACACCGCCGACCGTGCTGAAGGCGATGCTCAAGAATGAGATCGACAGGGTTTGCGCAGCGCCCTTGCCCAGTTGCGGCAACGACACCCAGAGTAATTCAAGACCCGAACTGGCCATGCTGGAGCCTCCTTTCAAGGCGGCTGAGCAGCAGCGACAGCGGCAGGAATAACAGCACGCAGATCAGTGTGAGCACCGCGAGCATTTCGTAGGTTTTGTAGTAGAGGGCGATATAGCTTTTGGTGGTGTAGAGAATCTCCGGCACCGCCACCGCCGAAACGATGGTGGTTTCCTTGAGCAGGAAAATGAAGTTCGCAAACAGCGCCGGCAGACTGAGGATCCCGGCCTGGGGCAGGATCACATGGCGCAGCAGTTGCCAGTGGGACAGGCCGATGGACTTGCCCGACTCGATCTGTGCCAGCGGTACCGCCTCCACACCCGCGCGCAGCACTTCGGTCAGGTAAGCGCCGCCCAGAAAAGTCATGGTGATGATCGCCGCCCAGAACCCGGAGATGTTCAGCCCCAGGGCCGGCAACGCGAAGTAGACGAAAAACAGTTGGATCAGCAGCGGTGTGTTGCGCGCCAGCTCGACGTACAGCGCCACCAGGCGCCACACGTAAGGGGTGCGAAATACCAGCAGCGCGGCGTTGATCAAGGCCACCAGCATGGAGGTGCCGATGGCGATCAGGCCGACTTGCAAGGTCACGCCCACGGCCTTGAGAAACGCCGGCAGCGTGCTGAGGATAAATGCGTAATCGAAGGTCATCTGAAATCCCTGACGCCGCAGGGGTAATGCGGCGTTGGTGCGGTCCGGTTCAGCGTGGGTAACGCTAAGTAGCGCCGACTTTAAAGGTATAAAAAGTAAAATTTAAATACCGAAATAGCATATTGATATCACCCAAATAGATAACCTGCGGATTCGCGGTGCAGGCGGATGACAGCTACTGTTCCCGTGGAAGTAGGAAGGGTCTTTTTATCGGCGCTGCACTTCAGGGATAGGCAGCGCCTGGCCAGACTGATGGCCCATCAACAGGCGAGGGAATGAGCGATGAACGAGGCAAAACCGATTGACCCGCAGGAACTGGTGAAGTGGCTGGTGGCGTTGCGCAGGGCCATTAACAGCCGGAATGTCTGACCTGACGCAGTACCAAATGTGGGAGCTGGCTTGCTGTGGTAAGCGGGCTTGCTGTGGTGAGGGGGCTTGCTGTGGTGAGCTGGCTTGCTGTGGTGAGCGGGCTTGCCCCGCGTTGGGCTGCGAAGCAGCCCCATCAATCGGTGGTGAACCCGACGGGGGACAAGCCCCCTCACCACAGCAAGCCCGCTCCCACATTTCGATTGTGTTCCAGCAATAAAAAACGCCGACGCTATAAAAGCCGTCGGCGTTTAAACCTTGAAGGAGGTTTTGGGGCTCGATCAGAACGCCGGCACAACAGCGCCGTTGTATTTCTTCTCGATGAAGGCTTTCACTTCAGGGCTGGTCAGGGCTTTGGCCAGCTTCTGGATCGCATCGCTGTCCTTGTTGTCCGGGCGGGCAACCAGGAAGTTCACGTACGGCGACTTGGCGTCTTCGATGATCAGCGCGTCCTTGGCCGGGTTCAGGCCGGCTTCCAGGGCGTAGTTGGTGTTGATCAGGTCCAGGTCAACCTGGTCCAGAACGCGTGGCAGCAGGGCCGATTCCAGCTCTTTGAATTTCAGGTTTTTCGGGTTGCTGGCGATGTCTTTCGGCGTGGCCAGGGCGTTGGTCGGGTCTTTCAGGGTGATCACGCCAGCCTTTTGCAGCAGCAGCAGGGCACGGCCGGAGTTGCTGCCTTCGTTCGGGATGGCCACGGTGGCGCCATCTTTGAGCTCAGAGATGTTTTTGATCTTTTTCGAGTAACCGCCGAAAGGTTCGACGTGCACACCGATCACGGTGACCAGGTTGGTGCCTTTACCCTTGTTGAAGTTTTCCAGGTACGGCAGGGTCTGGAAGTAGTTGGCGTCCAGACGCTTCTCGGCCACCTGTACGTTCGGCTGTACGTAGTCGGTGAAGACTTTGATTTCCAGGTCCACGCCTT
Source organism: Pseudomonas sp. TH32 (assembly GCF_016650855.1). Taxonomy (NCBI): domain Bacteria; kingdom Pseudomonadati; phylum Pseudomonadota; class Gammaproteobacteria; order Pseudomonadales; family Pseudomonadaceae; genus Pseudomonas; species Pseudomonas sp. TH32. Next base: position 5,760,285 of record NZ_JAEKFA010000002.1, on the reverse strand, counting down.
CTTTGGCCAGGGTCGGTTTGACCAGCTCAAGGATCTCGGCGTGGGGGATCGGGGTAGCGGCAACCACCAGTTTCTCGTTGGCCTGGGCGAAGCTTGCAGTCAGGGCAGCCGCCAGTGCGGTAAACAACAGAACCTTTTTCATGCAGTGTCCTTATCGAAAATCCGGGTCGTCTGTGACGGCCGCTTTTTTAGTGGATGCCAGCGAAGTGCTATCGCGGCGTGGAGCGGACAATACCGAGGTTTTTTATTCCAGAACAATACTTTTTATTCACTTTGATATTCCATTTCGTTCATACAGACGCCAACCCTTCCAGTAGACGCTTCAGCGCACTGCGCTCGGCCTCGGTGCCGCTGCTGAGGATCTGCCGCGCCTGATGTTCGATCTGCGCCACCGAGGGCAGCGGCAGGTTCAAATGCTCAGGCAGAATCTCGTCGCCACTGCTGACCAGCAGGGCAAAGTGAATCACGTTCTCCAACTCCCGGGTGTTGCCGGGCCAGCTGTGATGCTCCAGCACGCGCTGGGCTTCGTCGCTGATCAGCGGCACCGGCAGGTCGAGACGCTGGCTGTAGATGCCGAGGAAATACTCTGCCAGTGACAGGATGTCGCCCACCCGCTCGCGCAGTGCCGGCAACTCCAACTGGCCTTCGCTGAGGTAATGGAACAAGCGCTCGTGGAACTTGCCGGCCGCCACGGCCTGGGCGAGGTCGATGCTGGTGGCCGCCACCAGGCGCACATCCACCGGGCTTGGCTGATGGGCACCGACGCGGGTGACTTCGTGGTTTTCCAGCGCCGCCAGCAACTTGACCTGGATCGGCAACGGCAAGTCGCCGATTTCATCCAGGTACAAGGTGCCGCCGTTGGCCGAGCCAAACCAACCGGCCCGGCTGCTGGCCGCGCCGCTGTGGCTGCCGGCGGCATAGCCGAACAATTCGGCGTCGGCGTACGTCGGGCTGATGGCGCCGCAATTGACCGAGACAAACAAACCGGTGCGGTCGCTGCCACGGTGGATGTGGCGCGCGAGTAATTCCTTGCCGCTGCCGGTTTCACCGCGGATCAGTACGGGCAAGGCACGGGGGGCGAGGTTTTCGAGGTCTTCACGCAATTGACGCGAACGCGGGTCGACAAACACCAGCGCCTTGGCCCGGATGCTCAGGGGGCTTTTTTCGGCGTCGGGGAAGGTCAGCAGTGGCTGACCGAAGGTTTCATGCAGGCTCATGGCAGACTCCCGCCCCATCCACGAAGGGGAAGGGGCGTTTAAAAAATTTTATGCACGGCGCCGGGAGTGATGTTCCAGGCGATTTTGCAGGCGATAGAGGTAGGCGAAGCCCTGTTCCCAGCGTTGATGGCCGGACTTCACATTGATGTGCCCGGCGCCCGCGAGGATCCCCGCTTCGGCGCCCCAGTTACGCGCCAGTTCAAGGGCGCGGGTGGCGCTGACGGCGCTGTCGTTGTCGGAGCTGACGACCTGGCTGGGAAACGGCAACAGGTCACTGGGGATTGGCGCAAAGTTACGCAGGGCGGGTGCGCAGGCGGGACGTTCGACATCGGCCGGGGCCACCAGCAGGGCGCCGCGTACCTGACGCAGAAACTGCACCGGTGCGGTGGCCGCCCAATGGGCAACGGTGATGCAGCCCAGGCTGTGGGCAATCAGAATCACCGGGGTGCTGTCGGCGGCAATGGCTTCGGCCAGTGCTGCCACCCAGTCTTCGCGGCGCGGGGTGAGCCAGTCGGCCTGCTCCACGCGTGCGCTGTTGGGCAGGCTGTTCTGCCAATGACTTTGCCAATGATCTTCTGGCGATCCTTGCCAGCCCGGCACGATCAGATAACGAATCGACTCGCTGTGCATGGGTGTGCCCTCCTGCAGCGTTTAACGTTGTGGGTCAGTATAGGCACGAGGTATATATTCGTTAAGGAATAAGAAGCTATTTATTAATAACCAAAATGTTGGTTTGAGGGTGGTGTGGGGGTTTAGGGGTTGAGGGTACATATCCGTTTCTTTGGTAACGGCTGCCTATGGTTTCGCTCTTACAGCGACTCACTTTGGAAAAGCCCCAAAGTAAGCAAAGGGCTCTGCCCCGCCTGTCGGCACCTCGCTAAGGCTCGGTGTTCCCTCACTCCGGCATTGCTCCGCGGGCCGCCGCGACGGGGCGTCCCTGCCCCGTCGCGGCTAAACCGGCGTCCTGCCGGTTTACCCGCTCCTCAATCCCTGCGTTCGGCCTCGGGCTGAATGGGGCAGTCAGATCAAGATCAAAATCTACAGCACAGCGGCCTACAGGCCGGCTTGAGTGGTAGAAGCCAGATCAAAAGCCAAAGCCAAAGCCAAATCTGAAACTGCTGCAGCTCTGCTTTTCTGTGGGAGCTGGCTTGCCTGCGATGCAGACACCTCGGTTTTTCAGATGCACCGAGGCGATGCTATCGCAGGCAAGCCAGCTCCCACATTTGACCGTGCTCGCTGTAGATTTTGATCTTGATGTTGCCTTTGCTTCACACCACTCAAGCCGGCCTGTAGGCCGCTGTGCCGTTGATCTGCTTTTGATCTTGATCTTAGGCGCCCCGTTAAACCACGCTGGCCGAACGCAGGCTTTGGAGCGTGGGTAACCCGGCAGGACGCCGGGTTAGCCGCGCTGGGCCAAGGATGGCCCATCGCGGCGGCCCACGGTCCAAAGCCGGAGTGAGGGCACACCGAGCCCAAGCGAGGTGCCGAGTGGTGGGGCAAGAGCGTTTTGCTTACTTTTGCGCTGTTCAAAAGTGAGCCGCTGTAAGAGCGGAACCAATAGCCGCCATTACCTAAATAACGGATATACACACCACCCCAAACCAAAGGCAAAAAAAAGGCCGCACCCTGCCAAGGAGACGGCCAAAAAAATTGTCGAGGCATTTGAAACTAACGTGCAGTAATCACCGACAGCTTGGTAATCCCTGCGCGCTCGATAGACGCCATGGCTCGCGCCACTTCGCCATAGTTCACTCCATCATCAGCCTGCAGTTGCACCCGAACGTCCGGGTCCTTGGCCTTGGCCGACTGCAGGTTGAATTCCAGCAGGTCCGGCTGGATTTCATCCTTGTTGATAAACAGTTTGCCGGCCGCATCAATGCTCACCACCAGCGGATCTTTCTGCTCCACCGGGGCCACCGCCTCGGTCTTGGGCAGGTTGATCGGAATCGCGTTGGTCAATAGCGGCGCGGTGACGATAAACACCACCAGCAGCACCAGCATCACGTCCACCAGCGGGGTGACGTTGATCTCGCTCAGCACCTCATCACTGTCTTGCGTGGAGAAGGCCATCTCAGGACGCCTCCTTCACTTTTTGCGCGCCGCCCTGGGCACCACCAGCCTTGCTCAGCGTCGGGTGCAGCAGCACGCGGAAGGAGTTCTTCTGCGCCAGGCTGTAGAAGTCGTGGGCGAAGTCATCCAGATCGGCGGCGGTGAGTTTCAGGCGACGCAGGAAGTAGTTGTAGACCAGCACCGCCGGCACCGCGACGGCGATACCCACGCCGGTGGCAACCAGCGCCGCACCGATCGGGCCGGCCACGGTTTCGAGGCTGGCGGAACCGGCGGCGCTGATGCCTTTCAAGGCTTCCATGATGCCCCACACGGTGCCGAACAGGCCGATGAACGGCGAGGTGCTGCCGATACTCGCGACCACGGCCAGACCGGTTTCCAGGGAGCGGCGCTCACGTACGATTTGTTGGCGCAGGGCACGTTCGAGGCGGTCCTGATGGTTGATCGCCTGGCTCAAGTCCGCGGCGTGTGGCGCGTCACCGACCTGGATCGCGGCGTAACCGGCCTGGGCCACGCGGGCAGCGGCGCCGGGTTTGGTTTCGGCGAGTTCTGCGGCCGAATCAAGACTCGATGCCGCCCAGAACTGTTTGTGGAATTTGCGATCCTGGGACTTGAGGCGGCCGAACTGGACGCCCTTGAGCAGGGCCAGGCCCCAGGTGGCGACCGAAAAGACCACCAGCAGCCAGATAACCGCGCTTTCGATGGATTCAGTTGGAGATGCTAATGCCATGATGTTTTCCCTCTGTGCAGGTCGCGATGTGTCCAACACACCGCATCCCAATAATTAATGAATCTTGAAATCGATCGGTACGCTGACCCAGCCGTCCTGGGCCACATCGCCCTGCTTGGCCGGTACAAAACTCCAGCGCTTCACGGCAGCCAGTGCGGCTTCGTCGAGTTGCTGGCGACCACTGCTCTTCTGGATCTGGATCTCACCCGGTTTGCCGGTGGCCAGTACATGCACCCGCAACAACACCGTGCCTTCCCAACCCCGGCGCTGGGCCAGTGACGGGTATTCGGGCGCCGGGTTCTTCAGGTACGCGGCGTTGGCCGAGGCCGGCGTTACCGGCGCTGGCGCAGGCGGTGCCGGGGCTGGAGCCGGTGGCGCAGGTACGGGCGGCGCGGGCGGTTGCTCCGCCACCGGTTTCGGTGCGGGCTTGGGCACGGGCTTTGGTACCGGCTTGGGTTTCGGAATCTTTTTCGGCGCCGGCTTGGCGGCCAGCTCATCGACCACCGGTGGCGGTGGCTCGACGACCGGTGGCGGCGGCGGTGGCGGCACTGGCGGTGGCGGCTCCACAACCGGCGGCGCCGGCTGGGAAAATTCGATCGTCATCGGCGGAATTTCCGGCGGCACAATCGGCAGCACCGGGGTTGGCTTCTGGCTGACCCAATAGATCACCGCGCCATGCAAGGCCAGCGCGAGAATCCCCAACAGGATCGCTTCACGCCGACTCAACACACCCTTGGGGGTTTTCTGCGTACGCAACTGCCCCAACGGCGCGCGATGCGGCCGGCCAAGGTCGACCAACTCACCACCCGGTGCGTGGCGCCACTGCGCCTCTTGTGCACTGGCGGCGGTCTGGACATTGCCCATTGATTAACTCCCCTGCGGTCTTAAGCAAAAAAACCGACGGGCCTGCCTTGGCGGCCGTCGAGGGGTGAATCATCGGGGGCAGACGCTTATCTCTTAAAGTAATCTTTAAAGTTATGGATAGATCCAAAGTGAATAACCGAAACATCCGGATACGCCGAAGCCACGGCCTGCGCGGCCTGGCGCCGAGGGGCTAAATCTGAATGCTTTTGAGGCATACAAAATATTCCCTAAAGGCATGGCTCAGCGCGGGTTACTGGCACATAAATCCAGCAGTTGGCTCAACAATGCCTGCCCCGCCGCACCCAGGCCGTTACGGCCATACAGCGCCAGCCGCACGCCCTGCACGGCCGGCAAACCGCTGTCCGCGCCCAACACCACATGCCCGGGCTGCACCACCCGCACCGGCAGCAGGCTGATCCCCAGCCCCGCCGCCACCGCCGAGCACACGCTGGCCAGGCTCGCGCTGGAATAACCGATGCGCCAGCGCCAGCCGCCCACCTCCAGGTGATGCAGCATTTCATTGCGGTACAGACCGCCTGCGGGAAATGCCACCAGCGGCAGCGGATCACGCCCCAGGGACGGCGCACTGCGGCTGTCGACCCAGCACAACGGCTCCGGCCAGGACGCCAGGCAGTCATCGCTGTCGCCCATTTGCTTGACCAGCAGCACGTCAAATTCACCGCCGCGATAAGCCCGCAGCAACTCGGGCCCCAAGCCGCTGGTGACCTCCAGCCGCACCCGTGGATAAGCCTGCACAAACGCCGACAACAACGGCATCAGACGCTCGGCCGCAAAATCCTCGGGCACCGCCAGGCGCAGCACACCGTCGCTCTGCTGGTTGATCAGCACGTCGGCCGCCTCTTCGTGCAGCGCCAGGATGCGCCGCGCATACGCCAGCAACCGCTCGCCTTCCACCGTGGCCACCACGCGGCGCTGATCCCGGTCGAGCACCTGGCTGCCCAACGCCTCTTCCAGGCGGCGGATCTGTTGGCTGACCGTGGACTGGGTCAAATGCAGGCGCTCGGCCGCGCGGGTGAAATTGCCGCAATCAACCACGGCGACAAAACTGCGCAATAACACGGGATCGAACATGGGCTCACCATTCCATTTGCCACTGATTGGCATGGTTATATTTAATTTCAGAATACCCCTACGGCTGCCCATACTTCACGCCTCAATGCGCACGAGGGGTTTTGCATGACTGACGATCAACGGCACCTGCACCACGCCGTGCAACTGGCCCAGGCCAACGTAGCCGCCGGTGGCCGCCCGTTTGGCGCCGTACTGGTGCGCGACGGCGAGGTGCTGGTGGAAGCGGTCAACGAAATCCACTTGACCCAGGACCCCACCGCCCACGCCGAGATGCTCGCCATCCGCGCCGCCAGCCGACAACTCGGCCCGCGCCTGGAAGGCTGCGTGATCTACGCCAGCGGCCAGCCCTGCCCGATGTGCCTGAGTGCGATGTACCTGTGCGGGGTATCCCGCGTGGTATTCGCCGCCAGCAACGAAGTGGCGGCGCCGTTTGGCCTGTCCACAACCGCGATCTACCAGCAACTGTCGCTGCCGCTGGCGGAGCAAAAGTTGCCCGTACAGCACCTGCCGCAGGCGGCGATGCAGGCCCTTTACGCGCAATGGAAGGCCCTGCGTGACGCTGAATAATTCGGTCGCCGGCAAACTCGCCGGCTGGGGCTTGCTGGTGGTGCTGGGGCTGAACCTGCGACCCATCCTCAGCTCCATCAGCCCGTTGCTGGGGGAAATCCGCCTGGCCACCGGCCTGAGTTTCCAGAGCAGCGCCCTGCTCACCAGCCTGCCGGTGATCTGCATGGGCCTGGTGGCATTGGTGGGTGTGCGCCTGGAGGCCAAGCTGGGGGAACGTCGCGGGATTGCCCTCGGCCTGATGATGATTCTGCTGGCGTGCCTGGCGCGCTGGCTGTTTGGCCAGGCGCCGGCACTGCTGGCCACGGCGCTGTTCGGCGGTGCGGGTGTGGCGCTGATCCAGGCATTGGTGCCGGCGATGATCAAGCGCCAGTTTCACCAGCGCGTGCCATTGGCGATGGGGGTTTACTCGGCGTCGCTGATGGGCGGCGGTGGGTTGGCGGCGCTGCTCAGCCCGCTCGTGGCGGGGCACTTCCAGCAGTGGCAGGCGGGGCTTGGGATCTGGTTGCTACCGGCGCTGGGCGCGTTGTTGCTGTGGGCCTGGCTGCCATTGGGCGCGGCAAAAAACCGCAGGTGACCGCGCCGTTCCAGGGCCTGCGCAACCGTCGCGCATGGCTGCTGGCGCTGTATTTCGGCTTGGTGAATTGCGGCTACATGAGCATGGTCGCGTGGTTGCCGGCCTACTACCAGCAACTGGGTTGGGACGTATTGCCCAGTGGCTCGCTGCTGGCGTTCATGACGATCTTCCAGGTGATCGCCGCGCTGTTGATGCCCGCATTGGCGCAACGCGGCATTGATCGTCGACCGCTGCTGAGCATCAGCCTGCTGGCCCAGACCGTGGGCTATATCGGCTTGCTGACGGCGCCGCTGCAATTCCCGCACCTGTGGGTGGCGCTGATCGGCTTCGGCCTGGGGGCGTGTTTTGCCCTGAGCCTGCTGCTGACCCTGGATCACCGCCGCGATCCCCGAGAAGCCGGCCAGCTGGCTGCGTTCGTCCAGGGCGTGGGCTTTTTGATCAACGCCATTTCGCCGTGGCTGACCGGCTGGCTGCGGGAACTGACCGGCAGTTTCGTCAGCGCCTGGATGGTGCTGACGCTGACGGTGGTGGCGATGCTGATACTCACCCGGGTGTTCAGCCCGGCGACTTATCGCACCGCACCGGCTGTGGCCTAGAAGTCGTAGCGACCGGTCACCCCAAGCGTGCGCGGGGTGCCCAGCAGCCCTTCATACCCACCGTTACCACCGGTCCACAAGGTGGTGTAGTAGGTCTTGTCGAAGGCGTTCTTCAGCCACAGCGACACGTCCCACTGCCCTTGCTGGTAGTTGCCCCGCAGGCCGGTGGACAGGTTGACCACCGCGTAGGCCGGGATCTGCCCGTAATCGGAATCTTCCACCGTGCCCACCGCCTTGGAGCGGAACGCATAGCTGGCGGTTACGTAGGGTTCGAAGCCGTTATCGAGGTTCCACTTGTATTCGCCATTGGCGTTGGCAATCCACTTCGAAGCCCCCACCACCTGGTGACCACTCAGGTCGCATGAAGCCGGCGCACCTGGCCGCAGGCTGACTTCCGGCGGGCACGGCGCATCCTTATACGAGAGGTATTGCACGTCGTTGTACGAGCCGTTGAGGTTGAGCGTGAGGCCCTTGATCGGGATCAGCGTGCTCTCCACTTCCACGCCCCGTGAGCGCACCGAGCCGGCGTTGGTCAGGTACTGCACGCGGTTGTTGTCGTCGTAGGCATTGGTCTGGTAGCCGTTGACCTGGGTCCAGAACAGGTTGGCGTTGAGTTGCAGGCGGCGGTCCCACAAGGTGCTCTTGAACCCCAACTCGGCGTTGTTGGCGCGCTCGGTGCCGATCAACAGCGAGTCCGGCCCGGCCGTGGGCGCGGAGCCTACCGCCAGGTTGACCCCACCGGATTTCTCGCCATGGGACAAGGTGGCGTAGCCCAACACGTTGTCGTTGAAGCGATAGCTCAGGTTCAACAAGCCGGACGGGCTGGTGCTGTATTGGTTGAGGTCGCCGGAGTCGTAAGCCCCTGCTCGCCCGCGTCGTGCAGTGGCCGCCGCACCGGTGACTGCGTCGCCGCCAATGGGCGCGTTACGGGTTACCCAGGCGCTTTTCTGTTCATAGGTGCCACGCAGGCCGGCGGTGAAATCCAGGCGTTCGGTGAGGTGCCAGGTGCCTTGGGCGAACAGCGCAAAACTGTCGGTGCGGATATGCCCGTTGCCCACGCTGCTGACGTTGTTCAGGGCGCCCGTGGGCGTGCCGTTCCAGATGTCGGCCTTGGGCCCGTAATAGGCGAAGGATTTGTTGTCCAGGTCGGAGCCGAAGTAGTAGGCGCCGAGCACGTAATCGAAAAAGCCGCCGGTGGGCGAGGCCAGGCGAAATTCCTGGGACCACTGCTTGTCTTCCACCGACACGCCGGCGTTGTAGGACGCCGGTACGTTGAGGCCGTCGTCGTTGCGCGGGGTGAAATTCCACCAGCGGTAGGAACTGACCGAGGTCAGGGTGAAGTCACTGGGCAGGGTCCAGTTGGCTTCCAGCGAGGTGCCGCCCTGGAACACGGTGACATGCTGGTCGCTGTCGAGGTTGACCTTGCGGTGTGTGCCGTCGACCAGGGTCGCCCCCGCCGCTGCGGCCCGCGATTGATACAGGTTGGTGCCGTTGATGGTCGGCCCGGTGCTGTACAGCACGCGGGTGCCGGCGCTGGAGTCTTCTTCGTTGTAGTCGCCGATCCAGCGCAGGTTGAACGTATCGCTGGGCTTGTACAGCAGTTGCCCTCGAAAGCCCTGGCGTGAGCCGCCGTTGAGGTCGTGGCCGTTGTACTCGTTCTTGATGTCGCCGTCGCTGCGGGTGCGATACGCGGAAAACCGTCCCGCCAGGTCCTCGGTCAGCGGGCCGGAAATCGTGCCCTTGGTCTGGAAATAACCGTCCTCGCCCAGTGACGTTTCAATGCTGCGCTCCGGGGTAAAACTCGGCGCGCGGGTGCTGATATTGATCACCCCGGCAGTGGTGTTCTTGCCGAACAGCGTGCCTTGGGGACCGCGCAAAACTTCAAGCTGCTCGATGTCCATGAGGTCGAACACGGCCATCCCCGGCCGGCCCAGATACACGTTGTCGATGTACAGCCCCACGCTGCCTTCCAGGCCGTCACTGGCCGGGTTATTCCCCAGCCCGCGAATCGACACGCTGGACTGGCGCGCATGCATGTACGCGACGTTGACGCTGGGCACCAGTTGCTGCAAATCCTGAATCCGGTAGACCCGCTGGCTCTCCAGGGCCTGGCCGCCGATCACGCTCATGGGCGTGGGCACGTCCTGGGCACTTTCGGTACGCCGCCGCGCCGTCACCGTGACCGTTTCCAACTGGCCACTGGCGCTCTCACCCTTGGGCGCAGGCGCGGGCTCCTCGGCCGCCTGGCTGCTGGACCAACTGGCACTTCCCGCCAGTAACAGCGCCACGGGCAAGCGTTTCAGCCGCCAGGAAGAGGGAGGGACAGCGCGATTCAACAGGCTCATAAGCGGCTCCAGTGTCAGGAAATACGCTGGATCGCATATTCCTAAAGGCTATTTATTTATGTTTTTACAAACATTTACTGCATAAGAGATAGCCTTTATAAGGAGTCGACCTAATGCATAGCCAATGCATTTCCCCGATATTTTCAATGTGAAAAATGCATATCGACCTGCGCCAACTTCGCCACTTCATCGCCCTTGCCGAGCAACGCAGTTTTGTCGCGGCGGCGGTGACCGTGAACCTGTCGCAATCGGCCTTCAGCCGCAGCATCCAGGCGCTGGAACTCAGCGCCGGGTGCCAGTTGGTGGACCGTGGCCGCAAGGACCTGGCGCCGACCAAACAAGGCCAGGTGCTGCTCGAACATGCACGGCGGCTGGTCAGTGGCGCCCAGCAACTGGCCAATGAAATCAGCCAATTCAACGGGCTGGAGGCCGGAGAGTTACGTTTCGGTTGCGGCCCGGCGCCCGCTGCCGGGCTGATCCCGAAAGCCATCGGCAGTTTCATCGGGCGCTATCCCAAGGCCCGGGTGCAGTTCCAGGTGGACGACTGGCAAAGCCTGAGCAAGCGCCTGCTCAGCGAAGAGTTCGAATTTTTCGTCGCCGACACCCGGCACTTTGAAGCCAACCCGGACTACCAGACCCACCGGCTGCGCCCGCGCAAATGGTACTTCTGCTGCCGTGCCGGGCATCCGTTGGCAACCCGGGAAAGCGTGACCGGCGCAGAATTGATGAGTTATCCGCTGGCGGTGACCATCCGCCCGCCGAACCTGCGCAAGGTCATCGTCGACCTCAGTGGCCGGCCCGACTACACGCCCAACGTCGAATGCGAAAACGGCTATAGCCTGCTGGGCGTGGTGCTGCGTTCGGACGCCATCGGCATCGTCAGCGCCAACAGCGACGTGCTGCACATGGCCCGTGGCGAACTGGTGTGCCTGCGCATTGAAGGCCTGGCCGAAGACCTGGAGGAGCGCTACACCCGCTACGGGATTGTCAGCCGCGCAGGGTATCGCCTGTCACCGCTGGCCGAGGCGATGATCGAGCAGATCAAGGTGATCGATGAGCAGGATGAAGAGGTGTGTGCGCTGGAGAATTTTGCTGTCTGAGCGACCGCTATCGCAGGCAAGCCAGCTCCCACAGGGGAATGCATTTCAAAGGTGGGAGCTGGCTTGCCTGCGATAGCACCGGTCGCCACACCCATGCGCCCACTGCATGAAACCCATTCCCCGAATGCACTTGCTTCAACGCCTGCCAAGCGGCGAAATCGTTCGCCTGTCCTCCGTTCGGTGAAGTCTCATGTCCCACCCCAAACCTGTGCGCAACGTGCTCTACATCATGTGCGACCAACTGCGCCGCGATTACCTCTCGTGCTATGGCCACGCCCATTTGCACACCCCCCATATCGACCGCCTGGCCGCCGCCGGCGTGCGCTTCAGCCGGGCCTACACCCAAGGCACGATTTGCGGCCCGTCGCGGATGTCGGCCTACACCGGGCGTTACGTCAGCAGCCACCAGGTAGCCTGGAACGCGGTGCCGCTGCCCCTGGAAGAACTGACGATCGGCGACTACCTGCGGCCCCACGGCATCCGTACCGCGCTGGTGGGCAAGACCCACGCCACGCCCAATCTCGAGGCCTTGCAACGCCTGGAGATCGACCCCGACAGTGCCCAGGCACAACCGCTGAACGAAGTGGGCTTCGAGGCGTATTTCCGGCACGACGGAATCTTCCCCGACAGCCCGCTGTTCACCGAAAAACGCGAGTCCGCGCCCTACACCCACTACTTGCGCGAGCAGGGCTACGACAGCGCCAACCCGTGGCACGAATGGGCGAATGCGGCGGCCGGCGAATCCGGAGAGATCCTCAGCGGCTGGCACATGCGTAACGCTCACCTGCCGGCGCGGGTGGACGAGCAGCACTCGGAAACCGTCTACACCACCGATCGCGCCATCGACTTCATCACCGAGCAGGGCGAGCAGCCGTGGTGCCTGCACCTGTCGTACATCAAGCCACACTGGCCCTACATCGCCCCGGCGCCGTACCACGCGCTGTACACCGCCGAGCAGGTGCAGGCACCGATCCGAGCCGCCTCCGGAAAGGCCAGCGATCACCCGGTGTACCAGGCCTTCCGGCAGCACCAGGAGAGCCTGAATTTCTCCCGGGACGCAGTGCGGCTTAACGTGATTCCGACCTACATGGGCCTGATCAAGCAGGTGGACGATCAACTCGGCCGGCTGTTTGATTTCCTCGAAAGCAATGGCCGCTGGGACGACACGCTGATCGTGTTTACCAGCGACCACGGTGACTTCCTCGGTGATCATTTCCTGGGTGAAAAGGAATTCCTGCTGGAGCCGGCGGTAGGCATTCCACTGATCGTGCGCGACCCGCGTGCCGCCGCCGATATCAGCCGAGGCACGGTGGATGAGCGCCTGGTGGAAACCATCGATGCCTTGCCGACGTTCCTGCAAGCCTTGGGATTACCGGGTGCCGAACATCGCCTTGAGGGCCGCTCGTTGATTCCGCTGCTGCACGGCGAAGACATCGACTGGCGCCGCTACGCCATCGCCGAATACGACTATGCGTTCCAGGCCCCGGCCCGCGAACGCCTGGAGCAGCCCATCGACCGCTGCCGCATGACCATGGTGCGCAGCGAGCGCTGGAAATACCTGGCCTACGACGGTTACCGCGCGCAGTTGTTCGACTTGCAGAATGACCCGCAGGAACTGCATGACCTGGGCACCGACCCGGCGCATGCCGATGTGCGCGAGGCGCATCGGGGTTATCTGTTCGAATGGCTGCGGGGCTTGAAGCGGCGCACCACCATCAGCCACGCCGAGATTGATCTGCGTGGCCAACGGTTTCGGTATGGCGAGCCGGAGGCAGAGAAGGTGGTGCAGATCGGCGTTTGGTGACGCCGAAACCCGCTTTTGTGGCGAGGGGGCTTGTCCCCCGTTGGGCTGCGAAGCAGCCCCAATAAGGTACATGCGGTCTGCCAGATACAATGACGTTGGCAGTTCCTGGGGCCGCTTCGCAGCCCAACGGGGGACAAGCCCCCTCGCCACAGCAAGCCCCCTAGCCACGAATATTGCGGTGGTTTTATAGGCCGCGGGTGGTCTGGCTGCGCTGCCCCTGCACGCTCACCGGCACATCGCCCTTGAGCGTCACCCGGCGCACGATGCGCTCCTGGGTGCCGTAGTCATCCACCGCGTAATGCTGGGTGGCGCGGTTGTCCCAGATCGCCACGTCGCCGGTGTTCCAGCGCCAGCGCACGGTGTTTTCCAGGCGCGTGACGTAGCTTTGCAGCAGGTTGAACAGGTGCGCCGAATCCACCTGTGAATAGCCCTTCAGGCGTTTGACGAAGTGCCCCAGCAGCAAGGTTTTTTCGCCACTGACCGGGTGCACGCGCACCACCGGGTGTTCGGTCTCGTAGACCGTCGAGGTGAAGACCTTGCGGTACTCCTCGAGCTTCTCCGGCGATACGTCCGGCTTGCGCGCGGCGTAGTCGTATTCATTGCTGTGCACGGCCCAAAGCTTGTCCGCCAGCTCACGCAGTTCGGCATTCAGGTCGTTGTAGGCGGCAGCGGTGTTGGCCCAGACGGTGTCACCGCCCGAAGCCGGCGCCAGCACCGAACGCAGGATCGAGGCTTTCGGGTAGGCATCGACGAAGGTCACGTCGGTGTGCCACGAGTTGGCGCGCTGGCCACGGGCGCCGTCCAGTTCCAGCAGGAACCGTGTGCCGTCGCGCACCGGTACGGTGGGGTGGGCAATCGGCTCGCCGAGCAGATGGGCGAAAGCTTCCTGGCTCTGGTCATCAAGGTGGGTCTGCTCGCGGAAGAAGATCACCTTGTACTGCACCAGCGCCTGCTGGATGGCTTCGACCGTGGCGGCATCCAGCCCGCCGGATAACGTGATGCCACGGATCTCGGCGCCAATGCGTCCGGCTACCGGGTGGATATCCAGCGCCAGGGCGACGGGTTGAACAGCTAGTGCGGCGTTGCTCATGGTGATGACCCTCATGTGCCAGCTTTCGGTTGGGAGTAGCGTGCAACAACGCTCTATTCATATGCATTTTAGGTCTAGCAAATGAACACATGCTTCGTTGACGGAATAAGAGCTTGCATTTAAAACCTCAGCTCCCCCGGTCGCAAATGCCTTCGACCTATTTTTCAGATGCCAGGAAAGCATATGGATCTTCGCCAACTGCGCTACTTCATTGCCCTCAACGAACACCGCAGTTTTGTGCGTGCCGCCGACGCCATGGGCATCACCCAACCGGCGTTCAGCCGCAGCATCCAGGGGCTGGAGCAGGAGTTCGGCTGCGTACTGGTAGACCGTGGCAACAAGGACCTGCGCCCCACACCCGAAGGCCAGGTGGTGCTGCAGCACGCCCTGACCCTGGTGCACGGCGCCGCGTTGCTGAGCAGCGAAGTCACGCGCATGACCAAGCTCGATGCCGGCGAACTGCGCTTCGGTTGCGGCCCGGCGCCGGCGGTGAAACTGGTGCCGGACGCGGTGGCGCGCTTTATCACCGCCCACCCGAAAATCCGCACCAGCTTCCAGGTGGATAACTGGGAAAAACTCAGCCGCAGCCTGAGCCGCGAAGAGATCGAATTCTTTATCGCCGACATCCGCCAGTTCGAGTCCGACCCGAACTTTCAGACCCGGCCACTGACGCCCAAGCGCGGGGTGTTTTTCTGCCGACCGGGGCACCCGCTGTTGGCCAAGGACAGCCTGTCCACCAACGACATGTTCGATTACCCGTTGGCCGCGCCGCTGATTTCCCAGGGCATTCGCAAACTGCTGGCGAACCTCAGCGGGCGCATGGATTTTTCCCCGAGCATTCACACCGAGCACTTCCCGGCCTTGGTGAAGATCGTGTTGCAGTCCAACTCCATTGGCGTGGGCACCGAGGAAGCGTTCGCCGAGGACGTTGCCAAAGGTGAGCTGGTGCTGCTGCACTGGCGCAACCTGCCGCAGAACCTGGAGAGCCTGAATGCGCGTTGCGGGATCGTCAGCCGCACCGGTTTTCGCTTGTCGCCGGCGGCGAAGGCGATGATCGAGACGCTGGTGGCGGTGGATCAACAGGAGGTGAGTGTGGCGGTTTGAGAACCGCCCCCTCGCTTCAGATTCCGGCTGCTGCCAGCTTCGGCGCTACCCAATCACTCACCTGGAACGGCTTGCGGATCAACCGCTGCTGGGACGCCAGGTCCACCTTGTCCTGCAATTTGGCGAGGAACACCGGGTCGAGGGTCGACGGGAAAATCTCGCTGAGTTTCTGGTCTTTCAAGTCGTTGGTCAAGATCACCGGTGGATAACTCGCCAGCCCCGACACCAGTTGGATGTAGGCCTGTTTGTTGTTGTCATCGGTCAACCATTGCACCGCCTGCTGCTGTGCCTTGAGCAGTGTGGCCACGGCTTCAGGGTGCTCATCGACAAACGTGCCACTGCCCACCAGCACACCCTGGATACTGCCGGCATCGCCCAAATCCTTGGTGCTCAGCGGTATCTCGGCCAGGCCCTTGGCTTGCAGCGCACTCAGGCCCGAGCTGCCCCAGGTCGCGTCAATCTGCTTGGCAGCCAGTGCGGCGACGGCGGCGTTGAAGTCCAGGTTGATGACTTTCAGATCCTTCTCACTCAAGCCCTGGCTGGCCAATGCGCTGTCGAACGACAGCTGGCTGGCGGTGCCACGGAACACCGCAACGCGCTTGCCCTTGAGGTCTTGCAAGGTCTTGATGCTCGAACCGGGCACCACTCCCAGATAATGTTTCACGCCTCGGGCACTGGCACTCAACAAGCGCGTGTCGAGGCCGTTGGACTTGCCGATGATCGCTGCCAGGTCGCCCAGGTAGGCAAGGTCCACCTGGCCATTGGCAAAGGCTTCGTTGATCACCGGGCCTGCGCCCTTGAAGAAATTCCACTGGATCTTGATGCCCTGCTCGGCGAAGGCCTTTTCGAAGATCTGCTGTTCGCGCAGCACGTCCACCACCCCGCCGCCGCTGTGCTGGGTACCGGCGCTGAGGTCGGGCACGGCAATCCTGATCTCCTTGAGGTCGGCAGCCTGCACCAGCCCGGCCAACGCCGTACCGGCGACCAATGTGATCAAGCGTTTGAAGGGCAGCTTCATGGGTGTTGCTCCTGTGGGCGGCGGTTGCCTGGGGAGCAGAAAGTAGGCACAAGCGGGTCAAAACTTTAAATACTATAAATTCACAATTTAATAGCTTTCGGGTCTATAGGCGGCCAAACGCAGGCTCCAGAGGGTTATGCATCAACAGCATGGAAAATATTCTTCAAATGCATTGGATGCGTGTCGGGTGGCGGCTTTAAATGGTTTTTCTTATCCCTCAATCGTCTTGATTGTTTGTTTATAAGATCAAAAAAACATAACGCCCACCGGACAACGGAGGTCATCCATGGCCCGAATCTCGCTGTTGAGCCTGCCACTGGCGGCCCCTGCCCAAGGGCGGCAGCCACGTTTGCCGCACCTGGGCGAGCGCCTGTTGCCCTGGCTGCTGCCGCTGGCATTGTTTGCCCTGTGGTGGCTGGCCAGCCGCAATCACTGGATGAGCGAACAGATTCTGCCCGCGCCGTCGCTGGTGTGGAGCAGCGCCGTGGAACTGGCGGGCGGCGAGTTGTGGAGCCACTTGGCGATCAGCCTGCGACGACTGTTCTGGGGCTTGTTGGCGGGCGTCAGTGCCGGCGCCGTGCTGGGCGCCCTTTTGGGTTTCAGTCCCCGGGCCGAGCGCCTGGTGTTCCCGACCTTCAGCGCGCTGTCACAGGTCCCGACGCTGGCGTGGATCCCGTTGTTCATGGTGTTTTTCGGGATTGGCGAAACCTTGAAACTGGTGGTGCTGGTCAAGGCCATTGTGGTGCCGGTCACCCTGCATACGCTGGTGGGCGTGCGCGATGCCCAGCCCGGCCTGCGTGAAGCCGCACGGGTGCTGCGCCTGCCGTCTCACCTGTTGATCCGGCGCCTGATTCTGCCGGCCGCACTGCCGGCGTTCATGGCCGGTGTGCGCCTGGCCCTGGCCGCCGGCTGGACCTCGTTGCTGGCGGTGGAACTGCTGGCCTCCAGCGAAGGCATCGGCTACCTGATGGTGTGGGCGCGGCAGCTGTTCATGCTGGATATCGTCTTCGTGTGCATCGTGGTGATCGGCGTGCTGGGGGTGGTCATGGACCGTGGGGTCGGCTGGCTGGACCGCAAGTGGGTGCACTGGCCGCACCCGGCCACCGCGCAGATTCGCCGTGGCCCGCGCTACCAGGGCTGGCAACGCTTGCAGCCGTGGCTGCTGCCGCTGGGTTTGTTGGCACTGTGGCAACTGGCAACGCAGCAGGCCTGGGTGGATCCGAACATCCTGGTCAGCCCATGGGCCGTGCTGCAAACCACAGCCGCTGGCGTGCTGGATTTGAGCCTGGTCAGCGCGCTGGCTCTGAGCCTCGGGCGCACCTTGGGCGGCTTGGTGCTGGGCGGCGGCCTGGGCTTCCTCGTGGGCTTGCTGCTGGGCCTGTCGCGCACCAGTGAACGCGTGCTCGGCCCGACCCTCGCCGCCCTGCGCCAGATCGCGATTTTCGCCTGGGTGCCGCTGCTCACCGCCTGGTTCGGCCTCGGTGAATTGGCCAAGTGGGTATTCATCGCCCTTGCGGCGTTTTTCCCGCTGTTTATCGCCACCCAACGCAGCGTGCTGAACCTGTCACCCCAACTGAACGAAGCCGCCCAGGTCCTGCGCTTGAGCCTCGGCCAGCGCCTGCGACGGCTGGTGCTGCCGGGTGCGGCAGCCGGGATTTTCGCCGGCCTGCGCCTGAGCCTGATCTACGCCTGGCTGGGCACCATCGGCGCCGAATATTTCATGCCGTCCAACGGCGGCATCGGCAGCCTGATGATCGGCGCCCAGCAGTTGCTGCGCATGGACCTGATCATGAGCGGCATGCTCCTGGTGGGCCTTACCGGCGCCACTCTCAACCTGATCGGCCAACGTATCGAAACCCGCGCCACCCGCTGGAGACACGCATGAACGCACCTATCGTCAGCTTCACCCATGTGGGCAAATCCTTTGATGTCGACGGCTTCGAACTGGAGGCCATCCGCGAATTCAACCTGGACATCGCCGAAGGTGAATTCGTCGCGATTGTCGGCTCCAGCGGCTGTGGCAAATCCACCCTGCTGCGCTTGCTGGTGGGCCTGGATACGCAGTTTCGCGGCCAGATCAGCGTAGATGGCAAGGCGGTCAGTGGCATCGGGGGCGAACGCGGCATCGTGTTCAGGAGCACCGTCTGTTCCCCTGGCTGACGGTGGAAGAAAACATCGGCCTGGGGCTGGTCAACGAGCCCCTGAGCGCCGCCGAAAAGCAGCAGCGCGTCGGCGATTTCATCGAACTGGTAGGCCTGACCGACTTCACCCGCGCCTACCCGCACCAGCTGTCTGGCGGCATGGCGCAACGGGTGGCAATCGCCCGTGGCCTGGTGGCCAGCCCGCGCATCCTGCTGCTGGACGAACCCTTCGGCGCCCTCGACGCCCTGACCCGCCAGCAAATGCAGGACGAGCTGTTGGCTATCCGCGCGCGGGCCAGAATTACCACGATCCTGGTGACCCACGACGTGGAAGAAGCGATTTTTCTCGCCGACCGCGTGGTGGTGATGGAACCCCGCCCGGGGCGGATCAAGCAGGTGGTGGATATCGCCCTGCCCCATCCACGCCAGCGCAGCAGTTTCGACTTTCATCAGTTGCGTGAAGAACTGCTGCACGAACTGATCAGCGATGACCACTACCAGCCACCGGTGCGCGAACAGATCCGCGACCTGCCCCTGGCCTTTATTGCCTGCTGACGAGGAGCGTATTGATGCCGCAACGTCCCAACTTTTTAGTGATTCTGGCCGATGACATGGGTTTCTCCGACCTGGGCGCCTTCGGTGGCGAAATTGCCACGCCGCACCTCGACGCCCTGGCACTCAACGGCCTGCGCCTGACCGACTTCCACACCGCGCCCACCTGCTCGCCAACCCGCTCGATGCTGCTCACCGGCACCGACCATCACATCGCCGGGATCGGCACCATGGCCGAGGCGCTCACCCCGGAGCTGATCGGCAAGCCGGGCTACGAGGGTTACCTCAACGACAAAGTGGTCGCCCTGCCGGAACTGCTGCGCGACGCCGGTTACCAGACCCTGATGAGCGGCAAATGGCACCTGGGCCTGACCGCCGAACTGGCGCCCCACGCCCGGGGTTTCGAGCGTTCGTTCTCGCTGTTGCCGGGGGCGGCCAACCACTATGGTTTCGAGCCGACCTACGACGACACCACGCCGGGCCTGCTCAAATCCACCCCGGCGCTGTACATCGAAGACGACACTTTCGTCGAACAGTTGCCGGAGGATTTCTACTCCTCGGACGCCTTCGGCGACAAGCTGCTGCAGTACCTCAAGGAGCGGGACCAGAGCCGGCCCTTCTTCGCCTACCTGCCGTTTTCCGCCCCGCACTGGCCGTTACAGGCGCCGGCGGAGATCGTCGAAAAATACCGCGGCCGCTACGATGCCGGCCCCGAAGTGCTGCGCCTGGAACGCCTGGAAAAACTCAAGGCGCTGGGGCTGATCGATGCGGATGTGGAGCCCCATCCGTTGATCGAATTGAACACCCAATGGGCGGCCTTGAGCGAGGAGCAACGCCAGGTCTCGGCGCGAGCCATGGAGGTGTATGCGGCGATGGTCGAGCGCATGGACTGGAACATCGGGCGGGTGGTCGAGTACCTGCGCCGACAGGGGCAACTGGACAACACCTTCATCCTGTTCATGTCGGATAACGGCGCCGAAGGTGCCCTGCTGGAAGCGTTCCCCAAGTTCGGCCCGGAGCTTCTGACCTACCTCAACCAGCACTACGACAACCGCCTGGAGAACATCGGCCGCGCCAATTCCTATGTGTGGTACGGCCCGGCCTGGGCCCAGGTGGCGACCGCCCCGTCACGGCTGTTCAAGGCGTTTACCACCGAAGGCGGGATCCGCGTGCCGGCGCTGGTGCATTACCCACAGCTGTCCCTCAAGGGGCGGATCAGCCATGGTTTCGGCACGGTGATGGACATCACGCCGACCATTCTCGACCTCGCCGGCGTGCGCCATCCGGGCAAGCAGTGGCGCGGCAAGCCGGTGGCGCCGTTGCGTGGCAAGTCGTGGTTGGGGTTCCTGTCCGGCGAAACCGAACAGGTGCATGACGAACACACCGTCACCGGCTGGGAGCTGTTTGGCCGCCGGGCGATTCGCCAGGGCCAGTGGAAAGCCGTGTACATCCCGGGGCCCGTGGGGCCCGCCACCTGGCAGCTGTACGACCTGGGCCAGGACCCCGGCGAAATCCATGACCTTGCTCAGAGCCACCCACAAAAACTGGCGACCCTGATCGGCCACTGGCAGCAATACGTCGAAGAAACCGGGGTGATCCTCAGCGCGTCGCCGTTTCAGCCGGATTGATCGCCACCGACGGATGGGTGGCGCGCTCGAACCGATTGGCCCGCGCAAACGTGCCGAAATCGTTGAAGCGCACGCCCATTTCGGCCATCACCTTGTGCGCCGTTTTCACCGTCATCTGGCGGATGTAGAACGGCTCCTTGACCACGAAATGATGAATCCCGTGGGTGCTGCCGAAGTTGAAGCAGAACGCCTGCAACGGCCATAGCCACCAAGGGTTGAGCACCTGGGTTTGCTGGATCACATTGCCCGGCTCGATGTCGCCGTAGTAGTGCATGTTGGAGCTGACAAAGTGCAGGCAGAAGGTGCGCAGCACGTTGGGGCCGATGATCACCACGGCGGCGATGTCGATCACGTGCATCACCGCCAGCGTGTTGGCCGACCAGTCGATCGGCGCGCCCAGCAGGCTGGCGATGCCATTGGCCGCATGGAAGCCGAGGAATACATACCACGCGCCCCAATGCAGCAGCGCCAGCGGTGCGTAAACCAATGCCGTGCGCTTGAGAATACCCAGCTTATGCTTCCAGGACGGAGCCCGAAACACCCGGATCAGCGCCGACATGATGTTGTCGCCGACCATCAGCAACCGCGCCAGGCCCCAGGGTTCACCGTTGGTGATTGCCCGCTCTTCGATGTCGGTTTCGCTGCCGGACACCTTGTGGTGATTGAGGTGGAGATGGCGCCGCACCCAAGGGTTGATGGTGCTCGGCCGCGCCAGCCACACCAGGCCCATCATCAGGTTGTGGGGCAGGCGTTGCTTGCGAAAGTACATGCTGTGGATCAGGTCGTGTTCCAGCTCGTGGGTCAGTGACGCCAGGAACGCGTTGAGCAACAGGCACACCCACCACGCCATATGCCCGGTGATGTACAGCGCCGCGGAACCCAGCATGCCCACCAGGGCAAAGGCCAGGATGCCCGCGCCCAACGCGTCCTGATGCAGCAGCCACGGATGGCGCTGGCGCAATAACTGCCCCTCGGCCAGCACCACTTCACGGATATGCGCTGAACGCTGTTGCGCGTTCATCTGCCGGGGGCTTGCAGAAGTACCGTCCATGCTTCCATCCTCTGTCTTATTGATGCGTACATCCTGCCCTATGCGATCTGGCGGGACGCTAGCCCCACACGCCAACCTGTTGACCGCAAGCGCCAATCAACATGACCGAACCGACCTCCCTCGCCAGCTGGACCCGCGCCCTGCGCAAGCAGCTCGACGCCCTGGACCTCGACAGCGCCGCGCTGTGCGCCCAGGCCGGGCTCGACCCGCAGTTGATGGACGATCCCAATGCACGCTATCCGCTATCGGCCACCACGCGCCTGTGGGAACTGGCGGTGCAGGCCAGCGGCGACCCGGCGATTGGCTTGCGGGTGTCGCGGTTTGTCAGCCCCACCACCTTTCATGCCCTGGGTTATGCGCTGGTGGCCAGCGGCAGCCTGCGGGAAGTGTTCGAGCGGATCGTGCGCTATCACCAGGTGGTCAGCGACGCCCTGAGCCTGGAGCTTAGCCGGGAGGGCGAACGTTACCGCTTTCGCCTGCAACAGCCCACCGGCACGCCCGCGCCGGCGTTTGAGGCAATTGATGCGTTCGCGGCGATCTACGTGCGCACCTGCCGCAATCGCCTGGGCCGCGAGTATGCGCCGCTGGCGGTGTACCTGCGGCGGCCCGAGCCGGCCGACCCCAAACCGTGGCACACGGTGTTTCGCGCGCCGGTGTTTTTTGCCGCCGAGGAAGACCGGCTGGAATTCGCCGCCCGGGACTTCGACAGCCACCTGGACGATGCCAATCCGGAGTTGGCCGAACACAATGAAACCGTGCTCAAGCGCACCCTGGCGCAACTGCGCCCGCTGACCTGGGAGCGCAAAGTGCGTTCGGCCATCGAAGCGCAACTGCCCGACGGTGAGCCGAGCGCCGAGCGGATCGCCCAGGCGTTGCATTTGAGTTTGCGCAGCCTGCAGCGGCACCTGGCGGACGAGGGTTGCCGGTTCGATGCGCTGCTGAATGAGTGCCGGGAGAACCTCGCGCTCCTGCATTTGCGGGATCCCGAGTGTTCACTGGCGGAAATCAGTCATTTGTTGGGGTTTGCCGATACCAGCAGCTTTAACCGGGCGTTCAAGCGCTGGACCGGGATCACGCCGGGGCAGTTTAGGGATGGGTTAAGGTAGTGAGTATTGCGGTGGTTGTGAGGGCCCCATCGCGGGCAAGCCCGGCTCCCACAGTTGACCGAGTGGTCTTGGGCAACAGTGTCCAAATGTGGGAGCCGGGCTTGCCCGCGATAGCGATGGTTCAGCCACTACAAAAGCCAAAGGCAGTCAGCGCCCCCGGTCCCGCCGCAACACCTTCTTCACCCGCGCCACCAACGCCCGGGCTTCAAACGGCTTGAGCAAATAATCATCCTCGTGCAGTTCCAGCCCACGCAGCCGATCTTCAATCCCGTCCGGCGTGGTCAGAAACAACATCGGCGTCTCGCCTTTCAACCGAATCGCCTGTTGCAGCTTCCAGGCATTCAGCCCCGGCAGCATCACATCCAGGATCACCAGATCGTATTCAGTGCTTTCCACAAAGCGCAGGGCCGCCATGCCATTGGCCGCCACCTCCACCGTGTAGCTGGCCTCCTCAAGACTGCGGCCCATCGCCTCGGCCGCCTCTGACTCATGTTCCACTAGCAGGACGCGCATAACACACCTCGAATAATCGTGAACGCAGGCTAACACCCTCAGGCGTGCGCCGCCTCGCGCAAACGCTGCGGGTCGAGGATTTCGATCTCGCCATAGCCCAGGCGCACGATGCCCTGGCCTTGCAGGTCCTTGAGCAACGCATTGGTGGTCTGGCGTGACAGGCTCAGCATCGCGGCCAGGTCTTCCTGGGGCAGTTGCAACACCTGTCGCGCCTGTTCGATGTCGCCGTAGCCTTCGGCGATCATCAGCAGGCGGTGCGCCACCCGCACCGAAGCCGGCATCAGGCTCAGTTGCTCGATGTTGATAAAGGTCAAGCGCAACTTCTGGCTCATCAACAGGGCCATGTCGCGCCAATAACGCGGTGCCTCTTCAAGGATTTGCAGCAACGCCGGCTGCGGCACCTGCAACAGCGTGCAAGGCCCGACGGCGCAGGCGTCATGGGTGCGGGGCAGCCCGTCGAACAGGGAAATCTCGCCGAACCAGTACGGCAATTCCGCCAGGCTCAACACGGCTTCCTTGCCCTGCTCGTTCACCGCGCTGATGCGCAGGGAGCCTTCCAGCACCGCGTACAACCCGCACGGTGGGTCGCCGCGCTTGAACAGGTACTGCCCCGCCGTCAGCTGCCGCAGCCGGGCGCTGGCCAGCAAGCTATTCTGTAAATCAGCAGGCAGATGGCTGTACCAGTGACCGGTGGCCAGCCGCGGGTGCCATTTCTCTGCATCCATGAGAACTCCGAAGATTGTCGGCCAGCTGACAGTGTGTCGCAGGCCTACAGGGCATGATCAAACATCCTACAGGAGGAACAACAATGAAAAGCCTCGTCGACCATCTCAGTCAATACGCTGCCTACCACCGTGACCCGCGCAATATCGCCAGCCACTTTATCGGCATCCCGCTGATTGTGGTGGCCGTGGCCGTGTTGCTGTCACGCCCCGAATGGACGGTGGCCGGGCTCTGGCTCTCGCCGGCCGTGGTGGTGGCGCTGCTCTCGGCGTGGTTCTACCTGCGCCTGGAATTTGCACTCGGTGTGCTGATGACGGTGCTGATGGGCCTGTCGGTGTGGGCCGGGCATGTACTGGCAGCGCAAAGCACGCTGGTGTGGCTGAGCAGCGGCATCGGCATGTTCGTGGTGGGCTGGGTGATCCAGTTTGTCGGGCATTACTACGAGGGCAAAAAACCGGCGTTTGTCGATGACGTGTCCGGGCTGATCGTAGGGCCGTTGTTTGTGGTGGCGGAGTTGGCGTTTCTGGTGGGGCTGCGGCATGACCTGAAGCAGCAGATTGAAGAGCGTTCGGGGCCGGTGGCCGTGCGGCACAAGAACGCCACGGCCTGAGCAACACTGGAGATCCAAATGTGGGAGCGGGCTTGCTGTGGTGAGGGGGCTTGTCCCCCGCCGAGTTCACCGCAGATTGATGGGGCTGCTCCGCAGCCCAGCGCGGGGCAAGCCCGCTCACTACATAGCCTCACATTGGGTTTGCGGCGCTTTTAGGCTTTTTGCCAGACCTTGGGCTTGAAGAACAGCGTCTCGCCCCGCGCCAAACCGGTCAGGCTGTCGTGGTCTTTCACCACTTCAGCTTCGATCAGTTCGCTCTGGCCTTCGACCTTCAGGGTCACCCGAGTGGTCGCGCCCAGTGGGCGAATGTCACGTACTTCAGCCGCGTGATGGTCTTCCAGCTCATGGCGCGACAGCGACACTTCATGCGGGCGGAACAGCACGTGCTTGTCCTCACCCAAGTGCAGGCGGTTGGAGTCACCGAGGAAGTGATAAACGAAATCGCTGGCCGGGTTTTCGTAGACTTCGCCCGGTGAGCCGATCTGCTCGATCACGCCCTTGTTCATCACCACGATGCGGTCCGCCACTTCCATGGCTTCTTCCTGGTCGTGGGTCACGAACACCGAGGTCAGGTTGATGTCTTCGTGCAGGCGCGCCAGCCAGCGGCGCAGCTCTTTACGGACCTTGGCATCCAGGGCGCCGAACGGTTCATCCAGCAGCAGCACTTTAGGTTCTACCGCCAACGCGCGAGCCAGGGCGATACGCTGGCGCTGGCCGCCGG
The DNA here is from genome assembly GCF_016650855.1 of Pseudomonas sp. TH32. NCBI lineage: Bacteria > Pseudomonadati > Pseudomonadota > Gammaproteobacteria > Pseudomonadales > Pseudomonadaceae > Pseudomonas > Pseudomonas sp. TH32. Next base: position 5,735,072 of record NZ_JAEKFA010000002.1, on the reverse strand, counting down.
AGAGTTGTTCCGGGTAGCGATCGGACAACCAGTCGAGTTGCACCATGTTCAGCAGCTCGTGGACTTTGACCGCGATCTGGCTTTCGGTCGGGCGCTGGTTTTTCGGTTTCATGCGCAGGCCGAACGCGACGTTGTCGAATACGGTCATGTGGCGGAACAGCGCGTAGTGCTGGAACACAAAGCCGACGTTGCGATCACGCACGTCGTGGCCGGAAACGTCTTCACCGTGGAACACGATGCTGCCGTTATCCGGGGTTTCCAGGCCGGCGATGATGCGCAGCAAGGTGGTCTTGCCGCAGCCGGACGGGCCCAGCAACGCCACCAGCTCGCCACTCTGGATGTCCAGATTGATGCTGTTCAGGGCCTTGAAGGCGTTGAAGTTCTTGCTGACATTACGGACTTCGATCGACATGACTTATTCCTCACCAGCGCTTTTGCGCAGGCGGTTGATACGGTTCTCGCTCCACTGCTTGAGCAGCAGGATGAAGAGCGCCAGGATCAGCAACAGGCTCGCGACGGCAAACGCGGCGACGTGGTTGTATTCGTTGTAGAGGATCTCGACGTGCAGCGGCAAGGTGTTGGTCACGCCGCGAATGTGGCCGGACACCACCGACACCGCGCCGAACTCACCCATCGCCCGCGCCGTACACAGCACCACGCCGTAGATCAGGCCCCACTTGATGTTCGGCACGGTGACATGCCAGAACATCTGCCAGCCGTTGGCGCCCAGCAGGCGCGCGGCCTCTTCTTCCTGGGTGCCTTGTTCCTGCATCAACGGGATCAGCTCACGGGCCACGAACGGCACGGTGACGAAGATCGTCGCCAGCACGATGCCCGGCAAGGCGAACACGATCTGGATGTCATGGTCTTGCAGCCAGGGGCCAAAGAAGCCCTGGGCGCCGAACATCAACACGTACACCAGACCGGCGATCACCGGCGATACCGAGAACGGCAGGTCGATCAGCGTCACCAGGATACTTTTGCCACGGAACGAGTACTTGCTCACGCACCAGGCGGCGCTGACGCCGAACACCACGTTGAGCGGCACCGAGATCACCACGGCGATCACCGTGAGTTTCAACGCCGACAGCGCGTCCGGCTCGAGAATCGCGGTGAAGAACGCCCCCAGGCCATTTTTCAGGCCCTGGGACACCACGATAAACAGCGGCAGCAGCAGAAACAGCGCGAAGATCAACCAGCCGAGGCTGATCAGGATGCGTCGGGACACCGCGCTGCCGCGACGGGCAGCGTTGGCCGAGGACGCGGCGGAAATAGACGATTGGGACATGTTCCGCGCCTCCTTATGGGTGTTCGATGCGCCGCTGCAGCAAGTTGATCAGCAGCAGCAGGACAAAGGAAACCACCAGCATCATCACGCCGATGGCCGTGGCGCCGGTGTAGTCGTATTGGTCGAGCTTGACCATGATCAGCAGCGGCAGAATCTCGGTTTTCATCGGCATGTTGCCGGCGATGAAGATCACCGAACCGTACTCACCCACGCCTCGGGCGAACGCCAATGCGAAGCCGGTCAACCAGGCAGGCAACAGCGCCGGCACCAGGATGTAGCGGAACACTTGCAGTGGCTTGGCACCCAGGCAGGCGGCGGCTTCTTCGATTTCCCGAGGGATATCGGCCAGCACCGGCTGCACGGTACGCACCACGAATGGCAGCGTGACGAAGGTCAGCGCCAGGGTAATACCCAAGGGGGTGTAGGCGATCTTGAAACCCAGGTCGGCGGCGAACTGCCCGACCAGACCTGTCGGCGTGTACAGCGCAGTGAGCGCAATACCGGCGACGGCGGTGGGCAAGGCAAACGGCAGGTCGATCATCGCATCGATGATCTTGCGACCCGGGAAGGTATAACGCACCAGTACCCAGGCCAGCAGGGTGCCGATAACGCCGTTGATGATCGCTGCGCAAAACGCGGTGCCGAAGCTCAGTTTCAACGCCGCCAGCACGCGTGGTGCGGTGATGATGTTCCAGAACTGATCCCAGGTGAGTTGAGCGGCATGTACAAACATCGCCGCCAGCGGGATGAGTACGATCAGGCTGAGGTACACCACGGTGTAGCCCAGCGTCAGCCCGAAGCCGGGTATGACGGGGGAGATACGACGCGACATAAGAGTCCTTGGTTAGCGGGTAGATACCACTGTAGGAGCGAGCGTCTGTGGGAGCCGGGCTTGCCTGCGATGCCGGCACCTCGGTGTATCAGTTACACCGAGGTGATGCTATCGCGGGCAAGCCCGGCTCCCACAGAAAGCTGGCTCCTACAGTTTGATTTTGCTTACTGCGCCGAGTAAATCTGGTCGAACACGCCACCGTCATTGAAGAATTTCGGTTGGGCAGTTTTCCAGCCGCCGAAGTCTTTGTCGATAGTCACCAGGTCCAGTTTCGGGAACTGCTGGGCGTATTTGGCGGCGACTTTCTCATCGCGTGGGCGGTAGAAGTTCTTCGCCGCAATCTCCTGGCCAGCCGGGCTGTACAGGTGCTTGAGGTAGGCGGTGGCGATTTCGGTGTTGCCCTTTTTCTCGGCGTTCTTGTCGACCACAGCCACGGGAGGCTCGGCGAGGATCGACAGCGAAGGCACAACGATGTCGAACTTGTCGGCGCCGCCGTCTTCTTTCAGGGCCAGGAAGGCTTCGTTTTCCCAGGCCAGCAACACGTCACCCTGACCGTTGTTGACGAAGGTGATGGTCGAACCGCGAGCGCCGGTGTCGAGGATCGGCACGTGCTTGAACAGCTCTTTCACGTATTCCTGGGCCTTGGCTTCGCTGCCACCGGCTTTCAGGCCGTAGGCCCACGCGGCGAGGAAGTTCCAGCGGGCGCCGCCGGAGGTTTTCGGGTTCGGGGTAATCACGGAAACGTCTTTCTTGATCAGGTCGCCCCAATCCTTGATGCCTTTAGGGTTGCCCTTGCGCACCAGGAACACGATGGTCGAGGTGTACGGGGTGCTGGCGTCCGGCAGGCGGGTTTGCCAGTTTTCCGGCAGGGTCTTGCCCAGTTTTGCGATTTCGTCGATGTCGCCGGCCAGGGCCAGGGTCACGACGTCGGCACGCAGGCCGTCGATCACCGCGCGGCCTTGCTTGCCCGAACCACCGTGGGACTGCTGGATCTTGACGTTGTCGCCCGGGTGCTCTTTCTTCCAGAAGCTGGTGAATTCAGCGTTGTAGTCCTGGTAGAGCTCGCGGGTCGGGTCGTAAGACACGTTGAGCAGTTCGTAATCCTTGGCAACAGCGGAACCGGCAAACACGGCACTGGCCAGTGCTGCCAGGGCATAACGGCGAATCGACGACATAGAAGGCTCCTGAAATTCTTGGGTGTTGGCTTTTTTCTTATAGTTGCGGGTCTTGCAATCGAATCGCCGATCTTGCTCAGCTCGGTTTGTTGCCCGGGTTCTGCAAACGGAATTTCTCTTTGCGTTCGATTTGTACTACCTGGGCGTTGTGCACAGTGATTTCCACCGCACCAAACCGCAGGTCGCGCAGGGCGCTCTGGATCTCGCGCAAAATGGCTGCTTCGTCCTGGCCGTCAACGCTACGTAGAGATGCGCTCATGGTCGTGCTCCTGAAATGAGAAGTGCCTCGCAGTGGCGGCACTGCTTGCGGCGTGAGGGCGATAGTAGATAAGCGCGGATATTCTTAAAAATACTATTTAAGAATGTTTATATAACCAGAAAGAATTTTCTGGTGGGACGTGGGGTTGCGCGGGGTTTGGGGGCTGAAAATACCGAAGCAAGAACGAGTGCTGTATTTGTGGCGAGGGAGCTTGCTCCCGCTGGACTGCGTAGCAGTCCCATTTTGGGGGGGCGCTGCGCACCCCAGCGGGAGCAAGCTCCCTCGCCACAAAACCCACATGATGTTCAGCGAATGATCGGCGCTCTCGCCCAATCCAGCTCACTGGCCGGCATCGGCCGACCAAACCAGTACCCCTGGCCCAGGTCACACCGCTGCTCCAACAGAAACCGCGCCTGCTCGACCTGCTCGATACCCTCGGCGTGCACCTGCATGCCCATGCTCTGCGCCAACGCGATCACCACCCGCACGATCGCCGCGTCGTCTTCATCCCACGGCAACCCGGCGACAAAGCCCTGATCAATCTTGAGCTTCTGCACCGGCAACCGCTTGAGCCGCAGCAGCGATGAGTAACCGGTGCCAAAGTCGTCAATGGCCAGGCGCAAGCCCAACTCCCGCAGGCGGTGCATTTGTTCAAGGGCGACTTCCGGGTCTTCCATTACCGCGCTTTCGGTGACTTCCAATTCCAGGAATGCCGGATCCAGCCCCGTGTCGTGCAGCACCTTGGCCACTTGCTCATACAGCTCGCGCCGGGCAAACAGGCGGCTGGACACGTTCACCGCGAGGAACGTAAGCGGTGCGCCGCCGGCCAGCCACTGGCACATCTGGCGGCAGGCCTGGTCCATGACCCAGGCGTCGATATCGGCAATCAGCCCGGTACGCTCGGCAATCGGGATGAACTCCCCCGGCGGCACCAGCCCGCGCTCCGGGTGCTGCCAGCGCACCAGGGCTTCGACCCCGATCAGGCGGCTGTTCTGCAGGTCGTGCACCGGTTGGTAGTAAACCCGCAGCTCTTGCTGGTCCAGGGCGCGGCGCAGTTCGCCGGCCATTTCGACACGGTGCTGGGCGTGGGCGGTGAGTTCTTCGGTGTACAAGGCGTAGCCTTCGCGGCCGGCGCTCTTGGCCTTGAACAGCGCCGAATCGGCGTTGCGCAGCAGTTGCTCGGCGCTCAGGGCATCGCTGGGGAACAGGCTGATGCCAATGCTGGCGCTGATAAACAGCTGATGGTCGTCGAAGATGAACGGTTCTTTCATCCCATCGAGAATACGTTGCGCCAGGGCGGCCGCCTGGACCACCTGTGGACAACTTTCCGCCAGCACCGCGAACTCGTCGCCCCCCAGGCGCGCCAGGGTCACGCCGGGGCCGAACAGGCCTTGCAGGCGTTCGCCGACGGCCTTGAGCAACTGGTCGCCGACGTTGTGGCCAAGGCTGTCGTTGATGATCTTGAAGTGGTCCAGGTCCAGCAACAGCAAGGCGCAACCGCGTTTATGGATCTGCGCCGAGGCCAGGGCCTGTTCGGCGCGGTCGGTGAACAGCAGGCGGTTGGGCAGGTCGGTCAGCGGGTCGTGGTGGGCCAGGTGCGCCAGTTCGTGCTCGGAGTGCTTGATGGCACTGATGTCGGAGAACACCGCGACGTAGTGGCTGATGTTGCACTGCTCATCGCGGATGACGCGGATGGTCTGCCACTGTGGATAAATTTCGCCGCTTTTACGGCGGTTCCAGATTTCGCCGCTCCATTCGCCGTCACGCTCCAGGGTCTGGAACATCTGTTGATAGAAGCTCGCGGAGTGGCGCCCGGACTTGAACAGGCTCGGCTGGCGGCCCAACACGTCTTCGCCCTGGTAGCCGGTGATTTCAATGAAGGCACGGTTGACGTGCACGATCAGCCCCTGCGCATCGGTAACCAGCACGCCTTCGCGGGTGCAATCGAACACAGCGGCGGCCTGGCGCAGCCGCTCGCGGTTTTCCTTGAGGGGCTGCTGGATCAGGTTTGCCCGGGCAAAACGGGCGCAAAGCAGATAAATCACCAGGGCGCTGAGGCCAATCCAGATATAGCCCCGCAGCGCCAGCCAATGGATCACTTGCGCCGGTTCGTCGGAAAGTTTGATCAACAGGTGCTGGCTGAGCTGTATCCACACAATGGAAACCAGCAGGTACAACAGCCCCGCACGCAGGGCACCTCGGTATGAAAACAGCATATGGTCAGTAATCCTTACTAAAAAACCAGAATCGCCCTACAAAGGGTCAGGATTATAGAATAGGAAACACCTTGTAAGTCTTATCTGAAACGGTGACTGGTTTTATCCGCAAAGGGAGTGATAATGCGGATGCTGTTTTTTTCTTTATCTGAGGGCCATACAGCCTATGTGGTACAACGGTTTTCTTGACTTGTCGGCCTGGCAACTGGTGGCAGTCACTCTGTTGATGACCCACGTGACCATTGTCGGGGTCACGGTCTATCTGCACCGCTATTCAGCCCACCGCTCCCTGGAGCTCAATGCTGGCCTGAAACACTTCTTCCGCTTCTGGCTGTGGCTCACCACGGCGCAGAACACCCGCGAGTGGACCGCTATCCACCGTAAACACCACGCCAAGTGCGAAACCGTCGACGATCCCCACAGCCCGGTGATCAAAGGCCTGTCCACCGTCCTGCGCAAAGGTGCCGAGCTGTACCGCGCCGAGGCCGAAAACCCCGAGACCCTGCGTATCTACGGCAAGAACTGCCCGGAAGACTGGATCGAACGCAAGCTCTACACCCCGTACCCGCTGCTGGGCGTGGCAATCATGGGCGTGATCGACCTGCTGCTGTTCGGCACCATCGGCATCACCATCTGGGCCATCCAGATGATGTGGATTCCGTTCTGGGCCGCCGGCGTGATCAACGGCCTGGGCCATGCCATCGGCTACCGCAATTTCGAATGCCGCGACGCGGCGACCAACCTGATTCCCTGGGGCATCATCGTTGGCGGCGAAGAGCTGCATAACAACCACCACACCTACCCCAACTCCGCCAAGCTGTCGGTGAAAAAGTGGGAATTCGACCTGGGCTGGGCCTGGATCAAAGTGTTCAGCTTCCTGCGCCTGGCCAAGGTGCAACGGGTCGCGCCGATCGCCCACCGGGTCGAAGGCAAGGGCCACCTGGACATGGACACCGCCATGGCGATCCTCAACAACCGTTTCCAGATCATGGCCCAGTACCGCAAGTTGGTGATTGGCCCGCTGGTCAAGCAGGAACTGGAGAAGGTCGATCACTCGGTGCGCCACCAGTTCCATCGCGCCAAGCGCCTGCTGTCGCGGGAAACCAGCCTGCTGGATGACCGTCACCACGTGCGCATCCAAAGCATGCTGGAACACAGCCAGGCCCTGAAAGTGATCTACGAAAAGCGCCTGGCGCTGCAACAGATCTGGCTGAAAACCAGCACCAACGGGCATGACATGCTGGCGGCGATCAAGGAATGGGTACACGAGGCCGAGGCCAGCGGGATTCAATCCCTGCGAGACTTTGCCCACCAGTTGAAAACCTATTCGCTGCGGCCTGCCGCGGTCTGACACGGCTGTAGCGAGCCGATTTTTTGTGGCCAGGGAGCTGCTGTAGCGAGGGAGCTTGCTGTGGCGAGGGAGCTTGCTCCCGCTGGAGTGCGCAGCGCTCCCAGGATTTTGGGGCCGCTACGCAGCCCAGCGGGAGCAAGCTCCCTCGCCACAGCAGCTCCCTCGCCACAGCAAGCCCCTCACCCCAACAGGCTCGCTCCTACAGGTTTCTGGCGCCATTTCTTGGTCGCCTCAAATCGACGCTGATAACGGAACTTCGCTGCAAATTCCCCCTCTCAAACAACACTTCGCCATCCCGGCGGCCCTTGTTGTGACCGCTGCCCAACCCCGCGGCATGCCCAGAGAGAGTTGTGCCGATGGTCCCCGAACAGACCTTCACCGACCCACCCGTCCTCGACCAGCCACGACCGGCCGCCGCCGCTACGTTGCTGGAGCTGATGCATGCCCAGGGCGAAGTGGAGCGCTTGAGTGAACGCGAGCAACTGCTGAGTTCGCTGCTGGTCAGCGTGAACGCCGTGCTCTGGGCCATCGAGTGGGACACCCGCCGCGTGCTGTATGTCAGCCCGGCCTATGAGCGGGTTTTCGGACGTACGGCAGGCATGTTGCTCGCCGACTATCAGGAATGGCGCAACAGCATTCACCCCGAAGACATCGACTACGCCGAACACAGCCTGGCCCAGGTGCTGCACAGCGGCGCCGTGGAAGACCGCGAGTACCGCATCATCACCGCCGACGGGCAGATCCGCTGGCTCAGCGACAAGTGCTACATCAACCAGCAGGCCGAGCCTGGCCAGCCGGTGATCGTGGTGGGCATGGCCGAGGACATCACTGAAAAGAAGCACCTGGAACTGGAGCTGCACCGCCTGGCCACCACCGACGTGCTGACCCGCAGCAGCAACCGCCGGCACTTCTTCGAGTGCGCCCACCACGAGTTCGAACGCGCCTGCCTGCAAGGCACGCCCCTGGCGTTCCTGCTGCTGGACATCGATGACTTCAAGGTGGTCAACGACACCTACGGCCACCTGGAGGGCGATCAGGTGCTGCAGCGTATCGCCGAGAGCGGTCGGGGGGTTCTGCGCCGTGGCGACCTGTTCGGGCGCATTGGCGGCGAAGAATTCGCCGCCGTGCTGCCCGGCTGCGCCCCGGAGATGGCGATGCAAGTGGCCGAACGCCTGGGCCACGAGATTGCGCAACTGAGTTTCAGCCATGACGGTGAGGGCTTCGCGGTCACGGTCAGCCAGGGCCTGGCCAGCCTGACCGCCGAGGACGCCAACGTAGACAGCCTGTTCGCCCGTGCCGACGCCGCAATGTATGAGGCCAAGCGCCAGGGCAAAAACCGCGTGCTCACGGGCTGACGCACCACGATTCCCTGTGGGAGCTGGCTTGCCTGCGATAGCATCACCTCGGTGCAACTGACACACCGAGGTGCCTGCATCGCGGGCAAGCCCGGCTCCTACAAAAGCCAGCTCCCACACTGGCCCGCATCGCCTGCTAGGTTTTGCGCATACGCGCCAATTCCGGCAAACCCACCTTGAGCAAGCGTGCGGTCTTGCTTTTCGCCAGCGCTTCAACGCCTTCATGCTCGGTCAGCCGTGCGAGTTGCGCCGCCAGGTTCATCACCAGCGCTTCCCGGGAATACACCCCGCCTTCCAGCGAATAAATCGCCGCGATCAACTGGCGCAACTCCAGCGGCAAGCGCCAACGGGTGCGCAACGCCGAGCCGTAGGCCGCACCGAAGGTGTAAAGGGACTCGCCTATCGCTTCGTTATCCAGTTCGCCGCCGCCCTGCAACCAGTCTTGCAGGCACCGCAGCAAGGCCAGGTCGCCGAGGCGATGGAGGATGCCGGCGCTGTAGCAGCGCTCGTGATCCAGGTCGAGCATGCGCGCCAGGCTGCGGGCGTAGTCGGCGGTGCGTTGGGACAGTTGCCAGTGACGCTCGGCGTAATCCACAAGGCTTGGGTCGCTCAGCACCACGTTGTGCTTGAGGGCGAGCCCCAGGATCAGGTTCATGCTCTGCCCGGCCGCCAGCTTGTGCAGGGCCATGGACAGGGTTTGCACCGGCGAACCGTGATGGCCGGCGCTGTTGGCGGCAGCGATCAGCACCGCAGTGATTTGCGGGTCCATGCGCACCTGCTCTTCCAGGCGCTTGAGGTCCAGGCCTTCCGGCTCCAGGCTGTGCTGCACCGCGGCCTGCACGTCGACCCGCAGCGGCGCGCCATCGGAGGCTTCGCGGCGCCGTTCCAGAAACACCGGCAAGGTCATGCCCGGCGCCAGGGCCGGGACTTCGCAGTACACCGTCTCGCCTTCATTCAGCAGCAGGTCTTGCAGGCGCTGGGTCAGGCCTTCCATGTTCAGGGGTTTGGTCAGGTACGCCGTCGGCGCCAGGGGCAAGGCTTCGCGCACGCTGGCGCTGTCGTTGCGGGTGCTCAGCAGGATAAACGGCAGCAGCGGCGAACGCCGTTGCTGGCGCACGCTGCGCAACAGGCTCAGGCCATCGACGCCGGGCAGCTCCCAGTCGGCGATGATCAGGTCATAGGGTTTCTCTCGCAGCAGCTCGGCGGCCCGCTGGCCATCGGCACACACATCCAGCCGTGCGTCACAGCGCACATTCAGCAACACCTGCTTGAGCAAATCCCGGGACCAGGGTTCGGCCTCGGCAATCAACACACGGGGTACAGCCGGTAAATCAACAGCAGTCATCCAGCACGCTCCATCGGCAATACCAGCACCTTAGACAAAGGAGCCGCCTGCGTACAATGAACAACGGCTGAATACCGTTCATCGGGCACAAAAAAACCCGCCTGAGCGGGTTTTTTGTCGATCAGGTCAACTTTTGATCACAGCTCGGAGAAGCACTCTTCGATGATCGCCAGGCCTTTGTCCAGTTGCTCGTCCGGCGAGGTCAGCGGAACCAGCACGCGCAACACGTTGCCGTAGGTGCCGCAGGACAGCAGGATCAAGCCCTTGTCGCGAGCCTTGGCCACCACGGAAGCAACGGCAGCGGCGTTCGGCTTGTGGCTGTCGCCACCTTCGAACAGCTCGACCGCAATCATCGCGCCCAGGGCACGCACTTCGCCGATCACCGGGTACTTGGCCTGGATAGCTTTCAGGCCGGTGACCAGGCGCTCGCCGACAGCCTTGCAGCGGTCCAGCAGGTGCTCTTCTTCGAACACTTCCATCACGGCCAGGGCCGCGGCGCAAGCAATCGGGCTACCGGCGTAGGTGCCGCCCAGGCCGCCTGGAGCAATGGCGTCCATGTATTCAGCCTTGCCGCACACACCGGCCAGCGGGAAGCCGCCTGCGATGGATTTGGCGAAGGTGGTCAGGTCGGCAGCAACGCCCATCTGTTCCATGGCGAAGAAGGTACCGGTGCGGCCGGCGCCGGTTTGCACTTCGTCGGCGATCAGCAGGATGCCGTGCTTGTCGCACAGTTCACGCAGGCGCTTCATGAAGGATTTAGGCGCGACGTAGAAACCGCCTTCGCCCTGCACCGGCTCGATGATGATGGCAGCGATATCACGCGGCTCGGCATCGTTCTTGAAGATGCGTTCGATGCTGGCGATGGAGTCGTCGTCGCTCACACCGTGCAGTTCGTTCGGGAACAGCGCGCGGAACACGCCGCCTGGCATCAGGCCCATGCCGGCCGAGTACGGCACGACTTTGCCGGTCAGGCCCAGGGTCATCATGGTGCGACCGTGGTAGGCGCCCGTGAACGCGATCACGCCGGCACGGCCAGTGGCGGCACGCGCAATTTTCACGGCGTTTTCTACCGCTTCGGAACCGGTGGTGACCAGCAGGGTTTTCTTGGCGAAATCACCCGGGACCTTGGCGTTAACTTTTTCGCACAGCTCAACGTACGGCTCGTAGGCCAGTACCTGGAAGCAGGTATGAGTCAGCTTGTTCAGTTGCTCGGTCACGGCCGCGATGATTTTCGGGTGCACGTGGCCGGTGTTCAACACGGCGATACCGCCGGCGAAGTCGATGAACTCGCGACCTTCAACGTCGGTCACGGTGGCGTTCTTCGCCGACTCGGCGAAGATCGGGTGAATCTGGCCAACACCGCGGGGTACAGCGGCTTCGCGGCGTTTCATCAGGGATGCGTTGGTCTTGCTCATAAAGTCCTCATTCGCCACTCATCGGGTGGCGTGGTCCAAGGAATACGTGGCGGGGAGGCAACTACGGCAGCATGCGATGATCGACTGCCACAGCTTTCCCGGCCACTACGAATAACGGTGTGAAACACGCAAAGGGACAGCGCTCTCGTGCCCTCTGCGTTTACTGCAATCTCGCGCCGGGCTTAGATGCCCAAGCAGAGGTATTTGATTTCCAGGTAATCCTCGATCCCGTACTTGGAGCCTTCACGGCCCAGGCCCGAAGCCTTGATGCCGCCGAACGGCGCCACTTCGTTGGAGATCAACCCGGTGTTGACGCCGACCATGCCGTATTCCAGGGCTTCCGCCACACGGAACACACGGCCCAGGTCACGGGCATAGAAGTAGGAAGCCAGGCCGAACTCGGTGTCGTTGGACATCGCGATCACTTCGGCTTCGTCTTTGAAGCGGAACAGCGGCGCCAATGGGCCGAAGGTTTCTTCCTTGGCCACGGCAGCGTCTTTCGGCACGTTGACCAGGATGGTCGGCTCGAAGAAGTTGCCATCGATGACCTTACCGCCGGCCAGCAGGGTGGCGCCTTTGCTCAGGGCATCAGCAATGTGCTCCTGAACCTTGGCCACGGCCTTCTCGTCGATCAGCGGGCCAGTGGTGGTGCCTTCTTCCAGACCGTTGCCGATCTTCAGCTTGGCCACGGCCACTTTCAGTTTCTCGGCGAACGCGTCGTACACCGAATCCTGAATGTACAGGCGGTTGGCGCAGACGCAGGTCTGGCCGTTGTTGCGGTACTTGGAAATGATCGCGCCTTCGACGGCCTTATCCAGGTCTGCGTCGTCGAACACGATAAACGGCGCGTTGCCGCCCAGTTCCAGGGAGACTTTCTTGATGTCCTTGGCGCATTCGGCCATCAACTGGCGACCGATTTCGGTGGAGCCGGTGAAGGACAATTTACGCACGATCGGGTTGCTGGTCAGCTCGCTGCCGATATCGCCGGCGCTGCCGGAGACCACGCTGAACACGCCTTTCGGAATGCCGGCACGCTGGGCCAGCTCAGCCAGGGCGAACGCGGAGAACGGGGTTTGCGACGCAGGCTTGAGCACCATGGTGCAACCGGCGGCCAGGGCCGGGCCGGCTTTACGGGTGATCATCGCGGCCGGGAAGTTCCACGGCGTGATGGCGGCGGTAACGCCGATCGGCTGCTTGATCACGATCAGGCGCTTGTCCGGCTGGTGGCCGGGGATGACGTCACCGTAGACACGCTTGGCTTCTTCGGCGAACCACTCGATGAACGAGGCAGCGTAGACGATTTCGCCCTTGGCTTCGGCCAGTGGCTTGCCCTGTTCCAGGGTCATCAGGCGGGCCAGGTCGTCCTGGTTCTCGATGATCAGTTCGAACCAGCGACGCAGCTTGTTGGCGCGGTCCTTGGCGGTGAGTGCACGCCAGGCCGGCAGGGCCTTGTCAGCGGCTTCAATAGCGCGACGGGTTTCGGCGGCGCCCATTTTGGGCACGGTACCGAGGATTTCGCCGGTAGCGGGGTTGTTGACCTTGATCGTTTGACCGTTGTCCGCATCGACCCAAGCGCCATCAATGAAGGCTTGCTGGCGGAACAACTGGGTGTCTTTGAGCTGCATGTCGGCTTTCCTTAACAGCACCGCGCACGCGCGGAGCGAATTAGAGTTGTTGAAAGGCGCCTTGAGGGCTGCCGTCAGGGAAATCATTCACTGGGCTGAAGCACGTAAATAGCGCACGAAAGGACAAATGTGCGGTTCAGCACCCAGACAAGAGCGTTTGAAATCTCAAACGAATCCTAGGATCAATGGGGGTACAGGGCAATAGTCTGTTCGAAAAAAAGAACGAAAACGGCGCATTTGCTCCATTTTTCTGATCAGCGTATTTCAGGCGAGTTCCACCTCAATCCGTCGAAACGCCCGGCACAGGGCATCAGCGACGCGTAATCCTACGGGAAGGCGGCCAAAAAGCGGCATGGACGCCCAAGGTCGACATGGGTATGATGTCGCCCGCACAAGCATCCGTAGCTCAGCTGGATAGAGTACTGCCCTCCGAAGGCAGGGGTCGTGGGTTCGAATCCCGCCGGGTGCACCATATAGCAGTCTCGGGCTGTCTCAGACAGTCTCCGAAACACCCCAAGAAGCCCGCCCCGTGCGGGCTTTCTTGTTTCTGGCTATCCATCCCTGTCTACCCCTATAACTTCCCGCCGTGTATGCCCACGTGTATGCTTTGAGATTCCTATAACTGGAGGCATACAGGAAGTGAAGCGCACTGAAATCAAACGCCGCCCCTTAGCAGACACCACACTTGCAGGCCTGGAGCCGGAGAACGCTACGTATCGTGAGCAGGACGGGAATGGCCTGTACTTCCGGGTGAAACCTAACGGGCAAAAATCGTGGGAGCTACGCTACAAAAAGCCAGACGGGAAATGGTCGTGGCTGGGTCTCGGCGGCTACCCGGATATCAGTGGCTCATTGGCGAGACAGAAAGCAGCTCAACTGCGGGAAGACGCATCGACCGGCAAAAATCCATTGGTGAGCAAGCAAGCTCGCAAGGTTGCCGACCAGGTTGCTGCCAACAATACGTTTGAAGCGTTAGGCCGTGAGTGGTTTGAAGCCAGACGCACAAGCTGGGAAGCAGGCACGTCCCGACGAGTGCTGGGAGCACTGGAGCTTCATGTATTCCCTGTCTTCGGCAAGCGCGTGTACACAGAAATATTGCCCCTGGAATGGATGGAGTTTCTACGCGGCATGGAGCAGAAGGGGATCATTGAACAAATGGGTCGAGTCCGTGCCTTTTGCAAAGAGATCTATGACCTGGCCCGCGTAACAGGACGAGCCGTCCACAACCCCCTTGAAGGTCTCAGCAAATTCCTGCAATCACGTAGCGCCGAAAACTACGCACACGTTTCGATTGAAGAACTACCTGCACTACTTCGAGCGATCAACTCCTACCCTCATGCAAAGGATGTTCGTATAGGGCTTCGTTTGCTTTCACTATTAGCATCGCGCCCGAGCGAGATTCGAGAAGCACGCTGGTCAGAAATCGATCTCTCCAAAAAGTTATGGACGATCCCTGCCGAACGAATGAAGCGTCGACGCGAACATGTTGTGCCTCTCTCTCGACAGGCAATCGAAGCGCTCACCGAGTTACGAACACTGACAGGTGCGTACCCTCTCCTATTTCCAGGCAGGAAAGACAGGACAATTCCCCGTAGCAACACCGTCTTTCTAATGGCGCTACGCAGACTGGGGTATGCAGGTCGGCAAACAGGCCACGGCTTTCGTCACATCGCGAGCACCATACTCAATGAGCAGGGTTTCGATGAGAATCACATTGAGGCCCAGCTCTCTCATGCAAAGGAGGGGATTGCCGGGGTCTATAACAAAGCGGTGTACCTCCCTCAGCGCAGAGTGATGATGCAGTGGTACGCCGATCATCTTGATGCGCTAGTGAGTGGAAATGTCGTGCAGGGGCAATTTGGAAAGGCAGTATGAGAGCATATACCCAACCCCCCGCTAAAACCGGTGTAACGGGTGTTACTCGTGTAACGCCCATCGCCAAAAGCCCGGTTTCATTGGGTTTCACGTACGTTACACAGTTGAGCAGCTTAGCGTTCATCCGATGTAACACTGCCCGTGCGTGTAACGCCAAAATCAGCGCATGGCTGCTGCGGGCAGGCGTTCTTGCACCTCTGCCTACAAAGCGGCTTTCGCTGGTTACCCGCTTTGAATCCAGGGCGTGGGACTCTACGCTACACGTGACCGATTACACTTCGCGATGACTGATCACCAACCCATCTTGCACTTGGCGTTAAGCCGGGGCCTGCTCAGTTATCTCTCCGCGCAACCGCTCTATGACCTCTGCCGTGAGCAGGTCGCTGACGCCTGCCGCTTGATCGACCAATGCTGTCTGCGCCTTCATGGTGACGAGATCAACAAAGATCTCGCCAGCATGTGCATTCAGACGAAGATCCATGAGGAGACGATTTTTCAATACGCCTCCACCGATACCAAAGCACGCCTCGCGCATTGGGTCCGCATGTATAGCAATTGCTACTCGGCGTCAGATCGCGATGCTCATGCGGGCTACATCATGGCTTGTGCAGTAAAAGCGCTAGAGACGTTAGCCAACTGGATGCAGGCAGCCGATCAAAAGGCTTGGCCTCACGTTACAGAACCTCCTGCTGACTTGCCGTGGGACCTCCACTGCGAGCTCGTAGAGATGCAAGTCGATCCGGATGAGCGCATTCAGACACTTGATGATTACGCCTTCTATCTTGAACCCATCACATACCTACCCTGCCTTGCCGACGATGAACTAAGACCCATCGCCGACCGAGCGATTAAGAATGCCATCCGCAAAAAAGGCGGCATCATCAGCGGCATGCACCGTAACGAGGAGATCAGCGTTCGAGACGCCGCGATAGTTAAACAGGGTCGTCACTACCGCGCAGCCGGGATGTCCAAACGTAACGTCGCGACGAAGGTGCATGCTTGGCTACAGCGTGAGGTCGCCAAACCTCCAAAACAACGGCATGAGTGGATTGCACTTGAGACCGAAAAAACCCTAACTCGTAAAAGCGTTGAGGCCATTCTCAAACGCAACTTGGTGCTGTAGCTAAAATTTCAATTGATTTCAATTGGAAGTGAACTGCTCACCGAAGCCCTATATCTAGACCATTGCTCTCGCCAGTCCAAACCAATCGAGAGCAATACCAATGACAAAGAACATCACCCGCACGTCCGCTCCAATCCTCCCAAATTTTGCCAGCCCCCTCGACTCCACCTCCGTAGTACCAGACTTAGCAACTCCATTTGACCCCGCCACCACCCTCATCCGAATGCCGCGTCTTGAGATCGTTACAGGATTCAAGCGCTCGACGATCTACAAACTTATGCAGTGCCCCGATAGTGGTTTCCCACAGCCGGTCAAATTGAGCAACAGCACCGCGCGCGGTGCACCGGTTGCCTGGGTCCTTTCCGAAGTTCAAAGCTGGGTTAAAAGCCGCATCGAAGCACGCGACCGGGTGGCAGCATGAAAAATCGAGTCGCCAATAGAGCCATTTTGCAGCCCTTTTCTGTACTCAGAACAGTCGGATTTACGCCTCGATGGATGCAACGCTTCGAACGCTATCGCAAAGAGCAAAAACGCCTGAACCGGGACGTGATGGTGATGCGATGGGCAGACGGCATCTGGTGCGCACTATCAGTTCCCTGCCAAGCCCCCCAAGCAATCATCGTCGACGAAGGCCAACAAATCGACGCCTACGAGGATGCACGCACCTGCCTAGATAGCGACTTCTTGCCCTTTGTTTCCCTGAGCTGGGAAGTCCATGCCTGAAATGAAAACGCCCCCGGCGGCAACCGGAGGCGTTGAGGTAAATCTACATGCCTGATCAATTTATGCCGCATCAAAAAAATCCGCAAGCTGTGACCACAGTTGCACTTTCAAAAAACGGACGTTACTCTTCGGTCGTCGCTGCAAATTCAGCGACCGGGTTTTGCAGCCCGAACATCGTTAGGCGCATAAGCGCCACCGTTCCGAAAGCAGGCGCTTTTTTTATGCCTGCAACTTCGCTTTATGGTGGCTGTGCGTGGGGCGCTCTCGAGCGCGCCGGGTGCCTAACGTCCCGGTCTGCAAACCTGCGTACAGCCGCCACCCAATCTTGTTTTGCAGCGAGTAGTGGCGGTTCCTCAACGTTAGGAGCCTCACGCATGACACACGCCCTCAATCCGTCCAAAATTCGCGCCGCCGCTCATCGAGCTATGGCTCTCGCCGCTTTACACGCCAACTCCAGCCTCGCTACACGCCTTTCCCGTTACAACGTCCATATGTCCAAGGCGAGAGCCTTGGAAGCCGCAGGGGGTGCCCAATGAGCATGCTCCCAGGCTTTACACTACCCGAGGATCTCCTCTGCGTCAGCCAGGACGCCGAAGCTGGTCTGCCCATCGACGCGATCACCTGTGCGCTCGACCGTGCCGATTCAGTTCTCATGCTGCTGGAAGATCACTTAGACGGCGATAAACCCCTGCTGTCCAACCGCGTGCTGTCGTCTGTTATTTGGGACGTGCGCGGCACCTTGGGTTTGATCAAAACACTCACCATGTACGGTGATGCATCTTCTGTGCCGATGGGCCAGAAAGGCGGTGCGCTATGACCCACTCCAGCACGCGTGGACGCTCCGAGTTTTCCCCTGCCAACGGTAACGGCCAAAACCTGTTTCGGGTAAATGCCGGTATCCCGTTGGAGGACGCACTTGAAGCCGTCTCCCAGATTCTGCACCACGCCAATCAACTGATCCTCGATGCCGCCATCAGCGATGCGGGCGAGCGTTTTAGCTGGCCTGCGTTCTACCTCGGCGAGATGGCCAAGGCGCTGATCGACGACGTGAACGAGGCACTGCTTGAGTCGAGGACCGCACCATGACTCAGCGCACCGGCAACACCTCAAAACGTCCGAGCTTTGCCGACGTAAAAAGTGCCGCACTGAAGAACATCGACCGTGTGCTTTCTCACTGGCTGCAGAACGGCAAACGCGTTGATGGCGGCAAGGAATACACCGCACCTAATCCGACGCGTTCAGACAAGCGCGCTGGCTCGCTCAAGATCAATTTGAGCAAAGGAACCTGGGCGGATTTTGCCACCGGCGATAAGGGCGGCGACCTGATTGACTTGGTGCGTTACATCGACGGCGGCACGGACGTTGAGGCCTGTAAAAAACTGGCAGATTTGCTCAGCGTTTCCGCAGGATCTGCGACCACCAAAAGCACACCAGCCAAGAGCGCAACGCCGGAGTGGATTGCGATTCAACCGATCCCGGCCGAGGCCATGAACAAGTGCCCTGTCAAACACCGGCAACACGGTGTTCCGTCCAAGGTTTGGATCTATCGTGATGCCCAGGGCCAGCCGGTCATGGCGCTGTATCGCTTTGACCTGGACCCAGATGAAGACGGCAAGCCGCGAAAGGTCTTTGCGCCGTTGACCTGGTGCAAGCGCTCCGATGGGCAAACCACACAATGGCGCTGGCAAGGGTTGCCGGAGCCTCGGCCATTGCTGCGCCTGGATGAACTGGCACAGCGGGCCGATGCGCCAGTGGTGTTGTGTGAAGGCGAAAAGGCCGCTGACGCCGCTGCTGAACTCATGCCCGAACACGTGGCCACCTGCTGGCCGAACGGTTCCAACTCTTGGCACAAGGCCGACCTGACGCCACTCAAAGGGCGCATGGTGGTGCTGTGGCCGGATAACGATGCGAGCGGCAAGACCTGCATGGACGCCATCGAACTCAAGGTGATTGAGCTGGGCGCCGCGTCAGTCCAACGAATTGCGCTCGACGTGTTCAAGTTCAAGCCCAGCAGCAAAGGCGGAAAGCCCACGCTCATCAAGGGTGGAAAATGGGCAGACGGCGACGATGCAGCGGATGCGTTAGCCAAAGGCTGGACCGCTGCCCACGTCGCCGAGCTGGTGCGCAGCGGTGAGTTTTTCGGCAGTGCCGCTGAGCCAACTGAACCTCAAGAACAGAAGGCCAAGGCGGCCGCCAAACGCCCTGCGAAATCGAAAAATGATCTATTGCCGGGCGGCTTTCGCCTGACGTCTGAAGGGGTGTTTTATTCCGGCGATGATGGCGAGGCGCGTCCTGTGTGTTCGCCTCTCGAAATCATCGCCCGTACTCGCGACGACAAGGGCCACAACTGGGGCTTGTTGGTCGAGTTCGACGACCCGGACGGCGCCAAAAAACGCTGGAACATTCCGGCACGAACCATGACCGGCGACTTCGGCAAGGATGTACTCGGGCCGCTGGTCGACATGGGCCTACGCCTCGCGGGAAGCCGGTCTGGACGTAACGCACGCAATGATCTGCAGAGTTATCTCGGCGGCTTCGACAGCGCCCAGCGCGCACGTCTGGTAACGCGCTTGGGTTGGCACGACAAGGCCTTCCTTTTGCCCGAACAGCAAATCGGCTCGCACGCCGAACACCTGCATTTTTACGAAGCCGGTGCCCAGCTACCACCGATCAGCGAGGCGGGCTCTCTGGAGCAATGGCAGCAGCAAATCGGCGCGCTGTGCGTTGGCAACCACCGCTTGGCATTTGTCGTTTCTGTGGCCTTTGCAGGCCCGTTGCTGAACCTGCTCGGACATGAGTCGGGCGGTTTCCACCTGTACGGCGACAGCTCCGGCGGCAAGACCACTCACCTGCAAGTCGCTGCCTCGGTTTATGGCGGGCCGCGCCTGGTGCGTTCGTGGCGCTCGACAGATAACGCCCTGGAGTCCATCGCCGCCGCACACTCAGACGGCCTCCTGGTGCTGGATGAAATTGGCATGTGTGATCCACGCATTATCGGCGAGACGGTCTACATGCTCGGTAACGGCACCGGCAAAGCCCGGGCGAATGATCGAGGACAAGCGGGCCGACAGGTGCAGGAGTGGCGCTTGCTGTTTCTCTCGACCGGCGAGAAGACGTTGGCGCAACACATGGCGGACGCAAACAAGGAATTGAAAGCGGGCATGGAGGTTCGCATGCTAGCCGTGCCTGCGGATGCGAGCAAAGGACTTGGCATGTTCGATGTGCTGAACGGCTTTGAGGATGCAGCCGCCCTTTCCGACGCGCTCAAGGCTCGTGTAGCCAAATACTACGGCACCCCCCTCACCGCCTTCCTGCAAGCATTGTGTGCGCCTGGAGAAATGCTCAGGTGGTCGGTGATCGTTCGCCGCACGGTGGAGCAGTTCATCACCCAAAACCTGCCCACCTCGGCCAGTGGTCAAGCCCAGCGTGCCGCCCTTCGCTTCGGGCTCGCAGCAGCGGCCGGTGAGTTGGCCACCGCCTTCGGCGTCACCGGATGGCCGGACGGCACAGCCACGACCGCCGCACGGGTGTGCCTGCACGCGTGGCTAGCCGAGCGTGGCGGCGCCGGTAATTTCGAGGGCGATGCGATTTTGGCGCGACTGAGACAGGTCATCGAGCGCTTTGGTGAAAGCCGCTTTACCCGCTGGGAGTCTGCCGCCGCCAAGATCGATGAGCACGGCCCACGCACGATTGATCGACTGGGCTTTCGCAAGACGATGGAACATGGCATGGGCGATGCCCTGCACACCACCAACACCTACTACGTGCTGCCGGAAGCATGGCGCTCAGAAATCTTCCGAGGCATGAACCTGAGTGCGGTTAACAAAGAGCTCCTGCGACGAGGCGTTTTAGAGCCTGGAAAGGATGGCAAAGCTTCGACCGCAGTGCGACTACCGGGGCTGGGCTTGCAGCGCTGCTATGTGGTTGTAGCAGTGCCAGAACAAGGTGATCACGGCGCCCAGGCAGCGTAATAACGGCCGCTCCATGAGGAATGCAGGCTCACCTTGGCCTGGCCCGCCAACGAAAAAAAAAATCAATCAACCTTTCGCCTTTAGGAACGCAACATGAACCAGCTAAAACAGCAACAAACCGCATTGATTCAAGAACTGGAAACACTGGAAGAAAGCCTGCCACAACTAGAGACCGAATGGCGCAACGCACCCAGCGGATTCAGCGCGAATGGCAACGTAATTGGAAGCCCTGAAAGCCGCGAGGCTATGGAAAAATTATCAAGCGTCAAAGCCCGCATAGATGCGATTCCCGGTGAGCTGGCATCAATTGATCGCAAGTTTCAACACCTGGAGAGGCTGGAAAAAATTGATCAGATCAAAGCTGACGCGATTCAAGCAATGACCGATACAACCGCTGAAGTCGAAGCGCTGGAACGTAAAAAAGCGCACTTGAGTGAGCGGTTTCAGACAATTCAGTCAGAAGCCGATCAAGCCCTGGAAAAGGCGCAAAAAGCTGAGCACGACGCTGCAACGTCCTATGCCAAAAACCTCGCAAGCGGTGATGCGGAAGGCGAAAAATCAGCAACCAGCGAGATACAAAAGGCTGCTAAGCAACTGGCAACAACGAACGAGCAGGTCAGAAGGCAAGACCTCATCCTCGGTGCTCTGCAAGTCGAGCTTGATACTCTTGAGGCTCAAATTACGAATGCCCGCCAACGTTGCGAGGAAGCCAAGGCGACAGCATTGAGTGCCGTCGGATATGCGCTGGGTGAGGAGTGGAACGCGGCAACCGAGCAGCTGCTCGCTGTGGGCGCCCGGATAATTGCCGTAAGCTACCTAAAAGGCGGAACAGGCGATGCCTTGTCTGGACTTGAGGTGCCTCGCTTCGGCCCCTTCCATTCTAGGCTTGATCGTTCGGACCTTACAGCAGCAGCAAGCGATGTTTCGTTTGCCGATCTGCTCGCAGGTTGAACCCGAACCAGCCCGCGCAAGCGGGCTGGTTAATCACGTCACAGATGTACATAAAAACTAGCGACCTAATCGTAATGAAAACTAATGATACCCAAAATCAAGCAAAGCTTATTTCGCATTCCGAGTACATCAACAACAGTGACATCGCTAAAACTCAAAAGTAAAAATCCGCTAAAATATTATCCAAACCTTTATTTCGACCGCACGCGAAATCCCATAAAACTTAGTGAGTCGTGTCAGAACAGCATTATACATCCCTGCCTGTTAGAGCGCGATCGATGATAAATTTTGCAATCTTTTCTAGCTTTACTTCAAACCCCCACCTCATACTACCAATCGAAAGCTTCTGATAACCAAGTGCCATCCTTGTCATTTCAACCTTATTGCTAGCGCCCCATTGAGTGCGCCCTAAGGCTGCCGGCTTACTACTCTCACCCGCAACACTCGTCTGATCGACTACGCCGTGATCCACCAGGTAAGTATTGATAGCCTCATGAAAAGCGTCGTATCTTCCCAACTTAAATGGGGTGCCGGATAACGTATCGCTGTGTTTAACCGCTCCTTTCCAGCATTGCGTAACAGCATGCCATATCGCATCATCCGGGAAGTAGTTCTCAACTTCTCGCCCTCCTGTATAGCAGAATAACGCTGCGCCAGCTCGTTCCTCGTTAAGCCTTAACACTTGATCATATATTTTTTTTGCAGATGGCTTCAGCGCAGTTAGCTCCTTCCCTTTCTCTGGCTCAACTCTGAAATCGCTATCAACAATTATAACCGGATGCCGGCAGAGACTTAGAAGGTCATATAGTGCTGACACCCTCAATAAATCTTGATCATCTACCACATCCAAATAGGAAATAAGACCACCTCCGTAATGCATTATCGTGTAGTGAAAGCCCTCTTCAATTTCCGGAGATTGCCTGGCAAAATATTGTGCCAACCAATGACGATAAAAAATCAGTTCAGTTGGACCCTCTACCCATACAATGACATTTGCCGTAAACAAAGTCCTCGCGGGCTGAACACCCAAAGCTTCCAACAGACGAAAGGCATCTCCGCGCGTTGTAACTTTATTGATAGACAGCGAAGGAGCGGCAGCATCTTCGGAATATTCATAATCACAGCGAAAAACACGGCCCTTATCATAAAATAGCGGAGCAAACTCAAGGGCGTGAGTTGCAAGAAAAAAGTACGCTTGTCATTTTTTATTAAATCAAGAATACGTATTCTACGAGTGGGATGAAGACCATTTTCCGGTTCATCCCAGATTACAACGGCGGCATCCGACAACGCGCCTGTCAAACCAAAATAAGCAAGAGATACTTGAGTCCCTGACGATGCCAAACGATAATCAACGCCATTGACAATTAAGTGCTTTTTGGTTTCTTCCTCAAAAAAATCAACCTTGTGTTGCAGTAAATACTGGAGATCACTTTCCGCTTGTCTAAATTTTTTATTTTGAGCTGTTCGCCCAGACTTCAAAGTGCACAAATTGTTTATAAGATCAGGAATAGAATCCTCAATTGCTTTAGTTGGATTCACAAAGAAGACTTCCAGTAATTTTAATCCACCTAGGAAGCTATCAACCTCGGATCGAGAAATTTGACTACTCCCGTCAGCGAGAATTAACTCCACAATAGACGCCTCATCAAACTTAGCCTTAGCAAGATTGATATTTTCTGAAACACCAGAAATCAAACTGTGTATTCTTTGCCGAGAGTTGGCATCGCTCACACCATTCAGGCGGGCTTGGGTATCCGACAGTTCTTTCTCTCCTGCAGTAATAGAGTTAAATATAATATCCAGCTCATGCTTCGTTGACGGGGTGGAGAACCTAACCCTATCACCATAAGTTATAGAGTCGATCAGAAACACGCCGTCACTGCAAGTAATCACAAACTCAAGAATATTACTTTGTCCGGCAAAGAATACTGAGCTAGGGACGTCATCATCCGTAACACTGAAAGTCAGAGTGGCACGCGAAAAGACTTCCCAAGCAGGGAGCTCGGAAGAAATATTGTCTTTTATTGTTCGACAACTCAAAATTTTTAAAGCAAAAGATAACACTCGAAGAGCTGTGGTTTTTCCTGTTCCATTTGGCCCCACGAGGACATTGACCTTCCCAAGGTCTTCAAAGTTAAATGTTTGATAACCCGGCAAACCTTCGCAGTTAATGCTTAACAGTTTCATTGACCGTCTCAAATTATTGACTTTACTCACCAATTGCATAATTGGCATCAGCGGCAGACATAGTAAAAAAGTTACGGAGCAGTATTTTTTCTCATATCAACACGCCGGTTTAGAGCACTATCTAAAACCGGATCCGTCAAAGGGTTAGGGCTAACAGTCACACTAACTGGCTTCGACTCTAGATTAACTGGAGGGCCGATAGCTTGAGTGCTAGGCGGCTCATTTTGAACTACAACGGAAGCCTTACCCGACTCCAGATATAAATTCCCCCCTACAAAACCTGTAATCAATAGCGAAACAATCAACAACCAGACCCGTGCATAATATGCAGAAAGCCTACTCAAATAGTCCCGATTACTGATTCTAATTGGATTTAGCGCCGAATCGATCTCAGCCTCCGCTATCACACCTAAATAATTCCTCTTTAGCAATTGTTCAATAGACTCATACGCCTTATCAAACTGCCTTAAAGAACTTACTCTCGCGCCAAACACCCAAACACTCATCAAAACAGACAATACTACTACTACCCATATATACGTCATGGAAAAAATTGCGCTGGCACTAGTATCTTTAAGCCCATTAACCACTACAACGGTCAACACAAACGTCAACAATACAAAGATTCCGTTCTTTAAAGAATCCACAAATGAATCCACGAGGTCGTGCGTTTTTTTAACGGCATCGACCAATACATCCGTTATTTTCCCCTTGACCTCCAAGTAACTCTCTACATTTTCCTTAAGGTATATTTGGTAGTTAGAGTTAATTGCATTGAACACTTCCGAATGCTGAGAAAGCTCATCCAAGCCGGAGATATACAGCGACAAAACATTACGTGCCAGACCAATCTTATCGGAGCTCCCCCCCCCTGTATAAGCCCAATCCACGATTTTATACATCAGGTCTGACGCATCCGCCAAGCCGTCTAGCGAAGTAACTCCGGTTACATTTCTGTAACCGCACAACCGATACTCTAAAATATTGGCCTCATCCAGTTCGGCCGAGTTAACCAAGTAAATAGCCGAAACCAGAGTACGGGCCTTCTTAAAAAAAAGGTCGACGTCTGGAACTCCTATCTCTTTCACAAAATTAAAATCATGGGGAATAAAAGAGCCCGGCAAACTTCTACTAAATGAGTTATCCTTAAACACTTCAAACATCGACCGCCTAATTCTTTTACCGTCTTCGCCATTAGAGTTATCGTCGCTAATCCCTACAGACTGAAAACTAATGCTAGAGCTCCCCCCGCGCTCGATCGGCGATGCGCTTTCAAAAACAAGTTTATTATCAAACCTCACACTTAAAACAGTTAGAACCTGCAAAATCGGAGTCGTTGCCAAATAGTTTCCAAATAGCTTTGGCTCGTACAAAGAAATTCGTTGATCTATTACATTTTTGTGTACGATAAGTTCGAGAAAGAAACGAGCGTTGTCTTCGTCGTCACTCAACGAAAGAAGTTCGTGAACATCTTGGAGTTTGGAGTCAGAAAGCTCGTTAAACGAAAGCGACTCACCGTCGTAGCCTAAAGTCAGAGCGACTCTATCACGAGGTATTATGAACTTCCGCCACATTGAGAAAGTATCATCTACCAGCTGGCGAGCTTCACCTATGTTACACGAACATTCGGCACACAGACGGTATTGATCGAACCGCTCCTCTGCCAAGGTAACGGTCATACGAGATGCTAGATCACCGCACAGCATTCAAGTTAGGCTCCAAGGCTTCTCGACAAATCCCCCCGAGCCGTTGGGGGAATCCAATACTAGTACTGATTGCCCCGTTGGAGTCCGCGAATACCATATTTTATCGGACAGATCCGGAATATCTTCGTCGTAGGCTACGCTCACTTTTTCAGAGACTTTTATGGTTTGTCGACGAAAAGGTACGGCCGCAGGGATCAAGGTAAATTGACCATCGAATTTTTTCTTTTCCGGAAGCGCTCGCAATTTCGCCACTAAGCTTGGAAGGACCTGCGTTAATGCATCGCTATGGGGAACGTAGTTGGAAAATGTATTTGTTACGAAATCGTCAAAATTAAGAGTTTCTGTTTTTTTGAACGCCGCAATTGTTGCATTTCGTAGGATCGTGTAATCGGCACGGGATACATCTTTAACTTTATCTAGAGCCCTAACAACCGATTTAACAGCAGTTTCTGTATTCAGCGCATCACTGCGTAGCTGTGTAAGCTCCAGCACATCCTTCCACCAATAAGTTGATGGTCGAGTGTGGGTATCGAAGACAAACACCTGGCCGGATGCCGCGCCAGTACTCAAACTAACTTTACAAGCCTTATAGATCTTATTTGATTCGCCGAGGCCTATCTTCTGTTTGAGATCAGTTTCGTCAATAAACCGCTGATGCTCAATCTTGACGCCAAGATATGAAAGACCACCACCATCTAGGTAAAGAAATTGTAGAAAGCTTCCTTTATTTAGAAGGCCTTGACCTGACTTGTCTAAATGGCCGTAGCGATCTTCAGTGTTAATCTCGATACGTAGCAAACGAGCCGCCATCGCTTCAGTCTCGGGTGAGGCGATCAAATCTCGACTGGCGACAAAGGCATTCAGAGAGGTCGCGAATTCTGTCGTAGGGCTGGCAAGCGCGTAAGAACGGCTCTGGGGACGTTCCTGGATTTCGAGCAATAATGCACTTAGGTATGATTCAAGATCGGCCTTATCGACAGGTATAGGAACTGATCTACAGGTTTGGGCTGAGATGTCAATATGATGTAAGCTTGTGCTTAGAATTTTCTCATCAATACCCAAAGCTATACCGTTCATATTCCTTCCTCCTGAAGGTTGAGAGAGCCAATTTACGGACTGATATTAACGTTTTCTTCTCCTCCAAGCGATTTCATTTTGCCATCTCTTGCATCCAGATCGCTCAATTCCGTGACGCCATATCGTTGGGGGAACCGATTCAGGATTACGAGACTGCGCGTGTTACATCAACTGAATTTGCTAAAGCATGTGTACGCGGGAAGCACGAACTGTATAACGCACATAATATCTATAAAAATCATATGCTTGCACAACGAGTTACACAAATTACACCTGTTACACGCTTTTTTGCGGGATCAATACTACCCCACTCCCCGTTATCTTGTTGCCCCACCAGCGACAGCGGTCGAGACGTCTTTTTCCTCGTCAAATCCATTGGGTCTCAATCACTCGGAGGTGTGGAGGCAGTTGTAGTTTTCACGCTTGAGTACAGCGGTCTACACCAATGTAGAACAGACAGCTAACCGTCTTCGTCATGAGCTAGCTAAACTGGTGAAGAACAAGCGGTTGGATAGAGCTGCGAGTGAGGTATGCGCACTGCAGGACAATCCCAAAGCTCTTTTGGACGCGGGCACCATTAGCTATTTAGAGCGGGCCTGGCCGGAATTTGACTTTTGCCGTCACCCGATCTTGAGTTCTAAGGTGCGGAGCCCCTGTGTGCTTTGTAGTCACACGGGTTAGGAAACCCACGTGATGGTGTCAGCGGAAAGGTGCCTAGCTTAGTGAACTGCTGTTAACCAGTGCACTTGCACTATGAGTCGGAACCTCGCTGAGGGCCGACATTTCTGTAAGAAACGGGGCAAAGAACCCACGCGATCCTGTTAGCGGCTGTATTTTTGAAGCTGGTTGAAAGGTGACGGAGTTGACTCGTTTAACGAGTACCGGACGTGAATTATCTAGGACACAAAAGGGCATCTTTACCAACCCGGTAACGATGCCCTTTTTTCTTCAAGATCCTTTCAATTTCAACGTTGAAATTTCAGTAAGCTGGTACGACTGCCGCTAACGCGATCCCGCGGGTTTCATGCCCCGTGTGAAGCTAAAGCTCTCAGGGTCCCCAGCGGGATTTCCTCTCATCGAAAGGCGGAGCCAGCGAAATTCGCTGGGTAGGCTCGAGCGCAAAGCGCCTGCCCACAACACCCGAATGCTGACTTTAGCGTTACACGCAGGGGCAGCGTTACATCGGGGGTACTCTATGTCGCTCAACTGTGTAACAGGCATGAAAGCCAATGAAACCGGGCGTTTGGTGAACGGCGTTACACCCGTAACACCGGTTACACCAGTTTTGGAGGGGGGCTGGATATGTGCTCTGATGCTGCCTTTCCAAATTGGCCCTACACCACATTGTTGGCATCTAGGGTGGGTAATTGCACTCCACCTGCCCCCCCATTTGCATTGCACTTGCCCACTCATTTGCTCGACTTGGCCAATCGTTCGCATCGGATTTGACCAGCACACTTGGTGGCCCTGATTGGCAGAAGTCGACCCATAGCGTCCCTTCGTGAAGGGCAGAAACCGGCCAAAATCGGACAGTGATGGAAAAATAAATCTGTCGCCTTTCGATCGTCTTTCTTGGCTGTGGGTTGTCAGCAGTGGCAATTGCGGGCAACGTTGTACCGCTCGGTTACCACGACTTTAAAAATAAGGATAGGTCATGAAACTCAAGGAATGGGCTCAACTCGAGGCCCTTTATAAAATCAGTCGTAAACAACCCAATAAACACATATTCAAACTCCACAATGCTCGCAAGTTATGGCCAATGTGGTCAGCTGTAGGGTCAACCGCATTGCTTTTTGTGTTCGCAATGTTCGGCATCAAGATCCCTACGCTAATTCCTTACACCTACATGGCACTGGCTCCTTGGGCTCTTGTGCTCTATGTCACGCGCCTTAAGGCATTGCGCATGGTTTACCCGCAGCAATTTGCAGATCACGCGATTGACCAGCAGCCGAGCCTGGAACGGGAAAACACCCTTTGTTATGCCTTCTTTCTGGAGGGATTGCGCAAGGAGGGCTACACGGTAGAGAAACTACGCGAGTTGTCAGCTTATGCGGGCCTGACCGGAAAACCCGCCAGGCCTGCTCTATCCCAGAACCTAAGTTTCGCCTCTCTGATCGCCCTGATGATCGCGTTGTGCACGGAAATTATTAAAGCCACGCCTTTGTTCACATGGGGCAAGGGCTCGGTGATCGTGGTGCTAGGTATGGGCGCACTGTTCTTGAACTGGCTGGTACTGGACGGTATTCGCAGCGTTTCCTATGAGCGGATGTGCATAAAACGCTATGTCGAAATGGCCGTTTTCGACTTGGGTGAACTTCTTGAGAAGACCGACGAGGTAACTGTGGAGCAGCAGCTACCTGTGGTGTTGAGAATCGCAGAACGAGACAGTAGCGTCAGCCCTGTCGCTGATTTGTCCTAGCTTTTTGGCTGCGAGGTAGATGCAGACCTTTCAAGGTATTTAGGTAGAACAGGCAATAAGTAACCTGTGGCGAGCGGGCTTGTCCCGCGTTGGGTTGCGAAGCAGCCCAAAACCAGCAGTCGAAGAGTGCCTGAGTCACCGCATTCTTTCTTTTGGGGTCGCTTCGCAACCCAACGAAAAGGGGACCCGAAAAAGGGACAGATTTATTTACCGCTCCTCAGTCCGCTTCTGGCCGTTTTTTGCCGATCAAGGCCAACCAAAGCGCTGGTCAAATCCGATGCAAACGACTGGTCAAGTCGAATGCAAATGGGTGGTCAAGTCCATGCAACTTCGCATCTAGGGAATCAAGATGACCAGCGTGATTTCCGATCACCAGGTGGTGTGGACAGCTGATGTGCAATGCGACTGGCTCGAGGTAGATTGACTACCTGACAATACGGCGGGAGAACATCATGGAAGACACCCCTTTGCTTGCGTCATTACTCAAGCGCATGAATGAAAACCAACTGGCCCTGGGGGCAGCTATCGAGGAGCTGTCAAACAGGGTTGAGCAAAGAGGATCTGCAGAAGTGGCACAGAACATTCGAGGGGCACTGGATACCCTGGATGGAAATGCAGGATTTATCACCCTTGCGCTTGCCTCACTTGCGGCAGAAGGTCGAACGAAGAAGTAACTAATCAGCTGGATGGCAACACATCAGCAACCATTTGGTGTTGCTTTACCTAACTCAAAAAAGTGGCCAGAAGGAAGCACCGTGTATGCCCACGTGTATGCCTAACCGAAGAACCACCAAATATACCCAATGAATACGGGCTTTTTACTGTCCGGTTCAAACGACGCCGGGGCACCAGATACAGACGAAAAAGCCCCAGGTCGAAAGACCTGGGGCTTTTTTTGTGGGCGCCGATTCAGGGTTTCTGCAACGCCTCCAACCGCGCCGGCAAATCCTCCTTGGGAAAGCGCTTATGCAACTCCAGCAGTTTCTCATCCGCCGCCTTGGCCTCTCCCGCCTGCCGCAACCGCAGGATTTCCTGCAGCCCTTGCTCCAGCGGCGGCAGCACAACAGCCGCGCGTTTGCTCATCTTCGCCACCGACTCATCCGCCAGCACACCGGCGACTTCGGCCTGCACCTGCGGCGCACTGTCGGCCTGCGGAGCCACTGAGAATCGAGCCATCGGCGCCGCTGCCGGGGCCGGACGGGCCAGCTCTTGCGGGGCGGCCGCGTAAGTCCCTGTGGATAACTCCGGCGGCGGCACCGGCGAACGCATCACCACACCAATCATCAGTGCCACACCGGCCACGGTGGCAAACGCCATCTGCCAGCGCGGCCGTTGGCAGGCCTGTAACCAGCGCTGCCAAAGATTGGGCTGGCGCACCGGGGCTTCGCGGTGGGCGGTGGCCAGGATGAAGACGTCCAGGGAAGCCGGCGGCTCGCCGCGGGTGTGTTGACGGAAATGCTCGATCAGCACGTCGTCGTTTGAATCCGGGGTCTGTCGGGAGTCAGTCATGCGGGTACCTCCTCGGCCAGCAGTCGGCGCAGTTTCTGCTGGGCGTAACGCAAGCGGCTTTTTACCGTTTCCAGTGGGGCGCCGGTGAGCGCGGCAATTTGTGGCACTTCCAGGTCGCCGTGCAGGCGCAGCAGGAACACTTCGCGCTGGTCTTCGGGCAAGCCTTGCAGTGCGGTGTCCAGGCGGGCCTGATCGCGGCTCAGGCTCAGCAGTTGCTCGGGCCCGGCGCTGTCGTCGGGCTGGCCGTGCAGCTGTTCATCGTAGCTGTCGTGCAGCGGGTTGTGGATGCCGTGCTTGCGCCAGTGGTCGATCAGGCGGTTGCGGGCAATCTGGAACAGCCAGGTACGAAAACTCGCCCGGCCCTGTGGCTCGCTGGTGCTGCGGATCAGGCTGAGCCAGGTGTCCTGGAACACTTCCTCGGCCAGCTCGGCCTTGTTGCTCAAGGACACGAGGAAACGGTAAAGGCCCTGTCGATGCCGCGCATACAGGGCCTCGAACGCCGCACCATCGCCGCTGCGGTAGCGGGACAGCAGGGCTTCGTCGCTGGGTGAATCCATCAGGTGGCGCACTCCTTTGAGGTGGATCAGTGTTTGGCCGGGGCCTGGAGGCTCTGGGCCAATTCAACCAGTTGCACAAACTCGCCGCGCAACCCGAAGGGGTCGTCACCCCGGGCGGAGCGGGCCAGTGCGGCCGTGTCCTTGAAGCTCATGCTGCCAGTGTAGCGGCCATCACCCTTGAGTTGCTGGGCGAAGGCGGCCACGGCGGCAGAGAAGCGCAGGTCGTCGCTGGGTTTGGCGTTCTGCTCGTTGCTGATCGGGTGTTCGATCAGTCGGCTACTGCCACCTTCAGCCGGCTTGTAGCGTACTCGCAGCATGGCCAATTCGGAGGTTTTACCGTCAGCGTTGGGTGGCGATGCGTAGCGCAGTGGCTCCAGCCAGCCCTGTGCGCCCTTCGGGACAATTTCATACAACGCGGTCACCGTGTGCCCTGCACCGATCTCTCCGGCATCGACCTTGTCGTTGTTGAAATCCTCTCGCTTCAAGGCACGGTTTTCATAGCCCAGCAGTCGGTATTCACTGACCTGCGCCGGGTTGAATTCCACTTGCAGTTTCACATCCCGGGCCACCACCGCGAGGGTCGAGCTGAGTTGTTCCACCAGCACCTTGCGGGCTTCGCGCAGGTTGTCGATGTAGGCGTAGTTACCGTCACCGGCGTCGGCCAGTTGTTCCATCAGGTGTTCGTTGTAGTTATCCACACCAAAGCCGAGGGTGGTCAGGGACACGCCGCTTTTGCGCTGGTCCACGGCCACTTGCTTGAGGCTGTCGAAGTCACGGACACCCACATTGAAGTCGCCGTCGGTGGCGAGCAGGATGCGGTTGATGCCTTTGTCGATAAACCCTTCGCGGGCCATTTGGTAGGCCATTTCGATACCCGAGGCGCCTGCGGTGGAGCCGCCGGCGGTCAACTGGTCGATGGCGTTGCGGATCGTGGTTTTGTCCCGACCCGACGTAGGCTTGAGCACCACGCGCGATTCACCGGCGTAGACCACCAGCGACACGCGGTCCTGGTCACGCAGTTGGTCCACCAGCAATTTCAGGGTGCTCTTGACCAGCGGCAGGCCTTCGCGCCGGTTCATCGAGCCGGACACGTCCACCAGGAACACCAGGTTGGCCGGTGCCAGGTCCGCCACGGCGCGGTCCGAGGCCTTGATGCCGATGCGCAGCAATCGGGTGTGGGGGTTCCACGGGGACGGTGCCACTTCGGTGGTCACGCCAAAGGGCGTGCCGTCGGTGGGCAGCGCGTAGTCGTAGGGGAAGTAATTGACCATCTCCTCCAGTCGCACGGCACCTTCGGGCGGCAGACTGCCTTGATTGAGGAAACGTCGCACGTTGGCATAGCTGCCGGTATCGACGTCGACGCTGAAGGTGGAGACCGGCGTTTCGGCAACGCTGCGGATCGGGTTGTCCGGGAGGTTCTGATATTGCTCCCGGTACTCCATGGCGGCCGAGTCACGCATCACAAACTGCGACGCCATCGGTGCCGGCGCAACCATCCGCTTGACCATGGCACCCTCAGCGCGGACGGGTTCGCTTTGCAGCTTCGCAACGGGTGCAGATTCAGCCGGCTTGGCCACATCACGGGATGAAGAAAGCCCACACCCGGCAAGCGCCACCAGCAGGGTCACGGTGAAGCCTTGGGCGGCAGGGCGCAACAGCAGAAGAGGACGGGACATGGGCTGAACCTCGTGAATGAATGATCCGTTCACAAGGTCAGACGCAAGGGACTGGCGATTCGGGTTAACGCACTTTAGCGCGAAGGAATATCGCGCAAGTCATCGACGATAAAGCGGCTCAGCACGCCCGTATAAAACGGCTCGACGCTGGAGTTGCCGGTATTGCTGACGATCCCGCCGATCGTCTTGTATTGCTGCCATTGACCAAACAAGCCCGCGGGAACCAGGCCGTCACGGTCCTTGGCAAAGTGCAATACCTCACCACCGGCCTTCTTGACCTTGACCAGGTAGTTGAAATCCACACTGGTCAGGACCGTGTTGTCGTCAACGAGCACGGTAGCGATCCCGCCCCTCGAATCCTGGAAATGACGGGCATAGACGACCTTCACATCCAACAGATAGTCAGCGCTTTCCTTACTGGTGGCGTAGCGCTTGGCCTTGAGCAGGCGGTTGACCAGGTCGACGCCCAGTTGCTCGCGGACTTTTTCATCCGGCAGGAAGCGCTCGTTCTTGCCCACTACGTCAACGTCGAAGGTGTCGAGCCAATAGGTGGCGGTCTTGGGGATCTGAACCGGAGCGGGGGAAATGTAGTAAGCCGGCTTGGAGGCGCAGCCCGCCAGAACGGTGAGGGCCAGGAGTAAAGCAAAAGCGCGCATGTCTGAGTTCTTCCCTGAGTGATGTCATATTGCCATTTTCGCAGCATTTTACGGGGTTTAGAGCGGTACTCAAGTTGTTTTGCTACACGTCACGCTGCGTCTCTAACGGCTTGGGCAGGGCTGGCTTGAGGGCTGCGTCGAGGCCAGCGGGATCGGTATCGAGTGACCTGAAGCGTGCAGCTCATACACCAGGAAGGGACATCTGCGCTGCACACTGCCGTCCTCGGCCGTGCGGTACAGCATGCCGGTATACGCCTCGTAGCTCTTGCCCTTTTCAAAGGTGTAGACCTGCGATACAGCCGGGCACTTGAAGTAGCGTCGACCGTCGATACCGATGGTCATCTCCTCGCTTACCAACAAAAACGGCGTACCGGCCGGTACCGGGTATTCGGCGACGATCTCGGTGTATGCGCCTTCGGCCATGCTGATCACACCCAGGTATTGAGGCAAGGTCGGCATCGTGCGTGCAGGCATGCTTATCTGGCGCGGCACCTGAGGTGATTGCGGGTAGTTGATGGCCGGCTCGCCGTCACTGCTGAAGCGTCCCGCTTTGGCCAGGCCTTGCTCATTGCCCACACAACCGACATAGCTGCCACCACGCACCTCGCCGTTGGTGATCACCCGCAGCTTGGCGGTGTCGGTGCCCGGCGCCGGCTCCACGTAGGGAACCCAAGGCTGCCGGTTGCAGGCGGTGAGCAGCAGGAGGGTGCCGAACAAGGCGAGTTTCTTCAGGTCCATTGAACAGTTTCCGTGGTGTTGAATGCTTGTGCGGGGGCGCGACTTTACTACCCCGTTCGATTGAATGTATTTACCTCGTGCCCGATTCGCGCAGGCGCTGCGCTTCACAAATCTCTTCCCAACCCTTTTGAATGCGGCCGGTGTACTTGCCACACGAGGCACCTTCCAGCTGTGCGTCGATAAAGTCGCGCTCGGGATCAACCCAAATAATGCCGACAAGAAAAGCGGCGCCCGTCGCAAGGATGAGCACCGCCATTAAGCGAGTCGCCGTGAAGCGCAAGATTGCCCTGGATGACCGGGATTGCTCGAATACATAAGCGATCACCAGCCCGATGCAGCTCCACACAAACCCGCCGATCACAATCCCGAAGGGCACTGAGTCAAGATAACCCAAGTACCCCACCATGAAGGCGGTCGCAAAGCCGAACATCACTAACAGGCAAACCCACTTCAACATCAGCCAGCCGGCCTTGAACGTCCTGGCAATCCGCCCATCGTATCGGCCGATCATGCTGGATCTGCAGTCGTCACCGGAATACGTTCGCTGGGCGTAGTCACGTCATACACATGCTGCTCGCACCCCGCGCCGATAATCACGAACTCCACCAGGTAAACCTTTTGCTTTTCCGGCTTGAAGGTCGAACTCTTGGGGCCGCAGGCATAGACGATTTTTTCGGCGTAGCGATAGTAGTTGGAGTCGTAGACCCGTGACTCTCCGATCACTTCAAAAGCCTGCCCCGGGTCAGCCTGGACTTCCAGCTGAGGGAAACGTTTGACCGCAGCGCTATTGGCGACCTCGTTCATTTTGGCGATCCAGCCGAACACCTTGCCGCGACCGGAATCCACTACCGTCCCGAGGATTTCCGGGCGTTGGTCCACATCGGCACTGCGGCGTACGGAGAACTGCACCGGGTAGGTGAAACCGGTGGCCTTCATGATGACTTTGGCGTGCTCGGGATCTACCTCGACCTTATTCTGCTGCAACTGGACGCCGTCCTTGAGCAAGCTCGGGGACGAGTCACGCGCATTGGAATGGCACCCGGCGATAGCTACGGCAAGGATCAACAGCGGGACTTTGACTCTGTTCATGTTCAACCGAAAAAACTCCTGTAAGCGGTTTCAACCCTGACGACCACCTCGTCAGGTGAGAAATCCAAGTGGTTCAATACTGACGTTCCCATTGAAAACAGCGGGTTTGTCACAGTAGGTGATGACAGCCCAAGCTGTTGGCGCACTCGGTAAATCGCGCCGACTTCCACCAACAACACATCAAACGGCGGGCTTTTGAATTCGGGTTTCCAGGCGCCGCCATTGTCCTCGGCATTAGCCAAGTGATACCGACCAAGCTCCTCCAGCACCACCGCCAACTGCTGCTCGTCAGCCCAGTTGTCGATCACCGACTGATAAACCCCCAGGTTCATCGAACCGATCTGCGCGACGGCTTCCTCCTGCGAATAAACGGAGTAAAGCCACAACATGAACGGCTCGAAGTGGCGCCCTTTCAAAAAGCGCGCATCAACGGCGCCCGGCACAGACAGCATCCCGGCCAACACATCGGCCGTCGATGACGCCAGGTCACGCCGGTCCGCCGCCATGAAGGCCGCGAGCAAACACGCGGCATGGCTCAGATGATTGCTCAGGTCAGGCACCGTCTTGATGCCTTGGAGAAAACGCGTGTTGGAGAAGGACTTGGCTCTCAACATCAGTGCCCAGTAGCGGTACATCATCGAACGGGCGACGTCCTTCCAGCCGGTTTCGTCGCCGTCGAAAATGGCCACTTCGCCTCGAATGCCGTAATGGACCGCAAGCATCCCCAGGGAGTCCGAAACGTTGTCAAATCCCAGCAACGAGTCACTGGCCAGGTCCTCGTCCAGGAACTCAAGCTCTTGAGCAACCATGACAGGCGAGCGGGTCAGCCAATGCCGATGTTTTTCAAGAATGCTGTTTACTTTTTTCAATCTCGTTTTCCTCTTGAATCCCAGCCAATCATTACCGCGCCCAAGGCGACACGCGTAAGACTTGCCCCTTTAAATCGACACCGATCAAGTTGCCACTGACACTTTCAGGCGATTTCCTGAACTCCCTGAGCATCAGACGAGCGCGTTGCTGATCCAGAATATCAATGTTCTTGTAACGCCCTTCGCCGGCAGCGGCCTGTCCCAGCACATCCTCGATGAACATCGTCATATTTTGCTGACGGTCGGAAAGATCGCCAATATTGCCTGTGCGCGAGGTTTTCACTTCGGTAAATGCAAGACGACCGTCCGGTGTACGGCTCACGATATCAATACCGTTGCCACTGCTGTTCTGCACGGAAAAGATGTCGGTATGCTTATTGTCACGCAGGAAAGTTTTGGAAATGTCCTCGCCCAAGTCACCCACCTGCAAGTTGCTCAGCGCTGTCAGGTCCTTGCCCCGGGATGCAGCAAACAGGTCCAATGCACCTGTCGGACTACTTGGCAACAAGCTGCTGAAGTCCCAGGTTTTTTCTACGACTTTCCCGTTGAACGTGGTCGCGGCAGGTGGGTAATCGCCGGGCAGTTTGCCGCTGAAAATACCTTCCGTGCTGGTCCAGGCGGGTACGCTGGCGGCACCTTCTTTTGCGACAACAACGGCTTCGGCTTCCAGGCCACCCAAGGCTTTTCGGGCGGCCATCCGTTCCAGAAGCGCCTCAACCACGGTCTTCGCAACTTTTGCACCTGGCATCAGCAGCGCCGCGGCATCCAGTTCCGGCGAGACGTTCAAAAGCCCTTTCCCGGCAACATGGGACAACCGCTCAGCCGCTGATTCTACCGTGGGCTGATAGCTCGACAACTGGGAAATCTCATTCGAATGCTCGGCTGTCTGCTGCTGACCGTACTGGCGCCATTGCGAATAAACCGCTCCGGGGCCATACACGCCGGCTGCGTTGAACAGCGTTAAATCATTGAATTGTTTTTCGGTAGCGCCGAATGCATAGACCTTATCGCCATTCGCGACAATCTGGCTTCCGTTGCTCCACGTCAGCGGGATTTTCTGTGCGGCCAGTTCAGCAACGATGCTTTTAGCGAGACTCAAGTCCTCGGCAAAATGCTGAGACTGCGGGTCATTGCCTGAAGACTGCAGGACCAATTTGTTCAATCGCACTTCGTCAGCCGCATCAACGGCGCCACCGGCTGCGATCATCAACAAATCTATCCAACGTGTACTGGACTCCGGTTTGCCCCGGGTCTTCTCCAGCTCCTCGGCTTTTTTCTCCAAGACCGGGATTTCTTGCTGCAAATGCAGTTGGCGGTTAAATGCCTCAACCCCATTGGCCGTGCCACCGGCAACCACCGCGCCCGTTATCCCGTTGCCCGACCCTACCGCGCTCCCGACACCGGCCGCAATCAGCGAAGCAACCGCATTCTGATCCGCTTCCGTCATCCCGCTGCCCTTGAGGGCGTTGGCAATGGAAGGCATCACGGCGGCAGAAGCACCGGCACCCAATGCCCCACTCTGCGCACTGCCACTGGACAAGCCTATCGCCGCCCCCGCCAACGCATGCAACAGGATCCGTGCGGCACCACCCTCTGCCCACGCAGCTTTAGTCGCGCTATCAATGCCTTCGCGATTTTTCTGAGCGTCGGCAAACGACCCGATTTTATTGAAAATGTCACTGGATGTCGTATTGGCAACAATCCCGACCGCCGTGCCGCCGGTTGCGCCACCCAGACCTGCCGCAATCAGGCCCGAGGCAATGTCCGCCATCAGTTTCTTGTCACCACCGACCTTCCAGCGCTGAGCTTCGGCATAGGCGGTGCTTGCCGCGAGAAGTGTCTCGCCAGCCTCCGGTGAGCCCGCAGCTGCCTGTGCTTTCGCCTGGTCGCCGAGCTTCTTGGCCTCATCCGACTTGGCCTTCGCTACCGTGCTGATAACGCCACTGGCCAACTGGGCCGAGCCCTGAATCAGGTCGATACGTTCCTGCATGGCCTTTTCGTCTGGCCGGTCCAGGCGCTGGTTAGCGTTGGCCGTGTCGCGATTGAGCCCCACCAGGTCGTTGGCGCCCTCAGGGTTACGCACGATGATCGTGCCATCGCTGACCGCACTGCGCGTGTGACTGCGATCGTCCTCCTTGAGCGCCACCGGAATGCTGCCGCCTAATGAGGTACCGCCACCGCTGCTGAACGACACACCGATGCCGGCCGACTGGCTCTGGATCTCACTGGTGTTCTTGATGTCGCTGACCACCAAACGATCGGTGTTGAGACGGTTTTTGTCGGCCGACGCGTCGCTGGCAATCACGGCGCCCTGCAAGTTCGTGGTCTTGCCGACATTGATGTCGTAGCCTCCCGCGCCGGCAAACAACCCGCTCTGGTCGGTCACGGCCTGATAGTCGCTGTTCATCTTGGCGGCGGCAATATTGGCCGAGCCCGCGACGGTGGAGCCATAGCAGAACGGCGGAATACAGATACTGGCGCCGAACCCGGCACTGCTCTGCTTGCTCTTCGACGACTCAGTGTCCTGACGGGAAACAATATTCAGGTCACGGCCAATCGAGGCCTTGATGGTGTCTGCCCGCACCTGCGCCCCGGCGAGGGTGGCGTCGCGGCCGGTTTGCAACAACAGCGAGCCGGTGTCCAGTGTCGTGTTGACCTGAGTGACAGAGTTGCCGTTACCCATGTTTTTGGCGCCCTGTGCGCCCAGATCAAGGGTGAAGCCGTTCTGCTCGCCGATGTTGAAGCTGGCGCCAATCGCCGTTCGGTTGTTCGAGCCGTCATTCTTGCGGTCGACGGTGTCTTGCGCGCTTTGCAACAGCACGTCATTTTTTGCCAGCAACGAGGTGCTGCCAGCCTTCATGCTGCTACCGGTGATCTGGATATCACCCAGCGTATCTGCCGCCTCGCCCGTGGCAACAATCGCCAGTTCCTGCCCGGCATTCAGGGTGCTTTGCCTGGCTGTCTGGCTGTTGTACTCGCTGCTGCTTTTACTGCGATTGTTGGCCAGTTCGGTGCCGATCTTGATCAGCGAGCCGTTGCTCGGGCTACCGCCTTGTTTGTCTTTGAAGCCGGTACTCTGGCCGTTGGCGTCCGAGGCCTGGCCACCCATGTTGTAAAACGCCAGGGCAGCCTGGGCTATTTTCACCGCTTTGAGGCGTGGGTCATCGGCATTTTTGGCGGCCTTGGACGCGTCGCGAATAGTGCGGGCCGAGTCGGCGATAGCCCCGCCTATCAC
Organism: Pseudomonas sp. TH32; assembly: GCF_016650855.1. Classification (NCBI taxonomy): domain Bacteria; kingdom Pseudomonadati; phylum Pseudomonadota; class Gammaproteobacteria; order Pseudomonadales; family Pseudomonadaceae; genus Pseudomonas; species Pseudomonas sp. TH32. Next base: position 5,695,847 of record NZ_JAEKFA010000002.1, on the reverse strand, counting down.
CCGGCCCACCGCCAGGCTTCTGGCGCTGTCTTCGCTGGTTTGCCTGGCGGTTTCGGTACCGGCGGTAATGCTCACGTTAGAGCCGGTGAGCGCCATGTTTTGGGTACTCACCAAATCACTGGCCACCACGCTCAACTCACGCCCGGCGGTCAACGTCACGTTGCCGGCGCTGGAGCCCACGGTGCTGCCGGTCAGGGTGGTTTCATTCGCCGTGCCGTTGTGTTTCTGGCTGTTGATATACAGGTGCTGGTTGCCGGTCAGGTCGTCCAGGCCCAGCTTGTTGCCGGTCAAGACACCGGTCAGGTCGCGATTTTTTTCCTTGTGCATGTCGGTGCGCGAGAAAGTGTTCTGCGCCGCATCGATGGTCAGGTCACGCCCGGCTTGCACCACCAGGTCGCCCGTACTGACCAGAGCCGAGCCGGTGACCTGAGCATCACGCTTGGCCGTCACCGTCACGGTGTCGCCAGAGACCATACTGCCCACTGCGGTGGTACGATTTTCGTCGACCTTGTCCTGAACCTTGCTCGACTTGAGGCCACCCCAGCTGCTTTTGCTTTCCTTGCGCTCATGGCGGGCGCTGTCGGAATCGCTGACAGCGAGAATGCTCACATCCTGCCCCGCCGCCAATCGTGCGGCACCCTTTTCTGCCGTGATGGCACTGCCGGCCAGCAACAGGTTTTCACCGGCCACCAGAGTGCTGTTGCCGCCCGCGCTGACCAGACTGCCGACATTGTTAACGGTGCCTGTTTCATCAAGACGAAATTTCTTGCCCTGGGACGTCTTCTTGGTCTTGCTGAAGAAGCTGTAGTCCTGATCCTGCGCGGTTTGCAGCGTGAGGTTTTTTCCAGCGACCAGGTAGGCCTCATTTGCGGCATTCACCTGGCTGCCCACCAGTTGCAGATCCTGCCCCGCACTCAAGGTCGCATCCCCCCCGGCCTTCAGTACGGTGGAGACCTGGCTCACATGGTCTTCAACGCTCTTGACCTTCTTGGAGTTGAACGCCGAATGCTGCTCATTGGCAGCCGCCACCAGGTTCAGATTGCCCGTAGCGCCCACCCCGATATCGCGCTTGGCCTCGATCTGGCTGCCAGCCGCGCTGACGTCACGCCCGGCGACCACATGGAAGTCGCGCCCGGCATCCACCACAGAGCCCTGCTGGGTGATGGTCTCAACGTGTGAGGTGTTGCCGATGGCGCCATTGCTCAGCGTCTGCGCGGAGACCAGGTTGACGTCGCGAACCGCCTGAACCGTCGTATCGCCACCGCTTTTCAGCGCCCCGCCGACGTTATTGATATCACCACCGGCGTTCAGCAACAGGCTACCGGCGGACTCGATCCGCGCCGCGCTGTCGATGAAATCAGTGCGCTCCACACGGTAATCACTGGCGCTCTCATGCGTGGTGACACTGCGTGCATTCAGCAAATCGCCGCCCGCCGACAGTTCGACATCACGCCCGGCAATAATGCCGCCGGCACGGTTGCTCAGGTTGTTGCTGGTGAGCAAATCAAGGCGGTTACCGGCTTCCATCAGGCCGCTGTTGCTCAGGTTGCCAGCGCTGGCCAGCAGGTTGTTGGTGGCGCGCAGGGTGCCGACGTTGTTCAGGTCCGCGCCGGCCATCAAGTTCAGGTCACTGCCTGAAATCAACGCACCGTTGGGTGCCAGGCGGTTGCTGGCCTGGGCCAGGTACAGCACCGGCACCAGGACTTTTTCGCCGGCGACGGTGGCGTTTTCCAGCCAGACAATATCGTGGGTCAGCGCCGCCACTTGCTCGGCGGTGAGGCTCACGCCCACGGCGAGGTTGAGGGCTTGCTTGCTGCTGACGGCGCTGTCCATCAGGTACTTGAATACGCCGGCATCGCTGGTCTGGCCGTCGATGAAACGCTGGCCGGTGCGGGCGATCACAGCTTGCTGGATCAACCGCTGTTCGTAGAACCCGTCACCCAGGCGACGCTGGGCGGTATCCGGGTCGTAGCCCAGTTTGGACAGCATGTAATCCGAGCTCATGAACTGACGCATATCGGTGAGCAGCGGATTAGTCTCGATCAGGTACTTCTGCGGGTTGGTCGCGAATTGGCTGTTGGGCAGCCCCTTCACGCCGCTGCCGTCGTTGAGGTGAAACAGGCCGTTCTGCCCGGTAGGCAAATCGAAGCCCGGCAGGCCGAGGGGGTTGACCTGTTGCTGGGCGATGTCCGGCGGCAGTTGCGGGTTGAGAGAGACCTGGGTGGAGTAGCCTGGCACGTGGGTATTCGCGCCGCTGCCAACGTAGGTGTAGCCGCCACGGACTACGTTGTTGTCGATACCGGCCTGGGCCTTGATGTCCACGACGCCGCCCGCCTGGATCACGGCCGAATAGCGTTGGTCCGAGGGCGCCAGTTCGGTGGTTTTGACGGGCACCCATTCTTTTTCCATGGTGCCGATGAAGGCCGCCATGGCCGCTTCAAGCCCACCCAGGTCTTTCGGGTTGTACTTGGCGCCGCCTTGCGAATAGCGCTCGGTGAATTCGGCGGCAGGCCGGCTCCAGATTCCCTGGTTGCGATCACGCTCGGAGGCGAATATCCGCTCACTCAACGTGTCATGGGTCACGACGCCGACGTTGGTCAATTGGGTGACACGGGCGGTCAGGTTGCCGCCGGCAGCGATGCTACTGCTGCTGTTGAGCAACTCCCCGCCGGTCAGCAGCATGGAGCCGCCGGAAGTGATGCTCGACGCCGCACTGGCGCCGGTGACGATCAAGCGTTCGCGCTGGGAGATGAGGAACGGCCAGTTTTCCTTGCCGCCATCACAGTCACCACCGGTCACGTTGAAGATGCACGCAGTCGGTGTGATCGAAGCGCTGTAGATCCCCGACTCAGTGGTCAGCAGCGTACGGATATTCTGGATCGTGCTGGCCGCCAGGCTCAGGGCCCCGTCGCTCTGGACCGTGGCGGAGCTGTTGATGATGCTGCTGGCGAGGCCACCCTGGCCGTCACGGTCGATGCGCAAATCGCCCATCGAATAGACCGTCGCATCGAGGTTTTTCAGGGTGTTGACCTGCAGGCCCATGTTGGCGCCGCTGAAGATCAAGCCGTGGTCGTTGACCAGGTTGTCAACGACCAGGTCGACGCTGCCGGGGCTGGCGAGGGTGCCCTGGACCAGCCAGTCCTGCCCTTTGCCGACCAAGGACGACGTGCCCAGCAATCGGCCGGTGGACGTTTGAGTCAGGTTGCCGACATTCACCGTCAGGCGCCCGGCCTGGATTACGCTGCTGTTGGTCCAGGCCGCCTTGTCGAGGGTCAGGTCGCCATGGGTGACAAAGCTGCCGCCGACGTTGTCAAGATTGAGACCGGCGATGTCGAACACGCCATTGCCCACGTGCAGCACGCTGCCGCCCTGGTTCTGGAAGCTGCCGGCGCCCAGGGTCAGGTTGGTGTTGGCGGCCTCCAGGGTGCCGCCGTGGTTGTCCAGCAGGCCGCCGATGGCGAAGCGGGTTTTGCCGGTAGTGCCCAGGGCTCGCAGTTGGCCACTATTGCTCACACTGGCCGTGGCGACATCGAGGATCGTCGCACTCTCGATCAGGCCACGGTTGTTGAGGGCGCCGCTGAGGCTGAGGTCAATCTGCTCACCGGCAATCTGCCCGCCGTTATCCACATTCCCACCGTTCAGGCGGATGCGATTACGGGCGAACAGGTTGCCGTCGCCGTTATTGAAATCCTGCGCGGTGATCACCGCGTCGCCGGCTTTTGCGGCAATCCGCCCGCCGCCGTTTTCCAGGGTGCCGGCGGTGATCGTCAGGCCGGCATTTTCACTGTGGACCAGGCCACCGCCGCTGTTTTGCAGCAGGCCTGTGGCGTTGATGTTCAATACATCGTTGCCGGCCACAGTGCCTTGATTGCGGTTATCAAGGCTGTTGGCGAACAGCGTCAGCAAGGTCTGGCTGGTGAGCTTGCCGCCCTGGTTATCGAGGTGACCGGCACGCTGGATCAGCACCGGCCCGGCGCTGGCGAGCTTGCCGCTGCGGTTGATCAGGTCGCCGAGCAGATCGACGGTCAACGCACCGGTGCTGGTCAAATTACCGGCGCTGTTGTCCAGGGTCTTGCCGTGCAGGTCGAGCACCGCGCCACTGTCGATGGAGCCGTCCTGGCTGTTGTCCAGCAACTCGCTGACGTTTAGGGTTTGCGCGCCGGTGCTGGAGATCACGCCCTTGTGACGGTTATCAAGGTGGGTGCTGGTGATGTCCAGGGTATTACCGCTGAGCACGCGACCGTTGTTCTGGTTGTCGAGGGTACCCGCGGTGACTTTCAGCGCTTGCCGGGCGCTCAGCCCGCCACCCTGGTTGTTCAGGGTTTGCGTAGCCTTGGCGGTGACATTGCGGCTGGCGATCACGTTGCCGGTGTTGGTGATGTTCTGGCTCTCGAGGCTGACATCACCGGTTTTGTTGCGGGTGTTATCGTCGTTGACGCCGGCTTCGATGATGCCGTTGTTGGTCAATTGGCCGTTGCTGGCCAGGGTGACGGTATCCCGCGCAGCGAGGGACTTGCGACTCTTCAGTTCACCCGTGGTGTTCACCTTGAGGGTAGTACCGGCATACACCGGACCCTGGGCATCGAGGCTCGCCGCCTTGACGTCTACTGCACCGCTGGCAGCGGCCTGGGCCATGCTCAAATGGCCATTGGCATCGAGCTGGATATCGCCGCCGCTGGCCGCCAGCGTGCCGTCGAGCTTCACGCCCACACCGGCTTCGGTGCCCACCAGTTTGATCGCACCGGCGTACATGCCGCCCAACGCCGAAGAGTCGATCGCCAATTCCGGCTTGGCGCTGCCATCGTCGGCACGCGCGGTGGCTTTCAGGGTTTGGGCATCGACGTCGTTGCGACCGGCGATCACCGTCAGTTGTCGCGCATTGATCTGCGCGTTGATCTTCGCTGAACGGGTGATAATTTCGAAGCGGTCGACATTGCTCGCATTCAAACCCTTGCCGTCGATGGTCACGGCGCCGCCATCCACCTGGTAACGGTCCACACGGCCGTTATTGATGATCGGTTTGCCGGTGGTCAGGGTAACGTTGGGGGTGTTGATAAAACCGCAACCGCTGCAACTGATGCCGTAGGGGTTGGCGACGATGACCTTGGCCGACTGACCCGCCACTTCGGTGTAGCCGCGCAGCTGGCTGGGGCTGCCACCGTTGACTTCGTTGAGGATGACATTGGCCGCGCCGCCCCGCAGGTTCGGGTTGCCGACAATGATGCCGCCCAGTTGGGTGCTCTGCAGCGCGCTGTTGGCGTTGTTGAGGATCACGCCGTTGGGGCCGACGTTATAGTCCTTGAATTGGTTGTGGGACAAGCCACTGCCGTTGGGCGTGGCGATGTTCACCACAGGCACGCCATTGCCCGCCTGGCCCACCGTGGTGCCCGGCCCGCTGACCACGATGCCATCGGCATTGGCCAGCAGCGGCTGCCAGAACAGCAGGTTGGCCAGGATCAGCACCAGCCCGCGCTTGGGCAAGCCGAGAAACGAGTCTTGCGCCTTCATGGCAGAGGAAGGCTGGCGGGCATATTGGCGAACATCCATTTCAAACTCTCGATGCAACTAGGCGGTGAATTACAGGAAGAAGTCCATACGGAAGTAGATCGGCGCTTCGCGCTCGCTGAGCGCGGCCGGTCGTTCCAGGGAGTGGGCGAACGTCACGCTGGTGCTCACGTACTTGCCACGGGCAAACAGCTCCAGGGAGTTGCTCGACACCCGGCCATGATTGGTTCCGTTGTAGCGGTCGTTGCGGATCACACCCTGGTCGTAGCCGACACTGGCGCCGTATTCGGCAAACGCCGGGCGCATCCAGTTCCAGGTCACCGGCCGCGCCCAGCGCAGGTCGTTGCGCCAGTAACCGCCGCTGTCACCCGTCAGTTGCTGATCCTTGATGCCGCGTATCGACGATGAACCACCGAGGCTGATGCGCTGGGGGGCGTACAGCACGTCTTCACTGCGCTGCCCGGTGGCCAGGCTGGTGAAACTGAATGACTCGCCCCACCACGTGAACGGCTGCAGGTAGCTGACGGTGGCGGTGTATTTGCGATAGTCCGGGGTGGGCGTGAGATTGCCGTAGGGGTCGCGGTACTGCTGGTTACTTTGGGCATCGAAAGCGCCGATGCCGTTTTGCATGCCGAGGTCGACGTTGATGAAGGCACTGCCGATCCGCCGCCCGTGGTTGATGCCCAGTTGCAACTCGCTGAGGCGGTTGCTGCTGACACCCAGGCGTTCACCGAGGGCGTAGTTGTTGGTGCGCAAATGCGATACGCCGACGTTGACCGAGGTCTTGCTCAAGTCGTCGCGGTGGATGACGCGTTCGGCGCGCAACTGGTGGTTCTGGCTGTCGCCCGACTGCTTGAACTTATACCCGTCGGAATCACCCAAAGCGCGGTAATCACTCTGGTTGTAGGTATACGTGAAGTTCCACCAGCCCCAGGGTACGTTGTAATACAGCATGCTGTTTTTCGAGGTTTTCTGGTGATCGCTGATGGCATCATGGCCGCCGCGCAGCACCAGCTGATCGGCCAGGCCCAGCGGGCTGTCCCACTCAAGGCCGGCGCCCCACTGCTGTTCGCCAGTGCTTTTCTGCCCGTCGTTGTTGCGTGAAAGCATCGCGCGCCAGGGCTTTTGCGGGACGTTCTTCACCAGCACTTCGCTGCCGCCTACCTCGGTGCCAGGGGCCAGTTCCATCTGCGACTGTTTCGACGGCAGGCGGCTCAACTGGTCCACCAACTGCTCGATTTCCCGCAGGTTGAGTTGCTCGCCGACCTTGCCGGGAAACGCCATGGCCAGCTCGCGTTGGGACAGGTTGCTGCCGTCGGCGCCCTTCAGGCCTTCGAGTTTGCCCTCCACCACCAGCACGCTCAGGTGGCCGCTGGACAGGTCCTGTTGTGGCAGGTAGGCGCGACTGGTGACCATGCCTTTGTCGATGTAGTAATCGGTGATTGCCTTGAGCAATTCATTGAGCTGGGAAACCCCCAGGCACTGGCCGTTGTAAGGCTTGAGCAAGCGCGCACGGTCAGTGTCGGAGAGGCTGTCGGCGCCCTTGATCTGAATGTCTTTGATCGGGAAGCAACGGGTGTCGGCCGGGGTGGCAGGCGCCTGGGGTTTGGCTTCTTTGCCGGGCAGGTCCTTGAGTTCTTCAAGGCGCCGCTGCTGTTCTTCCAACAGGCGGTTTTGACGGTCGCGAATCAGGTCCTGATCACCAGGCGTGGGTGCTGCGGCCGCGCTGTTTAGAAAAAACAGGCAAGCGAGGCAATACACAGCAAATACCGAGTCCGTGGCAATAACATGTTCGATCCGTCGATAAACAAGGGGCGGCAAACTAACATCGAACTCCGCAACGGCCAAAACCGCGGCTTAGTTGGAAATTCAAAATAATTAGTTCGTAAGCTGCTGATTAACAACAACTAAAAAATTTATCAGTGAATGCAGTTATATGTCCTGAACAATTATTCCGACAAACGGCAATTCTTTTGATACTCACCCGACACAGACTTCAACAAATGCCACTAATTAGCCATCAAGCTTGTGCCGAGTTAAGTTAGTAACTGTAATACGAGAAAAGTTCGGGTTAATTTTGTGAATTGGATCCCATTTATCGGCCTGAAGCCTCTTTGACCCGCTCATGCCCCGGCACCAGCTTCAATCCTGCCCGCTCGACATGCCGCGACACGTGCGCGGTCACCTCCTGCACCCCGCCTTCGTGGTCGTTATGAATCACCAGCACACCCGGGCGACGCAGTTGCTCCAGGTCGCCTTCGCCCAGGCTGAAGCTATGGCTCAGGCGTTGGTCGCTCAAGGCTTTGGCCGCCGAGCGCCGCTGGGCAAACCGTTTGCCGCGTCGCTGCTGGTAACGTGCCCAACTGATCAGCACCACCGCGTTGAATACGGCGATCCACAGGTAGATCTGCAAGGTTTCCATCGCCGCAAAAATCGGTGCTTCGACCCGGGGGCCGCCGTGGCTGTCGAGCATCGGTAGCAGCCCGCGCACCAGCAGGATGATCAGGCCGGCCCAGGCCAGCAGGGTCAGAAATACGTCGATTGCCCACATCACCGGGCGCTGTTGGGTACGGATCAGGTTCATGGTTGCAGTTCCTTGGTGGGGGCTTTGATACCGCGATCCGGGCTGACCCAGCGCGCGCGTTTCTGGTGTTGGCGGAACAGCACTTTGGGGAAGCTGACCAGCGTGGTGAACAGGCTCACCAGCCAGAACACCAGCGGGTACCAGACGGTCCAGAACAGGGTTTTCCACAGGCCCTTTTCATAGCGCCGGTCGATCATGATGCTCACCGCGAACTGCACCAGGCACACCACCGCCAGGAGCAGGCCGGTAAAGGCCGGCGGCATCAGCGAGTCGACGGCAATGGCGGCGGGCAGCGTCACGACTTTGCCCACGGCCCAGAAAATCACCGAGAGCAAAAAGGTGAAGGCCCAGCCGGTGGACAGGCAGTACTCGAACAGCAGTGGCCACAGGTAGCGATGGCGCCATTGCCAGATGCCCCGGATGTTCTTGAACAGCACTTCGGCGCCGCCCTGGGCCCAGCGCAGGCGCTGCTTCCACAGGCCGCCGAGGGTTTCCGGCATCAGGATCCAGCACAAAGCGCGGGGCTCGTAGAAGATGCTCCAGTGGTCCAGCTGCAGCTTCCAGCTCACGTCGATGTCTTCGGTGATCATGTCGGTGCTCCAGTAATCGACCCGGTCCAGGGCCGCCCGCCGAAACGCCACCACCACGCCGGAGACGGTGAAGATCCGCCCGAATACCCGTTGGGTGCGCTTGATCAAACCGATGATCGAAGAGAACTCGCCCACCTGCACCCGGCCGATCAAGGTCGAACGCGTACGAATCCGCGGGTTGCCGGTGACGGCCCCCAGGCGCGGGTTGTCGAGCATCGGCGCCACCAGGTACGCCGCCGTGTTCGGCGCGAGCAACGCGTCGCCGTCGATGCACACCAGATATTCACTGCGCGCCGCCACCGCGCCCATGCGCAGGGCCACGGCCTTACCCTGGTTCTGCGCCAGGTGCAGCACCCGCAGGCGCGGTTCTTTCAGGGCCAATGCATCGAGCACGGCGGCGGTGTTGTCGCTGGAGCCGTCGTTGATCGCGATCACTTCGATGTTGCGGTACTGCTGGGCCAACGCGGCGCCGATGGTCTCGGCGGCGTTGTCGCCTTCGTTGTAGCAAGGGATCAGGATCGAGATCAGCGGTTCGCCGGCCAATACCGGCGCCGGGGTATCGTCAGCCCACGGCCAATGGCGCTCCCAGTGCAGCCAGAAGTACAGGCCGCCGGCGATCCACAAGCCGGACATGAACAGTGGATAGAAGAACACGAAGTCCATCAGGAACTGCCCGGTGACCAGAAAGATCAGGCCCAGGGGCACACCCAATACCAACGACAAGACAATAAGCGCGAGGATTCTGTCGAACATGAGTCAAGGATTCCACTGGTTGGAAAGGGCCGGACGCACGGTTTTCAGATCCGGCGAATTCTCCAGGAAGTTGTCGGGGTAGTAGCCAAAACTGGTCACGCCCTGACGCTTGAGTACGCCCATCCACTCGGCCATTTGTGCGCCGGAAAGGTCCGGGGCGGCCGGGGTGCGCCAGTCCTTGGCTTGCAACTCGAAGACGGTGCGGTGCAGTGCACCGGGGCGGGCCTTGACGGTGGCCACAAGCTTTTCCAGCCAGGCGTTGGAGCCCTTCAGGTCCTGGCCTTCCATCAACGGCATGGCCATCGGCGCGGTCCAGTCGTAGCTGGTGAGGAAGTCGTCGAGGTTCTGCGCGAACCAGGCTTCGCTGCCGGGGTTGAGCATCGGCTCGGCGAAGATATTGCGTGCGGTCTGCACTTGCGGGCCGCGCAGCGTGCGGACCTTGGCCGTCAGCTCATGGGTGAAGTCGATGAGGTAGCGGCTCTTGAACCGGGTCCAGCGCTGCATCACCGCAGGGTCGGCGCGCAGGGCTTCGATGGTGTCGGGCAGGCCGTTGGCGGCGTAGGCCTTGAGCGCCAGCGGGCTGGCATCTTCAAAGTCCGACAGCACCGCGTCGTCGTGGAACAGCACGCCGTCGATGGCACTGGTGCGGGCCAGGTCTTCGTAGATCTCACCGATGACCTGCCGCACTTTCGGATCAAACGGCGACAGGCGCTGGTACTGGTCCGGGTCGATGGCGACCTTGCCGGTTTCCGGGTCCCAGCGGGTGACGCGGGGCAGCTTCGAATCGAGGGCGAAACTGAGCACCGGCATCCAGGCAAACACATTCACATGAGCCCGGGTGCGCAGTTGCCAGGTGACGCGGTTGAACAGGTCGGCGCGCACCGGCAAATGGCGGTTGGGGAAGTACAGCGAACGCACCAGGCCGTCGCCCTTGGGGTCGGCGAAGGCTTGCAGGAACACGGTGCTGGCGCCCATGTCGACCACGCGCTGGATCAGCTTGTCGAGGTTGCGCACCTGTTGTTCCGGGTCCGGGTCGTAGACGTTGTCCAGGTCCACATGCAGCACCCGCAGCGGCGCTTCGGCCTGGGTCGCGACGATGGCGTTGGCATAGTGCTCGCCGTCCGGGTCGGAGGCCACGAGGAAACGCGGGCTGCTCATCAGGTTGCCGAGGCTGTCGAGGCCGTCTTCCAGGGTCAGGGCCATCTGGTAGCCCTGCTCGCCCACCACGGCCAATGAGGTACCGTCGGCAGCGCCATACGGCCACACCCAGACACGCGGGGCCTTGCCGGTGACGGCGCGGATCTTGTTGGAGATCGCCGTGACGTCGGTGCGCATCCGCGCCTGGAACTGGGCTTCGGTTTCGTAGCGGTTGGTCTTTGGATCAAAGCGTCGCGTGGTAGCGGCCGGTTGCAGGTTGCCCTGGGGGTTAGCGAGCACGCCCTTGTGATTGGCGTCGGTGTGGGCGGCGATTTCCACCAGGCCGGACTGGGCGATTTCGCGCACCTGCTGCCAGGTCAGGAAGTCCGAACGCGGCCGTGGCGTTCCGGCGAAATCCACCGGTTGGTTCAGCGGCGTATCCACCCACGAACCCACCGGCGCCAGCAGCGCGTGCCAGTTATAGCTGCGCAGGATCGGCATCACACGGGTGTAGAAGCTCGCGTAGCCGTCATCGAAGCTGAGCATGATCGCCTTCGCCGGCAGCGCCGGACCACCGCTGCGGGCCGCCAGGATTTGGTCAACGGTGACCGGCTGGTAGCCGTTCTCCCGCAGCCACGCCAACTGCTCGATCAAGCGTTCGGTGCGCACCGCCACCACTGCCTGATCGGGGTCGCGGTCCTCAATGTCGTGGTAGGCAATACCGAGAAAATGATTCTTCGGCCACGGCGCTTCGCTGGCAGGCTTTAGCCGCTCGGCGGGTGGAGTGAAAGGCGCGGGTTGCTGGGCGCAGGCGCTGCTCAGCATTAACCCCAGGGCCAACAGGCAACGGGACAAGACAGGCATGATCGGACTCTTCTAGAAGCGGTAGGTGAGGTCGACGATCAGGCGCAGGTCGCTTTCGCGCTCACCGTCATAAGGTCGGCTGATCCAGCTGAGGTTGGCACCGGTTTCGAGCACGTCGTTCCAGCGGAAACGCTGGCCGTAGCCCACCAATGCAACGCCGCCGGTGCCGTAATCGCGCTGGCTGTAAGTGCCCGCACCCACCTGGAACTGCTGGTTCCATTGGGTCTCGTAGCGGTGGTAGAGCACGTGGTTGACGGTGGCCGTGGGCAGCACGCTGAAGTCCGAGCGCGGGTTGAAGTACGGCGTGTCTTCCTTGGTGTTGCGGCTGGCGCCGACTTCCAGGCCGAGGTCGACCTGCACCCCCGGCGAGCTGTACACGCCCTGCCGACCGGTGAGCAGCGCTTCGAGGCGGTTGTTGCCGTCGCTGAAATGGGACGGGCTCAGGGCCAGTTTCCATTCGCGGCTTTCATTGGCGCGCCAGCGGATAAAACCGCTGCCGCCGTTGGCGGTGATGTCGGCGTTCAGCGCCCGCAACGGGGTGCTGGCGGAGAGGTAGTCGAGGCTACCGCCGTACTGCCATTGGTCATTGATGTCCCGGGCAATCGCGACCCGCGCGCCCTGCTTGGAGCCAAAGCCGTAGGAGTGATTGGACACCTCGGCTTCCAGGGTCATGTCGCGGGTGCGCCGCTCTACGCCGAGCCGCTGCCAGCGGTGCTGGCCGGTGCCTTCTTCGAAATCGGCGGTGGCGTAGCCGGCACCGCCGAACACCCGCCAGTCTTCATCGATGGGCGGGCTGTAGAGCAAGGTTTCGATACCGAAGTCGCGACTGCCGGATACCGCGCCCGCGCCGTTATCACCGCCACCATTGCTTTTGCCGGTGTAGGCCTCGACGCGCAATTCGGCCATGTCGTGCACATCCCGCAGGCGGCTGAGGCGCTGTACCTGGCGGTTGTCCGGCGCGCGGTCAACCACGTCGTCGGTGAGTGCGTCGAGCTGGCGCCACTCCTGCAAATCGAGGGCAGTGTGGCCTTGGGAAACCTCCAGGCCGATGTCGCGCGGGGCCTGGGCTTCGGTTTCCTTGAGGGTGTTTTCGGCGCGCCGAGGCCAGTCACGGGCACGGTACATGTCGGCCTGGGCCAGGCGCAGGCCGATATTGCCGGGAGCCTGTTGCACCAGGGCTTCCAGGCCTTTTTCGCTGGCGGGCAAGTCGGCGCCATAGGTACCGGCCTGCGCCGCTAATTGTTGGGCGTCCATCCACGCGTCGTTGGGGTTGCCGATGGGCAAGCCCTTGAGTTCGACCCGGGGTTTCTGGGTGCTCGCCAGGTTGTCGGCGACTTCGCGGGCTTGCGCCACTTGATCGTTTTCGAGCAAGGCGTAGAACAGCGCGGTGCTGTCTTCGACGTGATCGCCGGCGTCCGCGTCGCTCGCCGCCAGGGCCTGGCGATACAGAGGCGCGGCCTTTTCCGGCTGGCGCTGGTCGAGGTAGGCGGCAGCGACCCAGCGCAGGGCGTAGGTCGGCAGTTGTACGCCTTCGCTCTTGAGCACTTCGTAATCGCGGATCACCTCGGCGGTGCGCGCCCGGGCTTTCAACGCGCCCAGGCGGTCGATGCGCCAGCGCACCACGTCGTCATGGGCGCTGGCCTGCGGCGTCCAGGTGGCGAGCAGTTGGTGGTAATCCTTGAGGGCGCGGTCAGCAATCACGTAGCGCTCTTTTTCACTGCGGGTCGCGAACTCGGCCATGCGCACGCGTTCGGCCGCCAGGTCGCCTTCGAGGCGGCGCTGGGTGACCGGGTCCAGCAGGCCCGGGCGTTTGGCAGCCAGGCGCAGGGCCGGCTCCGGCAGGCGTGCGCGTTGCAGGGCGACGATGTATTCGCGGGCGACTTCGGGTGTGTTGCCGGCACGGATGAAGGCCTGGTCGAATTCGAACAGTGCGTCGTAGGTAAAACCTGCGCGGGTCAGTGCGTAGCCCAATGCCATGCGGCGGTCGGCGTCGTCGGGCTTGGCGGCCACCAGGGCGCGGGTGCGCTGCACGGCTTCGGCGGTCTGGCCGGCATCCGCCTGGGTCAGGGCCAGGCCCAGTTGCAGGTCCGGGTTATTCGGTTCGCGTTGCAGCGCCTGGCGGTACACGGCAAGCGCCGGTTCCCAACGCTGCTGGTTGCGATAGGTGCGGGCAACGGTGGCCAGCGCTTGGGTGGTGAGGGTGCGAGTGCGGCCCTGGGCCTCGTAGACCGTCAGCACCTCGGCGTCCTGGCGCGCCCAGCTGGCGATCAGCAGATGATCGCTGACCTGCCCGGGCGTCTGGCGCTCGGCGGGCAATTGGCGCAACAGGTTGAGGGCCGGACCGTAGTTGCCGCTGCGGGCCTGGTTGATCAGCGAATCATAGGCCGCATCGGCCGAGGCCACGACGGGCCACAGCAACTGGCCGCACAGGGCCAGGCGGATAAAGGGATGAACATTACGCGACATGTCGTCAGCTTCCTCACCTGGGAAAGCCGGAGCGATAAATTCACCTGCACGACACACCAGGCGGCCGACATCTGATGACGCGGCCAAGCTTTCCTGGGGCGCAATATCCTTGAGAGGGGTATAAAAAAGGCCAATTCAGAACAATTGTTCAGAATTGGCCTACATCACTTTGAGCCGAGTCTTATTGAGCGCCGCTGACCGCGCCGAACTTGCCCAGTACAAAACCAATGAATTGCTCGACGGTCATTTTCTGCCCGTTGAAAGTCACTTCATTGTTGGCGTAGTGCAGCTTGGAAACGATATCGGTGCCCACCAGGGTCGCCAGTTGAGTGCCCACGGCCATGCCGCCGATCATCTCGCTGGCCGCCTGGGATTGCTGCTCGATGGCTTTCGGGTCGGTCACACCACCGATCTGCGCTTGCAGGCCGGCAACGTCCTGGATCATCGGCTTGGACAGGGTCAGGTTGGCGTCCAGCAGGGCAACGATTTGCTTGCCCAGTTCAACCGGCGGCAAGTCCATGCTCGACGGCTTGGCCAGGTCTACCACCAGGTTGAAGCGGCTTTCGCCATTGGTGGTTTTCAGCGACAGGTTTTCTACCGCCACTTGCGGCTTGGCAGCCAACAGTTGGTCGACGTTGGACTGGGCCAGGGCTTGCTCGGCGTCAGTCAGTTGCAACTCAGGCACGGGCTGGCCGGCAGCGGCAGCGGCTTGGGCCGGTTGGACCTTTTCCTGGTAGAGCTTGGTCAGTACCAGCATCGACGGGATGTCGACGTTCTTCATGCTGACCGCCATGGCCGCCGAACCCACTGGCTTGCCCTGGTAACCGATCTCGTCGATCTTGTAGTCGACACGGCCGGCCAGGTTGTTGTCCTTGGTTTCGCTGCTGTCTTTCTGCTCAAAGTTCTTGAGGGTCAGCACCGCTTGTTGCGGGCCGAAGGTGACCTTGGTGTTGGTCAGTTCGACGGTGTTTTGCCCGGTGTAGAAACCAAAGGTGGTTTTTTCCAGGTTGCTGGCAATGGTCAGGCCGCTCAACTCGGCATCCAGCTTGGCGTTGTTGGCGTCGGTGACCGAGACCTTGAGGCTGTCCATGTAGCCGCTGGCCTTGACCTTCTTGCCTTCGGCGGTGGAGTCGAAGTCCAGGTTGGCACCGGAGAAGCTCACGGCCGACTTGTCGTCCTTGAGTTCCAGGGGCAGCAGTTCAACGTTGCCGCTCACCGAGCGGTTGTAGCCGATGTTGGCCACGCCTTTGAGTGGCGACACGTCTTTGCTGGCGGCAAACCATTTTTCGGTGGTCGGGTTTTTCTCAAGCTCATAGTGACTGGTGGCCATGACGGGCAGCCACTTCAGCGACACCAGGCGCGAGAACGGCAGCGGGCCGTGTTCGATATGGTCGACGAACAGCAGTTCGGTATCCTGGTGGTTTTCGCCGAACACCGCGCCCTGGGCCTTGAGGCGATAGTGGGCGGTGCTGCTGAACAGCTGGCGGTCGAGGGAGACCAGTTCGAGGGTCACCGTGCCGTCGACGCCGGCCATGGAGGTCTGCAGTTCCTTGTTGGCGTCCTGGATGGCGGTTTGCAGCACCGGCTCCAGTTGCTTGCCGGTGTACCAGGCACCGCCTGCGCTGATTGCACCAATGGCGACGACGATACCCAAGAGAACGACTGCTGGCTTATTCATGTAGTGACCTGATCAAATCCTGTGAAGTGGGCTGTCTTCCCTGAACCCCGAAGGGTGTCGGCTCAAGCCCGCCGAAATCCGGGGAAGATTAGCATAGGCACCCAATCACAGTGGAAGGTCCCTCAGGAATACTCGGTTTCGATCTCATCGAGTTGATGATCGAAGCTCTTCAGCCGCGCCGTCCACGTATACACCAGCACTTCAAACTCACGGTGAATCACCGCATTGCCCGGTGTATCGGACTTGGGATCGTAAAAATCCAGCTGGTACCGCTCCCGCGCCATGGCGGTGGCCACGTCGGATAATTCCCGCGCGTTATTCAGCCAATGCCGTCCGTCGGCGACCTGCCGGTCGAGCATCACGCATTGTTTTTTCAGGGCTTCGAGGCTTTTTTCCAGCGGCGTGCCGGTCAGCTCACCCATGACTTCCTGGAACGTACGCCCCGGCTGCCAGTAACTGCCCCAGAAGTAGCGGTCGAACACGGTCTCGACCCGGCGCAGGGCAACCTTGGTGTCCCAGATCGCCACGCGGGTCTTGCCTTGTTCCAGAAGTCTTCGCTTGATGCACTGGCCCTGGTAGGAGGCCCAGGCCACCACGCCAATGGACAACACCGCGATCAGCGCGCTGGCGCTGTCGAGGAACACCATGGCCTTGTCGATCTGATGGGCCAGCATGATGCCGTAGAAGTAAGTCGCCGATAGCAACACCAGTGCGAAGAACACGCACCAGAAAGCGGGAGCATAAGGGTTTTTCATTATTGGAATCCCCATGAGCAAACGCGAGCAGTGACCAGCAGGCCATCACGGCGGCCTGCTGTTCAAAGCATAGCAATCAGCTCAGGGTTTGCTGGCTTGTGTGGCTTGCGTTCGTCCACTTTCCCAACCGCCGCCCAGGGCCAGGAACAAATCGATCTGGCTCATGGCAACCTGGGTATTCGCCGCTGCCAGCTGCGCCCGCACGTCGGTGTAGGTGCGGGTGGCTTGCAGGTCGGCCAGGAACGAGGCGCGGCCGGCCTGGAAGAAGCGGTGCGTCTGCTCCGCCGCCTCTTTGGCCGACGCGCCGGCATCGGCCAGGGCATCACGGCGTTGCAGTTGGGCGGTGTACTGCGCGAGGCCCGTCTGGGTTTCGCGGATGGCATTGAGCACCACGCCGTCGAAGTGCGCCAGGGCGCCCTGGGTCGCGGCTTCGGCCTCGTGGATGCGCGCACGGGCGCCGTTGGTCGGCAGTGTCCAGCTGATCAGCGGGCCAAAGCCCCAGCGGTTGGTGGCTGGCGTGCCCAGGTCATCCAGGATACCGACGGTGCCCACGGTGGCGCCGATGCTGATATCCGGGTACAGCGCGCCGGTGGCCACACCGATTCGCGCGGTGGCCGCCGCCAGTTGGCGTTCAGCCTGGCGCACGTCAGGGCGACGCTTGAGCAGCGTGGCGCCATCACCTACCGGCAGCAATTGCGCGATATGCGGCAGCTCGGCGCATTGGGCGGTGCCGGCCGGCAGTTGATTCAGCGGCTTGGCCAGCAACATCGACAGGCGGAACAGCCCGGCCTGGCGCAGTGCTTCATAGCGCGGCATTTCGGCGCGCAAGGATTTGTATTGGGTTTGCGAACGGGTGACCTGGGTTTCATCACCGCGACCGGCGTCCCGCAGGCGCTGGGTCAGGTGTGTGCTCTGGGCTTGAAGGTCCAGGGACTCGTTGGCGATCGCCAGCTCTTCATTGGCCGCGCACACCTGGGTGTAGGAACGCACCACGTCCGCCACCAGGGTGATACGGGCGATATCGGCCGCCGCCTGGGCCGCATCGGCACTGGCCTGGGAGCTTTCAATGCCGCGCTGCAGGGTGCCGAACAAATCGAATTGGTAGGAGGTGCTGATGCTGGCACTGCCGATGTTGGCCACCGGGACTTTTTCCGTCAGCAGATAGGCTTCGCCGGACTCTTGCAGGCGCTGGGCTTCAGCCTTGGCGCCGGCACTCCAGCCGCCGGCAGACTCGGCTTGCTGCACCTGATAGCGCGAGCGCTGCAAGTTGGCCGCGGCCACCCGCAGGTCGGTGTTGGAGGCCATGGCCTGCTCCACCAGCTTATCCAGGCGCGGGTCCTGGTAGAGCTTCCACCAGTCCGCCGGCACCGGCGCCGACACCACATTGTTGCCCTCCCCGGCCAACTGGCCCTGAAGGTCACCGCGGTTCACGGCCGCCTTGTCCGGCAGCTTGTAATCGGGCCCCACCACTTGGCAGGCCGACAGCAACAACCCCAGCCCGGCGGTTGCTAAGAGCCGTTTCATGGTTTTTCCCCCGACTCGGGTTTGTCGCCGATGATCGACACGGTGGCGGTGCGCCCGGCGATCATGCGGAAGTCTGCCGGCACATCGTCAAACGCGATGCGCACGGGGATCCGCTGGGCCAGGCGCACCCAACTGAACGCCGGGTTGACGTTGGGCAGCAGGTTGGAGCCGCTGGTGCGGTCACGGTCTTCGATGCCGGCGACGATGCTCTGCACATGCCCGCGCAGGCGGGCGTTGTCGCCGATCACGCGGATGTCGACGCTCTGGCCAACGTGGATGCCGTCGAGCTTGGTCTCTTCAAAATAGCCGTCGATGTGGAAGGAATTGCTGTCCACCACCGACAACACCGGCCGCCCGGCGGTCACGAACTCCTGGTTACGCGGCGCACGGTCATTGATGTAGCCGTCCACCGGGCTGCGAATCACCGAGCGGTCCAGGTTGAGTTGCGCGGCATCCACCGCCACTTGCGACTCGGCCAGGGCCGATTGGGCACGGGCAACGCGGGACTGGCTTTCTTCCAGTTGTTCGCTGGCCACCAGGTTGCCCAGGCCACGGTTACGCTTGTTCTCGCGTACGGCCTGGGCCAGGGTTTCCTGGCGGTCGGCCACGGCGGCCTGGGCTTGGCGCAAGGCCAGCTTGAAGCGGTCCTGGTCGACGGAGAACAGCACTTGGCCGCGTACCACCAACTGGTTATCGCGCACGTCCACCTGCTGGATCAGCCCGGACACGTCCGGGGCGATCTGCACAATGTCGGCACGGATGTGGCCGTCACGGGTCCACGGCGCAAACATGTAGTACATCACCATGCGCCACACCACGACGCAGGCGAAGGTCACCACCAATAACGTCAGGACTACACGGCCGATGGTCAAAAAAGGTTTTTTCATGTCATGAGGTATCGACTGAGTGAATCCACTGCGCCCAGCAACAGAGCGTAGAGACCCACATTGAACAATGCCCGGTGCCAGACCAGGCGATAGAAGTGGACGCGGGTCAACAGCCCGTGCACCACCAGGTACAGCACATACGTAATGCCCATCAGCACCAGCAGCGTGGGCAGGAACACCCCGCTGATATCCAGATCACCGATCATAAAGGCGCTCCATCGGGTAACGGCGCTTCCATTTCTGTGCCGCCGAGAAACTCCACGCCCGGCAACAGCGACAGGCGCAGGCCGCTCAGGGCGTGCAGCAAGTGCAGGCGGGTTTCGTCTTCGCCTTGCAGGCCCTGGCCGTTGAGGGCGCGGCGGGTACGGTCGAGGGTCATCAGCAGACCGCTGGGGGCCGGCAGACGTTCACCGGCTTTCAGGCAGGCCTTGAAGTAACCGCCGACGCCTTCCACCACCTGGTTAAGCAGCACCCGCGGCACTCCGAGGATGCGTGGCGAGTAGGCCAGCAGGTCCAGCAGGTTCAGCGCCACGCGCACTTCGCGCAGGGCGATGCCGGTGTCCTGGCCGGTCATGGCCAGGCGCGGCAGGTGTTGCATCAGGCGGTCGAGCATTTGCACGCCCATCTTGCGGTGTTCGGCCAGGGTCGCAGGCTCCGTAAGGGTGACGATGTCGCGCCAGCTGAAACGGGTCAGGCGCTTGGCCGCCAGCTCGGCGCCGAACGGCCGTGCGATCAATGTCCAGACGAACGCGAACAACAAGCCCACCGGGCCGGCCAGGTTGGAGTTGGCGAAGGCCAGGAAGTCCGCGTCGTAGGCGCCCTGGATGCTGATGAACGACGAGGTGTTGACCAGCGTCAGCAGCATGCCCAAGTAGAAGCGCGGCTGTACCGTGAGCGTGCCGATGCAGATAAAGGGCACCGAAAACGCCAGGACCAGCATCGGGAAATCGTGCAGGTTGGGCAGCACCAGAAACAGGTACAGGCTGGCGAACAGCACCGACATCGCCGTCCAGAAAAAGAACCGGTAGATCTGCGGCGCGGGGTCATCCATGGAGGCAAAGAAGCTGCACGCGACTGCCGCCAGGATCACTGCGCTGCCGCCGTCGGTCCAGCCCAGCAGGATCCACAGCACCGAGGCGACGATGATCGCGGTGACGGTGGAAAACGCCGAGTAAAACATCAGGCCCCGGTCGAGGAACGGCGTCAGCCGGCCCAACCGCCAGTGGCGGTAGACCGCGCGCCAGTTGTCCTGGCTTTCGCACTGGATGGCGGCTTGCAGGCTGCGGCAGTCTTGCCATAAATCTACCCACTCGCCCAGGCGAAACAGGGCGTTGGAGAACAGCAACTGGTGGCGATCATCCAGGGCTTCGGCGTCGGGTTGCAGGGCTTCGATCTGGTCACGCAGCGCCCGCCAGCGTTCGAGGGGCGCGTCCTTTTGCGTGCTGTCCAGCCACTCGGTGGCGGCGCTCAGCAGCGGCGTGAAGCGGTCGAGCAACTCCGGGGCGCGGTGTTCCAGGGCATACACGGCGTCGTCGAGGGCGTCGATCACCGGCAGCAGGTGGATCATCCGCCCACGCAGCTCCTTGGTGTTACGCACCGTTTGCGGCCGGGACCCCTCGTGGGGCAGTTGGCCGATCATCAATTCCAGGGTGTTGAAGGTGGCGACCATGCCACCGCGCAAGGTGCTGATTTCTTCGGGTTGCACGTTGCGGCTGAGGAAGCGCTGGCTGTAGACCTGCGCGTCGGCAAACCACTTGCTCACCGCATCATCAAACACCGGCGCCAGCCGTCGCGGCCAGAACATCGCCCCCACGACTGCCGCCACGGCGATGCCGAGGAAAATTTCTTCGGTTCGCGCTTCCGCCACGTCCCACACCGCCAGCGGGTTATCCACTACTGGCAGGGCGATCAGCGGCAAGGTGTAGCCGGCCAGCATCAACGCATAGCTGTTGGCGGTGCGCAGGTGCAGGGACAGGAACAGCAGAATCCCGGTCCACAGCGCGATCACCACCACCAGCACGTAAGGCGTCTGCACAAACATCGGCACAAAAAACACCGCGGCGGCGGCGCCCATGAAGGTGCCGACCGCCCGGTACAGCGCCTTGGAGCTGGTAGGGCCGACAAACGGGCTGGAAACGATATACACCGTGGCCATCGCCCAATACGGACGCGGCATTTGCATCAGCATGGCGATGTACAACGCGATCATTGAAGCGGCGAATGTCCTGACGCCATAGAACCAATCCCTGGCCGGCGGCATGCCGGTAAAAAATCCGTTCAAGAACTCACAACCATGGGATGTTGATTGGCGCCTTCGAAGGCCCGCAGCACACGCAGGGCAGCTTCCAGGTCATCGGGATCGATCGTCGCCAGCACCTCGCGGCGCAGGCGCACCAGTTGTTCCTCCACCGCCTGCACCAGCTCGCGGCCACGCTCGGTAAGGCTCAAGGCCTTGGCGCGGCGGTCGTGGATGTCTTCGGTGCGGCACACGTAGCCGGAGCTGCACAGCTGGTCCAACAGGCGCACCAGGGACGGGCTTTCCATCCCGGCGGCCTGGGCTACCTTCACCTGGTGCACACCGTCGCCGAGGCGGCCGATCATCAGCAGCGGCACGGCGCAGGCTTCGGAGATGCCATAGCTGACAAGCGTGGTCTGGCAGATTTTGCGCCAGGTCCTGGCACCTACCACCATGCTGCTGCTGATGTTCATCTGGAGTTGTTCGAGGGTCTGGGACACTGGACTATTCGCATACAGTTAGTTTGCTAACTATCAATATGGTCGATGGATCCAAAGCCGTCAAGTTTTGATACAAATTTTGGGATGGATGGTGGCGGCGCGAAGATGTGGGTCAGTAAAGCGGGTTTTAAACCCCGCGCCCCTCTCTCAACCGCAAATTCAACTCATCCACCACCTCCGCCCAATCCGCGTCCTCCAAAATCTCTTCACGCAAAAACGCGCGCTGGCCTGGCGTCCAGAAAAACGCATCCGCCAGATGCAGTTCGGGTTTGAGTGGGGAGTGGACAGCGATGAACCGCTCGATACTGACCGGGTCATCCGGCAAGCCGAGCTGTTTGAACAAGGATGGCAAGCTGTGGACCGGGGATTCCATGATGTGTTCCTGAAAAGAGGGTTCACCTGAGTCTAGCCCCCCAGGCGAACATAAACCTCTCAGGTGTTGCGCAGATTAGTCGCAGCCTTCGCGGTGCACACCCGCCGGCGCGTTACACAGCACGAAGAGCCGGGCGCGAGCGCCGCCGCCATCCTGCTGGCTGAGCTGGCGCCAGCCTGCCGGCAACGGGGCAAAATCATCCGGGCCGTCAGCGGCGCTGATCAGCCACACACGCTGGATGTCTGCCGGCAACGCCGACAAGCGATCGAGGTAGATGCGCCCGCCATCCTGGTCCACCAACGTGCCAAAACCATAGGCATTCGGCCGGGTCGATTTGCCGGCGGCGGTCGGTGGCGTGAAGAGCTGCAACTGGGCATCGGTCTCGTCGTAATAGACGTAGGGCAGGTACCAGAGCATGTCGCTGATGACGATGCGGTCATCTTCCTGATAGTTGCGGTTAACGAATTCCACCGCGACATTGAATTGATCATGCTCATCAACGGTGGCGTTGGTCTTCACGCCCACCAGCTCGATCCCGACAAACAGCACGAACAATGCGGCGCCCGCCAGCGTCAGGCGCGGCGACAGACGGTCGACAGCCAGCGCCACGATGATCGGCAAACTCATCGCGTACGCGGTGAGGTACCGCTCGATAAACACCGGGGAAATAAACGAAACCCCATAGACCAGCAGCACCGGCAGCATGAAAAAAAGCCCCAGCAGCCAGCCGAAGCGATAGCGGCTTTGATCGCGCCAGGCGGTCACGCCGACCAGCGCCACCAGCAATAACGGAAACACGACAAAGAGTGGCCGCCACAGGTGGTCGCCCGGGTCCTGAATCAGGAACTGCCACACCATCGACGGCACCGAATACAGGTTGACCGGGTCTTCCCAGCCAATATCCCCGCCCACCTTGAGCTCTTCGGTGTGCTGCACCAGGCCCAGCAGATTCGGCAGCCAGGACAAGTACAGCAACACAATGGCAACGTTGGCCAGCCACCAGCCCGGACGTGTGACAAGGCGCAGGCCGCCGGCCCGTGGCAGGCGCAGCAATACCAGCCATGCCCAGTGCACAAGTACGCACAAGGCGGTGAAGTAGTGGGTATAGAACGCCGCCGTCATTAACAGCGCATAGGCCACCAGGTACCGCTTGCGCTCAGGCTGGCGAACCCAATACACCAATGCCAGGGTCGCAGCCAGCAGCCACACACCCAGCAGCGAGTACATTCGCACTTCCTGGCTGTAGCGCACCGCCGTGGGCAGCAACGCCAGCAGAATCCCCGCCAGCACCGCCGCGCGGCGGGTCGCGATCAGCCGCGTCAGCCAGATGCCCAGGCCGACCGCGACCACGCCGGGGATCGCACTCATGCTGCGCAGGGAGAAAATACTGTCGCCAAACACCTCGATCCAGCCACGCAGCATGACGAAATACAGCGGCGGGTGAACGTCATGGGCGGCGTGAAACCACAGGTCTTCCAGGGAATACTCGGCAAGCAGCAGGCTTGAACCTTCATCGCCCCAGATCGCGGAGGCGGTCAAACCGTAGAAGCGCACGGCCACGGCCAACGCCAAAAGCGGCACCCACCACAATCGAGCGAGCCAGCCGGCGTTCTCCCACAGGCCAGGATTGAGCACGGGAAATGCCCCGGCCTTGTTGTCTTGTTCCGCCACAGAGCGTCGCACCTCTACTTCCTCACCTACTACTGAACTACGCTTGCGCGAACACCCGCCACTCTAGGTCAAAAGGCCTCGATTCGCCTGCTGTTTTGCGCGCATTTGAACAGCGATCCGCCAATCGGACAAATCTGAATTTTGCGCAGGGCTTCTCCGACGCTTTGGTGGGTTCACGCTATGATTGCCACCTTCCATGGATTCAGGATCAAGGACACTTCATGCGTATCGGTCTTCTGTCACCCCTGGCACTGACAGTGCTCGCCACCCTTCCCCTCCAGGCCCACGCCAGTGGCGATGATTCCTGCTACCCGGATTGGCGGGTGTCGCGTAACAGCCTGGACGTGTGCAGCAACCTGCCCTTCCTGAGCCCGGGCAATGACAGCCGGGTCAACCTGCGCCTGTTGCTGGCAGACAAGAACGTCATGCCGCTGGCGCCGAATGCCCTGGGCGAGCAGGACTTTTCCGAAGGCTTTGGCCAGGTGCCATTCCCGGTGTATCGGCTTACACCCGCCGCGGATGAGCCCGACAACACGCCCGACGACTCGCGCACCGCCGAACTGGACCAACTGCTGAGCCCGCTGGGCATCAAGCGCGATGACTACAAGACTGCGGGCGAGGCCTTCCTTTCCGGCGAAGGCAGCCGTTGCCGCAGTAACGCCGATGACAGCGCCACGGCGTTTATCAGCCAAGTGGTGAAAGCCGATGTACCGCAGGCCGAACGCCAATTGCTGGCCAAACTGCGGTTGCAGATGCTCGGCAGTTGCTCCTCCGACGGCGTAGCGGCAGGCGAGGCCGATCAAATTAAATCGACAGACGGCCAGGCATTGCTCGCCTACCTGCAAGCCGCCGGCGATTTTTACAGCGGGCGCTTCAGCGACGCACAAAAAGGCTTCGCGGCGCTGACGAGCAGCGCGCTGCCCTGGCTCAAGGAAACGGCGCTGTACATGACCGCCCGCACCGCGCTGAACGACGCCCAGCAAAATGCCTTCGACGAATACGGCACGCCGTCCCTTGAGCATGTGGATAAGTCCGCGCTGCAACGGGCCGAGAGTGGCTTCGACGACTACCTGAAAACTTATCCACAGGGCGACTACGCCGCCTCCGCCCGTGGCCTGCTGCGCCGGGTGCACTGGCTGGCGCCCAACCCCGACAAGCTGGCCAATGACTTTGCCTGGCAACTGACCCAGGCCACCGATGCCCAGCGCAACGTGTCGCTGGATGAACTGGTGCAGGAAGCTGACACCAAGCTGCTGACCAGCACCACCGCACCGGTGGGCAACCCGTTGATCCTGGCCCTCAACGACCTGATGTGGATGCGCGCTGGCGAGCCGCCGAAACTCACTCGCGAAGCCCTTGACGGGCAAAAGTCGATATTTGCCCAGGAGCCGGCGCTGTATGCCTATGTGCAGGCGGCGTTCGCGCTGTACGTCGAGCATCAACCCGACCGTGCCTTGAAGCTGTTGCCACAAGACGTACCGGCCAGTCTCGATTACTTCGCCTTCAGCCAACAGACCCTGCGCGGCCTGGCGCTGGAAGCCAAGGACGAATGGAAAGCCGCCGAGGCGTTGTGGCTGCAACTGCTGCCGCTGGCCAAGCAACCGCTGCAACGGGACCAGCTTGAGCTGGCGTTGGCCATGAACTACGAACGCAGCGGCCAACTGGCCAAGGTGTTCGCGGCCGACTCACCGATCAGCGCCAAGCAGGTGCGTTATATCCTGCTGCGCAATGTCGCCGGCCCTGAGCTGCTGCGCCAGCAGCTTGCCAATGCGGGCGACCCGGTAGAGCGCCAGACCGCGCAATTCACGCTGCTTTATAAAGACCTGTTGCGCGGCCAGTTCGAGACCTTTGCCGAGGACTTGAAACAGCTCCCCGCCTCGCCTCCCGACGACAAGCTCGGCACCAGCCTGGGCTACGTCTACAGCGGTGGCCAGTCGTTGAAACTGTTCCGCTGGAACGGCGACAAGGCCGAATCCGGCTACACCTGCCCGAGCATCGCGCAAATCGCCAGCACCCTGCAGGCCGACCCGAAAAACCCCCAGGGCCTGAATTGCCTGGGTGAATTCGTCCTGCGTAACGGCCTGGACGGCATGCCCCTGGAACAAGCGCGCTCCGCCGGCAGCCTGGGCAGTACGGCCTCGCCTTTCAAAGGTGAAACCTTTTCGCGGCTCGAAGGCTACAAGCGGGTGATCGGCAATCCCAAGGCACCGCATAACGACAAGGCCTACGCGCTGTTTCGCGCCATCAACTGCTACGGGCCTTCGGGCTACAACAGCTGTGGTGGCGAAGACGTCGACAAGGCCGTGCGCAAAGGCTGGTTCCGCCAGTTGAAAACCGGATTTGCCGATACCCAGTGGGGCAAGTCGCTGCAGTACTACTGGTAAGGCGTGAAGCACTTCTGGCTGGCCCTGCTCCTGCTGGCAAGCCCGGCCTTCGGCGCGGTGAACGCCGGCGACCATGATGCATTCTGGCTGTGGAGCGGCGTCGCCCCGCAGCCGGTGCTCAAGCAGGCGAAAACCCTGTACATCCTCCAGGGCCAGATCAACTCAACCCGCCGCGCGCCCTCGCGTGGCGTGCAGTTCATCGCCCAGGGCATGAGTGTGCCGCGCATCACCCAGGGTGAAATCTGGGTGGTGTACCGCGCCCACACCCTGCACTGGCCCGAGTCGGTCTACCGCCAGATGCTCGGCCAGGTGCAACGCTGGCGGGACGCGGGCAATCCGGTGGTGGGTATCCAGATCGACTTCGACGCCCGCACGCAATACCTCAACGAATACGCCGACTTCCTGCGCGACCTGCGCCAGCGCCTGCCCAAGGACTTGCGCCTGAGCATCACCGGGCTGATGGACTGGAGCAGCAATGCCGACCCGGCGGCCATCGCGCAACTCAAGGGCGTGATTGATGAAGTGGTGGTGCAAACCTATCAGGGCCGCCACAGCATTCCGGATTACGCGGCGTATTTGCCACGGATGAATCGGCTGGGCGTGCCATTCAAGATTGGGTTGATTCAGGGTGGAGAGTGGGAGGAGCCGGGGTATTTGAAGGGCAGTGAGTGGTTTCGAGGGTATGTGGTGTTTTTGCAGAATCCCTAAGTGCCCACGGTCCGTGGGCACTGGTTTTGAATTCAGGAGACCACAGGCGGTCGCAGGGCTGAAACGATCGTAAACGCGTACATACACAACCCGATAACGATCCAGAGACCGTTGACCCAGGTCAGGCGCTTGTTTGCTTCACCTTGGGGGTCGTTTTCCAGAGCATTCACGGCCCCCTGCACCTGCGTCATCAGGTAAATGCTCACCAGCGTCAAACACATACTGATCTCGAATGAAGTCAGCGGCGTGAGTACCCACATATAGCACCATGGCAAGCAGCCTATAACGATCAGCGCCAGAGCAACGCTGCGTGGCGACCACTGATACGTCGACCCGGCCAACTCAGCCTGCTGGCGGATTTTCATCATCATCTGGTACAGGAAAATCAGCGAAAAAAATGCCCGCGCCACTGGCCAGATCCGGGCGCCGGTTGCCTGTCGATAGCATGCCCATTGTTTGTAAACCCAATAGATCGAGTAAAACCCCTGGGTCAGAAACGTCATGATCACCAGTTTGCGGGGCGCAACCACAAAGAAGGTAGATGGGCGGGCGAGTGGTTCGCTCAGATTGGCCTGCGGCGGCGCGTAGGGGTTGTCGATCACTGACACGGGGAAGCTCCTGGAAGTTATTTGGCTGGAAAAGGTTAACGGCCAAATGCTCCAAAAGTTTACTGCCCGGCCGTTTGCAGCGGATACACCGACTCCCAACCCCCGCCCAGCGCCTTGTACAACCCGACCATGGCCAGGGAAACGCCGGTGGAGCTTTCCACCCACTGCTCCTGAGTCGCCAGCAACGCACTTTGCACCGTCAGCACGTTGACGAAATCCACCACGCCTTCGACGTACTGGTGTTGCGCCGTGGTGAGGGCAATCTGGTTCTGCCGTACCGCTTCGGCAAGGCTGTCGCGGCGCAGTTGGCTGGCGTTGTAGCGGGTCAACTGGTCGTCGATTTCATGCCAGGCCCGCAGTACCGTTTGCTGGTAGGCCAGGGCCGCTTCCTGTTGCTGGGCTTCGCGCAAATCGAGCATGCCTTGCAGCCGGCCACCGTTGAAAATCGGCAAGCTCAGTTGCGGGCCGAACGCGAATGCACGCGAACTCCACGAGCCGAAATCCGCCAGCTGCAACGCTTGGGAACCCACGCTGCCGGACAAGGTGATACGCGGGTAGAAGTCGCCCTTGGCCACACCGATGGAGGCGGTGGCGGCATGCAAACGCGCTTCGGCCTGGCGAATGTCGGGGCGGCGCTCAGCCAATTGCGACGGCAGGCCGATAGCGACCTGGCGTTGGGTTTGCGGTACGGCGGCGTCCTTGGACAGCTCGGCATACAAGGCTTGCGGCGGTTCACCCATCAGCAGGCTCAGGGCGTTGATCAACTGGTCCTGGCGTTGCTGCAAGTCTGGCAGGCGCGCCTCGATGGCGGCGACTTGAGCGGCGGCTTCGGCTACATCGAGGTCAGTGGCCACCCCATCGGCCAGACGCAGCTGCGACAGCTTCAAACTGTGGCGGGCCACGTCGAGGTTTTGCTCGGTGACGGCCCGGGTGTTCTGCACGCCGCGAAGCTGGATGTAGTCCTGGGCGGTTTCCGCCAACACTGATAACAGCACGGCGCGGCGGTCGTTTTCGGCGACTTGCAGGGTGGCGTCGGCGGCTTCGGTTTCGCGTTTTACCCGGCCCCAGAAATCCAGTTCCCAGGCAGCGGAGAAACCCATGTCCCACTGGTTGTAAGCCGCGCGGCCGTTCTTGCCCGAGGCGTCGCTCAAGCCATCGGCACTGTTGCGCTGGCGCAGATAATCGCCGGTGGCGTTGACGGTCGGGTAGCGCTCGGCGGTGATCACCTGGCGCGCCGCGCGGCTTTGTTGCAGGCGGCTGCTGGCGAGTTTCAGGTCGAGGTTATCGGTGAGTGCACGACGTGTGAGCGCAGTGAGTTGCGCATCGTGGAACACTTCCCACCAGCGCTCCTCCAGCGGGTCGTTGACCGCGTGGCTGGCGGCTTGCTGGCCATGCGGCTCGGTCCATTGGCCGACGGGATTTTGCGGGCGCTGAAAGTCCGGGCCGACGGTGCAGGCACTCAGGCTGAGCAGGCTTAAGGTAAACCAGGCGAGGTGTCTCATTGCTGCGCCACCTCACGTGGCTGGGCGGCGGCGTGGGTGTTGACGCTGGCTTCCACCGACATGCCGACCCGCAGGCGTTCGGTCAGTGCCTGGCCGGGTTCCAGGATGATTTTCACCGGAATGCGCTGCACCACCTTGGTGAAGTTGCCGGTGGCGTTGTCGGGCTTGACCGAGGCGAACGTCACCCCGGTGGCCGGCGCCAGGCTTTCGAGGTGCCCCTTGAGCACTTCGCCGTCGAGGCTGTCGACCTTCACGTCCACCGTTTGGCCTGCGTGCATGTGGGACAACTGGGTCTCCTGGAAATTGGCTACCACGTAGGCCTCGGCCAGGGGTACCACGGCGAGGATCTTGCTGCCCGGCGTCACATAGGCGCCGACCCGCACCGCCCGCTCGCCGACCATGCCGTCTACCGGCGCGACGATGCGGGTGTACGACAGTTGAAAGCTGGCCATTTCCAGCGCCGCCTGGGCGCGTTTCAGGCCACCTTCTGCCGCATCACGCTGGGCGCTGAGGATTTCCACTTGCTTGCGTTCGGCCGCCAGCACCGCCCTGGCGTTGGCCAGGCGCGCGGTGGCCTGTTCGATGCGGGTCTTGGCTTGCTGGGCGTTTTGTACGGTACCGGCGCCTACGCCCGCGAGGTGGTTGTAACGGTTCAGTTCATGTTCGGCAAACGCCACTTCGGCGCGATCCGCCGCCACGGTGGCCTGGGCCTGGGCGATCACCGAGCTCTGCCGTTCCAGGGTCGCCGTGGCATTTTTCAGCTGCGCCTGAGCTACCAGCGTATCGGCATCGGCCGCCTGGGCAGCGGCGCGGAAGTCACGGTCATCGATCAGCGCCAGCAACTGCCCGGCCTTGACTCGCTGGTTGTCGTCCACCAGCACTTCCTTGATGAAGCCGGCCACACGCGGCGCCACCAGGGTGTAGTCAGCGGCGACGAAGGCATCGTTGGTGCTCTGGCGCTTGTTGCCGAACATGCCCGGCGCCAGCAGGTAAACCAGCACCCCCACGGCAAACACAGTGATGACGGTTACAGCGATTTTGTCTTTGCGTTTCATAGCAATCCTTTTGGCTCAGTGAGCAATCAAGTCGGTGCGCGGGGCGGATAAATCCGCGTCGGCATCCAGAAAATCAGCAGGATCAACACCGCCGCGACACCGGCCATGACGTAGTAGAGATCCGAAGAAGTGAGCACCACGGCCTGCTCGTGCAGCCGATGGGCGAGGCCGGCGGCATCGCTGTCGGCCAGGGGCGAGTTGCCCAGGCTGTCCACCAACATGGTCGAGTGGAAATGCAGGCGGTGGGTGGTCAGGGCGTCGAGCACGCCGGTGGCGACCACGGCAGCCAGGCCTTTGACGGTGTTGAACCAGGCCGAGGCGAACGGCCCGTCCTGGGGTGTGATGCTGCCGGTGGAGAGCATCAGCAGCGGCAGCACCGCCATCGGTTGCCCGAAGATTTGCAGCAGTTGCAGCACGTAGAAATCATCGCGGATCCAGGCCGACGTCAACTGCGCGCCGCCCACGCACGACAGGATCAACATGCTCAACCCGATGCCCAATACCCAACGGCAATCGACCCAGCGCAGGTTGCACAACGCCGCCACCAACGGCAGCGCGATCAACTGCGGCAGCGCCATGATCAGCATCACCGGGGCGGTTTGCAGCGGGCGGTAGCCTTGCACCTGAGCCAGGTAGCTGGACGGAATGATGGTCACCGCCAGCAGCACAATCAGCACCCCGGCCAGTACGATCAGGGCGAATGACAGGTTACGAATGCCGAGCATCTGCAGCTTGAAAAACGGCATCGGGTGCGACCACTCGTTGATCATGAACAGCACCAACAGCACCAGGCCGCCGATCAACAATGAGGTAATCAACGGCGACTCGAACCAGTCCAGCCGATTGCCCTGCAACAGGCCGATCACCAGCATGCAGATCGCCGGAAAACCCAGCAGCAAGCCACGCCAGTTGAACTGCTTGAAGCGCTCAAGGCGCAGCGGGTCCTGAGGCAAGCCGTAGGCCACGGCCGCCATGGCCAGCAGGCACGGCCCGACGATCTGCCAGAACGCCCATTGCCAGCCGACGTATTCAGTCCACATTGCCGCCAGCGGTGTGCCGAGGCTGGGGCCGAACGTCGCCGTCAGGGCGTAACCCGCCAAGCCGTAGAGTTTGACGTTGGCCGGCAGGAAGCGCAGGGCCACGGTCATCAGCATTGGCGGCAAGGTGCCGCCGGCCAGGCCTTGCACGGTGCGCAACACCAACAGGCTTTCGTAGTTCGGTGCGAACGGGCACAGCACGCCGAGCACGGTGAACAGGCCGATGGCACAGAGGGTGAAGCGGCGCAGGGAAAAGGTCACCGAGCACCACGGCGCGAACGCCATGGCCGAGACGGAGGTGGCGGTGTAGGCGGCTACCAGCCAGGTGCCTTCGTCGAAGCCGATGTACATCGCACCGCGAATATCGGCGAGGGCGACTTTGGTCACCATCTCGTTGAGGCCGGACACCAGTACCGCGAGCAATACGCCCACCAGGCCGATGATGATGCGTGGACCGAAAACGGGCGGGGCGATGGCGGTCGGCTTGGCTGCGGCCAGGGGTGCGGGAGCAGCGAGGGACGTCATGAACTACAACTCGGAATAGGAAATACCCGAGCAGTTTAATAAGGCTTAGACATGACAAAAAGTGACTTATAGGAAGCTTATAAGTGCACCAGACGCAACGGTCAAAAGGTATGCGATCTCTGTGGGAGCCGGGCTTGCCCGCGATGGCATCACCTCGCTATTCCTGAAAAACCGGGTCGCCCGCATCGCAGGCAAGCCAGCTCCCACATTGACCGAGCTCACTTCCGACTCACGTGGGTTGCGCTTCTTGCCACGTCGCCTCGCAGCATTCGCGCATAGTCTCGCGCAGCCACTTATGGGCCGGGTCTTTGTCGAAGCGCGGGTGCCAGGCCTGGGTCAGCACCAGGGTCGGCAGGGAGATGGGCAGGGTAAACGCCCGCAGCGGCAGCTTCAGGCGATTGGCGCTGTAGAGCGCTTCCTTGGGTACCGGCAGGATCAGGTCGGAGTCGGGCAGCATGAACATCGCGCCGTGAAACCCCGGGGCGATCATAGCGACCCGGCGTTCCAGGCCCTGGGCATTCAGGGCGGTGTCGATCGGCCCGCGGGCGATGCCGCGCCGGGAGATGCTGATGTGGGAATAGCTGGCGAACCGTGCGGCGGTAATCTCTCCATCGAACAATGGGTGCCCTTCCCGCGCCAGCCCGACAAAGGTGGTGGTGAACAGGTTCTGTACCTTCACTTCCGGGGTGATCGGCATGGTGTTGCCCACCCGCAGGTCAAGCCGGCCTTCACGCAGGGCTTCATCGTCGGTGTCGCCCTCGGGCACAAAGCGCAGTTCGCACAGCGGTGCCATGCGCTCCATGGTGTCGAACAACCGACCGCCATACACCCCGACAAAAAAGTCATTGGCCCGCACGCTGAACCGCCGGCGCAGGGTGCGCAGGTCTACGTCGTCCGCCGAGCGAAACAGCAGCGCCGCCTGTTCCACCACGTTACGCACCTGGCCTTGCAACTCCAGGGCCTTGGGCGTCGGCACCAGGCCGCGACCGGCGCGCACCAGGATCGGGTCGCCCACCGCCTCACGGATGCGTGTGAGGGTGCGGCTCATGGCGGCCGGGCTCAAGTTCATCCGCCGCGCGGCGCCCACCACACTGCCCTCGTCGAGCAGCGCGTCGAGGGCGACCAGCAGGTTCATGTCGGGTAATTGCATGCCAAGCACTCGTGATCGGTTGGGAGTGAACTTGGCGCAATCGTAGCAGACTGCGGCGAGGGAGCTTGCTCCCGTTGGGCTGCGAAGCAGCCCCAGAATTTGCAATCGAGATTTTTCTGAAAGAACGCGGTGATTCTATTGGGGACGCTTCGCGGCCCAACGGGAGCAAGCTCCCTCGCCACAGGATGGGTGTTTCAGTCAGCGCTGCATGCCCCAGCGCTTCACGGTGACGCGCTCCAGGGTGTCAAACACCAGGTTCTCCACCAGCAGCCCGATCAGGATCACCACCGCCAACCCGGCAAATACCTTGTCGGTGTACAGCTCGTTGCGGTTCTGGAAGATGTACCAGCCCAGCCCGCCCTTGCCGCTGGTGGCGCCGAATACCAGTTCGGCGGCAATCAACGTGCGCCAGGCAAACGCCCAGCCGATTTTCAGCCCGGCGAGGATCGACGGCAGCGCGGCCGGGATCAGGATGAACAACACGAAGCGCATGCCTTTGAGGCCATAATTGCGGCCGGCCATGCGCAGGGTTTCCGAGACACCGAGGAACCCGGAATAGGTATTCAGCGCCAGCGCCCACAGCACCGAATGCACCAGCACGAAGATCAGGCTGTTCTGCCCCAGGCCAAACCACAGCAGCGCCAGCGGCAGCAGGGCAATCGCCGGCAACGGGTTGAACATCGAGGTCAGGGTGCTCAACAGGTCGCGGCCCAGTTGGGTCGATACCGCCAGCGTCGTCAGGGCGAACGCCAGCACAATGCCGATCAAATAGCCTTTGATCAGCACCACCAGCGAGATACTGACCTTGCTCAACAGCTCGCCGCTGGCCATGCCGTCGTAGAACGCGCTCAGCGTCTGCAGGAAGCTCGGCAGCAGCAGGTCGTTGTTCTGATAACGGGCGGCCGCCTCCCACAGGATCGCGAGCACGATCAGGATCAGGCTTTTACGCAGCCAGCCTTGTTGCCACAGGCGCTGACGCCACGGCAATTCGCGTTCAACGCGAACACCGGGCAACGGTTCGAGAGTGATTTCATATTCCTGGCGCATGGTGAAAACCCTTCAATAAGCGATGCGGATATCGGCGAAACCCAGCTCGGTTTCCGCCTCGGGCGCTTCATCAAACAACAGCCGATGAATGCGCCGCGCCGAAGCCTGGAACGCCACACCGCCGAGGCTGTGAAGGTCGTATTGATGGCTGTGGATTTCCGCCCGCACCCGGCCCGGATGCGGCGACAGCAACAGGATGCGGTTGCCCACCACCAGCGCTTCTTCGATGGAGTGGGTGACGAACAACAGGGTGAAACGCACCTCTTCCCAGAGCAGCAGCAGCTCTTCCTGCATCTTGCGGCGGGTCAATGCGTCGAGGGCGGCGAAGGGCTCGTCCATCAGCAGGATTTTCGGCTGCATGGCCAACGCCCGGGCGATCGCCACGCGGGCTTTCATGCCGCCGGACAGGGTGTGCGGGTAGGCGTCGGCGAACGCCGTCAGGCCGACTTTTTCCAGGTAGTACAGCGCCCGCTCTTCGGCCTCGCGACGCTTGAGGGTCTTGGAGGCGAGCAGCGGAAACATGACGTTCTGCTTGACGGTTTTCCACGGCGGCAGTTGGTCGAATTCCTGGAACACCACGATGCGATCCGGGCCCGGTTGCTCGACTTTTTGCCCGAGCAGACGGATCTCGCCTTCGCACGGTTTGATAAAGCCGGCGATGGATTTCAGCAGCGTGGATTTGCCGCAGCCCGAAGGCCCCAGCAGTACAAAGCGGTCGGCCGGGTCGATTTCGAAACTGACCTGGTGGGTGGCCCGCACGACCCGTTCAGGCGTGCGGTATTCAAGGCTGACTTTATCCACCGCAAGCAGGGCTTCGGTAGCCGTCGGGTTGCTGGCCGTGTGGCCTTGCAAGGGCGCGTTCATGTCAGCTCCCTTGCAGCGGTTTGGCGTCCTGGAAGAAGTAATCCTTCCACGATTCGGGTTTGTTTTTGATCGCGCCGACGCGGTAGAGGAATTCCGCCAGCGGGTAGGTATTTTTCGGGGTGACACTGAATTCGAACTGCGGGTTCTCGATGATTTTCAGCAACTCGGCACGGTCGATCTTGGCCTTGGTCACGCGGATGTAGGTGTCGGCGGCGGCGCCTTTGTCGTTCTGGGCGAATTGTGCCGCTTCGGTCAGTGCCTCGACGAACGCCTTGTAGGTTTTCGGATTGTCGTTGCGGAATTTCTCGGTGGCGAACAGCACCGTCGGCGAGTTCGGCCCGAGGATGTCGTAGGAGTTGAGCACCACGTGCACGTTGGGGTTGGTCAGGGCCTGTTCCTGGAACGGCGGGTTGGAGAAATGCCCGGTCAGTTCGGTACCACCGGCAATCAGCGCAGCGGTCGCATCCGGGTGCGGAACGGCGACGGTGTACTTGTCGAGGCGATTGAATTCCTTGTCGCCCCATTGCTTGGCGGCGGCGTATTGCAGGAAACGCGACTGCACGGAGACACCCACCGCGGGCACGGCAATGCGGTCTTTTTCGGTGAAGTCCGCGATGGTCTTGACCTTGGGATTGTTGCTTACCAGGTAGTACGGGAAGTTGCCCAGGGAGGCGACGGCTTTCACGTTCTGTTTGCCGTGGGTGCGGTCCCAGATGGTCAGCAGCGGGCCAACGCCAGCACCGGCGATGTCGATGGAGCCGGAGAGCAAGGCGTCGTTGACGGCTGCACCACCGGACAGTTGGGTCCAGTCGACCTTGATGTCGATGCCTTCCTGCTTGCCGTACTTCTCGATCAGGTTCTGGTCGCGCACCACGTTGAGCAACAGGTAGACGATGCCGAACTGCTCGGCGATGCGAATCTCGCCTTCGGCCTGGGCGGCGGCAGGTGCAACCAGGCTGCCGGCCAGCAGGCTGATGCCCAGGCCAACCGTGGCGGCCAGGCGCGCAAATGGAATTTTCTTGGACATGGTCATGCTCCGGATCAGAAAGGCGCGTCGCCCTGGATGGTGGTGCGGTACAACTTGCGCCGCAGGTGGCTCGGGCAGCCGGCCGCCAGGTGGATCAGCGAACGGTTGTCCCAGAACACCATGTCGTGGGGCTGCCACTGGTGGCGGTAGATGTTTTCCGGCAGCACGCTGTGGGCGTAGAGCTGGGCCAGCAGGTCGCGGCTTTCGTCTTCCGGCAGGCCGACGATGCGGGTGGTGAAGCCCTCACTGACGAACAGCGCCTTGCGGCCGTTTTCCGGGTGGGTACGCACGATCGG
This sequence comes from Pseudomonas sp. TH32, assembly GCF_016650855.1. Taxonomy (NCBI): domain Bacteria; kingdom Pseudomonadati; phylum Pseudomonadota; class Gammaproteobacteria; order Pseudomonadales; family Pseudomonadaceae; genus Pseudomonas; species Pseudomonas sp. TH32. The sequence continues at coordinate 5,660,121 of NZ_JAEKFA010000002.1, read as the reverse complement.
GTGCACCACTTCCGCCACTTGAGCCAGTTGCTCGGGGGTGAGGGTTGGGCGCCAATTGCCTTCGAATTTGGTTTCGCTATAGCGTGCGGTGTACGAATGCGCAGCACTGCGGCCTTCTACGGCCTTGCGCAGGGGCTCGGGCAGGTTGTCCCAGGCTTTGTGCATGTCGGCGAACAACGTGTCGCCACCCTCGGACGGCAGCTCCTGGGCATGGAGCATCGAGCCCAGGCTCGGCAACTCTTTATAGGAAAGGTCCGAGTGCCAGAATTTGCCGGCATCTCCCAGGCCGATGGATTGGCCGTTTTCGATGATGTTGGAGACGATCAGGATTTCCGGGTGGTTGGCCAGCAGGAACTGTTTGAGCACATGGATTTGCAGCACACCGAAGCGGCGGCTGAAGGCGATCTGTTGTTCGGGGGTGATGCGTTGGTCGCGGAAGACCACGACGTGATGGTCCAGATGCGCGCGGTGAATACGCGCGAAGTCCTGGTCGCTGACCGGGCGGGTCAGGTCCAGGCCAATGATCTCGGCACCGACGCTGCCGGGAAATGGACGGATCTCGAAGGTTTGTGTGGTGTCGGTCGCTGTTGGAACAGTAGAGGTGGCAGACATGAGTTCACTCCCGGGCGGTCAGGAGAGTGACTTTATAGTCATAAGAACGGCATTTTAAATACCGTTAGTGAATATCGATATGCAGCAATACCGCTGTAGCCGCGACTTTCGGGAATAAAGTGTGTCTCACAGACGTTAAGCCTGTAAGACCTGACAAAAGGGCGTCGTGGGCCGGTGGAACGCGCTGTTGAGTCGCTTACAAGCCGAAACCTTGCCCGTTTGACAAGCTTGTGGACAATCTCTAGTGTGCATTGGATCCAATTAGCCACCTCACCCTGAAAAGGAGGATAGCGTAGTCGTGACGCAGAAGCCGAACCCTTTGAGCAGCATCCAGATCAGCGGGCCTATCCCCGCCCATCTCGCCCGCTCCGTGATTGAAGAAACATTGCGCAACGCCATCCTGGATGGTCGCTTGCCCTGCGGCACCGCCATGCGCCAACAGGAGTTGGCCAGCTTGTTCGGGGTCAGCCGGATGCCGGTGCGCGAGGCATTGCGTCAACTGGAAGCGCAGTCGCTGCTGCATGTGGTTACCCACAAAGGGGCGGTGGTGGCGCCGCTGATTGAAGACCATTCGGCGGAAACTTACGCCCTGCGCATCCTCCTGGAATCCGAAGCGCTGCGCTTGTCGATTCCCCTGCTCACGCCCGATGACATTACTCAGGCTGGCGCCTTCATTGATGCGCTGGAGCGGGAAACCGATTACACCGAAATTGGCCGGCTCAACCGCCTGTTCCACATGGCGCTGTATGGTAAAGCGGGCAATCAGCGGTTGCTCAAGCTGGTTGAACACGGCTTGAACGAAGAAGAGCGTTTCCTGCGCTTCAACCTTGAGGCCATGGGCCTGGGCAAGACGTCCCAGGAAGACCACCGCGAACTGCTCGACCTGGTGGCGAAAAAGAAGGTCGAGGAAAGCATCCTGACCTTGCGTAACCACCTCACCCGCGGCATGGAGGTGATTACCGGTTATCTCAAAAGTCTTGAAGAGACTGAAGAGAACGCCCCGCTGTAAATTCTCCGTGGAACCGAGACGCCTCCTTCGACCACAAAGCGCTGCGCAGCGACCTTGGCCGATGGAGGTGAACTCACAACATTCACGCCCGTTAAAAGATTAATCCGAAAAACACTTCCTACACTTCACAGAGCCATTCAACTACCGCAATATCTTTATTCGTAACAACTAATAAAACCAAAAGCGCCTGAATACCTAATCAGACTATTACAACCTCCAAACTCTCCCCAATCGACAGCGTGAACCCTGCTCGGGCGTCACTGCGCGTGGCGTTCCTTTAAATAAAGCTTTGGTGTTTTTGTCATAGCGTGCTGCTTGTTAATCAATAACAGCACGTGGCTGCTTGTTATCAGGGAAGAAACAACGACTTATAGGCATCAATCATGCTCCAGCACTCACACCTGCTTAAACAAAAAAAGCAGAAGTTACACAGCCATCCATTATTTACACAAATAAACACACTTCCAAAGTTGCGATACTTTATGGAAAACCATGTGTTCGCTGTTTGGGACTTCATGACGCTGACCAAACGCCTGCAACATGACCTGACGGGTATGCGCCTGCCGTGGTTGCCGCCACCGGACCCGCAAGCGGCACGCCTGATCAATGAGATCGTGTTGGGCGAAGAGTCGGACGCCCGTCCCGGTCACGGCCACGGCAGCCACTTCGAGTTGTACCTGGAAGCCATGCGTGAAGTCGGCGCCAGCACCACGGCCATCGAAAAATTCATCACCCTGCAACACGACGGCAGCGATGCAGAAACGGCCCTGCAAAGCGTCGATGCCCATCCTGCCGTGGCCCATTTCGTCACAAGCACCTTGCAGGTTGCCCTGAACGCACCGACCCACTGTGTGGCGGCCGCCTTTCTCCACGGCCGCGAGAGCGTCATACCGGCGATGTTCAAGCGTGTCCTGGAGGGGTGCGAGAAGCTCCACCGCCAAGCCCCGACCTTCTGCTACTACCTCAAGCGCCACATGGAGGTTGACGCAGAGGAGCATGGCCCGGCGGCGGAGCAACTGCTGCAACGCCTCACACTGGCCGACCCGAGCCGCGAGCAGCAGGCCAACAGTGCCGCCCTGAGCGCCGTGGAAAGCCGCCTGGCCTTATGGGACGGGTTGCGCCTATGCCTGCCGGAGGTACGCGTATGAACCCTGTCGACTACCGCTCATGTGCCGACGACTGGGAACGCCGCGCGACCATCCGTACCCGCCCGCGCCGCTTGCTGGAAAACGATCAAAAGCTGATCTATCCCTTGAGCCGACAACCCTTGGTGCTGAGTGCGACCTTTGTCGATCAATGCCCACAGTGCCGCGATGTTGTCTTGCTGCAGACGTTCTACAAGTTCATCAACGACGTGGTGATCTTTGAAACCGAAATCGTCGATAAGACCGCACGCCGCATTGCCAAGAATCGCTTTTCGGTGCCCTTCCCGCTCGCCTGTCGCTACGATGCCATGACCGTGGTGGTGGACGAGGATTACCACGCCCTCGTCGCCCTCGACTTCATGCAACAGGCCGTCGAGATGACGGGCATCGCGCCCCTTGAACTGCCCGGGCAAATCGAACTGAGCCGCGCCTTGCCTGCCGCGCTGGCGCTGGCTCCCGAACACCTGCGCGATGCCGTGGAACTGATTGCCGTGGCCATCGCCGAGAACACCGTGACCCATGACGTGGCGGCGTTTTCCAAGGACGACAGCGTCAAGCAATCCATCCGTGGATTGATGGCCGACCACTTGTTTGACGAGGGCCGTCATGGGGTTTTCTGGACGCGACTGGTACGGATCTATTGGCAGTCTGCGAGCGCCGAAGACCGCGACTGCATCGCCCGGATCCTGCCGGTATTCCTCCAGCAATACCTGACCCACGACCTGCAAAAAAACTTCGACCTGCAACTGATCGAGCACCTGGACATCAGCGCCAGCACTCGCGCGGCGTTGCGTGCCGAGGTGCACGCGATGGACTTTCCCATCACCCGCCAGCACCCGTTGCTCGGCAATATCAAGGCGTTCCTGAATCACAGCGGCCTGCTGCAAACGCCGAGCGTGGTCCAGGCCCTGGACGCCTTTCTTCCGACGCCAGGAGTTCACCCATGAGGCGCCTGAAGATTGGGTTGGTGGGCGTCAGCGCGGCGTTGGATGAAGTGGGGCAGACACTGGAGCAATACGGTCATGCCCTTATGCAAGCGAGCGATGCAAGGGACGTCGACCTGCTGATTGATGACGGTAGCGAGGAAATCCCGCCGGGCCTGGCCTACACGGCCTTGATGAGCTTGCGCCTGGGCCTCGGAACGCAGACTGACGGTGGGCTGCCGACCCTGCAATTCAGGTGCTACGCCAGCGCACACCGACTCCTGGCGGTCCTGAACGTTGACGCAGAACCCAGCGGCAACGGCCAATGGTTGCGGCACCAGGCAGTTACTCGCCTGGTGGAATGGGTGGCCCAACACGTCAGCGGTTTCTCCCGGGACGCGGGCTATTTCGCGCAAACCGCGATCGCCTCCGATGCTCCCGAACACAGCCTGCAAGCGCTCGCATCGTTGGCGTACCTGCATCGCTTTAACCAGACCGCCGACTCGGCGCTGCAGCAACAAGCCCAAGTGCCCATGATCGAACGACTGGAGATCAGTCTTCAAACCTTCGCCGAACGACCGGCGCTGAACATCGCCGGGAACGTGCTGAGTTATCGACAGTTGCATCGCAAGAGCCTGGCTATCCAGCAGCATCTTTGGCCTTTGCTTGAGGCCGGCGACACACCGCAGGTAATTGGCGTTTGCCTGGGCAAGTCCCTTGAGCTGTACGCCAGCATCCTCGCGGTGCTGGGCTGCGGCGCGGTGTACCTGCCACTGGAGCCGGGCCACCCGCCACAACGCCAACAAACCATGCTGGAAAACGCCGGCGTCTCGGTGCTGCTGGAGGACGGCCGGCATCCACTGCGAGGCCGTTTTACCGCCCTGAATGTCAGCCCCCTCGACACTCACGCCACCCCGCCGCTACTGCGCCAGCGCCCGGCGATGGACGCCCCTTGCATGCTGCTCCACACCTCGGGCACCACCGGCCAGCCCAAAGGCGCGCTGCTGAGTCAGTACAACCTGGCCCACTTCACCGCCTGGTTCGGCGGCCATGTGCAACTGAGCGAGCACAGCCGGGTGTTGCAGTTCTCGCCGTTGAGCTTCGACTCTTCGCTGATTGATATTTTCGCCCCCCTGATCGCCGGCGCCGAGCTGATCGTGCCCGGTGAAGACGCGCGGCGCGACCCGCAACAACTGGTGGAGCTGATCCGGCACCAGCGCGTGACCCATGCCTTCCTGCCGCCGGCACTGCTGAGCATCCTCCCGCTGGATCAACCCTTGGGCCTGGCGCACCTGATAACCGGAGGTGATGTCTGCGAGCCCTGCGTCATCGAGCAACTGGCGGGACAGTGCTCCTTGCACAACTTCTATGGGCCGACGGAAGCCACCGTGCTGGTGACCCACCGCGCGCTGCAGCCGGGCGACAGCAATCGCAACGTGGGGACGCCCATCGCCAACAGCCGGGTACTGATCCTCGACGAGCAACATCAACCGGTGGATGAACAGGTGATGGGCGAGCTGTACATTGTCGGTCCCGGTGTCAGCCTGGGTTACCTCAATCAGCCGCAGAACACCGCCGAGCATTTCGTACACCTGACGTTGCCAGACGGCCAGACCTTGCGTGCCTACCGCAGCGGCGATCTGGCGAAGTGGACGGAAGATGGCATTGAGCTGGGCGGGCGCCGGGATCAGCAGGTGAAGATCCGTGGCTTTCGGGTCGAGCCCCAAGAGATCGAAAACTGCCTGCGCAGCAGCCAGCTGTTTCGCCAGGTGGCGGTGGTGATCGACCGTGATCAGCGGATCCTGGCGTTTGTCGCGCAACCGGAGGCCCAGGGCACCCTGGCTGCACTCCAGCAACATGCCCGGCAAACACTGCCCGACTATCTGCAACCAGCCCTGTGCACGGAGCTTGGAAGCATGCCGTGTACGCCCCATGGCAAGGTCGACCGCCAGGCCTTGCTGGCGCTGCCGATTCAACCGGTGCCCGCCATCAACCGCTGCTCGCCGCAGACAGCGGTGCAGGCGCAGCTGCTGAAGCTATGGAGCGAGTTGCTCGGCGTGCCCGTTGCACAGCTGTCGACGCAGGACAGCTTCTTCGAGCTCGGCGGCCATTCCATCCTGTTGTCGACGATGTTGCTGCGTATCCGCGAGCAGTTCGGTCGCAGCCTCTCCCTTAACCGTTTTTTCGAAACGCCCACCGTCCGTACCCTGGCGGCGCTGATGGGTGACGGCGCGGCCCCTGAGGCACCGGCCGGCCAGGCGACACGGGATGCGCTGCGTGAACTGGACATGCAAATATTGCCGGCGGAGCAGGCGGGTGAACCCCGCAAGGTGATCGTGACCGGGGCCAACAGTTTTCTCGGGGTGCATATTGTCGAGGCGTTACTGGCCGAGGGCGCACTTGAGGTGGCGTGCCTGGTGCGTGAGCGCCCCGGGCATTCAGCCACTGTGAGGTTCGCCGAGGCGCTGCGCGACTACCGCCTGGAACACCTGGACCTGAGTCGGGTACGGGTATACGCCGCCGACATCAGTCAGCCGCGCCTTGGCCTGGCCAGCGAGGTGTATGAGTACCTCGCCGGGGAGTTCGGCGTGCTGGTGCACAACGCCGCCCACGTCAATCATGTGATGGATTACGCCACGCTGGCCAAGGACAACGTCGAGCCCGTGCTGGAATGCCTGCGCCTGTGTGAAACCCGGCGCAAGAAGGTGTTCAATTTCATCTCGACACTGTCGGCGGCCAGCAGCATCGACGCACAAGGCCAGGTACTCGAAACGCCCGCTGCCACCACACCGCCGCTGTATATCCAGAATGGCTACAACCTGTCCAAGTGGGTCGCGGAACGCCTGCTGGGGCGTGCCGTTGAGCAAGGCGCCTGGGTCAATATCCACCGTCCCGGCAACATCAGTTTCAACTGCCGCAATGGTGTCTGCGAGCCACAGAAAAATCGCCTGATGTTAATGCTCAAGGGCTCACTGCAACTGGGCCTGATGCCCCGCCTGGGATTGAATTTTGACCTGATGCCGGTGGACTTTCTCGCGCGGTTTGTTGCGTTCCACAGCGGGCGCTGCAGTGCCGGGGGAAATGTGTTCAACCTGCACAATCCGCAACCCTTGAGCTGGGAATCCTACGTCGATGCGTTTCGCCAGGCCGGCCATGGGTTCGAGTGGGTGAGCGTGGCCCACTGGCAACATCACCTGCACACGGTGGATAGCCGCAATGCGCTGTTCGGCGTGTTGGGTTTTTATCTCAATGGTGTGGAGGAGGACATCGGCGACACCTCGATGATCCGCCATGACAACGCCCGGCGTGGTGTCGAGCAGATGAGGGCGCACTACCCCGAGAAAAGTCCGGCACTGTTGCGCAAGGGCTGCGAGCACCTCAAGAGCATCGGCTTCCTGTAATCAGGTGCTTAATCGAAGGAAAATCTAATGAAACCCGATACGTTGATTCGCAACCCATGCGCCAGGCCAGTGGTGTCTTCAGTGGTGATTGCCCGTGATGCCGCCCGCGTGTGGGCGGTGGTGGGTGACTTTGCAGGGTTTGACAGATTCATCCCCGCGCTGTCGCACATCGAGATGACCGGCGCGGGCATGGGGTCGCTGCGCAAGAAATTCTTCCACGACGGAAACCTGGTAGTGGAGCAACTCAACAGCCGCGACGAACAGGCCATGCAGATGACCTGGACAACGATTTACAACACCCTTGGTGTGGCCCGGCTATGGGCAGCGATACGTGTGGAGGCGTTGGGGGAGTGCAGTTCGAAAGTGACCTGGACGATCATTGCCGAGCCGGTTGAGCACGGTAAGGAGGGGTTTGAAGCATTTGTGCAGGCGTTCGCCGACAGCGCGCTGGAGAATGTGCGGCAGATGTTTGGCTGACCTTACTGTAGGAGCGAGCTTGCTCGCGAAAAACGAGAAGGCAACACGGGCTATCTGATAGCGCTGCGTTATCGTTGACGCTCTTCGCGAGCAAGCTCGCTCCTACAGGGTCATCGTCAGATTTTGAAACTGTCGACCAACTGCTTCAGCCGGTTGGCCTGTTGAGACAACGCGTCGCAATCCTTCAAGGTTTCGTTGAGGTTGGCCACGCCTTGCTGGTTCAACAGGTTGATCTGGTTGATGTCCACATTGAGGGTTTCCACCACCGCGGTCTGCTCCTCGGTAGCGGCCGCTACCGACTGGTTCATCCCGTCGATCTCGACGATCCGCTGAGTCACGCTGACCAGGCGCTCGCCGGCCTGGTTGGCGACCTCGACGCTTTCTTCGCTGGAGGTCTGGCTGGCGTTCATTGTGGTGACCGCCTCACGCGAGCCAATCTGCAGCGACGTGATCATTTTGTGGATCTCTTCCGCCGATTCCTGGGTACGGTGCGCGAGGTTGCGCACCTCATCCGCCACCACCGCAAACCCACGACCCGCTTCACCGGCACGCGCGGCTTCAATCGCGGCGTTGAGAGCCAGCAGATTGGTTTGCTGGGAGATGCCTTTGATCACATCCAGGATGTGCCCGATGTTGTCGGTGCTGGCGTTCAGGGTTTCAATCTGCGTGCAGGACAGGCTGATTTTCTGCGACAGTTCTGACATCGCCAGGATGGTTTTCTCCACCACTTTGCGACCGTCATCGGCCTGCTCACTGGCACCGCTGGCGTGCTGCGAAGCGTCGGCGGCGTTGCGCGCGATTTCCTGAGTGGCGGCCCCCAGTTCGTTGATCGCTGCAGCCACGCTGTTGGTGCGGGCGCTTTGTTCGTCAGAGCCGATGATCGACGCGTTGGACGAAGCCATTACCCGCTGGGACAGGTCGTGCACTTGGCGGGTGGCCGAGGACACTTCGGAAATTGACGCATGAATACGCTCGACGAACTGGTTGAAAGCACTGCCCAGGTCACCGAATTCATCTTTGCTTTCCACGGTCAGGCGGCGAGTCAAATCACCCTCGCCCTGGGCGATGTCCTGCATGGCGCGCCCCATGGTGGTCAGGGGACGCATCAAGACCTGGATCAGCAGGCTCAGGAACACCGCAATGGCGGCGACCGCGATGAACATGGCGATCAATGCCGAGGTGCGGAACTTGCCCAATGGTGCGTAGGCTTTGTCCTTGTCGATCGACAGGCCGATGTACCAGTCTGCATTCGGCAATCCGCTGATCGGGGTGAAGGACAGAATCCGTTCCTGACCATTGAGAACCACTTCCTGATTGAGCTTCTCGATGCGCACATTGCTGCCCGGGTAGATGTCCTTGAGGTTTTTCATCACCTGGTCCTGGTCCGGGCTGACGATCACCTGGCCGTCACCGCTGACCAGGAACGCATGGCCGATACCACCGAAATCCACCGAGTTGATGATCTTCACCAGGGTTTGCAGGCTCAGGTCACCACCGACCACGCCGAGCAATTCGCCGTTCTTTTTCACCGGCATCGCAATGGTCACGATCAGCCCACCCACCGCTGCCATGTAGGGCGGCGTGAGCATGGTCTTGTCGGCCGCAACGGCTTGCTTGTACCAGGGGCGCTGACGCGGGTCGTAGCCATCAGGCATTTTGGCGTCGGGCCGTTGGGTGAATACACCGTTGGTTGAACCGACGTAGGTGAACTGGAAGTTGGAGGTAAATGCCGACTGGTCGACCAACCCCGGAAGGTCGGCAGCACTGCCTTGATGGGCCACGTTTTGCGCCAGGCTTTCCAGTACCAGTACCCGGCCACTGAGCCAGTTCTGCACACTGCTGGCCGTGAGTTCACCGGATTGCTGAATGGACGACTCCAGGTTTTGCCGGATGGTGTTGCGCTGCAGGTAGTCGTTGTAGAACGTGAATAACGCGAAGGCCAGAACCACTACGCCTGACGCGGCCAACAGAATTTTATGACTGAACTTGAGATTCATTTCATTGACTTCTTTTTGCCAAAAGGGGGTGAGCGTGCCGGATGCAACATTCCATGTAACGGTATAGGCAGACTCTGCGACTGCTCTATTTCGGTGCACGCATGGCTCGTCAGGCTTTCGGCCACTCCAGGATAAATCTTAGGAATTTGTGAGAAGCATCCTCTTTTAGCGTCAGAAGCCGACCGGCGGTAGCCATCTGATGGAAGAGTTGCAAAATTTTTCAGCCTTGCCGACAATGCGACTAATTATCATTTGTGACGCTTCGCCAGGCCGTGTGAATGCCCTCTCCCGAGTACGCAGTACAGACGCTTTACAGCAACCATCACGGCTGGCTCAACACCTGGCTGCGCAGCCGCCTGGGTAACGCCGCGGATGCTGCGGACCTGGCCCAGGACACCTTCGTGCGCCTGCTGCAAAAAACCGAACGCTTCGAACTCAAGGCCCCTCGCGCCTTTCTGCGCACCATCGCCCGGGGCTTGGTGATTGATCACTGGCGTCGCGAAGAAATCGAACGGGCTTATCTGGAATCCATCGCACACTTGCCCGAAGCCGTGGCACCGAGCGCTGAGGAGCGTGCGTTGATTCTGGAATTGCTGGAGTCCATCGCCCGGCTTCTGGACGGGCTCAAGCCCAAGGTACGTAAGGCGTTTTTACTGGCTCAGTGCGACGGCCTGACCTACAAGCAGATTGCGCAGCAGATGGGCGTGTCGTTGCGCTCGGTGGAGCGGTATGTCGCCGAGGCGCTGTATCACTGTTATGTGCTGCGGTATGAGGCATGACCTCGATGGATAACACTGCACGCGCAGTAATCGATCCGCAGGTGGTGAAACAGGCGATCAGCTGGATGCTGCGCTTGCGTAACAATCGCGCCAATATCCGCCTGAAGGCGCAATGCGAGCACTGGCGCGAGGCTCATCATGAACACGAGCTGGCCTGGCAACGCGTGCAAGCACTCCAACATGAACTGAGCAGCCAACTGGCGGCAATTCCCGGGGCCCATGTGACGCTGGAGAACAGCGCCCAGCGCCTCGGGCGCCGGCAAGCGTTGAAGGTGTTGTCGGGTGTGCTGTTGATCGGTTCGACGGCCTGGGTCAGCAGAGACCTTACCGGCTGGCAACGCTGGACCTCGGATTTGGCCACCGCCACCGGCGAACGCCGCAGCGTGCAATTGCCGGATGGCACACGCCTGCAACTCAATACCGACAGCGCGGTGGACCTGGACTTCAACCCGCAGCAACGCTTGATCACGCTGGTACGCGGGGAAATCCTGGTGACCTGCGGCGCTGCTGCGACGGCACCGCTGCTGGTTCGCACGCGTCATGGTTTGTTCGCAGGCATCGACGGGCGGTTCGTGGTGCGCCAGGACAGCGATTGCACTCGCTTGAGTGTGGCGTCAGGCAATGTGGCGATTCATTCACCCCATACAGCGGACGGCCTGTTCACTCAGGTGCATGCAGGAGAAAGCTACCTGGTTCGTCAGAACGAGGCCATTCTGGCGCCGCCTTTGGATATGGATGCCGGGGCCTGGGCGGATGGATTGATCGTCACCCGCAACATGCGCCTTGCCGACTTCCTGGCAGAGGTGGGGCGCTATCGTCATGGTTACCTGGGCTGCTCAAGCGATATCGCAGACTTGCGCCTGTCCGGCGTTTTTCGGTTGGAAGACACCGAGAAACTGTTGGCGATCCTTCCGCAGACGTTGCCTGTGCGCCTGCGCTATCGCACCCGCTGGTGGGTGAGCCTGGAGCGTCAGGCCTGACTATTGTTGTCGCGCCCGATTTATTTTTGGCGGCTTTTTTCCGTGAGTCCGGCTTAGACAGTAAGCATTTCAATCTGCCTTCAGCGACCTCTACGGACCTCGATAATGACTGTGCGTTTTTTCAGTAACTCACCCTCTTCCTACCCTTTGCTCGGTAAAGCCGTACGGGCAGCGCTGCTGTCGACCACGATGGGCATCAGCTTGTTGCCGGTGGCCGGGGTCGCAGCGGATAGCGGGGTCGAGCGCATCAGCCAGCGCTATGACATCCCTGCCGGGCCGCTGAGCGATGTGCTCAACCAGTTTGCCCGTCAGGCAGGCATCACCCTTTCCAGCACGCCTGCGCAGACTCAGGGCCGCCAGTCTGCCGGGCTGCACGGTGAATATTCCGCGGAGCAGGGCCTGAGCCAGCTGCTCAATGGATCCGGCTTGCAGGCACAGCCACAGGACGACGTGAGTTTCGTGTTGCAGGCCCAGCCCGAAAGTGAAGCGCTGACCTTGCCGACTACCGACATCAAAGGCTTCGCCCTGGGTAACGCCCTGGGCAGCATGGACGGCTACAACGCAACCCACAGCCAGATCGCCACCAAGACCAGTACTGCGCTGCTGGAAACATCACAGACAGTTTCGGTGGTGACCCGTGAGCAGATGGACGACCAGGGCTCGCAAACCGTTGCCCAGGCCATGCGTTACACCCCAGGCGTGCTGACCAACCCGTACGGTGCCACTCACCGTTATGACTACGTGGCGATGCGTGGTTTCAACGACGGTTCGGTGGATAACATCTACCTCGACGGCTTGAAGTCCATGGGGGACAGCGGGACCTATAGCACCATGCAAGTGGACCCCTATTTCCTCGAGCGGGTGGATATTCTCAAGGGCCCGTCGTCGGTGTTGTACGGGCGCAGCTCGCCGGGTGGGCTGGTGGCGCTGACCAGCAAGAAGCCGTTGTTTGAGCCTTACCATCAGGTGCAGGCCACCGTGGGATCGCAAGGGCAGCGAGGCATGGGATTCGACTTCAGCGGCCCGGTGGATGACGACAAGCGTATTGCTTACCGACTGACCGGGCTTGCGGATAAGTCCGACACGCAGTTCGACCACGCCAAGGAAAAACGCTACGCGCTGGCGCCGACCTTGAGCATCGACTTTACCGATGACACGTCGCTCACGCTCCAGGCCTATCTGCAACACGATCCCGACGGTGGCTACCACGGAGGCATGCCGGCAGATGGGGCGTTGCATCAGCGCAATGGCCAGCGGATCTCCAATCACTTCTTCGAGGGTGAGCCGGGCATTGATGGGTACAAGCGTGATCAGCAGTCGTTCGGCTATCAGTTTGAGCACCGCTTCAACGATGTTTTCACGGCGCGGCAAAACTTTCGTTACCTGGACTCCAAGGTCCGCCTGGATCAGGTGTACGCCTATGGATGGACTACGCCCACCAGTAATGAGCTGAATCGCTACTACTCAGGCGGTGATGAGAAGTTGCATGCGTTCATCATCGACAACATGCTGCAGGCCGAATTTTTTACCGGCGCGACCAAACACACCGTGCTGATGGGGGCGGACTATCAGCGGCGCAAAACCGTGGTGGATTGGAGCAGCGGATCGCTGGCCCCCATCAATGCATTCAATCCGGTGTACGGCAATTCCGAGATCAGTTATTACAGCCCTACCAGCTATCTGCGTCGGCTTGAGCAGACCGGCGTTTACCTGCAAGACCTGATTGAAATGGACAAGTGGCGGTTCTCCCTCGGGCTGCGTCAGGACTGGGTCGAGACCTCTGATGAGAATCGCATTGCTGAGGTTGGCCGGCCCCTGGGCACGGAGATCAGTGATAAACGCACCAAGCTGACCGGACGTGCAGGGGCGCTTTACCTGTTCGATAACGGCGTTGCGCCCTACGTCAGTTATTCCGAGTCCTTCAACCCGAACTCCTATTCGGACAGCGCTGGTAATCCTTTGGCGCCTACCGACGGCACCCAGTGGGAAGTGGGCTTGAAATATCAGCCGCCAGGTACCGACAACCTGTTCACCGCCTCGCTGTTCCGCATCGATCAGGAGAACCTGGCGACCAAGCTGCCGCAGGAAAACTTCTATCGCGCGGTCGGTGCTGTGCGCTCCCAAGGCCTGGAGCTGGAGGCGCATATGCAGTTGACCGACAACCTCAAGTTGTTGGGCAGCTATACCTTCACCGACATCGAGTATTCGAAGTCGATGGTCAGCACGTTGAGCACGGCGGACAACGTGATCGAGAACAAGGGTAATTCGCCAACCCAGGCGCCACGTCATATGGCTTCGGTGTGGGCAGACTACAAATTCGACAGCGGCGCCCTGGACGGCCTGCGTCTCGGTGGCGGTGTTCGTTATGTCGGCTACAGCTGGGCAGATGCGGAGAACACCATGAAGGTACCTGCCTACACGTTGTTTGATGCCTCGATGGGTTATGACTTGGGCAAGGTGGGGTTGAAGGGTGTGGATGTGCGCCTGAATGCCAACAACCTGACGAACGAGTCCTACGTGGCGTCGTGTGCCAGCCTGAATTTCTGTTACCTGGGTGAAGAGCGCAACGTGAGTGCCACGGTGAGCTACCAGTTCTAATCCGACTCGATTCATACAAAGCCAGTTCCTGATTCCAGGCGCTGGCTTTGTCGTTTTTGCAGGAGATTTTTATGCGCGCATTGATGGTTTTACTTCATCGCTACATCGGACTGGCAACGGCGTTGTTTTTGATGATGGCGGGGATTACGGGCAGTCTTTTGGCGTTCAACCATGAGCTGGATGAATGGCTTAATCCCGGCTTCTACGACGCAACGGCCAAGGGCTCGGCATTGCCGCCAGGTGACCTGGTGGAAAGGTTGCAGAGGCAACATCCAACGCTGCAAGTCTGGTACATGGAGTACCCACAAGAGGCAGGACATACCGCTCTGCTGGCGGCGGTAGCGAGAAACGACCCGGCGACTGGCAAGCCCTTTGACGAACCTAACCAGGTTTTTTATCTCGATCCGGTCACCGGCGAAGAAATGGGGCGGCGTTTTTGGGGCGCGTGCTGCTTTCAGCGTGAGAACTTCATACCGTTCATTCTGGAGTTTCACTACAACCTGACACTGCCGGGTAACTGGGGGTTGTGGCTGATGGGGCTGGTGGCGATTGCCTGGGTATTCGATTGCTTTATCGCGCTGTGGTTGACCCTGCCAAGGGGCAAACCCTTCTGGAAGAAGTGGTCAACGGCGTGGAAGATCAAGGGCGGTCATGCTTACCGCTTGAACTTCGATCTGCATCGCGCAGGCGGGTTGTGGCTTTGGTTGTTGTTGCTGCCGATCGCGGTCAGCAGCGTGGCGATGAATTTGCCGAGCCAGGTATTCAAGCCGGTTGTCTCGCTGTTTTCACCGGCCGAGGCCAGTGTCTATGAGGCCCGTGGCAGACTGCCGATTGGGCAATTGGGCGTGACGCAACTGAGTTATCAACAAGCCTATGAGCGGGCCCTGGAGGAAGGCAAACGGCTTGGGCTGACGGCGGCGATTGGAGAGCTGTACTACAGCTTTGAGTACAACTTTTATGGGGCTGGTTTTGGGCAACATGATACCGAGGCCCATGGGAAATCCTGGTTGTTTTTCCACGGGACGGATGGGCGTTTACTGGGGCAGGAAATAGCAGGGCAAGGTACGTTGGGGGAGCGCTTTTATCGGCTGCAGTTACCGATCCATGGGGGCAGGATCATCGGGGTGACGGGGCAAGTGTTGATTGCGCTGCTGGGGATTGTGATCGCGATGTTGTCTGTTACCGGGATCTACATCTGGTGGCGCAAGCTACTGGCCAGGCGAAGCAGTAAGGCACGCAAAGGATGAGTCGGTTCTAGTTCTTTGGCCAGCGCTTAAACGACAAAACCCCTGTCTGCGCTAGCAGACAGGGGTTTCGGAATTCAATCTTGACGATGACCTACTCTCACATGGGGAAACCCCACACTACCATCGGCGATGCATCGTTTCACTGCTGAGTTCGGGATGGGATCAGGTGGTTCCAATGCTCTATGGTCGTCAAGAAATTCTGTGTACCAGACCGTTGCGCTTGCAACGTGCCGGTGAAAATCATGGACTTCTACAAAAACAAAACCCCTGATTGCGTTAGCAATCAGGGGTTCTGGAATTTAATCTTGACGATGACCTACTCTCACATGGGGAAACCCCACACTACCATCGGCGATGCATCGTTTCACTGCTGAGTTCGGGATGGGATCAGGTGGTTCCAATGCTCTATGGTCGTCAAGAAATTCGGGTACTGAGTCGTGGCCAGCTGGCCTCGCTTCAGCAAATTGGGTATGTGATAGCTTTCGGTGTTTGCAAGAATCGAACTTTCGGTTCATTTCGTCTTCACACACCGCAATCTGGTGCCTTTTCAGGTCAGCAAATTGCTTGGGTGTTATATGGTCAAGCCTCACGGGCAATTAGTATTGGTTAGCTCAACGCCTCACAGCGCTTACACACCCAACCTATCAACGTCGTAGTCTTCGACGGCCCTTCAGGGAACTCAAGGTTCCAGTGAGATCTCATCTTGAGGCTAGTTTCCCGCTTAGATGCTTTCAGCGGTTATCTATTCCGAACATAGCTACCCGGCAATGCCACTGGCGTGACAACCGGAACACCAGAGGTTCGTCCACTCCGGTCCTCTCGTACTAGGAGCAGCCCCTCTCAAATCTCAAACGTCCACGGCAGATAGGGACCGAACTGTCTCACGACGTTCTAAACCCAGCTCGCGTACCACTTTAAATGGCGAACAGCCATACCCTTGGGACCGGCTTCAGCCCCAGGATGTGATGAGCCGACATCGAGGTGCCAAACACCGCCGTCGATATGAACTCTTGGGCGGTATCAGCCTGTTATCCCCGGAGTACCTTTTATCCGTTGAGCGATGGCCCTTCCATACAGAACCACCGGATCACTAAGACCTACTTTCGTACCTGCTCGACGTGTCTGTCTCGCAGTCAAGCGCGCTTTTGCCTTTATACTCTACGACCGATTTCCGACCGGTCTGAGCGCACCTTCGTACTCCTCCGTTACTCTTTAGGAGGAGACCGCCCCAGTCAAACTACCCACCATACACTGTCCTCGATCCGGATAACGGACCTGAGTTAGAACCTCAAAGTTGCCAGGGTGGTATTTCAAGGTTGGCTCCACGCGAACTGGCGTCCACGCTTCAAAGCCTCCCACCTATCCTACACAAGCAAATTCAAAGTCCAGTGCAAAGCTATAGTAAAGGTTCACGGGGTCTTTCCGTCTAGCCGCGGATACACTGCATCTTCACAGCGATTTCAATTTCACTGAGTCTCGGGTGGAGACAGCGCCGCCATCGTTACGCCATTCGTGCAGGTCGGAACTTACCCGACAAGGAATTTCGCTACCTTAGGACCGTTATAGTTACGGCCGCCGTTTACCGGGGCTTCGATCAAGAGCTTCGCGTTAGCTAACCCCATCAATTAACCTTCCGGCACCGGGCAGGCGTCACACCCTATACGTCCACTTTCGTGTTTGCAGAGTGCTGTGTTTTTAATAAACAGTCGCAGCGGCCTGGTATCTTCGACCGGCATGAGCTTACGGAGCAAGTCCTTCACCCTCACCGGCGCACCTTCTCCCGAAGTTACGGTGCCATTTTGCCTAGTTCCTTCACCCGAGTTCTCTCAAGCGCCTTGGTATTCTCTACCCAACCACCTGTGTCGGTTTGGGGTACGGTTCCTGGTTACCTGAAGCTTAGAAGCTTTTCTTGGAAGCATGGCATCAACCACTTCGCTAACTAAAAGTTAGCTCGTCATCAGCTCTCGGCCTTAGAATCCCGGATTTACCTAAGATTCCAGCCTACCACCTTAAACTTGGACAACCAACGCCAAGCTGGCCTAGCCTTCTCCGTCCCTCCATCGCAATAACCAGAAGTACAGGAATATTAACCTGTTTTCCATCGACTACGCTTTTCAGCCTCGCCTTAGGGACCGACTAACCCTGCGTCGATTAACGTTGCGCAGGAAACCTTGGTCTTTCGGCGTGGGTGTTTTTCACACCCATTATCGTTACTCATGTCAGCATTCGCACTTCTGATACCTCCAGCAAGCTTCTCAACTCACCTTCACAGGCTTACAGAACGCTCCTCTACCGCATCATCCGAAGATGATACCCGTAGCTTCGGTGTATGGTTTGAGCCCCGTTACATCTTCCGCGCAGGCCGACTCGACTAGTGAGCTATTACGCTTTCTTTAAAGGGTGGCTGCTTCTAAGCCAACCTCCTAGCTGTCTAAGCCTTCCCACATCGTTTCCCACTTAACCATAACTTTGGGACCTTAGCTGACGGTCTGGGTTGTTTCCCTTTTCACGACGGACGTTAGCACCCGCCGTGTGTCTCCCATGCTCGGCACTTGTAGGTATTCGGAGTTTGCATCGGTTTGGTAAGTCGGGATGACCCCCTAGCCGAAACAGTGCTCTACCCCCTACAGTGATACATGAGGCGCTACCTAAATAGCTTTCGAGGAGAACCAGCTATCTCCGAGCTTGATTAGCCTTTCACTCCGATCCACAGGTCATCCGCTAACTTTTCAACGGTAGTCGGTTCGGTCCTCCAGTTAGTGTTACCCAACCTTCAACCTGCCCATGGATAGATCGCCCGGTTTCGGGTCTATTCCCAGCGACTAGACGCCCTATTAAGACTCGCTTTCGCTACGCCTCCCCTATTCGGTTAAGCTCGCCACTGAAAATAAGTCGCTGACCCATTATACAAAAGGTACGCAGTCACAGAACAAAGTCTGCTCCCACTGCTTGTACGCATACGGTTTCAGGATCTATTTCACTCCCCTCTCCGGGGTTCTTTTCGCCTTTCCCTCACGGTACTAGTTCACTATCGGTCAGTCAGTAGTATTTAGCCTTGGAGGATGGTCCCCCCATATTCAGACAAAGTTTCTCGTGCTCCGTCCTACTCGATTTCATGACTAAGAGATTTTCGCGTACAGGGCTATCACCCACTATGGCCGCACTTTCCAGAGCGTTCCGCTAATCTCAAAGCCACTTAAGGGCTAGTCCCCGTTCGCTCGCCACTACTAAGGGAATCTCGGTTGATTTCTTTTCCTCAGGGTACTTAGATGTTTCAGTTCCCCTGGTTCGCTCCATACACCTATGTATTCAGTGTAAGGTAACCATCTTATGATGGTTGGGTTCCCCATTCAGACATCTCCGGATCAAAGTCTGTTTGCCGACTCCCCGAAGCTTTTCGCAGGCTACCACGTCTTTCATCGCCTCTGACTGCCAAGGCATCCACCGTATGCGCTTCTTCACTTGACCATATAACCCCAAGCAATCTGGTTATACTGTGAAGACGACATTCGCCGAAAATTCGAATTTCTCAACTAAGAGAACTCACAAATTTTACCTTAGCCTGATCCGTTACCAGTGAAAGTAACGTTCAGTCTATCTTTCTATCACATACCCAAATTTTTAAAGAACGATCTAATCAAAGACTAGAAATCAACATTCACCATCACAATGATGGAATGCTCATTTCTAAGCTTTCAACTTTCAGAAGCAGTAGTGGTGGAGCCAAACGGGATCGAACCGTTGACCTCCTGCGTGCAAGGCAGGCGCTCTCCCAGCTGAGCTATGGCCCCGTATTTCTACAGGCGTTTCCCACACAAAATTGGTGGGTCTGGGCAGATTCGAACTGCCGACCTCACCCTTATCAGGGGTGCGCTCTAACCAACTGAGCTACAGACCCAATTTCGGGCTGCTTCTTTATCGTCTTCTTCAATGAATCAAGCAATTCGTGTGGGAACTTATGGAGCAGCTGATGTCGTCGATTAAGGAGGTGATCCAGCCGCAGGTTCCCCTACGGCTACCTTGTTACGACTTCACCCCAGTCATGAATCACACCGTGGTAACCGTCCTCCCGAAGGTTAGACTAGCTACTTCTGGTGCAACCCACTCCCATGGTGTGACGGGCGGTGTGTACAAGGCCCGGGAACGTATTCACCGCGACATTCTGATTCGCGATTACTAGCGATTCCGACTTCACGCAGTCGAGTTGCAGACTGCGATCCGGACTACGATCGGTTTTCTGGGATTAGCTCCACCTCGCGGCTTGGCAACCCTCTGTACCGACCATTGTAGCACGTGTGTAGCCCAGGCCGTAAGGGCCATGATGACTTGACGTCATCCCCACCTTCCTCCGGTTTGTCACCGGCAGTCTCCTTAGAGTGCCCACCATAACGTGCTGGTAACTAAGGACAAGGGTTGCGCTCGTTACGGGACTTAACCCAACATCTCACGACACGAGCTGACGACAGCCATGCAGCACCTGTCTCAATGTTCCCGAAGGCACCAATCTATCTCTAGAAAGTTCATTGGATGTCAAGGCCTGGTAAGGTTCTTCGCGTTGCTTCGAATTAAACCACATGCTCCACCGCTTGTGCGGGCCCCCGTCAATTCATTTGAGTTTTAACCTTGCGGCCGTACTCCCCAGGCGGTCAACTTAATGCGTTAGCTGCGCCACTAAGAGCTCAAGGCTCCCAACGGCTAGTTGACATCGTTTACGGCGTGGACTACCAGGGTATCTAATCCTGTTTGCTCCCCACGCTTTCGCACCTCAGTGTCAGTATCAGTCCAGGTGGTCGCCTTCGCCACTGGTGTTCCTTCCTATATCTACGCATTTCACCGCTACACAGGAAATTCCACCACCCTCTACCATACTCTAGCTCGTCAGTTTTGAATGCAGTTCCCAGGTTGAGCCCGGGGATTTCACATCCAACTTAACGAACCACCTACGCGCGCTTTACGCCCAGTAATTCCGATTAACGCTTGCACCCTCTGTATTACCGCGGCTGCTGGCACAGAGTTAGCCGGTGCTTATTCTGTCGGTAACGTCAAAACAGCAAAGTATTAATTTACTGCCCTTCCTCCCAACTTAAAGTGCTTTACAATCCGAAGACCTTCTTCACACACGCGGCATGGCTGGATCAGGCTTTCGCCCATTGTCCAATATTCCCCACTGCTGCCTCCCGTAGGAGTCTGGACCGTGTCTCAGTTCCAGTGTGACTGATCATCCTCTCAGACCAGTTACGGATCGTCGCCTTGGTGAGCCATTACCCCACCAACTAGCTAATCCGACCTAGGCTCATCTGATAGCGCAAGGCCCGAAGGTCCCCTGCTTTCTCCCGTAGGACGTATGCGGTATTAGCGTCCGTTTCCGGACGTTATCCCCCACTACCAGGCAGATTCCTAGGCATTACTCACCCGTCCGCCGCTCTCAAGAGAAGCAAGCTTCTCTCTACCGCTCGACTTGCATGTGTTAGGCCTGCCGCCAGCGTTCAATCTGAGCCATGATCAAACTCTTCAGTTCAAACATCTTTGGGTTTTTAAGAAACCCTAAACTTGGCTCAGCAATCGTTGGTTACATCTTTGATTTCTCGCGGAGTAACTTGTGATGCTGATAATCTTGTTGACTATCAGTCTGACTCCACAAGCACCCACACGAATTGCTTGATTCAGTTGTTAAAGAGCGGTTGGTTAAGATCTTTCGTCTCAACCGAGGCGCGCATTCTACAGCAGCCTCATTTGCTGTCAAGTGATTATTTTCAGAAGCTTTCAAAGTTTCCTTTGTAACTTCAACCACTTGCGCTTCCGATCTCTCGTTAGCGGGAGGCGAATTCTACAGCGTTACACGCTGCTGTCAACACCTCTTTTTCTCCGCTTTCGACCGAGAAGATCGAACCGTTAACAGAGCTAAACTACACCGCTCTATCAACTTCTTCCAGGCTTCGATATCTGAAGCAGCTCACTGTCGAAACCTACATAACTCTTTGTTTACCAAGGAGTTTTCCGTTTCGAGTGCGCCGGAAGTGGGGCGAATTATAGACTTCCAGAATCTGCCGTCAACCCTTAATTCAGGATTTCTATCAAATAGACATTCCTGGCTAAAAATCAACCAACTCCCCTCTATATAGAGAACTTAAACAGCCCTCTATATAGAAGGGAAGCCTCAGATGACCCCGGCATCCCTTAACGCCGACACACTCGCCGGCGTTAAACCCAGCACCTGCTGCAGGACCTGATGAGTATGCTCACCCAACAGGGGAGGCGCACTGCGGTATTCAACAGGCGTCTTGGACAGTCGCATAGGGCTCGCTACCTGGGGCACCATCCCCGCCAACGCATGAGGCAACTCCATCGCCAGCCCGCGCGCCTTTACCTGCGGGTCGGCAAACACCTGCGCCAAGTCATTGATAGGCCCGCAAGGCACGCCCACCCGCTCCAACTGAGCCACCCATTCAGCAGTTGTCTTGAATACGGTCGCCTGGCGAATCAACGGTATCAGCGCTGCTCTGTTGGCCACCCGCAGCTTATTAGTCGCAAACCGCGGATCATCCGCCCACTGCGGATGCCCGGCCACCTCGGCAAACTTGCGAAACTGTCCATCGTTGCCCACGGTGAGAATGAAGTCGCCATCTGCCGTAGGAAAATCCTGATACGGCACGATATTCGGATGAGCATTGCCCAAGCGCTTGGGAGGAACGCCCGTCGTCAGGTAGTTCATCGCCTGGTTAGCCAGACAAGCCACCTGCACATCCAGCAGCGCCATATCGATATGCTGACCACCACCATCATGATCCCGGTGGGCCATGGCGGCCAGAATCGCCACTGTCGAATAGAGCCCCGTCAGGATATCCGTCAGCGCCACGCCTACCTTGACTGGGCCAGCACCGTCTTCCCCCTCGGGACGGCCCGTCAGACTCATTAACCCGCCAAGCCCCTGGATCATGAAGTCGTAGCCCGCCCGAGCGGCATAGGGCCCAGTCTGGCCAAACCCGGTAATCGAACAGTAGATCAACTCCGGATTGATCTCTTTGAGCGACTCATAGTCCAGCCCATAGGCCGCCAAGCCACCCACCTTGAAGTTCTCGATCAGAATGTCGGACTTCGCCGCCAGGTCACGTACCAGCTTCTGCCCCTCCGGCCGCGTGAAGTCGATGGTTACCGACTCCTTGTTACGGTTGGCCGACAGGTAATACGCCGCCTCTGTGGTGTTCTCCCCATACGCATCCTTGAGGAAGGGTGGCCCCCAGGCTCGAGTGTCGTCTCCATTACCAGGCCGCTCGACCTTGATCACTTCAGCGCCAAGGTCCGCAAGTATCTGCCCGGCCCAGGGGCCCGCCAGCACTCGCGACAAATCCAGTACCCGCAGGTGCGATAGCGCGCCCATGGTCGCTCTCCTATTAATAGAACGCCTGAATACCGGTTTGCGCACGCCCCAGGATCAGCGCATGCACGTCGTGGGTACCCTCATAGGTGTTCACCACCTCAAGGTTGACCAGGTGACGGGCAATGCCAAACTCATCGGAGATACCGTTGCCACCGAGCATGTCACGTGCCATCCGCGCAATATCAAGAGACTTGCCACAGGAGTTGCGCTTCATGATCGAGGTAATCTCCACCGCCGCTGTACCTTCATCCTTCATGCGACCCAACCGCAGGCAACCTTGCAGGGCGAGGGTGATCTCGGTCTGCATGTCTGCAAGCTTCTTCTGGATCAATTGGGTTGCCGCCAGTGGACGCCCGAACTGCTGACGATCAAGGGTGTATTGGCGCGCGGTATGCCAGCAGAACTCCGCAGCCCCCAATGCACCCCACGAGATCCCGTAGCGCGCCGAGTTAAGGCAAGTGAAGGGACCTTTCAAGCCACGCACATCCGGGAAGATGTTTTCTTCAGGCACAAACACGTTATCCATGACGATTTCACCGGTGATCGAGGCGCGCAGCCCGACCTTGCCGTGGATCGCCGGAGCACTCAGGCCTTTCCAGCCCTTCTCCAATACAAAGCCACGAATGTCGCCCGCATCGTCCTTGCCCCACACCACGAAGACATCGGCAATCGGGCTGTTGGTGATCCACATCTTGCTGCCGGTGAGGCTGTAGCCGCCATCTACCTTGCGTGCACGGGTAATCATCGCGCCCGGGTCCGAGCCATGGTTAGGCTCGGTCAGACCAAAGCAGCCAATCCATTCGCCAGAAGCCAGCTTCGGCAGGTATTTCTGCTTTTGCGCTTCGGTACCGAATTCATTGATAGGCACCATTACCAGCGATGACTGCACACTCATCATCGAGCGATAGCCAGAGTCCACGCGCTCGACTTCGCGAGCGATCAGGCCGTAGCTGACGTAGTTCAAACCGCTGCCACCGTACTGCTCGGGAATCATTGCACCCAGCAGACCGGTCTCGCCCATTTCGCGGAAGATCGCAGGGTCGGTCTTTTCATGGCGAAAGGCTTCGAGCACACGCGGCGCCAGCTTGTCCTGGGCGAACTGCTCGGCGCTGTCGCGCACCATGCGTTCTTCTTCAGTGAGCTGTGAATCCAGCAGCAGTGGATCGATCCAGTTGAAGCTTGCCTTACCGCCCATGAGTGAGTCCTCGCGAAGTAAATCAAAAGTCGTGCATGGAGCCTAGGCCGGGCAGGCGAGGAGGGCAAACGAGGTTTTTGCATAGCCTTGTGCTAATTTCTCACTCCGAAACATAAAAAATCGCCATAGATGCTAGTTACTTGTGAGGCTACGGTACATGCGCAGAAAGATTCCCAGCACCACGGCCCTGGTCAGTTTTGAGGCGGCGGCCCGCCACGAAAGCTTTACCAAGGCTGCGCAGGAGCTTTCGATCACCCAAGGCGCAATCTGCCGACAGATCGCCAGCCTCGAAGAGTTTTTGAGTGTCGAGCTGTTTCGACGCTCACGCCGAGGCGTGAAGCTGACAGAAGCCGGGCTTTCCTACAGCCGCCGGGTAGCCACACAACTGGACGCGGTCGAGCGCGACACCTTGTCGGTGATGGGCCAGCAGGGCACCAACGTTATCGAACTGGCGGTAGTCCCCACCTTCGGTACCCAGTGGCTGATCCCGCGCCTCAAGGACTTTCAGCATCAGCACCCGGAGGTCACCGTCAACCTGACCAACCGCACGCGGCCGTTCCTGTTTGCCGACACCGAATTCGACGCGGCAATCTACTTTGGCGACGCCGACTGGTCCGGTACCGAATCCCACAAACTAATGGGAGAAAACCCGCTCCCTGTGTGCAGCCCGCGCTTGCTGGGTGAACGTACGCACTTCAGCGCGAAGGAAATTGCCGAACTGCCGCTGCTGCAGCAAACCACTCGACCCTACGCCTGGCGCCAGTGGTTCAACGCGCAACAGCTAGACATACCCCGCGACATGACAGGCCCGCGTTACGAGCTATTCTCCATGTTGTCCCAGGCAGCCATGCACGACATGGGCATTGCACTGATCCCGCCGTTCCTCATTCAAAGGGAATTGAACGAAGGGCACCTGGTGATCGCAAGCCCCCAGGTACTGGCGAGTTCAAAGGCGTATTACTTGATGATTCCCGAGAGAAAAGTCGAATCGGCTTCTCTTCACGCGTTCAGAGACTGGCTGATCGATCAGTCACTGCGCTACAACCCCAATAGCTAAAGGCGAACGCTGGCTTATTGACTCTGTAGTCAGCAAATTAAAATACCTACATATGTATATATATGTCGCAATTTAGAAGACCGCATCTTTTGGCGGTAAATCGGTCTTAAAGCCATACGTATATTGGCCTGTAGCCATAATGTGACAGCGATAGACAGCCATTCACATCAACCATGACGACAAGCCAATATTTTAGCTAAACCCCTTTAAATACCTGTATTTGAAAGAGTTATACCCATGCATTGCGACAATCAGTCACAGGGTGACTTGTAGTTAATTTTTCGTCACCCGTCATAATCTCTTGAAGGCCGTAAAGTTCGCCTGCAAAATGCCGCGCCCCGCTGTATTTCAGCGGGATCGTGCTGATCGGCCGCCCAGATGCACCTCTTGCGGTGCACTGGCCTTTTACAAAAATCAAAGCAAAAAGATCATGCAGGAGATTTGACGTGCACATTGGTGTTCCTCTCGAAACCCAGACCGGTGAAACGCGGGTGGCTGCCACCCCGGAAACCATCAAGAAGCTGATCGGCCAGGGCCACAAGGTCACTGTGCAAAGCGGGGCAGGCATCAATGCCAGTGTCGTCGACAGTGCCTATGAAGCGGCAGGCGCAACCATTGGCAACGCCAGCGAGGCATTCGGTGCCGAACTGATTCTCAAGGTCGTAGCCCCGAATGACAGCGAACTGACGCTGATCAAACGCGGCGCGGTGTTGGTGGGCATGCTCAATCCGTTCAGCAACGAAACCATCACCCGACTGGCCGAGCATGGCATCACGGCCTTTGCCCTTGAGGCCGCACCGCGCACCTCCCGCGCGCAAAGCCTGGATGTGCTGTCTTCCCAAGCGAACATTGCCGGTTATAAGGCCGTGTTGCTCGCCGCCCATCACTACCCACGCTTCATGCCAATGTTGATGACCGCCGCAGGCACGGTGAAAGCCGCTCGCGTGCTGATCCTCGGCGCGGGCGTAGCAGGGCTGCAGGCGATTGCTACCGCGAAACGTCTGGGCGCCGTCATCGAAGCGTCCGACGTGCGGCCGGCCGTAAAGGAACAGATCGAGTCCCTGGGCGCCAAGTTCGTCGACGTGCCCTACGAAACCGATGAAGAGCGCGAATGCGCCGTCGGTGTTGGCGGCTACGCACGTCCGATGCCCACCAGCTGGATGCAGCGTCAGGCCCTGGCCGTGCACGAGCGCGCCAAGCAAGCCGACATCGTCATCACCACCGCATTGATCCCGGGCCGCAAGGCGCCAACCCTGCTCAGCGCCGAGACCGTCGCACAAATGAAGCCAGGTTCGGTGGTCATCGACCTCGCGGCAGCCCAGGGCGGCAACTGCCCACTGACCGTGGCAGACCAGGTGGTCGTGGAAAACGGCGTGACCATCTGCGGCCCGACCAACCTGGCAGGCGCCGTCGCAGCCGATGCCTCGGCGCTGTACGCGCGCAACCTGCTGGACTTCCTGAAGCTGGTCTTCACCAAGGAAGGGCAGTTTGAAATCAACCTCGAAGACGACATCGTCGCCGCGTGCCTGATGTGCCGCGACGGCCAAGTCATCCGCAAAAACGCCTAAGCAGGGATTCAGACGATGGAAGAGCTTATCTCCCCCGGTATCTACAACCTGATCATCTTTGTGCTGGCAATTTATGTCGGTTACCACGTGGTCTGGAACGTCACCCCGGCCTTGCACACCCCGCTGATGGCCGTGACCAACGCAATTTCGGCGATCGTAATCGTCGGCGCCATGCTGGCGGCCGCACTCACCGTGACGCCGCTGGGCAAGACCATGGGCACCCTGGCCGTGGCCCTGGCTGCGGTCAATGTATTCGGCGGCTTCCTGGTTACCCGCAGGATGCTTGAGATGTTCAAGAAGAAAGCCCCGAAAGCAAAAGAAGAGGCGCCGAAGTAATGAGCATGAATCTGGTTACGACGCTCTACCTGATCGCGTCGATCTGCTTTATCCAGGCCCTCAAAGGCTTGTCACACCCAACCACTTCGCGGCGCGGCAACCTGTTCGGCATGCTCGGCATGGCGCTGGCAGTGCTCACCACCGTGGGCCTCATCTATAAGCTCGGCGCGGAGCTGGCGACTGCCGGCATCGGGTACGTGATCGTTGGCCTGCTGGTCGGCGGCACCGCCGGCTCGATCATGGCCAAGCGCGTAGAAATGACCAAGATGCCGGAACTGGTGGCGTTCATGCACAGCATGATCGGCCTCGCTGCGGTGTTTATTGCCATTGCCGCAGTCGTGGAGCCGCAATCCCTGGGCATCGTCAAACACCTGGGGGATTCGATCCCTGCCGGTAACCGCTTGGAACTGTTCCTTGGTGCTGCCATCGGCGCGATTACGTTCTCCGGCTCCGTCATTGCCTTCGGCAAGCTGTCGGGCAAGTACAAGTTCCGCCTGTTCCAGGGCGCACCGGTACAGTTCGGCGGTCAGCACAAGCTGAATCTGGTGCTGGGCCTGCTGACCCTGGGCCTGGGCCTGGCCTTCATGCTCACCGGAAACCTCAGCGCATTCGCATTGATGCTGGCCCTGGCGTTCGTACTGGGCGTGCTGATCATCATCCCGATTGGTGGCGCCGACATGCCAGTGGTCGTCTCGATGCTGAACAGCTACTCCGGCTGGGCGGCGGCGGGTATCGGTTTCTCGCTGAACAACTCGATGCTGATCATCGCCGGCTCCCTGGTGGGTTCAAGCGGCGCGATCCTCTCGTACATCATGTGCAAGGCGATGAACCGTTCCTTCTTTAATGTGCTGCTCGGCGGTTTCGGCAACACAGCAGACGCCGCGGGCCCCGCGGGCTCTAAAGAAGCTCGCCCGGTGAAGTCCGGTTCGGCTGATGACGCAACCTTCCTGTTGACCAACGCGGACACCGTGATCATTGTCCCGGGGTATGGCCTGGCGGTGGCACGGGCGCAACATGCGCTGAAAGAGCTGACCGAGAAGCTGACCCATCGCGGCGTGACCGTGAAGTACGCGATCCACCCGGTTGCCGGCCGCATGCCCGGCCACATGAACGTACTGCTGGCCGAGGCAGAAGTGCCTTACGACCAGGTGTTCGAGATGGAAGACATCAACTCCGAGTTCGGCCAGGCCGACGTGGTGTTGGTGCTCGGCGCCAACGACGTGGTCAACCCGGCTGCCAAGAATGATCCCAAGTCGCCAATCGCGGGGATGCCGATTCTCGAAGCGTTCAAAGCCAAGACCATCATCGTCAACAAGCGCTCCATGGCCAGCGGCTATGCCGGCCTGGACAACGAACTGTTCTACCTGGACAAGACCATGATGGTCTTCGGAGACGCCAAGAAGGTCATCGAAGACATGGTCAAAGCCGTCGAATAAAAACTGCGCCAGCGCAATACCCAAAACCCTGGCCTTTAGTAGGCTGGGGTTTTTTATTGCCGGTAAAAAACCGACAGAAGGCTCTAAATCGCTGCCTGGCATTCGACCATGGTAGCGGGACGAAATTTTTTGAAATCACTAGACTGCGCATCTTGCTTCCGTAGCCCGAGATAACAATCCATGTACCGTGATCGTATCCGCTTGCCTTCGTTGTTGAACAAGGTCATGAGCGCGGCTGACGCTGCCGCACTGATCCAGGACGGCATGACCGTCGG
Source organism: Pseudomonas sp. TH32 (assembly GCF_016650855.1). Taxonomy (NCBI): domain Bacteria; kingdom Pseudomonadati; phylum Pseudomonadota; class Gammaproteobacteria; order Pseudomonadales; family Pseudomonadaceae; genus Pseudomonas; species Pseudomonas sp. TH32. The sequence continues at coordinate 5,631,708 of NZ_JAEKFA010000002.1, read as the reverse complement.
CATGAGCGGCTTCACCCGCGCCGGTGAAGCCAAGGCCGTGCCCCACGCCTTGGCCGAACGCGCCAAGACCTCGCCGCTGAAAATCACCCTGATGACCGGTGCCAGCCTGGGCAATGACCTGGACAAGCAACTGACCGAAGCCGGCGTACTGTCGCGACGCATGCCATTCCAGGTAGACAGCACTCTGCGCAAGGCGATCAACGCCGGCGAAGTGATGTTTATCGACCAGCACCTGTCGGAGACCGTCGAGCAGCTGCGTAACAATCAGCTCAAGCTGCCGGACATCGCGGTAATCGAAGCCGTGGCCATTACCGAGCAAGGCCATATTGTGCCGACCACGTCCGTGGGCAACTCTGCCAGTTTCGCGATTTTCGCCAAGCACGTGATCGTCGAGATCAACATGGCGCATAACCCGAACCTGGAAGGCCTGCACGACATCTATATCCCGAGCTATCGCCCGACCCGCACACCGATTCCGTTGGTGGCCGTGGACGACCGCATCGGCAGCACCGCAATTCCGATCCCACCGGAGAAGATCGTCGCCATCGTCATCACCAATCAGGCCGACTCGGCCTCCACCGTGACGCCGCCCGACAGCGACACCCAATCGATCGCCAACCACCTGATCAACTTCCTTAAAGAAGAAGTCGACGCCGGGCGCATGACCAATAAGCTCGGCCCGCTGCAGGCCGGCATCGGCAACATTGCCAACGCGGTGATGTGCGGCTTGATCGAGTCGCCGTTCGAAGACCTGACAATGTATTCGGAAGTACTCCAGGACTCGACGTTCGACCTGATCGACGCCGGCAAGCTGAGCTTCGCCTCGGGCAGCTCGATCACCTTGTCGGAACGGCGCAACGCCGACGTGTTCGGCAACCTGGAGCGCTATAAAGACAAATTGGTGCTGCGGCCCCAGGAAATCTCCAACCACCCGGAAGTGGTACGGCGCCTGGGCATTATCGGCATCAACACTGCGCTGGAGTTCGACATCTACGGCAACGTCAACTCCACCCACGTCTGCGGCACGCGGATGATGAACGGGATTGGCGGCTCGGGTGACTTTGCACGCAACGCGCACCTGGCGATCTTTGTCACCAAGTCGATCGCCAAGGCCGGGGCAATCTCCAGCGTCGTGCCGATGGTCAGCCATGTGGACCATACCGAGCATGATGTCGACATCCTCGTGACCGAGGTCGGCCTGGCAGACCTTCGCGGCCTGGCGCCGCGTGAGCGGGCTCGGGTCATCATCGACAACTGCGTGCACCCGGCATACCGCGACGCCCTGAACACGTACTTCACCCAAGCCTGCGCGCTGGGCGGTCACACCCCGCACATCCTGCGAGAAGCACTGAGTTGGCACATCAACCTGGAAGAAACCGGGCATATGCTGAAAGCGTAATTGATACAGATTCGGACTGATGCAAACACAGTTTCATCAGTCCGGGTTTGCAAACCCATCTTTTAGAAAAAACTGTACTGCTGTACCGGTCGTTTCCTACCGAAATATCCCACACCTTTCTCTAAAAATGCCTAAAACGCACCATAAAAGTGCCGACAGGTACAGTTGCCCCAATTTCGTACAGTACAGCCCCTATAAACAGTTAACTGGCCCCTCACAATACAGGTGAACTGTATCTAGAGAGTCTTGCGCCGGAAGAGGATCATTGGCATCAGTTAAACCACTACCTAATCCCGCCACAAGCGGAAGGATGTCATCATGGAACGTACACTCAGTTCCGATCTGTTCTTCGAAGAAAAAGCTGTAAACACCCAGGCTTCCCTGCCTCTGCGCGTTATCGCCAACCTGATGTTGTGGCAGCGCCGCATCTCCAGCCGCCATCAACTGGCTCGTCTGGATTCGCGTCTGCTGGCTGACGCCGGTATCAGCGAAGCACAACGCTACGAAGAGCTGAGCAAGCCGTTCTGGCGCTAATTAGCGTCCGCTGGCCCTGACCCACCGGGTCCACAGCCAGCACTCAGAATTGATCAAGCAAAACCCGCCCCGGGTAACCGGAGGCGGGTTTTGTTGTTTCTGGGGTTTGGATTTCTAAGAGCAAAAACAATAGGCTTTCATATCAACAGGTACAGTTTAAAAAACATAACAATTAAGCAGTACAATTTAGCCTTGGTGTATCTGTACCGGTAAAACCTTCGCGCCCAACATGGAGTTTCAGAACCTCATAAAAGGCGCTCGCCATGAACACCCAAGCCCAGCAACGCCCTCTATTGATAAGGCTACTGCAACGCACGGCCTCGGCACTCGCCCGCTGGGAGCAACGTGCCCGTACACGCAGGTTGCTGGCTCAACTGGACCCGCGGGAGTTATCTGACGCGGGCATCAGCCACGGCGACCGAGCAGCCGAACTGTCCAAGTCGTTCTGGAGCGAGTAATCACCACGGGTGACTATCCGAACGGATAAACGGCGGCTTAATATCCGATTACCACGTGGCGAACCCTGTAGAACGGGCGTCTGATGCCCATGGTCCCGCTGATCAAGTAGCGGCTTTGTGCCACTTTTATTCGTTCATTTACAGGAGTCACCCCATGTCCCGTCTTCGCCTGCTGAGCGCTGCAGCCCTGCTGGCCCTGGCTGCCAATGCCAACGCCTCCAGTCTGATCGTGACCACGGATTCGATCGTCGGCGCTCTGAAAGCCACCTCGGATGCGACCTCCGATGCCACGTCCTCCCTGCGTGACAACAAGGTCGTACGTGCCGCCCGCGACGACGCCGCCAGCTTTGTGGCCAGCGACGGCGCCATCCGGGGCGTGAAACTGGAAAGCGCCCTGGCCCAGATCCGCCAACAGGCTCCACAACTGAATACCGCGACTGACGCTCAACTGGCCCAGGCGATCCTGGCCATCTGACCGCAGGTGGGGAAGACGGGAGCGCCAGGCGCTCCCTGATCCTGCGCGCTGGCTCTCGCCCGGGCATTGCGCTAGCCTTGGCGCTCGTTTTCAGTTGTCGAGTCCCATGGCTTTTTCATACCGCCTGTTGATCGCTCCCGTAGTGTTTTGCACCTGCTGGTCCACCCAAGCTCCGGCCTTTGACCTGTCAACCCAGAGCCTGGTTGTCAGTGCGTATGCCACCAGCAAAGTGACCTCCGCACCGTTCGACCATAAACTGATACTGGCCGCCCAGGATGACGCTGCCGCTTTCATTGCCACTGACGGCGAATGGCGGGGAGCCCGACTGGAATCAGCGCTGGATTATCTGCGCCACACCCAGCCAAAACTTAACGCCAGTGACCTTGAACTGGCGCAAGCAATTCTCGTCCAATAATCATCTTTGTATTTCGGAGTCATTCCATGCGTAGCCCGCTGATCGCCGCCGCTCTCGGCCTGCTGTTGTTGGCCGGTGTTGCCCAGGCGCAAACCCTGAAGGCCACCAGTAACATCATCGTCCGTGCCTCGGCCCGTACCATTGATTTCACCTCGGACACCACCACGTCCATCCGCGACTCCAAAGTCGTGCGCGAAGCCCACGACGATGCTGCCAGTTTCGTCGCCAGCAATGGCGAGATTCGCGGCGCTCAGCTGGAAGCCGCGTTCGATACCCTGCGAACCCGCGTGCCAGAAGCCCGCGACGCCAGCGACCAGGTCCTCGCCGAAGCTATCCTCGCACTGTGAGGCGAGTTGCCGCCTGGCTACTGGCCGGCACGCTGCTGCTCGGCGCCAGCGCGGCTCAGGCCGCCCTGCAACTGCGGCTCAAGACTGACGGCTTGAGCCCGGCCCAGCAGCAGGCAAGCCAGGCATTGCTGGATGAGGCGATGCAGGCGTTGCCGCCGCGCTTCATCGAGCAATTGGACCGGACCATCGACGTCGGCTGGACCGACAAGATGCCCGAAAACGCCTACGGCCAGGCGTCACTGGTGTCCGAACTGGACCTCAACAGCAACCTGCTGGAAAGCCTCACCGACGGCAGCGCCGCGACACAAAAAACCAACCGCCCCCATGGCACCGTGCGCCGGGAAATGCTCGCCACCGTGTTGCATGAACTGACCCACATCTACGACCGCGCCCGGCTGTGGTCCAGCGCCGACCGCACGCTGATCCAGCGTTGCAGCCGCCAGAACAACATCACCGGCCTGATCGGCCTGCCTGATCAATGCCGTGGCCAGAACGATCGCCGCTTTACCCTCAGCGATGACCCACGCCTGCTGGACCTTGCCGGCTGGCCGCAATACGTCGGGCGTCGCGGCGAACGTGAACAGAACAACCACCAGGTCGCCCGCAGCCCGGACATCTACGAAACCACCAGCCCGCTGGAATTCGTCGCGGTCAACATGGAGTACTTCCTCCTCGACCCGAGCTACGCCTGCCGCCGGCCTTCGTTGTACCGCTATTACAAGGAACACTTTGGCTGGGCGCCGCCAGCCAAGGACACCTGCGCCAAGACCTACGACTTCCTCAACGCCGGCAACGACTTCGCCAAGACCCCGCTGGGTCAGGTCGACCCCGAGAGAGTCTACGAAATCGACTACCTGCTGGCCGAGGCCAACCAGAACCTGGTAAGCCGCTGGGGCCATAGCATGTTGCGCCTGGTGATCTGCGCCCCAGGCCGGCCACGGGGCCCGGATTGCCGGCTGGACCTGGACCAGCACCTGGTTCTGTCCTACCGCGCATTCGTCGGAGACGTACAACTGTCGAGCTGGGACGGCCTGATCGGCAAATACCCGTCACGGCTGTTCGTGCTGCCGCTGTCACAAGTCATCGACGAGTACACCAAGACCGAACTGCGTGGCCTGGCGTCGGTGCCGCTGAAACTGACCCGCCAAGAGATCAACGACACTGTCGAACACGCCGCCGAAATGCACTGGAGCTACGACGGCAATTACTTCTTCATCTCCAACAACTGCGCAGTGGAGAGCCTGAAACTGTTACGCAGCGGCAGCGCCAACCCGCAGCTGACCGGCCTGGACAACATCACGCCCAATGGTCTGCTGGAAGTCCTCAAGGGCCGGGGGCTGGCCGATACCAGCGTGCTGGATGACAAAAAACGCGCGCTGCGCCTGGGCTATCACTTCGATTCTTTCCGCGAGCGGTACCAGGCGATGTTCGAGGTGCTGAAAAAGCGCCTGCCAATCAAGCAGGCCGAGGTAGAGGACTGGCTCTCACTGAGCGCCGAAGAGCGGCGCCCATGGTTCGCCGAGGCCGACCTGCGCGCCAGCGCGGCCTTGTTGCTGCTGGAGCAGGCAAGCTTTCGCAAGCAACTCATGCTGGCCCAGGATGAAGTCAAACAACGCTACCTCGGTGCCCGCGAGCTGAAGAACGGCGGTATGGAGAAGGCCAACGCGACCTTACAGCAGATCCTCGCCAACAGCGGCTTCCTCAGTCGTCCGGCAGAGCTGTTGGGCACCAGCGGTTACGGCCTGCCCCAGCCGACCGAATCCCAACGCCTGGAATCTGAAAGCGCCGCGCGCCAGAAACAGTTGCAGTCGCTGACCGGCGACCTGGACAAGGAGGTGAGGGCGCTGCTGGAGCCGTCCCGCGCAGCGGAAATTGCCGCGTGTGAAGCCAACCTCAAGCAATTGGGCGAGCACTTGCGAGCGCTGCACAAGGCCTCCGGCGGGTTCGAGTTGCCCTAGAGCGTTTCCCCATCCTCTTGCGGCAACTGTTCATCCAGGCGCAGCCACGGCAATCGGCTCTCTACCCAGATGTGCCGTTCTGCCGGGGCCTGTTCCGGATGATCCAGGGTCGCGATGGTCACATCGATACTCTGGGGACTCAGGCGAGTTTCCAACGCCAGGTGCGCCCCACAGTTCGAACAGAAATACCTCACGCACGTCGATGACGATTCGTACTGCGCCGGCGTTCCCGCCACCCACGCAAACGCGGGACGGGGCAGGGTGATCCAGGTGGTCACCAACCCACCGCTGACCCGCCGGCAAACCGAACAGTGGCAGTGGGCAATGTCCACCAACGCCCCGCTGAACTGATAACGCACCCGCCCGCAATGGCAGCCGCCTTGGTGTTGCTCATGCATGCCCCGTCTCCCACATCCTTATTTCATATAAGACCAGTCGTCACTCAACGTAGCCTGTTTCTTAAGCGAAAGCTGGCTGAAAGCTTCCGGGACTAGGATCGCCCACCACTACCGGCAACAGACCGGTTGTTAACAACAACAATGGTGATTCCCGATGTCCGCTCGTACCCGCCTGTTTGCCCCAACTCCACCCGTACGCCTCGTGCTGTTCGTTCTGCGCTGACCCCAACCGGTTCGCCATTCCCTAGCCGCGCTACGCCTGGAGTATTCCTATGCTGACTTTCCTTGGCTTTGCCATGGTCATCACGTTCATGTACCTGATCATGACCAAGCGCCTGTCTGCGCTGATCGCCTTGATCATCGTGCCAATTCTGTTCGCGCTGTTCGGCGGCTTTGCACCGAAGATCGGCCCGATGATGCTCGAAGGCATCACCAAGCTCGCGCCGACCGGCGTGATGCTGATGTTCGCCATCCTCTATTTCGCCTTGATGATCGACTCCGGCCTGTTCGACCCGGCCGTGCGCAAGATCCTCAAGCTGGTCAAGGGCGACCCGCTGAAGGTCTCGGTCGGCACTGCCGTACTGGCCCTGGTGGTCTCACTGGACGGTGACGGCGCCACCACTTACATGATCTGCGTGGCCGCCATGCTGCCGTTGTACAAGCGCATCGGCATGAGCCCGCGGATCATGGCCGGCCTGATCATCCTGGCCGGCGGCGTGATGAACATGACGCCATGGGGCGGCCCGACCGCCCGTGCGGCCAGTGCGCTGCATGTAGACCCATCGGACATTTTCGTACCGATGATCCCGGCGATGCTCGCCGGCGTGGTTGCCATCCTGGTGATTGCCTACATGTACGGCAAGCGCGAACGTGCGCGTCTCGGTGAACTGCACCTGCACGGTGACGAAATTGACCACAGCGAAATCAGCGTTTCGCAGTACCCGGACGCCCGCCGTCCGAAGCTGATCTGGTTCAACGGCGCCCTGACGCTAGCCCTGATGTGCACCCTGATTGCCGGCCTGCTGCCGCTGCCCGTGCTGTTCATGGTGGCCTTCAGTATCGCGATGATCGTCAACTACCCGTGCCTGCAAATGCAGAAAGACCGCGTCGCCGCCCACGCCGGCAGCGTATTGGCGGTGGTCGGGTTGATCTTCGCCGCCGGTATCTTCACCGGCATCCTGTCCGGCACCGGCATGGTCGACGCCATGTCCAAGAGCCTGCTGGCGGTCATCCCCGACGCCCTCGGCCCTTACCTGGCCGTGATCACCGCACTGGTGAGCATGCCGTTCACGTTCTTCATGTCCAACGACGCGTTCTACTACGGTGTACTGCCCGTATTGGCCGAAGCCGCCAGTCACTACGGCATCACCGCCGTGGAAATGGCTCGCGCCTCGATCGTTGGCCAACCCGTGCACTTGTTGAGCCCACTGGTTCCATCCACTTACCTGTTGGTGGCCCTGGCGGGTATCGAATTTGGCGATCACCAGCGCTTCACCCTCAAGTGGGCGGTACTGGTGTGCCTGTGCATAATGGTCGCCGCATTGCTGATGGGGATTTTTCCGCTGTTCAGCACTCTATAATCGTACAACTCACTGCACCGGCGCTTAAAGCCGGCGCGGTCTAACACTCGTTCAAAGGAATACACATGGAATGGCTGACCAATCCGGAAATCTGGATTGCTTTCTTCACCCTGACGGCCCTCGAGATCGTCCTGGGCATCGATAACATCATCATGATTTCGATCCTGGTCAGCCGCATGCCCAAGCACATGCAGGCGCGTACCCGGATCTTCGGCCTGGCCCTGGCGATGGTCACGCGGATCCTGTTGCTGCTGTCGATCACATGGGTGATGCGCCTCACCGACGACCTGTTCGTGGTGTTCGGCCAAGGCATTTCCGGTCGCGACCTGATCCTGTTCTTCGGTGGCCTGTTCCTGCTGTGGAAAAGCTCCCAGGAGATGTACCACGCCCTGGAAGGTGAGGACGAAACCCACGACGAGCCAAAAGGCGCCGGTGGCAAGTTCATCTACACCATCATCCAGATCGCGATCATCGACATCGTATTCTCCCTGGACTCGGTGATTACCGCAGTCGGTATGGTTTCCCACGTACCGGTGATGGTGGCTGCGATTATCGTCGCCGTACTGGTGATGATGCTGGCCGCTGGCACCATCAGCGAATTCATCGACAAACACCCGTCGCTGAAGATGCTGGCGCTGTCGTTCCTGCTGGTGGTGGGTACCGTTCTGATCGCTGAAGCCTTCGATGTTCACGTGCCAAAAGGCTACGTTTACTTCGCCATGGCGTTCTCCCTGGCGGTGGAAGCGGTGAACATCAAGATGCGTACCGCCATCGCGAAAAAGAAAAAACAGCAGGACCCTGTGAAACTGCGCAAGGACATTCCGGGTCAGTAACCTTGATCCGCTGCTGAAAAAGGGGCTCTCGAGCCCCTTTTTTTCATCTGCAAAAAACTGATTTCATGACAGTTTTGTTTCAATCCCGACTTTAGCTATGCGATGCTGGCGCAGAGCCCATTCGCCAACTACAGCTTAAGTACAAGACGTAGAACGGCACGCGGCAATTCTTATTTGCTCTTTTTGAGCTAACCCACACGGGGGGCCGAGCATGCTGACCTTGCTCAATCTGCTTTCCGCCGTGACCCTGCTTATCTGGGGCACGCACATCGTCCGTACCGGCATCCTGCGGGTCTACGGTTCCAACTTGCGCCAGGTCATCGGGCAGAACATGTCCAAGCGCTGGCTGGCGTTTATCGCCGGCATCCTGGTGACAGCCATGGTGCAAAGCAGCAACGCCACGGCGATGCTGGTGACCTCGTTTGTCGGCCAAGGCCTGATGGGCCTGATGCCCGCCCTGGCGACCATGCTCGGTGCCGATGTCGGTACGGCATTAATGGCCCGGGTGCTGACCTTTGACCTGTCGTGGCTGTCGCCGCTGCTGATTTTTCTCGGGGTGATTTTCTTCCTGTCGCGCAAACAGACGCGCGCCGGGCAGATGGGCCGTGTCGGTATTGGCTTGGGGCTGATCATTCTTGCGCTGCAATTGATCGTCGAAGCCGCAGGCCCGATTACCCACGCGCAGGGCGTGAAGGTCCTGTTCGCCTCGCTGACCGGCGATATCTTGCTCGATGCCTTGGTCGGCGCACTGTTCGCGATGATTTCCTACTCCAGCCTGGCCGCCGTCCTGCTGACCGCGACCCTGGCCGGCGCCGGCGTGATCGGCCTGCACGTGGCAATCGGCCTGGTGATCGGCGCCAACATCGGCAGCGGCGTGCTGGCCTTCCTCAGCACCAGCATGCAGAACGCCGCCGGTCGCCAGGTGGCCCTGGGCAGCCTGCTCTACAAGCTGATCGGCCTGCTGCTGATCATCCCGGCCCTCGACCCGCTGGCGCTGTGGATGGACACCCTGGACTACAGCGCCCAAGGCATGGTGATCACCTTTCACCTGCTCTATAACGTCATCCGCTGCCTGATCCTGTTGCCGACTATTGGCCCGATGTCCCGCTTGTGCGCCTGGTTGCTGCCGGAGCGTGAAGAGGTCAACGGCCTGGCCAAGCCCCGTCACCTGGACCTGGCGGCGCTCGCCACGCCAAGCCTGGCGCTGGCCAACGCCGCCCGCGAAACCCTGCGCCTGGGTGACTTGATCGACAATATGTTGACCTCGATGCTGGAAGTGCTGCGGGGCAAGCAGACCGCCATCACCCAGGAAATGCGCAGCCTGAGCGACGACGTTGAAGCGCTCTACAGCGCGATCAAACTCTACCTCGCGCAAATGCCCCGCGAAGACCTCAGCGAGCACGACAGCCGACGCTGGGCCGAAATCATTGAGCTGTCGATCAACCTGAAGCTGGCCGGTGACCTGATCGAACGCATGCTGCGCAAGGTCCAGCAGCAAAAAACCTCCCAGCGCCGCTCGTTCTCCGAAGTCGGCCTGGAAGAGCTGGCCGGTCTGCAAACGCAGTTGATCGCCAACCTGCGCCTGGGCCTGTCGGTGTTCCTCAGCGCCGACCCGGAAAGCGCCCGGCAATTGCTGCGGGAGAAGCGTCGTTTTCGCGCCCAGGAGCGTCGCCTGGCCCACGCTCACGTCAGCCGCTTGCAACGTAAAATCGTACAGAGCCTGGAGACCAGTTCCCTGCACCTGGAGCTGATTGCCGACATGAAGCGCCTCAACTCGCTGTTCTGCAGCAGCGCGTATGTGGTGCTGGAAACCACCGACACCGGCGCCCTTTCGGCGGACGATATTGCCGACATCACCCATTCGCCCTGAACGTAAGGTGGCGAGTGAAGTCAGTTAACAAGGACCTCACTCGCCAGGAAGCTTGTTATGCGTCGCCTGTTATTCGCCTGCCTGCTTATGGGCTCGGCACACACCTTTGCCTTTGACCGCTTGCAAGTCGAGGGCTACACACTGCCCAACGGCCTGCAACTGCTGCTCAAGCCGGGCACCGAGCGCGGCCACGTGGCCATTCGCCTGGTCGTAGGCGTCGGTCTGGACGACTTCAGTTGCGAAGACAAAGAGCTGCCGCATCTGCTGGAACACCTGCTGTTCAGCGGAATCGACGGTGGCGGCGAAGGTGATCTGGAAGAGCGCATGCAAGCCCTCGGCGGCGACTGGAACGCCTATACCAGCAACGCCGACACCACTTTCGTCATCGAGGCGCCGGCGCAAAACCAGCGCAAGGTGCTCGACCTGCTGCTGGCCATCATCACCCGTACCGAACTGACCGACGCCAACATCAATGCCGCCAAACAGGTGGTGGAACGCGAAGACGGCGGCCATTACTCGCACCTGCAACGCCTGCTGGACCGCCAGGACCTCGGCCACAAGGCCAGCAGTCAGCTTGCGGTGGAACTGGGGCTCAAATGCGCCGAACGTGCCGACGTCGACCACCTGACCCGCGACCAATTGGAAAAACTGCGCAAGGCCTGGTACGCCCCCAACAACATGACCCTGATCATCGTCGGCGACCTGGACAAGCTGTTGCCGGCCTACCTCGAACGCACCTACGGCGAGCTGGATCCGGTTGACCCCACGGAACATCGTGCACTGCCGGAGATTCAACACGCCGCCGCGATTCGCCGTGACCTGATCCATGGCTGGGTGGGTGACAACGCCAAGCTGCACTGGTTGTTCCCCGAGCCAGTGCTGGACGACCAGTACGATGAAACCTTCGACCTGCTCAAGGACTATCTGGACTGGGCGTTGTATCGCCAATTGCGGCTGCAGCACGGCTTGTCCTACGGCCCATGGAGCGAACGCGAAGTGCTCGGCGGCGTCGGCTTCATGAGCCTCAACGCCGACCTCGAGCGCGAAGACTTGCCCGAAGCCGAACAGGTGCTGGAAACCCTCAAGGCCCAACTGCTTCAGGACGGCCTCGACCCCGCCACCTTCGCCCGCCTGCAACAAGCCGCCATCGCCCGCCAGGCGTGGGCGGTTCAGGGCAACAGTGCGTTGGCCGACTATTACTGGAGCGCCTCGGGCGACTACGCCAAGGGGCGTTTCAGCGACCCGGCCAAGCGCATCAAGGCCGTCAGCCTGGAGCAAACCAACCAGGCCATGCGCGAGCTGTTCAAGCAGAACGGCTACTGGCGCATCGAGAAACCGCTGTTCAGCTACGACACCCTCAACTGGATCGCCGCCGGCGCGCTGGGGCTGATCGCGATTGTGTTGCTCGGCGTGTGGCGTTATCGCAAAGGGATTGCGTAATGAGGCCCCGGGAAAACGGCTAAAACGTTATTCTGTCTGGGATTTTTCCTACAAAGACTGTGAACTGCCGAATGCCTATCCTGACCCAGACCATCCAGCGCGTCCTCGAACTGATGAAGCGCTACCCAGGGGTGATTGCACTCGGCGGTTTCATCTCCGGTGTGGGCAGCTTCATCCTGGTGGATCGCCAGCAAGGCATGGCCAGCTGGATCGCGATCATCATGCTGGTGAGCTGGTTATGGCTGATGCTGGAAAACAGCTTCACCCAGCTGTTCAGCAAAGTCTTCAAACGGGAAATCCCCGAGCCGCTGCTGCGCTACGCCACGCAGATGATCCACCAGGAAAGCCTGTTTTTTGTGCTGCCGTTCTTTTTTGTCACCACCACCTGGAACAGCGGCCAGTCGATCTTTACCGGCCTGTTGGGCGCGGCGGCGCTGGTCTCGATCACCGACCCGCTGTACTACAAGTGGCTGGCGCCCAAGCGTTCGCTGTTCCTGGCGCTGCACACCCTGACCCTGTTTGCGGCCCTGCTGACCGCGCTGCCGATCATCCTGCACCTGACCACCGCCGAGAGTTACAAACTGGCCCTCGGCGTGGCGATGCTGCTTTCGATCCCGAGCCTGGCGGTGAGCCTGCCGCTGCGCAGTATCAAAGGCTGGGCGATGCTGCTGGGGGTTACGGCAGCGATTGGTTGCGCCGGCTGGTTCCTGCGCAGTTGGGTGCCGCCCGCGACGTTGTGGATGACCGAAGTGGCCATCAGCACTCAATTGCAGGACCGCACGCCCGGCGATGACTTGAAAGAAGTCAGCGCCGCCCAACTGCGCAACAGCGGGTTGTATGCCTATACCGCGATCAACGCACCGCGCGGGCTGGATGAGCGCATCTACCATGTGTGGAAATTCAACGGCAAGGAAGTCGACCGCATCGCCCTGGACATTCACGGCGGGCGCAAGGAAGGCTATCGGGCCTGGACCCACAAACAGAACTTCCCCCCCGACTCGGTGGGCCGCTGGCAGGTACGGGTGCTGACCGAAGATGGCCAAGTGATCGGCGTGCTGCGCTTCAAGGTGACTGACCCCGGTCAGGCCCCAGCAACGCCGGACGCGCCAAAGTAGGCAGGATCGTGCTATTACGTAGGAATTCTGGAATAGCCAAACAAGCTCGGAGCTTATGACCAGTAGCACAACGGCCGGTGCAGCCCATCTGGACACGTCCACCCAACCTCCACAGCTGAGGATTACGGGGGATTGGACGCTTGCCCACTATGCCAACCTGAAGAAGCTGTCGGAAAAGCTCGACGGCCAGTACGACGCGGGCACCCGCATCGACCTTAACGGCCTGGGCGCCCTGGACACGGCCGGCGCTTCGCTGCTGGTGGAGCTGCTCGGCCCCGAGCGCATCGAACAATCCGCCGAACACACTGACTGCAGCCTCTCGACCGCCGACCGCGCGCTGCTGAAAACGGTCTACCGCTCCCTGAACGACTTCTGCGTGCCGGTCAAGGAGCCGGAAGAGGCCGCCGGCATTATGTTGCTGGCACGCATCGGCAGCGCGGTGTACACCGTCTGGCAAGACGGCATGAAGTTGCTCGGCTTTATCGGCCTGATCCTCGAAACCTTCGCCCGTGGCGTGTTCCGGCCCAAGCGCTGGCGCGTGACGCCGATGGTTGCGCATATCGAACAGACCGGCCTCGATGCGGCGCCCATCGTTGCCTTGCTGACCTTTCTGGTGGGCGCGGTGGTGGCGTTTCTCGGCGCCACTGTGCTGGCCAGTTTTGGCGCGAGCATTTTTACCGTCGATTTGGTGGCGTTCTCGTTCCTGCGGGAATTTGGCGTATTGCTCACCGCGATCCTGATGGCCGGCCGCACCGCCAGTGCCTTCACTGCACAAATTGGCTCGATGAAGGCCAACGAAGAAATCGACGCGATCCGCACCCTGGGCCTGGACCCGATGGAGTTGCTGGTGTTGCCCCGGGTGCTGGCGTTGCTGGTGGCGCTGCCGATGCTGACGTTCCTGGCGATGATCTCGGGGATTATCGGCGGCGGCGTGGTGTGCGCCGTGGCCCTGGATATTTCGCCGGCGATGTTCCTCTCGCTGCTGCAATCGGACATCGGCGTGCAGCATTTCCTGGTCGGCATGGTCAAGGCGCCGATCTTCGCCTTTTTGATCGCCGCCATCGGCTGCCTCGAAGGCTTCAAGGTCAGCGGCAGCGCCGAGTCGGTCGGCGCCCACACCACCTCCAGCGTGGTGCAATCGATTTTCGTGGTGATCGTGCTGGATGCGGTCGCAGCGCTGTTCTTCATGGAGATGGGCTGGTGAGTCGCTTACGCCGTGCGCCCACCGAGGCGGTGATTGAAGTCCGTGGCCTGTGTAACCGCTTTGGTCCGCAAAGCGTGCACGAGAACCTCGACCTGGATTTGTACAAGGGCGAGATCCTCGCGGTGGTCGGCGGGTCGGGCAGCGGCAAGTCGGTGCTGCTGCGCAGCATCATTGGCCTGCGCCAGCCGAGCGAAGGGCAGGTGCGGGTGTTCGGGCAGAACTTGCCGAGCTTGTCGGAGCATGAGCGTTCGATGGTGGAACGGCGCTTCGGCGTGCTGTTCCAGAAGGGCGCGCTGTTTTCCTCGCTGACGGTCACGGAAAACGTCGCCTTGCCGCTGATCGAGCATGCCGGCCTCAGCCGTCCCGACGCCGAACACCTGGCGGCAGTGAAACTGGCGTTGGCCGGGCTGCCGTTGTCGGCCGCCGACAAATACCCATCGTCACTTTCCGGCGGCATGATCAAGCGCGCGGCCCTGGCCCGCGCCCTGGCGCTGGACCCGGACATCCTGTTTCTCGACGAACCCACCGCCGGCCTCGACCCGATCGGCGCCGCCGCCTTCGACCAACTGATCCTGACCCTGCGCGATGCGCTGGGCCTGAGCGTGTTCCTGGTCACCCACGACCTCGACACGCTGTACACCATCACCGACCGCGTGGCGGTGCTGGCACAGAAAAAGGTACTGGTGGCGGACGCCATCGATGTCGTCTCGGAAACGGACGACGCCTGGATTCACGAATACTTCCATGGCCCACGGGGCCGCGCGGCATTGGATGCCGCTCAACTGCTCAACGAGGTATGACATGGAAACCCGAGCCCATCATGTGATGATCGGTCTGTTCAGCGTGATCGTCGTGGTCGGTGCCATGCTGTTTGGCCTGTGGCTGGCCAAATCCAGCGTCGACAGCGCGTTTCAGGATTACGAAGTGATCTTCAACGAGGCCGTCAGTGGCCTGTCCCAAGGCAGCGCGGTGCAGTACAGCGGGATCAAGGTCGGCGATGTCACCAGCCTGCGCCTCGACCCGAAAGACCCGCGCCGGGTGCTGGCGCGCATCCGCCTGGCCGGGCAAACGCCGATCAAGGAAGACACCCAGGCCAAGCTGGCCCTGACCGGCATCACCGGCACGTCGATCATCCAGCTCAGCGGCGGCACACCCCAAAGCCCGGAACTCAAGGGCAAGGACGGCGAACTGCCGCAAATCATCGCCTCTCCATCGCCTATCGCGCGCCTGCTGAACAACAGCAATGACTTGATGACCAGCATCAACCTGCTGCTGCACAACGCCAATCATATGTTCTCCCGAGAGAACGTCGACCGCCTCAGCAATACCCTGGATAACCTGCAACAGACCACTGGCGCGATTGCCGATCAACGCGGCGACATCAAAGTGGTGATGCAGCAATTGATGCAGATGAGCAAACAGGCCAGTGCCACGCTGGAGCAGACCACCGCGCTGATGCGCAACGCCAACGGTTTGCTCAACGACCAGGGCAAGCAGATGTTTGGCAGCGCCGAGAAGGCCATGCAGTCCCTTCAACAAAGCACAGCCACCATCGACACCTTGCTGACCAACAACAAGGATTCCCTGAACAGCGGCATGCAGGGCCTCAACGAACTGGCGCCTGCGGTACGCGAGCTGCGGGAAACCCTGGGCTCGTTACGCGCGATTTCCCGCCGCCTGGAAGCCAACCCCAGCGGTTACCTGCTGGGCAGCGACAAGAACAAGGAGTTCACGCCATGAAGCGTGCTTACCAAATGATCGTCCCCGTTGCGCTGGCATTGGTCAGTGCGTGCTCGATCTTGCCCAAGGCAGATCCTTCGGACGTGTACCGGTTGCCATCGGCGCAGACCACCGCACAGGCCAGCCCTGTGGCGTGGTCGCTGCGGGTGGCCAAGCCGCAGACCAGCGAATTCCTCGACAGCCCGCGGATTGCCGTGGTGCCTAACGGTGACCTGATCAGCAGCTACGCGAACTCACGCTGGAGCGATCCGGCGCCGGTGCTGTTGCGCAACCGGTTGCTGGACGGTTTTCAGCGGGATGGACGTGTGACGTTGCTCAGTACCGACGAGACCAATCTGCAGGCGGACTTTGAGCTGGGAGGGCAGTTGCAGGCGTTTCAGAGTGAGTACCGCGGCAGCGCGGTTGAGGTGGTGATACGCCTGGATGCGCGGCTGGTACGCGGGAGTGATCAGCGGATTATTGCCAGCAAGCGGTTTGAGGTGAGGCAGCCGGTAGGGGATACCAAGGTGCCTGCCGTAGTCGCAGGATTTGGTCAGGCCGGGGATGCGCTGAACAAGCAGGTGGTGGATTGGGTGGTGGGGCTGGGAAGCCGCGCTTTTGTGGCGAGGGAGCTTGCTCCCGTTGGGCTGCGCAGCAGCCCCAAAACCAGTCAATGAGCTTTGACTGACACACCTGCGATAACTTACTGGGGCCGCTTCGCGGCCCAACGGGAGCAAGCTCCCTCGCCACAGGGATTCAGGTCTTAGCCGAAGAACCAGTAGCAGACGGCAATCGCCGCCACTACACCAGCAAGCTCTGCCAACAACGCACACCCCACCGCATGCCGCGCCCGCTGGATGCCCACCGAGCCGAAGTACACCGCCAGCACATAAAAGGTGGTTTCGGTACTGCCCTGGATCGTCGCCGCCACCAACGCCGGGAAGCTGTCCACGCCCTGGGTCTGCATCGTCTCAATCAGCATCGCCCGCGCCGCACTGCCAGAGAACGGCTTGACCATCGCCGTCGGCAACGCATCGACAAAGCGCGTGTCCATGCCGGTCCAGGCCACCAGATGGCGAATGCCTTCCAGGCCGAAATCCAGCGCACCGGACGCGCGCAACACGCCTACCGCACACAGCATCGCCACCAGATACGGCAGCAGGTTCTTGGCGACGTCGAAGCCTTCTTTGGCGCCTTCGACAAACGCCTCGTAGACCTTGACCTTGCGCAACGCGCCAATCACCAGGAACAGCATGATCAGCCCGAACAGCGTCAGATTGCCGAGGATCGAAGACAGCCCCGCCAGCGCAGTGGCTGAGAGCGTCGCCAACAAGGCCATGAAGCCACCCAGTACCAGCGCACCCGGAACCAGATACGCAAGCACCACCGGGTCCCACAGCCGCAGGCGTTGCATCACCGCCACCGACAGCAGGCCCACCAGGGTCGAAGCGCTGGTGGCCAGCAGGATCGGCAGGAACACCAGCGTCGGGTCAGCCGCACCTTGCTGGGCGCGGTACATGAAGATCGTCACCGGCAGCAGGGTCAGGGAAGACGCGTTGAGCACCAGGAACAGGATTTGCGCGTTACTGGCCGTATTGGGAATCGGGTTGAGCTCTTGCAGCGCCTTCATGGCCTTGAGGCCGATGGGCGTGGCGGCGTTGTCGAGGCCCAGGCCGTTGGCGGCGAAGTTGAGGGTGATCAAGCCGATGGCCGGGTGGCCGGCGGGCACTTCCGGCATCAGGCGGCGGAACAGCGGCCCCAGCGCCTTGGCCAGCCAGTCGACGATCCCGGCTTTCTCGGCGATGCGCAGGAAGCCCAGCCATAAGGTCAGGGTGCCGAACAGCAGCACCATCACCTCGACCGACAACTTGGCCATGGCGAAGATGCTTTCCACCATCGCTGCAAAGATGCCGGCGTTGCCGCCGATCAGCCATTGCGCCAGCGCGGACACCATCGCCACGATAAAAAAGCCAAGCCACAGGCCATTGAGCATCAGTTGAATCCCCCGAAAGATGGGGCGAATGATAGCGGGGCTGGCAGAAACGACAAACCCCGGATTTTCCGGGGTTTGTGTAGGAGGCAGTCCTGGCGATCAGCCGCGCGTGGTCTCGCCGGCCGGCAGTGCTTCCTTGGTGCGCCAGTGTGGCAGGGAGTTCCAGTAGCGCTCGCCCTTGGCGTCGTCGTACATGCCTTCCCAGCGGGAGATGACCAGTACGGCCAAGGCGTTGCCGATCACGTTCAGTGCGGTACGGGCCATGTCCATGATGCGGTCGACACCGGCGATAAATGCCAGGCCTTCCAGCGGAATGCCCACGCTGCCCAGGGTCGCCAGCAGCACCACGAAGGACACGCCCGGCACGCCGGCGATACCTTTGGAGGTGACCATCAGGGTCAGTACCAGCATCAGTTGCTGGCCAATCGACAAGTCGATGCCATACAGCTGAGCGATAAAGATCGCCGCGATGCTCTGGTACAGGGTCGAACCGTCGAGGTTGAACGAGTAGCCGGTGGGTACCACGAAGCTGCAGATCGCTTTCGGCGCGCCGTAGGCTTCCATCTTCTCGATCACACGCGGCAGCACGGTTTCGGAACTGGCGGTGGAGTAGGCCAGTACCAGCTCATCCTTGAAGATGCGCATCAGCTTGATCACCGAGAAACCGAACAGGCGAGCGATCAGGCCCAGCACCACAAAAGCAAAGAACAGGATCGCGACGTAAACCAGAATTACCAGCTTGGCCAGCGGCAGCAGCGAGGCGAAACCGAAGTTGGCGACGGTCACCGCAATCAGGGCAAATACACCGATCGGGGCGTACTTCATGATCATGTGGGTGACTTTGAACATGCTCTCGGACACGCCCTGGAACATGGTCACCAGGGGCTCGCGCAGTTCAGGCTTGAGGCTCGACAAGCCGAGGCCGAACAACACCGAGAAGAAGATGATCGGCAGCATGTCGCCACGGGCCACGGCGGCGAAGATGTTCGACGGGATCAGGTTGAGGATCGTCTCGATGAACGCGTGCTCGTGCTGAACCTCGGCGGCGGTGGCGGTGTATTTGGAGATGTCGACGGTACCCAGGGTACTCATGTCGATGCCGGTACCCGGATGGAACAGGTTGGCCAGCAGCAGGCCGACCACAATGGCGATGGTGGTGACCACTTCGAAGTAAAGGATGGTTTTCACGCCGATCCGACCGAGCTTTTTCGCATCCCCAACGCCGGCGATTCCCACAATCAGCGACGAAATCACGATCGGGATAACGATCATCTTGATCAGGCGGATAAAGATATCGCCAGCAGGCTGCAACACGTTGCTGATCCACCAGGCCTTTTCAGCACTGAAATGGTTAAGCACCGCACCGATTGCAATCCCCAGCACCAGACCGATGAGGATCTGCCAGGCGAGGCTTAGCTTTGCCTTCTTCATGTCATTACCCTTACTTCAAGTGGACTCAGGCAGATGCGCCAGCAGCTGGAACGCTCGAGAGCGAAAAAGTGTGTGCATCTGCCCCCGTAGAAGGTCACCGCAGTTGGCCGATATGGCTCACTGGCAGGCGAAAAAAGGCGCAACTATTCCGATGCAAGGAGGCGACGTCTAATGCCGTAAACGCCTACCCTATGCCGAATCGGCATGAGATTTTTTGAGTTTTTCTGTCTGACCGGTCAGTTCGAATACGACATTTCGGCAGGCATAAATGCCGCGAACCGGCCATTTCAGGCTCGCGCAGGGTTTTTTGAAAATCTACGGCCTCAGCTGAAAACCCCTGAAAATTCCTACGCATACCACCGAAAAACCCGTCTGGCAGGAGACAAACTTTCTCGATAGATGGTCACGTGGAAACACCAGGAAATGGTTGTGGCGATGCAAAAAGGAAAATTGCCGCTATGGGCGGCATGACGGAAGCGGGGATAAGAGCCATAAGCCCGTCGCAAGTTCCACAAGCCATCGGCTTGCGAACTTGCGTCGCAGCTTTTCACCTGACCCGGCCCTTGCGCAGGCACTCCCTGTCCCCGTAGGTCACGCCGACCCTATCGATCAGAGCAACCCGGCCCCCTGGTCATGCACCGCCCTTGTCGGGCCGTGCAGACAGAAAGAAGCGTGGCGCTCCTTTCTATGGACGATAAGCCGGTAGACGACAGCGTCGTCAGACCAAACCTAGTACCAATTCGGATCTTTCTTGAGCTGTTCCATCAACAGCTTCTGCATGCCTTCGTCCGGCTTGCCAAGAAAACGGTAGTCGGCGTGCCGTGTTGGCGATTTGTCCGACGGCAGGCCGGCCGGAACTTCCACCAACATTGCATAGGCATCTTCCTTGTCAAAGCTGAAGGCGACGATCAGGCGCTTGTTCAGGCACGTGTCTGCGGTTTCGCAGAGTGGCCCTACCAAGTACTTGTCACCATCCTCTTCAACGGCGTTCATTTGTTCAGCGCTGCCCGACAGGTTCATCACCCATTCCGGCAGACGCTCTTCCTTCTTGACCACGCTCTGCCAGGTTTCGCGGTACTGCGGGTCCGCACTCAGCAGTTCGTTGGCCCGGGACTGGCCGTCATTGGCGGCCAGTGCCAGACCGCTGCCGCCCAACAACAGGGCGGCAGCCAGGGCTTTAAGGGACGAATTGAACATGTTTAGCCTCGGCCACGACGGCCAAAGAAGAAGGAAGCGATGAACATCACCAGGAAGACCACAAACAGAATCTTGGCGATACCCGTGGCGGTGCCCGCGATACCACCGAAGCCCAGGACTGCAGCCACAATGGCGATGATCAGAAATGTGATTGCCCAACTCAACATGGTGATTCTCCTTACGCTTCTTTTAGGGGTAACAGCGGTGATGCGTGCGGTCGCTCGATTGAAGGACCGTGTCTTGCCTAGAACACCCAGCGTTCCTGATAAGGCAGGTCGCCGAGGGTGGAATCCTGTTCAACCGCCGTCAGTTGCGGGGTTGTCACGTCGGCGGCGGAACCACCGACGGAACGGAAATGGGTCTGGGTCATCATCGGGCGTTCAAAATGCGCGGCTTGCGGCTGACTCTGCTGCCAATGCGCCAATTGCTGACCACCGATCAAGGTCACCATCAGGGCCAGGCTGGCAAACAACCCCTGTTGCAGACGCAGTGGCGATACACGCAGTTGGGTGAGTCTTTGGCGAGTCATGCTGTATCTCTCCCGCATTCTGATTATTCGTTGATGAAGCTCGTATGAGGTGTATTGCAGCCTGCGTGCCAGTTTTTTAACAAAATAAAACTCAATAAAATCAATTAGTTAAAAACAAAAGCGCTTTGACACCACGAGCATCCTGCACGATGCCCCTATCCATACCGTGCGAAATGCACGATGGTCACTGGTCGGATCGGGGGATAGGAACGCAACGTTCGGCTGCCGAAGTGGCTAGAGGGAGATAAAAACGCCTTGAATCGGCGTCTCTGTAAGAAGAAGCGCAGATAGCTGCACGATGACGGCTTTAATCAATCAGAATAAACCATGCAACTTGCCCGATTATTCCGGGACTAAACAACATCATTCATTCTTAAGGAGCGCGGGACAGATGGAATCAGCCAAGGAACTTCAAGGCCGCATTCTTTTAGTGGATGACGAATCCGCGATCCTTCGCACCTTCCGTTACTGCCTGGAAGATGAAGGCTACACCGTAGCCACCGCCAACAGCGCCGCCCAGGCCGATGCCTTGTTGCAACGCCAGGTGTTTGACCTGTGCTTCCTGGACCTGCGCCTGGGCGAAGACAACGGCCTCGACGTCCTGGCGCAAATGCGCATTCAGGCGCCCTGGATGCGCGTGGTGATTGTCACCGCCCATTCGGCCGTCGACACCGCCGTGGATGCGATCCAGGCCGGCGCTGCCGACTACCTGGTCAAACCGTGCAGCCCCGACCAATTGCGTCTGGCCACGGCCAAGCAGCTGGAGGTGCGCCAGCTCTCTGCGCGCCTGGAAGCCCTGGAAGGCGAAGTGCGCCAGCCCAAGGACGGCCTCGACTCCCACAGCCCGGCAATGATGGTGGTGCTGGAAACCGCACGCCAAGTGGCGGGCACTGACGCCAACATCCTGATTCTTGGCGAATCCGGCACCGGTAAAGGGGAGCTGGCCCGGGCCATCCACGGCTGGAGCAAGCGGGCGAAGAAGTCCTGCGTCACCATCAACTGCCCATCGCTGACCGCAGAATTGATGGAAAGTGAACTGTTTGGCCACAGTCGCGGCGCGTTTACCGGCGCCAGCGAAAGCACCCTCGGCCGCGTCAACCAGGCAGACGGCGGCACGCTGTTTCTCGACGAGATCGGCGATTTTCCGCTGACCTTGCAACCCAAGTTGCTGCGTTTCATCCAGGACAAGGAATACGAGCGCGTCGGCGACCCGGTGACTCGCCGTGCCGACGTGCGAATCCTTGCCGCCACCAACCTGAACCTGGAAGACATGGTCCGCGACGGCCGTTTCCGTGAAGACCTGCTGTATCGCCTGAATGTCATCACGTTGCACCTGCCGCCCCTGCGCGAACGCAGCGAAGACATCCTGACCCTGGCCGACCGCTTCCTTGCGCGCTTCGTGAAGGAATATGCCCGACCGGCTCGAGGATTCAGCGATGAAGCCCGTGAGGCACTGCTCAACTACCGCTGGCCGGGGAACATCCGTGAACTGCGCAACGTGGTGGAGCGGGCCAGCATCATCTGCCCACAGGAAAAGGTCGAAATCAGCCACCTCGGCATGGCCGAACAGCCAACCAACAACGCCCCGCGTATTGGCGCGGCGCTCAGCCTGGATGAATTGGAAAAAGCCCATATCGGCGCAGTGCTGGCCACCAGTGACACCCTGGACCAGGCAGCCCGGACCCTTGGCATTGATGCGTCGACGCTGTACCGCAAACGCAAACAATACAACCTGTGAGCTGTAACTTATGAAGCTTGCGATGAAGCTGCGCACTCGGCTGTTCCTGAGCATTTCTGCGCTGATCACCGTTGCCCTGTTGGGATTGCTGCTGGGGCTGGTGAGTGTCATGCAAATGGCCAAGACCCAGGAATCGTTGATTCGCAGCAACTTCATCACCCTGGACCTGGGGCTCAAGCTTCGGCAAACCCTCGGCGATCAGTTGATGATCATGCTCAACGAGCAGCCCAATCGTGCCGCCCTTGAGGACTCCAAGCAGCGCTATTTCAGCCTGTTGCAGCAAGGCATCGATCACGAGCACAAGGATGCCGCAACCAGCGGCTTTACCCAGGCGAAAACCAACTACCTGAGCTTTCTCGAGGCATTCGACAAAAATGAAAATGCCCCGCCGGCACTGCGCAACAACGACGAGCTGACCGAGCGCTTCAACATCTTGCGTAACGGCCTGATCGCCGAGCACAAGAAGGCCCTGGACAACATCAACGACACCGAACACAAGTCCCGGGAACGCGCGCTGTTGATTGCCGGTCTGTTGGGCCTGGTCGGACTGGCAGTGCTGATCATTGGCTTCGTGACGGCTCACGGTATCGCGCGGCGCTTTGGCGGGCCAATCGAAGCCCTGGCCAAGGCCGCCGACAAGATCGGCCAGGGTAACTTCGAAGTCACCCTGCCCATTTCCTCGGCCGCCGAGATGAACCTGCTGACCCGCCGCTTCGGCATCATGGCCGAAGCCTTGCGCCAGCATCAGGCAACCAATGTCGATGAACTGCTCGCCGGGCAGCAACGCCTGCAGGCGGTGCTCGACAGCATCGACGATGGCCTGCTGATGATCGACCGCCAAGGCCGCCTTGAGCACCTTAACCCGGTGGCACAGCGCCAACTGGGCTGGGACGAGGAGCGCCTGGGCCAGGGCCTTGGTGATGCATTGGACCGACCGGAACTGGATGAACAACTGCACCTGGTGCTGCGCGGCGGCAACCTGGAGCGCGCACCCGAAGACCTGGAAGTGGAGGTCGAAGGCGAGTTGCGCCTGCTGACGTACAGCCTGACGCCGGTCAGCCATACCCAAGGGCATATTCTGGGAGCGGTGATGGTGCTGCACGACGTCACCGAACAACGCGCCTTTGAACGGGTGCGCAGTGAGTTTGTATTACGCGCATCCCATGAGTTGCGCACGCCGGTAACGGGCATGCACATGGCATTCGGCTTGTTCCGTGAACGGGCGAAGTTTCCTGCGGAGTCTCGCGAAGCGGACTTGCTGGATACGGTCAACGAAGAAATGCAGCGCCTGATGCAGTTGATCAACGACTTGCTCAACTTCTCGCGTTACCAGAATGGCTTGCAGAAGCTCACCCTGGGCCCGTGCGACATCAGCGACCTGCTCGAACATGCCCGCGCCCGCTTCGCCGAGCAGGCGAATGCGCAAAACATCGAATTGCTGGTTGAGGAACAGTCCCCGCTGCCGAGGTTGCATGCCGATCGGGCGCAGTTGGAGCGGGTGCTCGACAACTTGCTGGGCAATGCCCTGCGACACACGGCCGACGGTGGTCAGATCCGCCTGCAGGCGCGTCGCCATGGCGAACGAGTGATTGTCAGCGTCGAAGACAACGGTGAAGGCATTGCCTACGGCCAGCAGGGACGGATCTTCGAACCGTTTGTGCAGGTAGGCCGCAAGAAAGGCGGCGCCGGCCTGGGCCTGGCGCTGTGCAAGGAAATCGTGCAGTTGCACGGTGGGCGCATGGGGGTTTATTCACGGCCCGGGCAGGGGACGCAGTTCTACATGGCGCTGCCTTTGTAGAAGCCCGGCTTGCCGGCAATGGCGATGCTGAGGAGACCATCGCCGGCAACAGTTACTGGTGATTCAACGCCCGCAGGATCGCAGCACTTTCGGCATCCGGCGTCCCGTCAAACAGCGACGCCCGGAAGTGCATCTGGAACGCGGCCATCACATGCCGCGTCGCCACATCCAGCTCGCCGGTCTGCGGCGTCGGATAGCCCAACTTCGCCAACTCTTCCTGGAACCAGGTAATGCTCGGCAAATCGCTGGCGTACTGCACCTGGTAACGGGCAACCGCCTTGGCGTCCGGCCACATGCCCAGCCCTTCATCCGCCAGGCGCTTCCAGGGGAACAGCGGGCCCGGGTCCAGCTTGCGCAGCGGGGCAATGTCGCTGTGGCCGATGATGTTTCGCGGGTCGATGCCGTTGCGCTTGCTGATGTCCTTGAGCAGCACCACCAGCGACTGCACCTGCGCCTCGGTGTACGGGTACCAGACGCGGCCCGTCGGCAAATCGCGGTACCCCGGGTTCACGATCTCGATCCCGATGGAGCTGGAGTTGAGCCACGTGCGCCCCATCCACTCACTTTCTCCGGCATGCCAGGCGCGCTGGCTTTCATCCACCAGCTTGTAGATGGTGCCTGAAGCATCGTCGCCGATCAGGTAATGGCTGCTGACCTGGCCGTGGGTCAACAGCGCGAGGGAACGCTCAAGGGACGCCGAGGTGTAGTGCACGATGACGAACTGCACACGGTTGTCGTGGTTCGACGACGGGTGGCTGGTGTCCAGGCGAGGGCCGCTCGCGCAACCGGCGAGCAGGAGAAGCAGAAAGGCAGAACACAGAAATTTCATGGCAGCAGACAATACGCTTAAGACGATAATGCAACAGTGTAACGTACCGTTTGCTGCCCAGCGGCCAAATGCGACGTTTTAAACAAAATGGAACATTTTCAGGCAGCCTGCACCTGATTACGCCCCGCTGCCTTGGCGCGATACAACGCCTCGTCGGCGCGCTTGAGGGCCAGGTCACTGCGTTCGCCCGGCTGAAACTGCGCCATGCCCATGGACACCGTAATCGTCACCGGCTCGCCCTTGAAGTGAAACGGGCAGGCTTCGATGGCGGCCCGCAAGGTTTCACCCACGGCCAAGGCATCGGACAGCGATGAGTTGGGCATCAGCAGCACAAACTCTTCACCGCCAAAGCGCGCAATGAAGTCGTTGGGGCGCAGGCGCTTTCGAAGCACCGTGGCGATGATTTTCAGCACCTTGTCGCCCGCCAAGTGACCATAACCGTCGTTGATGCGTTTGAAATGGTCGAGGTCCAGCATCGCCAGCGACAGGCTATTGCCACGCTGGTGCCAGGCGTTGACCTCGTGCTCCAGGCGCTCGCTCCAGGCGGCGCGGTTGGGCAAGCCGGTGAGCGGGTCGATCAAGGCTTTCTGGCGCTGAACCTCCAGGTGCTCACGGTAGCCTTGAGCCTCTTGCTCCATATTGGCCACTCGTTCGGCGAGGCCTTTCAGGCGCGCGGCGACTTCCTGTTCGCGCTGGTCACGCTGGTGCTGGTGTTCGTCCATGGTGCCCAGCAAACCCTCGAGATGGCTCTCCAGTACGTGCTTGAGGCTGTCGAGGTCGGCGGCGTCCTGGACGCTGGTTTGCAAGCCATCCACCTGTTCACGGATCTGGGTATCCAGTTCTCTGGCGGCCGAGCGACTGTCCGCGTGGCCATCACTGGCCACCTGCAAGTGCCCCTGGAATGCTTCGAGGCGCTCGTTAAGCTGCTTGAGGTAGGCCTCAAACTCGTGCTGGCCACTGTCGGTGATTGCCAGCATCAACACCGCCAGGTCATCGAGGATCGGCAGCAGTTCGTACCAGTTCAACCCATGGGCCAGACGTTCACGCATGGCTTCGGCCTGGGGCCGATGGCGCTCTGGCAGCGACAGGTCTTCCAGCAAGCCGATCAGGGTGTCTTCAATGTGTTTGGCCACCGAGCTGTAAGACGGCTCGGGGGTGTCGGGCAAGGCGTAGGCCTGATCCGCTTGCAGCTCGTCGGGGTTCAGCTCTGCGGGCTCGGGCGATTCTTGCGGCTCGTCAGCCATGACCGGTGGCAAGGAGAGACTGCCGATCTCCGTCTGCTCCGGCTCCCGGACCTGCACCTCTGGCGCTTCGACCATGGCGGCGAGCGCGCTCTCAACGGCAGGTTCAACGTCCGTTTCGACCGGTTGTTCGGGCTCCAGCGGTTCGATCATCTCTGGAGGCACTTCGATGACGGGCGCGACGGCCACGACGACCGGAGCCACCGGCGGCGCTTCGCTGACAACCTCGGCAGCTTTTACTTGCGGTACACGCTCAGGCGGTGGTTCAACGGAAGCCGGGGCTTTCGGCTGCGGCGCAAAAGCCCGCAGCGCTTGAGTCAACTCCGCCGATTGCGCTGGCACTTCAACCTCATCCGCAGGCTTAGGCGCAGCAGGCGCGTGAACCACAGGACGGGATGGCGCGGGGGCCTCCACCTCCGGAGCTTCGGCCGCGGCGTCCCTGGCGCCAAACAGACGCTGTAACAGCCCCGGGCTCGAACGGCTGGTTTCGCCCTCTGGCTCCAGGTTACTCAATGCCTGGCCCTGAAGGCCGCTCAACTCACTCAGTAATAGCGGGATCTCCCGCGCCTGACCGACCCGACCGTCCAGCTGTTTGGCAAACGCCTTCAGCGGGCGACTCACCTCACGCGGCAAGGGCAGTTTCTGCAACTGGGTGACCAGGGCCGTCAACGCCGTGCCGATCTGGTCGACCCGGGTTTCACGGCGCTGTTCCGAATCCAGTACGGCCTTTTCCAGGCGCGGCAGCAATGCGGCGAGGGCGGCGTCCATGTCGTCCGTGCGGACAACATCGCGCATTTCCTTCATGCATTGATCAACCGCACGGTCGGTGCCTTCAGCTGCCAGGGTGCTGCGCACCAGCCCGCGGCGCAGCAGGTCGAGGCGGGCGGCCCAGCGGCGTTCGAGCTTTTCTTGTTGCTCGATGCTTTTAAGGTATTTTTCTTTCCAGCGCTGGGCGTCGTCGCTCATGCAAGGGGTCCGCGAGGGCCGGGGCTCAACGCGGGCAATGCATCAGCCGTGAGCGAACCCGGCAGACGAATCTCTACCGCGACCGGCAGGTGATCGGAGATGGGCTGCGCCAGTACCTGCACACTTTCGAGTGTCAGGGTCGGGCTGAGCAGGATGTGATCAAGACAACGTTGCGGGCGCCAGCTGGGAAAGGTGGCTTCGACTTGCGGCGCCAGCAAACCAAGGTCACGCAACGGGGAATTCTGTAGCAGGTCTGTGGCATGGGTGTTCATGTCACCCATCAGCACCTGGTGTTTGTAGTTGCCAATCAACTCACGGATATAGGCCAACTGCAGGGTGCGGGTTCGAGCCCCCAGCGCGAGGTGCATCATGACCACCACCAACGCTTCCGGCCCTTCGCCGAACCGCACGAGAATCGCCCCGCGGCCTTTCGGGCCGGGTAACGGGTGATCCTCGATCGCCCACGGCTTGAGACGGCTGAGCACACCATTGCTGTGCTGGCCGAGCTTGCCGAGGTTGCGATTGAGTTGTTGATACCAGTAGGGAAAGGCCCCGAGCTGGGCCAGGTGCTCGACCTGGTTGATGTAGCCGGAGCGCAGGCTGCCACCGTCGGCCTCCTGCAGGGCTACCAGGTCGAAGTCGCCCAGCAGGTCACCGATCTTTTGCAGATTGCCGGCACGCCCGTTGTGGGGGAGCAGGTGCTGCCAGCCACGGGTCAGGTAGTGCCGGTATTTCTCGGTACTGATGCCCACCTGGATGTTGAAACTGAGCAGGCGCAACCGGCTGTCTGCCGGCAGGCCCGTGGATTCCAGGTGGTGTTCGTTGACCTTCGGGTCATGCAGGCCAACGACACGTTCAGTACCCCAGCGACGCATGACGGGCCCCTTACTTGGCTGCGCGCTCTTTGGCGATCAACTGGTCAGCCACGTTCAGCGCTTGCTCTTCGCCACCGGCGCTGCCGATGTCAAAACGGTATTTGCCGTTGACGATCAGGGTCGGTACGCCTTGCACGCCGTACTTCTGGGCGAGTGCCTTGTATTGGGCCATCTTGCCCTTCACGGCGAACGAGTTGAATGTTTCAACAAACTTGGCTTTATCGACGCCCTGAGTGGCGACGAAATCAGCCATGTCCTCAGGCTTGAGCAGGCGCTTGCCTTCTTTCTGGATGGCGTTGAACACGGCGGCGTGAACCTTGTGCTCTACACCCATGGTGTCCAGGGTGATGAAGAGTTGGCCATGGGCATCCCATGGGCCACCGAACAGGGCCGGGATACGCACGAAATTGACATCCGCAGGCAGTTTCTCGATCCACGGATTAATCACCGGCTCAAACGCGTAGCAATGCGGGCAACCGTACCAGAACAGCTCCACCACTTCGATCTTGCCCGGCACGGAAACCGGTACAGGCGTCTCCAACTGAACATAGGTTTTACCGGCTTCAAGCGGCACGTCGGCAGCTTGTGCGGTCATGCCGAAAAGGCTGGCAGTGACGAGAGCGGCGCTGAGGATCAGATTACGCATGCTTTACTCCTGGACAAATAAAGTCGCCTCACGCGACCTTTGTTGTGACAGGTCTACGCGGACATGAGTTCGTTAGTGTAACGGCACCGGCCACAAAAAAGGGCGGCCTAGGCCACCCTTTTTATGCTTGCATCGACGGATTAATCGAGCGTTAACGTAGCCAGGGCGCTTAGTGCAGGCCCTGGATGTATTGGGACACGGCTTCGATGTCCTTGTTGCTGAGTTTCCCGGCGATGCTCTGCATGATTTTGGTATCGCCGTCGTTGGTACGATTACCTTCGCGGAAGTCGGTCAGCTGTTTGCCGATGTACTGGGCATGCTGGCCGCTCAAGTGCGGGAAGCCAGCAGCCGCGAGGCCTGCGCCGTTAGGCGAGTGGCAACCGATGCACGAAGGCATGCCTTTTTCCAGGTTGCCGCCACGGAACAGTTCTTCACCGTGGGCCACCAGTTTCGGATCAGCAGCCCCCACGCTGCCCTTTTGGCTGGCAAAATACGCCGCGATGTCTGCCAGGTCCTGATCGCTGAGGTTGGTCAACAAGCCGGTCATTTCCAGGACCGTACGCTTGCCGTCCTTGATGTCGTGCATCTGCTTGGTCAGGTAACGCTCACCCTGGCCGGCCAGTTTTGGAAAGTTTGGCGCCGGGCTATTACCGTCCGGTCCATGGCAAGCACCACATACGGCGGCTTTCGCCTGGCCGGCAGTGGCGTCGCCTGCGGCATGGGCAACACCGGTGATGCCCAAGGTCAACAGCAGACTCACGATCAGTTTGTTCATCAGCTAATCCAACTACGGCTAAGGGTTAAAGAGTTATGGACCGGGTTTACTCACCATCAACTGAATGACGGCCTGGTAATCCTCGGTACTGCAGTCCATGCACAAACCACGCGGCGGCATCGCCTTGAAACCCTGGGTCACGTGTTGCACCAGCGTGTCCATACCTTGAGCCAATCTTGGCTTCCAGGCTGCCTGGTCACCCCGTTTCGGGGCGTTGGGCAACTGTCCGGCATGGCAGGCCCCGCAAACGCGGTTGTACACAGCCTCCGGATCCTGTGTAGCCTGCGCACTGTAAAGTGGCATCAAGACACCGAAAGCCAGCAGCCACTTGGTCATACATCGACCTTTTCAGGGTTTGAGAGCGTTTTGCGTTCTAATGCGCAATAAAGGTCTATCGCTCCCGTGAACTTCATCCTTCGCTGGGACAAAGCACACACAAAATCTGCGGCATTATATACTGGCGCTACTGAAACGGAAACGACACCGCTTGCCGCACCCATTCCCGGCACCGCCCACATCGGAAAACTCATGCAACTCAAGAATCCCATCCTCGGCCTGTGCCAACAGTCCACCTTCATGCTCAGCGCCGCCAAAGTCGACCAATGCCCCGATGACGAAGGCTTCGAAGTCGCATTCGCCGGCCGTTCCAACGCCGGTAAATCCAGCGCGCTGAACACCCTGACCCACGCCAGCCTGGCTCGCACCTCGAAAACCCCGGGGCGCACACAACTCCTCAACTTCTTCAAGCTAGACGATGATCGGCGTCTGGTCGACCTTCCGGGCTACGGTTACGCAAAAGTACCTATCCCGCTGAAGCTGCACTGGCAGCGTCACCTGGAAGCCTATCTGGGTGGCCGGGAGAGTTTGAAGGGTTTGATTCTGATGATGGACATCCGTCATCCAATGACCGACTTCGACCTGTTGATGCTCGACTGGGCCGTCGCCAGCGGCATGCCGATGCACATCCTGCTGACCAAGGCCGACAAACTCACCTACGGCGCAGCGAAAAACACCCTGCTCAAAGTGCAGGCCGAAATCCGTAAAGGTTGGGGCGATGCGGTGACCATCCAGCTGTTTTCGGCGCCAAAACGCCTGGGTCTGGAAGACGCCTACACTGTTCTGGCAGGCTGGATGGAACTGGCTGACAAGGGTTCGGAGGTCGCCGAGTAAAAACTCGGGGCAAAAAAAACCCCGGACTTCGTATGGGGAGGGGAAGTTCGGGGTCCAAGTTCCGGACCGCTAGGGCGGGGTCCAGATATCTGCCAACACTTAACACAACATAGGAGCATTGAAGGGCTTCACCACCCATTCAGTAACTCTGAGTAGCAATTCACGGGTTAAGTTCCGGCACGCTCCAAAAACTATTGGAAATAACTCGCCGCGCTTTCCGATCTAAAGCGCGGCCGCGGCATGATGCCGCGGCCCAAGCCCTGCGCTTAGTGCGCCTCGTCCCAGTTGTTGCCCACGCCGACGTCCACCACCAGCGGCACATCCAGCTTCGCCGCCTCGCTCATGTGCTCACGAATCTTCGCGCTGACTTCAGCCACCAGGTCCTCACGCACCTCCAGCACCAATTCATCGTGCACCTGAAGGATAACCTTGGCGTCCAGGCCAGAGTCCGTCAGCCAGTTGTCGACCTTCACCATCGCCTTCTTGATGATATCGGCTGCGGTGCCCTGCATCGGCGCGTTGATCGCCGTACGCTCGGCGCCAGCGCGCTCCTGAGGCTTGTTGGAGTTGATATCCGGCAAGTACAGGCGGCGTCCGAACAGGGTTTCCACGTAACCCTGGTCAGCTGCCTGGGCACGGGTGCGGTCCATGTACTCGCGAACCCCCGGGTAACGGGCGAAGTAGATGTCGATGTAAGCCTTGGCGGTCTTGGTGTCGACACCGATGTCCTTGCCCAGCTTCTGGGCCCCCATGCCGTAGATCAGGCCAAAGTTGATCGCCTTGGCGCTGCGACGCTGATTGGACGTGACCTCAGCCAGTTCAACCTTGAACACCTCGGCCGCCGTCGCGGTGTGCACGTCGAGGTCGTCGCGGAATGCGTTCAGCAAGCCTTCGTCCTTGGACAAATGCGCCATGATGCGCAACTCGATCTGCGAATAGTCCGCCGCCAGCAGCTTGTAGCCCTTGGGCGCGACAAATGCCTGCCGAATCCGACGGCCTTCAGCGGTACGCACCGGAATGTTCTGCAGGTTCGGATCGCTGGAAGACAGACGCCCGGTCGCCGCGACGGCCTGGTGATAGGACGTGTGAACGCGCCCGGTACGCGGGTTGATCTGTTCCGGCAGGCGGTCGGTGTACGTACTTTTCAACTTGCTCATGCTGCGGTACTGCATCAGCACTTTCGGCAACGGATAGTCGTCTTCGGCCAACTTGGCCAAGACTTCCTCGGCCGTCGAAGCCTGGCCCTTGCCGGTCTTCTTCAGCACGGGCAGCCCGAGCTTCTCGTAGAGGATCGCCCCCAACTGCTTGGGCGAACCCAGGTTGAACTCCTCGCCTGCGATTTCGTACGCCTGGCGCTCCAGATCCACCATCTTGTTGCCCAGCTCGATACTCTGGATGCCCAGTAGGGCCGCATCCACCAGGGCACCCTGGCGCTCAATGCGCGCCAGTACCGGCACCAACGGCATCTCGATGTCAGACACTACGCTGGCGAGGGTAGGGATAGCCGCAAGCTGTTTATGCAGTTCCTGATGCAAGCGCAGGGTTACATCGGCATCTTCCGCCGCGTAAGGCCCGGCCTGCTCCAGGGCAATCTGATCAAAGGTCAGCTGCTTGGCGCCCTTGCCGGCAATGTCCTGGAAGCTGACGGTGTCGTAATCCAGGTACTTCTTCGCCAGGCTGTCCATGTCGTGGCGGGTCGCCACGGAGTTCAGCACGTAGGACTCAAGCATGGTGTCGAAGGCGATGCCGCGCACGGTGATGCCATGCGCCGGGTCGCCACCGATGGCGCAGTTGGCCAGGATGTTCATGTCGAACTTGGCGTGCTGGCCGACCTTGAGTTTTTCCGGGTCTTCGAGCAACGGCTTCAGGGCCAGCAGCACGGTGTCCCGATCCAGCTGTTCGGGCGCGCCGATGTAGGAATGGGTCAGCGGAATGTAGGCTGCTTCGTGGGCTTTTACGGCAAAGGACACACCCACCAACTGGGCTTGCTGGGCATCGACACCGGTGGTTTCGGTATCAAAGGCGAACAGCTTGGCGTCGTTGAGCTTCTTCAGCCAGGCATCGAATTGAGCCTGGGTAAGGATGGTTTCATACACCGGCTCCACAGAAACCGGGGCGACCGTCTCACCCGCTTCTTCAGGGGCAGCGGCCGAGGGCGCCGCGCTCAACTCGACACGCTTGGCGTCACGCTGAATCTCGTCAATCCAGCTCTTGAACTCCAGCAGCGTGTACAGCTCCAGAAGCTTCTCGCGATCCGGCTCGATCAGGTGCAAATCGTCCAGGCCCACATCCAGCGGCACGTCGATCTTGATCGTCGCCAACTGGTAGGAAAGGAATGCACTTTCCTTGTGCTCTTCGAGCTTGGCGACCAGGGTCTTGGCGCCACGAATCGGCAGGGTCGGCACGATATCGAGCTGCTCGTAGAGCTCCTTCAAACCGCCGTTGACGCCGACCAGCAAGCCGGAAGCCGTCTTTGGACCAATGCCCGGAACCCCCGGGATGTTGTCGGACGAGTCGCCCATCAGCGCCAGATAATCGATGATCTGCTCGGGAGCGACACCGAATTTCTCCTTCACGCCCTCAACGTCCATGGCGCTACCGGTCATGGTGTTGACCAAGGTAATGTGCCCGTCCACCAACTGCGCCATGTCCTTGTCACCGGTGGAAATCACCACCGGCCGGTCGGCGGCCGCGCTGCTGCGGGCCAGGGTGCCGATCACGTCGTCCGCTTCAACGCCTTCGACGCACAGCAGCGGGAAACCCAGGGCGATCACGCTTTGGTGCAGCGGCTCGATCTGCACGCGCATGTCATCCGGCATGCTCGCGCGGTTGGCCTTGTATTCGGCGTACAACTCATCGCGAAATGTCCCGCCCTTGGCGTCGAACACCACCGCGAACGGGCTGTTCGGGTACTGCTTGCGCAGGCTTTTGAGCATGTTCAGCACGCCCTTGACCGCGCCGGTGGGCAGGCCTTTGGAGGTGGTGAGCGGGGGCAGCGCGTGAAAGGCGCGGTACAGGTAAGAAGAACCGTCCACCAGGACGAGGGGGGCTTGGCTCATGAGCAGGATCAACCTTTTCGGCGGGTCAGGCGCTAGAATAGCCGGACCAATGACGACAAAGGGACAAGGTTATCATGCGTACAGTAAATCGCCTGTTGTTGACCGGCTTGATTGCACTTACTCCGATGGCAGCCATGGCGGCAGATACTGCCCCTTCGGGCGACCCGGAAGTCACCATTCGCACGGAGGGCGACAAGACCATTCAGGAATACCGCCAAAATGGTTTCCTGTACGCGATCAAGGTGACCCAGAAAGGCTTTCCGCCGTATTTCCTGGTGCGCGCGGACGGAACCGATGCGAACTTCATCCGCTCTGACCAGCCGGATATGCTGATCCCGTCATGGAAGATCTTCGAATGGAAATGATTTCTTAACTTTAATCGGCGCTGCTCCCCGCAGCGCCCGTAACGGCAGTTTTAACCATGTCTGTGTTCACCCCCCTGGCTCGGCCCGAGCTGGAAACCTTTCTTGCCCCTTACGGGCTCGGCCGCCTGCTTGATTTCCAGGGGATTGCCGCTGGTAGTGAAAACACCAATTTCTTCATCAGCCTGGAACAGGGCGAATTCGTCCTGACCCTGGTTGAACGCGGCCCCGTGCAGGAAATGCCGTTCTTCATCGAGCTGCTGGACGTACTCCACGACGCCGACCTGCCGGTGCCTTACGCTCTGCGCACCACCGATGGCGTGGCCTTGCGCGAGTTGGCCGGCAAACCGGCGCTCCTGCAACCGCGCCTGGCGGGCAAGCACATCAAGGACGCCAACGCCCAGCATTGCGTGCAAGTGGGCGAATTGCTCGGCCACCTGCACCTGGCCACCCAAGGCGAGAAGGTGCTGGAACGCAAGACCGATCGCGGGCTGGACTGGATGCTCAGCGAAGGCGCGCAACTGATTTCGCACCTCGACGCCGAACAACAAGGCCTGCTGCAAGCCGCGCTGGACGAGATCGAGGCGCATAAGGCAGAGATCCTCGCGCTGCCCCGGGCGAATATCCACGCCGACCTGTTTCGCGACAACGCAATGTTCGAAGGCACGCACCTGACCGGGCTGATCGATTTCTACAACGCCTGCTCGGGGCCGATGCTGTACGACGTGGCGATTGCCCTGAATGACTGGTGCTCGGACGCCGACGGCGTGATCGACGGCCAGCGGGCACGGGCATTGTTGGGAGCGTATGCGGGCTTGCGACCGTTTACCGCCAAGGAAGCGGAGCTGTGGCCGGCCATGTTGCGCGTAGCGTGCGTGCGGTTCTGGCTGTCACGCCTGATTGCCGCGGAATCGTTTGCCGGGCAGGACGTGCTGATTCACGACCCGCGAGAGTTTCAAGTGCGCCTGGCGCAACGCCAGCAGGTCAAGACTCCGCTGCCGTTCGCGTTGTAGCACACGGTCAGTGTGGGAGCTGGCTTGCCTGCGATAGCGGTGGGTCAGTTACATTTGAGTCAGCTGGCCCACCGCTATCGCAGGCAAGCCAGCTCCCACATTTGATCTTCGTTGTGGCTTATAAAGACTCCAGGCACCCTGCCAGGTCATTCCCCAGCTTCTCCAGCACCTGCTCATACCCCTGAGCCGTGGCCGGCGTATAGCCGCCCAACGCATCCAGTTCCGCCAGCTTCACCGGCAGACCGGCTACCAGCGTTTCCGCCAGACGCGGGCGCAGCGGTGGCTCGCTGAACACGCAGGTCTTGCCCACTTCCTGCAAACGCGTGCGCATCGCCGCCACATGCTGGGCGCCCGGCTGTACTTCTGCGGCCACGCTGAATACGCCGGTGTGCTTGAGGCCATAGGCATCTTCGAAGTAATCGAACGCCTCATGGAACACGAAGTACGGCTTGCCGGCGACATCCGCCATGCGCGCCTTCAAGCGCGCATCCAGTGCGTCCATACGGCCATCAAACGCCTTCACGTTGCTTTGATAACGCTCGGCATTCGCCGGGTCGGCAGTGCTGAGGTCTGCCGCCATGCGGTTGGCGATCACCCGGGCGTTGACCGTCGACAACCACAAATGCGCATCCAGGCTGCCAGGGCGATGATCGTGATCGTGTTCGTCAGCCTCTTCGGCGTGGGAGTGGCTATCTTCGGCGAACCGGCGCAGTTTCATCCCCGGAAGGTCCTGCACCGCCACCGTCGGCAAGCTGCGGCCTTTCAACACTCGTGGCAGAAAGCTCTCCATATCCGGGCCAATCCAATACAGCAGGTCCACCGACTGCACGCGCCGTACGTCGGAAGGCCGCAGCGCATAGTTATGCGGCGACGCGCCCGGCGGCAGCAATACCTCGGGAATCGCCACGCCGTCCTGCACGGCGGCGGCAATCAGCTGTAACGGTTTGATGCTGGTCAGCACCCGAACCTCCGCCTGAGCGGCACCGGCAAGGAACAAACTGGTGACAAATACGACAAAAACGGGAAAAAGTCTGGACACGATGACCACTCAAGGAGGCAGGAACAGGTAACATAATAACGTCTCTCACAAATATCTGTCGCCGCTCATGCCTAAAACACCGCTTGCCAGCCGTCCCCATGACCACTCTCACTGCGTGCACAGCGCACTGTCAGAGGCCGACGCCTTGTGCGCGCGCCAAGGCCTGCGCCTGACCGCCCTGCGTCGCCGGGTGCTGGAGCTGGTGTGGCAAAGCCACAAGCCGCTGGGTGCCTACGACATCCTCGGCGTGCTCAGCGAGCAAGATGGCCGCCGCGCCGCCCCACCCACGGTGTACCGCGCGCTGGACTTCCTGCTGGACAACGGCCTGGTGCACCGCATCTCCTCGCTCAACGCCTTTGTCGGCTGCAACCACCCGGAACACGCGCACCAGGGCCAGTTCCTGATTTGCCGCGAATGCCATGCCGCCATCGAGCTTGAGCAAAAAAGCATCAGCGACAGC
Organism: Pseudomonas sp. TH32; assembly: GCF_016650855.1. Taxonomy (NCBI): domain Bacteria; kingdom Pseudomonadati; phylum Pseudomonadota; class Gammaproteobacteria; order Pseudomonadales; family Pseudomonadaceae; genus Pseudomonas; species Pseudomonas sp. TH32. The sequence goes on along the minus strand of NZ_JAEKFA010000002.1, from coordinate 5,594,842 downwards.
ATCATCAAGAGCGCCGGCGACGTCGGCTTCAAGGTCGAAGGGCAAACCGTCGAAGTCGTCGGTGTGTGCTCGGGCTGCCAGGGGGCTTGATGAGCACTGCGTTAATCCGCCTGGAGCAGGTCGGGGTCACGTTCGCCGGGCAAAACGTGCTGGACAACATCGCCCTGAGCGTCGAGCCGGGGCAGATCGTCACGCTGATCGGCCCCAACGGCGCTGGCAAGACCACCCTGGTGCGCGCCGTACTCGGCCTGCTCAAGCCCGACAGCGGCAGCGTGTGGCGCAAGCCCAAGCTGCGTGTCGGGTATATGCCGCAAAAGCTGCACGTGGACCCAACGTTGCCCCTGTCGGTGCTGCGCTTCCTGCGCCTGGTGCCCGGCGTGGACCGTGCCCGCGCACAGTCGGCCCTGAAGGAAGTCGGCGCCGAACAGGTGATCGACAGCCCGGTGCAAAGCATCTCCGGCGGCGAAATGCAGCGCGTGCTGCTGGCCCGCGCCTTGTTGCGCGAGCCGGAACTGCTGGTGCTGGATGAACCCGTGCAAGGCGTCGACGTAGCAGGACAAGCCGAGCTGTACAGCCTGATCACCCGTCTGCGCGACCGCCACGGCTGCGGCGTGCTGATGGTTTCCCACGACTTGCACTTGGTGATGAGCACCACCGACCAGGTGGTGTGCCTCAATCGCCACGTGTGCTGCTCCGGCCACCCGGAACAGGTCAGCGGCGACCCGGCTTTCGTCGAGCTGTTCGGCAAGAACGCCCAGAGCCTGGCGATTTATCACCACCATCACGACCACGCCCATGACTTGCATGGCGCCGTCGTGGACGACCCCGCCACACCTCACACCCACGTTCACGGAGATAGCTGCAAGCATGGCTGATTTTCTGCTCTACGCCCTGCTGGCAGGCTTGGCTTTGGCGCTGGTGGCGGGCCCACTGGGCTCGTTCGTGGTCTGGCGGCGCATGGCCTATTTTGGCGACACCTTGTCCCACGCCGCGCTGCTGGGCGTGGCCATGGGCTTTCTGCTGGACGTCAGCCCGACCATCGCCGTAACCGTCGGCTGCCTGCTGCTGGCGGTGCTGCTGGTGACCCTGCAACAGCGCCAGCCGCTGGCCTCCGATACGTTGCTCGGCATCCTGGCGCCGAGCACGTTGTCGCTGGGCCTGGTCGTGCTGAGCTTCATGCACGAAGTGCGCATCGACCTGATGGCCTATCTGTTCGGCGACCTGCTGGCGATCAGCCCCACCGACCTGGCCTGGATTCTCGGCGGCAGCGCGGCGGTGCTGGTGTTGCTGGTAACGCTGTGGCGCCCGCTGCTGGCAATCACCGTCCACGAAGAACTGGCCACCGTCGAAGGTTTGCCCGTGGCCGCGTTGCGCATGACCCTGATGTTGCTGATCGCCGTGGTGATTGCTGTCGCGATGAAGATTGTCGGCGTATTGTTGATCACATCGCTGCTGATCATCCCGGCCGCTGCGGCCCAGCGCCACGCCCGATCACCGGAGCAAATGGCGGTCGGCGCCAGCCTGTTGGGGATGCTTGCGGTGTGTGGTGGCCTGGCGCTGTCCTGGTTCAAGGACACCCCGGCCGGGCCGTCGATTGTGGTCACGGCGGCCGCCCTGTTTCTGCTGAGTTTTGTCCTGCCCCGTCGTGGGGTGTAGACTTGCTCGCTTTTTGCGCAATTAGAGAGTCGCAGGAATGAAGTTGTTCAACTCCCGTTATCTGCTCCTTGCCGCATTTTCCTTGCTGCTGGGCGCCTGCCAAAGCACCCCGCCCGCCGCCCCTGAGGCCCCGGACGCGCGCGCTGCGGCGATCGCACAGCTGGAGCAAAACCTCGCCAGCAGTGAACTGGCCACCGCCGAAGACGAACTTGCCGCGTTGCAGGCCCAGTCGCCCAACGACCCCGCGCTGGAGCCTTATCAGCGCCAACTGGCCGAAGCCTACCTGCAGCGCAGCCAGATCGTGCTGCAAAAAGGTGACGTCAACGCTGCCGCCACGGCCCTGAGCCGTGCACGGGCACTGATGCCCAAGGCGCCAGCGCTGACCGGTGGCGTCAACAGTGCAATCGCCCACGCCCGCAAAGCCGAGCTGGATAAAGCCGAGGCCGCCCTGAAAGCCGCCGAAGCCAAGCCGCCCGCCAGGGTCATCGACCCCGCAGCTGAAAGCACAACCGTTGCACTGAACCTCACCGATATTGAAGCGCTGCGCCACCAACTGGATGAGATCGCCACCGATGTGGTGAATTACCAGTGTGATGTGAGCATCCAGGCGCCGCGCACGGAAGATTACCCATGGCTGGCCACGTTGCTGACCAAACGGGTAAAACGCATCGATTCGGGGTATGACCTGAAGATTCACCGGCAGATTCTGAAGAAGGTCCCGGCGCAGGTTGTGCTGATTCCGCGCAAGACTGAATAAAGCATCGCCGGCAAGCCAGCTCCCACACTTGAATGTATTCACAATTCAAAATGTGGGAGCTGGCTTGCCGGCGATAGCGGTCTAACAAACAACCAATAGCTTAAGCCGGAACAGCTTTGGCCTTAGGCTCCCGATCCCAGACCCGATGCTGGGCAATCGCGGCAAAAAACGCCTTCAACGCCTTCGCATCACCGCCCACGATCAACCCCGCATCCGCCTCAAGCTTCAGCACATCCAGCAACTGCTTCGCCTCACCGGCCAAGGCGATCGCCTTCAGGTGCTTGTACGCTTCAAGCAGGTAATGCAACGCCACACCATCACCGCTCAACGCCTGCACCGACTTCGCGCCGCCCGGCACAAACACCGCGTCGAACGCCACCGACGGCAAGCCTTCCATGGACGCATCCACCGGCAGGCTCTTGCCATCCGCCGTGGTCACCGGTGCCGACGTAGGCCCCAGCAGCTTCGCATGTGCTCCCGCAGCCTCAAGGGCCTTTTTCAACGCATCAATCGCAGCACCATCAACACCGTTCGCCGCCAGAATCGCTACTTTCCGAGTCTTGATATCACCCGACAGCAAGTTGGCCTGGCTCAAGGCTGGCGAACGTTCCGGAGACGTCTTGCGCTCCGGCACGGTGCCCTTCTTCGGCGCCGGCAAGCCCAGGTTCTGCGCCACGCGCTTGGCCAGCTCCAGGTCGATGTTGGCGAGGATCTCATTCACCTGGCGAGCGCGGATAAACTCACGCTCCACCTTGCCCAGCTCGAAGCTGTAGGCGGCGATGATGTGCTCCTGCTCGTGCTTGCTCATGCTGCGGAAAAACAGCCGCGCCTGGGAGAAGTGATCGCCGAACGACTCGCTCCGCTCACGGATCTTGTGGGCATCGATACGCTCTGGATAGGTCTCAAAACCACCGTCCTGCGCCGCAGGCGGGGTCTCTTTCGGCCAGCCACCGTCAATCGAATTCGGCTCGTATGCCGCGCGGCCCTTGTCGATGGTGGTGCGGTGCATGGCATCCCGCTGGCCGTTGTGGAACGGCGCTACCGGACGGTTGATCGGCAGCTCGTGAAAGTTCGGCCCGCCCAGTCGGCTGATCTGCGTGTCGGTGTAGGAAAACAGCCGACCTTGCAGCAGCGGGTCATTGGAGAAGTCGATGCCCGGTACGATATGCCCCGGGCAGAACGCCACTTGCTCGGTCTCGGCGAAGTAGTTGTCCGGGTTGCGGTTGAGCACCATCTTGCCCAGCGGCGTAATCGGTACCAGCTCTTCGGGGATCAGCTTGGTCGGGTCGAGGATGTCGAAGTCGAACTTGTGCTCGTCTTCTTCAGCGATGATCTGCACACCCAATTCCCATTCCGGGTAATCGCCGCCTTCGATGGATTCCCACAGGTCGCGACGGTGGAAGTCGGTGTCTTTACCCGCAAGCTTCTGCGCCTCGTCCCACACCAGGGAACAGGTGCCGACGGTAGGCCGCCAGTGGAATTTGACGAAGTTGGATTTGCCCTCGGCATTCACCAGGCGGAACGTGTGCACACCAAAACCCTGCATGGTCCGCAGGCTTTTTGGAATCGCGCGGTCAGACATGGCCCAAATCACCATGTGCGCCGACTCCGGCTGCAGCGAGACAAAATCCCAGAACGTATCGTGAGCCGAGCCGCCGGTAGGAATCTCGTTGTGGGGCTCAGGTTTTACCGCATGCACGAAGTCAGGAAACTTGATCGCGTCCTGAATGAAAAATACCGGCATGTTGTTGCCCACCAGGTCGAAGTTGCCTTCGTCGGTGAAGAACTTCACGGCAAAACCACGCACGTCACGCACGGTATCGCCGGAACCGCGAGGGCCCTGCACCGTGGAGAACCGCGCAAATACCGGGGTTTTATGCTCAGGGTTACGCAGGAAGCCGGCCTTGGTCAGCGCCGAATGGTTTTCATAGGTCTGGAAATAACCATGGGCGCCGGTACCGCGGGCATGGACGATGCGCTCCGGGATGCGCTCATGGTCAAAGTGCGTGATTTTCTCACGCATGATGAAGTCTTCCAGCAGCGAGGGGCCACGGGAGCCGACCTTCAAGCTGTTCTGGTTATCGGAAACCTTCACGCCCTGGTTGGTGCGCAGCGCCTGGCCGGTCGCGTCGGAGCGGAATGTTTCCAGGCTTTGCAGCTTGGCGTTGGTGTTGCCACGGTCCAGCGTGTCGGTACCCGCAAGTTCGCTCTTGGGCGGGGTGACTGGCTTTTTAGTGCTCATCAGACAAAAACTCCTCGTTTGCGTAGGCCAGAGCGATCCCCGGCTCTTCTTGAGCAAAACCCCAGGCACGGCACCCGGGAATTTCGAGTTGCTTAAGTAGTGACTGACACGGTTTTGGACCGTTCCTTTTTTATGACCTTTGATCGCGTTATTGCCAAATCGCTGGTCAGATGAGAAATAAATGCTAAGAAACACTATACGGACAGGCTAAAATGCGCGCCCGGCTAACCGCTGATCCCTTTTTAATGCGCCCCACAAGGTTCGCTACGTGATCGAGTTTCATAACGTCCATAAAACCTACCGGGTCGCCGGTAAGGATATCCCCGCGCTGCATCCCACCAACCTGCGCGTCGAAAATGGCCAGGTGTTTGGTCTGATCGGCCATTCCGGTGCGGGAAAAAGTACCCTGCTGCGTCTGATCAACCGCCTGGAGCAGCCCAGCGGCGGCCAGATCAAGGTCGATGACGAAGAAGTCACCGCCCTGGATGCCAACGGCCTGCGCCGTTTCCGGCAACAGGTCGGGATGATCTTCCAGCACTTCAACCTGCTGGCGTCCAAGACCGTCTCTGACAACGTGGCACTGCCGCTGACCCTCGCCGGCGAACTTTCCCGCAAGGAAATCGACCTGCGGGTGGCCGAACTGCTGGCCCGGGTCGGCCTGTCTGACCACGCCAGGAAATACCCGGCGCAGTTGTCCGGCGGCCAGAAGCAGCGCGTCGGCATCGCCCGCGCCCTGGCTACCAAGCCAAAGATCCTGCTGTGCGACGAAGCCACCAGCGCCCTCGACCCGCAAACCACGGCCTCGGTCCTGCAACTGCTGGCCGAGATCAACCGCGAGTTGAAGCTGACCATCGTGCTGATCACCCATGAAATGGACGTGATCCGCCGAGTCTGCGACCACGTGGCCGTGATGGATGCCGGTGTGATCGTCGAGCAAGGCACCGTCGCCGACGTATTCCTGCACCCCAAGCACCCGACCACCAAGCGTTTCGTGCAAGAGTCCGAGCAGGTTGATGAAGGCGAGCAGCGCGATGACTTCGCCCACGTCCCGGGCCGCATCGTGCGCCTGACGTTCCAGGGCGAAGCGACCTACGCGCCGCTGCTGGGTACCGTCGCCCGCGACACGGGTGTGGACTACAGCATCCTCGCCGGTCGTATCGACCGCATCAAAGACATTCCCTACGGGCAACTGACCCTGGCCGTCACCGGTGGTGACATGGAGGCCGCGTTCGCCGCCTTCACCGCGGCAGACGTCCATATGGAGGTGCTGCGCTAATGGAAATCCTGTTGAGCTTTTTCTCGAACATCGACTGGTCGGAAATCCTGCTGGCCACCGGCGACACCATGACCATGCTGTTCGGCTCGCTGCTGTTCACCGTGCTGCTGGGCTTGCCGCTGGGCGTGTTGCTGTTCCTGTGCAGCCCGCGCCAGTTGTTTGAACAGAAGAACCTGTACGCCTTGCTGTCGCTGATCGTGAACATCCTGCGTTCGCTGCCATTCATCATTCTGTTGATCGTGATGATTCCGTTCACGGTGCTGATCACCGGCACCTCGCTGGGGGTGGCCGGTGCCATTCCGCCGCTGGTGGTAGGCGCCACGCCGTTCTTTGCGCGCCTGGTGGAAACCGCGTTGCGTGAAGTGGACCGCGGGATTATCGAAGCGACCCAGGCCATGGGCGCCACGACCCGGCAGATCATCACCAACGCCTTGTTGCCCGAAGCCCGCCCCGGCATCTTCGCGGCGATTACGGTGACGGCGATTACACTGGTGTCCTACACGGCCATGGCCGGTGTGGTCGGTGCCGGTGGCCTGGGTGACCTGGCGATCCGTTTCGGTTATCAACGCTTCCAGACCGACGTGATGGTGGTCACCGTGGTGCTGCTGTTGATCCTGGTGCAAATTCTGCAAACCGTCGGCGACAAGCTGGTGGTGCACTTTTCTCGAAAATAACGGCTATTGCCGGCGCGAAGCCGGCCAATACCCGAACAAGGAGCTTGTTGAATGAAAAAACTACTGGTTGCTTTCGCCGCCGTTGCCGCGTTTTCCGCCCACGCCGCCGAAACCCTGACCGTGGCTGCGTCCCCGGTGCCTCACGCTGAAATCCTCGAATTCGTGAAGCCGGCACTGGCCAAAGAAGGCGTGGACCTGCAAGTGAAAGTCTTCACCGACTACGTTCAGCCAAACGTACAGGTGGCCGAAAAGCGCCTGGACGCCAACTTCTTCCAACACCAGCCGTACCTGGATGAATTCAACAAAGCCAAGGGCACTCACCTGGTGAGCGTTGGCGCTGTGCACCTTGAGCCTCTGGGCGCTTACTCCAGCAAGTACAAAAAGCTGGAAGAGCTGCCAAGCGGCGCCAACGTCGTGATCCCGAACGACGCCACCAACGGTGGCCGTGCGCTGTTGCTGCTGGCCAAGCACAACCTGATCACCCTGAAGGACCCGACCAACATCCTGTCGACCATCAAGGACATCACCGGTAACCCGAAAAACCTGAAATTCCGCGAACTGGAAGCCGCCACCCTGCCGCGCGTGCTGACCCAGGTCGACCTGGCGCTGATCAACACCAACTACGCGCTGGAAGCCAAGCTGGATCCGTCCAAGGACGCCCTGGTGATCGAAGGCAATGACTCGCCTTACGTGAACATCCTGGTGACCCGCGAAGACAACAAGGACTCGGATGCAGTGAAGAAGCTGGTTGCAGCCCTGCACACCCCGGAAGTGAAAGCCTTCATTCTTGAGAAGTACAAAGGCGCGATCCTGCCGGCGTTCTGATCCAGAGCTGAAACCCCGATCTTCCAAACACTGGAGATCAAATGTGGGAGCTGGCTTGCCTGCGATGGCATCGCTGCGGTGTATCAGTAACACCGCGCCGCCTGTATCGCAGGCAAGCCAGCTCCCACACTTTTAATCGCTACACGCCCGGCAACACCTTGGGCATATCGCGCAGCCGGATCCACGGCTCATTGCGCCACCGCAGCACACTCAAACTCACCGTCGACCAGGCCAACCAACTCAGGGCCGGGCTTTCGCTTGCCTGCTGTTTGTCGCGCAGGGCGGGCACCACTTCGTGAGTCAGCCATTGGCGCAGGGCGCGGTTTTCGGGGCAGTAGTGATAGATCAACATCGCGTAAACCCCGGATTCGCTGAGCATCAACGTCGGCGCAGCCCGGCGGTGGGTGGTCGCGGTCAGTGTTTGTTGTTGGTCAGGATCGAGCTTGCGCAGCAAGGCTTCATTGAGATGCAGGCCCATCAGATGGCCGATGTCCCGGGCACTGAACCAGGCTTGGGCGTCAATGAGGATGGCGTGCAGTTGCTGGTGATGGCGGGTGAATACTTCGGGGGTGCAGGGTGGGTCGGGGGTAAGCATTTTCATTTCGACAACTCCGGGTATGCATGGGAGCTGCCAACGGCCTTCCTACGGGCTTGGGTGGCAGCCATACGCGGGGTAGGAACCGAGTACCCAGGGATCTCGGCCACGTCGAAACGTGCCCGCGCATAGCCGCCGCGACTGATACTACGGGCGCAAAAAAAACGCCGCAATCAGACGATGGCGCTATTACGCCGAGGGTACATAAAAGGGTTCCTACGCCCTGTCACTGAATTTGCAGCGACAGGGCAAAGACTAGTCAGTCGACGCACGCCAAACAAGTTCGCGCCGACCGCTACACGTTGCGGGAAAAGTCCGACGACATGACTTTAATGCCGTGCACATAACCAATGTGGAGCGGGCTTACTGTGGTGAGCGGGCTTGCCCCGCGCTGGGCTGCGAAGCAGCCCCATCGATCTGTGGTGAATCCGACGGGGGACAAGCCCCCTCACCACAGCAAGCCAGCTCCCACAGTTGCGCCATGGTGCCAGCACGACAAGTGACAGGCTTATTTACGCTGCAACAACCCCGGGAACTGCGCCACCAGCTTCTGGTTGTTCAATGGCGCACGAATAAACCCGCGCTGCGTCCCATCCGGTCCGATCAGCGCCAGGTTGCCGCTGTGGTCGACGGTGTAGTTGGGCTTGCTGGTGTCCGCCGGAATAAACGGAATGCTCACCGCGTTCGAAACCTTCTGCACATCGTCCACATTCGCGCCGGTCAGCCCTTCGAACTGCGGATCGAAGTAGCCCAGGTACTGTTTAAGCTGCGCCGGCGTATCACGATTCGGGTCAACGCTGACCAAAATCACCTGCAACTTATCCACAACGTCTTTAGGCAGTTCGCTCTTGATCTGGCGCAACTGGGCGAGGGTGGTCGGGCAGATGTCCGGGCAGAAGGTGTAGCCGAAGAACAACAGGCTCCATTTGCCCTTCAGCTCATTGACCACCACCGGCTGGCCGTCCTGGTTGGTCATGGTCACGGGCGGCAGCTGGCGGCTTTGCGGCAGCAGGATGATGCCCGCGTCGATCAAGGCCGTCGGGTCGCCCTGGCCTTTGCCGCTCAGTACTTTGTTGACGGTCAGGCCCATGATCAACGCGACGATGGCCACCAGAATGAAGACAGTTTTTTGAGTTCGAGTCATAGGTTCAACAATAGGTAATGGTCTACGAGCAGGGCGATAAACAGCATGAACAGGTACCCAATAGAGTACTTGAAGGTGTTGATCGCCGCGTGCGGCCGACTGCCACGGTACAGCACCCAGGCCCATTGCAGAAAGCGCCCGCCCAGAACCAGCGCACACACCAGGTACAGCACGCCGCTCATGTGGATGACATAGGGCATCAGGCTGACCGCCAGCAGGGCGAAGGTGTAGAGCAGGATATGCACCTTGGTGTAGTGCTCGCCGTGAGTCACGGGCAGCATCGGGATGTCGGCCTTGGCGTATTCCTCCTTGCGGTGAATCGCCAGGGCCCAGAAGTGCGGAGGCGTCCAGGCGAAGATGATCAGCACCAGCAGCAACGGCTCGGCACTGACGTGGCCGGTGACAGCGACCCAACCCAGCAACGGCGGCGCGGCGCCGGCAAGGCCACCGATGACGATGTTCTGCGGCGTGGCACGCTTGAGGAAGCCGGTGTAGATCACCGCGTAGCCCAACAGCGAAGCCAGGGTCAGCCACGCGGCCAGCGGGTTGGTAAACGCCAGCAGCAGCGCCAGCCCGGCCACCGCCAGCACCATCGCGAAAACAAGCGCCGCCACAGGCGATACGCGCCCTTCCGCCAGCGGGCGTTTATGGGTGCGCGCCATCAGCGCATCGATGCGCCGGTCCACCACATGGTTGACCGCCGCCGCGCCACCGGCACACAGGGCAATGCCCAGATTGCCGAAAATCAGCACCGGCCACGGCACCCCGGCGCGGGTGGCGAGGAACATGCCCACCAGCGAGGTGATAAGCATCAGCACCACTACTTTTGGCTTGGTCAGCTCCAGGTAGTCACGCCAGATCGCCTGGCTGTGACGCTCGCCGATCAAGGTCGCCATGGCATCTCTCCTTTTATTGTTATGAGGCCCGACACGTGTTTACGCGGGCTGAAGCGCCAGCCGAACGGCAACTGATGCCGCACCCGGACCAGGCTGGTACGGGCGTGGTAATTGACCAGCACCAGCGTCAGCAGCAACGCTGCGCCGCCGGCGTTATGGGCGACTGCAACCGGCAGCGGCAGGTGGAAATACACGTTGCTCAGCCCCAGGCATATTTGCGCCGCCAGGGCGATCAGCAACAGGCCAGCCAGGCGGGTCATACCGACCACCTTGAGCTGCCAGGCCAGGCCCAGCAGCACGACGGTGACCAGCAGCGCGCCAATCCGGTGGGTCAGGTGAATTGCCGTGCGCGCGTCACTGTCCAGTTGGCCGCCGAGGTAATTAGGGCCTATGTGCTGGGTCAAGTGGAAACCATTGGCGAAATCCGCCGCCGGCCACCATTGGCCGTGACAGGTCGGCAGGTCGATACAGGCCACCGCCGCGTAGTTGGAGCTGACCCATCCACCCAGGGCAATCTGGCCGATCACCAGCACCAGCCCGGCCGTGGCCCAGTACTGCAAACGCCTTGGCACGATCAGCGCCGGCAACACGCCGGACAGGCGCAGTGTCAGCAAGAACAGCAGGCTCAACGTCGCAAACCCGCCCAATAAATGCCCGGTGACCACCTGCGGCCAGAGCTTCAGCGTCACCGTCCACATCCCGAACGCCGCCTGGGCAAACACCACCGCCAGCAGGAACAACGGCAGCTTCAACGGCTGCCCCGGATGATACCGATGGGTCCAGGCGCGCGCTGCCAGCAGGACGATCAGCAACCCGAGGGTGCCGGCGAAATAGCGGTGGGTCATCTCGTTCCAACCCTTGTCCGCCTCTACCGGCGCGTCCGGGTAATGCAGTTCGGCATGGGCCAACTGGGCTTCGCTCTTCGGCACGCTGATAAAGCCGTAGCACCCCGGCCAGTCCGGGCAACCGAGGCCTGCGTGGGTCAGGCGGGTATAGGCACCCAGCAGCACTACGATCAGCGCCAGCAGGGTGGCAAACAACGCGAGGCGAAATCCAGGTTTGGCCATGACGGTGTCCTTATCCGATGTTCGACAGCTTCAGCAGCAGGCGCAGGTCGTTGAGCAGGTCCTTGCCCTTGACCCGGGCGTCGTAGCGCAGCACCAGGTTGCCGTGGGGGTCGACGATCCACAGCTGGGCATCGCCGCTGCCTTGAGCGGCGGCGTCTTTGTTGAAGGTCGAGAGGTCCAGGGAGTAGCGCTGCAGTTGCGGGTATTCGGCCTTGAGCCTGGCGTCGTAGTCGGTGCTCACCGGCTGCGCGCTGGCCAGGGCGTGGCTGGCGCGGGAAGCATCACGGCCCAGGCCGATTTGCAGCTGGCGCGCCAGGTACACCAATTGCTGGCAGTCAGCTGCGCAGGCAGTGGGCGCCGTGACCAGCAGTTGCCAGCGGTCTTCGTCGGCCTGTACGCCAATGTCGGCACGGGTCTGGCCATTGCCGATCATCTCGCCGTGGTAGCTGCGGCTGTCCGGCACCCAGAACTGCAACTTGTACATGAAGGTGGCGAGCACCATTGGGCCGACCACCATCAGCAGGATCAGGATCAGTTGCCAGCGCCCCTTGCGCCGGTTGGGCGCTGCCGGCGCGTCAGACATGTTGAGTGGATTCATGGCCGCTCCCATGGCGCTTCTCCTTTTTTGTGTTGTGCCATCCGAGGTAGAGGTAAAGACCGAACAGCGCCACCGCCATGGCGAACCACTGCACGGCATAGCCCAGGTGTTTTTCCGGGCCCATGGCGACCACGGGCCAGTTGGTTTCGTAGGTGGCCGTGCCCGCTTCAGCACGCACTTCATAGGCGAATCCGCTGCGATCCAACTCGGCCCACAACGCTTCGGGATGCAGTGCAGTCAGCAATCGCGGCCACTTTGCGCCCGCCGGATCGGCGTGCAGCTGGAAGGTCTCGCCCGGGGCCACATAGACCCAGGCGTCGACATTCAGCGGTTGTTCGGGGGTAGTGAACACGGGCGGCGTGCGCCGGTCCGGCCAGGGCAGCCAGCCGCGGTTGAGAAGCAGCCACTGGCCGCTGGCCTGATCATGGAACGGTTGCAGCAACTCGACACCGACCTTGCCGTCCCGAAAGCGGTTGTCCAGCAATACGCTGTGCTCGGCGTCGAACTGCCCGCGCAAGTGCACGCGGCGGAAGGCCGGGTCTTCGGTGGCCTGCAGTTGCGTACTGCTCATGGGCTCGGCGGCGCGACGCTCGGCGTAGGTTTCCAGCAACGCCTGTTTTTTATGGCCGCGCGACAGCTGCCAAAATCCGAGGGACACCAACAGTGGCAGCAGCACAAGCACCACCAGCGTCGGCGCGATACCGGGGCGAAAGGGTTTCATGGCATTGCCGCAGAGGTCGGTGCTGCGCTGGCTATACTGAATCTCATTGCTCGCCCCCTCCAAAAAAGAGCCCCGGAGCCCACCATGCTCAAAGCAGCCATTGCCCTGATGCTGATTGCTACCGTCGTGAGCCTGTTCAGTGGCTTGTTCTTTCTGGTCAAGGACGAGGGCAACTCCAACCGCCTCGTCACTGCCTTGACCGTGCGTGTGGTGCTGGCCGTGATCACCCTGGGGTTGATCACCTGGGGGTTCTTCAGCGGCCAGCTGGTGTCTCATGCGCCTTGGTGAAACACCTCAAAGCACGTAAACGAAGAAAAACAGCCCGATCCACACCACGTCCACAAAGTGCCAATACCAACTGGCCGCCTCGAACCCGAACTGGTGTTCGTTGTTGAAATGCCCTTTCAGGATGCGCATCAGCATCACAAACAAAATGATGGTGCCGATGGTCACGTGAGCACCGTGGAAGCCGGTGAGCATGAAGAAGGTCGCGCCGTACACACCGGAGCCCAGGGTCAGGCCCAGCTCCTTATAGGCATGGATGTATTCCTCGGCCTGGAAGCCGAGAAACGCCCACCCCAGCAGCACGGTGATCGCCAGCCAGATCTTCAATGCGCCGCGATGGCCTTTGCGCAAGGCATGGTGGGCGATGGTGATGGTCACGCTGGAGCTGACCAGCAAGATCGTATTGACCAGCGGCAAGCCCCACGGGCTGATGGTGCCCTTGGGTGCGGGAAACAGTTTCGGGTCAGGATTGTTCAACAGCGGCCAGGCAAATTCGAAGTTCGGCCACAGCATGTGTGCGATGCCCTTGTGGCCTTCGCCCGCCAGCCACGGCGCTGACATATGCCGCACATAAAACAGCGCACCGAAGAACGCGACGAAAAACATCACTTCGGAAAAGATGAACCAGGTCATGCCCCAGCGAAAGGAGCGGTCCATCTGCGAACTGTACAAACCGGCGCGGCTTTCCTTGATCACGGCGCCGAACCAGCCAAACATCATGTAGGCCAACAGCAGGCCGCCGACGAAAAAGATCAGCGGGCCGTGGGACTCCGGGCGTGCGGCCTTCAGATCGTTGAACCAGGTAGCCAGCCCGAACACCGTAATCAGCATGCCCAACGTGGCAATTATTGGCCATTTGCTTTGCGCTGGTACGTAGTACGTATCATTAGTCGACATGTATTCGTTCTCCTAATCGAGCCCGCAAGCAACGCCTAGCCGCCGGTATGGACAGCCACGGGCGGTTGGCGCGCGGTGATATCGAACAGCGTGTACGCCAGTGTCAAATGCTTCACATCCTTCGGCATGTCGCGGTCGACAATGAAGCGCACCGGCATCTCTATGCGCTGACCTGGCTGTAGCACTTGCTGGGTGAAGCAAAAACACTCGGTCTTGTGGAAGTACATCGCCGCCTCGGCGGGCGAAATGCTCGGCACCGCCTGCGCCGTCATCGGCTTGTCGGTGGGGTTGTAGGCCACGAACAGCATCTCGGTGACCGCGCCAGGATTGACCACCACCTCGTCGGCCTTGGAGTGGAACTCCCAGACCATGTCGATGGCGTTGGTGGACAGGAATTGCACCCGCACCTGGCGCGTCGGGTCTACCACCTGCTCGCCTTCGTACTGTCCGGCGGTCTTGCCGTTGATGCCGAACGCCTTGCACATCACGTCGTAGATCGGCACCAGGGCAAAGCCGAAGGCGAACATCGCCACCACCAGGATCAGCAGCCGCGTGACCAGGCGCTTGATAGGCACGGACTCAAGCATGGCGGCCACCTGCGAACGAATGTTCTGTGAATGGCTTTTCTGTGGGAGCTGGCTTGCCTGCGATGCTGGCAACTCGGTCTTTCAGGTACACCGAGGTGATGCCATCGCAGGCAAGCCAGCTCCCACAGGATAGGGAGGTGTTCATTTGACCTCCGGCGGCGTGGTGAAGGTGTGGTACGGCGCAGGCGAAGGGATGCTCCACTCCAGCCCTTCGGCGCCATCCCACGGCTTGGCCGGCGCAGGCTTGCCGCCACGGATGCACTTGATGACGATGAACAGGAAGAAGATTTGCGTCGCGCCAAAGGTGAAGGCACCGATGGAGGAGACCATGTTGAAATCGGCGAACTGCAAGTTGTAGTCCGGCACCCGACGCGGCATGCCGGCCAGTCCTACAAAGTGCATCGGGAAGAACGCCATGTTCATCCCCACGAACGACAGCCAGAAGTGCAGCTTGCCCAGGGTTTCGTCGTACATGTGGCCGGTCCATTTCGGCAGCCAGTAGTAGGCTGAGGCGAAGATCCCGAAGATCGCGCCGGGCACCAGTACGTAATGGAAGTGCGCCACCACAAAATAGGTGTCGTGGTACTGGAAATCCGCCGGGGCGATGGCCAGCATCAGGCCGGAGAACCCGCCGATGGTGAACAAAATCACGAAGGCCACGGCGAACAGCATCGGCGTCTCGAAGGTCAGCGAGCCTTGCCACATGGTGCTCACCCAGTTGAACACCTTCACCCCCGTGGGCACCGCGATCAGCAGGGTGGCGTACATGAAGAACAGCTCGCCCACCAGCGGGATACCCACCACGAACATGTGGTGCGCCCACACGATGAACGACAGGAACGCGATGCTCGCCGTGGCGTACACCATCGAGGTGTAGCCGAACAGTGGCTTGCGCGAGAAGGTCGGGATGATCGAGCTGACGGCACCGAAGGCCGGGAGGATCATGATGTACACCTCGGGATGCCCGAAGAACCAGAACACATGCTGGAACAACACCGGGTCACCGCCACCGGCGGCACTGAAGAAGCTGGTGCCGAAGTGGATGTCCATCAGCATCATGGTCACGCACCCGGCCAGCACCGGCATCACCGCGATCAGCAGGAAGGCGGTGATCAGCCAGGTCCAGACGAACAGCGGCATTTTCATCAGGGTCATGCCGGGGGCGCGCAGGTTGAGGATGGTGGCGATGACGTTGATCGCGCCCATGATCGAGCTGATGCCCATCAGGTGGATGGCGAAGATGAAGAACGTCACGCTTTCCGGCGCGTAGGTGGTGGAGAGCGGGGCGTAGAAGGTCCAGCCGAAGTTCGGCCCGCCGCCAGGCATGAACAGGGTGGACACCAGCATCAGGAACGCCGCCGGCAACAGCCAGAAGCTGAAGTTGTTCATGCGCGGCAGGGCCATGTCGGGCGCACCGATCATCAACGGGATCATCCAGTTGGCCAGGCCGACAAACGCCGGCATCACCGCACCGAACACCATCACCAGGCCATGCATGGTGGTCATCTGGTTGAAGAACGCCGGCTCCACGATCTGCAGGCCCGGCTGGAACAGCTCCGCACGGATCACCATGGCGAACGACCCGCCGAGCAGGAACATGGCGAAGCTGAACCACAGGTACATGGTCCCGATGTCTTTGTGGTTGGTGGTCAGCACCCAGCGCATCAGGCCCTTGGCGGGGCCGTGAGCGTGGTCACCGGCATGACCGTGGTCATCGATCACAGCGCTCATGGCTTTTCTCCTGCGAACGAGTGGGCGGGACGGTTCAGGGAAGACGCAATGAAGGAAGTCATTTGCTTTCCGCCTGTTTCAAAGCCAGCACGTCTTTAGGGGTGACCATGTCGCCTTTGTTGTTGCCCCAGGCGTTACGTTCGTAGGTCACGACCGCCGCGATATCGACTTCCGACAGTTGCTTGCCGAACGCCGCCATGGCGGTGCCGGGCTTGCCGAAGTACACGCGGTGCAGGTGGTCTTCCTTGGGTCCCGTGGCAATCGGCGAGCCTTTGAGCGCCGGGAACATCGGCGGCAGGCCCTGGCCTTCCGCCTGGTGACAGGCGACGCAGGTGGTGTGATAAACCTTGTCGCCACGGGCCACCAGTTCATCCAGGGTCCATTCCTTGGAGGTCAGCTCCTTGAGCTTGGCCGCCTCTTCCTTGCGCTCGCCGAGCCAGGTGTCGTAGTCGGCCTTGGACTTGACCTCCACCACGATCGGCATGAACCCGTGGTCCTTGCCGCACAATTCGGCGCACTGGCCGCGGTAGATGCCGGGCTTTTCAACCCGGGTCCAGGCCTCGTTGACGAAGCCGGGAATCGCATCACGCTTGACCGCAAACGCCGGCACCCACCACGAGTGGATCACGTCGGCGGCCGTCACCAGGAAGCGCACCTTGGCGCCCACCGGCAACACCAACGGCTGGTCGACTTCCAACAGGTAATGCTCGCCTTTGACGGCCTGGTTATGGATCTGCTCGGCGGGCGTGGCCAGGTTGCTGAAGAATTCGACGTCCTGACCCAGGTATTTGTAGTGCCACTTCCACTGGTAGCCGGTGACCTGGATGTCGATGTCCGACTCAGTGCTGTCGTAGATGTTGATCAACGTCTTGGTGGCCGGAATGGCCATCGCCACCAGGATCAGCAAAGGCACCACGGTCCAGAGAATCTCCACCGTCGTACTCTCGTGGAACTTGGCCGCCACTTGGCCCGTGGAGCGCCGATGGATGATCATCGACCAGAACATCGCGCCAAACACGACGATGCCAATCGCCACACAAATCCAGAAAATGGTCATGTGCAGGTCAAACACGGCGTGACTGACTTCAGTGGCCCCTGGCGCCATATTCGTTGTCCAGGCGGCTTGCGCCTGGCCGAATACTGACCACAACAGTAGGCCCATCCAAACATGTGGATGTCGCGTCATTGCGGGTTCCCCTTATCATTCTTGTTATCCCGCCGGTTTGCACCTGCGGCCAAGGGAGCGGCTTCCATACTGCTTACAACCGCCAAGCCTTGCCTGCTCATGCAGTCGGGCGTCATCAGCTAATTGCGTACAAAACCGAGTATAGACAGCGACCGCCACCCCGCAATGTGATCGGGCAAATGAACGAAAATGGACGAACCGACCACACAACAGGACCGATGGCGCGCGTTATCCGACGAACGATGGCGATTTGATATAACAGCAGTGCATAACCATGAAATAATTATGACAAATGCGTCTTAGGCTCTCGTATAAACGAGCTACCTTATGCTCTCCCTATTTCCTACGCCTGCATCACTGGAGCTTTCATGAACACCGCCGCATTGCGCGAGCAGATTTCCCGTGCCCATCAACACGAAACCAGCACTGGCCAGCTTGCTCAGCAGCTGGAAGTCCAGTTACCGCACCTGCACCCGGCTATCTCCCTGCCGGATGTCGACGCCAAAGGCGTGATGACGCGTTTTGTCAGCGCCTACATCGACCAGGTCCCGGATCTGCTGGACGCGGCCAACGATGTCGCCCGCGAAGCCGGTATTGAGAGCCAGATCAAACCGGTGCTGAAAATCGCCGAGCATTTCTTCCTGCAGCCTCCGGCGATCCTGGCCGGGCATGAAGGCCTGGACGGCTTGCTGGACGAGGCCTACCTGGCGCATCGCCTGGTGGAAGAGGTCAACGATCTGTATATCAAGCACTTCGGCCAGCCGTTGATTCCGCTGGATACCACCGTGGCGAACGTGATTGCTCACCAATTGATCGGCGAGACCTTTGCCAATCAGCTGGATGAAGCGGTGCACCACGCCGTGGACGAGATGCTCAACGAAGAGAGTTTTGCGCTGGAGTCGGTCGAAGCGTACCGCGACAAGCTCAAGAGCCCGGACACGGAAGCCGCCTGGAAGCGCTGGCCGTGCCTGTCGCGGCAGTTGGGCGTGGGGCTTGAGCTGGATCAGCCGGCGTAAATCTCCTGACTGACATAGATCCAATGTGGGAGCGGGCAAGCCCGCTCCCACATTTTGATCCGGTTTTGTCAGCCAATGGACGGCGCCGAACCTATCCCGGTCGTCGTCCTGACTCTGCCTTCCAACCTGCGTTTCAACCCCCGCGCCTCGATCACCAACGTCGAGCCCTTGGCCGCATTGGCGCGCCCCCATTCCTCCAGCAGCTCAAGGCAGGAATGGTCGATATAACTCAGGTTACTGAGGGGCACATGCACCGTGGTGCCGGCGGGCACCGTCGACAGCACCTGGGTCAATGCCGGCACCTTGAGAAAGGTCGCCGCGCCCGTCAAGCGCAACTCCATCTCGCCCTCCGGCGGCAGGTCGATCAGGCTTATTTTCAGGCGCGAAGCCTTGAACGCCAGCTTGACCAGCGTCAGCCCGAAGCCCACCAGCACGCCCGTCAGCAAGTCGGTAAAGATGATCGCCAGGGCCGTCGCGGCATAGGTAAACATCGGCATCCGGCCGTAACGCGCCAGGCCACGAAACACCTTCATATCCACCAACTTGATCCCGGTGTACACCAACACGCCCGCCAGGCTTGCCACCGGAATGCTTTGCAGCACACTGGACAGCAACAGCACGAACGCCAGCAGCCATAAGCCGTGGAACATCGCCGATAGCCGCGTGGTAGCGCCGGCCTGGACGTTGGCCGAACTGCGCACGATCACGCCGGTCATCGGCAGGGCGCCCACCAGGCCACACAGCATGTTGCCCACGCCTTGTGCCGACAATTCCTTGTCGAAATCGGAACGTTGCCCGGCGTGCATACGGTCGACAGCCGCCGCCGACAGCAATGTTTCGGCGCTGGCGATAAACGCCACGGCGAACGCAGCGATCAACAGGTTGGGGTCCGCCAGGTTCAGCAAGTCGCTGGGGCGCAGCCAGTCGATGGCGTCCGTCAGGTTTTCCGGCACCTCCACACGCTTGACCTGCAGCGCCAGTACCAGGCTGGTAACCGTCGCCAAGCCCACGCCGAGCAGGGCGCCCGGCACGAAGCGCAGCTTTTGTGGACGGAATTTGTCCCACAGCCACATCACCAGAATCGTCGACAGCCCGAGCAAACCGGCCTGCCAACCCAGGCCCCCGCCGAGGGTCGGAATCGCCTGGACCAACGCCGCCGGAAAGCCGGCGAGGTTATCCAGCCCGGAAGGTTTGGGTGCACCGTCGAGCATCACGTGGACTTGCGACAGGACAATCAGCACCCCGATACCCGCCAGCATCCCGTACACCACCGCAGGCGCAGTGACGCGAAACCAGCAACCCAGACGCAAGCGCCCGGCCACCAGTTGCAGGAAGCCCGCCAGCAACAGAATGGGCCCGAGCATGGCCATGCCATGCTGGCGCACCAACTCGAACACCAACACCGCCAAACCCGCCGCAGGCCCGCTGACTTGCAGCGGCGACCCCGCCAACCAACCCACGACAAGACCACCGATGATCCCGGTGATCAGGCCTTTGGCTGGCGGCATCCCTGATGCGATCGCGATCCCCATGCACAGCGGCAGGGCAACCAGAAACACAACCACGGAGGCCAGCAGCTCCCGTGGCAGCACAGCTTTTAATTGAGCAGCACGCATGATGACTCTCCCGAGGCATTCGCCGGGCGTGGCAAGGCCTGGCTGCTCGAATGGCAGCCATCGCTTTACCCGACAAGGGATTGTTTTAGAAGCGCGCTTTAGGCGTCGCGGATGGGATCGGTTGGGTACCGTTCAGGGGCAGGAACGCTGCCTGATCCGCATCGTAGGCCCTGATTTCACTGGTCTCGATGTCGTAGACCCAGCCATGGATAAACAGATGCCCGTTGGCCATGCGCGAAGCCACCGACGGGTGAGTGCGCAGGTGCTGCAACTGGGCAATCACGTTTTCCTCGGTGAGTACGTGCATGCTTTCGTGTTCGTTGGCGCAGTCACAGTTGTCCTGGACCATGGTCTTGGCGACCTCGGCGTGGCGCAGCCAGGCCTTTACCGTGGGCATTTTTTCCAGGCTTTGGGGGTTGAGCACTGCGCGCATGGCGCCGCAGTCGGAGTGGCCGCAAATAATGATGTGCTGCACGCCCAGGGCCAGTACCGCGTACTCGATGGCCGTGGAAACGCCGCCGTTCATCTGCCCATAAGGCGGCACGACGTTGCCGACGTTACGGGTCACGAACAAATCCCCCGGGGAGCTGTGGGTGATCAGTTCGGGAACGATGCGCGAGTCGGCGCAAGTAATGAACATCGCCCGTGGGCTCTGGGCCGTGGCGAGTTTTTTGAAGAGTTCTTCCTGCTGCGGAAAGATCTCGTTATGGAAATGCAAAAAGCCTTCAACGATGTGCTGCAGCGCTGCATCGGCGGATTCCGCCTCGTGAGGGGCTGAAGCCGACGCAGCCAACGGCTGTTTATCCTTGTCACTCATGATTCATCCTCTTGGTTGGAGCAGGGGAGTTTTCCAGTGCGGTTGGCGCCCAAACCGGAGCACCGACTCATTAGTCACTCGATGAACAAGGTACCCGCCGAAACTTAACTGAAACTGAATGAACCGCTCTAGATCGGGGCTTTCAGTGATATCAAAACGCAACTATTCCGACAGGAAAAGTACGCTTGCCCAGCAGTTTACAATAATGCCATCTGCCTGCCCGGCGGACAAAACGCCGTGCAATCCAGATTAAACCCTTCCCGGCGGTTGAGCCCCAATCGTTTGATCGCCTTGGCGAACCGTTGCGCCAACAGATCGGCAAACGGCCCTTCGCCGCGCATGCGTACACCGAAGCGGCTGTCGTAGACCTCACCGCCGCGCACCTGCCGCACCAGGCTCATCACATGGGCTGCCCGCTGCGGATAATGGGCCGCCAGCCATTCCTCGAACAGCGGCGCCACTTCCAGGGGCAGGCGCAGCATCATGTACGCCGCGCTTTGTGCACCAGCGGCATGGGCTTCGGCCAGCAGGCTTTCCAGCTCGCTGTCGTTGATCATCGGGATCATCGGCGAACACAACACGCCGACCGGGATTCCCGCCTCGCGCATCACCCGAATCGCCCGCAGCCGGGCCTTGGGCGCAGCCGTGCGCGGCTCCAGGATACGCTTGAGCTCATCGTCCAGGCTGGTGAGGCTGATCATCACCGCCACCAGCCGTTGCTGCGCCAGCTCGGTCAGCAGGTCGAGGTCCCGCAGGATCAGCGAGCCCTTGGTAATGATCGTCACCGGATGGCGATAGCGCAGCAGCACTTCCAGGGTCTGCCGGGTGATCTTGTACTCGCGCTCGATAGGCTGGTACGGGTCGGTATTGGAGCCCAGGTTGATCGGCGCGCAGCTGTAGCCCGGCTTCGACAGTTGCTGCTCCAGCACGTCGGCGGCGTTGGTCTTGGCGATCAGCTTGGTTTCGAAGTCCAGCCCCGGCGACAGGTCCCAATACGCGTGACTGGGCCGCGCATAGCAGTAGATACAACCATGCTCGCAGCCGCGATACGGGTTGATCGCCCGATCAAACGGGATATCCGGCGAGCTGTTGCGGGTGATGATGGTTTTCGCGGTTTCGATACGGACTTCGGTGCCCTGGGTCTGTGGCACTTCCTGATACCAGCCGTCGTCTTCCGCCACGCTGACAGTGGGCGCGAAACGATTGTGCAGGTTGGTGGCCGTGCCGCGCCCGCGAGGCGGCAGAGGAGTGGACATGAAAGCGCCTCTATACTGTTTTTTTATACAGTATAGAGGCGCAGCGTTTCTGACCAGTGCCGTTGGGCGGTCGATGCCCAATCAGTGCTTGGAGGTCACCTGGCCAAGGTCATCGCCGGAGGTCGTCTGCATGTCATTCTTGCGCAGGTTCGCCACGTCGCTGGCTTTCACCGGCGCGCCTTTATTACCCCAACTGCCCCGAACGAAACTGACGACATCCGCCACCTCCTGGTCCGACAACCGCCAGGCAAACGCCGGCATGGTGAAGGTCGAAGGCGCTGTGTGAGTCGCCGGCAACGTGCCGCCGTTCAACACGATGTTGATCAACGAGGTGGCATCCGCCGTCTGTAGCACCGGGTTGCCCGCCAGCGCCGGGAATACCCGGGTGTAGCCATGGCCGTCGGTACGGTGGCACGCCGCGCAGTTGTCGATATACACCGAAGCCCCCGGCTTGCTGTCATCGCCCTTCCACAGCGCGTCGGCGACTTGTTTGTCGTACTGATGCGGCTGGTCCTTCGGATCCACCGCCGGCAGGCTCTTGAGGTAACGGGCGATAGCCGTCAGGTCCTCTTCCGACATGTACTGCATGCTGTGTACTACAACGTCGCTCATGCCACCAAACACCGCACTGCGATCACTGCGCCCGGTCTTGAGGAATTGCACCAGTTGCTCCTCGCTCCAGCTACCCAGGCCGTCCTTGTGGTCGCCCCGCAGGCTCTTGGCAATCCAGCCTTCCAGCGGCGCACTGCCGGACAGGAAAGCGCTGCCATCCGACGCACTCAAGGATTTTTCCTGCATGGTCAGGGCCCGTGGTGTGTGGCAAGCGCCGCAGTGGCCGAGGCCTTCCACCAGATACGCGCCACGGCTGATCACCGGGTCGGCGCCCGCCTGGGCCTTGTAGTCCTCGACCTTGGGCGCAAACATCCAGCGCCATCCGGCCAACGGCCAGCGCATGCTCAACGGCCAGGGAATGTCGCTGTCCTTGTTCACCTGCGCCACTGGCTCCACGCCCTTCATGAAGTACGCATACAGCGCCTGCATGTCGCTTTCGCTGACCCGCGCATAAGACGGGTAGGGCATCGCCGGGTAAAGGGTACTACCGTTCTTGGCGACGCCATGGCGCACGGCCTGGTCGAAGTCTTCGAAGCTGTAGTCGCCCAGGCCGGTTTTGTCCGGGGTGATGTTGGTGGAGTAGATAGTGCCGATCGGGGTTTCCATCGGCAGGCCACCGGCGAACGGCTTGCCACCCTTGGCGGTGTGGCAGGCCACGCAGTCACCGGCGCGAGCCAGGTATTCACCCTGTTTGACCAGATCGGTTTCAGCCGCACTCACCGAGCAGCTGCTGAACAAGGCCAGGGACGCGATAACAAATGCTTTCATGGTCATCGCTCCTTATGCCTGAACCAGTGGGCCGGGGTTTTTCAGGTATTGCTCGCGAATCGCCCGCGCCGACCAGTAGGTCAGCGCCGCCACCAGGCCCGTTGGGTTGTAGCCCAAGCCTTGTGGGAACGCGGAAGCGCCCGGGACAAACACGTTGTGCACGTCCCAGCACTGCAAGTAGCGGTTCAAGGCACTGGTTTTCGGGTCAGTGCCCATGATCGCGCCACCGTTGAGGTGGGTGGTCTGGTAGGCCGCGGTGTTGAAGTGCTCACCGACTTTTTTGCCCAACAAGGCGATCGCCTTGGGGTTCATCGCTTCGGCAATCTTGCTCATTTTGTCGACCATGAAGCGGTTCATCTTGATGTCATTTTCCTGCCAGTCGAAGGTCATGCGCAGCAGCGGCAGGCCGTAGGCATCGCGGTAAACCGGGTCCAGATCGAGGTAGTTGCCACGGTAGGATTGATGAGCGCCGTGGGCATCCATTGACACCTGGTGAGTGTAGTAATCGGCGGTGGCGCGCTTCCAGGCACTGCCCCACGCCGGCGTGCCCGGCGGGTTGGACGTACCGGCAATCGGCCGGCTGCCCGCCTGGTTGACCCACATCGGCGAGCCGCCCACAAAGCCGTGAGGCCCGTGGTCGAAGTTGTCGGCGTTGAAGTCATCGATCGCCACACCGTTGCCGCCGGCGCCGATGAAGTTGTTGGTGTGCACGTCCTTGTCGAAGAACGCCTTGATGGTGGCCATGTTCTGGTAGGCGAAGTTCCGGCCCACCACGCCCTCGCCGGAGATCGGGTCGTAGGGCTTGCCGATGCCCGACAGCAGCATCAGGCGCACGTTGTTGAACTGGAAGGACCCGAGGATCACCAAGTCTGCCGGCTGCTCGCACTCGCGGCCTTGGGCGTCGACGTACGTCACGCCAGTGGCCTTGCGCTTGGTACTGTCGAGGTTGACCTTCAGCACGTGGGAATTGGGCCGCAGTTCGAACTTGGGCTCCTGGCGCAAGGCCGGCAGGATGTTCACGTTCGGCGAAGCCTTGGAATACATGTAGCAGACATAGCCGCTGCAGAAACCACAGAAGTTGCACGGGCCCATTTGCGCGCCGTAGGGGTTGGTGTACGGCCCCGACGTATTCGCGGAAGGCAAGTTGTAAGGCTTGTAACCCACGGCGGTGGCGGCCTTCTGGAACAACTGTGCGGAGACGGTGTTCTTCTGCGACTCCAGCGGGAAATGATTCGAGCGATCCGGCGCGTAAGGGTTGCCCCCCTTGCCTTCGCCCACCAGCTGGCCTTTCACCGTCCAGGCTTGACCGGAGGTGCCGAAGACTTTCTCGGCATAGTCGAAGAACGGCTCCAGTTCTTCATAGCTGACGCCGAAATCCTGGATGGTCATGTCCTTGGGAATGAAGTTTTTCCCGTAGCGCTCTTCGTAATGGCTGCGCATGCGCAACTCGATCGGGTCCACCCGAAAGTGCACGCCCGACCAATGCAGGCCGGCACCACCCACGCCGTTGCCGGGCAGGAAAGCGCCCAGTTGGCGGTTGGGCATCGCCACATCATTCACGCTATGGCGAATGGTCACGGTTTCCTTGGAGATGTCCTGGAAGAGTTTTTTACGCACGCTGTAGGTCAGTTCGTCGATGACCTGGGGATAGTTGCCGTCGGGGTAGGTGTCCTGCATCGGGCCGCGCTCCAGCGCTACCACGTTGAGGCCCGCTTCCGTCAGCTCCTTGGCCATGATCGCGCCGGTCCAGCCGAAGCCGACAATCACTGCATCCACTTTCTTCATGATGGTCGCCACGTTTATGCCCTCTCGCCACGGATGGAAACAGCCGGGAAGGGGTATTGCTCGTTGCGTTCAACCCAATCCATGAAATCGGCGCGGGCGCCGGGGAAGCCGATCATGGTCCAGCCGACCATGCCTTTGTTGCCACCGTGGACCGGGTCGCAGAAGAAGCCTTCCTTGGTGTTTTGCAGCAACAGGTTGAAGAAAATCTTCGGCGGAACACTGTCGAACTGCGCGTCGCCGGCCTCCAGACGCTGCAGCAATTTTTCCTGGGTAGCGCTGTCTTGCTCGGCAAATAGCTTACCGTTCATCGCTTTCGACCAGGCATCCGTGGCAGCGATGCCGAGGCGATAGATCTCCTTGGGCACCAGTTTGCTCTGCCAACCCATTTCAGGCGGCGCATCGGCGTTGAACGGGCCTTGCATGAACCACAGGGCACCCGCCGCGTACGGCGTGTTCATCTGGCGGTCGATGTATTCCGGCGCACCGGCTTCCAGGGCGCCCGGGCCTTGGTCATCCGCCGGGATCAAGCGGGCCACGGCCGCGTTGATAAAAGCCCATTCCTCGGCAGTGAAATAGCTCGGCTCATACGCCTGGGTGCTGACAGGCGCCTTTTCGGGGTTGGCTTGAACCGGCTCGGGAACGGCCATCAGCATCGAACCGCCCAGGCCCGTGCTGGCGACAGTGACCACGGGGATCAAGGTCAAGGATTTGCGCAAAAACTCACGCCGGGGGTTGTCTTGATCTTGATCAGACATGGTGGCACCTCATCATGTGGTCACGGATTTATCAGCCGCTTCATGGAGCGACTTATTAGTTTTGGCAGCAAATGGGATCCAAAGGATCCCAAAGGGATAGAACACAGCAGCAATCAATAGTTACAAAGGATAGCAGGCTAAGGATCGAGGAGAATCGATTCAGCCGGAAAAAACAGCATGCGTTCACGATTCTTTGACGAGAGCCTCACGCGGCATTGACCCCCCTTGGGCGAATCTGGGCCCCATCAGCCCTTTCCTATTCGGTTACATCGCCCATGTTCAACCATCAATTGCTGCCCGCCCTCAGCCTGGCGTTCATGGCGCTGTTTACTACCGTCCACGCCCAGGCCGAAGAGCTCACGCCCATCCGGTCAGCGGAATGGGCCCAGCCGGTGGGCAACCAATACAACCTGTATCAAATGTCGCCCACCCTCTATCGCAGCGCACTGCCGGATAGCAGCGCGGTTCCGGTCCTGGAAAAGCTGAAGATCGGTACGGTGATCAATTTCCTGCCCGAATCCGACAGCAAGTGGCTGAAATCCACAGGCATCAAACAAGTCCAACTGACCTATCGCACCAATCATGTCGACGACAGCGACGTGCTGGCCGCGCTGCGCGCCATTCAGGACGCCGAAGGCAATGGCCCCGTGCTGATGCACTGCAAACACGGCTCCGATCGCACCGGCCTGATGGCGGCGATGTATCGGGTGGTGGTTCAGGGGTGGAGCAAGGAGGAGGCGCTGAGCGAAATGACCTTGGGGGGCTTTGGTGCAAGCAGCGGCTTTAAAGACGGCGTTCGCTACATGATGAAGGCCGATGTCGACAAGTTACGCACGGCACTGGCCAACGGTGAATGCAGCACCAGCGCGTTTGCACTGTGCTCGATGAAAAGCTGGCTGAATACCGCAGACACCGCCAAGGACGCGGCAGCCGAAAAAACAGCCTTAGTGATCACCCCCTGAGCCATCCGCTCAGGGGGCGTAGACCCGTCAGTCTTTTTTCAACTTCGGATTCGGGAAAAACTGCACCGCCTGCACCTTGGGATCCGGTGCTTTCAGTGCCGATGTATTCACCCGTGTGCCCAATTCCTTGGGCACTGACAGACCTTGCTCATTGAGCGTGTCGGAATATCCGCAAGCCACGCATTCGCGGTGCGGCACGTAGTCCTCGCTCCACATCATCAACTTGTCCGGCTCGCTGCACGCCGGGCAGACCGCCCCGGCGATAAAGCGTTTTTTGGTTTTCACAGGTGCTTCACTCATGCTGCCGCGTCCTCACTCAGGCCGCTGTGGCGCAAGAGTGCGTCAATCGACGGCGCACGTCCGCGGAAATCGACGAACAGCACCATCGGCGCCTGGGAGCCACCACGGGCCAGAATCGCCTCGCGGAACGCCCGGCCTGTCTCGGCGTTGAGCACGCCGTCTTCTTCGAACTTGGAGAAGGCATCGGCCGACAGCACTTCCGCCCACTTGTAGCTGTAGTAACCCGCCGCGTAACCGCCGGCAAAGATGTGCGCAAAGCTGTTGGGGAAGCGGTTGTAGGCCGGTGGGCGCATCACCGACACCTCGTCACGCACGCCTTCCAGCACCTGCAACACGCTGCGGCCATCGCCGTGGGTGGCGTGCAGCTCAAAGTCGAACAGCGAGAATTCCAACTGGCGCACCATCATCAGGCCGGACTGGAAGTTCTTCGCCGCGAGCATTTTTTCCAGCAGGTCCTGGGGCAGCGGCTCACCGGTTTCGTAGTGACCGGAGATCAGCGCCAGGCCTTCAGGCTCCCAGCACCAGTTCTCCATGAACTGGCTCGGCAACTCCACCGCATCCCAGGCCACGCCGTTGATGCCAGACACGCCAGCGTGTTCAACGCGGGTCAACAGGTGGTGCAGGCCGTGGCCGAATTCGTGGAACAGCGTGGTCACTTCATCGTGGGTCAGCAGGGCAGGTTTGCCGCTGTCCGCCGGGGTGAAGTTGCACACCAGGTTGGCCACCGGGCTTTGCAGCACGCCATTGAGGGTGCGGCGGCGGTCACGGGCACCGTCCATCCAGGCACCGCCACGCTTGTTGGCGCGGGCGTACAGGTCAAAGAAGAAGCGGCCGACGTGTTGGCCGTTTTCCTTGATTTCGAACAGGCGAACGTCCGGGTGCCAGGTGTCGAAGCCTTTCTGTTCGGCGATCTCGATGCCGTACAGGCGCTGCACGATGGCGAACAGGCCGCTGAGCACCTTGTCGATCGGGAAGTAGGCGCGCAGGGCTTCCTGGGCCACGCTGTAGCGTTGTTCACGCAGCTTTTCGCCGTAGAAACCGCTGTCCCAGCTTTGCAGGTCCGGGCAGCCTTGTTCGGCGGCGTAGGCCTTGAGCTGTTGCAGGTCCTGGGTGGCAAACGGTTTGCTGCGCTTGGCCAGGTCCCGCAGGAAGCTCAACACCTGGTCGCTGGACTCGGCCATTTTGGTGGCCAGGCTCAGTTCGGAGAACGAGGCGAAGCCCAGCAGCTGTGCCAGCTCCTGACGCAGGTCGAGGATCTGTTCCATGACCGGGCCGTTATCGTTCTGGCCGGCATTCGGGCCCTGGTCCGACGCACGGGTGCAGTAGGCCGCGTAGATTTCTTCACGCAGGGCGCGGTCGTGGGCGTAGGTCATCACCGCGTAGTAGCTCGGGAATTCCAGGGTGATCAGCCAGCCGTCGAGGCCCTTGGCCTGGGCGGCGGCGGCCATTTGTGCCTTGGCCGAATCAGTCAGGCCGGCGAGGGTCGCTTCGTCAGTGACGTGTTTGGTCCAGGCCTGGGTGGCGTCGAGCAATTGGTTGGAGAACTTGCTGCCCAGCTCGGAGAGTTTGCTCTGCACTTCGGCATAACGTTTTTGCTGCTCAGGCGGCAAATCGATACCCGACAGGCGGAAGTCCCGCAGCGAGTGTTCCAGAATGGTTTTTTGCGCCACGTCGAAGCCGGCGGCTTCCGGGCTGTTGGCCAAAGCTTCGAAGGCCTGGAACAGCTCGCGGTTCTGGCCCATCTCGGTGGAGTAGGCGCTCAGTGCCGGCAGGCACGCCTCGTAGGCTTCGCGCAGTTCGGTGCTGTTGCACACGGCATTCAGGTGGCTGACCGGGCTCCAGGCGGCGCCCAGGCGGTCATTGAGTTCGTCCATGGCCAGGACCAGCCCGGCCCAGGTCGGATTTTTACCCTGGCTTTGCAGGATGCCTTCGATTGCGACGCGGTTGTCGGCGAGGATCTGTTCAATGGCCGGCTGTACGTGCTCGGCACGGATCGCCGAGAACGGCGGCAGGTCGTAGGACTGCAGAAGAGGGTTGTTCGCGCTCACGGTTGGCACCTTGGCTGAAGAAACATGTAAGAACAAAGATGGGGCCATCTTAATTACAATCAACGCCCACCGCAGCTATCAGCAGAAGAGAGAGAGCCTATCGTGACCCTTCGCACCTACCAGAATCACACGCCGGCCTTGGCCGCCGGGGCTTTCGTCGATGCATCGGCGGTGGTGATCGGCGACGTCGAAATCGGCGCCGACAGCTCGGTATGGCCGCTGACGGTGATCCGCGGCGATATGCACCGCATCCGCATCGGTGCGCGCACCAGCGTGCAGGACGGCTGCGTGCTGCACATTACTCACGCAGGGCCCTTCAATCCTGATGGCTTCCCGCTGCTGATCGGTGACGACGTGACCATCGCCCACAAGGTCATGTTGCATGGCTGCACGGTGGGCAGCCGGATCCTGATCGGCATGGGCAGCATTGTGATGGACGGCGCCGTGGTGGAAGACGACGTCATCATCGGTGCCGGCAGCCTGGTGCCGCCGGGCAAGAAACTCGAAAGCGGTTTTTGTATGTGGGCAGCCCGGTTAAACAAATCCGCCCGCTGACTGACAAGGAGCGGGCGTTCTTCACCTACAGCGCCGCGAACTACGTGAAGCTCAAAGACCTGCACCTGGCCGAAGGCTTCGACCAATGACAAGGACCCCCATGCATTACCAAACCGTTTTGTTCGACCTGGACGGCACCCTCACCGACCCGCGCGAAGGCATCACCCGTTCGATCCAGTACGCCCTCGCCAAACTGGGCATTGATGAGCCGGACCTGACCAAACTCGAACACTTCATCGGCCCGCCGCTGTTGCAAGCCTTCATGCAGTTCTACGGCTTCGACGAGGCCAAGGCCTGGGAAGCGGTGAATTTTTACCGCGAGCGCTTCAAAGTCACCGGCCTGTACGAAAACCGCGTGTTTGACGGCGTGATGCCGCTGCTGGAGGCACTGAACGGCCAGGGTCGCCAGCTGTATGTGGCCACGTCCAAGCCTTGGGTGTTTGCCCGTGAAATCGCCCGGCACTTTGATTTTGCCCGGCATTTCAAGGTGATCTACGGCAGCGAGCTGGACGGCACCCGCACCAACAAGGTTGAGCTGATCGCCCACCTGATGGCTGAAGAAGGCCTGGACGCGGCCAGCACCTTGATGATTGGCGACCGCAAGCACGACCTGATCGGCGCCCGCAGCAATGGGCTGGACTCGGCGGCGGTAGGTTATGGGTTTGGCAGCCATGAAGAGCTGAGCGCCGAGGCGCCGACCTGGAATTTCGAAACATTGGCTGAGATGCATCAGGCGTTTTTGCAACGCTGATGCCTAGGGCTTCTGCGCGGCCTCCAGCCGCGCAAGGGCCGCCTTGCGCTGATCCCCCGGCAACCCGCCCAGCTTCTCCACCGCGACAAAAAACTTCGCCCAATCCCCGCCTTCCTGCCGGAACAATGCGGCGAACGCCGGCACCCACTGGTCATACAGGCCAAACGGCAACAACCTTGCGTTGTTCATCGGCAAGTTCATCCAGGCGTCGTAGCGCTTGTCACCCCCCCACTGGCTATCACGCATTTGCCGATAGTCCCTGCGCAGGCGCTCGAATTCGGCCGCCTTGGCCTGGCGCATCGCATCGGCCGCCAGTGGCTGCGCATACAGTTGCTCCAGGCGCTTGCGGGTGTCGAGCACCAGCCGGGTGAACTGGTCGCGCTGTTTCAACGCCGACTCGCTGGCCGGCGGCAAACCCCGTGCTGCACGCCATTGGCGAGTGCCTTCCTGCTCCACAAAGGTGGCATACGACTCGTTGAACTCGGTGTCGTCCTTCACATAAAACCGCTGGTGCGCCAGCTCATGGAAAATCAGCGTGGCCAGGCGCTCATCGCCCCAGTTCATCATCGAATTCATGATCGGATCATTGAACCAGCCGAGGGTGGAATAGGCCTCGACGCCGCCAATCGACACGTCCATGCCTTGCTGCTTCAGCAACGCCGCCTGGCCGCGCGCGGCGCCCTGGTTGTAATAACCGCGATAGGCCACGCAGCCGGCAATCGGGAAGCAGTGGGTCTGGGGCGAGAGGGAAAATTCAGGCGTGGCGAAGACGTTCCAGACTACGTACTGGCGGCCGATATCGGCATACAAGCGGTAACTCTGGTTATCCGGCAGGTGCAGGTGCTCGCTCGCGAACGTGCGGGCTTTCTGCGACTGCGCCAGATGCTCACGCAGCACCTGCGGGCGGGACGGGTCGGCGATGACCGTGGAGACCGGCTCCCGGGCCCGCAGCAATTGCCATTGGCCGTCCGCCAGTTGGCTGTAATAGCTGACGCTGGAACAGCCGCTGAGCCACAACAGCATCAACCCGGGAAGTAAACGCCTGACCATTCAAACCTCTCACCGGTAATCATCCCGCCAGACTATCTCGCCTGTGGGGAATTTTTCCATGGCGTGGCGTGTTTATACTCATAGGGAGTCTGCTGCCGAATGCAGCCGCTCGAAAAATCATTCCTACAGTTGAGTGCTTAACATGCGTCAGCTACTGCTTCCCGTCGCCGCGATTTTTCTCAGTGCCTGCGCGTCGACGCCGCTCCCTGCGGTTGACCCGCAACAAGCCTGGGTCGACTTCGCCACCCCGACACCCGGTGCCAAGCTGGTGATGGCGCAACGCCTGGACGGGAAGAACCTGAACGACGGGCGCTTCTTCCAGGTGCCGCCAGGCAGCCATGAATTGATGGTGCGCTTTGATTTCGAGGTGCCTACCGGCGGCAGCTTCGGCGGGTTTGGCCAAACCACTGACCGCACCTGCTTCATGACCCTGCAATACGAACGTTTCGAGGCAGGCCAGCGTTATCGCCTGGAAGGGCGCTCACTGGGCTACAACCCGAATATCCGGCTGTACAACAAAGCGGGTCAGTTGCTGGCGGAAGAACGTAGCGTCAACTGCATCTGATCAGTCGTTGTTCTTCTGGTAGAGGATGCGCTTGGTTCCGTTCTCACAAGAGCCGACGATCATGGCGCTGTCATGATTTTTGGCCTCTTCGGCGGTAATGATTTCCAGGGTGTAGGACGGAATGGCTTTGGCCTGGATGTTTACCTCGATCTCTTTCCTCAGCTCTTCACAGTCTTTCGGCGCGGCCAGGGCTGATGTGGCCAGCGCACCGCAGATAACCGCCAAGGCAATACGTTTCATGTGTGAAGCTCCCTGAATGCACGCGCACGGGTGTGCGCTAAGTCTGCAATCGGCTATTCGACCACACTTGTACCTGCAGGGGCGAGCAAGCTCACCCCTGCAAGGGGGCTGGATCAACTAACGAGGGTACCATCCAGGGTGATGGTTGCATTCAACACCTTGGACACCGGGCATCCTTCCTTGGCCTTTTTGCTCAGTTCATCGAACTGCGCCTGGCTGGCGCCCGGGATCTTCGCCTTGAGGATCAAGTGCACCGCAGTGATCGCAAAGCCGCCGTCCACCTGGTCCAGGGTCACTTCGGCCTGGGTGTCGATGCTGTCGGCCTTGAGCCCGGCGTCGCCCAGAATCATGGAAAAGGCCATGGAGAAACAGCCGGCATGGGCCGCGCCGATCAGTTCTTCAGGGTTGGTACCCTTGCCGCCTTCGAAACGAGCCTTGAAGCCGTAGGGCGCTTCGCGCAGCACGCCGGTCTCCGTGGAGATGGAACCCAGGCCAGTCTTCAGGTCGCCTTCCCAATGCGCGGATGCTTTTTTAACGATACTCATAGCGGTCTCCTCGAACGGTGGTTTTGCGTCAGTAAGGGTTCTGAGGATAGACGCCCCGGCAAAGTTCATCTTGTCGGAGAAACCTAGCGATTAAGTAGGAAATTTCACAGTCGCTATTGAATCTCGGGTATATGCCCTCATTGCATAGAACATGCACATGAAGCGGCAGGTTTTGGTTCGTCTAAGAAGCCTGCGCCCCCATTGGAGAAGCAGGCTTATGAAACCGCTGTCCGACGTTAAATTCTCGACCCTCGACCTCGTGCCCGTACGCGCCAACGGCAGTCCGGCACAGTCGCTGCGCAATTCCCTGGACTTGGCCCAGCACGTGGAAAAATTTGGCTACAACCGTTTCTGGGTGGCCGAACACCACAATATGGACGGCATCGCCAGTTCGGCGACCTCGGTGTTGCTGGGTTACCTGGCCGGCGGCACCTCGACGATCCGCGTTGGTTCCGGCGGCGTGATGCTGCCCAACCATGCGCCGCTGGTGATCGCCGAGCAGTTCGGCACCCTCGAAAGCCTGTACCCGGGCCGCATCGACCTGGGCCTTGGCCGCGCACCAGGCTCCGACCAGATGACCGCCCGCGCGCTGCGCCGTGAACGCTCCGGCAGCGCTGATGATTTCCCGGAAGACGTGGCAGAACTGATGGCCTACCTCGGCCCGCGCACCCCGGACCAGCGTGTGATCGCCGTACCCGGCACCGGCACCAATGTGCCTGTGTGGCTGCTGGGCTCGAGCCTGTTCAGTGCGCAACTGGCGGGCGAGCGCGGTTTGCCTTACGCCTTTGCCTCACATTTCGCACCGCGCCTGATGCATGAGGCGATTCGCGTCTATCGCAACCACTTCAAGCCTTCAGCCGTGCTGGACAAGCCCTACGTGATGCTCGGCATCCCGCTGGTGGCCGCCGACACCGATGAGCAAGCCGATTACCTGGCCACCTCGGTGTACCAGCGAATCCTCGCGCTGATGCGTGGGCAAAGCCTGGTGCAGCGTCCGCCGGTTAAAACCATGGACGGCCTGTGGCTGCCGCACGAGAAAGACGCCGTAGGCAGTTTCCTTGGCCTGGCGATGGTGGGCAGCCCGCAGAAAATCCGCGCCAAACTGGAAGTACTGGTGGAGCAGACCGGCGCTGATGAGCTGATCTTTACCTGCGACCTGTACGAGCACGCCGACCGGATTCATTCCTACGAGCTGCTGGCGCAGGTCATGAAGGGCTAAACCGCAGGCATAAAAAAACCGACGCACTTGCGTCGGTTTTTTACGTCTGCAACACGGGATCACCCGCGCTTGTAGGCGATTTCCTTGGTACCGGCTTCACAGCTGCCGACAACCGTGTGGTCACTAGGTGCAGCACCTTTGTCCACGATTTCCAGGGAGTAGCCCGAAGCGCCTTTAGCGTCGATTTTCGCCGCAATCTCGCTTTTCAGCTCTTCACAAGGCTTGCCCGCCGCCAGGGCTGTGCCCGCAATACTCAACAAACCTACCGCCAACAAAAAGTTCTTCATCCGTCACTTTCCTTGGGTTGATCGAAAGGAAGCATGCCGACGCTCGTCACGTCGGCATGCCTAAAGGTTGTAGCGGAGTTTATGGCAATCGGCCAGCGCGCAAGTTCAACCGGCGGGATCAACTACTGGCAATTCGGAACCCCACCTTGAGGGTGACCTGGAAGTGCGCGGCCTTGCCGTCCTTGATGTGGCCACGGGTTTCGGTCACTTCAAACCACTCCAAGTGCTTGATGCTCTTGTTGGCTTCAGCCAGGGCGTTATTGATGGCGTCCTCGATGCTGGTCGTGGAAGAGCCCACCAGTTCGACTTTCTTGTAGGTGTGATGATCACTCATAAGGTTTTTCTCCTGGATGGTTTATGAAGCCTAGCAGTGAATTCTCGTACTGCTTCTGGCGACCATTCCCACGCGAAAGTTCAGATTTACTGCACTTTCTGAAACCGCCGCAGTCGGAAACAACACACGCCACTCAATCACTCCAGGAGAGCCCACATGGCCAACACCTCTTTACGCAAAGCGTCATTGGAAAGCATGGAAGCCGAGATTTCGAGCCTGCTCAAATCTCTGGAAAGCCTCAAGGACGATGCGTCTGACGAGTCGCGCAAAACCCTGAAGGCCCTGAAAAGCAATGCCGAGAATGCCCTCAAGCATTCCCGTCACCTGATCAGCGATGCTTACGAAGAAAGCAAAGTCAAAATCCGCGAAACCGGTGTTGCAACACGGGACTACGCGCAAGAGCACCCATGGACTACCGCTGGCGTCGCCGTCGGTGCGCTGGGCCTGCTGGCTGCTTACTTGCTGTGCAAACGCGGTGACTAAACGTCCTGGCGCCCAAGCTCAGCCTTGAGCCACTGCGCCAGTTGCCGGGCGCGCCCATCCGCGGCGCGCTTGGGTAGCCACAACGCCAGTTGCGCCGGGGTTTCACTGAAACCCCACGGCGCAACCAGGCGGCCCGCTCGCAGGTCCTCTGCCACCAGCGGCTGCGGCGCAATCGCCACTCCCAGCCCTGCCACCGCCGCTTCCAGCAAATAATACAAATGCTCAAAACCCTGGCCGTACTTCAACGCGCCGGCGTCGATCCCGTGGTGTTGCGCCCAGCTGGGCCAGGCTTGAGGGCGTGAGGTGGTGTGCAACAAGGCTTCATTCTGCAGCGCCTCGGCAGGCGCGTGGCGCAACCGTTCGTAGTGGGCAAAACGCGGGCTCATGACCGGGCCGATGCGCTCGCTGGCCAATTCGTACACCTGCATGTCCGCCGGCCACGGCGGCTCGGCGAACACCAACAGCGCATCCAGCCCCGGGCGGCGCGGGTCGAGGTCGCCTTCGCCCGCCGACAGGTGCAGGCGCAAATCCGGCAGCTCGGCATTCAGGCGGCCCAAGCGGGGAATAAACCAGCGCGCCAGCAGACTCCCGGAGCAGCCGAGCACAAACGGCGCGTCGGCGCTGCTTTGCGTGAGTTCTGCGCAGGTATCCCGCAAACGTTCGAAGGCCTCGAAGCTGGCGTCCCGCAGGCGGACACCGGCATCTGTGAGTTTGAGGCCGCGCCCGTCCTTGACGAACAGGCTGACGCCCAAGTGCTCTTCCAGCACCTTGAGCTGCCGGCTGACCGCGCCATGGGTGACGTGCAGTTGCTCGGCAGCCTGGCTGACGCTGTTCAAGCGTGCCGTCGCCTCGAAAGCGCGCAAGGCATTCAGTGGGGGAAGGTCTCGACTCATCTGTGAGTTTTCCTGACAGGTTGTGGCGATCTTATCGGTTTTCACCTTGAAGCGTCAGGGGTAGAGTGACCGTCATTGCCTCTTACACATTTTCTACCTGGAGCGTCCCATGACTCAGACCCAGACCGATTTACGCAACGGCCCAGATGCCAATGGCCTGTTTGGTTCGTTCGGCGGCCGCTACGTGGCGGAAACCCTGATGCCGTTGATCCTGGATCTGGCCCGCGAATACGAAGCGGCCAAGATCGATCCGGCCTTCAACGAAGAACTGGCCTACTTCCAGCGCGACTACGTCGGACGTCCAAGCCCGCTGTATTTTGCCGAACGCCTGACCGAGTTCTGCGGCGGCGCCAAGATCTACCTCAAGCGCGAAGAGCTGAACCACACCGGCGCGCACAAGATCAACAACTGCATCGGCCAGATCCTGCTGGCACGGCGCATGGGCAAAAAACGCATCATCGCCGAGACCGGCGCCGGCATGCACGGTGTGGCCACGGCCACCGTCGCCGCGCGGTTTGGCCTGCAATGCGTGATCTACATGGGCACCACCGACATCGAGCGCCAGCAGGCCAACGTGTTCCGCATGAAGCTGCTGGGCGCCGAAGTGATTCCGGTCGTTGCCGGCACCGGCACCCTGAAAGACGCGATGAACGAAGCCCTGCGTGACTGGGTGACCAACGTCGACAGCACCTTCTACCTGATCGGCACCGTGGCCGGCCCGCACCCGTACCCGGCGATGGTCCGCGACTTCCAGGCCGTGATCGGCAAGGAAACCCGTACCCAGCTGCAAGCCCAGGAAGGCCGTCTGCCCGACAGCCTGGTGGCGTGCATCGGCGGCGGCTCCAACGCCATGGGCCTGTTCCACCCGTTCCTGGATGACACCAGCGTCGAAATCATCGGCGTTGAAGCGGCCGGCTACGGCATCGAAACCGGCAAGCACGCGGCCAGCCTCAACGGCGGCGTACCGGGTGTACTGCACGGCAACCGCACGTTCCTGCTGCAGGACGACGACGGCCAGATCATCGACGCCCACTCGATTTCCGCCGGCCTCGACTACCCGGGCATCGGTCCTGAACACGCCTGGTTGCATGACATCGGCCGCGTTCAGTACACCTCGGTGACCGACGACGAAGCCCTC
This sequence comes from Pseudomonas sp. TH32, assembly GCF_016650855.1. NCBI lineage: Bacteria > Pseudomonadati > Pseudomonadota > Gammaproteobacteria > Pseudomonadales > Pseudomonadaceae > Pseudomonas > Pseudomonas sp. TH32. The sequence continues at coordinate 5,557,710 of NZ_JAEKFA010000002.1, read as the reverse complement.
GACGCGTTCCACAAATGCTGCCGCCTGGAAGGGATTATTCCTGCACTGGAAAGCGCCCACGCCCTGGCCGAAGTGTTCAAACGCGCACCGACCCTGCCGAAAGATCACCTGATGGTGGTGAACCTGTCCGGCCGTGGCGACAAAGACATGCAGACCGTGATGCACCATATGGAACAGTCTCAGCAGGAGAAACACTAAATGAGCCGCCTGCAAACACGTTTTGCGCAACTGAAAGAACAAAACCGCGCCGCCCTGGTGACTTTCGTCACCGCCGGCGACCCGGGTTATGACACTTCGCTGGCGATCCTCAAGGGCTTGCCGGCGGCCGGCGCCGATGTGATCGAGTTGGGCATGCCCTTCACCGACCCGATGGCCGACGGCCCGGCCATTCAACTGGCCAACATCCGCGCACTGACCGCCAAGCAGAACCTCACGAAAACCCTGCAGATGGTGCGTGAGTTCCGCAAGGACAACAGCGACACGCCGCTGGTGCTGATGGGTTACTTCAACCCGATCCACATGTACGGCGTGCCACGCTTCATCAGCGACGCGAAAGAAGCCGGCGTCGACGGCCTGATCGTGGTCGACATGCCGCCCGAGCATAACGGCGAACTGTGCGACCCGGCCCAGGCTGCCGGTATCGACTTTATCCGCCTGACCACGCCGACCACCGACGACGTACGCCTGCCGACCGTGCTCAACGGCAGCTCCGGGTTTGTGTACTACGTGTCGGTGGCCGGTGTGACCGGTGCCGGTGCCGCGACCCTGGAACACGTCGAAGAAGCCGTGACCCGTCTGCGTCGCCATACCGACCTGCCGATCAGCATCGGTTTTGGTATCCGTACCCCGGAGCAGGCCGCTGCAATCGCCCGCCTGGCAGACGGTGTGGTGGTGGGTTCGGCGCTGATCGATCACATCGCCAACGCCAGCAACGATCAGCAGGCCATCGACGGTGTATTGACCCTGTGTTCGGCGCTGTCGGAAGGTGTGCGCAACGCCCGTAAGTAAGCGGCTCGTAAGCGATAGGTAAAGTTCCTGATACAGAGGAATCATGCTGGCAAATCAGTACCTAAGCTAACAAGACCAAGGGATTTCGAACATGGTTCGAAATCCCTTTTTTGTTCGTGCAGTACTGAGGAAGCAGCCCCATGAAAATCCCCAAACGCTTGATCGCAGGTGTAGGCGTGCTGGTGCTCGGCGCCAGTGCCCTGGTGCAAGCGGCACCGTATGACCAAGGTGGCGGTCCTGACCGTGGCGGCCCCCAGGGCCAACAAAACGATCACCGTGGCGATGACCGTCGCGGGCCGCAGGACAACCACCGTGGCGGGCCTCCTCAGGACTTCGGCCCGGTACGGCAAGTGATCCGCGATAACCACGGCGACTTCCGCCGTGGCGCGCCGCCGCCTCCGGGTATCCATCTGGTGCGCGGCCAGCGCCTGCCGCCGAACTACTATGGTGAGCGTCTGGACCCAAGGGCGCTGGGCCATCTGCCGCAATACCCGGGTTACGAATGGCGCCGTTCGGGCGGGGACATCGTGTTGATCGCGGTGGGCACCAGCATCGTCTATCAGATTCTGGATGGCGCGCTGTACTAGAGCCGGACTGGGTGCTTTTGTGGCGAGGGAGCTTGCTCCCGCTGGGCTGCGCAGCGGCCCCAAAATCATGGGAGCGCTGCGCACTCCAGCGGGAGCAAGCTCCCTCGCCACAGCAAGCTCCCTCGCCACAGATACTTATCAGTCGTCTAAAGTTCGATACGCTCGACCTTGCCCACCAGCAAGATGTACGAAAGCGCCCCCAGCAACGCCAGCACCGCGATATACGTGATCGCCGGCGCAAACGAATCCCCGGTGGCCAGAAAGCCAATCACAATCGGTGTGGTAATCGCCGACAGATTGCCGATGAAATTGAACACCCCGCCCGTCAGCCCCAGCAGCCTTGCCGGCGCCAGGGTCGACACCAGCGACCAGGTGATCGACGCCAGCCCATTGCCGAAAAACGCCACCGCCAGAAAGGCAATGACCCACGCCGTGGAGTCAACAAAGTTGGCGCCAATGATCGCCGTGGAAATCAACAACCCGCCAATGATCGGCAACTTGCGCGCGAAGCCCACCGACGTTCCCCGGCGAATCAGCCAGTCAGAAAACAACCCCGAACACAGCACGCCGACAAACGCCGCGAGAAACGGCAGCGACGCCAGCAGGCCGGACTTGATGAAGTCCATGCCGCGATATTTCACCAGGTAGGTCGGGAACCACGTCAGGAAAAACCATAGCGTGGAGTTCAGGCAGAACTGCCCCAGGTAGATCCCCCACAGCTTGCGCTTGCTCAGCACGATGCCGAGGTCGACCCAACTGAACGGGGCCTTGGCCGCCTGCGCTTGAATGTCCACCAACCCGCCGCCTGCGCGAATCAGCTCGATTTCCGCCGCATTGGCGCCCTTGAAATCCCGTGGCTCGCGGTACACCGCGTACCAGATCAACGCCCACACAATGCCCACGCCGCCGGTGGCGACAAACACCATGTGCCAGCCAAAGGTGTGTTGCAGCCAGGCCAGCACCGGCGTGAGAAACGCCAGCCCGACAAACTGCCCGGAGGTGTAGACCCCAATCGCCGTGGCCCGCTCACGCTCGGGAAACCAGGTGGTGACCACGCGGCTGTTGATCGGGTAAGCCGGGGCTTCGAGGGCGCCCACCGCCATGCGCAATACGAACAGCGCGATAAAGCTGGCGGCAAAGCCGAGCATCACCGTGGCGATTGACCACAGCAGCAGGGCAACGCTGTAGAGAATACGCGGCGGCACCCGGTCCACCAGCCAGCCACCGGGGATTTGCATGGCAGCGTAGGTCCAGCCGAACGCGGAGAAAATCAGCCCGACATGCACCGGGTCGATCCCCAGCTCGCTGGTCAGGGCCGGGGCGGCAATCGACAGGTTGCTGCGGTCCAGGTAGTTGATCACTACCGTGATGAACAGTAGCACCATGATGAAGAAACGCTTTCGGCTGGGCGTGACTAAAGAAGCCTGCCCGGTGAAGGACTCGGATTGCATGGGGGTTGCCTCTTCTTATGGTTATTGAGGACAGGTCTTACTGAAGAAACGCGATCCCTGTAGGAGCTGGCTTGCCTGCGATAGCGGAGTGTCAGTGCCGCAGATGCAAGCTGACTCACCGCTATCGCAGGCAAGCCAGCTCCCACACTGACGGTGTTTCTTCAGGAGGAAATCACCACTCCGCAAAACTGCCATCGGCATGGCGCCAGATCGGGTTGCGCCAGCGGTGCCCGATGGCCGCGCGCTCAATCACGTATTCCTCGTTGATCTCGATGCCCAGGCCCGGCCCGTTGGGGATCTTCACAAAGCCCTGGTCATAGTCGAAAACGCCCGGATCGCGCACGTAATCCAGCAGGTCGTTGCTCTCGTTGTAGTGAATGCCCAGGCTCTGCTCCTGGATGAACGCGTTGTAGCAAACCGCGTCCAGCTGCAGGCACGCCGCCAGGGCAATCGGGCCGAGCGGGCAGTGCAGGGCGAGGGCCACGTCGTAGGCTTCGGCCATGTTGGCGATCTTGCGGGTTTCGGTGATACCGCCGGCGTGGGAAGCATCCGGCTGGATGATGTCGACGTAGCCTTCGCTGAGCACGCGCTTGAAGTCCCAGCGCGAGAACAATCGCTCGCCGAGGGCAATCGGGGTGCTGGTGAGCGGCGCCAGCTCTTTCAGCGCTTCGTAGTTTTCGCTGAGCACCGGCTCTTCGATAAACATCAGTTTGTAGGGGTCGAGTTCCTTCATCAGCACCTTGGCCATGGGCTTGTGCACCCGGCCATGGAAGTCGACGCCGATGCCCACGTTCGGGCCTACCGCATCACGCACGGCGGCCACGTTGGCCAGGGCCTGGTCGACCTTTTCGAAGCTGTCGAGAAATTGCAGTTCTTCGGTGCCGTTCATTTTGACGGCGGTAAAACCACGGGCCACGGCTTCCTTGGCGGCGCGGGCGGTGTCTGCCGGGCGGTCGCCACCGATCCACGAGTACACGCGGATCTTGTCGCGCACCTGGCCACCCAGCAGGTCGCTGACCGACACACCAAGAGCCTTGCCCTTGATGTCCCACAGCGCCTGGTCGATACCGGCGAGGGCGCTCATATGGATCGCGCCGCCCCGGTAGAAGCCGCCGCGGTAGAGCACGGTCCAGATGTCTTCGATATTGCGTGGGTCTTTGCCGATCAAGTAGTCGGAAAGCTCTTCGACGGCGGCCGCCACGGTGTGGGCGCGGCCCTCGACCACAGGCTCGCCCCAACCGGTCACGCCCTGGTCGGTTTCAACCTTGAGGAAGCACCAGCGCGGCGGGACGATGAAGGTGGTCAGTTTGGTGATTTTCATCTTCTTATCTCTCTTGTAGATGGAGAACGCTGGTCAGCCCAGGGCATTCCAGGCTGCGACGTAGGCCTGGGCGTTACTGGCAACCTGGTCGACGCTCATGCCCGGCTTGAATAACCCGGAGCCCAGGCCGAAGCCTTTGACGCCCGCGTCGAAAAATACCTGCATGTTGTCCGGGGTGATGCCGCCCACCGGCAGCAGCACCGTGCCCGCGGGCAGTACCGCGAGCCAGGCCTTGACCACCGCCGGGCCCATTTGCTCGGCCGGGAACAGCTTCAGCACGTCGGCGCCTTCAGCCAGCGCGGCAAACGCTTCGGTCGGGGTGGCCACACCTGGCGACAGGTACAGGCCCGCGGCCTTGGCAGCCCGCAGCACCTTGGCGTCACTGTGGGGCATGACGATCACTTGGCCGCCGGCGGCTTTGACTTGATGGACCTGCTCCGGGGTCAGCACGGTGCCGGCGCCGATCAGGCAATCGGCGGGCAGGCTGTCCCGCAGGATACGGATGCTGGTGTAGGGATCCGGCGAGTTGAGCGGTACTTCGATGACCCTGAAGCCCGCCTTGTACAACACCTCGCCGATCGCCAATGCCTCGTCCGGTCGCAGGCCGCGCAGGATCGCGATCAAACCGTTGTGTGTCAGTGCTTGCTTGAGCATGTCGGGCCTCTCGTCAGGTTGCAGGCAGCAGCCCCGCCGCCATGGCCAGTTGCCAAAGGCCACGTTCGGTAGCCTCCTGCGCCAGGGTCACGTGGGGGAAGCCGCAGAGTTGGAGTGCACGCTGGTAGCGGGTGCAGAGTTGGGTTGCGCCCACCAGGACGATGTCGCGCTGTCGGGAAGGCTGGCGGGTACGCAGGCCCATGAGTTCGTGGCCGATCAGCAGGCCGGACAAATAGTCCGGCTGCTCGTCCGGCGCCAGCTCGCCGGTCAGGCCCAGGGTGCGGGCGCTGAACAAGCTCGATAACAGGCCGGCCTGGCCATCTGCCGACTGCGCCACCTGGACGCCGCGATCAAAAGCCGCCGCCTGGAACTCTTCGGAAGGGCGTTGGGTTCGCCCCAAAATGCTGTGTTGGCTGAGCACGGCGAACAGCTCGCCGGTCATGAAGGTGTCGAAGTGGGTGATGCAGCCTTCCACCACGTCCACCCACTTGGAATGGCTGCCCGGCAGGCCGATCAAGACGTCGCGCCCGTTCGTCGCAGGCAGGCTTTGCAACACGCCGAGCACCTGGGTTTCTTCGCCGCGCATCACGTTGGGCAACGCGCCACGTTGAATCACGCCAGGCACGATGTGCACCAGAGCGCCGCGCAAGCTGCGCACACCCTGCAGCGCCTGGCCGAGGGTGGAAACATCCGCCGGGGTGTCGCGGTAAGCCGCCTCGCTCCAGCCCTGGGCGCTGCCGACCATGCCGCAGGCGATGACGGGGAGGCCGGGCTGGGCGTCGAGCCAGTCACCGCAGGCCGCGTCGAATGCCAACTCGAAGCCGTTACTGCTGCGAACACCGGCAATGTCCCGGGGTTCGGTGGGCAAGTGCATGATCCCCGACGCCAGGGCACGTCGTTCGATCACGACGCCTGCCGGGCCGAGCTTATAAGCACGAAGGGAACTGGTTCCCCAATCGAGCGCGATCAATTGCGCCTGCATCGCTTCACCTGAGTGTTCTGAGCGGATGAGGCGAATATAAACCCAAGACCGTTAAAGTCTCAATATATAAATATCAATCCCATATATAGGGAATACGAGCACTCAGAATATCGACAAGTCCAGCGTGCGCATCGCCCCCATCCAGATCGCGTGTTCGGTGTGGTCCTTGAGGTCATCGCCGGTGGTGGGGTGCAGGAACACCACCAGGCCGTTGCGGTTGAGTGCCAGCCACGGCAACACGACGCCGATGTATTCCGGGTCGAACGCCAACTGGCAGCTCCAGTCCGGGTGTGGGCCCACCGGACGCTCATGCACCCGGCCCATGCGCAGCGGGAACATTTGCGCGGCGTCTTCGCAGAGTTTGCGCGCCTGATCGATCGTGTTGGCGTCAAAGTAGATGTGGGCGTGGTAGCCCTTGATACGTTGCATGACAGGCTCCGGGCTCAATGATCGGCAAATCCTAGACCGCAATGGACGGCAGGGCCAGACCGGTCAGCGATTGTGCGCTGCTGGCCTGCTCGGCCATCAGCCAGTCGACGAAACGCTCGATCAACTGGCTGCGACGTTTGCGCTGAGGCAGCACCACGTAATAGCCGAAACGCGAGATCACCGTGTCGCCAATAGGCCGGCACAGCCACTTTTGCTCCAGCAAGTTATCCACAAGGTGGCGCCAGCCGATGGCCACGCCCTGGCCGGCAATCGCCGCCTGGATCAACAAGGTGTAGTTGTCGAAACGCAGTTGGCCCGGAGTGGGCGCCGTGGTGATGCCCAGTTCGCGGAACACGCCGTTCCAGTCGAACCACTGGTTATTGTTTTGCTGGCGCAGGTGCAGCAAGGGAAACTCCAGCAGGCTTTGCACCGGCAGCGGCGCGTCGCGGCCCTGAATGAGCTGCGGGCTGCACACCGGGAACACTTCCTCGTTGAACAGCCAATGACTGTCGCCCTGTTTGAAGCGGCCATCACCGAACAGCACCGCCACATCAATATCGCTGCGCAACGTGGCGTGATTGCGTTCGCTGGTGACCAGGCTCACGTCCACCTGCGGGTTGGCTTCATGGAAGCGGTGCAGGCGTGGCATCAGCCAATACGCGGCGAAGGCAAAGTCTGTCGCCACCTGCAGGACTTCGTGCTGGTCCTGCTCGGCAATCGCACTCAGGCCCTGGTTGATGCTCTGTAGACCAGACTGCACCTGCTCGAACAACAGGGCGCCCGCGTCGGTCAACTCGATGCCCCGGTAAATGCGATCAAACAGCCGCACCTTCAGCTGCTCTTCCAAACGCTTGATCTGCTGGCTGATGGCCGGCTGGGTGGTGCCCAACTCCATGGCCGCCGCCGTAAAGCTGCGTTGGCGCGCAGCGGCTTCAAACGCGCGCAGCAGATCGAGGGACAGGTGACCAAGGGATTCATACATAAGCTGGGCTTATCCTAGACATTGCTTCTCATGGGCTTTACCACGATTTCCATGGCCTGCATGCTCATTCGCATAAACATTGACTATGGAATGCCGCGAAACCATGAAGCGCAAGAACATTCTTTTCATCATGGCCGATCAAATGGCCGCGCCGATGCTTCCGTTCTACGGTCCTTCGCCTATCAAGCTGCCGAACTTGAGCCGCCTCGCCGCTGAAGGTGTGGTGTTCGACGCCGCCTACTGCAACAGCCCGCTGTGCGCGCCCTCGCGCTTTACCCTGGTGAGCGGCCAGTTGCCGAGCAAGATCGGCGCCTACGACAACGCAGCCGATTTCCCCGCCGACGTGCCGACCTATGCCCACTACCTGCGTCGCCTCGGCTACCGCACGGCGCTGTCGGGCAAGATGCACTTTTGCGGCCCCGACCAACTCCACGGTTATGAAGAGCGCCTGACCAGCGATATCTACCCGGCCGACTATGGCTGGGCAGTGAACTGGGATGAACCGGACGTGCGTCCCACCTGGTACCACAACATGGCGTCGGTGCTGCAAGCCGGGCCGTGCGTGCGTACCAACCAGCTGGATTTCGACGAAGAGGTGGTGTTCAAGGCCCAGCAATACCTGTTCGACCATATCCGCGAGGACGGCGAGCAGCCGTTCTGCCTGACCGTCTCCATGACGCACCCACACGACCCGTACACCATTCCCAAGCCGTTCTGGGACCTGTACGACGACAACGACATTCCGTTGCCCACAACCCCGCCACAGGCAGACCTGGACCCCCACTCCCAGCGCCTGCTCAAGGTCTACGACCTTTGGGACAAGCCGCTGCCGGTGAACAAGATCCGCGATGCGCGCCGCGCCTACTTCGGCGCGTGCAGCTACATCGACAGCAACGTCGGCAAGCTCCTGCAAACCCTGGAAGACACGGGCCTGGCCGACGACACCATCATCATCTTCTCCGGTGACCACGGCGACATGCTCGGCGAGCGCGGGCTCTGGTACAAAATGCACTGGTTTGAAATGGCCGCCCGGGTGCCGCTGCTGATCAGCGCGCCGGGGCAGTTTGCCGCCGGCCGCGTGACCGCCGCCGTGTCCACCGCCGACCTGCTGCCGACCCTGGTGGAGCTGGCCGGCGGCGAACTCGACGCCAACCTGCCGCTGGACGGCCGCTCGCTGGTCTCGCACTTGCAAGGGCAGGGCGGGCACGACGAGGTGTTCGGCGAATACATGGCCGAGGGCACCATCAGCCCGCTGATGATGATCCGCCGTGGCGCCTACAAGTTCATCTACAGCGAGGACGATCCTTGCCTGTTGTTCGATGTACCCAACGACCCGCACGAGCGGGAAGACCTCAGCCAGTCACCGGAACACCGGCCACTGTTCGAGGCGTTTTTGAGTGAGGCGCGGGCCAAATGGGACATCCCGGCGATCCACCAGCAGGTGCTCGCCAGCCAACGCCGTCGCCGCCTGGTGTTCGAGGCGCTGACCCAAGGCAAGCTGAAGAGCTGGGACCACCAGCCACTGGTAGACGCCAGTCAGCAATACATGCGCAACCACATCGACCTCGACGATCTGGAGCGCAAGGCACGTTTTCCACAACCCTGCCAAAACCAATAAAACTGAGGGGAAGGCCATGCAAAAGTTATCCACCGTGGTGAGCGTTGCGCTGCTGGCATTGAGCAGTGCCGGCGCCTACGCGGACACAAGCTGCGACACCGTGAAGATGGCCGATCCGGGCTGGAGCGATATCGCCGCCACCAATGCCATTACCGGTTTTTTGCTGAACGGCATGGGCTACAAGGCCAAGGTCGACACCCTCGCGGTGCCGATCACATTTGGCGGGCTCAAGGACGGCCAGGTGGATGTGTTCCTGGGTAACTGGATGCCGGCGCAGCAGGGCTTCTACGACAAGTTCGTGGCCAATGGCGATGTGGTGCAACTGGCGAAAAACCTCGACGGCACCGAGTTCACCCTCGCCGTGCCGGACTACGTGTGGGACGCCGGGGTGCATGACTTTGCCGACCTGAACACGTTTGCCGACAAGTTCGACAAGAAGATCTATGGCATCGGTTCAGGTGCGCCGGCGAATATCTCGCTGCAGGAAATCATCAAGAAGAACGACTTTGACCTGGGCCAGTGGAAGCTGATCGAGTCCAGCGAACAGGCGATGCTGGCGGAAGTGTCGCGAGCGGTTAAGAAGCAGAAGTTCGTGACCTTCCTCGGCTGGACGCCGCACCCGATGAACGTGCAGCTGAAGATGCATTACCTCAAGGGCGGGGAAAAGTACTTCGGTGACACCGGCAGCGTGTATACGTTGACCCGCAAGGGCTATGCGCAGGCGTGCCCGAACGTGGGCAAATTGCTGACCAACCTGAGCTTCACCCAGGAGATGGAGAACGCCATCATGGCTGAGGTGGTGAACAAGAAGGTCAGTAATGCCGAGGCGGCGAAGGCGTGGATCAAGGCGAATCCGGCAGTGCTGGACAAGTGGCTCGATGGGGTTAAAACCGTCGATGGGCAGGAGGCGCTGGCCGCTGTAAAAGCCAAGCTCTAACGGCTGACGCCGCACCCTGTGGGAGCTGGGCTTGCCCGCGATAGCATCACCGCGGTGTCCCTGTAGGACCGAGGCGCCTGCATCGCGGGCAAGCCCGGCTCCCACAGTCAGCGGACTCCCACAGTCCGGCGTTTGTCCTGATACCCTGATTCAAACCTATCAATCCGAGCCCCAAATGCCCTGGCCCAACCGCCATACACTCTTCCCCTTCCTCAACTGGCTCCCGCGCCAAACCCGCGCCAGCGTCGGGCGAGACGCGATCGTCGGCCTGAGCGGTGCAGTCCTGGCGTTACCGCAATCCATTGCCTACGCGCTGATCGCCGGGCTCCCACCGGAATACGGCCTGTACGCTGCAATCATCCCCGTACTGATCGCCTGCTTGTGGGGCTCCTCCTGGCACCTGATCTGCGGCCCCACGGCGGCGATTTCCATCGTGCTCTACGCCAGCGTCAGCCCGCTGGCCGTGCCCGGCTCCCAGGACTACATCACGCTGATCCTGTTGCTGACCTTCCTGGCCGGCGTCTTCCAATGGCTACTGGGCATGCTGCGCTTCGGCGCCCTGGTGAATTTCGTCTCGCATTCGGTTGTGCTCGGCTTCACCCTTGGCGCCGCAGTAGTGATCGCCCTGGGCCAACTGCCCAACTTGCTGGGGCTGGACCTTCCGAGCCAGGCCACGGCGATCAACAGCCTGCTGGCGCTGATCAACCATGCAGGGGAGTGGAATCATCCTTCCCTGGCGCTCGGGCTCGGAACCTTGCTGGCAGGAATACTGCTCAAGCTCTGGGTACCGCGCTGGCCCACGCTATTGATCGCATTAGCCCTGGGCAGCCTCGTGCCGTGGCTGTGGCCGGCGATGTTCGGGCAGGTGGCGCTGGTCAGTTCATTTGTTGGCAAGCTGCCGCCGTTCAGCCCGCTGCCGATGGACCTGGACATGGTCCTGCGACTGCTGCCAAGCGCAGTGGCCGTGGGCATGCTGGGGCTGGTGACCAGCCTGTCGATTGCGCGCTCGTTGTCGGCTCGCTCCCAGCAATTGCTCGATGCGAATCAGGAAGTGCGCGCCCAGGGTTTATCCAACATCGTTGGCGGATTTTTCTCCGGGTACTTGTCGGCGGGTTCCTTCACACGGTCGGGCCTGAGTTACGAGGCGGGCGCCTGTTCGCCACTGGCCGGGGTGTTCTCCGCGCTGTGGGTGGCGCTGTTTGCGCTGTTCGGCGCAGCATTGATCGCGCATATTCCGATCCCGAGCATGGCCGCGAGCATCCTGCTGATTTGCTGGGGGTTGGTGGACCATCGTGGTATTCGGGCGTTGTTCCGGGTCAGCCGTGCGGAGTTCGTGGTGATGAGCCTGACCTGCATCGCCACGCTGTTGCTGGAGCTGCAAACGGCGATTTACGCCGGGGTGCTGGCGTCGTTGTTTTTCTACCTCAAGCGCACCTCGCAGCCGCGGGTCCAGCAATGGCGGGACGGTGAGGACGATGTGCTGCGAGTCGGCGGGTCGATCTTTTTCGGCGCAAGCCATTACCTGCAAGTGCGGCTGCAAAGCCTCCACGGCCAGCGCGTGGTGATCGAGGCGCAGCAGATCAACTTTATCGACTATTCCGGGGTGGAGATGCTGCACCAGGAGGCGCGCCGATTGAACGGATTGGGGCGCAGCCTGGCATTGCGCAAGGCCCGGCCACAGGTGGTGGATGAGTTGAAGAAACTGGAAGGGGCCGACCAATGCCCCATCCATTTCGAAGACTGAGCACGGTTAAAACTGTAGGAGCTGGCTTGCCTGCGATAGCGGTGTATCAGTGCCAAGTGTGTAGCTGACCCACCGCTATCGCAGGCAAGCCAGCTCCCACATTTGGATTTGCGTCAGGCCAGTTGCCTGCGCAGCTCAGCTAAAACCGGCGCCGAATCCGGGCGCACACCGCGCCACAGGAAGAACGCTTCCGCCGCCTGTTCCACCAGCATCCCCAGCCCATCCATCGCCACCGCTGCGCCCTGCTCACTGGCCCAGCGGCAGAACGCCGTAGGCTCTTTGCCGTACATCATGTCGTAGCAAAAAGTCTTTCCGGGTTCGATCAGGCTGCCTGCAATCGGCGGTACATCGCCTGACAGGCTGGCGGACGTGGCGTTGATGATCAGGTCCACCGGCTCACGCAGCCAGTCGAAACCGCTCGCAGACACCGGGCCGAGGTCGTCGAACAGCTCGGCGAGCAATTCGGCCTTTTCCACGGTGCGGTTGGCGATGATCAGCGACGCCGGTTGCTCGGCCAGCAACGGCTCCAGGGCTCCGCGCACGGCGCCACCGGCCCCTAGCAGCAGGATGCGTTTACCTTGCAGGCTGAACCCGGCATTCACCGTCAAATCCCGCACCAGGCCGGCGCCGTCGGTGTTGTCTCCCAACAGGCTGCCATCGGCGAGCTTGCTCAAGGTATTCACCGCGCCGGCGCGCTGGGCGCGTTCGGTCAGGGTGTTGGCCAGGCGATAAGCCTCTTCCTTGAACGGCACGGTGACGTTGGCGCCACGGCCTTGCTGGAAAAACTCACGGGCGCAGCCGGTGAAATCCTCCAGCGGCGCGAGCAAGGTGCTGTAGTCCAGTTGCTCACCGGTCTGTTCGGCGAACAGGCGATGAATCAGCGGTGACTTGCTGTGGCCAATGGGGTTGCCGAAGACGACATAACGATCCATCAGACTGCCGCCTTGGGCAGCACGCCCAGCCAGTCGCGGTCTTGCAGGAAGTAGTCGGTGAGGCGCGCTTCTTCGCTGTCGGGTGCGGCTTTCCAGTCATAGCTCCAGCGCACTTGCGGTGGCAACGACATCAGGATCGACTCGGTGCGCCCGCCCGATTGCAGGCCGAACAGCGTGCCACGGTCGTAGACCAGGTTGAACTCGACGTAGCGGCCACGGCGGAATTCCTGGAATTCGCGCTGCTGCTCGGTATAGGCCATGGCTTTGCGGCGCTGGACGATCGGCAGGTAGGCGTCGATGTAGGCATCGCCGATGGCACGCATGAAGGCGAAGCTGGTGTCGAAGTCCCACTCGTTCAAGTCATCGAAGAACAAACCGCCGATGCCGCGCGGTTCGTTGCGGTGCTTGATGTGGAAGTAGGTGTCGCACCAGGCCTTGTAGCGCGAATACACGTCGGGGCCAAACGGCGCACAGGCCTGTTCGGCCACGCGGTGCCAGTGGATGCAGTCTTCTTCGTTGCCGTAGTAGGGCGTCAGGTCGAAGCCGCCACCGAACCACCACACCGGCTCTTCGCCGTCTTTTTCGGCGATGAAAAACCGCACGTTGGCGTGGGAAGTCGGCACATGCGGGTTGTGCGGGTGAATCACCAGCGACACGCCGAGGGCTTCAAAACCGCGACCGGCCAATTCCGGGCGATGCGCACTGGCGGACGGTGGGAGGCCGCTGCCAAACACGTGGGAAAAGTTAACGCCGCCTTTCTCGATCACCGAGCCGTTTTCGATCACACGGGTGCGACCGCCGCCGCCGGCAGGCCGGGTCCAGGCGTCTTCGATAAAGCGAGTGTCCGTCTCGAAGGTTTCCAGGGCGCTGCAAATGCGGTCTTGCAGGTCAAGCAGGTAGGCTTTGACAGCCTCGGTGCGGGTAGTCATGACATCACCTTGAATCGGGCAAAGCTACGCGAGGCCATTGGGCGTCGGCGGCAAATGGGCGCACAGGATACCACTGCACCCCCTGCTGCCGCAGTTGACGAAGATCAAGCTTAGGAGTCCGATAGAAAAGTGCCCTGTCCCACCAATGCTGTTCCTTTTGGGCGGCGTCTGTTGCCGTCATACTGCGTTGCCGCTCCTCCCCATAGCACGCTATGAGTCGTCGCGGCGCCTTGTCTGACGACAACAGCCACTCGCCCAAAAGGAACGCATTGGCGAGACAGGGCACTATCGCGAAATTGACTTGAGGAGAGTGCAGATGGCCAAACGTATCCAGTTCAGTGCCCATGGCGGCCCCGAAGTACTTGAGTATGTGGACTACACCCCGGCAGAGCCCGGCCCGCAGCAGGTTCGCGTGCAGAACAAGGCCATCGGCCTGAACTTCATCGACACGTATTTCCGCAGCGGCCTGTATGCGCCACCGGCGTTGCCGTCGGGCCTGGGCGCCGAAGGCGCGGGTGTGGTGGACGCGGTAGGCAGTGAAGTCACCCAATTCAAGGTGGGCGATCGCGTGGCCTACGGCAGCGGCCCATTGGGTGCCTACAGCGAATTGCATGTGCTGCCGGCCGCCAACCTGGTGCACCTTCCCGCCGACATCAGCTTCGAACAAGCCGCCGGCGCCATGCTCAAGGGCCTGACCGTGCAGTACCTGCTGCGCCAGACCTATGAGCTGAAGGGCGGCGAAACCATTCTGTTCCACGCCGCCGCAGGTGGCGTGGGTTCGCTGGCTTGCCAATGGGCCAAGGCGTTGGGCGTGAAGTTGATCGGTACCGTCAGCTCGCCGGAAAAGGCCGCGTTGGCCAAATCCCTCGGCGCCTGGGAAACCATCGACTACAGCAAGGAAAACGTCGCACAACGCGTATTGGAACTGACTGACGGCAAGAAATGCCCCGTGGTGTACGACGGCGTAGGCAAGGACACCTGGCTCACCTCGCTGGACAGCGTGGCGCCACGCGGGCTGGTGGTGAGTTTTGGGAATGCTTCGGGTGCTGTGGATGGGGTCAACCTGGGGATTCTGGCGGCCAAGGGCTCGCTGTATGTCACCCGGCCGACTTTGGCGACCTATGCCAACAACCCGGAAAACCTGCAGGCGATGGCAGATGATCTGTTTTCGATGATCATCAGTGGAAAGCTGCAGATTGATATCAATCAGCGGTTTTCGCTGGGGGATGCGGCGAAGGCGCAGGAAGAGTTGTCGGCGCGGCGCACGACTGGATCGACCATTCTGTTGCCTTAGGGCTTTAGGTCTCTGGGGCCTGTAAGGGCCTCATCGCGGGCAAGCCCGGCTCCCACTGGAGTCTGCGGTGAACATAAATTTTGTGTTCGCTGCAGAACCCTGTGGGAGCCGGGCTTGCCCGCGATGGCCGCGACTCGGCCTTAAGACGGCCGCACAACCTCACCCGTCGCCAGATCCCGAATCAGACTCGGGTTCTTGCGCCCCCCAAGATTCCCGCCCAACACCAGATCCACTTGCCCACGGAAATACTGCTCCACACGAATCCGCGTGCGCGCCGCCGGGCGGCCCTGTGGGTTGGCCGAGGTGGAAATCAATGGCCCGACCAGCGAGCACAGATCCCGCACTTGCGGATGATCGGTCACCCGCAACGCCACCGTGTCATGCACCCCGGTGATCCACTCGGGCAACAAGTCCTGATGGGGCACCAGCCACGTATTCGGGCCAGGCCAGGTACTGGCCATGCGGTCCATCCACTCATCGGGAAAGTCTTCGAAGAGAAAATCGAACTGACGGATATTGTCGGCAATCAGGATCAGCCCCTTATCCACAGACCGGCCTTTGATCGCCAGCAACCGATCCACCGCTTCCTCGTTCCAAGGGTCACAGCCCAGGCCCCAGACCGCCTCGGTTGGATAGGCAATCACTGCGCCTGCGCGAATTTCTCGTGCGGCTTCTCGCACACGCCACCTGTTGACCATTGCTCACTCTCCGGACTAAAGCTCTGCGCAGTTTACCGATCTTCGTTACAAAACCTAGCCGCGCGCAAGCCAGCGTCCGCTTTCGCAGATCACCCGGCCCTCCAGTTCCAGCTCCGTGAGGCTGGCCAGCACCTCGGACAAGGCCCGTCCGCTGGCAATCGCCAAGGCTTCACTGGTGTGGGGCGCGGCGTGCAACAGCGCCACCAGCGGGTGAGTGACCGCGATCGGCGCCGGGCGGGATAACGCCTGCCAGCCGCGCAGGTTCTCGAGAATGTGTTCGATGGTTTCCACCAGCACGGCGCCATCGCGAATCAGCTGATGGCAACCTTTGGCGCCAGGGTGATGGATGGAGCCCGGGATGGCGTATACCTCGCGCCCTTGCTCCGCCGCCAACCGCGCAGTGATCAGCGAACCGCTGGCCATGCTGGCCTCCACCACCAGCACGCCCAGGGAAAGGCCACTGATAATGCGGTTGCGCCGTGGAAAATTGCCGGCCTGGGGCGGGGCGTCCAACGGAAACTCGGAAACCACGGCGCTGCCTTGGGCAATCATCGCCTCGGCCAGGCGACGGTGGCGCTGTGGATAAAAGTTTTCGAGCCCGGTGCCCAACACGCCGATTGTATGTCCACCAACATCCAAAGCCGCCTGATGAGCCGCGCCGTCGATACCCAGGGCAAGACCACTGGTGATGACAAAACCGGCACTCGCCAGGCTGCGGGAAAACGCGGCGGCGGTGTCCATTCCTGGCCGGGAGGCACGGCGGCTGCCGACCATCGCCAGCTGCGGCTTTTCCAGAATCGCCGGGGTGCCGGCGACGAATAACAGCGGGGGCGCGTCATCCAGTTCGGCGAGCAACGCGGGGTAGTCGGGTTGGTCCCACATCAGCAAATGCTGGGCCGGACGCTCCAACCAGGCCAGTGCCGCGCTGGCGCCATCGCGTACTTCTTCGCTGCGACGGGCATCGGCGCTGATCATCTTGAGGCCCAGGGAGCGCCAGGCACTGGCCGGTGCACTGATGGCTTTTGACGCAGAACCAAACGCCTCGATGAGTTTTTGAAAGCCCTTGGGACCCAGTTCCGGCAGCCTGTGCAAGCGTAGTCGAGCTTCCAGTTCTGCCGGGGAAATTTCACGGTTATTCGTCGGTAACATTTGATCGTCCTTGATCGGAACAAGCTGTGGATAACTCTGTTGGTAACTTATTTAGCAACCTAATTATTGCCTTCGTTCAGGCACCTCGAAACGGTCCATTACGGCCAGGGACCGCGACGCGTCGAGGACCAAGGCATAACTGAGCTTTTCGTAAGTGCGAAACACCAACAGCGTCCCGGCAGGCTCATCGGGAATCTTCACCGGAGCGCCGGTTACCCTGTCCCGAACGGTTTCTCCGGCTTTCACCACGGCCAGCAAATGACCTTCCATCAGGCCGTCACGCCGGCCTTTGTTCAACGTGACCGCGTCCAGTACGCCGATCTGCGTCACGCCCCGGGGCACGTCGATGATGCGTCCGGCGATGGCGCGGGCAGGCCACTGCATCACCAGGCTCGCCAGGTCCGTCGGCGTTGGCGGGCGAAGTAATCGGTCGCCGGGGCGCACCTCCTGGGTGACCCGCTGCACACCCAGCGTGCTGACATCGCCTGCGGTCACAAAGCGTGCAGTGCCGATGTCGTCAGCGTTGATGCCCAGCAATTCCTGGCTTTGCGGGTCGGTGTAGACCTTGCCCCGGCGAAAGATCCCGTAGCTTTGGACGGCAGGGTCCAGTGTGCCCCGCGCATAAACACGCTCGCCATTGGCGCCCAGTACCCGGCCGGCATCTGCTGCAACAATATAGGGTGCGTGGTCCAGTTCCTGGGGCGAATCGAGCACGTGGTTGTGCAGTAAAAAGCGCTGGATGGCTTGCTGCGTATGAAGCGCCAGCGGCTGACCGGCCTGTGGAAAGCTCGCAGGAACCTGGGCAACAACGGCCTGGGCCCACAGCAGCAAGACGAGTAGCGATTTCCTCATGGGGTGAATCTCCTTTATTATGTGCATTCGCGTGAAACGCCTTGGCCTTCGCGGCTCTCGGACGTTTTCCCACGGCACTTACACCGGTACAGCAGGGGTCCATCCCCGGCGCCGACTTGCCTTTACCTCACATGTGCAGCAATTACGCTTATGGCTATTTTGAACATCCTCGAATTTCCGGACTCACGCCTGCGCACCATCGCCAAGCCAGTGGCCGTAGTGGACGCCAAGGTTCGTCAGTTGGTCGATGACATGTTTGAAACAATGTATGAAGCCCCGGGTATCGGCCTCGCCGCGACCCAGGTCAACGTGCATCAGCGCGTCGTGGTCATGGACCTGTCCGAAGACCGCAGCGAGCCCCTGGTGTTTATCAACCCTGAGTTCGAAACCCTGACCGACGAGATGGGCCAGTACCAGGAAGGCTGCCTGTCGGTGCCGGACTTCTACGAGAACGTCGACCGTCCCCAGCGCGTCAAGATCAAGGCCCTGGACCGTGACGGCAAGCCGTTCGAAATGATTGCCGAAGGCCTGCTGGCGGTGTGCATCCAACACGAATGCGACCACCTCAACGGCAAGCTGTTTGTCGATTACCTGTCCACGCTTAAACGCGACCGGATCAAGAAGAAACTGGAAAAGAAGCATCGCCAGCAAGCTTGATTCCCTTCTTTCAAAGGCTTGCTCCGGCAAGCCTTTTTCTTTTGTGAGACGTTTCCCATGACCGAGCCACTGCGCATCGTTTTTGCCGGCACCCCCGAATTCGCCGCCGAACACCTCAAGGCCCTGCTCGCCAGCCCTTATGAAATCGTGGCGGTCTACACCCAGCCCGATCGCCCGGCCGGTCGTGGGCAAAAACTGATGCCCAGCCCGGTCAAGCAGCTTGCACTTGAGAACAACATTGCGGTGTTGCAGCCGCCGACGCTGCGCAATGCCGATGCACAGGCTGAACTGGCGGCGCTGAAACCGGACCTGCTGGTGGTGGTGGCCTACGGCTTGATCCTGCCCCAGGCCGTGCTGGATATCCCGCGTCTGGGCTGCATCAACAGCCATGCCTCATTGCTGCCGCGCTGGCGCGGTGCGGCGCCGATCCAACGCGCGGTCGAAGCCGGTGACGCCGAAAGCGGCGTGACCGTGATGCGCATGGAGGCCGGCCTGGACACCGGCCCGATGCTGTTGAAAGTCACCACCCCGATCACGGGTGAAGACACCGGCGGCAGCCTGCACGATCGCCTCGCCGAAATGGGCCCACCAGCTGTAGTCCAGGCCATCGCCGGCCTGGCCGCCGGCACCCTGGAAGGCGAAGTGCAGGACGACAGCCTCGCCACCTACGCCCACAAATTGAACAAGGATGAAGCCCGCATCGACTGGAGCCGCCCGGCCGTGGAGCTGGAGCGCCTGGTGCGTGCCTTCAACCCGTGGCCGATCTGCCACAGCACCCTCAATGGCGAAGCCTTGAAAGTCCTGGCCGCTACCCTGGCCGACGGCAAGGGCGCCCCCGGCGAAATCATCGGCGCCAGCAAGGACGGTCTGCTGGTGGCCTGCGGTGAACAGGCGCTGTGCCTGACCCGTCTGCAATTGCCCGGCGGCAAGGCGCTGAACTTCAGCGATTTGTTCAACAGCCGCCGTGAGAAATTTGCCGTGGGTATCGTCCTCGGCCAAGCGGTGGACGCTCAATGAACCCACGTCTGGCCGCCGCCAAGGCCCTGGCCGCCGTACTCAACGGCAAGGCTTCCCTCAACAGTTCGTTGCCGACCCAACTGGATAAAGTCGAGGACCGTGACCGCGGCTTTACCCAGGACCTGGCCTTCGGCACCGCCCGGTGGCAGCCACGATTGTCGGCGCTGGCGGCCAAGCTGCTGCAGAAACCATTCAAGGCAGCGGACGCCGATGTGGAAGCGTTGCTGCTGGTGGGCCTGTACCAACTGCTCTACACCCGCGTGCCAGCCCACGCCGCCATCGGCGAAACCGTCGGTTGCGCCGACAAGCTGAAAAAGCCCTGGGCCAAGGCCCTACTTAACGCCGTGCTGCGCCGTGCCCAGCGCGAAAGCGAAGCGCTGCTGGCCGAGCTGGAACATGACCCGGTGGTGCGCACCGCCCACCCGCGCTGGCTGCAAAAATCCCTGAAAGCGTTCTGGCCCGAGCAATGGGAAGCCATCTGCGCCGCCAACAACGCCCACCCGCCAATGATTTTGCGGGTCAATCGCCGGCATCACACCCGCGACGCTTATCTCTCTTTGCTGAGCGAAGCCGGTGTAGCGGCCACGGCCTGTGTCTACAGCCAGGACGGTATCGTTCTTACAGAGCCAGGCGATGTGCGTAACCTGCCAGGCTTCGCCGAAGGCTGGATCAGCGTGCAGGACGAAGCGGCACAACTCGCCGCTGACCTGCTGGACCTGGCCCCGGGCCAACGGGTGCTGGACGCCTGCTGCGCCCCCGGCGGCAAGACCTGCCACATCATGGAAGTGCAGGCGGACCTGGCCGGCGTCGTCGCCGTGGACCTGGAAGCCAAGCGCCTGGTGCGTGTGCGGGAAAACCTCGCCCGCCTGGGCCTGAGCGCCGAGCTGATCGCCGCCGATGGCCGCGACACCGCCACCTGGTGGGACGGCAAGCCGTTCCAGCGCATCCTGCTGGACGCGCCGTGTTCCGCCACCGGCGTGATCCGCCGCCACCCGGACATCAAGCTGACCCGCCAACCTGACGACATCGCAGCGCTTGCCGTGCTGCAAGGTGAGTTGCTGGACGCGCTGTGGCCAACCCTGGAAGTCGGCGGCATCCTGCTGTACGCCACCTGCTCGACACTGCCGACCGAAAACACCGAGGTCATCGAAGCTTTCCTCGCCCGCACCAGCGGCGCACGGGAACTGGACCTCGACATCCAGGCCGGGATCAAGCAGCCTCATGGCCGCCAGTTGCTGGCCCAGGAAGGCGGCCACGACGGGTTCTATTACGCCAAGCTGATCAAGATTGCCGCCGCTCGCGGCTGAATGGTTTTAAGGGAGTGACCGGATGAAAATCATCATCCTCGGCGCAGGGCAGGTTGGCGGTACGCTGGCCGAGCATTTGGCCAGCGAAGCCAACGACATCACCGTGGTCGACACCGACGCCGAGCGTCTGCGGGATTTGGGCGACCGCCTGGACATCCGTACCGTACAAGGCCGCGCCTCGTTTCCTACGGTGCTGCGCCAGGCCGGCGCCGACGATGCCGACATGCTGGTGGCAGTCACCAACAGTGACGAGACCAACATGGTCGCCTGTCAGGTCGCCCATACCCTGTTCCACACCCCGACCAAAATCGCCCGGGTGCGTGAGGCGGCTTACCTGACCCGCGCCGGACTGTTCGACAACGACGCGATCCCGGTCGACGTGCTGATCAGCCCGGAACAAGTGGTCACCCACTACATCAAGCGACTGATCGAACACCCGGGCGCCTTGCAGGTGATCGACTTCGCCGAAGGCAAGGCGCAACTGGTGGCGGTCAAGGCCTACTACGGCGGGCCGTTGGTGGGCCAGCAACTGCGCCAGTTGCGCGAGCACATGCCCAACGTCGAGACGCGGGTGGCGGCGATCTTCCGTCGCGACCGGCCGATTTTGCCCCAGGGCGATACGGTGATCGAGGCTGACGATGAGGTGTTTTTCATCGCCGCCAAAGCGAATATTCGCGCGGTGATGAGCGAAATGCGCCGGCTCGACGAGACCTACAAACGCATCGTCATCGCCGGCGGCGGGCAGATCGGTGAGCGCTTGGCCGAGGCCATCGAAAGCCGCTATCAGGTGAAGATCATCGAGATGAATCCGGCACGCTGCCGGTATTTGTCCGACACCCTCGACAGCACCGTGGTCCTGCAAGGCAGCGCCTCGGACCGTGACCTGCTGCTGGAAGAAAACATCGCCGACGCCGACATTTTCCTGGCCCTGACCAACGATGACGAAGCCAACATCATGTCGTCGTTGCTGGCCAAGCGGCTGGGGGCGAAGAAGGTGATGACCATCATCAATAACCCGGCCTATGTCGACCTGATCCAGGGCGGCGACATCGACATCGCCATCAGCCCGCAACTGGCGACCATCGGCACCTTGCTGGCCCACGTGCGGCGCGGCGATATCGTCAGCGTGCACTCGTTACGCCGGGGCGCGGCGGAAGCCATCGAGGCGATCGCCCACGGTGACTCGAAGTCGAGCAAGGTGATCGGCAAGGCGATCCGCGATATCGGCCTGCCGCCGGGCACCACCATTGGTGCAATCATTCGCGATGAAGAAGTGATCATCGCCCACGACGACACGGTGATCGCCACCGGCGACCACGTGATTTTGTTCCTTGTGGATAAAAAACATATCCGCGATGTGGAGAAGCTGTTCCACGTGGGCCTGAGCTTTTTCTGATCAGACGGAGTGACCGACATGCTCGAATCCCTGGAAAAAATGCTCGCCAAGGGTGTGGATAACTCACTGCTGCGGTTTGGCTTGGGCAAGGGTTACCTCGACCTGAAGGACAACGCCAAGGCGGCGGAGCATTTGCAGAAATGTGTCGAGTTCGATCCGAAGTATTCGGCGGCGTGGAAGCTGTTGGGTAAAGCGCAGTTGGGGCAGGGTGAAAACGCCGCCGCACGGCTGGCATGGGAGAAGGGCATAGAAGCGGCCCAGGCGCATGGCGACAAACAGGCCGAAAAAGAAATGACGGTGTTCTTGAAGAAACTCGATCGCGTATAGGCACTGGCTTTTGTAGTGAGCGAGCTTGCCTCGCGCGGGGCAAGCCCGCTCACCACAAAAACATCAGAACAGCTTCAACATCAGTACCACCGCGCCTCACCCGGCGGGCGTTTCTTGAAGCGCTTCATGCTCCACATGTACTGGCTCGGGTAAGCGCCCACATACCGCTCCACCACCTTGCTCATCGCCGCGCATGACGTCGCGGTATCCGTGCTGTACATGTCTTCCGGCGCCGCTTCCAGAATCACTTTGTAGCCCGAGCCATCCGGCAGCCGCAAAGCATGCAGGAACACCCCGACCGCCTTGTGCCCCGCCAACATGTTCGGCACGAACTTGCTGGTCAGCGCCTGGGTAGCAAAGAACGGCACGAATATCCCGGCCGATTCCGCAGGCTCCGGATCGGCAGGAATGCCCACCTGGCCGCCTTTGCGCACTTCCTTGATCACACTGAGGATGCCTTCCTTGGTGGACGCCGCCACGCGGTTGCCCAGTTGCACCCGTTGCTTGCGCAGCAAGTCATCCACCGCCTTGAGCTTGGGCGGGCGGTAGAAAATGATCGGTTTGCACTGGCTGCAATAGAAGTGGTTCAACACTTCCCAGTTGCCCAGGTGGCTGGTGATGCCCACTACGCCTTTGCCCGAGGCCAGGGCTTCGTGCAGCACTTCCAGGCCTTCGACTTCGCGTACCAGGTCAATGGAGCGCTGGGCCGGCCAGATCCAGGCGCAGGCGCTTTCGGTCAGGGACTTGCCGATGTCCATCAGGCTTCGCCCCACCAGGCGCTCGCGCTCGACCGGGTCCATGTCCGGGAAGCATTTGGACAGGTTGATCCGCACCGTCTCGCGGGAGCGGTTAGGGGTTTTCCACATGATCCAGCCAATTGCCGAACCGACCGCTTGCACCGCGCGCCAAGGCAGCAGGGCAAACAACCGAAGAGCGCCTACCAGCAAGGCGCCTTTAAACTTTTCCACAGGTCACTCCTGATCGTGTGTGGTGCGCAAAGCCGCCATTCTAACCGGCGTTGGCGAGGTCCGCGTAACGGTCGCAATCCTGGGTGTGGTCCATGACCATCCCCGAGGCCTGCATGAACGCGTAACAGATGGTCGGCCCGACGAACGTGAAGCCGGCTTTTTTCAAGGCTTTGCTCATGGCCTCAGCCTCCGGTGTAATCGCCGGGACCTGGCTGCGATCCTTGAAATGATTGACCTTGGGCACACCGCCGACAAACGACCAGAGCAACCCTACCGGATCCTCCAGCGCCAGCCAGGCAGCCGCATTACGCCGGGTGGCATTGAGTTTCAGGCGGTTACGCACGATGCCTGGATCGAGCATCAGCGCTTCGATCTCGGCGTCGCTCAGTCGGGCCAGACGCTGCGCATCAAAACCGAACAAGACCTTTCGATAATGCTCGCGTTTGCGTAAAACGGTGATCCAGGACAGGCCCGCCTGGAACCCTTCGAGCAAAAGCAACTCGAACAGTCCCTGCGCATCGCGCAGCGGCGTTCCCCACTCCTGATCGTGATAAGCCATGTACAGCGGATCTTCAGAACACCAAAAGCAGCGTGGCATAAGGCTCCAGGGGATGGTGGCGCGGCCGAATCGGGTATACTCCCGCTCTTTAAATCGCAGCCCAAGTAACAGGTGAATTTCGTGAGCCAGCCTACGCCAGCCGTGCGTACCTTCCAAGACTTGATCCTCGCCCTCCAGCAATACTGGGCCGAGCAAGGTTGTGTGGTACTTCAGCCCTACGATATGGAAGTAGGCGCCGGCACTTTCCACACCGCTACCTTCCTGCGGGCCATCGGCCCGGAAACCTGGAACGCCGCTTATGTGCAGCCCAGTCGTCGCCCGACTGACGGCCGCTACGGCGAAAACCCGAACCGCCTGCAGCACTACTACCAGTTCCAGGTGGTGTTGAAGCCGAACCCGGACAACTTCCAGGAGCTGTACCTCGGCTCGCTGAAACACGTCGGCCTGGACCCGCTGGTCCACGACATCCGTTTCGTCGAAGACAACTGGGAATCGCCAACCCTCGGCGCCTGGGGCCTGGGCTGGGAAGTCTGGCTCAACGGCATGGAAGTGACGCAGTTCACTTACTTCCAGCAAGCCGGCGGCATCGAGTGCTACCCGGTAACCGGCGAGATCACCTACGGTCTCGAGCGCCTGGCCATGTACCTGCAAGGCGTGGATTCGGTCTACGACCTGGTGTGGGCTGACGGCCCGTTCGGCAAGGTCACCTATGGCGACGTGTTCCACCAGAACGAAGTGGAGCAGTCCACCTACAACTTCGAACACGCCAACGTCGAGAAGCTGTTCGAACTGTTCGACTTCTATGAAAGCGAAGCCAAGCGCCTGATCGAACTGGATCAGCCGCTGCCGTTGCCGAGCTATGAAATGGTGTTGAAGGCATCCCACACCTTCAACCTGCTGGACGCCCGCCGTGCCATTTCGGTGACCGCGCGCCAGCAATACATCCTGCGTGTACGCACCCTGGCGCGTTCCGTCGCCCAAGCCTATCTGCTGGCGCGCGCCAAGCTGGGCTTCCCGATGGCAACCCCGGACCTGCGTGATGAAGTGTTGGCTAAGCTGGAGGCTGCACAATGAGTGCTCAAGATTTCCTGGTTGAACTGGGCACCGAAGAGCTGCCACCCAAGGCACTCAACACCCTGGCCGACGCATTCCTGGCCGGTATCGAAAAAGGCCTGCAAACCGCTGGCCTGAAGTTCGCCGCAAAGAAGGTCTACGCCGCGCCGCGTCGCCTGGCGGTGTTGCTCACCGCGCTGGAAACCCAGCAGCCGGACCGCAGCATCAACCTCGACGGCCCGCCACGCCAGGCCGCCTTCGACGCTGAAGGCAACCCGACTCAAGCGGCCCTTGGTTTCGCCAAGAAGTGTGGCGTCGAGCTGAGCGAGATCGACCAGAGCGGCCCGAAACTGCGTTTCAGCCAGGTGATCACCGGCAAACCGACTGCCAGCCTGTTGCCGACCATCGTCGAAGATTCCCTGAACGACCTGCCTATTCCCAAGCGCATGCGCTGGGGTGCGCGCAAGGAAGAGTTCGTGCGTCCGACCCAATGGCTGGTGATGCTGCTCGGTGACCAGGTCATCGACTGCACCATCCTCGCCCAGAAGGCCGGCCGTGATTCCCGTGGCCACCGCTTCCACCATCCTGAAGCCGTGCGCATCACCTCGCCCGCCAACTACCTCAATGACCTGCGCGCAGCCTACGTGCTGGCAGATGCCAATGAGCGTCGCGAGCTGATCAGCAAGCGCACCGAAGAGCTGGCCCGCCTGCAGGAAGGCACCGCCATCGTGCCGCCAAGCCTGCTGGACGAAGTGACTGCCTTGGTTGAGTGGCCAGTGCCGCTGGTGTGCTCGTTCGAAGAGCGTTTCCTCGACGTGCCGCAAGAAGCGCTGATTACCACCATGCAGGACAACCAGAAGTATTTCTGCCTGCTGGACGTGGACGGCAAGTTGCTGCCGCGCTTCATCACCGTGGCCAACATCGAAAGCAAGGACCCGCAGCAGATCATCGCCGGTAACGAGAAAGTCGTTCGCCCGCGCCTGACTGACGCCGAGTTCTTCTTCAAGCAAGACAAGAAGCAGAAGCTCGAAGACTTCAACCTGCGCCTGCAAAACGTGGTGTTCCAGGAAAAACTCGGCAGCGTCTACGACAAGGCTGTGCGGGTTTCCAAGCTGGCGGCCTACATCGCGCCACGCATTGGTGGCGACGCTGCCTGGGCTGCGCGTGCCGGTCTGCTGTCCAAGTGCGACCTGGCCACCGAGATGGTCGGCGAGTTCCCGGAAATGCAAGGCGTTGCCGGTTACTACTACGCCCTCAATGATGGCGAGCCGCAAGACGTTGCCCTGGCGCTGAACGAGCAGTACATGCCGCGCGGTGCTGGCGCCGAGTTGCCGACCACCCTCACCGGTGCGGCCGTGGCCATCGCGGACAAGCTGGATACCCTCGTCGGTATCTTCGGTATCGGCATGTTGCCTACCGGCAGCAAAGACCCGTATGCCCTGCGCCGTGCGGCCCTGGGCGTGCTGCGCATCCTGATCGACAAGAAGCTCGACCTCGACCTGACCCAGGCCGTGGTGTTTGCTGTCGGCCAGTTCGGTGCCAAGGTCAAGCAAGCGGGCCTGGCCGAGCAGGTACTGGAGTTCGTGTTCGATCGCCTGCGTGCGCGTTACGAAGACGAAGGCGTGGACGTGTCGGTGTACCTGTCGGTGCGTGCCCTGCAACCGGGTTCGGCGCTGGACTTCGACCAACGCGTACAGGCCGTTCAAGCCTTCCGCAAGCTGCCGGAAGCCGATGCACTGGCCGCCGTGAACAAGCGTGTGTCGAACCTGCTGAGCAAGGCCGACAACCTCGGCAATGCCGAAGTCGACCCGGGCCTGTTCGCCGATGCCAAGGAGTTCTCGCTGAACTCGGCCATCGCCAAGGCAGAAAACGCAGTGAAGCCGCTGATCGCCGAACGCAACTACGCCGAAGCACTGGCGCGCCTGGCCACCTTGCGTGAGCCGGTGGATGGGTTCTTCGAAGCGGTGATGATCAATGCCGAAGACGCGGGCGTGCGGAAAAACCGCTACGCCATGCTGGCGCGTCTGCGTGGCCTGTTCATCAATATCGCTGACATTTCCGTACTGGGCTGATCATGTTGAAACTGCTGATTCTCGATCGGGACGGAGTGATCAATTACGACTCCGACGCTTACATCAAATCGGTGGCGGAATGGATTCCACTGCCCGGCTCGATCGAGGCCATCGCGCAGTTGAGCAAAGCGGGCTGGACGGTGGCCATCGCCACCAACCAGTCCGGCATCGCCCGCGGCTACTACGACATCGCCACCCTCGACGCCATGCACGCGCGCCTGCGCACGCTGGTGGCCGAGCAGGGCGGTGAAGTAGGGCTGGTGGTGTATTGCCCCCACGGCCCGGATGAAGGCTGCGATTGCCGCAAGCCCAAACCGGGTATGCTTAAAACTATTGCTGAACATTACAACGTGCCATTGGCTGGGCTATGGTTTGTCGGGGACAGCCTCGGTGACCTGGAGGCCGCCAAAGCCGTCGACTCTCAGCCAGTTTTGGTAAAAACCGGGAAAGGCGAAAAGACCCAGGCTAAAACCCTGCCGGTAGGCACCTTGATTTTTGACGATCTGGCGGCGGTTGCCGCAGAACTTATCAACAACTAGCAGCCCTTCTGACTTCCTGACCAAGGACTGTTCGGGAGCGCGCTTTTAACAGGCGGGCGTTGTCCCGCAACGGTAAATGCCGCCATGTCGATTTTGCAGGCCATCAGAACCTTCTTCTTTTACCTGCTGCTGGGCACCAGTTCTTTTCTCTGGTGCACCCTGAGCTTTTTTATCGCGCCTTTTCTGCCGTTCAAGGCGCGCTATCGTTTCATCAACGTCTTTTGGTGTAACTGCGCGTTGTGGTTGACCAAGGTGTTCCTGAACATTCGCTTCGAGATTAAGGGCGCCGAAAACGTCCCGGACCAGCCTTGCGTGATTCTGTCGAACCACCAGAGCACCTGGGAGACCTTCTTCCTGTCTGCGTACTTCTCGCCCCTGAGCCAGGTGCTCAAGCGTGAGCTGCTGTACGTGCCGTTCTTTGGCTGGGCCATGGCCATGCTGCGACCGATCGCCATCGACCGCGACAACCCCAAGGCTGCGCTCAAGCATGTGGCGAAGAAAGGCGACGAACTGCTCAAGGATGGCGTCTGGGTGCTGATCTTCCCGGAAGGTACGCGGGTGCCCTACGGCACTGTGGGCAAGTTCTCACGCGGCGGTACGGCCTTGGCGGTGAACGCCGGATTGCCGGTGCTGCCGATTGCCCACAACGCCGGCAAGTTTTGGCCAAAGACGGGCTGGGCCAAGCGGGAAGGCACCATCACCGTGATCATTGGCGAACCGATGTATGCCGAAGGCGAAGGCCCACGCGCCATTGCAGCGCTGAACGACCGTGCCCAGGCATGGAATGAAGCGCAACAACGGGCCATGGGTTCACTGCCGCCAGAGCCGGTTGTGGTCGACACGCCGGTGATTTGAGTTTCTGTGGATAACCTGTGTACGGTTTGTTGGCGAATTACGCTTTTTAGCTCATAGGCTTCTGATTTACTTACATATTTCCCAAGCTCATAAAACACCGGAAAAGGTGCATAAGTTTTTTCCGCATTAAAAAACCGGTCCTTGAGACCGGTTTTTTATGCACAGGTAAAAAGCCGCGGTTCACTCGCTCCACAACGGCAGTTGAAGGATGAAGGTCGTACCTTTGTCCACCACACTTTCGCAGCCAATCCGCCCACCATGGCGATCCACGACGGCCTTGACCATGGTCAGCCCCAATCCCAATCCCTCACTACCCTGAGCTGACGCGAAGCGCCGATATTGGCCAAAGAGTTCGGGCAGGTCCTGCGGCGCGATGCCTCGACCCTGGTCGCTGATACGGCATTCCAACCGGTCGTCACTGCGGGTCAGGCTCAATCTGACGGTGGTACCCGAGGGGCTGTATTTGACCGCGTTTTCCAACAGGTTGAACAAGGCACGGGTGAGCAGCGATTGATCCGCCCAGACCATCTCGTCGCCGTCTTCATCCAGGTCGTGGACCAGTTGTATGCCTTTCAACTGGGCGTGCACCGCCACTTGATCAAAGGCATCCAGCACCAGCATGGCAAACAGGCTGGGTTGAAATTGGTAGCCATCAGACTCGGCTTTCGCCAGTTGCACGAAGGATTCGGTGAGGTTCAAGGCACGACGGACTTGTTGCTCGATCTGGGTAAATATTGGCGCGGCGCTGTCCTGGACATCCAACAAGGCGAGGATCGCCGAATGCGGCGCACGCAGGTCATGGGACAGAAAGCGCAGCAGGGTTTCCCGTTGCTGCTGTGCGTCGCGCTCGATGCTCAGGTCTGTGAGGCTTAGCAGCCAGCCCAGAGCCACGTCACCGTCTGCCGGTAGCAGTGGGGCCAGGTCGAGGCGCAAGCTGCGATTCAGGGTGTCACGAAACTCGACGATTTCCAGGGCCGACAGGGCAGGGCGAGCACCGTCCTGCAGCGGTGGATAACCCAATGCCGCAAGCTGCTCCAACAGGTTTTCAGCCACCAGTTCGTTGCCGAACACCCCACGGGCAATCCGGTTGGCCAGCAGCACATTGCCCTTGGGGTCGGTAATCAGGGTCGCTACCGGCAAGCACTCCAGACCATCCGCCATAAAGCGCCGGGTGTCCCGGGTACGGCTGACCGCCTGTTCCAGGGCAAAGATCCGTCCCTGCAATACATCGCCCTGGCTGGCGGGCGCTCTACGGCGCTCCGGGAGCACTTTGGGTTCGTTGTCCAGGCGTGCCAGCTCCCAGCCGAAGTAGGCCAGGATCACGCTCAGGCGCCGCCAGTTCCAGATCAGGTAACTGAGCAGCATGCCGATCAGGCACGCCGCCGGTGACCACCAATGGCCCAGGCGCAGCAGGCCCCATGAACCGAGGAGTGCGGCCCCCATGCAACCGAGGGTCAGCCACAGGGCATAACGCGGGCGAAACAACAGCAAGCCCAATAGCAGCGCGACCATCGCAGTGGCCAGCAGCGTCGCCGTCCACGCGGGCAGGTCAACGATGCTGCGCCCTTGCAGCAAGCCGTTGAGGATATTGGCCTGGATTTCCACACCCGGCGTGGTGCCGACGCTGGCCGACAGCGGCGTGACGTAACGGTCGCCCATGCCCGGCGCAGTGGCGCCGATCAGGATCAAGCGGTTGCGCAGCAACTCCGGCGGCACGTCACCGCGTAATACGCTGATATACGGCACGCTGGGAAAACCGGCATGGCTCGCGATGAAAGGTATTCGAATGGCATTTTCCCGCTGCCAGTAGGTGCTGTCCGACGGACCAGGCGCCCCTGGCATTACGGATTGCTGGCCGCTCAATTCAAACGCCAACCAGGCCAGTTGTGGTGCCATATTGCCGGGCGGGCCTTCACGCAAATACAGGCTTCGAACGATACCGTCGCTGTCTGCTTCAACGTTGATATGGCCAACACTCCTGGCGCAGTCACGCAGGGGTAGCACGGGCAGTATTTGTGCAACCGGTTGGCCGTAGCGGGGCGTGCCTTCGCGAATCAAGGGCAGCAGGACAGTGCCAGAGTTGCACATGGCCTCGGCCAGCCTTAAGTCATTGGCCGGTTCCCGGGCGGGCTCACTGAAGATCACATCGAACAGAATGCCCGCAGGCTTGGCGGCACTTAGCCGATCCAGCAGGTCGGCATGTACGCGCCGGGACCATGGCCATTGGCCGAGTTCTTTCAGGCTCCGGTCATCGATCGTCACCAGCAGGATGCGTGGATCCACCGGCAACGGTGCCAGGCGCCGAAGGCTGTCATACAGCAGATTATTGAGGGCAAGGCCCGGGCTCAGTGACAGAAACGCTGTGATGGGCAGCAGCAACAGGCTGACCCAAAGCCATTCGCGTACCAGGCCATTGAACAGCCGCTGCGCCTGAGTCGGTTGGCGCTTTTCAGCCCTGCGCCACAGCCTCACCAGTGCGCTTCCGAAGCGCTACTGCACACGCGTCGCGGGTGGGTAATAGAAGATGTCATAGACGCCGGTTTCTCCCTCCAGCCCATGTTCATCATAGGCCGACAAACGTACGTGATAGAACGATGCTTTCAGCCCAGTGAAGCGCATTTGTGGCGTGTCGGAGAAGTTTTCCTGCTTGATGTTCAGGAACTCCTTATCGGTCGCGACCTGGGCCCTGTAACGCTGGGCACCGGCCAAGGGACGCAGGAACAGGGTCCATACCGGCGCATCGCCCTTCTGGCCGTCCTGGCCGACCAACCGTGGTGCATCAAGCAGTTCCACGGGTTTGAGTTCGCCTTGTTTCTTGAACGCCAGCCCCTGTCGCGCGCTGACTTTTACTTCGCCAGCAACCGGCCCGGTAATCGGCTTCTTCTTGATGGGCCGCGGGGTCGGCGGAGCGTCATCACGATTGACCGCCACTTGCCCATTGAGCACTTCCACCAGCGATTGTTCGCCATCGTTGCGCACACGGAAATGCGTGCCGCGCACACCCAGGACGCCCACCGGGGTCATGATCTGGAAACGGTCATAGTCGCTGGCACGCTTGATCACGTAAGCCTCGACCTGACCTTCTTCAAGAATCACCTGGGGAATGGACTTTTCTTCAACCAGGTGCAATCGGACCTGAGAGCTGGACGGCAAGACGATCCGCGAACCGTCCCCCAGCAACAGGCTGACAAACGCGCCCGGTGAGGTTTTCACGCTCTCTTGTTCATCAATGAGCATGCCTTCTTCCAGGGCCGTGGACACACCCTTCGCATCCAGTTTCCAGGCTTCGCCGGTCAGGTGCTGCACCGCCGCCGGCAGAGGCTGCGCGCGACACATCTGATTGTCATCGATATAGGGGGCGCGGGGAGGGGCGGGGCGTGCCAAGGCCGACAGACTCACTACGCCAAGCGTAACGATCAAGCCAGAACCCAACAGGGTAGAAACGGCAAAACGGAATCGGCAGGGGAAAAAGGTCATGGCGCTCATCAAGATTCTAGTTCTAATGGGGCATCAGAAAGCACGTTCAGGAAGCGTCTTGCAGCGGGAAGACCTTGAGTACCGTCTACGATACTCGATGAAGTATCGCCGTCGATAGCCGAAATGTCTGGGGAGTGGGATCCATGCTGAAGATGACACGTCCCTGTGTCGGAGCAATTCCATCGCTCCAATCCGTGTGTCATCCAGCGAGAGCGAATTTACCTACAACAGCGGTGCATCGCATCGATTCGCAACATTTGTTCAGATTTGGCGGTACTTAAAAAACCCAGCGTTGGGTCTGCTGCTGTTCGCTGAGTTGCTGAAACGGCGAGCTGGCGAACCCCATACCATCACCGGGCTCACTCAGGGTTTGACGCTCATCGAACGGCATCGGAACCACCGGCTTGGATGCACCGACCGTTTCCGTCCCCAGGGTTGCCGCCATGACCACCAACACCATCCGGCCCCATACATTAACCTTCTCCAGAACACTCACTCGTCTCGAAACAGCATAAAACCAGATTGCCATTGATCCTTTTCCTGAAGGTCTCGAGCCGGTATCTTCCCAGCTTGGGTATTGACGATTTCCAATGGCTTACGGCCATTTGATATCAGCGTACCGAGAGATTCATAGGGCCTGAGAATCTGGCCATAATTGTTCAGATTCAAGCCCGCATTCTTCAACAAGAAAGGACCCTGCCATGCGTGTCGCAATACTGGATGACGAACCTGCTGAACTGCGGCGGGTGGAACAGACACTGCGACAAATCCCCAGCGCTGCGGATCAGCCATGGACCCTGCACTGCTTTGAGCGTGGAGAAGACTTGCTGCGCCAGCTACGCCGGGAAACCTTTGACCTGCTGATCCTCGACTGGCAACTGCCCGACCTCAGCGGCCTGGCGTTGCTACGCTGGACCCGCGAGCACATGGAAGTACCACCTGCCGCCATCATGCTCACCAGCCGCGATGCCGAGAGCGATATCGTCCAGGCGTTGAACAGTGGCGCGGATGATTACGTCAGCAAGCCGTTTCGTCCCAATGAACTGAAGGCACGAGTCAATGCCGTGCTGCGCCGTCACGGACTGCAAAAGTCCGCGGCCAGTGAAGTGCTGACCTTCAACGACCTGACCTTTGACGATGCTGAACTCACGGTGAGCAGGGCAGGGAAACCCATCAGCCTGACGGAACGTGAATACCGCCTGGCTCGGTGCCTGTTCGAGAACCTGGCACGGCCGCTGTCTCGGGAATATCTGTATGAGCGGTTCTGGACCCATGAAGAAATGGTGTCATCACGGCCGCTGGATACGCATATTTATCGGCTGCGAAACAAGCTGGGACTGACGGCGGATCGGGGTTGGCAGTTACTGACAATCTATGGGTATGGGTATCGATTGGAGAG
This sequence comes from Pseudomonas sp. TH32, assembly GCF_016650855.1. NCBI lineage: Bacteria > Pseudomonadati > Pseudomonadota > Gammaproteobacteria > Pseudomonadales > Pseudomonadaceae > Pseudomonas > Pseudomonas sp. TH32. The sequence goes on along the minus strand of NZ_JAEKFA010000002.1, from coordinate 5,524,517 downwards.
TGTGACAGCAGCCTCCGATGAGTGAGATGTTCCACGTGGAGCATTTATAAAACTCCATATTCCACCCAATAAAAAAGGCCAACGCTAAGCGTTGGCCTTTTTGTTTTGAGCTACAACCTGATCAGAAGTCCAGGTTGGACACCGCCAGGGCGTTGCTCTCGATGAAGTCACGACGAGGCTCGACCGCATCACCCATCAGGGTGTTGAAGATCTGGTCCGCGCCAATGGCGTCTTCGATGGTCACACGCAGCATGCGACGCTGCGCTGGGTCCATGGTGGTTTCCCACAGCTGATCCGGGTTCATTTCGCCCAGACCTTTGTATCGCTGAATGGTGTGACGCTTGGTGCTTTCAGCCATCAACCAGTCCAGGGCTTCCTTGAACTCTTTGACTGCTTTCTTGCGTTCGCCACGCTGAATGTAAGCACCGTCATCCAGCAGGGTGCTCAGTTGCGCGCCGAGGGTCACAACCGTCTTGTAGTCGTTGCTGCCGAAGAAGTCGCGGTTGAAGGTGACGTAGTTCGACAGGCCGTGGGAGATCAGTTCGACCTCTGGCAGCCAGACGTTACGTTCACGGTCTTCACGCAGGCTGGCTTTGTAGACCAACCCGGATTTTTCGACAGTACGCAGACGGACTTCGTACTGGGCCAACCAATTCTGCATGTGAGCGTGATCGCCCAACTGCTCCAGGCTGACGGCTGGCAGGTAGATGAAGTGCTCGGTCAGCTCCTGAGGGTACAGGCGCGACAAACGCTTGAGGGTCTTCATCACCATGCGGAAGTCGTTTACCAGGCGCTCCAACGCTTCACCGGAGATCCCCGGGGCTTCGTCGTTCAAGTGCAGGCTTGCATCTTCCAGGGCCGACTGCGTCATGTACTCTTCCATGGCGTCGTCGTCTTTGATGTATTGCTCTTGCTTGCCCTTTTTCACTTTGTACAACGGCGGCTGGGCGATGTAGATGTAGCCACGCTCGATCAGCTCCGGCAATTGACGGAAGAAGAACGTCAGCAGCAGGGTACGGATGTGCGAACCGTCGACGTCAGCATCGGTCATGATGATGATGTTGTGGTAGCGCAGCTTGTCGATGTTGTACTCATCGCGGCCGATGCCACAGCCCAGGGCGGTGATCAAGGTGCCGACTTCCTGCGAGGAAATCATCTTGTCGAAACGGGCCTTCTCGACGTTGAGGATCTTACCCTTCAACGGCAGGATGGCCTGGGTGCGACGGTTACGACCCTGCTTGGCGGAACCGCCAGCAGAGTCACCTTCCACCAGGTACAGTTCGGAGAGGGCAGGGTCTTTCTCCTGGCAGTCAGCCAGTTTGCCCGGCAAGCCCGCGATATCCAGCGCGCCTTTCCGACGGGTCATCTCACGGGCTTTACGCGCCGCTTCACGAGCCCGCGCCGCGTCGATCATCTTGCCGACGACCAGCTTGGCTTCGTTCGGGTTTTCCAACAGGAAGTCGGAGAAGTATTTGCCCATTTCCTGTTCAACTGCGGTCTTCACTTCGGAAGACACCAGCTTGTCTTTGGTCTGGGAACTGAACTTCGGATCCGGAACCTTGACCGAAATAATGGCGGTCAGGCCTTCACGGGCATCATCACCGGTAGTGGCGACTTTGTGCTTCTTCGCCAGGCCTTCCGCTTCGATGTAGGTGTTCAGGTTACGCGTCAGTGCAGAACGGAAACCCACCAGGTGAGTACCGCCATCGCGCTGAGGAATGTTGTTGGTGAAGCACAACAGGTTCTCGTTGAAGCTGTCGTTCCACTGCAGGGCGATTTCCACGCCGATGCCGTCTTCACGCTGGATGTTGAAGTGGAACACCTGGTTGACCGCAGTCTTGTTGGTGTTCAGGTATTCAACGAACGCACGCAGGCCACCTTCGTACTTGAACAGCTCTTCCTTACCGCTGCGCTCGTCCTTGAGGACGATACCCACACCGGAGTTGAGGAAAGACAGCTCACGAATCCGCTTGGCCAGGATGTCCCAGCTGAAGTGGATGTTCTTGAAGGTTTCAGCCGAAGGCTTGAAGTGAATCTGCGTACCGGTGCTTTCGCTGTCACCGACAATTTTCATCGGTTCCTGTGGAACACCGTGGACATACGTCTGTTCCCAGATTTTGCCGCTACGGCGTACCGTCAGGATAAGCTCTTCGGACAGGGCGTTTACTACCGAAACACCTACACCGTGCAAACCGCCGGATACTTTATAGGAGTTGTCGTCGAACTTACCGCCGGCGTGGAGCACGGTCATGATGACCTCTGCCGCCGAAACGCCTTCTTCTTTATGCACATCGACCGGAATGCCGCGACCGTTGTCGCGTACGGTGATGGATTCGTCCGGGTGGATGATGATGCTGATGTCGTCGCAGTGACCGGCCAAAGCTTCGTCGATCGAGTTATCGACCACCTCGAACACCATGTGGTGCAGACCGCTGCCATCATCGGTATCACCGATGTACATACCGGGACGTTTGCGTACGGCATCCAAACCTTTAAGCACTTTAATGCTGGTCGAGTCGTACGTATTCGTATTTTCTTCGCTCATGCCTTCACTCCCGATGGTCGTGGGTCTGGGTGATACGGCCTTGTTCCACGTGGAACAAAGCGACTGGCGTTTCCGTCTGCCAGCCTTCCCTCAATAATTCGTGGTCTACACAGGTGATAAACACCTGGCAGCGTAAGTCTTCCAACAAGCGGCATAACGCGCGGCGATGCTGCTCGTCCAGTTCGGACGGCAAGTCATCCACCAGATAAATACATTGCCCGCGCCGGGCCTGGCTAACCAGATGCCCCTGGGCGATACGCAGGGCGCAGACCACCAACTTCTGCTGACCGCGGGACAAGATGTCCGCGGCATTATGTGCGCCCAATCTAAGGCGCAAATCAGCCCGTTGTGGTCCGGCCTGGGTGTGACCAATTTGCTGATCCCGTTGCAAGGACGTCGCGAGCACTGCACTCAGTTCCCGGTCTTTGTCCCAACCACGGTAGTAGCTCAACGTCAGCCCCTCGAGTTCAAGCAACTCGCTCAAGGTCTGCTCAAAGACTGGTTTCAAGGCTTTGATATAGGCGCGGCGGTATTCATCTATTTCAGCGCTGGCCAGGCACAGTTCCCGGTCCCAAGCAGCTTGAGAAGCGGCGTCAAGTGTACCATGCCGCAGCCATGAGTTCCGCTGCCGCAGGGCCTTCTGCAGGCGCTGCCAAGTGGCCATGAAACGCGGTTCCACGTGGAACACTCCCCAATCGAGGAACTGCCTGCGGATTTTTGGAGCGCCTTCCAGCAGCCGGAAGCTGTCTGGGTTGATCAGTTGCAGTGGCAGGATCTCCGCCAATTGGGCAGCACTGCGAGCATTTTGCCCGTCGATGCGAATTTGAAACTCTCCCTGCCGGTCTCGAGATATCCCCAGGCTGCTATGACCACCTTCCGCCAATTCGACTTGGCCAAATACCGTGCACGCCAGTTGTTCGTACTGAATCACCGGTAACAAGCGGGCACTGCGAAAGGAACGGGCGAGCCCCAGCAGGTGAATGGCTTCCAGCACGCTGGTTTTGCCACTGCCGTTGGCGCCATGGAGGATGTTGATGCGGGGGGAGGGGGAGAAGGTCACCGGGTGCAAATTGCGCACCGCGGTGACCGAGACGCGACTGAGGGACATCTAGCTTCTGCTGAACATGGTTACAGGCGCATCGGCATGACAACGTAAGCCGAGTCATCGTTGTCGGATTCTTGTACCAGGGCGCTGCTGTTGGAGTCGGACAGGATCAAACGAACCTGTTCGGTGGTCATTACGCCCAGCACGTCCAGCAAGTAGCTGACGTTGAAGCCGATTTCCAGGTTGCCGCCGTTGTAGTCGACGCCGACTTCTTCTTCCGCTTCTTCCTGCTCCGGGTTGTTCGCCTGGATTTTTAGTTGGCCGTTGGCCAATTGCAGGCGAATACCGCGGTATTTCTCGTTGGAAAGAATGGCGGTACGGCTGAACGCTTCGCGCAGGGCCTGACGATCACCGATCACCAGCTTGTCGCCGCCTTTAGGCAGTACGCGCTCGTAATCCGGGAATTTGCCGTCAACCAGCTTTGACGTGAAGGTGAACTCGCCAGTGGTCGCGCGGATGTGGTGCTGGCCCAATACGATACTGACATTGCCGTCCGGCTCGGTCAGCAGACGCGCCAGTTCCAGAATACCTTTACGCGGCACGATGACCTGGTGGCGATCAGGCTGACCGATATCGGCCTTCATCGAGCACATGGCCAGACGGTGACCGTCGGTGGCTACAGCGCGGATGATGCCCTCGGAGACTTCCAGCAGCATGCCGTTCAAGTAGTAACGCACGTCCTGCTGGGCCATGGCGAAGCTGGTGCGCTCGATCAAACGGCGCAGCCGGCTTTGTTCCAGGCTGCAGGTGAGCGAGCCAGGACCTTCTTCCACGGTCGGGAAGTCGTTGGCGGGCAAGGTCGACAGAGTGAAACGGCTGCGACCGGCCTTGACCACCAGCTTCTGCTCATCAACCTTGATGTCGATCAGCGCGTCGTTGGGCAGGCTTTTGCAGATATCCATCAGCTTGCGCGCCGGCACGGTGATCTCGCCGGGCTCGGCGGGCTCTTCCAGCTGGACACGACCGACCAGTTCGACTTCCAGGTCGGTACCGGTCAAGGACAATTGCTGGCCTTCTACAACCAGCAATACGTTGGAAAGCACCGGCAAGGTCTGTCGGCGCTCGACGACGCCTGCGACCAGTTGCAGGGGTTTCAACAGGGCTTCGCGTTGAATGGTGAAATGCATGGTCTAGTCCCTTGCCTTAATAAGCTGCGCTGGTGTTCATCAAGTAGTCAGTGTACGCAGCAGGTTCTTGTAGTCCTCGCGAATATCCGCGTCGGATTCCTTAAGTTCGTTGATCTTGCGGCACGCGTGCAAGACCGTGGTGTGGTCGCGACCGCCAAACACATCACCAATTTCCGGCAGGCTATGGTTGGTCAGCTCTTTGGAGAGCGCCATCGCCACCTGACGAGGACGTGCTACCGAACGCGAACGGCGCTTGGACAGCAGGTCGGAAATCTTGATCTTGTAGTACTCGGCCACGGTGCGCTGGATGTTATCCACACTCACCAGCTTGTCTTGCAACGCCAGCAGGTCTTTCAGGGATTCGCGAATCAGCTCGATGGTGATGTCGCGGCCCATGAAGTGCGAGTGAGCGATGACGCGCTTGAGCGCGCCTTCCAGCTCACGCACGTTGGAACGAATGCGCTGTGCGATGAAGAATGCCGCGTCGTGAGGCAGATCGACTTTAGCCTGGTCGGCCTTCTTCATCAGAATCGCGACGCGGGTTTCCAGCTCAGGCGGCTCTACCGCAACGGTCAGGCCCCAGCCAAAGCGCGACTTCAGACGCTCTTCCAGGCCTTCGATTTCCTTCGGGTAACGGTCACTGGTCAAGATGACCTGTTGGCCACCTTCGAGCAACGCGTTGAACGTGTGGAAAAACTCTTCCTGGGAACGTTCCTTGCGGGCGAAGAATTGAATGTCATCGATCAGCAAGGCATCAACAGAACGGTAGAACCGTTTGAACTCGTTGATCGCGTTGAGCTGCAGCGCCTTGACCATGTCGGCCACGAAGCGCTCCGAATGCAGGTACACGACCTTGGCATTCGGGTTCTTCTTTAATAGGTGGTTACCCACAGCGTGCATCAAGTGAGTTTTACCCAAGCCAACGCCTCCATAAAGGAAGAGCGGGTTGTAACCGTGCTTGGGGTTGTCGGCGACCTGCCAGGCAGCCGCGCGGGCCAGCTGGTTGGATTTACCCTCGACAAAGTTCTCAAAAGTGAACGTGCGGTTCAGGTAACTGGTGTGCTTGAGCGCACCTTCTACCTGGACGGTGCGCTGTTCAGCACGAACCGGGGCCTGTTGGGAGCTGGCGCCGGCCATTGGGTCAAAGCTGTCGCGGGACGGCTCTTCATTTATAGGCGCGTTTTTCTGCGAAGAAGATTTCGAAGGCGTCTGGGCAACCGGTGCTGGCGCGTTATTAACAGGTGCCGCCGCGGCCTGAGCCTGCGAAGCACTCGCTGCCAACGGCGCATTCGGCGCAGCACGGGGTGCCGAGCTGCGTTTGCTGCCTATTAATAAGGAGAGCACCGGAGCAAGCCCGTTGCCATGTTCGTCGAGCAATTCGAGAACGCGGCTCAGGTATTTCTCGTTGACCCAGTCGAGAACAAAACGATTGGGTGCGTAGACACGCAACTCGTCGCCTTCGGCTTCGACCTGTAGCGGACGGATCCAGGTGTTGAATTGCTGGGCAGGCAGCTCATCGCGCAAAAGCTCCACGCACTGCTGCCAAAGTTCCACTGACACGGATATCCCCTAAGTTGAAAGCCGGTGAGGCAAAAACAGCCGCCATTGTAGCGGCCAGCCGTCCACTTATCCACATGTAGGTTGCTCACAGAGCGCCAAGAATCAATGCCTTAACTGTAAAAAAGGCGACAAATGGTCTGTGCATAAGCTCTGTGGATAAGCGACCTTAAGCCCGTTGTACAAGTGGGGTCGAAAGTCTGTGGGTAACTGGCCTGTGGATAAGTAGCCATTCCACACACAGCTTATCCGATAGCGCAGCACAGGCAGAGCACCGCTTCTCCCCCGTGTTTTCATTCTCTGTACACCACGTGGAATATGGCCTCAAGGCAGTTATCCACAGAAGATCGCCTGCCTAGCTTTTATAAGCTTTACAGAAAAGCTTTAAATAACTTCCTTCTTTATTTTTATATCTATGGCATTGCTCGTGAAAGCCCAATCGCCCGGAATCGTTCCAAATGCCTCCAGAGATCTAATTAAAGGAAAAGCTGGTTGGAAATTGACCTAGAGGCTTGCTTTCTCTAGAATCGCCGGTCTCTTAAAACGGGGGCCATTCCGGCCCGTTGTGGACGAACCAGGTAACACGCCATGAAACGTACTTTCCAACCAAGCACCATCAAACGCGCCCGTACTCACGGCTTCCGTGCTCGCATGGCCACCAAGAACGGCCGTGCTGTCCTGTCGCGTCGCCGCGCCAAAGGTCGTGCGCGTCTGGCAGTTTGATAATCCGGTACTGGTGGTGAGTCAGGACTTCAGTCGGGAAAAGCGTCTGCTAACCCCCCGGCATTTCAAGGCAGTCTTTGACTCCCCCACCGGCAAGGTTCCGGGGAAAAATCTCCTGCTCCTTGCGCGTAACAACGATCTGGATCACCCCCGTCTCGGGTTGGTGATCGGCAAGAAGAGCGTAAAGCTCTCCGTTGAGCGCAATCGCCTCAAGCGTCTGATGCGCGAATCGTTTCGCCTCCACCAGGAGACTCTGGTTGGTTGGGATATTGTTATCGTCGCGCGCAAAGGCTTGGGGGACGTAGAAAACCCCGAATTGATTCAGCATTTCGGCAAGCTCTGGAAACGTTTGGCTCGTACCAACAAGCCAGCACCAGCTGTCAGCACCGAAACTGTAGGGGTAGACAGTACTGATGCGTAAACTGGCGCTCGTTCCGATCCAGTTTTACCGCTATGCCATTAGTCCCCTGATGGCAAACCACTGTCGTTTCTACCCCAGTTGTTCCTGCTACGCGTTGGAAGCCATAGAAAATCATGGCCTTCTGCGCGGTGGCTGGCTGACCTTTCGTCGTTTAGGTCGCTGTCATCCGTGGAATCCCGGTGGTTATGACCCGGTTCCACCTATCCCTACCTCCCGTTCTTCTTCGATGGCCGAGTAATCATGGATATTAAACGCACGATCCTGATCGTCGCCCTGGCAATCGTGTCCTACTCTATGGTTCTTAAGTGGAACCAGGATTATGGCCAAGCTGCCCTGCCGACTCAGAATGTTGCTACCAATCAGTCGGCGCCGGCTATTCCGGATACGCCACTGGGTAACAATGCTGCCGCCAGTGCCGATGTACCCAGCGCGAATGCCGATACCAGCACCCCGGTAGAAACCCCGGTCGTCACCAATAAAGACCTCATCCATGTAAAAACGGATGTACTGGACCTGGCTATCGATCCACAAGGTGGTGATATTGCCCAGCTGAAGCTGCCGCTGTATCCACGTCGCCAAGACCATCCGGATGTTCCGTTCCAGCTGTTCGATAACGGCGGCGAACGTGTATATCTGGCGCAAAGTGGCCTGACCGGTACTGACGGTCCGGATGCTCGTGCTACCGGTCGTCCGGTTTATTCGACCGAACAGAAGACTTATCAACTGGCTGATGGCCAGAATCAGTTGAACGTCGACCTGAAATTCAGTCACGACGGCGTCAACTACATCAAGCGTTTCAGCTTCACCCGCGGTTTGTACGATCTGAAAGTCACCTACCTGATCGACAACGAAAGCGCGAAGCCGTGGACTGGCAACCTGTTTGCCCAGCTCAAGCGTGACAACAGCGCCGATCCTTCTTCCAGCACCGCCACCGGCACCGCGACTTACCTGGGCGCCGCCCTGTGGACAAGTAACGAGCCGTACAAAAAAGTGTCGATGAAAGATATCGACAAAGGCGCGCTGAAAGAAACCGTTCAAGGTGGCTGGGTTGCCTGGTTGCAGCACTACTTCGTGACCGCATGGATCCCGAACAAAGGTGATGCCAACCTCGTTCAAACCCGCAAAGACAGCCAGGGCAACTACATCATTGGCTTCACTGGCCCGACGTTGACCGTCGCCCCGGGTGCCAAGGCTGAAGCCAGCGCTACGCTGTATGCCGGTCCGAAAAGCCAGGCGGTCCTCAAAGAGTTATCCCCAGGTCTGGAACTGACTGTGGATTACGGCATTTTGTGGTTCATTGCCCAGCCGATCTTCTGGCTGCTGCAACATATCCACAGCATTGTGGGTAACTGGGGCTTCTCGATCATCCTGCTGACCATGCTGATCAAGGGGATCTTCTTCCCACTGTCGGCTGCCAGCTACAAGTCGATGGCGCGTATGCGTGCCGTGGCCCCGAAACTGGCCGCGCTGAAAGAACAACATGGCGATGACCGGCAGAAAATGTCGCAGGCCATGATGGAGCTGTACAAGAAAGAGAAGATCAACCCGCTTGGTGGATGCTTGCCGATTCTTGTGCAGATGCCGGTGTTCCTGTCGCTGTACTGGGTGCTCCTGGAAAGCGTGGAAATGCGCCAGGCACCGTTCATGCTGTGGATAACTGACCTGTCGATCAAAGACCCGTTCTTTATCCTGCCGATCATCATGGGCGCGACCATGTTCATCCAGCAGCGTCTGAACCCGACGCCTCCGGACCCGATGCAGGCCAAGGTCATGAAAATGATGCCAATCATCTTCACCTTCTTCTTCCTGTGGTTCCCGGCTGGTCTGGTGCTGTACTGGGTGGTCAACAACTGCCTGTCGATCTCCCAACAGTGGTACATCACACGTAAAATCGAAGCGGCTACCAAAAAAGCCGAGGCGTAATTTACTCTGTGGATAACACCACTCAAGACGCCCCCTAGTGGGGCGTTTTGCTTTCCGTCACTTTTATCCGGGTACCCGCCATGAGTGCTCCTCGTGAAACCATCGCCGCTGTCGCCACCGCTCAAGGTCGTGGTGGTGTCGGTATCGTACGTATTTCCGGGCCGCTCGCCGGCGTGGCAGCCCAGGCCGTCATTGGGCGGGAGCTGAAGCCTCGGTATGCGCATTACGGGCCTTTTCTGGGGGCCGATGAAGGAGTGCTCGATGAAGGTATTGCCCTTTATTTCCCGGGTCCGAACTCATTTACCGGCGAGGACGTCCTGGAACTCCAGGGCCACGGTGGCCCGATCGTTCTGGATATGCTGCTGCAGCGTTGCCTGCAATTGGGATGCCGCCTGGCACGCCCGGGCGAATTCAGTGAACGTGCGTTTCTCAACGACAAGCTCGACCTGGCGCAGGCCGAGGCGATTGCCGACCTGATCGAAGCCAGTTCTGCACAAGCGGCGCGCAATGCCTTGCGTTCGCTGCAGGGCGCTTTTTCCCTGCGTGTGCATAACCTCACCGAGCAGTTGATCGGCTTGCGCATCTACGTTGAGGCTGCAATTGATTTCCCGGAGGAAGAAATCGACTTCCTCGCCGATGGCCATGTCCTGGCGATGCTGGACAAAGTCCGTGACGAGTTATCCACAGTACTGCGTGAAGCGGGGCAAGGTGCCTTGCTGCGTGACGGTATGACCGTGGTGATTGCCGGCCGGCCCAACGCCGGCAAGTCGAGCCTTCTGAACGCGTTGGCCGGGCGAGAAGCAGCCATCGTCACCGAGATCGCCGGCACTACGCGGGATATTTTGCGCGAACATATCCACATCGATGGCATGCCACTGCATGTGGTAGACACGGCTGGGCTGCGTGACACCGATGACCAGGTGGAAAAGATCGGCGTGGAACGCGCTTTGAAGGCGATCACAGAGGCCGATCGTGTGCTGCTGGTAGTGGATGCCACCGCGCCAGAGGCAGCAGATCCGTTTGCGCTGTGGCCGGAATTTCTCGAACAACGGCCAGACCCGGCCAAGGTTACGCTGATTCGAAACAAGGCCGACCTGACGGGCGAGGCGATCGCCCTGGAAGTCAGTGAGGACGGCCACGTGACTATCAGCTTAAGTGCCAAGTCTGCGGGAGAGGGGCTGGAACTGCTGCGCGATCATCTGAAAGCGTGCATGGGCTACGAGCAGACCTCGGAAAGCAGCTTCAGCGCTCGTCGCAGGCACTTGGAGGCGCTACGGCATGCCAGCGCCGCCCTCGAGCATGGCCGCGCGCAGCTGACGCTGGCAGGAGCCGGTGAGCTGCTGGCTGAAGATTTACGTCAAGCGCAGCAGCTGTTGGGTGAGATCACCGGCGCATTCAGCTCCGATGATTTGTTGGGGCGAATTTTTTCAAGCTTCTGTATCGGGAAATAGCCGGGTTATCCACAGCTGACACGTCACCAGTTGTACGAAACCGTTCCGAGTAGCGTCCGGCTTTCACCCCAATAGCAGCGGCCCGCATCGTTGCAGCCGGACACATACTCCTTGTCGAACAGGTTCTTCGCGTTCACGTCCACCGACCAGTGCTTGTCAATCTGGTAACCGATGGCGGCATCCACCAAGGTTACGCTTCCAGCATCCAGCTTCCCGTAAAGGGAAGGCGCGGTGTAAGCGAAAGTGCTGTCGAAGTAGCGGATGCCGCCGCCCACGGACAAGCCCTTAAGTTGGCCATCAAGAAAGCGGTACTTGCCCCAGACCGAAGCCTGATTACGTGGGACACCGGTCATTTGGTGACCTTCCACGAGCGACGTTGCCGAATCCTTGGTAATTCGAGCATCGGTGTAGGTGTAGGCCGCAGTCACGTTCAAATTAGGTGTGAGGTTGCTGTTGACCTCAACTTCCACGCCCTTGGCCCGACTTTCGCCAACCTGGCGGTAGGTATTGGTAGTGGCGTCGAGGTACGTGTCGTCCTGCTTGCGCAGGTCATATACCGACAACGTCATCGCCGTGTCCCAGCCGATCGGCTCGTACTTGAGGCCTACTTCGTATTGACTGCTGGTGATCGGGTCCAGCGGTGTGCCGGCATTGGAGATCTGCTGTACAGGGACGAACGCAGTCGAGTAGCTGACATACGGCGTCAGGCCGTTGTCGAACTGGTACATGATCCCGCCCTGATAGGTGAATTTGCGGTCTTCAGAGCTGATATTGCCGGCCTTGGCCACCTTGTCGCGAAAATCACTGTCGACCCAGTCCTGGCGCCCGCCGAGCAAGAATAACCAGTGGTCATACTTGCTCTGGACCTGTGCATAAACGCCTTTCATCTGCTGTTCGAGCAACGTGTTTTGCACCGCGAGAGGCGTCAATGGGTCCTTCAGGTACACCGGGTTATACACATTGATCGTGCCTGCAAATCCGGCATTCCAATCCTGGCTGAACGAGGTACGGTCATAGCTGGCACCAAACAGCACGGTATTTTCCAGGCCACCCACCTGGAATTTGCCTTCCAACTGGTTATCCAGCGAGTAGACCATCGATTTGTTGTAGCGGTCGTAGGCATTCATGTTCAGCTGGGTGCCGAACCCCGCATTATTCAGGTTGCCTGGCCAGGTTTCATGGCGGGTGATTCGCGACTGCATGTAGCGCGAGTTCTGCCGAAACTGCCAGTCATCGTTGAAGCTGTGGCTGAACTCGTAGCCGGTGCTCCAGGTTTCCCGTTCGAAGGTGTTCCAGTCCGGGTCACCGAGCATGGTGTGCTTGGAGAGCTTCCCGTTGGGGTTGGTCAGTAACGTGCCGGCGGCAGGTAGGCCAAGTTCAAGATTAGTGTGGTCTTTCTGGTAGTTGGCCAGCAGCGTCAGGGTGTTGTAGTCGTCGAAATTGAGGGTCAGGGATGGTGCGATATACAGGCGGTCATCGGGAACGTGATCGGTCTGGGTGTCGGACTTCCTGCCGAGCATCACCACGCGTCCAAGAATATTGTCGTTGTCGTTCAACGGACCGGAGATATCCACACCCACCTGGCGGCGATTATTCGAACCGTAGGTCAGCTGAACTTCGCCTTGTGGCGTAGCTGTCGGGTGTTTACTCACCAGGTTGACCAGACCACCGGGTGCATTTTCGCCGTAGAGCAGGGAAGAAGGGCCACGGAATATTTCTACCCGTTCCAGCCCATAAGGTTCGCTGGTGGTGTCATACCGGTTGCCTTGTACTCGCAAGCCATCGCGCAGCAGGCCGTAGCCATAATCCGTGGCGTTGAAGCCGCGAATGAAGAACAGGTCACCGGCCAGGCCGTCGCCCGCAGCAAAGGGAGGGGCAAAGATTCCCGGCACATAGCCCAGCACTTCGGTGAGCGTCTGGGATTTTTGATCCTTGATGCGCTGGCCGGTCACCACTGACACCGAGCGCGGAGTTTCCGACAACGGTGTGCTGGTCTTGGTACCGATTCGGCTGTTTTGCGCCTTGTAACCTACGTCCCCGGCAATCTCCTGATTGAAACCGGCCTGTTGATAAGCGCTGACAGTAGTCGGGGCCAACATGAGTTGTTCCCCGCTCGTGGCCGGCTGCAGCGCATAGCTGCCGGGGCCTTGAGCCGCCGCCTGCAATCCCGAGTTCTGCAGCAATAACGCAAACCCTTGTTCCACCGAGTAGTCACCTTCCAGCCCAGGACTTTGCAAGCGCGCCGTCTGCTGCGGCGAGAATGACAAAATCACATTGGCCTTCGCCGCGAACTGGCTCAAGGCATTGTCGAGTGGCCCGGGGGCGATCACGTAATGTTGCACCGAGCTGGCAGCAATCGCCTGGGTGCATGACAAGGTGCTGGCAGTCGCTGCCGTGGTCAGCAGCAAGCCATACGTGATGCCGTGATAGGAGAGACGCTGGCGAAATTTTGTAGGAAGGCGCATGTGTGAGTAAGCCCTGAAGGTAGCATCGTGATTACCTGTAGGGCCGCGCCAGGTAAAAAAAAGATAACCCCTGCTGAGAGTATTTTTTCGGGATTAACCTGTAAGCGTAACGGCGACCCAGTAGCGGGTGAAATACTTCACCTGGATCGGCAACGTGACCTGCAGGTTTGCCAGTACGGCGTCGGTGGAATCGAGGCGGAAGGTGCCGGACACCCGCAGCCGGGCTGATGCGGCGTCGCACTGCATGACGCCCGGCCGATAGCGCGCGAGTTCGTCGATGACATCCCCCAGTCGCGCGTCCAGAACGATCAGTTGCCCGTCAACCCATGCGGCTTGGTTCCTGCGATAGATATGGCTGGGGCCTACGTCTAGCGTGCCGAAATCGGCAGTCTCACCGGGGCCGAGCAGTCGGCCATGACCCGGTTGGTCGACGGGTTGCACGCTGACCCGGTCATCCAACACGCCAACCCGGGTTGACCCCTGCAATTGGCGAACAGTGAACCGCGTGCCTAAAGCTTGAATACGGCCTTCACGGGTTTCGACATAAAACGGTGTTTGCCGCCCCGACTTGCCGGTGTGGATAAGTACTTCCCCCTCACGCAAACGGACCAGTCGCTGCTGCCCATCGAAAAGTACGTCGATAGCAGTATGGGTATTGAGGTCAATTTGAGTACCGTCGGCCAACTCGATTCGCCGTCGTTCGCCGACCTTGGTTCGATAGTCAGCCCAAAGGTTGCCCAGGGACGTGTGTTGTTGAACGTTCCACCCCAAGTACCCGGCGGCGCCGAGCATCAACATCAGCTTGAGCACTTGGCGCCGCTGTTGACTGGTCGAGAGCGCGCGACGGGTGAAATCCTTGGGTAGCACACCGAGGCCACGTTGCAACTGTTCCATCTGGTTCCAGGCCGCCTGATGGGAAGGATCGCCGTTGAGCCATTGCTGCCAGGCACTGTGTTCCGCAGGTGTCGGTGGTTGCGATTGAAATTGCACGTACCAACTGGCGGCGGCTTCGAACGTCTTGCGATCCGGGGCGGCCATTACGCGCCCGCCATGATCAGGGCGCATTCTGTCAGGGCGCGGACCATATGTTTCTTGACGGTGGTCAGCGAGACCCGCAGCTGATCGGCGATCTGTTGATAAGTCAGGCCTTCGACCTGGGATAGCATGAAAATTCGCCGAGCCCGCTCACCCAGCCCATGCAAGGCTTTATCTACAGCCACGAGGGTTTCAATGATGATCGCCTTGTCTTCTTCACTGATTGCGGTTGCTTCTGGCCGGTCTGCGAGGGTTTGCAGATAGGCTTGTTCAATGGCGCGGCGGCGATAGCGGTCAATCACCAGTCCCCTGGCGACAGTGGCCAGATAATCCCGGGGCTCAAGGATCTGCGCCGCATTGCGGCCACCCAGGATCCGCACGAACGTATCGTGTGCCACATCGGCTGCATCGCAGGCGTTATGCAACTTTCCCTTGAGCCAGCTGTGCAACCACGAATGGTGCTGCTCATAGATGTGCTGGACTGCGATGGTATGCGGGGGGAGGGCCATGAGAGGTGACGAGGTAGGTTAATGATAATAACTATTATTAACTGCCGTGACGCTTTCTCACAATAGGCCTGCCATCAACCCGTTTCACAAATGCAAACGAAGCGTTTCCTGCCTATCCGAAGATTCTTGGAGGCCGCCGTGTGCCTGAAACTTATCGTAATCCGTATTTTCTGTGGATTAAGCCCTGTGAATAACCGCCCCTGTGCCCAGTTGATAACAGGGCCTAAAACCTGAGTAAAAACCCCTCTGTGGATAACCACCTGTTTAATCCACAGGCTTAGACCACTTATCCAAGGGCCTCCTTGGCACCTAACCACAGACTTTTGAATCTCTGTACATAAGGTAAATAAAGGCCTGTAGAGATCTATCCACAGAAACAGGCCTCAGTAGAAATAAACATAAAAACAAAGATTTAATAAATTTCTCTCTTTTAATTTCTATTGTCCGTGACTCATCCACAGCTGGTTAAATTTTGTGCAAAGGGTTCTTTAGGAAGGGCGAAGTCCCTATACTTGCCGACTCGTTCGAAAACCTGATCTCGAACGCTCATTCCTAATTACCTACAGAAGCAGGCACGAGGTGCGTGGTGGATTTCCCTTCCCGTTTTGAAGTGATCGTCATCGGCGGCGGTCATGCCGGTACCGAGGCAGCACTGGCGTCAGCACGCATGGGGGCAAAAACCCTGTTGCTGACGCATAACGTGGAAACCCTCGGCGCCATGAGCTGCAACCCCGCGATTGGCGGGATTGGCAAAAGCCACCTGGTCAAGGAAATCGATGCCCTGGGCGGCGCGATGGCCATGGCTACCGACAAAGGTGGTATTCAATTTCGCGTATTGAACAGCCGCAAAGGCCCGGCCGTGCGAGCGACTCGTGCTCAAGCCGACCGGATCCTTTACAAGGCCGCTGTTCGCGAAACCCTGGAAAACCAGCCGAACCTGTGGATATTTCAGCAGGCAGCCGATGACCTGATCGTTGAGCAGGACCAGGTACGCGGTGTTGTCACGCAAATGGGCCTGCGTTTCTTCGCAGAATCCGTGGTGTTGACCACCGGTACGTTCCTCGGCGGACTTATCCACATCGGTATGCAGAACTATTCCGGTGGTCGCGCCGGTGATCCGCCGTCAATCGCCCTGGCTCAGCGCCTTCGCGAACTCCCGCTGCGTGTCGGTCGTTTGAAAACCGGTACGCCGCCGCGTATCGATGGCCGTTCGGTGGATTTTTCGGTAATGACCGAGCAAGCCGGCGATACACCGATCCCGGTCATGTCGTTCATGGGCTCCAAGGAACAGCATCCGAAGCAGGTCAGTTGCTGGATTACCCACACCAATGCCCGTACCCACGAAATCATTGCCGCGAACCTCGACCGTTCGCCAATGTATTCCGGGGTGATCGAAGGTATTGGCCCACGCTATTGCCCGTCGATCGAAGACAAGATCCACCGCTTTGCCGACAAGGAAAGCCACCAGGTCTTCATCGAGCCGGAAGGTTTGACCACCCACGAGCTGTATCCGAACGGGATTTCCACTTCCCTGCCGTTCGACGTGCAAATCCAGATCGTGCAGTCGATTCGCGGTATGGAAAACGCTCATATCGTGCGACCTGGCTACGCCATCGAGTACGACTACTTCGACCCACGTGACTTGAAATACAGCCTGGAAACCAAGGTGATCGGCGGTTTGTTCTTTGCTGGCCAAATCAACGGCACCACCGGTTACGAAGAAGCCGGTGCCCAGGGTTTGCTGGCCGGAGCCAACGCCGCACTGCGTGCACAGGGCAAAGACAGCTGGTGCCCGCGTCGCGATGAGGCGTACATCGGCGTGTTGGTCGACGACCTGATCACCCTCGGAACCCAGGAACCGTACCGGATGTTTACGTCCCGGGCCGAATATCGCCTGATCCTGCGGGAAGACAACGCCGACCTGCGCCTGACCGAGAAAGGTCGCGAGCTGGGTTTGGTCGACGACGTGCGCTGGGCTGCCTTCTGCAAAAAACGCGAAAGCATCGAACTGGAAGAGCAACGCCTGAAAAGTACCTGGGTTCGTCCGGGCACCGAGCAAGGCGATGCGATTGCCGAAAAATTCGGCACGCCGCTGACTCACGAGTACAACTTGCTGAATCTGCTGTCCCGTCCGGAAATCGACTACGCTGGTCTGATCTCGGTTACCGGCGGTGGTGCAGAAGATCCACAGGTCGCCGAGCAGGTCGAAATCAAGACCAAATACGCCGGTTACATTGACCGCCAGCAGGATGAGATCGCTCGTCTGCGGGCCAGCGAAGACACCAGGCTGCCTGTGGATATCGATTACACAAATATTTCCGGTCTGTCGAAAGAGATTCAAAGCAAGCTGGGGATAACTCGACCTGAGACCCTGGGCCAGGCGTCCCGTATCCCGGGTGTCACGCCGGCAGCCATTTCGCTGTTGATGATTCATTTGAAAAAACGCGGCGCGGGCCGTCAGTTGGAGCAAAGCGCTTGAGTTCGTTGGTCACCTCGCAACACGCCGAAGAGTTATCCACAGGTGCTCGCCAGCTTGGCGTCGACCTGACCGAAGCCCAGCACGAGTTGCTGCTGGGTTATCTGGCCCTGTTGATCAAATGGAACAAGGCTTACAACCTCACTGCGGTGCGTGATCCGGACGAAATGGTTTCTCGCCATTTGCTCGACAGCCTCAGCGTGATGCCGTTTATCGAAAACGGCCGTTGGCTCGACGTTGGCAGCGGCGGCGGCATGCCCGGCATCCCGTTGGCGATCCTATTTCCCGAGTCGCAGGTGAGGTGCCTGGACAGCAACGGCAAGAAAACCCGCTTCCTGACCCAGGTCAAACTCGAACTCAAGTTGGATAACCTGCAAGTTATCCACAGTCGCGTCGAAGCCTTCACGCCTGAACAGCCCTTCAACGGAATTGTTTCCCGGGCCTTCAGCAGCATGGAGAACTTCAGCAACTGGACCCGCCACCTTGGCGACCGCGATACCCGTTGGCTGGCAATGAAGGGCGTTCATCCAAGCGACGAGCTGTTAGCATTGCCGGCAGACTTCCACCTCGATAGCGAACACGCCTTGGCCGTACCCGGTTGCCAAGGCCAACGCCATCTGCTGATACTGCGCCGCACGGCATGATTGGGAACACAAGCAAGAATGGCTAAGGTATTCGCGATAGCGAACCAGAAAGGTGGCGTGGGCAAAACCACCACCTGCATCAACCTCGCAGCATCCCTGGTCGCTACCAAGCGTCGGGTGCTGTTGATCGATCTCGATCCACAGGGCAACGCCACCATGGGTAGCGGTGTGGATAAACACGGCCTGGAAAACTCGGTCTACGACTTGCTGATTGGCGAGTGTGATCTGGCCCAGGCCATGCATTTTTCCGAGCACGGCGGTTATCAACTGCTGCCGGCCAACCGCGATTTGACCGCGGCGGAAGTGGTGCTGCTGGAAATGCAGATGAAAGAAAGCCGTCTGCGCAGCGCGTTGGCGCCGATCCGCGAGAATTACGACTACATTTTGATCGACTGCCCGCCGTCGCTGTCGATGCTGACGTTGAACGCATTGGTCGCCGCCGACGGGGTGATTATCCCCATGCAGTGCGAGTACTTCGCGCTGGAAGGGCTGAGCGACCTTGTGGATAACATCAAGCGTATCGCCGAGTTGCTCAACCCGAACCTGCAAATCGAAGGCCTGCTGCGGACCATGTATGACCCGCGCCTGAGCCTGATGAACGATGTGTCGGCACAGCTCAAGGAACACTTCGGCGATCAGCTCTATGACACCGTGATTCCACGCAACATCCGCCTGGCCGAAGCGCCAAGCTATGGCATGCCCGCGCTGGCGTACGACAAGTCATCCCGCGGCGCCATTGCCTATCTGGCTCTGGCCGGCGAGATGGTTCGTCGTCAACGCCGCAATTCACGCACCGCTGCAGCCCAGCCAACTTAAGGAATCCCCATGGCCGTCAAGAAACGAGGTCTCGGACGTGGACTGGATGCACTGCTGAGTGGTCCGACTGTCACTTCGCTCGAAGAACAAGCGGTGCAGGCTGACGAGCGTGAGCTGCAGCACCTGCCGCTGGACCTGATCCAGCGCGGCAAATACCAGCCGCGCCGGGACATGGACCCCCAGGCGCTGGAAGAGTTGGCGAATTCGATCAAGGCCCAGGGTGTGATGCAGCCGATCGTGGTGCGCCCGATTGGTGCGGGCCGCTTTGAAATCATCGCCGGCGAACGCCGCTGGCGCGCGAGCCAACAGGCTGGCAAGGAAACCATCCCGGCGATGGTGCGCGATGTGCCGGATGAAACCGCCATCGCCATGGCGCTGATCGAGAACATCCAGCGCGAAGACCTCAATCCGATCGAGGAAGCGATCGCCCTGCAGCGTTTGCAGCAGGAATTCAAACTGACTCAGCAGGAAGTCGCGGATGCGGTGGGCAAGTCACGGGTTACCGTGTCCAACCTGCTGCGGCTGATCGCGCTGCCGGAAGTCATCAAAACCATGCTTTCCCATGGCGACCTGGAAATGGGTCATGCCCGTGCTTTGCTCGGTTTGCCGGAAAATCAACAGGTTGAGGGGGCGCGACACGTTGTCGCACGAGGCCTCACCGTTCGTCAGACCGAGGCCCTGGTTCGCCAGTGGCTCAGTGGCAAACCTGCACCGGTCGAAACCGCCAAACCTGATCCGGATATTGCACGACTGGAGCAGCGCCTGGCCGAACGCCTAGGCTCTGCGGTGCAAATTCGCCACGGCAAGAAAGGCAAAGGCCAATTGGTCATCGGATATAACTCATTGGATGAGCTTCAGGGCGTCCTTGCCCACATCCGCTGAAACAATTGCTTCTGTAGCGCGCAGTCGGAAATCACTACCCGGCAGTTGAATAGGGGCAGAACCGCCCCTATACTCTGCGCGCATTTTGTCGGCACAAATTATGCCAAGTTATTGATTTCCGGCAGCCGACCATTGAGGAGCAAGAGTGATGGAAACCCGCACGCCAAACACGTTGCCGTTCCATCGCTTGGCCGTTTTCCCGGTTTTATTGGCTCAATTTGTCATTTTACTGATCGCCTCTTTGGCGCTCTGGTATTGGTATGGAGTCGTAGCCGGATACTCAGGACTCTGCGGAGGCCTGATAGCCTTGCTGCCCAATATGTATTTTGCTCACAGGGCCTTTCGGTTTTCCGGCGCCCGAGCAGCCCAGGCTATCGTCCGGTCTTTTTATGCCGGCGAGGCAGGGAAACTGATTTTGACGGCAGTGCTGTTTGCACTGACCTTTGCAGGTGTGAAGCCATTGGCGCCGCTGGCTGTATTCGGCGTCTTCGTGTTGACCCAACTGGTCAGCTGGTTCGCTCCCCTGCTAATGAAAACAAGACTTTCGAAACCTTAGGGCGTTTGAGGCAACCATGGCAGAAACAACCGCTTCGGGCTATATCCAGCACCACTTGCAGAACCTGACCTTCGGTCAGCTTCCCAACGGCGGCTGGGGCTTTGCCCACTCCGCAGCAGAAGCCAAAGAAATGGGCTTCTGGGCATTCCACCTGGATACACTGGGCTGGTCTGTCGCATTGGGTCTGATCTTCGTCCTGATTTTCCGCATGGCGGCAAAGAAGGCGACTTCCGGTCAGCCAGGTGCTTTGCAGAACTTCGTTGAAGTATTGGTCGAATTCGTCGATGGCAGCGTGCGGGACAGCTTCCATGGTCGTAGCGCGGTGATTGCACCGTTGGCACTGACCATCTTCGTCTGGGTGTTCCTGATGAACGCCGTCGACCTGATCCCGGTCGACTGGATTCCTCAGCTGGCCATCCTGATCTCCGGCGATCAGCACATTCCATTCCGTGCGGTTTCGACCACGGACCCTAACGCCACCCTGGGCATGGCCCTGTCGGTGTTTGCGTTGATCATTTTCTACAGCATCAAGATCAAGGGCATCGGCGGCTTCATCGGCGAACTGACCCTGCACCCGTTCGGCAGCAAGAACATCTTCGTTCAAGCCCTGCTGATCCCGGTGAACTTCCTGCTGGAATTCGTGACCCTGGTTGCCAAGCCGATTTCCCTGGCCTTGCGACTGTTCGGCAACATGTATGCCGGCGAGCTGGTGTTCATTCTGATCGCTGTGATGTTCGGCAGTGGTCTGCTCTGGCTTAGCGGCCTGGGCATTGTTCTGCAGTGGGCGTGGGCTGTGTTCCACATCCTGATCATCACCCTGCAGGCGTTTATCTTCATGATGCTGACCATCGTCTACCTGTCGATGGCGCACGAAGAGAACCATTAAGACCAGTCTCGACTAGTCTGATGTCCCTCCCGGTCAAACGGGAGGGTAGCCCTGAAGGGCTATGAAACGATTTGTTTTACCGCTTTAAAATCTAAAAAACCTAAACCATACGACGTAAAAGTCGGGAGGAAAGATGGAAACTGTAGTTGGTCTAACCGCTATCGCTGTTGCACTGTTGATCGGCCTGGGCGCCCTGGGTACTGCCATTGGTTTCGGCCTGCTGGGCGGCAAGTTCCTGGAAGGCGCAGCGCGTCAGCCAGAAATGGTTCCAATGCTGCAAGTTAAAATGTTCATCGTCGCCGGCCTGCTCGACGCCGTGACCATGATCGGTGTTGGTATCGCTCTGTTCTTCACCTTCGCGAACCCCTTCGTTGGTCAACTCGCCGGTTAATCACTCGTTTTTTCGAGTGATTGGTGTGTTGTGCAACGAACGAGCGAGGTATTGGCGTGAACATTAATGCAACCATTATTGGTCAGTCCTTAGCGTTCTTGATTTTTGTAGTTTTCTGCATGAAGTTCGTATGGCCTCCGGTCATCGCGGCTTTGCACGAACGTCAGAAGAAGATCGCAGACGGACTGGACGCTGCCGCACGAGCAGCTCGCGACCTGGAGTTGGCCCAAGATAAAGCGGGTCAGCAACTGCGCGAAGCGAAAGCTCAGGCAGCTGAAATCATTGAGCAAGCCAAGAAACGCGGTAACCAGATCGTTGAAGAGGCTGTTGAAAAAGCCCGTATCGACGCTGACCGTGTGAAGGTTCAGGCTCAAGCCGAGATCGAGCAGGAACTGAACGGTGTCAAAGATGCGCTGCGTGCCCAACTGGGTGCTCTGGCCGTCGGCGGTGCTGAGAAGATCCTGGGTGCCACAATCGATCAAAACGCGCACGCGGAGCTGGTAAACAAACTGGCTGCTGAAATTTAAGCGAGGGCGATCATGGCAGAATTGACCACGTTGGCCCGACCTTACGCTAAGGCAGCCTTCGAGCACGCCCAGGCCCACCAGCAGCTGGCCTCTTGGTCAGCCATGCTCGGCCTGGCTGCAGCAGTGTCGCAAGACGACACCATGCAGCGCGTGCTCAAGGCCCCGCGACTGACGAGCGCAGACAAGGCCGCCACGTTTATTGACGTGTGCGGCGACAAGTTTGATGTAAAAGTGCAGAACTTCATCCACGTCGTTGCCGAAAACGACCGTCTCCCGCTTCTGCCGGAGATCGCCGCTCTGTTTGACCTGTACAAGGCCGAACAAGAGAAATCGGTAGATGTTGAAGTGACCAGTGCTTTTGCATTGAACCAAGAACAGCAAGACAAACTCGCCAAGGTTCTCAGTGCACGACTCGACCGGGAAGTGCGCCTGCAAGTTGCGGAGGATGCCACACTGATTGGTGGTGTCATCATTCGCGCCGGCGACCTGGTTATCGATGGCTCGATTCGCGGCAAACTCGCGAATCTTGCCGAAGCATTGAAATCTTGAGTTTGAAGGGGCAGCAGAGCAATGCAGCAACTCAATCCTTCCGAAATAAGTGAAATTATCAAGGGCCGCATCGACAAGCTCGATGTGACCTCCCAAGCCCGTAACGAAGGCACTGTCGTCAGCGTATCTGACGGCATCGTGCGGATTCACGGTCTGGCCGACGTAATGTACGGCGAGATGATCGAGTTTCCGGGCGGCGTCTACGGTATGGCCCTCAACCTGGAGCAAGACTCTGTAGGTGCCGTTGTATTGGGCTCCTACCAGACTCTGGCTGAAGGCATGAGCGCCAAGTGCACAGGCCGCATCCTGGAAGTTCCGGTGGGTAAGGAACTGCTGGGTCGCGTTGTCGACGCACTGGGTAACCCAGTTGACGGCAAAGGTCCGCTGAACAACACCGAGACCGATGCGGTCGAGAAAGTTGCTCCAGGCGTGATCTGGCGTAAGTCGGTAGACCAGCCTGTACAGACTGGCTACAAGGCTGTCGATGCCATGATTCCTGTCGGCCGTGGCCAGCGTGAGCTGATCATCGGTGACCGTCAGATCGGTAAAACCGCTCTGGCGATCGACGCGATCATCAACCAGAAAGACAGCGGGATTTTCTGCGTCTACGTAGCTATCGGTCAGAAACAATCGACCATCGCCAACGTGGTTCGCAAGCTGGAAGAAAACGGCGCCCTGGCTAACACCATCGTCGTGGCCGCCAGTGCTTCCGAATCCGCTGCACTTCAGTTCCTGGCACCGTACTCCGGTTGCACCATGGGCGAATACTTCCGCGACCGCGGTGAAGACGCGCTGATCGTTTATGACGATCTGTCCAAGCAAGCAGTGGCTTACCGCCAGATTTCCCTGCTGCTGCGCCGTCCACCAGGCCGTGAAGCTTACCCAGGCGACGTGTTCTATCTCCACTCCCGTCTGCTGGAGCGCGCATCCCGCGTTTCGGAAGAATACGTAGAGAAGTTCACCAACGGCGCAGTGACCGGCAAAACCGGTTCCCTGACCGCACTGCCGATCATCGAAACCCAGGCTGGCGACGTTTCCGCGTTCGTTCCGACCAACGTGATTTCCATCACCGACGGTCAGATCTTCCTGGAATCGGCCATGTTCAACTCCGGGATCCGTCCTGCAGTGAACGCCGGTGTTTCGGTATCCCGTGTGGGTGGTGCCGCTCAGACCAAGATCATCAAGAAGCTCTCCGGTGGTATCCGTACCGCTCTGGCTCAGTACCGTGAACTGGCGGCATTCGCCCAGTTCGCTTCTGACCTGGACGAAGCGACCCGTAAGCAACTTGAGCATGGTCAGCGCGTTACCGAGCTGATGAAGCAGAAGCAATACGCACCAATGTCGATCGCTGACATGGCGCTGTCGCTGTATGCCGCTGAGCGTGGGTTCCTGACCGACGTTGAAATCACCAAGGTCGGCAGCTTCGAACAAGCGCTGATTGCTTACTTCAACCGCGATCACGCCGAATTGATGGCGAAGATCAACGTGAAGGGTGACTTCAATGACGACATCGACGCTGGCATCAAAGCCGGTATCGAGAAGTTCAAGGCCACCCAAACCTGGTAAGCCGCAGCGGGGGCCGCGAGGCTCCCGCTTGCTAACCTGATAGGTGTTACATGGCAGGCGCAAAAGAGATTCGCAGTAAGATTGCGAGCATCAAAAGCACGCAAAAGATCACCAGCGCCATGGAAAAAGTGGCGGTCAGCAAAATGCGCAAGGCACAAATGCGCATGGCTGCTAGCCGTCCCTACGCGGAGCGTATCCGCCAGGTTATTGGTCATCTGGCCAACGCCAACCCGGAATATCGCCACCCGTTCATGATCGATCGCGAAGTAAAGCGCGTCGGTTATGTCGTGGTGAGCAGTGACCGTGGTTTGTGCGGTGGTTTGAATACCAACCTGTTCAAGGCCCTGGTCAAGGACATGGCGGTAAACCGCGAAAAAGGCGTCGAGATCGATCTGTGTGTGGTCGGTAGCAAGGGTGCGGCCTTTTTCCGCAACTTCGGCGGTAACGTCGTTGCAGCTATCAGCCACCTGGGTGAAGAACCGTCGATCAATGATTTGATCGGCAGCGTCAAAGTGATGCTGGATGCATACCTGGAAGGCCGGATTGACCGCCTGTCCGTGGTATCCAACAAGTTCATCAACACCATGACGCAACAGCCTACCGTGGAGCAGTTGATTCCATTGGTGGCCGCCCCGGAACAAGAACTCAAGCACCACTGGGACTACCTCTACGAACCAGACGCCAAAGAGCTGCTTGACGGCTTGATGGTGCGCTACGTGGAGTCGCAGGTGTACCAGGCGGTGGTCGAGAACAACGCGGCTGAACAAGCTGCGCGGATGATCGCGATGAAGAACGCTACCGACAACGCCGGTGATTTGATCAGCGATTTGCAGCTGATCTACAACAAGGCGCGTCAGGCTGCGATCACCCAAGAGATCTCGGAAATCGTCGGCGGCGCTGCCGCGGTTTAACGGTTCAAATATTCAGAGGATCCAGCTATGAGTAGCGGACGTATCGTTCAAATCATCGGCGCCGTTATCGACGTGGAATTCCCACGCGACAGCGTACCGAGCATCTACAACGCTTTGAAAGTCAAAAGCGATGCAGGCACCACCCTGGAAGTTCAGCAGCAGCTGGGCGACGGCGTGGTTCGTACCATTGCAATGGGTTCCACCGAAGGCTTGAAGCGCGGTCTGGAAGTCACTGACTCTGGCGCAGCCATCTCCGTACCCGTCGGTAAAGCGACCCTGGGCCGGATCATGGACGTCCTCGGTAACCCGATCGACGAAGCCGGTCCAATCGACACCGAAGAGCGCTGGGGCATTCACCGTCCTGCGCCTTCCTTCGCGGAACAAGCGGGCGGCAACGACCTGCTGGAAACCGGCATCAAGGTTATCGACCTGGTTTGCCCGTTCGCCAAGGGCGGTAAAGTCGGTCTGTTCGGTGGTGCCGGTGTAGGCAAAACCGTAAACATGATGGAACTGATCCGTAACATCGCCATCGAGCACAGCGGTTATTCCGTGTTCGCCGGTGTGGGTGAGCGTACTCGTGAGGGTAACGACTTCTACCACGAGATGAAGGATTCCAACGTTCTGGACAAAGTGGCACTGGTTTACGGTCAGATGAACGAGCCGCCGGGTAACCGTCTGCGCGTAGCACTGACCGGCCTGACCATGGCCGAGAAGTTCCGTGACGAAGGTAACGACGTTCTGCTGTTCGTCGACAACATCTATCGTTACACCCTGGCCGGTACTGAAGTATCCGCACTGCTGGGCCGTATGCCTTCCGCAGTAGGTTACCAGCCGACCCTGGCCGAAGAGATGGGTACTCTGCAAGAGCGTATCACTTCGACCAAAAACGGTTCGATCACCTCGATCCAAGCGGTATACGTACCTGCGGATGACTTGACTGACCCGTCGCCAGCGACCACGTTCGCCCACTTGGACGCCACCGTCGTACTGTCCCGTGACATCGCTTCCCTGGGTATCTACCCAGCGGTCGATCCACTGGACTCGACTTCGCGCCAGCTGGACCCGAACGTCATCGGCCAGGAACACTACGACACCGCTCGCGGCGTCCAGTACGTTCTGCAGCGTTACAAAGAACTGAAGGACATCATTGCGATCCTGGGTATGGACGAGCTGTCGGAAACCGACAAGCAGTTGGTATCCCGCGCTCGTAAGATCCAGCGCTTCTTGTCGCAGCCGTTCTTCGTGGCTGAAGTCTTCACCGGTGCCTCGGGTAAATACGTTTCCCTGAAAGACACCATTGCTGGCTTCAAAGGCATCCTCAACGGTGACTACGACCACCTGCCAGAACAAGCGTTCTACATGGTCGGCGGCATCGAAGAAGCGATCGAGAAAGCCAAGAAACTGTAATTCCGGCGCCCGGTAACGGGCGCTAATCAGGTTGAGGCAAGCAGATGGCTATGACATTCCATTGCGATATCGTCAGCGCGGAAGGGGAAATCTTCTCCGGTCAGATCGAGAGTGTGATTGCACACGGCGAACTGGGCGACCTGGGTATTAACTTTGGCCACGCGCCATTGATTACATCCTTGAAGCCTGGTCCGATCACTCTGACCAAGCTGGGCGGGGAAAGGGAGGTGTTTTACATCTCCGGTGGTTTCCTCGAGGTTCAGCCGAACATGGTCAAGGTACTTGCCGACACCGTGCAACGTGCTGCCGACCTGGATGAAGCCTCCGCTCAGGAAGCCGTCAAGGCTGCCGAGAAGGCCCTGAACGAAAAAGGCGCAGATTTCGACTACGGTTCTGCTGCTGCACGTCTGGCCGAGGCCGCAGCTCAGCTGCGCACCGTCCAGCAGATCCGCAAGAAGTTTGGCGGCTAAGCCGTCAAGCCTCATGTGTGATTGATTGAAAAGGGTAGCCTCGGCTACCCTTTTTCTTTTTTTGCGAAACACTTCTTTGGTCTGAAGTCTGACCGCCCAGGATTGGTAGCCATTCATGTCTCTCGAAATCGTAATTCTTGCCGCAGGCCAGGGCACCCGCATGCGCTCGGCCCTGCCCAAGGTGCTGCACCCGGTTGCCGGCAACTCGATGCTTGGCCATGTTATCCACAGCGCCCGGCAGCTTGATCCACAGCGCATTCATGTGGTGATTGGCCACGGAGCCGACGTGGTGCGTGAGCGGCTGGCGGCGGACGACTTGAATTTCGTATTGCAGGACAAGCAATTGGGTACCGGCCACGCCACTGCGCAAGCCGTGCCGTTCATCCAGGCCGAAACCGTGCTGATCCTCTACGGTGACGTGCCGCTGATCGAAGTGGAAACCTTGCAGCGCCTGCTCAAACACGTCGTGCCTGGCCAGATGGGCCTGCTCACTGTTGAGCTGGACGACCCGACCGGCTACGGCCGCATCGTGCGCAACGCTGACGGCAAGGTCGCCGCCATCGTCGAGCATAAGGATGCCAGCGAAGCCCAGCGTGCCATCACCGAAGGCAACACCGGGATCCTAGCCGTGCCGGCCGATCGCCTGGCTGACTGGATGAGCCGCCTGTCCAACAACAACGCCCAGGGCGAGTACTACCTGACCGACGTCATCGAGATGGCCGTGAGCGATGGCCTCGTGGTCGCCACCGAGCAGCCCCACGACCCGATGGAAGTGCAGGGCGCCAACGACCGCAAGCAACTGGCCGAGCTGGAGCGCCACTATCAACTGCGTGAAGGCCGCCGCCTGATGGCGTTGGGCGTGACGCTTCGTGATCCGGCACGTTTCGACGTGCGGGGTGATGTCACTGTGGGCCGCGACGTGCTGATCGATATCAACGTGATCCTCGAAGGCCGTGTGGTCATTGAAGATGGCGTGGTCATCGGTCCGAACTGCGTGATCAAGGACAGCACCCTGCGCAAAGGCGTGGTGATCAAGGCCAACAGCCATATCGACGGCGCAGTGATGGGCGAGGGCAGTGACGCGGGTCCATTCGCGCGTCTGCGTCCGGGCAGCGTGCTGGGGGCTCGGGCCCATGTGGGTAACTTTGTAGAACTGAAGAACGCACAGATGGGCGATGACGCCAAGGCCGGGCACCTGGCCTACCTCGGTGATGCGGTGATTGGTGCGCGCACCAACATCGGCGCCGGCGCTATTACCTGTAACTACGATGGCGCCAACAAGTACCAGACGACCATTGGCGAAGACGTGTTTATCGGCTCCAACAACTCGTTGATTGCACCCGTCACCATTGGTGATGGTTCAAACACAGCGGCAGGCTCCACCATCAACCAGGATGTGGATAAGTCCCAACTGGCGGTGGCCCGCGCCCGTCAGCGCAACATCGACGGCTGGAAGCGCCCGGTCAAAATCAAAAAGACTTGAGTTATCCACAGCCTCAATAAACCTGTTGGTGCCATCCATGCGGCCCCAACAGGTTTTTTTACGTCCCCCGCTTGACGATCCTCAGCCAATAGGTTTTGATTGCCTTCGTTATCTTTCGAAACGAAACTTATCATCACCATGTCGAAACGAAATACACCCCAACGTCGCCACAACATCCTCGCCATGCTCACCGAGCAAGGTGAAGTCAGTGTGGACGAACTGGCCAAGCGTTTCGAAACCTCGGAAGTGACCATCCGCAAGGACTTGGCGGCCCTCGAAAGTAACGGCCTGTTGCTGCGTCGCTATGGCGGCGCCATCACCATGCCCCAGGAACTGGTTGGTGACCCGGCCCAGCCCATTTCGGTCTACAAGCGCGCTATCGCCCGTGCGGCCGTCCGGCGTTTGCGCGAACACGCCCGCATCATCATCGACAGCGGCAGCACCACCGCCGCCATGATCCCCGAACTGGGCCATCAGCCCGGCCTGGTGGTGATGACCAACTCCCTGCACGTGGCCAGCGCGTTGAGCGAACTGGAACACGAGCCGGTACTGTTGATGACCGGCGGCACCTGGGACCCGCATTCGGACTCGTTCCAGGGCCAGGTTGCCGAGCAAGTGCTGCGTTCCTACGATTTCGATCAGCTCTTCATTGGCGCCGATGGCATCGACCTGGAGCGCGGTACCACCACCTTCAACGAATTGCTGGGGCTGAGCCGCGTCATGGCCGAGGTCGCCCGCGAAGTGGTGGTGATGGTCGAGTCCGACAAGATTGGCCGCAAGATCCCCAACCTGGAACTGCCCTGGAGCAGCGTCCATACCCTTATTACCGATGATCGCCTGCCGCTTGAGGCCCGCGACCAGATTCAAGCCCGCGGCATCACGCTGATTTGCGCGGCAGTCATCTAGGAGAGAAACCATGTGTGGAATTGTTGGCGCAGTCGCTGAACGAAACGTCACCGCCATTTTGCTCGAAGGCCTCAAACGCCTGGAATACCGCGGCTACGACAGCGCCGGTGTGGCGCTCTTCACCAACGCCGGCAAGCTGGAGCGCGTACGTCGCCCGGGCAAGGTCAGCGAGCTGGAACAAGCGCTGGCCGGTGAGCCGCTGATCGGCCGCCTGGGTATCGCCCACACCCGTTGGGCCACCCACGGTGCACCGTGCGAACGCAACGCTCACCCACACTTCTCCGGTGACCTGGCTGTTGTCCACAACGGCATCATCGAAAACCACGAAGTGCTGCGCGATCAACTGAAAGGCCTGGGCTACGTCTTCACTTCGGACACCGACACCGAAGTCATCGCCCACCTGCTGAACCACAAGCTCAAGGACCTCGGCGACCTGACCAACGCCCTCAAGGCCACGGTCAAGGAACTGCACGGCGCCTACGGCCTGGCCGTGATCAGCGCGAGCCAGCCTGACCGCCTGGTCGCCGCCCGCAGTGGCAGCCCATTGGTGATCGGCCTGGGCCTGGGCGAGAACTTCCTGGCCTCCGACCAACTGGCCCTGCGCCAGGTGACTGACCGCTTCATGTACCTGGAAGAAGGCGACATCGCCGAGATCCGCCGCGAAAGCGTGTCGATCTGGGACGTCAACGGCAAGTCCGTTGAACGTGAAGCCGTGCAGTACCGCGACGGTGCCGAAGCTGCCGACAAGGGCGAATTCCGCCACTTCATGCTCAAGGAAATCCACGAGCAACCGGCCGTGGTGCAACGCACCCTGGAAGGTCGCCTGAGCCAGAACCAGGTATTGGTGCAAGCCTTCGGCCCGCAAGCCGCCGAGCTGTTCGCCAAAGTGCGCAACGTGCAAATCGTCGCCTGCGGCACCAGCTACCACGCCGGCATGGTCGCCCGTTACTGGCTCGAAGAACTGGCCGGCATCCCGTGCCAGGTCGAAGTCGCCAGCGAATTCCGCTACCGCAAGGTGGTGGTGCAGCCCGACACCCTGTTCGTGACCATCTCTCAGTCCGGCGAAACCGCCGACACCCTGGCCGCCCTGCGCAATGCCAAGGAACTGGGCTTCCTCGGCAGCCTGGCAATCTGCAACGTCGGCATCAGTTCCCTGGTGCGCGAGTCCGACCTGACTCTGCTGACTCAGGCCGGCCGCGAAATCGGCGTGGCGTCCACCAAAGCCTTCACCACCCAGTTGGTGGGCCTGTTGCTGCTGACCCTGTCCCTGGGCCAGGTGCGCGGCACGCTGGAAGACGGCGTCGAAGCCAAGCTGGTAGAAGAACTGCGCCGCCTGCCGGCCCGCCTGGGCGAAGCGCTGGCCATGGACAGCACCGTGGAAAAAGTCGCCGAGTTGTTCGCCGACAAACACCACACCCTGTTCCTCGGCCGTGGCGCGCAATACCCGGTGGCGATGGAAGGATCCCTCAAGCTCAAGGAAATCTCCTACATCCACGCCGAAGCCTACCCGGCCGGTGAGCTCAAGCACGGCCCGTTGGCCCTGGTGGATGACGACATGCCAGTCGTTACCGTCGCGCCGAACAACGAACTGCTGGAGAAGCTCAAGTCCAACCTGCAGGAAGTGCGCGCCCGTGGCGGCCAATTGATCGTGTTCGCCGATGAAAAGGCCGGCATGACCAATGGCGAAGGCACCCACGTCATCAACATGCCGCACATCCACGACACCCTGTCGCCGATCCTCTACACCATCCCGCTGCAGTTGCTGTCGTACTATGTGGCGGTGCTGAAGGGCACCGACGTTGACCAGCCGCGCAACCTGGCGAAGTCGGTGACGGTGGAGTAAGCCTTACCGGAACCAGCAAAACCTGTTTCCAAAGAATAAATATTGTCACAAAAGAATAAAGGTTGTCACAAGGCTCTACCCCGGCGATTTCGCCGGGGTAGTAGCAGGCTGCGGAATATTGGATCACTATCTACTGCGCCACTGTGACTGCTGTCCTGGCTGAACCCGCTCCTGAATTCCCACGCCACACCCCTCCTGTGCCGTTCTAATCGAGTGGGTCGCCTAAAGATGAGCGACTCGTGAAATGACATCTGCGCCCGCCGCACCAAGAAAACCTGCTGCCTCCAGACTGGTGACCCAGCAAAAAATCGATAGAAAAATCAAATCAGGTCGTGGATCAGGCGTTAGGGAATCCTATGAACCCTGGATCAAGATTTGGGATATACAATCGAGGGGCGTTTCCCACCTTGTTCCGGGAGTGAAGTGCCATCGCAGCCATCATCTGCTTTCCAATGCTGAGCGTGACTATCACCTGATCCTTGAGCAAGATTCCTCCATCATCGACGTTCGCGAGCAGTTTCCGTTATTAACACAAGCTGAAACCCAGGCGATCGCTTCGAGCCTGAACTACCGTCATCCTGTGTACCCTGGTACTCAGGTCCCTGTTGTAATGACCACAGACTTCCTTATCACTTTCATAGATTCTGCGGGCAGAGAGAGGCTGGCAGCGCGTTCTTTAAAGTATCGAAATGTAGTGGTCAACTAATCCCGGACACGACGCTAAGTTTTTGTTCGGCGCGAGCTGGCGCCAGTCCGCCGTTGAATTGATGGGGTCGAACCCAGTTGTACCGATGCATCAAGAACTGGCTGATATCGCGCTGAGCCTCTTGAGTCGTTCTGTAACCCGTGGTCGGTATCCATTCCGTTTTCAAGCTGCGGAACACGCGCTCCATTGGTGCGTTATCCCAGCAATTCCCCCGGCGACTCATGCTCTGGCGAATGCGATAACGCCACAATCGCTGACGGAATAAACGACTTGCATACTGCGACCCTTGATCTGAGTGAAACAGCAGGCCCTGAGGTCTTCCTCGTTGCTCGTAAGCCATATCCAGCGCCTTGATAACCAGATCGGCGTCCGGCTTTTCCGACAACGCCCAGCCCACCACCCGGCGCGTGCAAAGATCCAGCACGACAGCCAGGTAATGCCATTTCCCCTGGGCCCAAATGTAGGTGATGTCGCCGCACCACACCTGGTTGGGGGCCGGCACATCGAACTCCCGATTCAAGATGTTCGGGATATCGAGTCGCTCCACCGTCGCTCGTTTGTAGGCATGTGATCCGGGTTGTTTACTGACTAAATCAAGCTCGCGCATCAAGCTACGCACTTTGAACCGGCCGAGCTGCTCACCGTCTTCAAGCATCAGAGACAAGATGCTGCGGCTGCCGGCAGCGCTACGACTTTGCGTGAACAACTCGCTCACCCGGCTGCGCAACCGAAACCGTTCAACATCGGGCGTACGGCGCCTAAGGCGCTGGGGGTAGTAGCACGAACGAGTGACTTCAAACACCTTGCACAGCCAATCAACCGGCTCATGGACGCTCAGCTGATTGATCAGCGCGTACGCTCGTGATCTTCCGACATCAAGAGCGCGGTAGCCTTTTTTAATATCGATTTTTCCCGTTCGAGGCGGGCGATCCGGGCTTCCAGCTCCTGGATTTTCTGCTGTTCTGGGGTCAGCGCTTTGCTCTGCGGAGTGACGCCTTGGCGCTCCTGCTGAACCTGATCGACCCAGCGGCGCAGGGCCGACTCGCCGACGCCGAGTGAACGGCTGGCTTCGATGTAGCTGTAGTTTTGCTTGAGCACGAGGTCGGCAGCCTCGCGTTTGAATTCAGCAGAAAAGGAACGGCGTTGTTTGGTCATCTGACACCTCGATCTGGCGAGTATTCTCGCCTAAAAGGGTGTCCGGTTTCATTAGACCACTACAGTCAATTATTATAATAATTGACTACTTCTTTCTTCGAAGAAAGAAGGGCCAGCCTTGTGGTTGCGCGTGTACAAGCGACATAGAGGTCTTCATCTGTGAACGCAATATGCTCACCTGGGATGCCTACGTCAACAACAATGACTGATGTGGCCTCGATACCCTTGAATGATTTGATAGTAGAGAAGAAAACTGTATCCTTCTTTCCTAGATCTTCAATATCTGTACTTAGACTAAGTCCGTGCCCAGACTTCTGGCCTTTCATAGCGGAATTTTCAAGCTTGAATGGACTCAGTATCGCCACTGGGCCTTCTCCACTCCATTGTTTCGCAATCTCCCAAGCGCGTTTCACCTGATCGCTAGTCGATTCGACCATTGGCGAAACACCAACCGGCATGCCGGTCATTGATTCAACTTTTGTATTTAAGTAGCGATTTGATGCGTCGTTGATCTTCACCGTATTCCGGCAATTGTAGTGGAGATGGAAAATCACTTCTGCGCCGATCGGGACACCTTTTCCGGCACTGTACAAATCCTGTTTCCAGTCGGCGAAGAATGCCCATCCTCCTTCGTTAGAAAGGAGCTCGAGTAGTGCGATGATCTGTTCTTCCGAGAAGTCTTGGCCTTCATCAACGATGATGGCATCGTATTTGACTACTTCATCCGATCTGTCCATGACCAGGCTCGGCAGAACCTCCCGATGGAAATCGTCTTGGCCAAACCTGTGGCGCGAATCCGGGCAAAGTTCAAGGAACAACCGATCAACGTTCCAGATGAACTCGGTGTGGTCTGGATTGCGAAGACGCAAGATGTTGGCGAGCGTGCGGTTATAGCAAACGTATATACACCGTAGACCTTGTTCGACTAAAGCGTGCAGTCTCCACATAGCCAGAACAGTTTTCCCTGACCCCGCAGGGCCTATAACTGCAACGCTTGGAAGCTGGAATAAGCCTTTCAGGCTAGCGAACTGCTGTCGAGTCAGTTGCTCGATTTTCCCCATGTCGCTGACAACGTCCTCGTCCGTATCCACTTTCTGGATCTGGAATTGTCTGTTCTTGAGGTCATTGATCACAGACTCAACGACTTGTGGAGTGAACTGCGCGGCACGTCCCGTCCCTCCACGCTTTTCCAGTGAATTTCGAAGCCGGGACACTAACTGGCTCATATGACGGCGAGTTCCGATGGTGGACTCATCGAACATAGCCGGAAGGCTGCGTGCCTCTCCTTGGGGATACACAACGATGTAGGAGAATCGTCCCGGAAACTCCTTCCATTTGTTTCTTTCCAACAGGACACCAAGCAGATCGTGCATATTCCGCATGGCTTGTTCGGGTGGGGATTCCTTTAGCAAGACCCACGTCTCATCGTCTTGCTTTCGCTTCCACTTCCCATCCTCGTCCACCTTGAACTCCTTGGAACCCTTCACCTCAAGGACAACAAGACCTGAGTCTGGTGCGAGAACGACGAAGTCTGCTTCTCCATCACGGACGTAGCCGTTCTTCGCAAGCGTCCATTTAACACTAGGCATGACGACCCAATTGTCTGGTAACTGGCTCTTGAGTGCTTTTAGCACTTCGTTCTCCCAGCGGTCTGCTGGAAGATTTCCAATGATCCTTGGCATCGGTTTCCGTCCTAAGAATTGGTAAGCAGCGCAACAAACCGAAATTTTTCGGCTTCTTCGCTCCGGATGAAACCGTCGCGGGTGCGGAGCCTTGGGGTAGCCATACTCCGTTTGAAGTACGCGGTGACAGGCAAGAGTTCCCCCCCATGAGTAACTGCTAGCCATTCCTCGCCATCACTGAGCTGGCTGATCTTGCGCGGGCCAACTTTCCGCCAGTTTCTGCCGGCAAAAGAAAAAGTGGTGTCATCCGGAAGGCTGGTAAGAGCCTTCGCAGTTACATCGTACTGCGAGCTTAGTTGCGTCTTGCTCAGTGCTCCCGGCGTGGAATTGGGATCAACGTCTTCGACGACAAACATCTGGTCGTTTTGTAGGTTAGCGCGGACCCAGATCATGCGACGGGACAAGTTGAAGGAATCGATGCGCCGGATCCGGCCAAGGCCTTGTTTGGCAGCGAGATGATGTGCGTCACCAATCGCGTTTCGTTCGCTGGCATAGCCATCCCACAGAGGATGGACGACTACGTTGAGAACTCCATCAGTTGCCCATCCATGAACGTTACCATCGTGGATGATAGATTCTGCAGGAAATCCATTCTTAGTCCATGCATCGACAAGCCTAGCTGCGCGAACGTCCCATTTGCCCTCTGTTCCAATGGGCAGGACCTTGTTGGCAGCCACGGTATCTAACCCAGGTTTGTAGTTAGCATCTAGCATGGAGGCCAACAAGTCGATGCCTAGCTCCCAATCAAGAAGACCATGAACTTGACGGTTACGGAAACCCCGGAGTAGGAGGTCCGGGCTGCGCCACTCGTTGCCTTTCGTTTTTGAGAGATCAATCTCTTCACGGATCATATTGCCCATTCGCGGGGTGTCACCCTCCCCAAACAAGCTCCCTCGTAGGATGGATTCCCATTGAGACATTGCCGAATCTACGATTCCCGCACCGTTCGGATGGGCGTCGGCAAGGTACATCTCCCCACCGCCAAGGTCGGTGACCGCGTGGACAGATGCGATCTCTACATCCATCGAATCAACATCTAATTCTAGAGCGATGGCACGCTGCAAGATGGTCGCGGCAGAATACCAAGCGGCGCGGCGTCTTGTTAGGCTAGCCTCGTCCTTGCTTTCGAAGTATTTCAAGCCATTACCATCGAGCATGCGTATTGCAAGGATATCCGTGGTCTTGGGTGAAGTAAGTGCAACCTTAAAATCCGGGTTTTCGTCTTCTGATCGCCAGATGGATTCGCCCTCAGCATGAATCCATTTACTCCCGCCTTCCTGAATACTACCAACCTCTTTAAAGCCAAAGTATTCACTACGGTTGGTATTGGTACGAAATACGGGAGCTTGCCGCTCTAGCTTGACCTGTGTATTGCAGACTTGTTTGAAACCCTCAGCGCTGAGTCGGGGGCTGGAGATGTCTGTTGAGCCCGAACGCCCCCTATTCTCGCCGCCTCCAAGAGCTGGCTTAGTAGTATCCATGTCAGTTGCAAATGCACGCGGAGCTACGGCCATGTAAGGCTTCGCGTCTTGTGCCCCACAATTTGGGCAAATAACGCTCAGAGGAGGGTTCTGAAGCCAGCTTGGATTCCACAACCCTGATTCACTTGCGTGAGTCCTCATGGCGGTTATAGAAATGCGCTCTACATGAAGTTGCCTACATGCTCCGCAGCGTATGTGCACATACGCCGCTCCTATGGGGGCCCCTGAGGCTTTCCAGCGACCAACACGAGGATCATTGAACAGTGGTCCTGTAACGTACAGTGGGGTTAGCCGTCGCTTGTCCCATGTGCGCTCCGAGCCTGGAGCGAAGTCCGCGATGGCTTGGTCTGCAGGCCTGTCGAGAGACTTTGCATCGCGCTCCGCGTCACCTTTTCCAGAGGGAAGTTTGAAGTAGAGCTCTCGGACGCTCGTTGGCATGCCGAACATTGGCAAAATACCCGCCTCAGCGAGGCGGTGAGCCAGTGTGGATGCCACGAACTCATTTCCTTCAACGGCATCCTTCATTTTTTCGGGCAGGTGTGACACATACTCTATGAGGGTCTCGGTGGATACATTAGAGCCTGAGGTTATGGTTCGTGCCACGTTCTTGATGGCTTCTCCATTCACAGCAATCCAATTCCTGACCAACGCAATATTTGCTTCGGCATTGGCAAGGGTGCCCATCTCACCGTGTGTATCAGGATCTTGGCTAGTTGCAACCCATGAAATGCCTGCAGCACGAAAAGCTTGTCTCAAAATGTCCTTGGCGATGAGGCGCTCGGCTAATATGCGTTGATCGTCGCCCATGGCAAGTCGTGGCTGCGGGGGCACGCCCCCTGTCATTTCGCTGGGGTGTTCGAAGTGAATGCGGTCATGAGTTTGTCCGCGACAAAAGGTGAAGGCCACTGAAAAAGCCTGTCCCTTACGACCAGCTCGCCCTACACGCTGCTGGTAATTAAAGCGCTCCGGGGGCATGTTCGCTTGCATCACAGCCTGCAACGAACCGATGTCCACACCAACTTCCATCGTTGTCGTGACCGACAGGAAATCGATGGAATCTACATTCCTCAATACATTGCGCGTACCGATATCTTCAATCGTTTCTTCATCGAAAAAGATGTCGCGAAAGTGCCTTTGGCGTTGGGCTTGGTCTTGAGTTTGGCCGGTTAGCTCCTCAGCATGAATGCGAAATGCAGACGACTTATCATTCGCCTCGTGGGCATAGTAGTGCTCATCTTCGATTTCCTTGGCCGTGGCCTTCCCATTGGGCTGTGTCTCGAGCTTGCCTAGGCAGCGTGAACACACGCCCGCAGATGCATGCCAATGAACCCGCCCGCAGTTCGAGCATACCCATGGATAGTCTTCAGGACCGACAACACGGGTCCACAGTTTTTCCAGCCGGACCACGCCCCAAAGGTCCCCCTGTACATGCCCCACCAACTTGAAGGCATTAACCATGGAGTCATGCAGTGCGTCACGGTTAATTCTATGGGCCGCAGCCACTTTCGTCAGATAGCCATGGACGCGCTTCTTCGCAGCTCCTTCGTTTGCCGCGCCAGTGGGCTGGTCGTGTCTCCAGCCATCGGTTGGCCTGTTCCATGGATTGGGATCCAGCCGGTTTTCCTCAGCGAGGATACGGAGGATGCTATCGCATGCGAGGCGGAAGACTTCTGAAGGCATGCCAATTGGCGACTGAAGAGCCTTGTCTGGCGGAAAAGCTAGGTGACCTATCCCTTGCGCCTCAAGGTCATACAAGAGGCGCCCGGCTAGAGTTCGCCACGAAACCTTTCTCAGCGACTCGGAAATTGACTCAATATCATGCAGGTTGGCCTCATCTTCTAATTTGGCGACCAGGTTTCCGTCAGATGTCTTGAAGATAGACGTCCAATCTTTCCCTTTGTGTCCAACCTTTCGTTTATCGACGGATGCACCGCCAGGGTTAATTCCCTTCTCGATGAAATCTCGCCAAAGAGGGCTTAACTGTCTATCGGGGCCTGGCTTTGCAATGATGTCATCGACACGCACATACCCATGCTTATGGGCGCGTATTCTTTTTACTTGGTCTACTTGCTCGTCTGTAGCGCCTTCCTTGTCTTCGACCACCGCCCTTGCGGCTTGCACGAACAAATTGAATCTTTGTAGCGATCCATCTGTTTGACCAAATAGATTCTTGACCCTTTCACGAATGCCTTGGACTTTTTCTACCTCTACAGATTCAATAGCATGCAGAGCGTCCTTCATCAACACATCTATGCCGCTATCAGATCGTTTCTTCAGCTCTTGATTGATGAAAGTGCGTAGCAGCAGCATCCATTGCTCTTCTTCCACGCCAACAGAAAGATTCGCTGCCGCCTCGCGGCTATCAGAGAAAGCCACAAGCTTACGGGTCTTTCCCTCAGGCAGGACTCCCATCAGGTGCTTGGAGAACAAGTGTGACATGCGCGCCAAGCCAGTCACAAACGATCGGATCGGCGTACGACGGCCATAACGTTCTGAATAGTCAATGTGACACGATGGACAACGCTGGGGCATCGCCGAGTATTCATGGCGGTTTGCCTCTGGTATTTCTGCGTGAAAGAGATAGCAGGGCTGACCACCTTTTTGTGTCCCAGTAGTGACTAGACCTGTAATGGGATCGATGGTCGCCGTAATCCAACTTGCGGGTTTGTTGTCTCGTGGCTTACCTGGGCGACCATCCTTTGAGTCAGTTTCAATCGTACCGTGCTTCCATTTCAGATTGTCCGGGATTGTAGTAGGGTCTAAATCAAGGTTACGCAACCAAACGACACCGACATCCTTATATCTCTGGGCGTCTGTGCGTGTCTCGACTGTAGTCTCGGGAAGTCCGTTGATTTGGGTTTCGAGGGAAGTTAATTCGAATTGTGTTTCGATTCCCAGCCCATTCTTTAGCGGAATCCTGTTCCCACATAGAAGCTGCGTGCCACAACACTCGCAATAAAGAACTTCAAGCACGCGCCGCCCATCCAAGGAGAGCTTCCGGTCAGGCAGGAGCATTCCGCTGCGTCGATCATGGTCTTCGTCGTGCAACTCGATGGTTGCCCAGAGACCTTCGACATTCTTGGCCATCCAATGGAAGCGAAGGCGCGGGAAGGACAGCCTCTTGTCCCTCGCGTGCTTGGAACCAATGGCACGGAACAAACCCCTAGCGGCAATGGGGCGCTTGTTAGCGGGAAGGCTAGCGAACCAGTAATCGGAAAGCATATTGATCGGCTTGGCTCGGATCTGCCCGTTGGTATCGAATCCAGCGAGAATGCACTTGTTGCTGGTGACTTCGTCGACGGCAAGGAGATCAACGACAGAAATCACTTCTAGGGTTTCATTGTCGTCGCCTTCTTGAATATTGGTACCCCCAGCCTTGAGGCAGGCTTCCACTATGGCATTGTTGAATTCGGGGATGTCGTCTTCCAGTGTATGGAGGTGCTCTCCGGATTCGATATGGAAGCGAGCCTTCGCATCCTCACTCGTATAACCAAAGAAGCCGCCAAGATATTCGTAGGTGGCATCATCACTTCCATCAAGCGACGCACTAGATGCGAGTATCCGTAACTGAGGGCTTGTCGGGTCAAGCCCGAGTCTGTTCAGAAGGAGACGTATTAGATAAGCGACTTCCGTACCTGCCGAGCTACGATGCAGGTGGAGTTCATCTACGATGAGTTGGAATACGTGGTTCTGACGATCTTTTTCAAGCCATTTTCGCGTTTCCTCGAACATGTCGGAGTCGGCACGATCACCGGGTATGTGGGGATCGGGGTGCCGCATTAGCATGATGGACAACATGCTGATGTTTGTGACGAGGATGTCCGGCGGCATTGCCTGCATTTCCCAGCGATGAAACATTTCCGCCGCGTCTGGTGACATACGTCGGATGAAACTGGCTTCCTCTAATGATTGAGATAGTTGTTTTCTGGCCTTGTCAATCTCTTCCGAGATATTGGCTGCCTCAGCTTCAGCAACCGCATCACGGCAATGCTTAATTTTTTGGCACATTGAGACATAGTCTGTGACTGCTGCCTTCAAATCCTCGCGTAGCTCGGAGCGCTTGCCTGTATGTGGCTTCCCATCGGCCTTGAAAGGATGGCCGGAAACTGGCGTGGAACCATTGTAGCGGCCAAATCGGATTCGATTACCCGCGAGATATTGGTCAAGCGCTGCATGGACTTCATCTGTATCGAGTGCGAGGCGTAGGCGAGAAACCTGATCTTCAACGAGCGCATTCATGGGATACAGAACGAGTGCCCGAACTGCCGCCGTACGCTTCTCACCTCGCAACTCTTTTCGAGTATCATTCCATTTCGGCAGTTCTTCCTTGGTCCACTCACTAGGAGTCTTCGAGGGATGTTGCCATTGAGTGGATGGACTTGTAGCCTCCCGGACGATATTGGCCAAGGCGGGAAGCAAGAAGGATTCCGTCTTGCCTGAACCTGTGCCGGTTACGACGACGCAATGCTTGCCTTCCAGTGACTTCCTAAGCATCGTTTGCTGATGTAGGTAGAGTGGATGACCACCACTGAATAGCCCAGCACTGACAACCGCTTTGAACGCATCGCGTCCCACCTCGTTTAAGCTAGGGAGGTCACTTTCGAGCAACTCTGTAAGTTTTCGACCTGACTTGTAGGAAGGAATTGGTTCAACATAGGGTGTTTGAAACAAAATCCCAGGCAGGTCCAGTAATTCCTTTCGATCTTCCTCAAAGGTTTGGGAGTTCGTTCGAAATGCTGAGGTTATGTATCGCTTGATTCCGTTCTGGAAAGTATCGAAAGCGCCAACTGGGTCTTTCATTCTTTTTCCTTATAGCTTCAATTAGTGTGCTGCGAATCAGAAAATATCTAGAACCGCCCCAAGTTTGGTGGCAATAAGATTAGCAACCACCTCAGGGACATGTCGGTATGCAAGCCACTTACCTTCTGCCATATCGTTGTAAAACCGATTGGCGAAAAAGACTGTTGGTCCATCTACTGTGTAGGAAAGTGAGATCCTATTACCTGGGCCATTCGTCTCTTGTTTTTGAAGCGTAAGAACCTCCGGGGCATAGCCAGCACATAGAACGAGGGCACGTTCAAGAACACTTGGTAAGCCAAGTCTGGCTGGGAGCCAAACGGTCCCATTATTTCGCTCATACGTGATAGGTATTGGGTGAAGGTCCTCAAGGCCTGTTCTAATGCTCACCCACTTTGCAAATGCGTCAAGCGCCAGCCAAACACCCCAACGTGAGTCGCGGACGAAGGCGTACCTTCCTTGGTCCGCGAGCACGTACAGGTTGTCCATTCCTGTGTCAAGATCCTGCACCTTCCAAAGCTCGCTTGTATTGCCGCAGGGGTTGGCTGTAAATCGCCCCTGGCCTGCGTGGAATCGCATGGCGCTATCTCGAGCGCTTCCAATAGACTCCATTGTGTTGTGAAGCGTTACGTTTGTGAATGCCTTCAAACTGCCAGCCCAATTCGCAATTGAAATGCAAGGTGTTTGTGTAAGCTGGAAACCTATTTGATCTAATGTTTTTTTAGCTTCAAATTCATTGATGATGAGCAATCGCCATGACTCGAATTCAACCGCATTGGTGATCAAGCTGTGCGTAGACCACGCCTTTTCTGCTCTTGCGATATTCTCCCAATGAGAGATACGTAAGGTTCCCGCAACCCCCCAAATTTGAGGGCCGTGAGATGTGGAAGGTAGCGAGTAAAAAGTGGGCTTAACCGAATGTATTCGAGCTATATGCCCCTTATGCGTTCTGGAAATTTCGAGGTGACCGCGCCGACAAAGGTCCAGCAGGATTAATGCGGGATCACCGAATGCATCAGAAGTACGGATAAGTCGTTGTAATTGATTTCTTGCTACACCGTAATCAAAACTACCTGACTGGGCGAGTGAGTCGAGGAATTTTTTCCGAACATCGATGATGACAGCGTCGTGTTTAACGATGGCCCCAAGTTCTACGGGCTTTAAATCAAAACCAACGACCTTGAAGGCTGATTGCTCAATAACTGGCAGGAAAACACCAGACAAACCTTCGTCTGATGTCATCGGTATTCCAAGATTGTCCAGACTAAATGGACGCCCCATATCAACAAAGTCTCCTCCCAGACCGGCAACTCTCAACTTTGCCTGGCCGAGTTGGGTACCATTTTTGGCAGTTGCGTGGAGCACATACGATGCACTTCTTGCACTAGGTAGCCTAATCTCGAATCGTCTTAACGGTATCAATTGGGCTTGCTCGCCCGTGTTCGCATAAGTGGGTAAGAACGTCTCATGGATAATGATGTCTTGAGAGCATGTTATGCGCGTGCCCTCAGGAGCGTCTAACTCAATCATGGGTAGATCGTAGGGCAGATACATGCGACTGTAGCCGCGTCGAATCGACCTTCCACCAACAAAACGGATACTACGAGGCTTTGGATGGGCACATTCCTCCCCATCAGGGAGAAGACGTTGCTCAAGCGTAAGACTGTCACACGCCACTAAATTAACAA
Organism: Pseudomonas sp. TH32; assembly: GCF_016650855.1. Classification (NCBI taxonomy): domain Bacteria; kingdom Pseudomonadati; phylum Pseudomonadota; class Gammaproteobacteria; order Pseudomonadales; family Pseudomonadaceae; genus Pseudomonas; species Pseudomonas sp. TH32. Next base: position 5,481,834 of record NZ_JAEKFA010000002.1, on the reverse strand, counting down.
ACAACCAGTTATCAGGAATTCCTGCCGCCGATATCAGTTTGTGATCAGGTTTGACACGTTCGAGGTAGCTCTTGAGAGATGCAAAACTGTGGGGCGGGGCCAATAGAAAGGCCTGTCCACTCCCAGGAAGATCACCCTCTCTCAACTCTAAGTTTCCAGTCACAGAATCAAACGCCGGAACCAGAACCCAGAGCAGATGTCGCCTTAATAGAAGTTGGAGTGTTGTAGGTTCTGACTCTTCGATACCAAGGTACTGGACATTAAACTGCAGGGCGTTTTCAGATGCTTGCTCAGCGATTCTCCAGAACTCCGCATCTTGCTTGGCAGATGACGTGCAGTTTGTCCCTTCCGTGCCGGAAAAGCATCCATTCCACTTCAATTCATTGTGGGACAGCACAAACTTACCAGTATCTTTTAAAGCAGGCAGACGCCAGCGAGGGGAAATCTCCAGGGGGTCATCCTGCACCACCACTAAAGAAATGCCAACGCCAACTCTTTTTAAATCTTTTAAATCAGTGGGTGAATAATGTGAACTACTATTTTTATCCGTTAATGTTCCATCCCAATCGGAATATGCAGTGCTGATTGCAGCAAGGATAGGCTGTTCGAAATCAGGAATATCGAGTGCCTTTTGAAATCCGGCAGTGAAAATCCGTTTCGTCGCACGCGCCTCGTCCAATATCCGCGATAAGGATGCTTCGGACAATTCTTGGCCAGGTCTAATTTGTGCCTGTACAAACGCTTGTGCAAGGTTTTCTATATCTTGGGGCTTTAAAATGCTTTGGGATCTTGGCACGCCGATCCGGTGATAGCCACCCAATCTCCTCAGTTTAAAGGAGCCGAACCGTCCAGCATTTCTTTCCGTCCACTTCTGCAAATCGGCCCAAGCCGATTCAACGCGATCCATTTCATTGGGGCCGAAAGTATGGTGCAGTTTAAGATCTGCTTGTAGCCCCCCATAATACGAGTTCGGGTTCTCCGCATCGTTCCTGATCAGAGCGGCAAGGTAGGGAAGGTATGCAGGGGCATGCAGGCCTAGGTAGGTAGGATCCAAAGCGCCAGGGTCCATGTAGTTGCGGTTATTAGCATCTCCTTTTCGTTGTTCAACCAGATCACGTATGCGTTGAGCGAGGCTACCGCCTGGGTTGGCCCAGATATGGCCAGTACGAACTGCGTCCAAAAATCCAGCGTCACCACCGATATCTTGACCAATTTGGTCGAGAAACTCCTTGTCCACCCTAAGGAACACCTCCTCACCCTTGGATGCCTCGGAGAAGAAGCTATGTAGAAAGCGAAGATTCCATTCGCTGAATCTATCGTCGAGTGGCTTGCTCTTGGAATCTGGCAGCTCCTGTACATGGCCAAATTGGCTGGGTATCTCAGTCTGGGGTTCGAGAAGGCCGTCCTCACTAGCGTTCATACGTATGATTTCTCACTCATGCGGCAAGATAGTGAACAGTTGAAAGGTAGCTCCGTATAGTCAGGTGCGATGCATTTAGTCGTTTGTGCCTGGTACGTCCGAGCAGCCTCCCTGTTTGGGTATAGTTAAAGCACTCTTTTGGCTTCTTGTCAGAGTTAGTTTTGCGAAGTCCGGAAGCAGCTGGCCTGTCCGGGCAGCCGGCCAGTCACAAGCAGACTGTCTCAAGATCGGGAGCTCCCTTGAGATGTTTAGTGATGTAGGCTGCTGGGTGTGGCGGACGCTTGTATAGGGTATGCAGCACATGGCTATCATACCCTTAGATTAGGCTATATGCATACTGTGCAGGCAGTGCAGCAAGAGCTCTTTTGGTGACAGAGCAGTTCCCGGGCGGATATGGGAGGTGTTGTGTAGCGGGCTTTTGTAACACCGACCCGAAGGCCGGTATTTTCAAATGGTACCGGTAAGGAGCTCTGCGATTTAGTAAAGCTTATGGACGGCTAACAGCCGACCAATAGCCTCGCCGACTAATGGTGGGACGGCGTTACCAACCTGAGTGTAGCGGGGGCATTCTTGCTTTCTTTGCTTTCCACCGGTCGTATACTTTCCCTGAAATTCGAACCAATCTGGGAATGATTGAAGCCGAGCATTTTCACGTACGGTAAGAATTCTTGGTTCACTATAATGGAGGATATCATCAGGCAAGGTCGTAATTGTTGGGGCTGGTCTACCTTGATCGAGAACTGTTGTTGCGTGCTTTTTAGTTCCTACTTGTTCTCGCTCTTCCTGTGATAAGGAATACCCTGGGCGACAGATTTCCTGAATATGCTTAAAATATTCTCTGGTTTCGGCCTTGTGTCTCGCAAGTCTTCGGCTATTCGGTGCACGATTCTCGCAGCTTAGCCTCATAAGTTTTTGGAACGCATTGGGGTTTGGGTGAGGGGTATATTCTGCTTCAAGAAATCTCGACATTCCAGAGTCTTCATTGGAAACAAGAATTTTCCCATGTGTTTCAAGGTCAGAAATTGCTTCTCGTGTTGTTATATGGCGAGTGATGGGTAAGTCTTTGGCGGTTAGAAAATCGCGCCGGCTTTCCTGTACCATTTTTAGCAGGTTAGATCGTTGAGAAGAATTCCCTTTTCGCTCGCAGAGCATAAAGTAGCGATGGCGGGTTTGGGGGACACCAAAATCTGCGCAATTGACGAGTCCTGAGTCGACGTCATATCCGAGAGCATCTAATTTCTCTGCAATATATTTCGCGTATGAGGCCTTGCCGGCATTCGCAATATCTTCGGCAACTCCTCCCTTGGTCTCGAAGCGCATGTTGAATCCAGCAACGTTCTCAATAACTAAGTATTGAGGTTGCAATAAACCAACAAGAGCAAGGTATTGCTCTGTCATTTTGTTGCGAGGGTCAGTGGGGTCGCGTTTTCCCGCCGTTGAAAATCCTTGGCATGGAGGACCACCAACGATGAGATCAATCTGGCCTCGGAGCGCCGCAACTTTTTCAGAAAAGCCTGAAAGTAAGTCTTCGCAGGTCATGGCCTGCTTTGGAAGCCATTTTGGCCAAGCGAACTGGTACTTAGTTCCTTCGATCAAGTTGAAGCGAAGCGTTTCAAAAGCTAGAGAGCTCTTCTCTATGGCAAAGACGCCTTCGTGTCCAGCCTCAAGGAGGCCCAATGAGAGGCCTCCACATCCGGCAAACACGTCGCAAAATCGTAGCTTTTTCGGGGTTGTCATCGCATTTAGCATAGTCAAGTGATGGCCTTCGGCCACTTAGTGTGCCAATGAATTGTCGCACAGCCCCATATTAAGTTCCAGGACTGCTTTAGTAGTGCTTGAGCGGCTATGATTTTTAGGAGGTATGAATGTTCTGGAGGATGCATGGTTAGCTTGTGCATGCGGTTATCGACAGGGCGCGTAGCAAGATTTCGTCTTCGATTGCTTGGTCGGCATGCCATTTCGAAAAGACAATTTCCATGGCGCCAGAGTGAGGCTTCGAACTACGTGCGGATAGTTGTAGAGCTTCTGCTGCAGCGAACGCGCGCGGAAACGGTCGCGGCATTCTGCCCTAGTTTTCTTACTCGCTTCCCTGATTGGTGGGCTTTGGCCTTAGCAGATCCATCTGAGTTGGAAGTGGTATTGAAACCTATAGGTTTATGGCGCCGCAGAGCTTTAGCCATGACGTTGCTAGCTCAATACGTGGTGAGACGAGGGGGGCAATGGCCAGATAATCGGCCTCAGCTAGAGGCCCTTCCTGCTGTTGGCCAATATGTCGCGAATTCTGTTTTGTTGTTTATTCATGGACGGAGGGAGCCGTTGTTGGATGCCAGTATGGCTCGACTTCTCCGAAGGTACTTTGGTCTTTCCCCTATCAAAGCTGATATCCGTCATGACAAAGTTCTACACTCCACTGCGTATCTTGTCTTGGCTAAGCAAAATCCGATAGAGATCAATTGGGCAATGCTTGATCTCGCGGCAGCTATATGTCGGCCAAGGATGCCGAGGTGTAGAGAATGCCCACTAAGGAGAGCCTGCTGCTTCTACAGGAACCGAGACTCGAGCGAAGGTCTTGTGATGCAAGACGAACCGTATGTGCCAAGCAAGAGGTGACCGGTGATGCACTGGGGAGGGCTAGTAAGCGAGCACTGGACACTAGCGTCCGTATGATCAAAAGAACCATTACCAATCAGACTCTAGCTCGGTGCTCAGGTGGATACCCATCACCTTGGCCTTGCGGTATCTCAGCGGCTCCGCGTTGATCTCTAGGGCAGCAAGTCGACTTGCTGCGATGACCAAGCTGTTGAAGCGGTCATTGCTAATGGCGACATATGCGATGAGCCTTTTGCCAGTCGCCCGCATAGAGCCGATGCAGCGAGGAGCCAACTTGTCGCTTAGGAGTAATGGATCAACGTGTAGGTAGCATTCTAGGGTTGGGTATTTGAAAGCTTCAGGGTATCGGACGGAGCCGTAAAGCTTGATCGCAGCATGTTCTGAATAATGGTGACCGATTGGCCTGGTATCGGTAGGCGTGGCCATGCTGAAAGACCATGACATATTCCATCCCCATATCCGGGCTTGTAGGATTATTCGCTCAACGGTTGCACGATTCCGACTAGCCATAGCATTCACCCTCTTTGTTTGAGTTGGCTAGATCTGCGCGTCAAGGAAATGGAATGGCGCTGGGACCCGGCCCGCGATGTGCCGGCTCTGCATTATTGGTCGAGAATGAACGGATAAAAAAGGACCTTTCGTTTTCATTGTGCGAAAACTAGGATAATTCTGATGTTCGATCGGGTCGAAGCAATGCTTGCCTTCTACCGAGCAGGATTTGCTGCTGATCCGAAATTGACGCAGTTGCCGCCACTACGCTAACCCAAAAATAATCGGTAAAAATCCAGCGCTGGCAATCGGCACCGGCTCGACATTTGTGACAAGCTTTATTGTTTGCAATGGATGTCATTTTTTGGCGAAACCAAGATTTGTGACAGTCTTTATTATCAGAGCAATATCTTAGGGCTGCCCTGCAGGCCGCGAATTATGCGGGGCGTTGTGACAATCTTTATTGTTTCGTCACAAAACCCCCGATATTCGGGGGTTTTGCTTTTTCAGGCTACCGGGCATCGGCTCTTGCCGTTTCTGTGGACTAATTCCGGGAGTATTCCCCCGCTTTACCCCTAGAATGCGCCCTGTGGATAACTAGCCAGGGAATGCCGCCACCATGAACATAGAACTGCTGATCGCCGGTATCGTCGTGCTGATTATTGTCGTCGGCCTGGTCGGTTGGCTGGTGGGGGTCTACAACGGCCTGGTGATGCGGCGCAACGATGTGGATAAAGCCTTCGCCAACATCGACGTGCTGCTCAAGCAACGGGCTGACCAGATTCCCGACCTGATGCGCGTGGTGCAAACCGCGATGAACCATGAGAACGCATTGTTCACCCGCCTCAGCGACGCCCGTAACGCCTACCTCAACGCCAGTAGCCTCACCGATAAGGTCGACGCCTCCAACCAGCTCAATACGGCGCTCAAGTCGGTGATTGCGGTGGCCGAGAATTATCCGACGCTGATCTCCGGCCCCAACATGGTCGAGTTGCAGCAGGCGATCTCGGCGGTGGAAGAGCGCATCGCCGACCGCCGCGAGTTCTTCAACGAGTCGGTCAACCTCTACAACATCGCCATCGCGATTTTCCCTGATCTGTTCTTTGCCAAGATGCTCGGCTACCAACGTATCCCGCTGCTGGCCATCACCGCCGAAGAGACCCGCTACGACGGTGTGAAGCTTGAGGTGCCGGGGGCATGAAAACCATTCAGGCGGGCGTTGTCGCGAAAAAGCCGGCTTGGAAAACCCTGGTGGCACTGGTCTTTCTCGCCGGCTTCATCGGCCTGATGGTCTACGCGCCGACGATCCTGGTGGCGCTGTTTTTTCCCGTCTGCATCCTGATCGGCCTGCTGGCCAGCTTCGGTCCCAACTTCTATCGCACCGAACAGCGCCTGGCCACCAGCCAGATACGCTCATTGGCTATGGGCCTGGTGGAGGTGAACGGCAAGGTGATCGTCGACACGCCGCTGATCTCTCCGGTCAACGGCAAACCCTGTGCCGGCTATGTGTGGATCATTGAGGAAGGCACCAAAGACAAGGACGGCGATTGGAGCTGGAGCCAGGTGTCTGCCGAGGCCCGCTGCAATGACTTCCGCCTGCAGGACGCCACCGGTGAAGTGACGGTGATTGCCGAAGGCATCGACCTGTTCGGCAAGAAGCGTCCTGACGACCATGAATGGATCAGCAACTCTCGCCGCCAGGGCGAACTCCTCCTCACCCAGGACATGCAGGTGATGCTGATTGGCGACGCCGGCGAGCGTGACGGCAAGACGGTGATTGCCCGAGGCAGGCAGCGTGACGCGGTGTTCGGCCTGGCCGAGACCAAGGAGGTGGAAAACCGCCGGGTGCTGGCGCCGCTGTGGCGCGCCGGTGGTTTCTACGCGGTAGTGGTGGGGTTGATCGGTGTTGGCATCATGGCCATGACTCCGGAGCATTTTGCCCAACTGCATTTGCCGGGACCCGCCACCTATCAGCAAATGGCGACCCTGAATCCGTTCTATCGATTCCTGGCCTGGTTGTACCGTGACAACGGCTTCGTGATTCCTTTCATGGCCGCGTTCGGGTTCTTGCTGTCGATGTTTGTGGTGTTGCTTGCACTGCGACTCTTGCTGCCCAAGGGCATGCGCCTGGCGGTAGGCCGTGTGCTGGGCGCCTGGATGGGTTTGGGCATGGTGATTGGCGGCGTGGTGACCTTGTTGCTGGTGGTGGCCCAGGTGGACACCATGAAGGTGTTCCTGGTGTGGATGATGATTCTGCTGGGCACCCTGGTGTTCTCGATCTTTGAGCAACGCAAGCTCGGGGTGGCGTACAAGCATTTTACAAAAGACGCAGGCGCCGCCGGTTTTGGCGACGAAGACGCCTGATCAGGGCACGAACTCCACTTTCAAGCCCCGGCTCGCGCTGCGCCCCTGATCATCAGTGACCCGCAGCCGGTACTCCCCCGATTTACCCGGCCGCCAGTTCAGCGTGGTTTGCGGCGGGCCCTGGCCGATCAGGGTCTGGTCGGCAAACCAATACAGCGTCAGCGCATCACTGGCCGCGTTGGCGTTCAGCGGAATGCTTTCCTGGGGCTGTGACAGGCGCAGGTGGTAGCTGACCTGGGTCAGCGGCGAACGGATCTGCGGCGCTTCGCTCTGGTCGCCGATTCGATTGGGTTGGCAGCTTTTCTGCACATTCGGTGGCGTGCGCCGTGGCAGTCCGGCGGCGCGGAACAGCCGCTGCACATCGCTGGGCCAGAATTCGAAGACTTCTTCACGGGTGTACTGCGGGTCGAACGGCGGGCACGCGGCTTTGCCGCTGCGGGTGTCGATCAGCACCGGGCGGTGCAGGTTGGACACGCGAATCGGTGACACGCCGGGGATGTACCAGGTCTTGCGGGTGCGCGGGCACCAGCGGTTGGGCAACTCGCCGGAAGCGGCGCAGACATCGATGCGGATCAGCCCGGCGGGTGGCTTGTCGGGTTTGATCACCACGTTGGGCAAGGCCAGGGGCAGGGCGTCGGCGATGCGGAAAAATAGCGGTGCGGCGGTTTTCGCGCCGATGAATTCCGGATTCGGACGGCCGTCAAAGTTACCTACCCACACCACCAGCACGTACGGGCCTACAAGGCCGGCGCTCCACGCATCGTGAAAACCCCAGGAGGTGCCGGTCTTCCAGGCCGTGCGCCAGTGGCGTCCCGGCAACCCGTCCGGGCGCGGGTTGCGCCGCAGCATGTCGCGCACCATAAACGCAGCCTGCGGGGTGAGTAGCGGGGCGCCGGTGGTTTGCGGCTGCTCCTGCAAGTAGCGCAGGGGCCGTAAATGCCCGTCACCTGCCAACATCACATACAGCCGCGCCAGCTCCTCGGGCGTCATCTCGCCGCCGCCCAGGGCCAGCGCCAAGCCGTAATGGCTCTCGCCGCGCAGGCCCTTGATGCCGGCGCGTTGCAGCAGTCCATAGAGTGACGGCGACCGGGTCTGACTGGCCAGCCACACCGCCGGGATATTGCGGCTGCGGATCAACGCATCGCGGGCTGTCACCGGGCCGACAAAACTGCCGTCGAAGTTTTCCGGCTGGAAGTAGCCGAAATTACTCGGCATGTCCTTGAGGATGCTCATGGGGTGGATCACCCCTTGGTCCAGCGCCAGCCCATACAGGAATGGTTTGAGGGTAGAGCCCGGCGAGCGGCGCGACAGCACGCCGTTGACCTGGCCGTGGATGCCTGTGGATAAGTAATCTGCCGAGCCCACCAGGGCTTTTACGCTCTGGTCGCGGCTGTCGACCAGGATCGCCGTGGCGTTTTCCACACCGCTGCTGCGGCGCTCGGCAATGAAACCGGTGATCAGGCGTTCCAGTAATTGCTGCAGCGGCAGGTTGAGGGTGCTGTTCAACTCGTTGCCGGTTTGCGAGGCCAGCAACTGTTCGCTCAAGTGCGGCGCCAGAAACGGGATCTGCTGGCGGTTGCGGGCTTCCAGGGGCAGGTCCAGCAAACTGTCGTTACGCGGGTCCTGTGGATAAGTTTCCCGCCAGTCCGCCATCAGCCGCTGCCGGGCGGTTTGCAGCGAGGGCCCGAAGCGTGCGCGGCGACCGGGCTGTTGGGGAATCACGGCCAGCGCCAGCGCTTCAGACAACGACAATTGCGCCGCCGACTTGCCAAAGTAAATCCGGCTGGCCGCCTCGGCGCCTTCGATATTGCCGCCCATGGGCGCCAGGTTGAGGTAGGCCTCCAGAATGTCGTGCTTGCTGTAACGCCCCTCCAGCCACAACGCCAGGGCCATCTGTTCCAGCTTGCCGGGCACCTGGCGGGTGTTGAGATCCCACAGGCGCCTGGCCAACTGCATGCTCAACGTCGAGCCGCCCTGGCGCTGGCCGCCGCTGTAGGTGGCCATGGCCGCCCGCAGCAAGGCCGGGGGATTGATCCCCGGGTGCCAGTAGAAATTGCGGTCCTCCTTGAGCAGCAGCGCTTCAACCAGTGACGGAGAAATCCGCTCCAGCGGTAGCCACAAGCGATATTGCCCGTCAGCCGCCAGGGTCATGCGCAGCAGCGAACCGTCGTCGGCCAGCACCACCCGTGAGGAGGTGGCGGCCTGTTCCAGCGGTGCATGGGGCCACAATCGCAGCCCCGCCAGGATCAACGCCGCTGCCAGCAGCGGCGTCAGGCGTTTAAGGCTTGGTAATTTCAAGCTGGCCTACTTTGCCGCGTCCTTGCAGGGTGGTTTCGTACATGCCCTCGGCGTAGGCCGGTGGCGTATTGAAGGTACCGGCGTTGGTGGCGCGCACGCGGTACACGAAGGTGCCTACATCCCGCAGGGCGGTGCCGTACAACACCACTCGGTCATCGCGCACGTCGACGTAGTCCGGCTGCCAGTTGCTCAGGTCGGTCTCGCCGATCGGCGCTTGCCAGGCGTCGGCTTCCTCGGTGTCTTCGCTGGTTTCAACGTACTCCGAATCGTCACCTTCGCTTTCCTCGCTGCTGGCCGCTTCCGGCTCCGGCGGCAAGTTATACACAGGCTCGACGCCGCCCGGCAGCAGGTCGACCACGGCCACTTGCTGCACCTGATCACGGTCGGTGGCCCGCAAGCGCAGGCGCACCAGGAACTCATCACCGACCGCGACCTTGCTGACCGGGTTGCCTTTGAGGTCGAGGTATTCGTGGATGACTTCCAGGCCGTTGTTGATCGGCTTGAGGTTGGCGCCCTTGTCATAGCCGGCTTCGCTCAGCATGTAGAACGCCGCCGGGCCATCGGATTTTTCCATCTGCAGTTTTTGCGTACCGGCAGGCACCGCTGCACGTGGCGGCTGGCCGGCCATCTGCAACAACTGTTGCTGCTTGTCGCTGAGCCACGCGGTGGCCTTGAGGGTCATGTCGCTTTGGGCGCGCTGGCCATAGTTGTCCAGGGCCCGCAGCAACAGTGCCGCCGACAGCGAGTTGTAGCGTTGCTCGTTGAGGCGCTTGCCGAGTTTATCCAGCAGGCTGGCCGGCACATCGTCGAGCAACTCGGGGAAGTGCCGGGCGAGCAAGTGCAGGTGCTCGGCGTCGTGCACCAGCGGGTCGTAATACAGGCCGTCGCTGTCCCATTTATCCGACAGGGAAAGCCATGGCACCTTGCGGAACAACGCATCGGCCTGACGATCCTGCTTGAGCAGCTTGTAGCTGGCGGCCAGGTACGCGGCGCCAATGTCGTTCTGCCAGGTGTCCTTGAAGTAGCTTTCATAGCGCTCGCGGATATCGCTCAAGGCGCCGCTCACCAGAATCCCCTGACGGCTCAACAGGTAACTGGCGTAGGCGCGGTTGCGCAATTCCGACAGGCCTTCGCTCGGGCCGTTGGCCAGGTCGGTGAGGTACGCGTTGGAACGCTGCAGCAAGTCTTCCGGCACCGGCAACCCGCGTTCCCGGGCTTCGATCAGGAAGTCGGTGGCGTACAGGCTGGCGTACGGCGCCACGTCCGGGTTGGCCGCCCACAAACCGAAGCCACCGGCCTGGTTCTGCCGCTGACGCAGCATGCGCACCGCGCCGCTGAAGGCCTGCTCGGCCTCGGGTGCGTTACCGCCCCAGATCAACGCCGGCATGGCCTTGGACACCAATTGCTCGGTGCACGCGTAGCCGTAGTCATCCAGGTAATGCTTGAGGCCATTGGCCCAGACCAGCGGCGAAGCGGCGACGCCCAATTGCACATCGCGCAACTGGCCGAACAACTCGCGGGTCGGCTTCAGCTCTTTGCTGGCGCTGTCGAAACGGCCCAGGCTCAGGGCCACCCGATGCTCGCTCAATGGCCGGATCGACGTGGTTTCCGTCACCTGGATCCGCTTGCCATCCGGCAGCACCGCGACGAAGCGCAAGTCTGCCGAGCCGAGGGTTTCACCGACCTTGATCTTGAACTCGGCGACGCCTTCCTTGCGCGGTTGCAGCGCCAGGGTGCTGGCCTTGTCGCCCTGCACCTGCAAGCCATCGCTGGTCTGCACTTCAAACTTCACGTCGGCTGCGGCTTCCAGGTTGCTGAACACCCCGGCGCTGACACTGAACACATCCCCCGGTGCGACAAAAGCCGGCACGTTCGGGGTGATCACCAGCGGCCCGCGCACTTCGGTGTTGGCCTCGCTGACGCCTACGCTGTCGCTGTCCACGGCCACCGCAAACAGGTGCAGCTTGCCGTTGAAGCTGTCCGGAACCTGGTAATGCAATACGGTTTCACCGGCCGGCAAGTCCACCAGGCCAGACCACCAGGCCACTGGCGGCTGATGTTTACGCTTGAACGGGTTGAGGTGGTTGGCCAGGGCGCCTTCGGTATCGCCACCGGGCGCAGCCCCACTGAGCAGGCGGCTGAATTCCGGCAGGATCAGGTCAAGGATCTGACTGGTACCAACCTCCAGCGCACGCTTCTGGAAGAAGAAGCCCAGCGGGTCCGGCGTCTGGTAGCGCGCCACTTGCAGGATGCCTTCGTCCACCGCGTAGACCACTGCGCGGCCCGGGCGGTCGGCGTTGACCTTGATGTCCAGGGTCTGCCCCGGCTCGATCTTCGCCGGGCCTTCGACTTTCAGCGCCATGCGCCGCGCGTCCAGGTTGATGCTGAACGGCACCACGCCGTAGGACAGCGGGCTCATGTAGACCTCGGACGAACCGATGTCCCGCACGAACTGCACGTTGACGTAGGCATTGCCCTCAAGCCCCGCAGGAACGCGGATGTGTTGCACGCTGTTGGTGCTGTCGGCCTTGAACCACTGCTGGGTGTAGACCTTGTCCCGCTCGATGGTGATCAACCCGGCACCGGTATACGGCGCGCGAATGCTGATGGCGATTTCATCACCGGTGGCGTAGCTGCGTTTATCCAGGCGCAGTTGCAGTTCGGCGTTGCGTTCCAGGGAGCGTGAGGTGTTGCCCTTGCCAGCGACGCTGTAGTCGATCTGGTTCAGCAGGTTGCCGTTGGCGTCTTTCAGTTGCAGGGTGAAATCCCCCGGGGCGCCGGTGTTCAGGGTTTGCTTGGCGCCATCCTTGGTCATCACCAGCGGCGAGGCCGGCTGGCTGATGTTCTTGATCCGCGACTCGTATTTGTAGGTGCCGTTGGACTGCTTCACCAGCACCGAGACGTAACGGTGTTCGACCACTTCACTGGTCAGGCCGTCGACTGCGACCGGCGTGAGGTCTGGCGCGACGGCCAGCCATTGCACCTCACGCGGGGCGTCCTTGGCGACGAACGACAGCGAATCCTTGCTCTTCACACCCACCAGGTACGGCGCCGCCGAGACCAGCAACGCGCTTTGTGCGGCGACGTTGCGACCGCCTTCGGCTTCGTACACCTGGGTCATCACTTGCAGGCGGTAGGTGCTGTTGGCAAAGCGTTGCAGGTTCAGGTCGAGAACGGCCTGGCCATTGTCGTCGACAGTGGTTTCGGCCAGGTCTTCGGAACTGGCTTCTTCCAGCGAGTCATTCAGGCGGAAGCGGTAGTCCGGGTAGCGATCAAAAGCCGCAAGCGTCGGGCTCAGGGACATTTTTGCCGTGACACGACGGCCCGCCGCCGGCGCGCCGAACAAGTGCATGGCGGTGACCTTGGCCACCACCTGGTCCGGCGGGATCCAGCCCGGCACTGGCGTGTCGTGCAGGCTCAGGCTGACCTTCATGCGGTCCGGCTCAAAGTCGCGGACCTTGAAGCTGACGCTGCCCAGGTCCGTGCGTCGCTGCTTCTCGCCGATCAGTTGCAGGGTCGCGGTGTAATCGCCGGAAGGCGCCACTTCGCTGCTCGGGAAATCAAAGGTTTCAAAGCCACTGGCGGAGAGCTTCAGTGGCTGGCGAATCACCTCCAGGCCACGTGGGTCGGTGATTTGCAGTTCCACCGGCAGGCCTTGCAGCGCGCCTTTCCAGTCGCCGCTGCGCACGATCATGCCCAGGTGCGCGGTTTCGCCGGGTCGGTACAGGCCACGGTCGGTAAACAGGTAGGCGCTGAGGCGATTGATCGCACCGTCTTCTTCCAGGCCGCCGACATCAAAGCGCGACAAATCCAGCTGCTGGGACTGACGGGCAATCGGCAGGAACGATTGGTCATTGCCGCGACTGACCACATACATCAGCGGAGTTTTCTCGCGGCGCAGTTCGTCCAGCTTGGCAAAGTGCGCATGGCCTTCGGCGTCGGTATGGCCGCTGGCGACCGGCAAACCGTTGCGCCCGATGATATCGACCTGGGCGTCGGACACCGGCGAGCCGTTGCCGATGGACTGTACGTACACGTCGTGGCTGCCATCGCTGGAGCGCTTGGCGATGATGCCCAAGTCGGTGACCACGATAAAACGCAGGTCGCTGGTGGTGTTGCGCGAGTATTCGAAGGTGCGATCAGCCGGGTCGTCCTGCGGGCTCAGCTTGAGCACGAAAATGCCCCGGCGACCGCCGTTGGCCGTCAGGTAGTTGCTCAGGTCGACGTTGTCGTAGACAGTTTTGGACGGGTCACCAGCCGACAACGGAATGTCCAGGCTCTGACGCTCCACCATCCGGTCGAAGTAGTCATTGGCAAAATTCGGTCGGGCAAAGCTGCCGCTGCTCTGGTCCACCAGGTGTTGCAACTGGTTGGGCAGCAGACGGGCGATTTCCACATGGGCGCCGGGCACGCCACGGGCCATGAAGCCCAGGCGTTTTTCGCCGGTGAGGCTGAGCAGGGCGCCGTCGGACAGGAACTGCAGCGTGCGCGGATAGGCCGGCATGCTCACCAGGGAGGCTGTCGGGTTTTTCGCCAGGTAGCCGCCGATGGCTTCCAGGTTGGCCGGTACCCGCACATACAGGGCGCGGCCAGGCGGGGCCTTGAATTTGAAGGCGTGCAGGGTATTCAGCGGTTCGACGCTCGGCACGTGGGTCAGTTTGACCTTGGTGCTGCTCGCCAGCAGCTTGTCGTCGATGTCTTGCAGGTTCCAGGGCCGGGTATCGTCCTCGGCTTTTTCCGGCAGCATCCAGGCCTGCACCTTGTTGGCGATGGTCTCGTCGGCCACGGCGCTGGAACTGCTGAACATCAGCACCGGCTCGGGCTCGCCGCGCTCGTTGTCCACAAAGCTGACTTCGGCGCCGGTAAAGGTCAGGCGATAGCGGCCGGGCACGGTGACTTCGGCCACCAACGGTGCAGCGCTGGCGTTGCCGCCGTCACGGGCCTTGAGGCCTTCATCGAGCTTGGCACTGACCGGGGTGCTTTCCAGCGGCGTGGCCAGGGCAGCCGAGCGCACAAAGGCGTTGAGCTTGTGTTCGTCGAAGGTGACTTCCGGACGGTTGGGCAGTTGCGCGTCGCGGTAGGCCAAACCTTTACCCAGGGTGACCGAGGCGCGCTTGCGTACGCTGTCTTCGTCTACCGGGTGGGAAAAGTGGAAGGTCGCGACCAGCTGTTTCTGCGTCGGGTTGCTCGGGTCCTGGTACAGCTCGTTTTGCGCCAAGGTGGCGCGGAACGGCTGGGTGGAGAATTGGCTGCTGTATTGGCTCAGCAGTACGCCGTCGGCCAACAGGTTCTTCTTGGCCAGGTCAATGGTGTAGTGGGCGTCGACGGGCCAGTCTTTTTCCGGGGTGAACACCAGGCTGCGGTCATCTGCCCAGCGCCAGGCGCCGGCGATGGCAGGCTTGAGGGTGATGCCTTCGGTGACCGGCTTGCCAATGGCCGCCAGCGGTGCCACGGATTCGGCGAAGCGTACCTGCAAGTTATCCACAACCGGCTGCGGCTGGGTGTAATCCGTCAGGTTGGGCTTGTGCAGCGAATAGCCCACGGTGTGGGGTTGCGGCAAGTGGGAATACCAGTGCCAGCCATACACGCCGGCGGCCACCAGCAACACCAGGGCCAGGACTCCGCCGGCCGCCTGGCGCGGATAAGCCCGGGCCTTGTGGCCGACGTTGACCAGGCCGTTCCCCGTGGCTTGCAGCCAGCGCGGCGGTTGCCATTGGCCGAACAGGCTGCGCGCCAGCCATCGGACGGCGTTGAACAGAACACTCACCACTGAGATCAAGGCCCCGAAAAAACGGCGGCTGGTCGCTTTTAACGAATCAAACATGGTGAGCATCCCTGGCAATGTGTCGCGTATCTTACACGTCTCTTTGATACAAAAGATGACGGCAAATGCGCCGCAAAGCTCAGGCTTGCTGTACGAAGGTGAGGCGTATCGCAAAACCGATCAAAAGGCTGCCAAACAACCATTGTTGCAGGCGCTGGGCCGACGGGCTGCGTTCCAGCCAGCGGCCGATGCTGGCACCGGCCAATCCATAGCAACTGTCGAAAGCCAGGCCGACCGCCACCAGAATCGCGCCTAACAGGGCGAACTGTGCCGTCACCGATGCGCCGTGTGGATCGATGAATTGCGGCAGCAATACGGAGCAGAACAGCAGTGCCTTGGGGTTGAGCAGGTTGGTCAGCAGGCCGCGCTGGAAGGCTCCGCGCCAGGCGTGGGCCGGTGCGGTGCCGTCCTCGGTGTTCAGGTTGGGCAGCAGGTTGGCGCGCAGGCACTGCACGCCGATCCACAGCAGATACGCCGCACCGCCCAGGCGCACCACGTCGAAGGTCCAGGGCGCGACCTTGAACAGCGTCGCCAGGCCCATCCCTGCCAGTGCCACATGGCAGGCCCGGGCGACGCCCAAACCGGCTGCGGTTGCCAGTGCCATCGCCTTGCCTTGGCGTGCGCCGGTTTGCAGCAACAAAATCATGTCCGGGCCGGGCAACAGGTACACCACCGCCAGCGCGACTAAAAACAACCAGAGTTCTGCCATGTGCCTGCCCCTTGTGGTACGTGATTCGTAGAGCAATTTTAGGGGCGAAGGCCGGGGCAGGTGCTTGCGTAGTCAGCTGGAAAAGCGTCTAGTCTTGGCACAATCTGCCACTTATGTTGGGCGAAACACTTCACTTATGCCAAATCTGAAACTGGATGCGTTTGACCGCAAGATTCTTGAAGCCCTGCAACGAGATGGCCGCCTGAGCAATGTGCAACTGGCGGATGAGATAGGCCTGTCGGCTTCACCCTGCTTGCGGCGCGTGCGCCTTCTGGAAGAAGCGGGCGTGATTCGTGGTTACCAGGCGAGTCTTGACCGGGATGAAGTCGGGTTGGGGCTGACGGTGTTTGTCGGGGTGAAAGTGGAGCGGCATAACGACGAACAGGCGGAGGCGTTTCGGTTGGCGGTGACGGCGCTGCCCCAGGTGATTTCGGCGTTTCTGGTGTCGGGGGAATCGGACTTTCTGCTGCAGGTGGTGGTGCCTGATTTGCGTGGGTATGAGCGGTTTCTGACCGGGAGTCTGTTGAAGCTGCCGGGGGTGAGTGATATCCGCAGCAACTTTGCGATTCAGACAGTGAAGACGCCGGGGGCGTTGCCGTTGGGGCATCTTCCCAATTAATGATCGAATTGCGTTGGTGAGGAGCACTTTGTGGTGAGGGGGCTTGTCCCCCGTTGGGCTGCGAAGCGGCCCCAATAAGGTCACCGCGCTTTTTCAGACGGAACCGCATCACCCGTTTTGGGGCTGCTGCGCAGCCCAACGGGGACAAGCCCCCTCGCCACAGGGGTTGCGGGTACTTGGGGTGAGGGGTGGGGCTCAGGTCCACCAATAGCGCACGAGATGAAAGAAGATCGGCGCCGCAAAACACACGGAATCCAGCCGGTCCAGCATCCCGCCGTGCCCTTCGATCATGTGCCCCCAATCCTTCACGCCCCGGTCGCGCTTGATCGCTGACATCACGATCCCGCCGGCAAACCCCAGCAGGTTGATCAACAGCGCAATCAGGAACGACTGCCAGGGATTGAACGGCGTGGTCCACCACAGCGCCGCACCGATCAGCGATGACAGCAGAATCCCGCCGACAAAGCCTTCCACGGTCTTCGACGGCGACAGGTTGGGCGCGATCTTGTGTTTGCCGAACAGCTTGCCGCACACGTACTGCAGCACGTCCGACAGTTGCACCACGATCACCAGGTAGGCGATCAGCAGCAGGTTGCGGCCTTCATAGCCGACGATGTCCAGGGTCAGCAGCGCCGGCACGAAGGACACGCAGAACACCGCGATCATCAACCCCCATTGCACCTTCGATGCCCGTTCCAGGAAGTGCGTGCTGTCGCCGCCCAAGGACGCAAGGATCGGCAGCAGCAGGAACACGTACACCGGGATGAAGATCGAGAACAGCCCGTACCAGTCGAAGTAGATCAGCAGGTATTGCAGCGGCAACGCCAGGTAAAACGCCGCTACCAGTGCCGGATAATCGCTGCGCCGGGTCGGCGTGAGGGTGAGGAATTCCCGCAGTGCATAGAACGACACGGCGTAGAACAGCAGGATCACCGCACCGGTGCCGAGCCAGAAGGCGATGCCGATCACCACCACCATCACCCACCAGGCATTGATGCGGGCGTTGAGGTTGTCGATCACCGCGTTGGGCGTGCCACGGGTGCGCAGTTTTAGGATCAGGCCGATCAGTGAGGCGAGCACCAGGATCGCGCCGATCCCGCCGAACAACATCAGGGTTTGGCTATCCATGTCAGGAATGCTCCGGGGCGAGGGCGAGCAGGGCGTCGCGGGCGCGGGCGAGGAAGAGTGCCTTGTCTTCACCGTCCTCCAGTTGCAGCGGTGCGCCGAAGCTGGTGGTGCACAGCAATGGCAACGGCAGCACGCGGCCCTTGGGCATGACCCGGTTGAGGTTGGCGATCCATACCGGGATCAATTCCGCTTGTGGATAACTCTTGGCCAGGTGATACAGGCCGCTTTTGAAGGGCAGCAGGCCGTCTTCCAGGTTGCGGGTGCCCTCGGGGAAGATGATCAGCGAGTCGCCGTTTTCCAGGGCCTGGAGCATCGGTGCCAAGGGGTTATCCACAGGGTCCTTGCGCTCGCGGTCGATCAGCACGCCGTTGAATACGCGGTTGATGATGTAGCGGCGCAGGGTGCTTGTGTTCCAGTAGTCGCTGCCGGCCACCGGGCGTGTGAATTTACGCAGGTTCTGTGGCAGCGATGCCCACAGCAGCACGAAATCACCGTGGCTGCTGTGGTTGGCGTAATAGATGCGTTGCACCGGCACGGGCGCACAGCCAAGCCACAGGCTGCGGGCGCCGGTGACGGTGCGGGCCATGGAGGTAATCAGGGTGGCGACCACGGGTTCGAACATGAGGATTCCTTATCCGGCGAAGGGCAGCCAGGGGCTGGCCAGGATGACGGCCACGGTCAGCAGCACTTGCGCCGCCAGCAGGTAGGCTTGCTTGCGCAACAGTTTCAGGGCGCCGCGACGGCGTTCGGTCCAGGGCCGGCCCGCGTGTTTGGCGGATTGCAGGCCAAGGGTTTGCATGGCCTGGTCGAAGTCGGGTGTACGGTCGGTGTCGCGGGCGAGCAGGGCGAACAGGTCGGCGTCGAAGGCCACCCGCAACGCCCAGTATTTTTGCAGCAGCCCGAGCACAATCATCCACAGGCTGAGGATCAGGCAGATTGGCGTGATGCTGGCCATCAGCAGTTGTGCGAGGCCGAACAGCACGCCGAGCAAGGTCAGGCCTGTGGATAACTGATCCAGGGAACGACCCCGGCGCAGCAGGCTGGCGACGACCTGTAATTCCATGTCAGCGGGCATGGGTTAAACCCTCCAGGGCTTCACGGTGAGCGGGATGCAGGACCACACGCGGGCGTGCTGTATGAATAATAGCCACCGCCTCGTCGACATTGGCTGCGCGCCCGGTGTGGAGCAGCCAGGCGGCCACGGCGGTGGCGCTGCGCGAGTAACCGAGGGCGCAGCACACCAGCAGCGGCCCGGCTGAGCGTAGGCGTTCAATGGCCTGGGCAGCTTCCAGGCATTGCGCCGCAGTAGGTGCCGTGAGATCGAGAACCGGCAGGCTGTAATAGGCGCGGCCCTGTGGATCAATCGGCAATTCGGCGCACAGATCGACCACCGCTTTGAATGAGTCCAGCTCCCTGGCTGTGGGAATTCGCCCCAGCCACACGTTATCCACAACCTGATCGGGCTGTGGATGTTGACGCGTCCACAGGCGGGAATTGATCCAGGCTGCTGCCAGATAAGGCGCAAACAACCAGCGCGCCGCCGGAGTGAGTCGCCCGTCGGCGCGCTTCTGAAAGCCCGAAACGCCCAGCACCAGATAATTCGCCTTCATCAATCCAAGGGAAACCGCCGGCCAAAGCAGCCACAACCAGCCGCCACCGAGGCTGAATGCCAGGATCAGACACACCAACGACCCGATGCCATAGCGCAACCCCAGGCGCCAACGCTGCCGGTCCCGGGTCAGGTGGGCATTCAGCAACGGGCTCGGATGTTCCAGCGGCCACAGCCACACGCACAGCCAGCCGGCGAGGGCGCCTGTGGGTAAGTCGATAAAGTGATGTTGATAAGTGGTCAGCACCGAAAGGCCGATCAACGCGAACCAGCCATGCACCAGCCAGCGCCACAGGCCCCGGCTATGCCGCTGGTACATTATCCACAGCACCACCAGCAGGGCGATGTGCAGCGATGGCGCCTGATTGAACGGCTTGTCGAACCCGGCGAGTACCGCAAACAGCCAGCCGAATACGCCATCCAGCTCCGGGCGTTCGAAGGTGAAGCGCAATGGCCAGATCAGGAAGCAGGTGACTGCAATCACCTGGGCCGTCAGCAGGCGCAGGGCATGCTGTTTCAGCTCATGGCGCGTACTGGGCAGCAGCAGGGAGAAACCGTAGAGCAGGTCAATCGACCAGTAGGGCACGATGGTCCAGGCCCAGAACGGGATATGGGTTTCCCAGCCGAACACCAGGGTGCCCACGTCGCTGCGCTGGCTGGTGACCCACGTGGCAAAGCCGTAGGTGCTGAAAAACAGCGGCGCCAACAGCAGCAGCCACAGCACCGCCGGTTTTAACAGGCCCGGTTCACGCATGGGTCAGACCCGCTGCGCCAGGGACACGCTGAAAATCCCCCATTCATCCACGCGTTGGGTGATCTTGCGGAAACCGGCAGCTTCCACCAGTTGATCCATTTCCGCCTGGCTGCGCCGGCGCATCACCCAGGCCTGCCCCTGACGGTGGCTGGTGAGGGCGCGGGCGATCAGTTCCAGTTGCGGGTGCCACGGTTGGCCGGTGTACACCAGATAACCACCGGGCTCCACAGCTTCGGCCAAACCGGCGAGCGAGCCACCGACCATCGCGTTATCCGCGAACAATTCATACAGCCCGGACACCACCGCCAGCGTCGGCTTGGGCTCAAGCGCCGCGAGGTCTTCCCGGTCAAACGCATCGCCTTTGACGAACCGGGCGATGTCTCCCAGGCCTTTCTCACGAATCAGTGCTCCACCGTCGCGCACATTGATGTCGCTGTAGTCCCGCAACAGGATCGATTCCGGCAGCGGCGAAACGCCCTGCAAGGCTTCCAGAATGTACCGACCATGCCCGGCGGCGATATCGACGATACGCACCTCGCGAGACTCCTCCCGCAGCTTGCCCATCGCCAGGCGCAGCAGCTCTTCCACGTTCAACTTGCGTTGGCGAATACCGCGCCAGCCGATGGAGTTGAGGTAGTTGGTGTCGATCATCCGCCCCAGCCCGCCTTTGCCGGTGGGCGTGTTGCGGTACACGTAATCCAGGGTGCTGCCGGAGTCGAAGCCGGTGTCGAAACCGAGCTTCACGCCATCCGACAGCTTGCTGCCCAGGCCCATGCTGGCACGGGTCATGCGCCAGTACAGGTCGCGCAGCGAGTTGCGGGGCAACGGTGCGGCCAGGGATTCGGATTCGGCGCAGGTCAGGCCAATTTTGTCGGCATCCAGCAAGTTGGCACGGTCCAGCGGGTGCTCGAAGTTCTGCAGGATAAAGCGCCGGGCGCTGTTCAAGGCCACGGCGCGGTCACGTTCACCGAGGGTGTCGTGGAAGAAACCGGGCAGGATGTGCAGTTCTTTCTTCAGGCTGCCGAGGCGGTCGAAAAACTGCTGCTGGGGTTTGCGGTGCACCACAAAGTCCGAGCCGGAGATCAACAGTTGGGTGGGCACCTGGATCGCCTGGGCATCGGCTACAACCCGGTCGGCCGCTTCGTACAGGCCCAGCAGCACATTCACCGAGATGGCCTTGGTGATCAGCGGATCAGTGTCGTAGGACGCCACGCGCTCCGGGTCATGGCTCAGGAACTTGGCCTTGACGTAGCTGTTGACGAAAAAGTTGCCGCGAAACCTGCGCATCAACCCCAGGCCCGGTCGGGCGAAGGGCACGTAGAGCTTGACCTTGAACGCGGGGGAGGCGAGCACCAGTGAACGAATCTTCGGCGCGTAGTCGTGCACCCAGGTCGCCGCGATCACCGCGCCGACACTTTGGGCGATCACCGCGAGGTTTTCTTCCTCGATGCTGTAGGTGGTGCCGATATGGTCAACGAAGGTCTGCACATCCCGGGCGCTGGTGGCGAAGCTGGGGCTGTCGCCGCGTTCGCCGGGGGATTGGCCGTGGCCACGGGCGTCCCAGGCGAAGAAGTCGAATTCGGGCAGGTTGAGTTCGTCCACCAGGTGGGCGATACGCCCGGAGTGCTCATGGCCGCGATGGAACAGCACAATCGCCTTGCGCGGCGCAAAGCCCGCCGGTGCGGTGGCGGGCCAGTGACGGTAGAAAAGCGCCACCCCGTCATGGGTGCTGAAGGTGTGCTCTTGCTGTTCGCGCATCGCAAAATCCTTATGCAGAAGGGGAGGTTTGTTCTTCTTTGAGGCCTTGGCGCACGCGGTTGACCAGGGTGTAGGCCAGCAAGGCCGCGACCAGCCACATCACCGCATCGACCCAACCGGCACCGAGCCAGCCCAGCGCCACACCGGTGGCCAGCACGCCGAGCACAAACGCCCGGTCACTCTTGCCCATGGGCCCGTCGTAGCGCCGCGAAGCCCCGACCATCGGCCCGAGCACGCCGGCGTACTCGCTGAACACCGCCAGCAGCGTCACCAGCAGCACCGGCGCCAGGCTGACTTCGGGGATCAGCGCAAACGGCAGGATCAGCGCGCTGTCGGCGATCACGTCACACAGTTCATTGAGGTAGGCGCCGAGTCGCGACTGCTGGCCGAATTCCCGGGCGAGCATGCCGTCGATGGCGTTGAGGGCCATGCGCAGGATCATCCACAGCGGGATCAGCGCAAACAGCCACACATGTTGCGCAAAGCCGGCGATCAGCAATCCCACCAGCAGGGAAACCACCCCGGCGAGCACGGTGATCTGGTTGGCGGTGGTACCGTTGTCGTAGAGGCGCTGCACCAGCGGGCGCAGCAGGTTCTGAAAACGCGGTTTAAGCTGATAGATCGAAATCATGGGGAGTGACGCTTCCTTGTCCGTAAGCCCGCGAAAAACTGTGGGGAGTGTGCCGATTTATCACGGCTGAAACCAGTGATGGCTCCGGTTTCTGGGGGTTTCGTCACTATCCCCGTGAAACCAAACAAAAATTTCACGCGCCGGGTTATAGAGTAACTAATTGTTTCTGGGTGGGCGTTTGGGGATGCGAGTGGATCTGGACGCTGATGACGTGGCCATCGAAGGGCTGCCGCGTTTTCAGCAAGGGTTGTTTCATGCCCGCCGGTTAAGGCAGGCCGGCATTGGCCTGACGGTGCTGGCGGTCGGCGGCTGGATGCTGGCCCTGTTTGTGGCGCTGTTTGCACCGCTGTCGATCTGGCCGGTAGTGTTGATCAACTGTGCCTCGGCGTTGCTGGTGCTGGTGGCCGGTTTGCAATCGGCTTGGTGGGTCGCCGATTGGCGGGCCATGGCGCTGGAGGAACCGGCGGCACTGCTGATCGAACAGCCGCTGCCACAGGAAGAACCAGGCTGGCTCAATCGCCTGTTCGGCCGCGTCGGTAGCGGCTTGCTGACGCAGATCGGCGCGCCGGTGTTTTGGCTGTGCGGCTGGTCGTTGTTGGCGCTGTTCAGCGTCCTGGAATTCTGGAACCTGACATTGCCCGCCGCAGCGGTGGGCCAGGCTGCCAGCGTGGGCGCGGCTATCGCTCTGGCGCTGGCGTTCGGTTTGCTGGTGTTTGAACGGCGCATGGCCCAGGAAAGCACCGCCCAATGGCCGGAAGCAGCGCAACTGGCGCAACTGAGCCGGGTGGCGATTATCTGCCTGGTGATCAGTGCGATTTGTCTGTTGTTTGCCGGTGAAGAGTCCGTGTGGCCGTTACGCCTGGCGGTGTTGATCGGCCTGTTGCCGGCCCTGGTGGCGCTGGAGTTTCTGTTACGCGGCCTGCTGTCGCTGTTCAGCCCGCGCCAGGAGCGCCTTGAGCCACGGCTGATGGCGCAGAGTTTTATCGCCGGGATGCTGCGCTGGCCGCCACAACCGTTGCTCGCTTTGCAGCACGAACTGCACAACCGTTTCGGCATCGACCTGCGGCAAATCTGGGCCTTTACCTACATGCGCCGGGCATTCCTGCCGGTGCTGGTGGTGGTGCTGGCCGTAGGCTGGTTGCTGACCGGTGTGCATGAAGTCGCCCTGCAAAGCCGTGGGATTTATGAACGCTTTGGCAAGCCGGTGGAGGTCTTCGGGCCTGGCCTGCATGCCGGTTTGCCGTGGCCGCTGGGCCGCGTGCTGAACGTGGAAAACGGCGTGGTCCATGAACTGGCCACCAGCGTTGGCGAAGCGGCGGCCACCGACGTCGCGCCCGCTGAAGGTCCGGCGCCGTTGATCGCCAATCGCCTGTGGGACGCGAGCCACGTGAATGATAAATCTCAGGTGATCGCCAGCAGCAGCGGCGACAAGCAGAGCTTCCAGATCGTCAATATGGATGTGCGCTTCGTGTACCGCATCGGCCTGACCGACCAGGCCGCGCTCGCGGCCACCTATAACAGCGCCGATGTACCCACGCTGATTCGCAGCACCGCCAGCCGTATCCTCGTCCACGAATTTGCCTCGCGCACCCTCGACGAATTACTCGGCGAACAACGCAACAGCCTCGCCGATGAAATTGGCCGGGCAGTGCAGGCGGACCTGAAGAAACTCGACAGCGGCGTGGAAATCCTCGCCACCGTGGTGGAAGCCATTCATCCGCCGTCCGGTGCGGCCAACGCCTACCACGCGGTGCAAGCGGCACAGATCGGCGCCCAGGCGCTGATCTCCCGGGAGCGCGGCGCTGCCAGCGAGCAGACTAACCAGGCGTTGCTGCTCGCCAGCACCGCCCGCGACCAGGCCCAGGCCACGGCCCATGAGGTTCACGCTGGCGCCCAGGCGGCAGACCTGCGCTTCAGCGCCGAACAAAAGGCCTACCAGCAAGCTGGCCAGGCGTTTGTGCTGGAGCAGTACCTGAGCCAACTGAGCCAGGGCCTGGCCCACGCCAAATTACTCATTCTTGATCATCGCCTGGGCGCCAGTGGCGCACCGACCATCGATCTGCGTTCCTTTACCTTACCGGCCGACCCTGCGGTGCCGCGTAAAGCCGTTCAATAAGGAGTTCATCTGTTGAGCGCTCATTCTCACGATCACGCAGGCCATGGTCACCACCACGGCCACCATCATCACCATCACGGTGATGAACATGAAGCCGGCCCGTTCCCCTGGCGGCGTATGGGCTGGGCCGTGTTGCTGGTGCTGTTTGCCGTCGCCGCGGCGAGCCTGGTGCAGGTGCGCTCCGGCGAAGCCACGGTGATTACCCGCTTCGGCAACCCGTCGCGGGTGCTGCTGGAGCCGGGCCTGGGCTGGCGCTGGCCGGCGCCGTTTGAAGCGGCGATTCCGGTAGACCTGCGCCTGCGCACCACGTCCAGCGGTTTGCAGGATGTGGGCACCCGCGATGGCCTGCGGATCATCGTGCAAGCCTACGTGGCCTGGCAGGTGCAGGGCGACCCCGACAACGTGCAGCGCTTTATGCGCGCGGTGCAGAACCAGCCGGATGAAGCGGCGCGGCAGATTCGCACCTTTGTGGGCTCGGCGCTGGAAACCACCGCCGCCAGCTTCGACCTGGCCAACCTGGTGAACACCGATGCGAGCCAGGTGCGCATTGCCGATTTTGAAGCGCAGCTGCGCCAGCAGATAGATCAACAATTGCTCACCACCTATGGCGTGCGCGTGGTGCAGGTCGGCGTCGAGCGGCTGACCTTGCCCTCGGTGACCCTGGCCGCCACCGTCGACCGCATGCGCGCCGAGCGCGAGACCATCGCCACCGAACGCACCGCCGTAGGCAAACGTGAAGCGGCGCAAATTCGTTCTGCCGCCGAGCGTGATGCACGGATCGTCCAGGCCGACGCCACGGTGAAAGCCGCCGATATCGAAGCGCAATCCCGGGTGGAAGCCGCGCAGATTTATGGGCGTGCCTACGCCGGGAATCCGCAGCTGTATAACCTGCTGCGCTCCCTCGACACCCTTGGCACCGTGGTTACGCCGGGCACCAAAATTATCCTGCGCACCGACGCTGCACCGTTCCGCGCCTTGGTGGATGGGCCGAAGGATGTCCAGCCATGAGTGAGCGGGAAAGCCTCGACAGCCCGTGGATCCAGGCTGGACGGCTGACGTTCCTGGCGCTGTATGCGGTGACGGTATTGGCCGCGTTGGCGTGGGCGTTTTCCAACGTACGGCAGATCGACCCGCAGAACCGCGCCGTGGTGTTGCACTTCGGCGCGCTGGACCGGATTCAGAATGCCGGGCTCCTATTGGCCTGGCCGCGCCCGTTTGAACAAGTGGTGCTGTTGCCCGCAGCGGACCGGGTGATCGAGCGTCGGGTGGAAAACCTGCTGCGTTCCGATGCGGCCACGCAAGCCGATCGCGTGGCCAGTTTTGCCACGCCGCTGAGCGATGCCCTGGCCGGCTCCGGTTACCTGCTGACCGGCGATGCCGGCGTGGTGCAGCTGGATGTGCGGGTCTTCTATAAGGTCACCGAGCCCTACGCCTTTGTGTTGCAGGGCGATCACGTGCTGCCGGCGCTGGATCGGCTGGTCACCCGCAGCGCTGTGGTGCTGACCGCCGCGCGGGATCTGGACACCATTCTGGTGGCGCGCCCCGAGCTGATCGGTGCCGACAACCAGGCCGCCGAACGCCGCGAACGGCTGCGCGGCGATTTGGTGCGCGGCATCAATCAACGCCTGGCTGACCTGGCGTCCACCGGGCTTGGCCTGGGCATCGAAGTCACCCGGGTCGACGTGCAATCGAGCCTGCCGGGCCCGGCCGTCAACGCCTTCAACGCGGTGCTGACCGCCAGCCAGCAAGCCGACAAGGCGGTGGCCAATGCGCGCACCGACGCCGAAAAACTTACCCAGACCGCCAATCAGGACGCCGACCGCGCCGTGCAGGTGGCCCATGCCCAGGCCAGCGAACGCCTGGCCAACGCCCAGGCGCAAACCGCCACCGTCGCCAGCCTGGCCCAGGTCAAAGACCCCGGCCTGTTGCTGCGCCTGTACCGCGAGCGCTTGCCGAAGATTCTCGGCCAGGCCGGTTCCGTGACTACGGTCGATCCTAAAGACGATTCCCGCCTGATCATTCAGGGAGCCGAACAATGACTGCCCACGCCGCCCCGATGCTCTCATCGGCCGAACAACGCAGTGCCGCCCGGCAACTGACCCTGGCGATGCTCGCCCTGGGCCTGCTCAGCCTGGGCCTGGTATGGCGCTGGCTGGCGCCGGACCAGACCGGCGTCAGCCAACTGCTGCTGGGCGTCGCCTCGTTGCTGGTGGCGGTGCCGGTGATGCGCTCGGCCTGGTACAGCCTGCGTTATCCGAGCCTGCATGGCATCACCGACCAACTGATCGCCCTGGCCATGCTCGGCGCCTGGGCCACCGGTGACCTGCTGACCGCCGCGCTGCTGCCGATCATCATGATCTTCGGCCATGTGCTGGAAGAGCGCAGCGTTATCGGTTCCCAGGAAGCGATTCATGCCCTGGGCAAACTGACCCGCAGCCATGCGCGCCTGGTGCAGGCTGACGGGACCATTCTGGAAGTCGACAACGGCATCCTGAAGACCGGCGATATCGTCGAGGTTCGCGCCGGTGACCGGGTGCCCGCCGACGGCGTGGTGTTGTCGGGCCAGGCCAGCCTCGACACCGCGCCGATCACCGGCGAGTCGGTGCCGCTGGAAGCGAGTGTGGGCGTGCAGGTGTTTGGTGGCGCGATCAACCTCGACGGTTTGCTGCGCCTTGAAGTGACCCGCACCGGTAACGAATCGACGTTGGGCAAAGTCATCGCCCTGATGCAGAGCGCCGAACGTTCCAAGCCGCCAATCACCCGGTTGCTGGAGCGTTACGCCGGCAGTTACATGGTGCTGGTGTTATTGCTGGCGGCGGTGACCTGGTTCGTCACCAATGACGCCCAGGCGATGCTTGCGGTGTTGGTGGCGGCGTGCCCATGTGCATTGGTGTTGTCGGCACCTGCCACGGCGATTGCGGGCATTGCGGTGGCTGCGCGTCACGGCATTCTGATTCGCAGCTCGGCGTTTCTCGAAGAGCTGGCGGACTTGACGTCTCTGGTGGTCGACAAGACCGGCACCCTGACGTTTGGCACCCTGCGTTTGCAGTCCATCGACACTGCGGCGCCGGATCGGCAAGAGCTGCTCAATCTTGCAGCCAGTCTCGGCTCAGCCAGCAGCCACCCGGTCAGCCGGGCGTTGGCGGGGTTGGCCACGCAAGAGCAAATGCGGGTGCTGTCGGATATTCGCGAGCGTCAGGGCCTTGGTGTCGTCGCTCAGACAGAGCAGGGCGAAGCCGCTCTCGGTCGGCCTGAGTTGTTTGAGCAACTGGGTATCACGACCACAGCAGTTCCCCATCACGACGGCCCGATTGCCGGGCTGGCGCTGAACGGGCAATTCCTCGCCTGGTTGTTGCTGGCAGACAGCGTCAAGCCGGAAGCCCGCCAGGCGATGAAGGAGCTGCGTGAGCTGGGCCTGGGTCGCCAACTGCTGCTGACGGGCGACCGGCAAAGCGTGGCCGACAGCCTGGCGCTGGAAGTGGGTATCAGCGACGTCGAGGCCCAGGCCTTGCCGGAAGATAAACTCAACCGCGTGTTGGGGAAATCGGCAGCGGTTTCCGGCCGATGGTGGTGGGCGACGGGATCAACGATTCCCTGGCGCTCAAGGCGGGCGTGGTCGGTGTGGCGATGGGCGCGGGCGGGGCGGATATCGCCCTGGCGTCGGCGGATGTGGTGCTGATCGGCAGCGACCTGCGGCGCCTGGGCACGTGCGTACGCTTGAGCCGCCAGTGCCGGCACACGCTGCAGGTCAACGTGATCATCGGCCTGGGCTGGACGCTGGCCATCGTGGTGTTCGCGGCATTCGGCTGGCTGGGCGCGGCGGGGGCGATGATTGCGGCGGTGTTGCACAACCTCAGTACGCTGCTGGTGCTGGGTAATGCGGGGCGCTTGTTGCGGTTTCAGGAGCCGTTGTTGAAACTGGACGAATAAATTTTAGAAATTTTTCAGTCTCGCTGTAACGCCTTGGGGGGACCTCACTCTAGTGCTATGTCGAGACTGAACAATCCGTTCAGACCGACTCCACTACCGATCATGAGGAATACACAATGAACATCAAATCCGCTGCTGCTGGTGCCGCCCTCGCTATCGCCGCTGCTGGCATGTTTGCCGGTGTTGCCACCCAGGTGCAGGCAGCAGACGCCCAGGTCCACTGCTATGGCGTCAACGCCTGCAAAGGCCAGAACGACTGCAAAACCAAAGATCACGCCTGCAAAGGCATGGGTTCTTGCAAAGGCCAGGGCTTCTTGTCGATGAGCAAATCGATGTGCGACGAGAAAGGCGGCAAAGTCGGCGAGTAACCGACAACCGAGTGCAACCGCAGCGGGCCCCCCGCCGCTGCGGACACTTTCCCCAGGAGTGTTTTTATGTCCGCCTCCCTTCCGAGTCTGGGTTACGGCCTGGGTCTACGCAGCGAGTACTACCAGCAGATCCTTGAACAATCGCCGGCCGTGGATTGGTTCGAAGTGATCTCCGAGAATTATCTGGTCCAGGGCAGCAAGGCCTTGTACTACCTGGACGCGATCGCCGAGCGTTATCCGTTGGTGATGCACGGTGTGTCCCTGTCCATCGGCGGGCCCCATGCCCTCGATATCGATTACCTGAAACAACTCAAGCAGCTGTCGGAACGCATCCAGCCGGCATGGATTTCCGATCACTTGTGCTGGAGTCGCGGCAACGCGCACCAGTTGCATGACCTGCTGCCGCTGCCCTACACCGAAGAAAGCCTGTACCACGTCGCCGGTCGCGTGCGGCAAGTGCAGGACGTGTTGCAGCGTCCCTTCGTGCTGGAAAACGTCTCCAGCTATGTGCGCGCCAAGGCGGACGAGTTTACCGAGTGGGAGTTTCTCAACGCCCTGACCCATCTCACCGGCTGCCAGTTGCTGCTGGACGTTAACAACGTGTACGTCAGTTCACGCAACCACGGGTTCGATGCCTGGGAATTTATCCGCAACCTGCCGCCCGAAAGCATTCGCCAATTGCACCTGGCCGGGCACATGGATTACGGCGACTACGTGATCGACACCCATGACCACCCGGTATGCGATCCGGTGTGGGCGCTGTATCAGCAGACGCTGGAGCACCTTGGGCCGGTTTCGACGTTGCTGGAGCGTGATGATCATTTCCCGCCGTTCCAGGAGCTGCTCGACGAACTGAGCAAGGCCCGCGAGCTGGGCGCCAGCGCATTGGACAGGAGAGCGTTATGCGCCTGATCGATTGGCAATTGGCGTTTGAACAGCAGTTGCTGGCGCAGACGTTCACCGCCGACAACCGCTTCAGCGCCACCCTGATCGGTGGTCCGACCCTGGATGTAGAGACGGGCCTGGCGATTTACCACAACGCCTATCACGCACGGTTGCAGGAAGTGTTGCGCGATGACTTCAGCGCCGTCTGGTATTGGCTGGGGGACGAGGAGTTTGCAGCGTTGGGTTCGGCCTATATCCGCCGCTATCCCTCGGCCCATTACAGCCTGCGCTGGTTTGGCGAGCGTTTCCCCGGGTTTATCCTCGAGCATTACGCCGGCCAAGGCGCGCCGCTGGGCGAGCTGGCGCGGCTGGAATGGGCATTCACCCTGGCCTTTGATGCGCCGCAGGGCGAGCCGTTGGCCCTGCAAGACATGGCCACGCTACCGCCTGAAGACTGGCCCGGGTTGCAGGTGCAACTGGCCCCGTCGGTGCAGCCAGTAGCGTGTGACTTCAACAGCCTGGGTATCTGGCGCGCGAGCAAGGGCGAGTGGGACTTTCCCGGCAGCGAGGCCTTGCCGTTGGCGCAGGTCTGCCTGGTCTGGCGCCACGACAATGTGTGCCAATACCGTAGCCTGGAACCGGCGGAAGCCAGCGCGCTGACGGGCATGGTCAGCACTGGCTGGAACTTTTCCGAACTGTGCGCCGAGTTGGCAGTCACTTACCAGGAGGGCGCGCCATTGCAAGCGGTTACCTGGCTGAAACAGTGGGTCCAGGACGGTTTGCTCCAGCGGCGGGCACCATAGAAAAGGGCTATTGTTTCGATAGCCTGCTAATTTTTCTGTGAATGGTCTACCCTCATTTCAGACGTCTGAAACAAGGGGGGACTACTCATGCTCGCGCAACTTCCACCGGCCTTACAGAATCTCAAGCTACCGCTGCGTCTTCGACTCTGGGACGGCCATGAATTTAACCTGGGCCCGGATCCCAGCGTCACCATTGTGGTCAAGGACCCCATGATGGTTTCAACGCTCAGCCATCCAACGCTCGACTCACTGGGCGAAGCCTTCGTCGAGGGCAAACTGGAGCTGGAAGGCTCCATTTCCGAAGTCATCAGGGTGGTCGATGAGTTGAGTCATGCCCTGGTTGAGGACGAGGAGGACACTCGTCCGGTGCGCTCGATCCACGACAAGGCCACCGACGCAGCCGCTATTTCCTACCATTACGACCTGTCCAACGAGTTCTACCAGCTTTGGCTGGACCGTGACATGGCCTATTCCTGCGGGTATTTCGAGACCGGCAGCGAATCCCTCGATCAAGCCCAACAAGACAAATTCCGCCACCTGTGCCGCAAACTGCGGCTGCAGCCGGGGGAATATCTGCTCGACGTGGGTTGCGGCTGGGGCGGGCTGGCGCGGTATGCCGCGCGGGAATTCGGGGTCAAGGTGTTCGGCATCACCCTGAGTAAGGAGCAACTGGAGCTGGCCCAGGAGCGAGTGAAAGCCGAAGGCCTGGAAGACCAGGTGGAGCTGACGCTGCTGGACTACCGCGACCTGCCCCAGGATGGCCGCTTCGACAAGGTGGTGAGCGTGGGGATGTTTGAACACGTCGGCCACGCTAACCTGGCGGAGTACTGCAAGATTTTGTACGGCGCGGTGCGTGAGGGCGGCCTGGTGATGAACCATGGCATTACCGCCAAGCACACCGATGGCCGGCCTGTGGGCCGTGGCGCCGGGGACTTTATCGAGCGCTATGTGTTTCCCAATGGCGAGCTGCCGCACCTGGCGATGATGACCGCCGAGATCAGCGAAGTCG
The DNA here is from genome assembly GCF_016650855.1 of Pseudomonas sp. TH32. Lineage (NCBI taxonomy): Bacteria > Pseudomonadati > Pseudomonadota > Gammaproteobacteria > Pseudomonadales > Pseudomonadaceae > Pseudomonas > Pseudomonas sp. TH32. The sequence goes on along the minus strand of NZ_JAEKFA010000002.1, from coordinate 5,450,510 downwards.
GGCTGGAAGTGGTCGACGTCGAAAGCCTGCGCCTGCATTACGCGCGCACGCTGGATCACTGGAGCGAGCGCCTGGAAGACAACCTGGAAGCGGCGGGCAAGATGGTGCCGGAGCAAGCCTTGCGCATCTGGCGGCTGTACCTGGCCGGCTGTGCCTATGCGTTTGCCCGGGGCTGGATCAACCTGCACCAGATTCTGGCGGTGAAACCCCATGCCGATGGTAGCCATGAGCTGCCGTGGACACGGGACGATTTGTACCAGTAAGCAGTGGCACCGGTGATCTAAAGGTGGGAGCGGGCTTGCTCGCGAAGGCGTTGTATCAGAAACACATTCAGTGACTGACACTCCGCTTTCGCGAGCAAGCCCGCTCCCACATTTGGTTCGGTGCAAGCCTTACAAAATTGGAGAAATAAGCCGCGCGACCCGCATGCCCAGTTGTTGCAGGCGGTGGGTCTGGCGGCTTTCTTCCTGGCTGATTTCATGGGCCAGGGCGAAGTCATCCAGCAACATATGCTCCACCTGACTGGCGAAGGTGTCATCCACCGTCAGCAACATCACTTCGAAATTCAGCCGGAATGAACGGTTATCCAGGTTCGCACTGCCGATGGCGCTGATTTCACTGTCCACTAACACCACTTTCTGATGCAGGAACCCCGGCGTGTAGCGGAATACCCGCACCCCGGCGCGCACAGCTTCGATCGCGTACAGGCTGGAGGCCGCGTAGACGATGCGGTGATCGGGCCGCGACGGCAGCAGCAGGCGTACGTCGACCCCGCGCAACACCGCCAGCCTGAGTGCGGAAAACACCGCTTCATCGGGAATGAAATACGGGCTGGTGATCCACACCCGCTCGGTCGCCGCATGAATCGCCTCGACGAAAAACAGCGAGCACGTCTCATAGGGATCCGCCGGGCCGCTGGCCAGCAACTGGCAGAGCACGCCGTCATCGGGATAGGTGTCCGGCAGCAGCAGCGGCGGCAGCTCGCGCGCGGCCCAGAACCAATCCTCGGCAAACGATTCCTGCAAGCACGCCACCACCGGGCCGCTGACCTGCACATGGGTGTCGCGCCACGGCGCCAGGGGCGGCTTCTTGCCCAGGTATTCATCGCCGACGTTATGCCCGCCGACAAACCCGGTAATGCCATCGACCACCACGATCTTGCGGTGGTTGCGGAAGTTGACCTGGAAGCGGTTTAGCCAGCCACTGCGCGTGGCGAAGGCCTTGACCTGCACCCCGGCGTCCCGCAGCGACTGCACATAACGATGGGGCAGGGCATGGCTGCCGATACGGTCATACAGGACGAAAATCAACACGCCTTCGGCGGCCTTTTCCTTGAGCAACGTGTGCAGCCGGCGGCCGAGTTCGTCGTCATGAATGATGAAGAACTGGAACAAGACGGCCGTCTTCGCGGAACGGATGGCTTCGAAAATCGCGCTGAACGTGGCCTCGCCATTGATCAACAAGCGCACCTGATTGTTCGCCAGGCATGGCATGCGCCCCAGCTTGGGCATGGCCCGCAGTGACGCATAGGCTTGGGAGTTGCGCGCGGCCAGTGCTTCTTCGACCCACGGGCGCCAGTTCAGCTCGGTGATCGCCTTGTGCATTTCCTGGTTGGCCTGGCGCCGCGCCTGGATGTAGGCGTCGAAGGTGCTGCGGCCGAAGATCAGGTAGGGAATCAGCGTCAGGTAAGGAATGAACATCAGCGACAAGGCCCAGGCAATCGAGCCTTGGGCGGTCCTGACGGTCAGCACCGCATGGATGGCGGCAAGGGTGCCCAGAAAATGCAGGGTGGCGATGAAATAGGCGAGCAGGTGCGGGCCAAAGAAATCCATGGACAACGGTACTCCTGACAAACAAGTGCCTAACAGACCATGTTCGGCCACGAATGTCGCTATTTTATTTGCTGTGCAACACTGGCGCTTTTGCGGCGTCTAACGCCGACAATTACCCAGGAGTTACCCGATGAATGCTCGTCTGCTTGGTTTGGCCATGGTTGTTGGTTTAACGCTGCCCGTGGCGGCGCAAGCGCAGATGTTGGCGCCGGGCTTGTGGGAATTGACCACCAGTAACATGAAGGTCGATAACCAGGACCTGCCGGACTTGTCGCTGATCCTCGGTCAGCTCAAGCAACAGATGACTCCCGAACAACGGGCCATGCTTGAGAAGCAAGGCATCACCATGGCCGGCAAAGGCGTGCAGGTGTGCCTGACACAAGCCCAGGTGGCGTCCGACTCCATCCCGCTGACCGACCCGCAATCGGGCTGCAAACAGGAAGTGACGGACAAGACCGGCAACCAGTGGAAATTCCGTTTCAGCTGCCCGAAAGCCCAGGGCACCGGCGTGGCGACGTTCCAGAGCCAGCAGGAATTCACCACCACGGTTAACGGTACTTTCAACGCCACCGGCGTACAGCAGAAGGGCAGCCTGGACACCCACGCGCAGTGGCTGGGCAGCAACTGCGGTACGGTCAAACCCCGCGCTTAACCTAAGACACACCCCGATCAAAATGTGGGAGCGGGCTTGCCAGGTCCAGAGTCTTCAGCGCTGAAAATGCAGCGGCAACCCCTGGCAGCTGTCGTGCACGCGCCCGTCGTGCCAGGCCAGATGGCCGGAGACCAGCGTAGTGCTGACGCTGTGCCGGAAGCTGCGCTCGGCAAAGGGCGTCCAGCCGCAGCGCGCCAGGATAGGCTCGCTGCTGACGGGCTTGCCGTGGGGCTCGGGTTTGATCAGCACCAGGTCGGCCCAATAACCTTCCCGCAGGTAGCCACGGTCGGGGATCGCAAACAGGTCCGCGACACGATGGCTGGTTTTCGCCACCAGGGTGGTCAGTGGCAACACGCCGTCAGCCACCAACTCCAGCAGTGCCGGCAGGGCGTGTTGCACCAGCGGTAAGCCCGACGGCGCCTCCCGATACGGCAGCTGTTTTTGCGCCCAGGTGTGGGGCGCATGGTCACTGCCGATCACATCCAGACGGTCACTCAACAATGCCAGGCGCAGGGCGTTGCGGTCGGCGCGTGTCTTGATCGCCGGGTTGCATTTGATCTGGTGGCCGAGGCGCGCGTAGTCGCGGTCATCGAACAATAAGTGGTGCAGGCAGACCTCCGCGGTGATGCGTTTTTCCGCCAGGGGCTTGTCTTCGAATAGCACCAACTCCCGCGCGCTGGTGATGTGCAGCACATGCAGGCGCGTGCCATGCCGCTTGGCCAGTTCCACCGCCAAAGACGACGAGCGATAACAGGCCTGCGCATCGCGGATCAGCGGGTGCGCCACGGCAGGGATGTGGTCGCCAAAGCGTTCGCGCATCCGCTGCTCGTTGGCGTGGATGCTGGGCGTGTGCTCGCAGTGGGCCAGGAGAATGGTCGGCACCTCGGCGAACAGGCGCTCGAGAATCTTCGGGTCATCTACCAGCATATTGCCGGTGGAGGCGCCCATGAACACTTTGACGCCGGCGACTTCACGCGGGTCCAGCGCGGCCACGGTGTCGAGGTTGTCGTTGCTCACCCCAAAGTGAAAGCCATAGTTGGCCACCGAATGCAGGGCGGCACGGCGTTTCTTGTCGGCCAGGGCTTCCAGGTTCAGGGTGGCCGGGCTGGTGTTGGGCATGTCCATGAAACTGGTGATGCCCCCGGCCACGGCCGCGCGGGACTCGCTGTAGAAGCTGCCTTTGTCCGGTGCGCCCGGCTCACGGAAATGCACCTGGTCGTCGATCATCCCGGGCAACAGCCACTGGCCTTGGGCGTCGATTTCCACCGGGGCATTTACGTTGTCGATGCTGCTGGCGATCTTCTCGATGCGGCCATTGGCGACCAGCAGGTCGGCCTCGAATGCCTGGCCTTCGTTTACCAGGCGGGCGTTGCGGATCAGCAGGCGGCTCATGGTCAGAACTCGTTTTGCAGGGCTTTGTAACCCAGCACCAGGTCGACGTTGGTGCGCGCCACGTCTTCGGAAAACTCCGAAGCGCTGACGCTCACCGGCGGGAACTGGGACAGGTCGGTATTGGGCCCGATGCGGGTGGTGGAGGGCACGTAGAACGCGGCGGGCAAATCGCGGCCGTCGACTACGGAGTTGTGCCGCACCACGCAGCCGTCGCCGACCAGGCAGTTGAACAGCACGCTGTTGAAGCCGATAAACACCCGGTCACCGACGGTGCACGGGCCGTGGACGATGGAGCGGTGGGCAATGGAGGTGAACTCGCCGATGGTCACGGCGGCGCCGGATTTGGAGTGGATGACCACGCCGTCCTGGATATTCGAATTGGCGCCGATGGTGATCGGGTCCATGTCGCCGTTGGCGTTGACTTCGTCGGCGCGGATCACCGCGTAGGGGCCGACAAATACGTTCTCGCCGATGATCACCTTGCCGCAGATGATCGCGGTTTTGTCGACGTAGGCCGATTCGGCAATCACGGGCAGGTCGCCGGAAGGGTTCTTGCGGATCATGGGTCAGGTTCCTTGAGGGGCGCGGTGATGATGTGTACGTGGCTGCCTTCGATGGCGTTGTAGAAACAGGTGGGCCGGCCCGTGTGGCAGGCCGGGCCTTGCTGGTCGACGATCAGCAGCACGGCGTCGCCGTCGCAATCCAGGCGCGCCTCCACCAGCTGTTGCCAGTGGCCGGAGCTTTCGCCCTTGCGCCACAGTTGCTGGCGCGAGCGGGACCAGTAGCAGACCTGCCCAGTGGCCAGGGTTTCGTCGAGGGCCCGGCGGTTCATCCAGGCCAGCATCAACACCTCGCCGCTGCCGTGTTGCTGAGCGATGGCGGCAATCAGGCCATCGCTGTTCCACGGCAGGGCGTCGAGCACGCTAGCGAGTGGAAAGCGGCTGCCGATGGCAGCCTTTTCCAGGTCGAGCATGCTCAGGGTCATGGCTTGCTCAGGGCCGCGCACAGGGTGTTGAGGTTGTATTCGAACAGGCCGGTAAAGGTGCTGGCCGGGCCTTCTGCGGCGAGGGCGTCGGAGTACAGGGTGCCGCCGATTTGCGCGCCACTTTCGTCAGCGATCTGCTTGAGCAGGCGCGAGTCCTTGATGTTTTCCATGAACACGGCCTTGACCTTGTCCTTGCGGATCTGGGTGATCAGCGTGGCGACTTCGGCGGCAGACGGTTCACGTTCGGTGGACAAACCCTGAGGCGACAGGAACTCGATACCGTAGGCCTGGCCCAGGTAACCGAAGGCGTCATGGGACGTCACGATGCGGCGGTTACCCGGTGGCAGGGCGCCGAACTTGGCCTTGGCTTCCGCCAGCAGGCGGTAGATTTCTTTCAGGTACACCTGGCTGTTGTGCTCGTAGTCCGCCTTGTTGGCCGGGTCGGCAGCGATCAGCGCCTTGGTGATGTTGTTCACGTAGATAACGGTGTTGGCCAGGTTGTGCCAGGCGTGTGGGTCGGGAATGGTTTCGCCGTCTTCTTCCATGGTGTGGGACAACACGCCTTTACTGGCGGTGACCACAGTCGCCTTGGTCTCGGTGCTGGTGACCAGTCGATCCAGCCACGGCTCGAAGCCCAGACCATTTTTGATGATCACCTTGGCCTTGAGCAGGGCCTTGGCGTCGTCTGGCGTTGGTTCGTAGGTGTGGGCGTCGGCGTCGGGGCCGACCATGTTGCTGATCTGGATATGATCGCCACCGACCTGGTGGGTCATGTCGTCAAGAATACTGAAGCTGGTAACCACCTGAAGCTTGTCGGCAGCCTGGGCCGTCGCGAACGACAGCGGCAGCAACACACTGAACAGCACGAGTAGAGCGCGCATCGGGAAACACCTCATTGGGATGTAAGCAAAGGCGGGCGGCGCAGCAAGCCGTGCACCGGACCGAAGACCACGGACAGCAGGTACAAGCCGCCAGCCACCAGCACAATCGCCGGGCCGCTGGGCAGCGAGTAGTAGAACGACAACAACAAGCCAAGCCACACCGACAGGCATCCCAGCACCGCCGATATCGCGATCAACACCGGCAGGCGCCGGCTCCAGAAGCGTGAAGCAATCGCCGGCAACATCATCAAGCCGACCACCATCAGAGCGCCGATGGCCTGGAAACCAATCACCAGGTTCAGCACCACCAGGGTCAAAAACAGACCGTGGGCCAGCGGGCCGAGGCGGCTGACGGTTTGCAGGAACAGCGGATCGAGGGTGTCCAGCAGCAGCGGTTTGTAGATCACCACCATGGCGATCAGGCTGAAGCCCGAGACCCAGAGCATGCCGGTGAGGGTCGGGCCGTCGACCGCCAGGGCCGAGCCGAACAGCAGGTGCAACAGGTCCAGGCGCTTGCCGGCGAGGCCGAGGATCAGCACGCCGCTGGCCAGGGAAATCGGGTAGATGGCGGCGAGGCTGGCGTCTTCCTTCAGCCCTGTGCGGCGGGTGATCCAGGCGGCGAGGCCGGCCATGCTCAGGCCGGCGCCCAGGCCACCGATGGTCAGCGCGGGCAGGCTCAGGCCGGCAAACCAGAAGCCCAACGCGGCGCCGGGCAGGATGCCGTGTGACACCGCGTCACCGATCAGGCTCATGCGGCGCAGGATCAGGAACACCCCCAGCGGCGCGGTGCTGCACGCCAATACCAGCCCGCCGAGAAGTGCGCGGCGCATAAAAACAAAGTCGAGAAACGGCATCCACAAGTGAGCGGCGAAGTGCATCAGGCCACCTGCATGTGCGGCTGCGGGCGGATCAGTTCTTTGCTGGAGCCGAACACGCAGCCACTGCTTTTGATCTGCACCACTTGCTGGGTGTGCTGGCGGACGGAGCCGAGGTCATGGCACACCACCACCACCGTGCGGCCTTCGTCGTGCCAGGCGTGGATGTGTTTCCAGCACAGAGCCTGGCCGTCTTCGTCGAGGGCGGCGTGGGGTTCGTCCAGCAGCAACACCGGCGACTCGGCCAGGCTCATGCGGGCGAGCAGGGCGCGTTGCAGTTCACCACCCGACAAGGCCATCAACGGCCGATGCTCCAGGCCACTGAGGCACCAGTCTTCGAGCACCGCGTTCAAGCGTTCGGTGCGTTGTTGCGGGGTTTGCTTGCTGCCCCAGAACCCGGCGGCCACCAACTCTTGCAGGCTGATGGGGAACTGGCGGTCAAGGTTCTGTTGCTGGGGCAGGAACGACAGCCCGCCGCGGCGTGGAACATCAATCGTCACTTTCCCGGCCAGGGGTTTCTGCAGGCCGGCGATGACTTTCAGCAGGCTGCTTTTACCGGTGCCGTTGGCGCCGATGATGCCGGTGAGGCTGCCTTTTTCCAGGGTGAAATCGATAGCCGGGGTGAGTGGTTGGCCGGGGGCGCCCCAGCGCAAGGCGGTGCAGGTGATCATTCGGAAGGTCTCGTCCAGCGGCTTTCAGCTACGGCATCGTGCGCGTGCAGGCTTTCGGCGTGGATCACTTTCAAGTGGAAGGCAATGACCGCATCCGAGCGTTTCAAGGCGAGGTTGAGGCGGCGGGCGGCGTCTTCGCAGAACATCAGGTTCTGCCCGTTGGCCAGGGCGAAGGCTTGTTCGTCCGCGCGCTTTACGGCGGTTTGTACGGCGGTGCCGAGGGCGGCTTCGGTGTCGTCGATCAATTGCGTCAGCGGCAGTGTGGGCTGATCGCCTTGAAGACGGACCTGCAACAGCGCGCTGCTGCGCTGGCTGTGGGGCGTGGCGACGATGCCGTTTGCGCTGCCCAGCCAGGTCAGCACGTCTTCGTGTTGCAGCGGCGTGTTGGCAAAGTCTTCAATAAATTGCTGCTGAATCAATTGCCTGGCGAGGGCAGCCGAGCATGGGCAGGTTGAAGAGTAGGTAACGTCAATTTTTAGTTCCACGTGGAACATCTGGTTTTCCAGGCGCGCTTCGATGCTCACCGGATAGCTTTTCCAGCCGGCCAATGGGCTGACCAACGCGGGACGTTTCAGCAGCAGGTCTGCATGAATTCGCAGGTAGGCATTTGTGGATAAACCTTCATGACTGTCGAGAAAACGTTGCAATACACTGCGCAGCAGTGCTGGCGAAAGCGGCTGCTGTTCAAGCATCTCCAGCGCCAGGTAAAGCCGCGACATATGAATACCTCGGGCCTCACCGTCGTCCAGGCTAACGCCTGCATCGGCTTTGGCGCTGAGGCGCTGGCCGTCGATCTGAATGGGCAGGGCAATGCCGCACATGCCCACCCAATCGAGCGGCAAGGCTTGGCGTGAAGCCTGCGCGGCGATATCGGGCAGAGTCAGCGCGTTCATGAGCAGGTCCATCGTTGGAAATAAAAAGACATGTTATATTATTACTATTGAGTCGACGAAATTTTTTCTGCTCTGTCTTTTATTCAGTCATGTCGAGTACGGAAGCTCCTTTATTTGCGGTGTAAGTCATGCACAGACGTCAACTCCTCAACCTGCTGCTGGCCAGTGCGGTGTTTACCTTGCCCTTGGGCGTGTCTGCCGCGCAGATCCGCAATGCACGGCTGTGGCGTTCGGATAACAAGCTGCGGCTGGTGCTGGACCTCAGCGGCCCGGTGCAATACAAGACCTTTACCCTGACCGCGCCGGAGCGGTTGATCATTGATTTGAGCGGCGCGAAGCTGACCGGGGATTTCAGCCAACTGGCCCTGACCAACAGCGGCATCACCTCGATTCGCTCGGGGCACTTTGGCCAGGGTGATACGCGGATCGTGCTGGATCTGAAGGCGCCGATGCAGCTCAACAGCTTTCTGCTGCCGCCGCAGGATGGCCAGGGCCACCGCCTGGTGCTGGACCTGACCAGCGCCACTCACGCACCTCAGCAAATCGCGGCAGCGCCGGCGGCCTTGGCTGCACCCTTGGCGGCACCCGTGGACAAGGCGCATCCGAAACGCGACATCATCGTGGTGGTCGACCCCGGCCATGGTGGCAAGGACCCGGGCGCTATCGGCTCGAAGGGCCAGCGCGAAAAAGACGTGGTGCTGTCCATCGCCCAACTGCTGGCCAAGCGTCTGAAGCGCGAGAAGGGCTTTGATGTGAAGCTGGTGCGCAACGACGACTTCTTCGTGCCGCTGCGTAAACGCGTGGACATCGCCCGCCAGCACAAGGCCGACATGTTTATCTCGGTGCACGCCGATGCAGCGCCACGGCTGACGGCGTCCGGCGCCTCTGTCTATGCGTTGTCCGAAGGCGGCGCGACGTCCGCCACCGCGCGGTTCATGGCGCAGCGGGAAAACGGCGCCGACCTGTTGGGCGCCACCACCTTGCTCAATCTCAAGGACAAGGACCCGATGCTGGCCGGGGTGATTCTCGACATGTCGATGAACGCCACCATCGCCTCCAGCCTGCAACTGGGCAGCTCGGTGCTGGGCAGCCTGCAAAGCATCACCACGCTGCATCAAAAGCGCGTGGAACAGGCCGGTTTTGCGGTGCTCAAGTCGCCTGACGTGCCGTCGATCCTGGTAGAAACCGGGTTTATCTCCAACACCCAGGACGCCCAGCGGCTGGTCACCGCACGCCATCAACAGGCGGTGGCAGACGGTTTATTTGAAGGGCTGAAAAACTACTTCCAGAAGAACCCGCCGATGAACAGCTACATGGCCTGGGTTCAGGAACAGAAGAATGGCCAGGTCTAACAGCCGGTAATCCGGCTACAGGTGAACTTGGCGCTGGCGCCACCCGAACTGGAAAACCGGTTGAGGGTGGTCCAGCCCACTCGCCGCGTGTAGCCCACCCACGCTTCACCATCGGACGCCAACCCGGTAAAGAACGTCAGTTGCCCGTAGCGGCTGCTGGTCTGTGCCCAATAGCGTTTGCCGATCACCTCGAAACCCCGCAAATACGTAGTGCTGCCTGCCGTCGCGACGCTGTAGGCGTTGCCCTGCGCGTCGACGCACGCCAGCAGGTTGGCGCTGCGGGTGCAGTTGGCCAGCAGGCTGGGTCCTTGGGCGTTGGCCTGGCCCGCCACGATCAGCAACACAGCGCACAACAGGTATTTCATAGAGGCTCTCGGGGCGTTAGTCGGCTGCAAGCATTGCGCCCTTCGTCAGTGCGGGCAAGGGGGATTGGCTTATTTGTATTGTTATACTATAACATTAAAAAACAGCCTGACCCGTGAACCTTCTCCGATGACCGAACAAGACCTTCTCGCCCAACCGTCCGCCGATTACATGAATGAAGCCCAGCAAGGGTTCTTCCGCGAGCTGTTGCTGGCCCAGCGCACTGAGCTGCAAACGCGCATCGACGCTGAATTCATGGTGCTGCGCGAACAGGAACCCAACAGCGACCCCGCCGATGTCGGCAGCGCTGAAGAACAGCGCCAATGGCAACTGCGCCTGCTGGAGCGTGAAAAGAAGCTGTTGGACAAGATCGACGAAGCCCTGGAGCACCTGGCCCGCGGCGAATACGGCTGGTGCCGCGAAACCGGCGAGCCCATCGGCCTCAAGCGCCTGTTGCTGCGCCCCACGGCCACTCTGTGTATCGAAGCCAAAGAACGTGAAGAGCTGCGCGAACGCCATCAACGGGCGATTTGACCGGCCAACCCTGATGAGGAACACCTGATGCCCAATCGTCTCCCCGTTACTGTGCTGTCCGGATTTCTCGGCGCCGGTAAAAGCACGCTGCTCAACTACGTCCTGCGCAACCGCGAAAACCTGCGGGTGGCGGTGATCGTCAACGACATGAGTGAAATCAACATCGACGGCAGTGAGGTCCAGCGCGACGTCACCCTCAATCGCTCCGAAGAAAAACTGGTGGAGATGAGCAACGGCTGCATCTGCTGCACCTTGCGCGAAGACTTGCTGGAAGAGGTCGGAAAGCTCGCCAAGGAAGGTCGGTTTGATTACCTGTTGATCGAATCCACCGGCATCTCCGAACCGCTGCCGGTGGCCGAAACCTTCACCTTCCGTGATGAAGAAGGCCAGAGCCTGGCAGACATCGCCCGGCTCGACACCATGGTCACCGTGGTCGACGGCATGAACTTCCTGCTCGACTACCAGGCTGCCGAAAGCCTGGCGTCCCGGGGCGAAACCCTGGGCGAGGAAGACGAGCGCTCGATCACCGACCTGCTGATCGAGCAGATCGAATTTGCCGACGTGATTTTGATCAGCAAGATCGACCTGATCAGCAGCAGCGAGCGCCAGGAGTTGATGGCGATCCTCGAACGCCTGAATGCGCAGGCGGAAATCATCCCGATGGTCATGGGCGAAGTGCCGCTGGCGAAGATCCTCAATACCGGTCGTTTCGACTTCGAGCGCGCTTCCCAGGCGCCGGGCTGGTTGCAGGAACTGCGGGGCGAGCATATGCCGGAAACCGAAGAGTACGGCATCGCTTCCACCGCCTATCGTGCCCGCCGCCCCTTCCATCCACAGCGGTTTTTCGACTTTATCGATCGGCCCTGGGTGAATGGAAAACTGCTGCGCTCCAAGGGCTTTTTCTGGCTGGCCAGTAAACACCAGGACGCCGGTAGCTGGTCCCAGGCCGGCGGCCTGATGCGCCATGGTTTTGCCGGGCGCTGGTGGCGTTTCGTGCCGAAAACCCAGTGGCCGCAGGACGAGGAAGGTATCGCCGCGATCATGAAAAACTGGCAACTGAGCACTGGCGATTGCCGCCAGGAACTGGTGTTTATCGGGCAGAGCATCGACTTCGCGCAGATGACTGCCGAGCTCGACGCCTGCCTGCTGACCGACGATGAAATGGCCACGGGTGTCGAAGGTTGGCGCTTGTTGGCTGATCCCTTTGGCCCTTGGTTCGACGAGGCAGCCTGATGCTGGCACCGACCCTGAAACTGCGCCCGGTGATTCGCCAGATCCACGGCGAAACCCCGGCCGTGCTCACGGATATCCTTGAGGACGGCGTAAACCTTGCAGTGTGGCAGCGCCAGTTGCCTCTGCATATCGCCGAGTTTGGCGCGTTGCTGGTGGCGCTCAATGAGCCGCTGGCCGAGTCGCTGGTGGTTGAGCTGAACACTGAAGACGCCGCGCCCAACTTGCAGGACTTCGCAGCAGGCTGCCGAGACCTTGAAGGCTACGAAGGCTTTATTGCCGATGTGTCGTGGCTGATCAGCGCCTTTGCCTGTTTGCTGGGTGCCAAGCGCATCGGCGTGCGTTTGCGGTTGTTGGACAAGGCCATGTGCCCGCGTTTTCACGTGGACCACGTACCGGTTCGGCTGATCACTACCTACGCCGGCATCGGCAGCCAGTGGTTGCGCGAAGGCGTGATGGAGCGGCGGCACCTGAGCCAGGCGAGCGCGGAGCCGCAAGAGCGCATTGAGCAAATCCACTGTGGTGAAGTGGCTTTGCTCAAAGGCGAAAAATGGCACGGCAACGAAGGCTTTGGCCTGATCCATCGCTCGCCGCCGTTGCCAGCGGATGAGCGACGGTTGATTCTGACGCTGGATTGGTTGGCGTAACCGGGTAGGATCAAACCTCTCTACACGGTCTGAATGATGCCCGCCATGCTGCAGAACATACCTACCCACGTGATTGCCGGTCCCTTGGGCGCCGGCAAGACCAGCCTGATCAAGCACCTGCTGGCCCAGCGTCCGGCCAACGAGCGTTGGGCGGTGTTGATCAATGAGTTCGGGCAGATTGGCCTGGATGCCGCGTTGCTGACCCGTGATGACGACGGTATTGCCCTTGGTGAAGTGGCGGGTGGCTGCCTGTGCTGCGTCAACGGGGCGCCTTTCCAGGTAGGGCTGGGCCGTTTGTTGCGTAAGGCCCAGCCCGACCGGCTGTTTATCGAGCCGTCCGGGTTGGGGCATCCGGCGCAGTTGCTCAAGCAACTGCGGGAAGCGCCCTGGCAGCAGGTGCTGGCGGTGCAGCCGTGCGTGCTGGTGCTCGACGCCCAGGCGTTGGCCGCGAGTAAGCCCCTGCCTGAGGCCCAGCGTGAAGCCTTGGCCAGTGCCGGGCTGCTGGTATTAAACAAGAATGAAACCCTGAGTGACGCGCAGCGCCTGGCGGTTCAAGGGCAATTGCCTGACCGGCCGATTTATTGGACGCAGCAGGCACAGTTGCCCCTGGCGCAATTACCGGGTTTGAACGCCCAGGCCGCAGCGGCTGTGGATAACTTCGACGTGCCCAAAGGCGTAGGGCAAATGCCGGCAATCTGGACGGACCCTGCATTGCCGATCTGCCTCAGCCAAGGCCAGGAAGGTGGCTGGAGCATTGGCTGGCGCTGGCATCCTGGCCAACAATTCGACCGACGGCGCCTTCAAAACTGGCTGGCGTCGTTGGCCTGGCGACGGGCGAAACTGGTTATCCACAGCCTGGAGGGTTGGGTGTCGGCCAACGCTGTGGATAACGCCCCGTTAGCCTGGCAACCCAGCGAGTGGCGCCGGGATTCGCGTATCGAATTGATCTTCAGTGAAGCGCAGGATGTTGCGCAATTGCAGGACGCGTTAGCCGCTTGCCGTCAGTGACGGGTCTTGCTGTTGCCGTGCTCCTGGCGCCACTGGCTAAGCTCGATGATCTCGGCGCTGGGCAGCGGCGTCTTGATCTCGAACGGGTAGGGCGCCAGCTCGATTTGCGCGCTGTGGGCGCCGAATTGGGTGATGGTCCCCGGGTGCCGCGCTTCGCCGGTCACGGTGAATTCGAAGTTGTAGATTCGCGCCAGGCGCCGCCGACCGCTGGCATCCTTCACAAAACCGATGCGCTTCAATGCCACAGCGCCATCGAGCAGCTCGATGTCGAGCTTGGCGCAGTGCTGCTTGACCCGTTCCAGCGCCCGCTCGCGCAGGCCGTGGTTGTGCCACAGCCAGGCAGCACCGGTCGCCAGCAGCATCAGCACGAAGATATTTCCGAGGGTCAGCATTCGATGAACTCCAACAAAGTATGGCCAGCTTAACTGCGTCTCCGGTCTGTCGTACAGGCCGCGTTTAGTCGCATACTGCGCAGCCAGAATTTCAACGGCTTTACGGAAATCCCCTGCATGAAACGTACGCCCCATCTGCTTGCGATCCAGTCTCATGTGGTCTTTGGCCACGCCGGAAACAGCGCCGCCGTGTTCCCCATGCAACGGGTCGGGGTCAACGTGTGGCCGCTCAATACCGTACAGTTCTCCAACCACACTCAGTATGGTCAGTGGGCGGGAGAAGTGTTGGCGCCGCAGCAAATTCCTGCGCTGGTGGAAGGCATTGCGGCGATTGGCGAGCTGGGCAACTGTGATGCGGTGCTGTCAGGTTACCTGGGCAGCGCGGCCCAGGGCCGGGCGATTCTTACCGGCGTGGCGCGGATCAAGGCGATCAACCCCAAGGCCCTGTACCTGTGCGACCCGGTGATGGGCCATCCGGAAAAAGGCTGCATCGTGCCCCAGGAGGTCAGCGACTTTCTGCTGGACGAAGCGGCAGCCATGGCCGACTTTCTGTGCCCCAACCAGCTGGAGCTGGACAGCTTTGCCGGGCGCAAGCCGCAGTCGCTGTTCGATTGCCTGGGCATGGCCCGTGCTTTGTTGGCCCGTGGGCCGAAAGCGGTGTTGGTCAAACACCTGGATTACCCCGGCAAACTGCCGGACGGCTTCGAGATGTTGCTGGTGACGGCCGAAGGCAGCTGGCACCTGCGCCGGCCGCTGCTGGCGTTCCCGCGCCAGCCGGTGGGCGTGGGTGACCTGACGTCGGGCCTGTTCCTGGCGCGGGTGTTGTTGGGCGACAGCCTGGTGGCGGCCTTTGAGTTCACGGCCGCGGCGGTGCACGAAGTGCTGCTGGAAACCCAGGCGTGCGCCAGCTACGAGTTGGAACTGGTGCGCGCCCAGGACCGGATTGCCCATCCGCGGGTACGCTTTGAGGCAACGCCCATAGGGCTGTAGGCAAATTCCTGATTGAGCAAGGCAGAGGGCGTCCGGTAGTATCGGCCGTCTTTTTGCCCCTGCGTTCATCAAGGAAGATCATGTCGCTATCCCTGTTTCATTCGTCACGGGCATTGGCTGCCCTGGCCCTGGCATCTCTGCTCAGCGGATGCAGTATCCACGGTGCCTATACGGATGCCAGCGCGCCCGACGCGGCGAAGCTGCGGTTCATCTCCAACACGTCGAATACCACCCTCGATATCTACGACGCACAACACTGCACGGGCCAGAACACGGGCATGCTCAACAACTTCCTGGTGGTGGACACCAAGCGCCGGGCCGACATGCTCGTGCCGCCTCCGGCCAAGGCCCGGGGCATGCTGGAGGTCAAGCTGGCACCCGGCAAGGAAACCATGTTGGCGATCAACACCAACGGTGGCTCCTACATCTGCGGCAAGACCTTCAGCTTCACGCCCAAGGCGGGCGAGGAATATGAAGTGACTTTTGATATGGAGCGCGGCCGTTGCAGCACGTTGTTCCAGCGTCTGAGCCGATTTGACGGTAAAGATGTGCGTATCCCGCAGCCGGTGTTTGATACGGGTTTCCCGGTTTGCCAGGGTCAAAGTCCGATATTTGCCAAGCCGTTGCCCGACACTGCGCAGCGCACGGTGCTGATTGACCGCATCCTCGCGGAAAACGCCCGGGCGATCACAACGCTGGACCCGCCCAAGGCTGATAGTCCGACGTTTTCAGCGGAAAAAATCGACGAACTGATCGCCAAGCGCAAGGCATTGATGGGCACGCTCACCTTGCCGGATGATTACTGGGCTCAGTACCGGCAGAACCTGAAGCAGTTTAGTGACGAAGCTTCCGGACGCCAGGCGCGGGCGCTGGGCATGTATACCGATGTGTACCGCCTGCGCCTGCGCAGCACTGATGACGCCATGTTGCAGCAGTGGCTGCAGCCGACGGACGACGCTGTACGCCAGCGGATTACGGCGAGCGACGAGTACATGCTTCGGTACTACATGAACACCAGCAAAAGCGTGGCGCTGGACACCATCAACCACCACATGGAGCGCATGGCCCAGTTGGACCAGCGCTTTGATGTGTGTACGCGCTTTAACGATTGCTGGCACTGGTAGGAGAGAGCTTGCTCCTGCAAAGAAAGCGGCGGGCTCTTACGGCCCGTCTGCCTTGATTTCCTGATAGCGCTTCTCCAGCTCCTGGCGAATCTGCCGGCGCTGTTGAGCCTGCACAAACCGGCGCTTGTCTTCGCTGTTCTGCGGTTGCAGCGGCGGCACGGCGGCCGGTTTGCGTTGGTCGTCCACCGCAACCATGGTGAAGAAGCAGCTATTGGTATGGCGCACCGAGCGCTCGCGGATGTTCTCGGTGACCACCTTGATCCCCACTTCCATCGACGTGTTGCCGGTGTAGTTGACCGAGGCCAAAAAGGTCACCAGCTCGCCGACATGGATCGGCTCGCGAAAAATCACCTGGTCCACCGACAAGGTCACCACATAGCGGCCGGCATAACGGCTGGCGCAGGCGTAGGCCACTTCGTCGAGGTACTTGAGCAGCGTGCCGCCGTGCACATTGCCAGAGAAGTTGGCCATGTCAGGGGTCATCAATACTGTCATCGACAGCTGGGCGTTTCCGGGTTCCATAGCACACTCACGGGTTGTAGGCATTGGGTGGGGAGGCACCTCTGCGGGTGCTGGAATCTTTGCAGAGCCATTCATAACGGGACGCTGGGGCCCGGCTTGCCGTCACGCCAGGGGCGATCTGTTTCCATATATTGCACCGGCTTTCTGTCGCAAGTCGCGGTGTTACCCTTCAAAAGCCCGCCTCAAGGGCAATTCTTACGATCAAGGCAGACTTTTCTTTCCGTTCATTGCGACCTTTCGGGGCGAATGCGTGGAAATGGGAAAAGCGCCAGCACCCCTCAAGGAGCCCCTCGCCATGCACGCCATCAGCTTTATCCAGGACCTGGCCGTGATCATGCTGGTGGCCGGGGTGGTGACGATCCTGTTTCATCGGCTCAAGCAGCCGGTGGTGTTGGGGTATATCGTCGCCGGCTTCATCATCGGCCCGCACACCCCGCCGTTTGGTTTGATCCACGACGAAGACACCATCAAGACCCTGGCCGAACTGGGGGTGATCTTCCTGATGTTCTGCCTGGGCCTGGAGTTCAGCCTGCGCAAGCTGTTCAAGGTTGGCGCCACCGCATTTATCGCGGCGTTCCTCGAAATCATCCTGATGATCTGGATCGGCTATGAAATTGGCCGCTGGTTCGACTGGAACACCATGGACTCACTGTTCCTCGGCGCGATCCTGGCGATTTCCTCGACCACCATCATCGTCAAGGCGCTCAACGACCTGAAGATGAAAAACCAGCGCTTTGCCCAGCTGATTTTCGGGGTGCTGATCGTCGAAGACATCCTCGGCATCGGCATCATCGCCTTGCTGTCGAGCATCGCCGTCAGCGGCACGGTCAGCTCCGGCGAGGTGTTTTCCACCGTCGGCAAGCTCTCGCTGTTCATGATTGTCGCGCTGGTCATCGGGATTTTGCTGGTGCCACGCCTGCTGGAGTATGTGGCCAGGTTCGAAAGCAACGAGATGCTGCTGATCACCGTGCTGGGCCTGTGTTTCGGCTTCTGCCTGCTGGTGGTCAAGCTGGAATACAGCATGGTGCTGGGGGCGTTCCTGATCGGCGCGATCATGGCCGAGTCCCGGCAGTTGCTGAAGATTGAGCGCCTGATCGAGCCGGTTCGCGACATGTTCAGTGCGATCTTCTTTGTCGCCATCGGCCTGATGATCGACCCGCAAATCCTCCTGCAATACGCCTGGCCGATTGCGGTGATTACCGTGGCCGTGGTGCTGGGCAAGATGTTGTCTTGCGGCCTTGGGGCGTTTATTGCGGGTAACGATGGCCGCACTTCATTGCGGGTGGGGATGGGCCTGTCACAGATTGGCGAATTTTCATTCATCATCGCCGCGCTGGGGATGACGTTGCAGGTCACCAGTGACTTCCTGTATCCGGTGGCGGTGGCTGTTTCAGCGATTACCACGTTGCTCACGCCGTATCTGATTCGTGGTGCCGACCCGCTGTCGCTGAAGATCGCCGCGGTGATGCCCAAGCGTTTGAGCCGGGTGTTCGGGATGTATGGCGAGTGGTTGCGCAGTATTCAACCCCAAGGCGAGGGCGCGATGCTGGCGTCGATGATCCGCAAGATCATTTTGCAGGTGGGTGTGAACCTGGCGCTGGTGGTGGCGATCTTCTTTGCCGGCAGTTTTTTCGCGGCGCGCATTGGCAGTTATCTGGAAGGCTGGGTCAGCGATCCGAGCTGGCAGAAGGCGTTGATCTGGGGTGGGGCGTTGCTGCTGTCGCTGCCGTTTTTGATTGCGGCGTACCGCAAGCTCAAGGCGCTGTCGATGTTGCTGGCAGAGATGAGCGTGAAGCCGGAAATGGCCGGGCGCCACACGCAGCGAGTACGACGGGTGATCGCCGAAGTGATCCCGATTCTGTCGCTGTTGGTGATTTTCCTGCTATTGGCAGCCTTGTCGGCCAGTATCCTGCCGACCAACAAGTTGCTGGTGCTGATCGCGGTGGTGACGGCCGCAGTGGCCGCCGTGCTCTGGCGCTGGTTCATCCGCGTGCATACGCGGATGCAGGTCGCCTTGCTGGAGACCCTGGATAACCACAAGGACACGCCGGAGCACTGATGAGGCTGGGGGCTGCTTCGCAGCCCGGCGCGAGCAAGCTCGCTCGCCACAGGTAACCGGTCTCAGCTTTCCAGCCAGACGTCCCGCGCCCAGTGCCACACCGATTCCCAGGTTTCTTCGGTGACGAGTTCTTCTTCGCCGGACCACAGCACCACAGTGCCGTCTTCTTCGACGCAGTAGTAGTCGTCGCCGTCCTGGCAGATCGGGATCATGCTGCGGTCAACACCGGCGTCCCAGGCGTTGGCGGCAACGTCCGGCAGGTAGGTGTGGGACTGTGGGTCGGTGACAGTCACCGGCTCCAGGCTGCCGTAGACCACATCGCTGACGGTCAGCAAAAATTCACGGAAGACGAACGGGATATCGATGAACAGTTGTTCCTCGATTTCCACCAGTTGGTCTTCGTCAGGCAGCTCCAGAGGAACCGGTACCGGTTCGTTGGCTTCACGCAATTGTTCGATAACTTCTTCCACGGCCGGGATCCTCTTGCTAGATGGCGCGGTTTATAGGGGCGTTTTATACAGTAGCTCGCTATAAGTGCAACCGTGAAATAGAAAACCCCGGACAAGTCCGGGGTTTTTGTTACTGCGTACTCAAAGCGAGCAGGGATCAGCCGTTCTGGCGGATACCGGCGACCAGCCAAGGCTGGTTTTCGCCCTGTGGACGTTCCATGTTCCAGCTTTCGCTGAACACTTCGCCCTGGTCGAAACGCGAAGTCTTCGACACGCCGCTGAAGGTCAGGGTGGCGATGGTCTTGTCGGCGCGGTCGTCCACACCTTCAAGCTGCACTTTCAGGTCTTCGATGTAGGTCGACTGGAAGCCGTCGCCCAGGTCGGCACGTTCGCGCTTGAGGAACTCCAGCAATTGCGGGGTCACGAACTCGGCGATCTTGTCCATTTCGTTGGCGTCCCAGTGTTGCTGCAGGGCCTGGAAGTGGCCACGTGCGGCTTCGACGAAACGCTCTTCGTTGAACCAGGCTGGCGCATTGATCACCGGACGAGCAGCGGCAGGTGCAGCCGAACCACCAAACATCGAGTTCAGGGCTGGCTTTTGCTCGAACACTTCACGCTGCATCGGCGCGCCGGCTGGAGCCAGGTGCTCCTGTTGCTTGCGGCGACGGGCGGCGATAAAGCGGAAGATCAGGAAGGCGATGACCGCCATGATCAGGATGTCGAAGATCTGCATGCCCTGGAAGCCGCCGCCCATGAACATGGAGGCGAGCAGGCCGCCGGCCGCGATACCGGCCAGAGGGCCCAACCAGCGCGAAGCACCGCCAGCCTTGGCAGCAGCGCCTGCGGCACCGGCAGCACCAGCGGTCGCAGCTGCGCCGCCCATGCCGCCACCGGATGGGGCCATTTGGCTGGTCTGGTGGCTCGGCGCCGAACCCATGGATTTGCCGCCACCGAAGCGCTTGGCGTTGGCGTCGAGGCTCATCGTCAGGCCGATGCACAACGCCATGGCGATGCTAAGAAAACGTTTCATAAAGGGAATTCCCATTTGTGGATTGCACGCGCGCCATGTTGCACAGGTGTGATGGCAGTGGCTAGCGGCATAGTGTTTCGGGCTTTTGCGTAGGGCCAACACCGAATCGTCTGTAGGACTTATTACAGATATTGGCCCCACCCCTGCCAAATACAAGGGGTGGCCAACATCCTTCATGTTCTACAGTTGTTTCAGATTGCTTCGAGCTTGGCGTAACCCATCATCAGCCACTTGCTGCCTTCGGCGAAGTTCACCTGCACCCTGGCCTGGGCGCCGGCGCCTTCGAAGTTGAGGATCACGCCCTCGCCGAAGATCGCATGCTTGACCTGCTGGCCAAGGCTGAACGGTGTCTCGGGGATTTCCGAACCGGCGAACATGCTGCTGGAATTCTGCTGCTGGCCGCCGCCGAACGGTCGGCTGACGCTGTTGGACAGGCGCACTTCCTGGATCAGCCCTTTTGGCACCTCACGTACGAAGCGCGACACCTTGTTGTAGGTCTCGCTGCCGTACAGGCGTCGGGTTTCGGCGTAGGTCATCACCAGGTTCTGCATGGCCCGGGTGATGCCCACATAGGCCAGGCGGCGTTCCTCTTCCAGGCGGCCGGGCTCTTCCAGGCTCATCTTGTGGGGGAACAGGCCTTCTTCCATGCCCACCAGGAACACGTATGGGAATTCCAGGCCCTTGGCGCTGTGCAAGGTCATCAACTGGATGCTGTCTTCATGCTCGTCAGCCTGTGTGTCGCCGGCTTCCAGCGAAGCGTGGCCGAGGAATGCCGCCAATGGCGTCAGGTCTTCGTCTTCTTCGGTGTTTTCGAACGCGCGCGCGGCGCTGACCAGTTCCTCAAGGTTTTCTACCCGGGCCTGGCCTTTCTCGCCTTTTTCCGCTTCGTGGTACGCGATCAAGCCGGACTGCTCGATTACGGTCTGGGTCATCAGGTGCAGGGGCATTTCCATGCACTTGGCGGCCAGGTTTTCGATCAATTCCACAAACACGCTCAGGGCGCCGGCTGCGCGGCCGGTCAGGCCCTTGTTGGCGATCAGCAGGCGCATCGCTTCCCACATCGACACATCGCTGTGGCGGGCGTGGTCGCGAATCGCTTCGACGGTCTTCTCGCCGATGCCGCGGGCCGGGATGTTGATCACCCGCTCCAGCGCCGCATCGTTGCCACGGCCTTCCAGCAAGCGCAGGTAGGCCATGGCGTTTTTGATTTCGGCGCGTTCGAAGAAGCGCTGGCCGCCATAGATGCGGTACGGAATGCGTTCGCGCAGCAAGGCTTCTTCCAGCACCCGCGATTGGGCGTTGGAGCGATATAGAATCGCAATGTCGCTGCGGGCCAGGCCGGTTTTCAGGGCGCTTTCGATGGTTTCCACCACGTAGCGCGCTTCATCATGTTCGTTGAAGGCTGCGTACAGGTTGATCGCTTCGCCTTCGCCTCCGTCGGTCCACAGCTCTTTGCCCAGGCGCCCGGTGTTGTTGGCGATCAAGGCGTTGGCGGCCTTGAGGATCCCGGCGGTGGAGCGGTAGTTCTGCTCCAGGCGGATAGTCTCGGCGTCCGGGAAGTCGTCGCTGTACTGGTAGATGTTCTCGATTTTCGCGCCGCGCCAGCCGTAGATCGACTGGTCGTCGTCGCCGACCACCATCAGGCTGTCGCCGCCTTTTGCCAGCAGGCGCAACCAGGCGTACTGCACGGCGTTGGTGTCCTGGAATTCGTCCACCAGGATGTGCCGGAAGCGTTTCTGGTAGTGCGCCAGCAAGCCCGGGTTGTCGCGCCACAGGTCGAGGGCACGCAGTAGCAACTCGGAGAAGTCGATGACGCCGGCGCGCTGGCAGGCCACTTCATAGGCTTCATAAATGCTGCGCATGGTGGCCAGGAACAGGTCGCCGCTGGCCTGGATATGTTGCGGGCGCAGGCCTTCATCTTTCTGGCCATTGATAAACCACTGGGCCTGACGCACCGGCCAGCGTTGTTCATCCAGGCCCAGCTCGCGGATCACCCGCTTGACCAGGCGTTGCTGGTCGTCGCTGTCCAGAATCTGGAAGGTCTGGCTCAACCCGGCTTCCTGCCAATGGGCCCGCAACAGGCGGTGCGCCAGGCCGTGGAAGGTGCCCACCCACATGCCGGCCGGGCTGATGCCCATCAACTGCTCGATGCGATGACGCATCTCGGCAGCGGCCTTGTTGGTGAAGGTCACCGACAGGATGGAGTGAGGTGAGGCGTTCTCGACCTGGATCAACCAGGCGATACGGTGCACCAGCACTCGGGTTTTACCGGAGCCAGCACCGGCCAGGACCAACTGACGGCCAACGGGGGCGGCTACGGCCTGGCGTTGGGCATCGTTGAGGGAGTTCAGCAAAAGGGAGAGATCATCGCGCATCGGCGCATTCTAGGGTGCCCGGGGGAGTCGGGCAAATCCCAATGCCGGATGGTCGATGTAAAACCCGACAGGCTATGCCCGGCAGGCAAACAATCTGTCCCCGGTGATGACCGGTCGGTCATTGGCCACAGCCCGCGTCCTGTCTCACTCGAGCCGTCTGGCCCCAAGGTTTGCGGCTGATTATTGCGATATTTTAATGACGTGGAGCAGTTTGGCCCGGGCGCTGGCTTGTGTATGCTCCGTGCACGTTTCGGGCTCACCATTATAAGAACACTGCCTATGACCCTTAGCATTGACCTGGCTGGCCCCTCGGTGGCGCCGGCGCAGGTTATCCGCAAACACTACGCCATGGAGATGGCGGTCGAGCGCACGCGCCTGCTTTACCAGGGCTCACTGCTGCCTACCTTATTAATGCTGGTGAACGGACTGGTCTGCGCCTGGTTGCTCTGGAGCCCGCAGCGCTACCTGCTGGACAGCATTTGGCTGGTGTGGCTGCTGGCGCTGGTGGCCCTGCGGGTGATTCAAGTGGCGGCGTTTGATTCCGCGATGCCGAGCCGCCAGGCGCAGCCGATCTGGCGTCGCATGTTCATGCTGGGGTCTGCAGTCAGCGGCCTGACATTGGCCAGCGCCGCCATCGCCCTGGTGCCGGTGGACAGCTTCGCGCAGCAGGCCTGGGTGTTCGGCCTGCTGGGGGCGGCGACTTTATCCGCCAGCGTTGCCTATGCGGTCAGCCTGCCGGCGTTCCTGTCGTTTGCCGTGCCCTGTCTGGTGCCGGCGATTATCTATCTGTTCTGGAGCGGCGACCCGCAGCAGCAGGGTTGGGGCTTTTTGGGCCTGATTTTGCTGGCGTCCCTGAGCCTGGTGGCGTGGCAGGTCAATCGCCTGATTCAGCGCGGGCTGTTGCGGCGTTTCCAGAACCAGGCGTTGATCGAACATTTGCAGCAGTCTCAACAGCGCAGCGAGCAGCTCAATCAGGAACTGGTGCGCGAAGTGGAGCAGCGGCGCCAGGTCGAGCAGGAACTGCGCGAGGCCCAGATCGGCCTGCAACACCGCGTCGATCAGCGCAGCCAGGAGCTGGACGCCGCCAGCCTGGCCCTGAGCAAAAGCGAAGCGCGCCTGGCGATGGCGTTGCAGGCCAGCGAACTGGGCCTGTGGGACTGGAACCTGCAAACCGACGAGGTCCACCACACCCAACTCAAAGAGCTGTTCGGCCTGGAGCCGGAATACGTTACGGCGATGCTCAGCCACCTCAAGCCGCGGCTGCACCCGGATGATCTGCCGCTGCTCAAGCGCGCGCTGGTGGAGCACCTTAAAGGCCGCAGCGACGATTACCTTGTTGAATACCGGGTGCGCCATGGCGATGGCCACTGGGTTTGGATTCAGGACCGTGGCCGCGCGGTGGAGCGTTCCCCCAGCGGGCGTGTGACGCGGATGCTTGGCACCCGTCGTGACATCAGCGCCGGCAAGGCCGTGGAGGAACAGCAGCGCCTGGCGTCGACGGTGTTTGAGGCCGCCAGCGAAGGTATTGTGATCCTGGACCCGGACTACGTGCTGATCGCAGTCAACCAGGCGTTCAGCCGCGTCACCGGCTTTGACATTGACGACATGATCGGCCGCAATGTTGTCGAGCTGCCCAGCAGCCGGGACGCACGCCGCCACTTCCCGGTGATCCGCCAGGCGTTGCTCAGCCACGGCACCTGGCAGGGCGAATTGGTGGAAACCCGCAAGAACGGCGAACTCTACCCACAGTGGCTGCAATTGAACGTGGTGCGCGATATTCGGGGAAACGTGAGCCATATCGTGGGCTTCTTCGCCGATTTGTCTGCACGGCGCGAATCCGAAGAGCGCATGCGCTACCTCACGCACTATGACGAATTGACCGGGCTGGCCAACCGTTCGCTGTTCCGCGAGCGGATGCGCGAAGCCCATCAGCGTGTGCGCCAGGGCGGCCGCAGCCTGGCCCTGCTGCACATCAACCTCGACCGCTTCAAGCTGCTCAACGACAGCCTCGGCCATGAAGTGGCCGACCAGTTATTGCAGAAAATGGCCCGTCGCTTGATCAATGCCTTGCCCGAAGCCGACACCATCGCGCGCCTTTCAGGCGATGAATTCGCGGTGCTGTTCGACGCCTACGGCAACCTGTCGAGCCTGGCCCGGGTGGCCACGCGGTTGCTGGCCAAGTTGCGGGTGCCGGTGACGGTGGAAGGGCACGAGCTGGTGGTCAGTGCCTCAATGGGCGTCAGCCTGTTGCCCGATAATGCGCGGGAAATCTCCGCACTGGTCAGCCAGTCGAACATGGCCATGCAGCACGCCAAGCACCTGGGCGGTAATAATTTCCAGTTCTACACCGACAGCCTGCAAGCCAGCACCCTGGAGCGTTTGCAGTTGGAGAACCATCTGCGCAAGGCGATTGATGAGCGCCAACTCGCGGTGTTCTACCAACCCAAATTGTGCCTGGCCAGCGGCAAGCTGAACGCGGCCGAGGCGCTGATCCGCTGGGAGCATCCGCAGTGGGGCATGGTGCCGCCCGGGGACTTTATCGGACTGGCCGAAGAAACCGGCTTGATTGTGCCGCTGGGGGAGTTTGTGTTGCGCCAGGCCTGCTGGCAGGCCTGTGAGTGGCAGCGTCAGGGGCTGGAGCCGATTCGTGTGTCGGTCAACTTGTCGGTGCACCAATTGCGCCAGGGCAAGCTGGTCAGCCTGGTGCGCCAGGTGCTGGAAGAAACGGGGCTGGATCCGCAATACCTGGAGCTGGAGCTGACCGAAAGCCAATTGCTCGACAGCGTGGAGCACATCATCTCGACCTTCCAGCAACTGCGCGACCTGGGCGTGAAGCTGGCCATTGACGATTTCGGCACCGGCTATTCGTCCCTCAGCTACCTCAAGCGCATCCCTGTGGACTACGTGAAGATCGACCAGACCTTCATCCGGGGGCTGGGTCAAGGGCGCGAAGATGCCTCGATCACCCGCGCAATCATCGCCATGGCCCACGGGTTGTCGCTCAAGGTGGTGGCCGAAGGCGTGGAAGATCAGCAGCAGCTGGATTTCCTGCGGGCCGAACAATGCGACGAGGTGCAGGGCTATTTGATCAGCCGGCCGATGGAAGCGGACGGCCTGGCGGATTTGTTACGAAAAAATGCCAATTTTCTGTAGTTGAGCCCAAGCCGCACGCGGGGCTACATCGGGCCTGCCCGCTGAATCAGCGGGCAACAGCGCGATTAAGTGATGCATCGAACGGGCAAATCGGCAATTCTTGTAGTATAACTACAAGCTTGCTACATCCCCTGGCTCCGCCAATAACAAGAGTCCTGCCCTTTGAACCTGTTGCAACATATCGCCCAGTCGCGCCACCTGTTACGCAAATCGGAACTCAAGGTTGCCGATCACGTGCTGCTTGACCCTGCGGCTGTGATGCACAGTTCCATGGCAGACCTGGCCCACAGCGTGGGCATCAGCGAACCGACCATCGTGCGCTTCTGCCGCGCCATCGGTTGCTCCGGGTTCCAGGACTTGAAGCTCAAGCTGGCCCAGAGCCTGGCCGCCGGTGCGAGCTTTGGCCAGTTTGCGATTCACGAAGACGATTCCGTCGCCGACTACAGCCTGAAAATTTTCGACACCACCCTGCACACCCTGATGGAAGTGCGGGAAAAGCTCGACCCGGTGGAGCTGCAAAAAGCCGTGACCGCCATGTCCCAGGCCCAGCGCGTGGAGTTCTACGGTTTCGGCGCGTCCGGTGCCGTGGCGGCGGATGCCCAGCACAAGTTCTTCCGTTTGCTGCTGACCGCAGCGGCCTACAGCGACCCGCACATGCAGGCGATGTCGGCGGTGACGTTGAAGCCTACCGACGTGGCGATCTGCATTTCCCAGTCCGGCCGCTCCAAGGATCTGCTGATCACCGCGAACCTGGTGCGTGAAAGCGGCGCGACCCTGATTACCCTGTGCCCGAGCCAGACGCCGTTGGCGGAGCTGTCGACCGTCAACCTGGCGATCGACGTGCACGAAGACACCGAAATCTACACCCCGCTGACTTCACGTATCGCCCACCTGGTGGTGATCGACGTACTGGCGATGGGCGTGGCCATGGCGCGCGGCCCGAGCCTGGTCAACCACCTCAAGAGCGTGAAGCGCAGCTTGCGCAGCCTTCGGTTGTCGCCCAAATCCGTCAAAGCCCTCGACGACTGACAGGTTGTAC
Source organism: Pseudomonas sp. TH32 (assembly GCF_016650855.1). NCBI lineage: Bacteria > Pseudomonadati > Pseudomonadota > Gammaproteobacteria > Pseudomonadales > Pseudomonadaceae > Pseudomonas > Pseudomonas sp. TH32. Next base: position 5,424,062 of record NZ_JAEKFA010000002.1, on the reverse strand, counting down.
GCGGACCAATGTGGGAGCGGGCTTGCTCGCGAATGCGGTGGGCCAGCCAGCGTATCCAGTGACTGACACTCCGCATTCGCGAGCAAGCCCGCTCCCACATTTTGATTGGGTTCTGCCCCGGAAGATTCATCGTCCTGTCATCCCCGCGCCGCCAAACCGTCATCGCCCAGGCCCATCCTGAACTCCCCGTACTCGCATTGGGAGACTCGAAATGGCTCGGCAATACGAAGAAAGCAACAGCACCGTCAAGACTCGTCGCCAACAGGAAGACCAGCGCCGCATGGCCTTCCGTCGTGCAATTGAAGACCGCTGCGACCAGCGTCAATTGCAGCAGAGCATCAGTGACTTTCCGGAACTCCATTGGCAGGCACCCGCGGCTGCCCAGCGAAGCGCTCAGCCAGCGCGCTGATCTGCAACCGCTCGCTGCGGATAAAGCCCAGGAACGCATGGGCCACCGGTGACAGGCGCTTGGCCTTGGCCTGCACCAGGCACCAACTGCGGTACAGCGGCAGTTCTTCCACCGGCAGTTCCCTGAGCCCGCCGGTGGCCAGTTCCAGGTTGACCGCGTGGCGCGTCAGCAGCGCCACGCCCAACCCGGCTGTCACGCACTCGCGCTGCGCTTCGGCCGAAGACACTTCCACCGTCTGCGTGAAGTGCACACGCTTTTCCTTGAAGTACTCCTCGCACGCCATTCGCGTCCCGGACCCCGGCTCGCGCAACAGCAGCGTGTAAGGCTCCAGGTCCTGCAGGCGCAATGGCCCTTGATGACTCAGCGGATGATCGTGGGGCGCCACAGCGACGATCGGGTTGTTCAGGAAAGGCAGGAATTCCAGGCCCATGTCCTGGGGCACCATGGACATGATCACCAGGTCATCCCGGTTGTCTGAAAGCCGGCGAATCACTTGGGCGCGGTTGACCACCGTCAGGTGCAGGTTGACCTCCGGGTGCTGGCGCTTGAAGGCGGCGAACAGGTGCGGCACGAAGTACTTGGCGCTGGACTCCACCGCCAGTTTCAGCTGGCCTTGCAGCGAACCCTGCATGTCGGAGAGCTGCATATCGAGGTTTTCCAGGCGCCCGAAAATATCCCGGCTGGCCCGTTGCAGGGCTTCGGCCGCTTCAGTCATATAGAGCTTTTTGCCGACGTAATCGAACAACGGCTGGCCAAGCAGCTCTTCCAGCTGTTTGATTTGTAGGCTAACGGCCGGTTGCGTGAGTGACATTTCCTCAGCTGCGCGGCTGTAGGAACGCAAATCACAGACTTCATTGAAAATCTGCAATTGACGCAATGTCATGCGCATCAATGACTTACGCATTGTTAAAGCCTTCCCGCCAACCCCTGATGTGCTGACTATAAGTCTTTACTTATACACAACCCAATTATTATTGATTTTTGTTAATCCCTGCGGGGGCATAGTGTGTGTCACGCGACTGCCATGAAACATTTGGTCACGCGCCGACCCGGTTCCATCGGGTCGAAGTAGGTAGCAATCGGCTCAAGGGAATTTCCAAGTGATAAAAAAGATCCTGATCGCCAACCGTGGTGAGATTGCCGTACGTATCGTGCGTGCCTGCGCCGAGATGGGCATTCGTTCGGTCGCGGTCTATTCCGATGCCGACCGCCATGCCCTGCATGTAAAGCGCGCAGATGAGGCCCACAGCATCGGTGCCGAGCCCTTGGCCGGTTACCTGAACCCGCGCAAGCTGGTGAACCTCGCGGTGGAAACCGGTTGCGACGCGCTGCACCCCGGCTATGGCTTCCTCTCGGAAAACGCCGAGTTGGCAGATATTTGCGCCGAACGCGGGATCAAATTCATCGGCCCGTCGGCTGAAGTGATTCGCCGCATGGGCGACAAGACCGAAGCCCGCCGCAGCATGATCAAGGCCGGCGTGCCGGTGACCCCGGGCACCGAAGGCAACGTTGCCGACATCGCCGAGGCGCTGACCGAAGGCGACCGCATCGGTTACCCGGTGATGCTCAAGGCCACTTCCGGTGGTGGCGGTCGCGGCATTCGACGCTGCAACAGCCGTGAAGAACTCGAACAAGCCTTCCCCCGTGTGATTTCCGAGGCCACCAAGGCGTTCGGGTCGGCGGAAGTTTTCCTGGAAAAATGCATCGTCAATCCCAAGCACATCGAGGCGCAGATCCTGGGTGACAGCTTCGGCAATGTGGTGCATCTGTTCGAGCGCGATTGCTCGATCCAGCGTCGTAACCAGAAGCTGATCGAAATCGCCCCCAGCCCCCAACTGACCCCGGAACAGCGCGCCTACATCGGCGACCTGTCGGTGCGCGCGGCCAAGGCGGTGGGCTACGAGAACGCCGGCACCGTGGAGTTCCTGCTCGCCGAGGGCGAGGTGTACTTCATGGAAATGAACACCCGGGTGCAGGTGGAGCACACCATCACCGAAGAAATCACCGGCATCGACATTGTGCGTGAGCAGATCCGCATCGCGTCGGGCCTGCCGCTGTCGGTCAAGCAGGAAGACATTCAGCACCGGGGTTTCGCGTTGCAGTTCCGCATCAACGCCGAAGACCCGAAGAACAACTTCCTGCCCAGTTTCGGCAAGATCACCCGTTACTACGCGCCCGGCGGTCCCGGCGTGCGTACCGACACGGCGATCTACACCGGCTACACCATCCCGCCGTTCTACGACTCGATGTGCCTGAAGCTGGTGGTGTGGGCGTTGACCTGGGAAGAGGCCATGGACCGTGGCCTGCGCGCCCTGGACGACATGCGCCTGCAAGGCGTGAAGACCACCGCCGCCTATTACCAGGAAATCCTGCGCAACCCGGAATTCCGCAGCGGCCAGTTCAACACCAGTTTCGTGGAAAGCCACCCTGAGCTGACCAACTACTCGATCAAGCGCAAACCCGAAGAGCTGGCCCTGGCCATCGCCGCCGCCATCGCCGCCCACGCAGGCCTGTGAGGAATATAAGAATGAGCAAGAAGATCTTCGTAACCGACACCATCCTGCGCGACGCCCACCAATCGTTGCTGGCGACCCGCATGCGTACCGACGACATGCTGCCGATCTGCGACAAGCTCGACAAAGTCGGCTACTGGTCCCTGGAAGTCTGGGGCGGCGCGACCTTCGACGCCTGCGTACGCTTCCTGAAAGAAGACCCGTGGGAGCGCCTGCGCAAATTGCGTGCGGCACTGCCTAACACGCGCCTGCAAATGCTGCTGCGTGGCCAGAACCTGCTGGGCTACCGCCACTACAGCGACGACGTGGTCAAAGCCTTCGTCGCCAAGGCCGCCGTCAACGGTATCGACGTGTTCCGCATCTTCGACGCCATGAACGACGTGCGTAACCTGCGCGTGGCCATCGAAGCGGTAAAAGCCGCCGGCAAACACGCCCAGGGCACCATTGCCTACACCACCAGCCCGGTGCACACCATCGAGGCGTTTGTGGCCCAGGCCAAACAAATGGAAGCCATGGGTTGCGACTCGGTGGCGATCAAGGACATGGCCGGCCTGCTGACCCCGTACGCCACCGGCGAACTGGTCAAGGCGCTGAAGGCCGAGCAAAGCCTGCCGATCTTCATCCACTCCCACGACACCGCCGGCCTGGCGTCGATGTGCCAACTCAAGGCCGTCGAGAACGGTGCCGACCATATCGACACCGCCATCTCCAGCTTCGCCTGGGGCACCAGCCACCCGGGCACCGAGTCGATGGTCGCGGCCCTTAAAGGCAGCGAATTCGACACCGGCCTCAGCCTGGAACTGCTGCAGGAAATCGGCCTGTACTTCTACGCCGTGCGCAAGAAGTACCACCAGTTCGAAAGCGAATTCACCGCCGTCGACACCCGCGTGCAAGTCAACCAGGTACCGGGCGGGATGATTTCCAACCTGGCCAACCAGTTGAAAGAGCAGGGCGCGCTGAACCGCATGAGCGAAGTGCTGGCGGAAATCCCGCGGGTGCGTGAAGACCTCGGCTTCCCGCCGCTGGTGACTCCGACTTCGCAGATCGTCGGCACCCAGGCGTTCTTCAACGTGCTGGCCGGCGAGCGCTACAAGACCATCACCAACGAAGTGAAGTTGTACCTGCAAGGCGGCTACGGCAAGGCGCCGGGCACCGTGAATGAAAAACTGCGCCGCCAGGCCATCGGCAGCGAAGAGGTGATCGACGTTCGCCCAGCCGACCTGCTGAAGCCGGAAATGACCAAGCTGCGCGGGGAAATCGGCGCGTTGGCCAAGTCCGAAGAAGACGTGCTGACCTACGCGATGTTCCCGGACATCGGGCGCAAGTTCCTCGAAGAGCGTGACGCCGGCACCTTGAGCCCTGAAGTGCTGTTGCCGATTCCTGAAGCCGGCGGCGTGGCCCGCGCCGGTGGTGAAGGCGTGCCAACCGAGTTCGTGATCGACGTGCACGGCGAAAGCTACCGCGTGGACATCACCGGTGTTGGCGTCAAGGCCGAAGGCAAGCGCCACTTCTACCTGTCGATCGACGGCATGCCCGAAGAGGTGGTGTTCGAACCGCTCAACGAGTTCGTCAGCAGCGGCGGCAGCAAGCGCAAGCACGCCACTGCGCCTGGCCATGTCAGCACGGCGATGCCGGGCAACATCGTCGACGTGCTGGTCAAGGAAGGCGACGTGGTGAAAGCCGGCCAGGCCGTGTTGATCACTGAAGCGATGAAGATGGAGACCGAAGTGCAGGCAGCCATCGCCGGCAAGGTCACGGCCGTTCACGTGGCCAAGGGCGACCGGGTCAACCCGGGCGAGATCCTGATTGAAATCGAAGGCTGATTAACAGCCTTCGAGACTACCGCTTAATCCTCGGGGGGGCATGTGCCCCCTTTTTTTTCGCCTGCACGAATCAGAAGGCCAGGGTCCATTGGCCAGTCAGCCCTTGGTTGCGACTGTTGCTGCCAGCCTCGAAGGCGTAGGTCAGGCCCACGGTGTGTTGCGGCGACAGCACGAGGTCCAGCCCGGTGTGCAAGGCCAGGCTGTCACGGTCCAGGGCGGTGCCTTCAACCGTGAAGTCACTGTTGAACCCCGGTCGTTTTACCCAGGCGGAAGAGTGGCGCACGCTGCTGTCCACGTCGCCATAGAGATGCTTCCAACGGGTGCTCAGGTGGGGTTTGAGGGCCATGTCGTTGTCCAGGGTGTAGACGCTGGCCAGGCGCACACCGAAGGTGCTGCTGAGGTTTTCCTGGGTCTGGGCGCCGACGTTCAGCGCGGTGAAACCGCCTTTTTCCTTGTAGCGGTCGCGGTGGTAACGCTGATACCCGACGCCGCCAAAGGGTTCGACACTGACGCTGCCCGCGTTCACCTGATAGCCCATCTCGGCAAAAGCGTTTTGGCTCTGGGCGTTGTATTTACCGGTGGACTGCTCGCGGTAATCAATAAAATCAAAGTCCACGGTGCGTTTGTTCTTGCCCGCATGGCTGCTGTAGATCGCACCCAGGCGCAGTGCCAGCGGCCCGTCCTGGCGCACGGCGTACCCGCCCAGGTGCCAGCTGTCCAGTTCGCCCCTGAAGCGGTTGGCGCTCAGTTCGCTGGTGGACTTGGCACCCATCACGCCCACCCGCCAGGCAGGGTCCACGGCCCAGTCGGTACCCAGCACCAGGCCTTGGGTACGTTGCTGCAAACCGAGGCTGCCGTGCTGCCCTTCGAGGTTGCCGGCATTGCCCAGGCCCTGGAGCCAGAAGCGGCCATGGCCCGACGAATCGCGGTCGTCGCTCACCTGGCGCATGGCTGAAAGCAGGCTGGCGTTCAGCTGTTCCATGCTGTTTTGAGTGGCGGTGGCCAGGTTGGCATTCTGGCTGCCCGCCAGTTGCTCAAGCACCGCACCCACACGCCCTGGCTGCAAGTTGCCCAGCTCCCGGCCATAGTTTTCAAGTTGGTATTCTTCCCACTCGCTCAGTTCGCCCGATGCCAGCAGCGTATCCACGGCGTTATCCAGCACGTGGGCAACGTGCAGGCCATTACGGGTGGTTGCGTGGTCGGCGAAGTAAAAGTCCTCGCTCGGCTTGGCCGGAGCGGGGGGCTTGTGGCTGGGGGCCTGGATAAGCCACTCACTGTCTGGCTCGATCTCTGTCCGTGCCTGAGCGTATTGGAGGCTGGTGGCACCCATCGTGAGGGTGATGGCGAGCGCGAGTTGTTTCTTGATGAACGGCATATGAACCCGACTTCATTGATGAATGAGGCCGGGAATTTAGCGAGGTGAAGGGCAGATAAATGTCAGGCTACCAACCCTTCGTATGCGGGAGAAGTCTCTAGTGGGCGGCGATTAAAAACTCATCTGCCATTGCCCGATCAGCCCGTGATTGCGGCTGTTACTGCCGATTTCACCGGTGTAGCCCACACCCACCGTATGGCGGGCCGACAGGCCTACATCCAGCCCGGCCTCCAACAGCAGGCTGTCGCGGTCCAGAGCGCTGCCTTCGACATTGAACGCCGTGCCACCCATCAGGAAAGCCTGGCGCGTGCTGCTGTCCACATCACCGTAGGTGTGTTTCCAGCCGGCACTGACCCGTGGCGTGAGGCTGACGCCGTTGTCCAGTTGGCTCAGGTGGGCCAGTCGCAGGCCGAAGGTGCTGCTGAAATTGTCCTGGGTTTGCCCATCGACATGCAGGGCGGCGGCACCGCCTTTTTCGTTGTAGCTGTCGCGGTGGTAGCGCTGGTAGCCGAGGTTGGCGAACGGTTCGGCACTCAAGCGCCCGCTGCCCATGGCGTAGCCCAGTTCGGCAAAGGCTTGCTGGCTGTTGGCGTCGTAGTCACCTTTGAGGCGATCACTGAAACCGTCGAAGGCCACGGTGCGCTTGCTGTCGCCTTGGTGCCCGCTGTACGCGGCGCCCAGGCGCAAGGCCAGTGGGCCGCTTTGACGCATGGCGTAGATGCCCGCGTGCCAGCTGTCGACGCTGCCGTCGACGCCGGTGGTGTCCAGGTCAGTCTTCGAATAACCGCCCAGCACGCCTACGCGCCAGTCGCTATCCACGGCCCAATCGGCGCCCAGTACGCTGCCCTTGGTGCGCTGGGTCAGGCCGTTGCTGCCGTGATCGCCGTCGAGCTTGCCGTAGCTGCCGATGCCTTGCAGCCACAGGCGGCCGCGAGCGTTGGGGTCGTTGAGGTTGCGCGCCTCGGCGGGTACGCCGGTGGCGGCCAATGCGGGTGTGTCTTGTTGATCAAGGCCCACCAGCAACCCGGCACCGCCGCCCAATTGATGCATGGCGCTCAGCATGCTGCTGCCGACCTGGGCGCTGGCGCCGAGGGTGGCGCTGGTCAGGTTGGCGGTGCTGCTGCCTGCGAGTTGCTCGATGGCGGCACCGGCGCTGCTGTTGGTGGTGTTGAGCAGGGCGTTATACAGCGTGTTGTTCTTGCCCAGGCTCGCCAGGGCGTTGGCGGCGCTGGTGCCGTTGCCGGTGTTGGCGAACTGATTGAAGGCCACGTCGTTGCGGGTATAGGTCAGGCCAACCTGAGTGGGGCTGTAATCCAGGGTCGGGGTGAGGAAGGCATAGTCGCTGGTGACCTTGCCGAACGTGCCGTTGATACTGCCGGCTTGCAGCACCGTGTAGTGGCTCTGCCAAGGGTAGGTGCCGGTGCCGGGATTGATCGCCAGGGTCGCGCCATTCAGGTAGGCGGTGCCACCGACCTGGACCGGTGCGCTGCTGCCATCGGCATTCACGCCATAGGCCAGGGTCGAGCCGCTGGTCATGGTCAGGTCGCGGGTGATAGTGGCGGTGCCGAGCGCCGTGTTGGTCTGCAAGGTGCCTTTGACCAACAGGCTGCCGACGCTGCCGCCACCGGCATAAATACCGCCGTCATCGACGGTCAGGTTGCCGGCGATCCCGCCCTGGTTGATCAGCCTGGCGCCGCTGAAAATCTCGCCGCCGTCGCTGAAGTCGCCGCTGCCGGTGAGGGTCCAGGTGCCTTGCTTGACGTCCAGCCATTCGAAGTTGCGGCTGTCGCCAAAGCTGCCGCCGGCGGTGTCGTCCATGGTCAGGCGGTCGTAACCGGTGCCGCCGTCCACCACACCGACGAAGCGGCTGCCGCCGAGCAGGGTCAGCGTGTCATTGCCACCGCCCAAATCCAGGGCCAGGCCGTTGCTGCCGCTGATCAAGCCGGCGTTGACCACCGTGTCGGCAAATTCGCCGACGAACTTCACGCCGAAGCCGTTCAGGCCCTGGATGGTGCCGTGGTTGATCAGGGTAGTCGCGGCAAGTCCCGGGCCGTCGCTGCCATCGTCCACCAGTACGGCGTTGTTGGCGCCGCTCACCAGCGCGCCCGCACCGTTGAACACGTAGCCACCGCCGAGGGCGATGCCTTCGCTGCCGTTGGCAAAGCCGTTCTTGTCGACGCCGCCGGCGCCCACACCCTGGATGATCCCGTAGTTTTCGATGTGGGCGATCTTGTCGATGTCCACGCCGTCACCGTCGCCATCGGGTTGCAGCCCGGAGTAGGCACCCGTGATGGTGCCGTAGTTGATCACCGTGCCGTCGCCGTCGGAGCCAAAGCCCGAGCCGTTGCGGCCGATCACCGTGCCGTAGTTGGTCAGCGTGGCGCCCAGGTCGGTGGTGATGCCGTGGCGGCCGCCGGAAATCAGGCCGTAGTTGGTGACCGTCACCCCGGTGGCGGAGTCGATGTCGACACCGTCGAACTTGTCATCGCGCGAGTGGGTATCGCCGGTGGAAATCTCGCCGTAGTTGGTGATGGTGGCGTTGGCACCGGTCTTCATGCCGTCGCTGGCATCGCCGCGAATCAACCCGCCCAGGCGGTTGATGATAGTGGTCGTGACGTTGGGGCTGCGGACCGCATCCAGGTCCAGCCCTTGGCCAGTGGTGGAGCGAATGGTGCCGCTGTTGTCGATCAACAAGCTGCCGCTGGCGAAGTTGCTGTCGATGCGCAGCGCGTCGTTGGCGCCCTGGATCACACCGCCGGCACGGTTGTAGAGGGTGTAATTGCGCGTGCCGGTGAGGTCACCGTTGCTGTCGATGGCGCGGCCGCCGGTGGAAGTGATTTTGCCGGAGTTGTCGATCACCACGCCGGCACCGCTGGTGCTGCGCGCCAGGGTAACGGCGACTTTGGAGGTGGTGATGCTGCCCGGCGCCGAAATCGTCAGCGAGTCGCTGCCACCCAGGGTTTGACCGGTGGTGGTCGGGGTGTCGATCTGCAACGTCTTGGGCGGAGCGGGGGCTGCGTCAGCAAAGCCGCTGCTTACCAGCAGGCCAAGGGTGAGTGCGAGGCGCTGAGGTGACGGGGGCATGGCGGGCGACCTTGTTTTTAGAAAGAGTCGACCTGTATAGCGGAGGTTTTTTACAGAATGATGGCGGGGAGGTGACAGCAGGCAGTGGGGCCAATGTGGGAGCCGGGCTTGCCCGCGATTGGGGTGTGTCAGTCGACATATTCATCGTCTGAACCACCGCCATCGCGGGCAAGCCCGACTCCTACAGGGATGGGTGGTGTTTTACAGATTCAGGCTCGGCACTCCACCAGCGTCTTCAGTTGGCCCGAACCTGCCTGGTTTTCATCCGACAACCACTGCTCAAACCCTGCTCCAATCGCCGGCCATTCCCCATCCAGGATCGAATACCACGCCGTATCGCGGTTCTTTCCTTTCACTACGGTGTGTTGGCGAAACACGCCTTCAAAACTGAATCCCAATCGCTCTGCCGCGCTTTTGGAGCGGGCGTTGGCGTTGTTGCACTTCCACTCCAGCCGGCGATTGCCCAGCTCAAACGAATGTTTGGCCAGCAGGTACACCGCCTCGGTGCTTTTCGGCGAGCGTTGCATCGGTGCACCGAAGGTCACGTGGCCGATTTCGATGCGGCCCTGCTCGGGCACGATGGACATCAGGCTGAGGATGCCTTGCACGTCGCCGCTGGCCTTGTCGATCACGCTGAAGAAGTACGGGTCGTTGTGGGTCGCATGGTTGTTCAGCCAGGCATCGAAGGCGGCGCGCTCGGGGAACGGGCCGTAGGGCAAGTAGTCCCACAACTTCGGATCAGCACCGGGGCCTTGCAGGGCGTTGAACAGGTCATCGCCATGGCGGGCCGGGTCGAGTTTTTCCAGGCGCACGAAGCGCCCTTCGATAAGGGTGACGGTGGGCGCCGGAACGCCTTTCCAATCGGCCAATGATGTCGACATGCTGCTCTCCTTAAAGACCTTTGCGAAACTGGATAAAGCCGGGGCGTTCGGCAATGCGTTCGTACAGCTGGATGGCGGTGGCGTTGGTCTCGTGGGTCAGCCAGTGGACTTTGCAGCAGCCGTCCGCCTTGGCGGTGGCGTAGACGAATTCGATCAGTTTGCGACCCACCCCGGTGCCGCGCTGGTCCGGGTCTACCAACAGGTCCTGCAGGTAGCAGGAGTTTTCGATGCTCCAATTGGAACGGTGGTAGATGAAGTTGACCATACCCACGGCCTTGCCGTCCTGCCAGGCCAGGGCCGAATGGGTGGGCTCATTGGCGTCGATCAGGCGTTGCCAGGTGCTCTGGCTGACGGCGTCCGGCAACTCGTTATTGTAGAAGCGCAGGTAGGCCTGCCACAGGGGCAGCCACGCGGCGTGGTCGGCGGCAGTGACTGGGCGGATCTCGATCTGGCTCATGTTGGCTCCTTGGGAATAAAGCGGGCGAGGGTCTGGTCGCGTACGTCGGTGCTGGCCGCCAGTCCTTCGCGAACACCGGCAATGTCGGCGGCACTGCGGTTCTGGCTGAGTTTGCGCTTGCCTTCCAGGCGCTGGATCGGCAGGGCAAAGCCGACAATGGCCTTGAGCCTCCCGTCGATGTAGTCGGCCGGGGCGTCGCTGACTTTCCATGGCTGGGCGCGCGGGGATTCGTGGCGGTCCGTCAGGGCGGTGACCAGGCTGAGCAGGCGGTCGGCGTCGGTGAAGACGTCGGCGGTGCCGTAGGCATGTACCGCGATGTAGTTCCAGGTCGGCACGACTTTGCCGTGTTCGGCCTTGGCCGGGTAAAACGCCGGGCTGATGTAGGCCTCGGCGCCGGCAAAAACCACCAGGGCCTCGCTGCCGTTCTGCAAGTCTTGCCACTGCCGGTTGGCTTTGGCCAGGTGCCCGTACAGCGTGCCGTTGGGGCCTTCGTCGGGATTCAGCAGCAGCGGCAAGTGACTGACCTGCAGGCCTTGCTCGCCAAAGGTGATCAACTGCGCCAGGCGGGTGTGCTGGATCAGTTGCTGGATTTCGGGCAAGTCATCGAGGGCAAAGGCGCGTGGTGTGTACATGAAGATTTTCCTTGGCGAATGCCTGCATCCTAGGCAGGCTATTGGTTCGATGTAAGAGCCATCTGTGCTCCATTTCATAGGTCCAATTTGCCGGAGCGTGTGCCATGCCGCCGTTAGAGCCGCCGCTGTCGTTCAACCCTGCCGGCATCGAGCTGGATCGCCGCCAGGGCCTCACACGCCAGCTGTACCAGGCCCTGCGCCAGCGGGTACTGGACGGGCGGCTGGTCAGTGGCACCCGGCTGCCGGCCAGCCGTGACCTGGCAGCGGCGCTGTCGATTTCCCGTAACAGCGTGGTTCGCGCCTACGACCAGCTGTATGCCGAAGGCTTCATCGAAGGGCGGGTGGGCGATGGCACCTATGTGGCGCAACTGCCGCAGACACCCCTCAGCTCAAAAAAACTATCCACAAAAGTATCCACAGGCTTATCAACAGGCTTATCCCCAGGTTTATCCACAAAATGCCCGGATTTACCTGTGATTTCATCCAGTCAAGTTATCCACAGTGCGGCGCTGGGGCGGGTAGAAAACAACCATTTGCCGTTGCCGCCGACCGGTCCTCCACGGGCGTTTCGGGTGGGTATTCCGGCGTTCGACCTGTTTCCCTTCGACGTCTGGGCCAAGCTGAATGCGGCTTTCTGGCGCAAGCCGGACCTGCAGCAGCTGTGCTATGGCGACCCGGCAGGGGATGAGCGCTTGCGGGGGCTGATCGCTGCCTATTTGCGCAGTTCCCGGGGCATGCACTGCACTGCTGAACAAATAGTGATCACCAGCGGCGCGCAGCAGGCAATCAGCCTTTGTGCACAGCTGCTGGTGGCGCCGGGGGATGGGGTGGCGGTGGAAAACCCGGGTTACCGTGCGGCAGGCCATGCGTTCGCACTTGCCGGGGCAAAACTCCACGGGGTGGCAGTGGACAGTGAAGGCATTGATTGCTCGGCGCTGAACGCCATCGACAGTTGCCGCCTGGCCTATGTCACGCCCTCGCACCAATACCCGATGGGCGTGGTCATGAGCCTGGCCCGGCGCCTGGAATTGCTGGCCTGGGCCGAGCGCACCGGCGGCTGGATCATCGAGGACGACTACGACGGCGAATACCGCTACAGCGGCGCGCCGTTGGCGCCGCTGGCGGCGCTGGATCGCAGTGGGCGAGTGCTCTATGTCGGCACGTTCGGCAAGGTCGCGTTTCCGGCGTTGCGCCTGGGTTACCTGGTGCTGCCGATGGCACTGGTGCAGCCCTTCGCCCGGCGCCGGGCGGTGGATGTGCGCCATTCCGAGGTCAGCACCCAGGCGGTGATGGCCGAATTCATGGCCTCTGGGCACTTCCAGCGGCATGTGCGGCGCATGCGTCGCGCCGCCTTGAGCCGGCGCAACGCGTTACTGGCCGAATGGCCACAGGGTGTCGACGGTGTGGGCAGTGTGCCAGCGGTGGCGGCGGGGCTGCATTTGACGATACCGGTGCAAGGGCTGGAGCGCGAGCAGGCATTGATCGCGAAAGCGGCTGGCGTCGGGGTGGAAATCAACGGCCTGAGCAATTATTGGTTGCCGGATTCCGTCACGCTGGAGGATCGGCGTGCCGGCCTGGTGTTGGGCTTCGCGGCCGTGCCCGAGGCGCAGATCAGCCAGGCGCTGGCACGGTTGCGCCTGGCCTGGCAATAACCCGGCTCAGGTGGCGGGCGCCTTGCTCAAGAACAATGACCGAGCCAGGTGCGGGCCGATTTTGGCGCGATAGATGGCCCGGCGTAGCTGTACGGGCATGCCTTCATATTCTTCGAAGGCGCCCCCTAGCCGGCGTTGTTCCAGGCTTTTCAGGTGGGCCACAATGTATGCCTCGTTGGGCGCATTCAGGCTTGCGTAGTGAAAGTGGGCATACCACAGCGCCCGGCTGGTTTTCTGGTCGCGTATCTCGTACTCCTGCATGAAATCCTTTTTCGGGCCTTTGAGCCTCCGGCGAACGCCTGACGCATGAATGGTCACCTCTCCTTCGGTGGACAACAGTTCTATATGGGCGGCCGTGGGCAGGCGATTCTTGAGCATGTCGAGCCTGACGCGGCGACCTGTGCGGTAGAGCTTTTTCACGGCCTCATCAAGTTGTCGGTTCATCGCCTCGGAGGCGATATTGTCGGTTTCGTTAGTGGCGTTGGCGGCTTGCTCGACGCCGCGCTTGGCCTGTTCCAGGGTTTGCGCCCGGCGCTCGAATTTTTCCTCGATCTCCACCGGCAGCCGTTGGGGTTGGTCAGCCTTTGCGGTGGTACGCTCGATAAAAGCATCGACATCGTCCAGCAATGCCTGGGCCTCTTTCAGGCTGTTGGGCACGCTTACGGCAGGTGCGCGAGTGGCGGGCGGGGACGGGTGCGCATGTTCTACCCAGTTGCCTGAATCCTTTTTGTGAAAGGTGGCAATGACCTTATGGGTCAGGGGTTCCTTGATGTCTACAAAGTCGGGATCGTTTTCGCGAGGTTCACCGACGACCACACCCTTGAAGCGAGTCTTGATGACGGTCTTTTTGGGCCGGGCAGATGCGCTTGATGACGCGTCTGCCTCGGCTCTGGCGTCCTGGGCTTTGCGTTCGCGCAGCGCAGCGCTCAGAGACTGCATGGCCCGTTGGGCGTATTCGTCGATCTGTTTGCGCAGGTCCTCCACTGAATCCTTCACTATCAGCTCGGGGTACTCGCCTGGCAGATCCAGCAGATTCTGGTTGATCACGATAAATTGATCGGCGACGTCATCCAGCGCCTCGATGTGTGCGTCCAGGTCAAGTTCAGCCCGCGTCTCCATCAGGTCACGGGAACTCTGGACGGCGAGTTGGGCGGCCAGGACAATATCGTTGATGCTGTTGCGCGCTTCAGTCATGTCTGCGGTGCTGTTCTCCTGGAGGCACAGGGTGCGAGCCAGTGAAATACGGAAACCCTTCAAGTCATCCAGGTCAAACTGCGGCAGGTTTTCGCGGGTGCGCAGTTCCAGCTTTACCCCCTCGGCGCCCAGTTCCCTGAGGTACTTGAAGCGCGAACGAACGTATTCCAATTGGGTGATCATGTTCAGGGTTTTATCGGCCACGCGCCGACGGGCGAAGACTTCCTGCGGGTCACTGTCCATACCCTGTCCACTGGCGGCCAGGTCTTTTTGGAAATCCGTCACTTGTTCGTTGATGCCAGCTTGTGCAATGAGCAACTGGCTTTCCAGGTACCTGAGCATGCGCTTCGAATAGTCCGGCACAGCGTCGAGCAGGTTCAATGACTTCAGTTGGGCGATCGGTGCGTCGTACTCCCCCCGACGTTTATCCAGCGTGGCAATGAAGGTGGTGAGTGCGCTGGCGGACGTGCCGGGTGATGCGGCTCTGCTGACGCTACGGGCGGCCTCGAGCGCGGCACTTTCTTTGGCTTCCTGGCGGTCGAACGCCTCCAGTTGTTCACGCAGCCCGGTAATCGTGACGGGTTTGAGCCGCTGGCCTTTCTTCATCCGGCTGCGAAACCCTGCGCCGCGCAGGCGCAGGCGTGTATCGATAAACCATTGGCCCACGCGGTTGTTGACCAACACCGGGCCCAGGCGCTCGGGCTGTTTGGCGTCGATGATCAGCACCGTATCGTTTTCGTCCACTTGTACCTTGAACCAGCGTTCGCCCACCGGGGCATACCACTGATCATTGAGAGGGTAGAGGTGCTGGTGCGAGCCAGGCTGGGTTTGCTGCGCGCCCAGTGTTTCGGGGCGCGTGACGCTGAAGCTGTCGAGGGTCTTTTTCAGGCTCAATGGCTTGCGGGTCAAGGCGCCGAGGGTGTGCAGCGAAAGCTCGTGGCCGCCGGGCAGGTCGGGTGTCTGGATATCCGGTAGTTGAGTCGTGGGCAGTTGGCTTGCCGTCTCGGTCGTGGGGAGCGTTTCCGGAGCGCCCACGACGGGTTTCCCGGTCTGCACAACCGTCGGTTGTCGGCTGGCCAGGTGCAACGCCAGGGCCATGCCCAGGTTGAGGAAAATGTCGGTCAAGGCGGACCATTTGACCTCGCTGTCGCCACGTTCGCTGGCGTCGATGGCTTCCTGTACATCATTGATCAGTTGGCCGACCCAGGCGGCCGTGCCGACAGTTTTGCCCAAAAAGGGCAGGGCGGCATTGAAGATCATCCAGCCGGCCCGTTTGAAACTTTCCCAGCGGGATTCTGCGTTGGACACTGACTGCTTGTCGGCGAGGTCCACCAGTGCCTTCGCGTTGGCGGTGAACAGCGCCGCCAAATCGTCGTCGTGGAGGGTCTGGCTGCCGAGAATGACCGGCCCGGTCATGCTCAACGCCAGCCACGGCTCTACCACCAGCGTGGACAAGGTCCTGGGCGAAGCAAGGAGGGCGCCGGGAAATACAAACTGTGCGTAGTCGGAACGCACGCTGTCGGGTAGCCAGGCCAACACCGGCTCGCGCAGTTCGGTGGATTGTTTGATGGCGTAAATCAGGTTGTTCGGTGAGGCAAACTGCATCAACTGTCTCGTGGCCTGGGGGCGATACAAGAGGCAGGGGCCGTTGGCCGGGTTCTGCGGGCCTATGACGAACATGTTGCTGACCTGATCGGCGGCCTGACTGGTGCGGCGCGTGGGAATAAACGCCAGGGGCCGAATGACCACGGTGTAGCCGTTCACGCGGCGCAGGTTGGGGTCGGATGCCATGGCCGCGCAGACATAACGGTAGCCTTGTTCATCCACACCGTACTGGCTGCGGATCTTGTATTGCAGCGCCAGCAACGGCAGTTGCAGGCGCAGTTGATCGGTATAGAGGGTTTGCCGCGCCAGTGACTGCACCGGGTCGTCGAGCAGGGTGGTTTTGACCAGCTTGGGATATTGATCGCCAATGTTCACTTGGGTGATCAGGTCTTGCAGGAACGTCACGCTCATCCAGGTCGGCACGCTACGACCATCGTTGTACTGCGCGACCTTGTTCCCCAACGGCAGCGCGATCAGGTTTTGCAGGGCCAGTTCTTCGAGGCTGAAGGTGACGGTGCTGGTCAGGCCGGGGGCGGTGAATAACCCCCAGACGACCTGGCTGGTCACGGTAATTTGCACGTGCCTGAGCTTGAGCATCAGTTGCTGGCTGAGTTGAGTACCATTTGCCACCAGGCCCAGGTCGGTTTTCTGGGCGGGTGTCAGGGTCTTGGCCATGGCGTCGGCGATGGCCTGCAGGGCGTAGTCACCAATCAGTGGAATACTGTCCTGGTAGGTTTTATTGCCGGTGCGGGTATTGAGGGTGGCGATGTCGAACAGGTAGCGGCTATAGCGGGACAGGTCGGCAGAGCTTGCGGTGTTCAACCAGTCGGGCAGGGCATCGCTGATTTTTTCCAGCTTGTCCCTGTCGTCTGATGACAACTGCCCGAATTCCAGTTGTCCACGCTCGGCGATCTCATCGTTGGTCCCCAGGGACGGGGTCCCCGGGGCGATTCTACCAATGGCATCGAGCTGCAGGCCGATAAGGGCGCACGCCTGGTACTCGAAAAAATCCCCCTGGGGTTCGTAGAGCCGCCATTGCAGCGCTTTATCCTCGGGGTTGGTCGCTTGCAGGACCAGCGCCTTGCCCAGGTCGTCCAGGCTGTCGAACGGTTGGTACCCGTTGGCAATCGAGTACGTGAGGATCATCGTGTGTTGGTCATGGGTGCCGATCAGGATGGCGAGCGCGGCGAGGCTGATGTGTCGGGTATGGGGACCTTTGTCGATATCAATGTCGATCAGGTAGGCCCGGGTGCGGTATTTGTCATTGGGCAGGCGCACGGCGTAATCCGGGTACAGGAATACGTTCTTCGCCATGGCACATTCGTCCTCGCCCCAACCCACGGAGTCCTTGATATCCCAGGCATTGCGCAAGGCGTTGGCGAAGGCCTGCCAGCGAGTGCCCCGGGGGCCATCGGTCTGGTTCCAGAACTCCAGTTGTTGTTCCTGATACGCGATGAACAGCAGCGGAGCACATTCATTGATCAGCCGGGCGATGGCGTCGATACGCACCGGCAGGTGGATGTCCGGGCCGCTGGTGGCGCGGTCGGTCAGGTAGTGCTCACCGTCGATGTAGGTCAGGGGCTTTTCGGAAACGGCGCGCCGTGCGAGTGCGCCGGTGAGCGATTCGTGATGGGGCAAGCCGGGCACGACCTGGTCATTGACGATTAACCAGACTGGCGAGACGACAACGGCCAGGTCCGGGTCGATATCCAGTTCGGGATACAGCTCCTTCAACGCCGGCCGCAAAATTTTTGCAGCCACTTCGCGGATGGACGGGCCGGTGGTCAGTTGGGTCAGCAGCGAATTGCCGTTGAGGGATTCTTGTTCGGTGGAGGGCTGGGGCATGCAGGCATTCCTTGCTGGCAGAAGAGCGATCGGATTGCCAGAAAGTAGCGGTGCCTGCCGGGGGCGGGTGGTAGTTAACTGTGCAGCGTGTGGCGAGGGACCCAGTGCCCTCGCCACAGGTGCGTCAGGTCCCGGACTTGATCTTGGTCCAGGCCCGGGTGCGGGCGCGTTCGGCATCACGGCCCAGGGGTTTCAAGGTGTAGAGCGTGGCCATGGCCGCTTCGGTGGGGTACAGGTTGGGGTTGTTGCGGATCGCCGGGTCCACCAGGTTGGTGGCGTCCTTGTTGGGGTTGGGGTAGCCGACAAAGTCGCTGATCGGTGCAATCACCCCGGGTTGCAGCAAGTAGTTGATGAAGGTGTAGGCGTCCTCCGGGTCTTTGGCGCCTTTGGGAATTGCGAGCATGTCGAACCAGATCGGGGCGCCTTCCTTGGGCAGGCGCATGTCCACGGTCACGCCGTTCTTCGCTTCTTTGGCGCGGTTGGCGGCCTGGGAGAAGCTGCCGGAATAACCGACCGCTACACAGATGTCGCCGTTGGCGATGTCCGCCATGTATTTGGAGGAGTGGAAGTAGGTGATGTACGGACGGATCTTCATCAGCAAGGCTTCGGCTTTCACGTAGTCCTTGGGGTCGCTGCTGTTGGGGTCCAGCCCGAGGTGTTGCAGGGCCAGCGGCAGAATTTCCGACGGTGAGTCCAGCAGGGCCACGCCGCACTGTTTGAGCTTGCTGATGTTCTCTTCGTTGAAGATCAGGTCCCAGCTGTCCACCGGTGCATTGGCGCCCAGCGCAGCCTTGACCTTGTCCGGGTTGAAGCCGATGAGGATGGTGCCGTACATGTAGGGCACGGCGAATTTGTTGCCGGGATCGTTGGCCTCGATCAGCTTCATCAGCTTGGGATCGAGGTGGTTCCAGTTGGGCAGCTTGCTGCGGTCCAGGGGCTGGAACACCGAGGCTTCGATCTGCTTGGCCAGGAACACGTTGGACGGCACCACCACGTCGTAGCCGGAGTTACCGGTGAGCAGCTTGGCTTCCAGGGCTTCGTTGGTGTCGAAAATGTCGTAGACCAGTTTGATCCTGGGGTTCTGGGCCTTGAAGTCTTCCAGGGCCTTGGGGGTGATGTAGTCGAACCAGTTGTAGACCCGCAAGGTGGTTTCTTCGGCGTGTGCCACGCCGCTGAACACTGCGGCGCACAGGACCAGATGCTTGAGCATGTTCATGATGCTGCCCCCTCAAAACCTTCCAGAACGTTGACGGCGTTGATGCCGATTTCTTCGACGGCGTAACCGCCTTCCATCACAAACAGGGTCGGCTTGCCCAGTTGGGCGATGCGGGCGCCCATGGCGAGGTAGTCCGGGCTGTCGAGCTTGAACTGCGAGATGGGGTCGTCCTTGAACGTGTCGACGCCCAAAGACACCACCACGACGTCGGCGCCATAGCGCTGGATTTGATCGCAGGCCTGCTCCAGCGCCGCGCTCCAGGTAGCCCAGCCCGAACCGGCTGGCAGCGGATAGTTGAAGTTGAACCCTTCACCCGGGCCTTCCCCCAGCTCATCGGCATAACCGAGGAAGAACGGGAACTCCGCTTCCGGGTGGCCGTGAATCGAGGTGAACAGCACATCGCTGCGCTCATAGAAAATCGATTGGGTGCCGTTGCCGTGGTGGTAATCCACGTCAAGGATCGCGACCTTCTTGTGGCCCTGGTCGAGAAACGCCTGGGCGGCGATGGCGGCGTTATTGAGGTAGCAATAGCCGCCCATCAAGTCGCTGGCGGCGTGATGGCCAGGCGGTCGACACAGGGCGAACGCACTGCGGGCGCCTTGCTGGATGGCCTGTTGGGCGGTCAGTGCAACCTGCGCTGCGCTGTAGGCCGCTTGCCAGGTGCCGGCGGTAATGGGCGCGCCGCCGTCGAAGCTGTAATAGCCGAGTTGGCCGTGCAGGCTGGTGGGGATCACCTTGCGCAAGGTGCGGGCGGGCCAGGTGTAGGGCAGCAAGTCGCCGTCCTGGTTGAATGCTGTCCAGCGTTGCCAGGCGCCCTTGAAGAAGTCCAGGTAGGCCGCGCTGTGAATGCGTTGCAGTGGCACCAGGCCAAAATCCACCGGCGCGTGCACCGGGCCCAGTTCGCGGTCCTGGACCCGTTGCAGCACATGGTCGGCGCGGGAGGGCATTTCAAAGCAGGGCATCAGTTGCCCGTCCATCAGTTCGCAGCGGCCGTGGTGCAGGTGGTGATCGTCCGAGTAGATCGTCAGCATATTGTTGTTCTCCGCAGGCTGTATCGGTGCAGGCAGTCTTGCGGCGGGCGGGGTTTATGAGAACGGCAGGAGCGGCCAAAAGGGGATAAATACGGCCAATGTGTGTGACCGCAATTCGCCCCTCAATGGGGCGTCATGCGCGAAATTGGCTCGGCGCCACGCCGCTCCAGCGCACAAACGCGTGGCGGAAACTTGCGGTTTCACTAAACCCCAGTGCTTCGGCAATCCGGTAGATCGGCAGCTCGTCCTCGCCCAGCAGCTGCTTGGCCCGCTCGAAGCGTAGCTCGTCGAGCAGTTCCTGGTAGCTGCAACCCTGGTCGTGCAGGTGCCGGCGCAAGGTGCGTGCCGAGCAGTTCATCTGTTGGGCCAACCCCTCAAGGCCCGGCGCCGACTGCAATTGGCTGGCGAGCACGTGGCGAATCCGGCCCAGCCACGCCTGGCGCCCGGTGAACTCCAGGTTCTGCTTGCGGCAACGCTCGGCCATGGCCTGGTGGGTGACGGCGTCGGCCAGGGGTAATGGCTGGTCCAGCCAGTGCTTGTCGAACGCAAAGGCATTGGCGGTGGCTTGAAACTGCAACGGGCAGTCGAAGCGCTCGCGGTAACGCGCCTGATAGTCCGGCGCGTCGTATTCAAAGCGCGCACCGCGCAATGGCAGCGGATGGCCGAGCAGGTCGTCGCAGATGACTTTCAATGAGACCAGGCAGAACTCGACATTGAAGGTTTCCAGCGCCGGGTTCTCCCGATAATCACTGGCGCTGAACCAGATGCGCTCGCCGTCCTCCACCAGGCTCAGCTCGAAAAGTGTTCCCAACAGCGCCGGATAACGCAGGGCCAAACGTAAAGCGTCACCGAAGGTGGCACTGGTGAGCAGGGCGTAGCCGAGCATGCCGTAGGACGAAACGTGCATGCGCCGGCCCAGTTCCAGGCCGATATCCCGCTGCAGCGCCACGGCATTGGCACACACGCGCATCTCCTGGTTGGTGGTGATGCGCGTGTCGGCACGGCTCAAGTCCGCCGGGCAGATGCCGCTGCCTTCGAGCAACGCGTCGCCGGGCAGGCCCTGGTCCTTGAAGGTGCCAAGCACCAGGGAGACGGCGTTGAGGGTGGTGAGGTGGGAGTGCAGCATGGGTGCTTCCAGCCAGGGGATGGCTGGAAGCGGAGCAAGTTATATGCCGGTCAGCTCAGCTCGCCACACAGGTCGAGCTCCACCAGGCGCCGGATTTCGGCATTCCCCAGTCCGGCGCCAATCAGCGCATTGAGCTTGCCGAACACCGCTTCGCGGGTCATGCCGCCGCCAGACAGTACGCCCACGCCGCGCAAGCGGCTGCCGGCTTCGTACACATCCAGCTCTACGCCGCCTTCATGGCACTGGGTGATGGCGACGACGACCACGCCCTGGTCCTGCGCGCGCTGGAGGCTGGCAAGGAACTCGGGGTTGTCGCTGGGGCCAGTGCCACTGCCGAAGCATTCCAGCACCAGCGCTTGAATACCGCTGTCGACCAGGGCATCCAGTTGCTGCGCGGCGATGCCAGGCACCAGCGGCAGCACGCCGACGTTGGCCAGGGTCTTGTCGTGACGGTAATCCAGCGCGGCGGGAAGATGATCCGCCTTGGCCACGCCGCCATTGCGCTGCAACGCGGCAAACGGATGGCGACCAAAACTGCGAATCTTCGCGCACCGGGTCGGCGCCATCAGCGTGCCGTGGAAGTACAGCTGCACGCCCGGCGCCAGGCCTTCGCCCAAGGCCACCAGCGCGCCGCTGACGTTTTCCCAGGCATCGCTGTCGGGTACGCCGGCGGGCAGCATCGAGCCGGTAAACAGCACCGGCGCCGGCAAGCCCAGCAACTGGAAGCTCATGGCCGCCGCGCTGTAGGCCAGGGTGTCGGTGCCGTGCAGGATCAGCACGGCGTCGCAGCCGGCATCCACCGCTTCGATCACCGCCACACGCAAGCGCTGCCAGTAGGCGGGCGTCATGTTGGCGCTGTCGATCAGCGGCGACATTTCCCGGAAGCGCCAGGCAGGGACGTTTATATGGGGTTGGCTGGCGAGGAACTCGCTCATGCGCGCTTCAAAACCCGAAGCGGGTGCCAGGCCGTTGGCGCTGGCCTGCATGCCGATGGTGCCACCGGTGTAGAGCACCATGATGTTAGTAGCTGGGGACATCGAAGAATCTCCTGAACGAAAAACGCCGCCGGGCCCAGAGCATGCCCAAGGCCGGGCGGCGTGTCATCTATCTAGGCGTGCGACGCTTAGCGCTGCGCTTGAGCGTTCAGCTCTGCTGTTGCTTGAGCGGCTGGCTCAGGCTTCACCGGATTCGCCGGCCAGGCCTTGCGGTCCAGGTCCAGGTCCGGGAACTTGCTGGAATCAAACACCGGGGTCTTGATGCCCGCCGCGCGCTGGCCGTCGTAGTCGTTCAGGATGCGCATGGCGATCTTGAACAGGAACGCCAAGGCGAACAGGTTGACGAACGCGAGCATGGTCATGGTGATGTCGGCGAAGGCGAACACGGTGCCGAGGTTCTCGATGGAACCCCAGAAAATCAGCACCAGCACCAGCGCGCGGTAGCCCATCAACACCTTGCGGTTGTCGCCCACAATGAAGCGCAGGTTGCTCTCGCCGAGGTAGTAGTTGTACATGATCGAGGTGAACACGAACAACGCCAGGGCCACCGAGATGAACATCCGGCCCCAGTCACCGACCACCGCCGCCAGGGAGTTCTGGGTCAGGGCAATGCCGTCGCCTTCGAAGCCCGGGGTGTAGAAACCGGATAGCAGGATCAGCAACGCGGTGCAGGTGCAGATCACGAAGGTGTCGAGGAATACGCTGAACGCTTGCACCACGCCTTGGGCGATCGGGTGTTCAACCGAGGCCACTGCGGCCACGTTAGGCGCACTGCCCAGGCCGGCTTCGTTGGCGAACACGCCGCGTTTCACGCCCATGATGATCGCGCTGCCCACCAGGCCACCGAAGGCTTGGTCGAGGCCGAAAGCGCTCTTGACGATGGTCGCGAGCATGGCCGGCACGTGGTCGAATTGCAGCACGATCACGTACAGGGTCACGGCGATGTAGACCAGGGTCTTGACCGGTACCAGCAGGTCGGCGATCGAGGCGATACGCTTGATCCCGCCGATGAACACCAGGCCCAGCAGCACGGCCAGGGCCAGGCCGGTGTAGGTGGTGTCCAGGCCAAACGCATTGTTCAGCGAGTGAGTCACGGCGTGGGCTTGCAGACCGTTGAAGGCGAAACCGAAGGTCACCAGCAGCAGGAACGCCATCACCATGCCCAGCCAGCGTTTTTGCAGGCCGTGCTGAATGTAGTAAGCCGGGCCGCCACGGTAGGTGCCTTCAGCGTCGGTGCGCTTGTAGAGCTGGCCGAGGGAGCACTCGATAAAGCTCGAAGACATGCCCACCAGTGCGGTAACCCACATCCAGAACACGGCGCCCGGGCCACCCAGGGTCACGGCAATGCCGACGCCTGCGATGTTGCCGGCACCCACGCGCCCGGCGAGGCTGAGCATCAGCGCCTGGAACGAGCTGAGTTGGCCGGTGCTGCTTTTCAGGCTGTCGCGAAACACCGAAAACATGTGGAAAAAGTGACGCAACTGAACGAAACGCGAGCGGATCGTGAAGTAACCACCGAGCCCGACAATGAGCACGATCAATACTTTCCCTGAGAGGAAGTCGTTGATGACTTCTAGCATGGAGTGTTCCTCGCTGATTTTTCTAATGGCAAACGCAGGACGGTCCGACGCATCGTTTAGCACCAGGCAGTGCACGACGCTTCGACCCCAATCCTTTTGCGGGTGTTGTTATTCATGCGGTTTCGCGCTTCCCAGGGTCTCGTTACCGACGACCGCTGACGCGAAGAGGGGCGGCACTATACCTAGGAGTGTGTGATCCGTCTGCACGAGGCGATTAAAGGTTTCAGCCAAGGCGTTACGGGCAAGGCGGGTTTGCTGGGCGATCTTGGAGTTTTTATTGGCGTCATTTCACAACCTTGAGGCAAAAAAAAGGGCCTGAAGAACGAGCCTTCAGGCCCTCAAAAGGTGAGAGGTGTCTAGTCCCTCAACCTGGTGAGCGGTGCAACAAACGCTTAGGCCTTCAGCGGGACCAAACGTGGGGCAATCATGTTTTCGGGGCGCAGGATGTCGTCGAGCATGGCGTCGTCGAGCAAGCCTTCTTCGCGCACCAGTTCCAGCACGCCGCGGCCGCTTTCAAGGGCGATACGGGCGATACGGGTGGCGTTTTCATAGCCGATGTACGGGTTCAGCGCGGTGACCAGGCCGATGGAGTGTTCCACCAGCTCGCGGCAGCGGGCTTCGTTGGCAGTGATGCCGACGATGCAGTGCTCGCGCAGCATGTCCATGGCGCGTTGCAGCAGGCGGATCGAGTCGAAGATCTTGTAGGCGATCAGCGGCTCCATCACGTTCAGTTGCAGCTGGCCGCCTTCGGCCGCGATGGTCAGCGCCAAATCGTTACCGATGATTTGGAACGCCACCTGGTTCACGGCTTCCGGGATTACCGGGTTGACCTTGCCGGGCATGATCGAGCTGCCTGGCTGGCGGGCCGGCAGATTGATCTCGTTGATGCCGGTGCGTGGGCCGCTGGACAGCAGGCGCAGGTCGTTGCAGATCTTCGACAGCTTCACCGCCGTACGCTTGAGCATGCCGGAGAACAGTACGAAGGCGCCCATGTCGGAGGTGGCTTCGATCAGGTCGGCAGCCGGTACCAGCGGCTGGCCGCTGATGGTGGCCAGGCGTTGAACGGCCAGGGCCTGGTAACGCGGGTCGGCGTTGATGCCGGTACCGATGGCAGTACCGCCCAGGTTCACTTCGGTCAACAGCTCGGGTGCCAGGGTTTTCAGGCGGGCCAGGTCTTCACCGAGGGTGGTGGCAAAGGCGCGGAATTCCTGGCCGAGGGTCATCGGCACGGCGTCTTGCAGCTGGGTACGGCCCATTTTCAGGACGTGGCTGAATTCTTCACCCTTGGCCGCAAACGACTGGATCAGGCTGTCGAGGCTGGCCAGCAGTGCGTCGTGGCCCAGCAGCAGACCCAGGCGGATCGCGGTCGGGTAGGCGTCGTTGGTCGACTGCGCCATGTTCACGTCGTTGTTGGGGTGCAGGTATTGGTATTCGCCCTTGTTGTGGCCCATGGCCTCCAACGCGATGTTGGCGATGACTTCGTTGGCATTCATGTTGGTTGAAGTGCCAGCGCCGCCTTGAATCATGTCCACCACGAACTCTTCGTGGAAATCGCCGCGGATCAGGCGGGCACAGGCTTCGCTGATGGCAGCGTGCTTGGCTTCGCTGAGCTGGCCCAACTCGCGGTTGGCGTCAGCGGCCGCTTGCTTGACCATTGCCAGGCCGACCACCAATTTCGGGTAATGCGAAATCGGAACGCCCGAGAGGCGGAAGTTATTCACCGCTCGCAGGGTCTGGATGCCGTAATACGCGTGAGCGGGTACTTCGAGTACGCCAAGCAGGTCTTTTTCTGTGCGGAAAGATGCAGCGGAGGACATGACGGAAATCATCTCGATATGGACCCGGGCTAGGCCGGAATGCTGTGAATGCTAGGCTTGCGGGAGGTTTTGGGCCAATGCTGTTAAACACTGGCCTATGCATAAACGGCATAATGTCGGTGTGACCCCGTTACCATGACGGACGTGTGTGCCAAAATGGTGCGTGCCCCGGGAGGATGTGATGAACCTTGAAAGCAAATGGCTGGAAGACTTTAGCGCCCTGGCGGCCACTCGCAGCTTCTCCCAGGCGGCTGAGCGGCGCTTTGTCACCCAGCCGGCGTTCAGTCGGCGCATCCGCAGCCTGGAGGCGGCGCTGGGGCTGACCCTGGTCAATCGCTCGCGCACGCCGGTCGAGCTGACGGCGGCGGGGCAGTTGTTCCTGGTCACCGCGCGTACCGTGGTCGAGCAGCTCGGCGAGGTACTGCGCCACCTCCATCACCTGGAAGGCGGGCAGGGCGAAGTCATGCAGGTGGCGGCGGCGCACTCCCTGGCGCTGGGCTTCTTCCCGCGCTGGATCGCTCAGTTGCGTAATGAAGGATTGAACATCGCCACCCGGTTGGTCGCCACCAACGTCGGCGACGCTGTGCATGCGTTGCGCGAAGGCGGCTGCGACTTGATGCTGGCGTTCTACGACCCGGACGCTGCGATGCAGATGGACCCGGAGATCTTCCCGTCGCTGCACCTGGGCAACACCGAGATGCTGCCGGTGTGCGCCGCCGATGCCGACGGCAAGCCGCTGTTCGACCTCGAAGGCGAAGGCAGTGTGCCGCTGTTGGCCTACAGTGCCGGCGCCTTTCTCGGGCGTTCGGTAAACCTGTTGCTGCGTCAACGGGCGCTGCGTTTCACCACCATTTATGAAACCGCCATGGCCGACAGCCTGAAAAGCATGGCCCTCGAAGGCCTGGGCATTGCCTGGGTGCCGCAGTTGAGCGTGCGGGCGGAGTTGGCGCGGGGCGAACTGGTGGTGTGCGGCGGCCCACAATGGCATGTGCCGCTGGAGATTCGTTTGTACCGCTGCGCCCTGGTGCGCAAGGCGAATGTGCGGTTGCTGTGGCGCAAGCTGGAAGGGGGGGCGGCGCAGAATCCGGCGGCTGAACGCGGTTAAATGTGGGAGCTGGCTTGCCTGCGATTGAGGTGGGTCAGCGCCTGAAATGTTGGCTGATACACCGCTATCGCAGGCAAGCCAGCTCCTACAGGGTTTTGCGGTGTTTTCGCTGACCTGAAAGTCAATAAAACCGCCGCTTTGCCCCGCTAGACAGATGGTCATTCCAGGGGCTGTTTATCTGCATTATTACGGTATACTGCGCGGCCTTCGGCCGGTCCAACCGGCCTTAATTCGTACACCAAGCCACGCCGGATTTCCCGCGTGGCTTGTTGTTTTTTGACGCGCCTGCGGGCGCCCAGAGAGAAGAGGCACGACGATGAGTGCATTGGTTGGCGTGATCATGGGCTCCAAGTCCGATTGGTCCACCCTTAGCCACACCGCCGATATGCTGGAAAAACTCGGCATTCCCTACGAAGTGAAGGTGGTTTCCGCCCACCGCACTCCGGATTTGCTGTTCCAGTATGCCGATGAAGCAGAATCCCGTGGCATCGAGGTGATCATCGCCGGTGCCGGCGGTGCAGCTCACCTGCCAGGCATGTGTGCAGCCAAGACTCACCTGCCCGTGCTGGGCGTACCGGTGCAGTCGTCGATGCTCTCGGGCGTGGATTCGCTGTTGTCCATCGTGCAGATGCCTGCCGGTATTCCGGTGGCCACCCTGGCGATCGGCAAGGCCGGCGCGATCAACGCAGCATTGCTGTCCGCCAGCATCCTCGGTGCCAAGCACCCGCAGTACCATGCGGCACTGAAAAAATTCCGGGCTGAGCAGACAGACAGCGTCCTGGACAATCCAGACCCACGCATTGCCTGAGGTTGTTGACGATGAAAATCGGTGTAATCGGTGGCGGCCAACTGGGCCGCATGCTGGCCCTGGCGGGTACGCCGCTGGGGATGAACTTCGCTTTCCTGGACCCGGCGCCAGACGCCTGCGCGGCGGCGCTGGGTGAACACCTGCGGGCTGACTACAGCGACCCGGACCACCTGCGCCAACTGGCCGATGAAGTCGACCTGGTGACCTTCGAGTTCGAAAGCGTCCCGGCTGAAACCGTGGCCTTCCTGTCGCAGTTCGTGCCGGTGTACCCGAGCGCCGAAGCCTTGCGCATCGCTCGCGACCGCTGGTTCGAGAAGAGCATGTTCAAGGACCTGGGCATCCCGACGCCGGCCTTCGCCGACATCCAGTCCCAGGCCGACCTGGACGCTGCAGTCGCCTCCATCGGCCTGCCGGCCGTGCTGAAAACCCGCACCCTGGGTTACGACGGCAAGGGCCAGAAAGTGCTGCGCAGCGCTGCCGATGTGGTCGGTACCTTCGCCGAGCTGGGCAGCGTCGCCTGCCTGCTGGAAGGCTTCGTGCCGTTCACCGGTGAAGTCTCGCTGATCGCCGTGCGTGCCCGCGATGGCGAAACCCGCTTCTACCCGCTGGTGCACAACACCCACGACAGCGGCATCCTCAAGCTGTCCGTGGCCAGCACCGATCACCCGCTGCAAGCCCTGGCCGAAGATTATTCGAGCCGTGTGCTCAAGCAGCTGGATTACGTCGGCGTGATGGCGTTCGAGTTCTTTGAAGTCGACGGTGGCCTGAAAGCCAACGAAATCGCCCCGCGCGTGCACAACTCCGGGCACTGGACCACCGAAGGCGCCGAGTGCAGCCAGTTCGAAAACCACCTGCGGGCGGTGGCGGGCTTGCCGTTGGGCTCCACGGCCAAGGTCGGTGAGAGCGCGATGCTCAACTTCATCGGCGTGGTACCGCCGGTTGAGCGTGTGATCGCGATCGATGACTGCCACCTGCATCACTACGGCAAGGCCTTCAAGGCCGGGCGCAAGGTCGGCCACGCCAACCTGCGTTGCAAGGACCGCGCGACGCTGCAAGCGCAGATCCTCAAGGTCGAAGCGCTGATCGCCGAGCAATAAGCCAAGGCGGGGCGGGAACCATTGGTACCCGCCACCCTCTGATTGCAGGAAGCCAAAGTCTGACTAGGCTTTGACTGAGTTCACTTCATTCAGAGGGAAATGCCATGGGTATCATTGGAACCATCTTTATCGGCTTGATCGTTGGCCTGCTGGCGCGTTTCCTGAAGCCAGGCGACGACAGCATGGGCTGGATCATGACCATCCTGCTGGGTATCGCCGGTTCGCTGGTTGCAACCTATGGTGGCCAGGCACTGGGTATCTACCAGGCAGGCCAGGGCGCAGGCTTTATCGGTGCACTGATCGGTGCGATCGTGTTGCTGGTGATCTACGGTCTGCTGAGAAAGAAGTAATTTAGCGACCAAGCCCTCTGCGCTGCGCAGGCGCAGAGGGCTAGAATGCCGGCACTGTAATCCTTGCCGAGCCTCTCCATGCGCCGTCTTCTGTTGACTCTCCTCTTGCTGGGCTCTGGCCTGGCGCACGCTGGCGAACTGCCGGAAACCGACTGGCTGGAACTGATGCCCAAGTCGGACCAGAAAGCCCTCGAAGAAATGCCCGAAATCGACCACAACTCCCCGGAAGCCCAAGGCACCTTCACGGCCAAGGGCGGCCTGAAGCAGAGCAAGGGTTTGCCGGCGGTGATGTATTCGACCAAGACCGTGGCCGCCATGAACGGCAAGAACATCCGTATCGGCGGCTACCCCGTGCCACTCGAAACCGACGCCAAGGGCCGCAGCACGCTGTTCTTCCTGGTGCCTTACCCGGGCGCGTGCATCCACGTGCCGCCACCGCCGCCCAACCAGTTGGTGCTGGTGCGTTATCCCAAGGGGTTGAAGCTGGATGATATCTACACGCCGCTGTGGGTGACGGGCACGCTGAAGGTGGAGAAGGTCAACAACGACCTGGCCGATGCGGCCTATGCGCTGGATGCGGGGAAAGTGCGGGTGGTCAAAGAGTCGGACTTGTAAGCCGCGACGCCATTCAAAATGTGGGAGCTGGCTTGCCTGCGATGAGGGCCTGACAGTCGACATCTCTGTCGCCTGATACTCCGCTATCGCAGGCAAGCCAGCTCCCACATTTGATTGGGTTTACAGGGCAATACCGCTGATGCTCACGCCCAAGGTGTGGCTTTCGCCCGGCGCCAGTGTCACCACATCGTCCAGCACATTCGCGGTCTCGATGCAGAGCATGCCCTGCCAGCCGTCGTCGGCCATGTCGCTGAAGGCCTTGGCACGTTCGGTCCACGGGTTCCAGATCACCGTCGAGCGCGAGCCTGTGCTGGTGAGCTGAACACGGCGTTGCCAGTCTTTATCGACAATGTTCAGCTGCGCCGGCGTGTCGAGGTAGATGCGGTCGGTCTCGGCGGTGAAGTGCAACAGCCCGGATTGTTGCTTGTGGGTCCAGCCGTCGGCGGTATCGATATAGGCCAGGCCGTCCAAACCTTCGACCTGCACCTTGCGCACATCGCTGACCGCAAAGTAGCTGTGCAGTGCCTGGCTGAGGCTGACGGTCTCGGTGCCGTGGTTGTGGCTGGTCAGGCGGATGTGCAACTGATCATCCAGCAGGAGGCTCATCTTCAGGTCGACCTGATGGGGCCAGCCTGGGAAGCCACCTTCGGGCACCGGCAGTTCCAGCTCCACGCGCAGTGCCGTGCCTTCAGCTTCAACGCCCACCAACGCCCAGTCGGCGGTCCGCACGAAACCATGCGCGCCCGCCGGCTCGTCACCCTGATACATGGCCTTGACGCTTTGCGGGTTGCGGTCGAATACACCAAACCACGGCCAGCACACCGGCACACCGGTGCGAATGCCTTTGCCTTTCTTGAACACCACGTCGTCGTTGGGCCAGATCAGCGGCTTCTCGCCGGTGCGCTGGTAACTGACGATATGTGCGCCTTGCTGGGCCACCACCAATTCGGCGCCGTTATGGCGGATGCGCCATGCGTTCAGCTCATCCAGTTTTACGGTTTCAACGTTGGGTGTAGACATAGGCACGCGCTCTCAATGGCAGACAATGGGGCAATGGACCGTCAAAACGTCGCGATGTTTAACGCGCCCGCGACGGAACCGACCGGGTGCGACCGCTGCCGTCGATGGCAACGAACACAAACACCGCCTCGGTGACCTTGCGCCATTCGCTGGACAGCGGGTCGTCGCTCCACACTTCGACCATCATCTGGATCGAGCTGCGGCCGATTTCCAGGGCCTGGGTATAGAAGGACAACTGTGCGCCGACTGCCACTGGCACCAGGAATGCCATGCGGTCAATCGCTACGGTCGCCACGCGGCCTCCGGCAACCTTGCTCGCCATGGCCGTGCCGGCCAGGTCCATCTGCGCGACCAGCCAGCCGCCGAAGATGTCGCCGAAACCGTTGGTTTCACGCGGGAGTGCGGTGATTTGCAGGGCGAGATCGCCTTGCGGGATAGGATCTTCTTGTTCGAGTTCGATCATGCCGGTGCCTCTGACCCGTGACGCTTCATGGGTATTTCAAGTGGATAGCCGTCTTCTGGAAAAACGTTTCAGCACCAACATACACCGCTCGATGCGTTTCTCGTAAGGCGTACTAAAGGGAAACTCTGCCAAATCGGCTGGCGGGCAGCCAACGGCGTTTTGGCACAGCAGCCCCTCAAGGATGCGGGTCTGGCGCTTGCAATGGCCGAGTATATCGAGCCGTCGGCGCCACGACGACCTCCTGCGGCTCATTTGGTCGGTAAATAGACGCTGTATCGCGGCTTTTTCCGGCAACTGTGCTCCTGCTCATGTTAATTGCACGTCTGCGACGGGAATATTTCGCTCATCTGAACTGTTAACTGCTCAACGCTGTGCTTTTTCAAGCGATTTGCTATCTTGCCAAGCCTGCCGCAAGTCCCGGGCTTGCCGTCCTGACTACTATAAGAGAAGCCTTGCCATGTCCTCCGTGCCCGCAAGCAGCGCGCAACCTTCGCGCCCGCTGACCCGCAACGACTACAAAACCCTGTCGCTGTCTGCCTTGGGCGGGGCGCTGGAGTTCTACGACTTCATCATTTTCGTGTTTTTCGCCACGGTGGTCGGAAAGCTGTTCTTCCCCGCCGACATGCCCGAATGGCTGCGCTTGATGCAGACCTTCGGCATCTTCGCCGCAGGCTACCTGGCGCGGCCGCTGGGCGGGATCATCATGGCGCACTTCGGCGACCTGCTGGGGCGCAAGAAAATGTTCACCCTGAGCATCTTCATGATGGCCGTGCCGACCCTGATCATGGGCCTGCTGCCCACCTACGCACAGATCGGCCTGTGGGCGCCGATCCTGCTGTTGCTGATGCGCGTGATTCAGGGCGCAGCGATTGGCGGTGAAGTGCCGGGCGCCTGGGTGTTCGTGTCCGAGCACGTGCCGCCGCGTCATATCGGTTATGCCTGCGGTACCCTGACCAGCGGCCTGACGGCGGGCATCCTTTTGGGTTCGCTGGTGGCGACCGCCATCAACACCCTCTATAGCCCGGAGCAGGTGTCGGATTACGCCTGGCGGATTCCTTTCCTGTTGGGCGGTGTGTTTGGCCTGCTGTCGGTGTACCTGCGTCGCTGGCTGCATGAAACCCCGATTTTCGCCGAGATGCAGCAGCGCAAGACCCTGGCGGCTGAACTGCCCTTGCGCGCGGTGTTGCGTGATCACCGTGGGGCCATCGTGCTGTCGATGCTGCTGACCTGGTTGCTCTCGGCCGGCATCGTCGTCGTGATCCTGATGACCCCGACCGTGTTGCAGACCGTCTACCACTTCAGCCCGACTGTTTCGCTGCAAGCCAACAGCCTGGCCATCGTTACCCTGAGCATTGGTTGCATCATTTCCGGCGCCCTGGCTGACCGCTTCGGTGCGGGCCGTGTGCTGATCGCCGGTTGCGCATTGCTGCTGGCAACTTCCTGGACGCTGTACCACAGCCTCGCCAATCATCCTGACTGGCTGTTCCCGCTGTATACCCTGACCGGCCTGTTTGTGGGCACGGTCGGCGTGGTGCCCTACGTGATGGTGAAAGCCTTCCCGCCAGTGGTGCGCTTCAGCGGTCTGTCGTTCTCCTACAACGTGGCGTACGCGGTGTTCGGCGGCCTGACGCCGCTGGTGGTGTCGCTGCTGATGAAGGAAAGCCCGATGGGCCCGGCGTACTACGTGGCAGTGATCTGCACCATGGGCATGCTGGTGGGTGCTTATCTGTGGAAGCGCGGGCGGTAAGCCGCTAGTTGAAGATCGTTCCTACGCACCAGCGTAGGAACGATCATGGATTACAGAGTATTTCTGGTACGTCGCTCCTATCGCTTCAACCTCCTCGCAAGCCCCCGAATTTATTGAACTGCCCCTTCCTGTCAGGTTTTTCATGAATGATGGCCTTTCATCTAATTGTCATATTACGGACATAGAGTGTTCACACGGCCTACCGATACTTGGCCCCGATCCAATTATCCCTATCTGCTAGGAGCAAGGCATGAAACTGAAACGTTTGATGGCGGCAATGACTTTTGTCGCTGCTGGCGTTGCGACCGCTAACGCGGTAGCCGCTGGTGTTGACCCGGCCATTCCGGCTTATGTGAAGACCACTGGTGTGTCGGGCAACCTGTCCAGCGTTGGTTCCGATACCCTGGCAAACCTGATGACCCTGTGGGCTGAGGGTTACAAAAAGGAATACCCGAACGTCAACATCCAGATTCAGGCCGCCGGCTCCGCCACTGCACCTCCTGCGCTGACTGAAGGCACCTCCAACCTGGGCCCGATGAGCCGCAAGATGAAGGACACCGAACTGGCTGCCTTCGAGCAGAAGTACGGCTACAAGCCAACCGCTATCCCGGTTGCCGTGGATGCCCTGGCCGTGTTCGTGCACAAGGACAACCCGATCCAGCACCTGACCATGGAACAAGTCGACGCGATCTTCTCCTCGACGCGTCTGTGCGGCGCCAAAGCTGACGTCAAGACCTGGGGCGACCTGGGCGTGACCGGCGACCTGGCCAACAAGCCAGTGCAACTGTTCGGTCGTAACTCGGTGTCCGGCACCTACGGCTACTTCAAGGAAGAAGCCCTGTGCAAAGGCGACTACAAACCTAACGTGAACGAACAACCAGGTTCGGCGTCGGTTGTGCAGTCCATCAGCTCCTCGCTGAACGGCATCGGTTACTCGGGCATCGGTTACAAAACCGCCAGCGTGAAAACCGTGGCCCTGGCCAAGAAAGGCAGCACTGACTTCATCGAAGACAGCGAAGAAAACGCCCTGAACGGTAAATACCCGCTGTCGCGCTTCCTCTACGTTTACGTCAACAAAGCCCCGAACAAGCCTCTGGCCCCGCTGGAAGCCGAGTTCGTGAAGCTGGTTCTGTCCAAACAGGGCCAGGAAGTGGTAGTGAAAGACGGCTACATCCCGCTGCCAGCCAAAGTTGCCGCCAAGGCACTGGCTGACCTGGGCCTGAAAGAAGGTGGCAAATAAGCCGCCGGTAAACTTGTCTTGAGCCGGGGTTTAGCCGCGGTTCAAGACCTGGGCGGGGTCTGCAGGACCTGGACCTCGCCTCCCATTTTTCAGTCTGCTGCCAGCTACGCTGCGCGGCGGATTTCTTGCGTCACTGCATTGTCATCTTTCTGTCATACAGGATCGCTAGGGTGTGCGCATGAATGATCTGGCCAATTCCACCATGACGACGACTTCTCCCCCCAAGCGCATTGATTTCAATACGCCTGAGCTGCAACGCAAGCGCCGAATCCGCGCGCTCAAGGATCGCCTGACCCGCTGGTACGTGCTGATTGGCGGCCTCGCCGTGCTGGGCGCGATCACCTTGATCTTCTTCTTTCTTGCCTACGTGGTCGCGCCGCTGTTCCACGGCGCCAACCTGACCAAGGAAGAGGCCCTGACGCCGGCCTGGCTGCAGGACGCCGGCAAGCCGCTGATGATTTCCATGGAAGAACAGAACCAGGTCGCGATGCGGGTTTCCGACAAGGGCCAGGCACTGTTCTTCAGTGTTGATACAGGGGCCGAACTCAAGCGCGTTGACCTGCCATTGCCGGCCGGTGTGACAGTTGCTTCCATTGGTGAGGACCAGCCGGGCAGCCCGCTGGTGATCCTCGGCCTGTCCAACGGCCAGTCCCTGGTGTTCCGCCATACCTATAAAGTGTCGTACCCGGACGGCAAGAAGACCATCTCGCCCGCCATTGAATACCCTTACGGCGAAACGCCGATCGTCCTCGACGAACAAGGTCGTTCCCTTGAGCACGTAGCCTTGAATGCTACCGACTCGACGCTGGTGGTGGCCGGTTCCAGCGGCGCCCATCTGAACGTGCTGTCTATCAGCCGTGAAGAAAACATGATGACCGAGGAAGTCACTACCGAGCAGAAGCGCATCGAACTGCCGCAAATGACCGAGCCGGTGAAAGCCATTTTCGTCGATCCGCGCCAGCAGTGGCTGTACGTGATCAACGGCCGCGCCCAGGCCGACGTGTTCAGCCTGCGGGACAACAGCCTCAACGGTCGATACAAATTATTGGAAGACGGCGTTGCGCAAGTCACCGCCAGCACCCAACTGGTGGGCGGCATCTCGCTGATCATCGGTAACTCCAGCGGCGGCCTGGCGCAGTGGTTCATGGCCCGTGACCCGGACGGCGAACAGCGTCTGAAGCAGATTCGTACTTTCCAGATGGGCACCGCGCCTATCGTTGAAATCACCGCTGAAGAACGTCGCAAAGGCTTCACCGCCCTCGACGCCTCCGGCAAGTTCGGCGTGTTCCACAGCACCGCCCACCGCACGCTGCTGGTGGACCCGGTGGTCGAGGGCACCGGGATCTTCGGCATGTCGCCACGGGCCAACCGGGTGATCGTCGAAGCCGGCGGCAAGCTGCAACCGCTGCTGCTGGACAACCCGCACCCGGAAGTGTCCTGGAGCGCGTTGTGGAGCAAGGTCTGGTACGAAAACTACGACGAGCCTAAATACGTCTGGCAATCGACCGCCGCCAACACCGACTTCGAACCCAAGATGAGCCTGGCCCCGCTGACCTTCGGCACCCTGAAGGCCGCGTTCTACGCCATGCTGCTGGCGGCGCCACTGGCGGTTGCCGCTGCGATCTACACCGCTTACTTCATGGCCCCGAGCCTGCGCCGCAAGGTCAAGCCGGTGATCGAGTTGATGGAAGCGATGCCGACAGTGATCCTCGGCTTCTTCGCCGGCCTGTTCCTGGCGCCGTATGTGGAAGGGCATCTGCCGGGGATTTTCAGCCTGCTGATGCTGCTGCCGATCGGCATCCTGGTGGCCGGCTTCATCTTCAGCCGCCTGCCGGAGTCGATCCGTCTGCGGGTCCCGGATGGCTGGGAAAGCGCGATCCTGATCCCGGTGATCCTGTTTGTGGGCTGGCTCTCGCTGTACATGAGCCCGTACCTGGAAACCTGGTTCTTCGGCGGCGACATGCGCATGTGGATCTCCCACGACCTGGGCATCACCTACGACCAGCGCAACGCCCTGGTCGTCGGCCTGGCCATGGGTTTTGCGGTGATCCCGAACATCTACTCCATCGCCGAAGACGCCGTGTTCAGCGTGCCACGCGGCCTGACCCTGGGCTCGTTGGCCCTGGGCGCCACGCCATGGCAGACCATGACCCGCGTGGTGATCCTGACCGCCAGCCCGGGCATCTTCTCGGCGCTGATGATCGGCATGGGCCGTGCGGTAGGTGAAACCATGATCGTGCTGATGGCCACCGGTAACACGCCGGTGATGGAGATGAACCTGTTTGAAGGCCTGCGCACCCTGGCGGCGAACGTCGCGGTGGAAATGCCCGAGTCGGAAGTCGGCGGCAGCCACTACCGCGTGCTGTTCCTCTCGGCGCTGGTGCTGCTGCTGTTCACCTTCATCATGAACACCCTCGCCGAGCTGATCCGTCAGCGTCTGCGCAAGAAATACTCGTCGCTTTAAGAAAGGTAGAAGTCTGTGAAACAGAACTCCCTGAATGGATGGTTCAAGAGCGGCGCCCCGGGCGTCTGGATCAGCGGTGGCGCGGTGTCCATCGCGGTCATCATGACCATTGGTTTGCTGGCCGTGATTGCCGTGCGTGGCCTGGGCCACTTCTGGCCGGCCGACCTGATCCAGGCCAACTACAACGTGCCGGGCCAGGAAAACCACATTGTCATCGGCGAAGTGGTGCAGAAAGAAGAAGTGCCCCGCGAGCGCCTGAAAAGCGCCGGCTTGCCGGTGCCGGACCAGGGCCCGGAGTTCATGACCCGCGAGCTGATCAAGGTCGGCAACCGTGACTTGAACGGCAACGACTTCACCTGGATCGTCGGCGAGTGGCTGACCAACCAGACCAAGCCTGTCGAGCTGATGACCATCGAGCGTCGTGAGTGGGGCAACTTCTACGGCACCCTGGTCAACGTCAAACAGGACGGCAAGGTCATCGCTGAAGGCGAGGCCGCCTGGCCGGAACTGCAAGCCCGTGTCGACCGCGTCAACAAGCTCGCGGCCCAGCTCAAGACCCTTGAGAAGTCCGACATCGGCGCGATCAACGCCGGCCTCGAACGCATCCGCCTGCACGGTCGCAAGCTGGAGCTGGAAGGCAAGCTGGACGCTACCGCCCAAGCCGACATGGACAGCGGCCGCGCCGAGCTGAACAACCGCTACAAAGACATCGAAGCCCGCCTGGCGGACCTGCACACCCAGTTCAACCGCGACAGCCTCACCGCCCGCGATGGCAACGGCAAAGAAATCGAAATCGGCATCGGCAAGGTGGTGCACGCTTACCAGCCGAACGCCATGGGCTACCTGACCAAGGTCGGCTTCTACTTCAGCAAGGTCTGGGAATTCCTCAGCGACGACCCACGGGAAGCCAACACCGAAGGCGGGATCTTCCCGGCGATCTTCGGCACCGTGATGATGACCCTGATCATGGCGATGATTGTGACCCCGTTCGGCGTGCTGGCGGCGGTGTACCTGCGTGAATACGCCAAGCAGAACACCCTGACCCGCATCATCCGCATCGCGGTGAACAACCTGGCCGGTGTGCCTGCCATTGTTTACGGCGTGTTCGGCCTCGGCTTCTTCGTTTACGTACTGGGCGGCTCGCTCGACCGGCTGTTCTTCGCCGAAGCCTTGCCGGCACCGACCTTCGGTACGCCTGGCCTGCTGTGGGCGTCCCTGACCCTGGCGCTGCTGGCAGTGCCGGTGGTGATCGTGGCCACCGAAGAAGGCCTGGCGCGCATCCCTCGCACCGTACGTGAAGGCTCTTTGGCACTGGGCGCAACCAAGGCGGAAACGCTGTGGAAGATCGTGCTGCCAATGGCCAGCCCGGCGATGATGACCGGCATGATCCTCGCCGTGGCCCGGGCCGCCGGTGAAGTGGCGCCACTGATGCTGGTGGGTGTGGTGAAACTGGCGCCGTCGCTGCCGGTGGACGGCAACTACCCGTACCTGCACCTGGACCAGAAGATCATGCACCTGGGCTTCCACATTTATGACGTCGGCTTCCAGAGCCCCAACGTCGAGGCCGCGCGGCCGCTGGTGTACGCCACCGCGCTGTTGCTGGTGCTGGTGATCGCCACGCTCAACCTGTCGGCGGTGTGGATTCGTAACCACCTGCGCGAAAAATACAAAGCGTTGGACAGTTAAGCGGGCACCTGTGGGAGCTGGCTTGCCTGCGATGCCGGCGACTCGGTTGAACAGGTACACCGCGGTGATGCCATCGCAGGCAAGCCAGCTCCCACAGGGTTAGCGTTAGACACAGATTTTGAGTAAGCCGCCCCGGCGGTTCAACGAAACGAATTGGTAGCACAGGGAGCATCCCATGCAACAAGACACTCATTCCCACGGCATCAACATGTCAGCCCTGGGTCGCGACAAGCAGAGCCTGAGCCTGGCCCAGGAAACCGTGGCCATCGAAGTGCCGGGCCTGAGCCTGTACTACGGCGACAAGCAGGCGCTGTACGACGTCAGCATGAACATCCCCAAGCAACGCGTGACCGCCTTCATCGGCCCGTCCGGCTGCGGCAAGTCGACCTTGCTGCGCACCTTCAACCGGATGAACGACCTGGTGGACGGCTGCCGCGTCGAGGGCGCCATCAACCTGTACGGCACCAACATCTACCGCAAGGGCGAAGACGTGGCCGAGCTGCGTCGCCGGGTGGGCATGGTGTTCCAGAAGCCGAACCCGTTTCCCAAGACCATCTATGAAAACGTGGTCTACGGCCTGCGCATCCAGGGCATCAACAAGAAGCGCATCCTCGACGAAGCCGTTGAGTGGGCACTGAAAGGCGCGGCGCTGTGGGACGAGGTCAAGGACCGCCTGCACGAGTCGGCCCTCGGCTTGTCCGGCGGCCAGCAGCAACGTCTGGTGATCGCCCGCACTATCGCCGTGGAGCCTGAAGTACTGCTGCTCGATGAACCGTGCTCGGCACTCGACCCGATCTCCACGTTGAAAGTCGAAGAGCTGATCTACGAACTGAAATCCAAGTTCACCATCGTGATCGTGACCCACAACATGCAGCAGGCGGCGCGGGTTTCCGACTACACCGCGTTCATGTACATGGGCAAGCTGGTGGAATTTGGCGACACCGATACCCTGTTCACCAACCCGGCGAAGAAGCAGACCGAAGACTACATCACCGGTCGCTACGGCTAGCAGCTGGCAGGTTGCACACTGAACTGATGCTGCGGTCGACCGCACCTTACCGGACGTTCCAAGGACGCCAACATGATTAGCAAAGAAGGCCTTACCCATCACATCTCCGCGCAGTTCAACGCCGAGCTTGAGGAAGTGCGCAGCCACCTCCTGGCCATGGGCGGGCTGGTGGAGAAGCAAGTCAACGATGCGGTCACCGCGCTGATCGAGGCCGACTCGGGCCTGGCCCAGCAAGTGCGCGAGATCGATGACCAGATCAACCAGATGGAACGCAACATCGACGAAGAATGCCTGCGCATCCTGGCCCGTCGTCAGCCGGCGGCGTCCGACCTGCGTTTGATCATCAGCATCTCCAAGTCCGTGATCGACCTGGAGCGCATCGGCGACGAAGCCACCAAGATCGCCCGCCGCGCCATCCAG
Organism: Pseudomonas sp. TH32; assembly: GCF_016650855.1. Taxonomy (NCBI): domain Bacteria; kingdom Pseudomonadati; phylum Pseudomonadota; class Gammaproteobacteria; order Pseudomonadales; family Pseudomonadaceae; genus Pseudomonas; species Pseudomonas sp. TH32. Next base: position 5,384,803 of record NZ_JAEKFA010000002.1, on the reverse strand, counting down.
TTGTGCGAAGAAGGCGAAGCGCCGCGCGGTTACGTCGAAGTGCGCCACATCGGCGACCAGGTGCGCAACATGGTCCGCGACGCCCTCGACGCGTTTGCCCGCTTTGACGCCGAACTGGCGTTGTCGGTGGCGCAGTACGACAAGATCATCGACCGCGAATACAAGACCGCCCTGCGCGAGCTGGCGACCTACATGATGGAAGACCCGCGCTCTATCTCGCGGGTGTTGAGCATCATCTGGGTCCTGCGTTCGCTGGAGCGCATCGGCGACCACGCGCGCAATATCTCGGAACTGGTGATCTACCTGGTTCGGGGTACCGACGTGCGGCACATGGGCCTCAAGCGCATGAAAGCCGAAGTTGAAGGCACGGCCGATCAAATCCCTAATGTTCCGGGCGTTCCTGACGATAAGTAAGATTGCCCGAGAAATAAACGCCCGGCCTTTGGTCGGGCGTTTTCGTTTGTGGCGTACGAATTTTGCGCGGCGGGGAAACGTAAAGTCCTGGCGTGACTGAAGAGTTTTGGCGAAATGCCATCAGCGAAGCGTTATGCTTGCCGGGGTTTTTATAGGATGAAGGGTCGATGAGCAAAGTCAGTGTGTTGGTGGTGGATGACGCCTCGTTTATTCGCGACCTGGTGAAGAAGTGCCTGCGCAACTACTTCCCCGGGATCAAGATCGAAGATGCGGTGAACGGCAAAAAAGCCCAGGCCATCCTGATGCGCGAAACCTTCGACATGGTGCTGTGTGACTGGGAAATGCCGGAAATGTCCGGCCTGGAGCTGCTGACCTGGTGCCGCGAGCAGCCTCATCTGAAAGCCATGCCGTTCGTCATGGTGACCAGCCGTGGTGACAAGGAAAACGTGGTGCAGGCGATCCAGGCCGGGGTTTCCGGCTACGTGAGCAAGCCCTTCACCAACGAGCAGCTGCTGAACAAGGTCAAGCAGGCGCTGAACAAGATTGGTCGCCTCGACGCGTTGATCGCCAGCGCGCCGACCAAGATGAACTCGGCGTTCGGCAACGACTCCCTCAGCGCCCTGACGGGCGGCAAGCCTGAAGCAGTAAAGCCGGCTCCGGTGGCCGCACCCAGCAAAGGCTTGCTCAACAGCCCGCCGGTGCAGGCCGCTCCGACCGCATCGCCCGCCAGCGGTCGTGGCCAGGGCCAGTTGCGCCTGTCCAGCGGCACCCAGCAATGCGTGATCAAGGCCTTGAGCATCAAGGAAGCGCTGCTGGTGGTGCGTCGCGGCGAAGTCCTGCCTCAGGTACTGGAAAGCGCCGTGCTCGACCTGGAGCAGGGTGAAAATGCCGAGGTGGCGCGCCTTAACGGCTACCTGCACGCCGTCGTGGCCTACGAGCCCAAGCCGGACAGTGATTGGCTGCAACTGACCTTCCGGTTTATCGACCAGGACGCGCAGAAGCTCGATTACATCTCGCGGCTGATCGCTCGCGGCACCGCGCAGAAGCATTTTGTGCCGGGCGCGTGACCTGGCAGTCAATTCAGGCCAACGCTTTACCTGTGGCGAGGGAGCTTGCTCCCTCGCCACAGGGCCAGTGGACGGTTCACATAGCACTGTCATGATCCCTTGTTAGCCTGCCATTCAGTCGTCCCTGGCAGGCAACCCCATGTTCGTGCGCTCACTGCTGTTCTGTGGATTGTTAATCACCGCCCCTTCGGCGATGTCCATGACCCTCTACAAATCCATCGACGCTGACGGCGCCGTGGTTTTCAGTGACCGGTACACGCCCGGGGCGCAGGCGTTTGTGTATCAGGAGCGGGTGATGCCCAAGCCTGTACATCCTGCGCAACCTGTTTCCTATCGATATCCCTTGCCCTGGCGCGGCGGGCCGTTCCGACTCACTCAAGGCCCGAACGGCACCTTCAGCCACTCCGAGCTCAAAAGCCGCTATGCGATGGATATTGCCATGCCTGAAGGCACGCCGATCATCGCGGCGCGCGCAGGCGTGGTGCTGAAAACCGAGAACGCCCAGGCCGGGCGCAGCGGCGACCCGTCGGGCAATTTCGTGCGGGTGCAGCACGATGACGGTACTCAAGGTGTGTACCTGCACCTCAAGCAAGGGTCGGTCAGCGTCAGGGAAGGGCAGCGCGTGGCGGTGGGCAGCCCGTTGGCGCTGTCGGGCAATACCGGCAACAGCAGCGGGCCGCATCTGCATTTTGTGGTGCAGCGCACGACGGCGTTGGGGCTGGTGTCGATTCCGTATGAATTCAACCAGCCGGTGCAGGCGTTGCCCAACTTTGCGTTGGGCACGCGGTAAGGCTTTTGTAGGAGCGAGCTTGCTCGCGAAAAACCTGAGGGCGCCGCTGGGCGCCAGGTTGCCGGCAGCGCCTTGGCCATAGCCCTATTGCCCCTCCCTACCACTCATCGTAACTGTTACTTTTCACAGGTTCCATGGTGGTCTCGTTTCGCCAGACTGTCGTTCAACAGTGCGTTACCGGGGCACTGAACGAGAGAGGGACTTCCAATGAATCAGTCGATTTCGATGCATGAGGCGAGAAAAGCTATTGATGATTTTCGCCCGAACCGCGACCCCTTGAAACAGCCTTGGGTCGAGGGTGGCGAGGATGGAGAGATTAGCTACGCCATGCTGGAGCAGGGGCTTACTGTTCTCTTTAGTTTTGTGGATGGCATGCATGTTGGCGACCGCTACAGCGTGACCTTCAACGGCTCTGATGGTGTTAGCGCAGGCGTTTCCGGGACAGTTGAACAGGAAGATGTCGATATCGTTTCATTTCTTGCTCCAGAGAAGGCATTGATGCTCCAGGGGCTGCAGGTGCAGTTGTACTACAGGTATCACGAATATCCGGCTGAAGAGCAGATATCACCCATTACCTTGCTCAATATCGAGGGTTCAATGTACTCGCCGATAGTGGACGAGGCCGTTCACGGTGTTATCCCGTCCCCTGTAGTCACGGTCGGTGCAACACTCAGGCTGCGTGCAGGGCTGGCGTTCACGCCAGGGGCTGTTGTATCGGTGTATTGGGTCGGCTCCAACAGCAGTGGATGTTTTGTACGTTATCTAATCGTTCAAGACCGAGAAGATTGGATCATTCCTGTAGAGCCCCGATTCCTTGAGCCGAACAGACACGGCACCGTTCACATTGTCTACACCGTTCATTCTGTGAATGGGTCGCGGACTTCATCTGCGATAGCGCTTTATGTGGCGGGTGACTTGCTGGCGCCGCAGCCTGTCCATATCGGAGGCGGAGGTTATTACACGCCACTGCACCTATTGCCCTTTGACGAAGAAGGGTTGATCCCGTTTCAGTTCCCTACCGAGGGAATGCAGGAGGGCGAGCTTGCGACATTGTTGTTGCTGGGGAGCGAGCTAGGCAGTGAGCGTATCTTGCGCCGTGAGGTGACGGCGTCGGAAATTGCCGATGGATACATGGCATTCGGTGTCCCGATCCGATTTCCGCAGATTGGTAGTCAGGCGGTACTCCTGGGTGTATTGGAACGGCGTTCAGGGGAAGTGGTGGGATCGCCTGCCGTTCAGTTGGGAATCAACCAGGATAAAACGCGCGCCGATGCGGTCGTCTAAAAAAGGTCCGTCAGCCCCGCATTTGAACTGTATTCGGATGCGGGGTTGACGCAGCGATTGATGCGGTTGGAAATTGGCGGGTCAGTCGAGCAACAGCACCTTGGCCAACACGATCTTCGGCCCTTTCATCTTCTTGATGATGATCCGCAAGCCTTCGACTTCCAGCACTTCTTCCTCTTCCGGCACCCGTTTCAGGGTGTCGTAGATCAGCCCTGCCAGGGTCTCGGCTTCGATGTGGTCCAGGTCGACGCCCAGCAGGCGCTCCACCTTGAACAGCGGCGTGTCACCACGCACCAGCAGCTTGCCCGGCTGATACGCAAGGATGCCGCGCTCGGCCTTGCGGTGTTCGTCCTGGATGTCGCCCACCAGCACTTCCAGCACGTCTTCCATGGTCAGGTAGCCGATGACCTTGCCGTCGGCTTCTTCCACCAGGGCAAAGTGCGCGCCGCCCTTGCGGAACTGCTCCAGCAGTTGTGACAGCGGCATGTGGCGCGATACGCGCTCCAGCGGGCGGGTCAGCTCGGCCAGGTTGAACGACTCGGGGATGTGGTCCAGGGCCGCCAGTTCCAGCAGCAGGTCCTTGATGTGCAGCAGGCCGACGAACTCGTTGCGCACCGCGTCGTACACCGGGTAGCGGCTGAACTTGTGGCGGCGGAACAGCGCCAGGATTTCCTTGAGCGGGGCGTTGAAGTCCAGGGTCACCAGGTCTTCCCGGGAGTTGGCCCAGTCCACCACTTCCAGCTCGCCCATTTCCACGGCGGAGGCCAGTACACGCATGCCCTGGTCGCTCGGGTCCTGGCCACGGCTGGAGTGCAGGATCAGTTTCAGTTCTTCACGGCTGTAATGGTGCTCGTGGTGCGGGCCAGGCTCGCCCTGGCCGGCGATGCGCAGGATCGCGTTGGCACTGGCGTTGAGCAGGTAGATCGCCGGGTACATGGCCCAGTAGAACAAGTACAGCGGCACGGCGGTCCACAGCGACAGCAGCTCGGGCTTGCGGATGGCCCAGGACTTGGGCGCCAGCTCACCGACCACGATGTGCAGGTACGAGATCACGAAGAAGGCGGCAAAGAACGACACGCCCTTGATCACTTCCGGCGACTGCACGCCGATCGCGCCCAGCAACGGTTCGAGGATGTGCGCAAAGGCCGGCTCACCGACCCAGCCCAGGCCCAGGGAGGCCAGGGTGATACCCAACTGGCAGGCCGACAGGTAGGCGTCGAGCTGGCTGTGTACGGTGCGCAGGATCTGACCGCGCCAGCCGTTTTTGTGGGCGATGGCCTCGACCCGGGTCGAGCGCAGTTTGACCATGGCAAATTCCGCCGCAACGAAGAAGCCGTTGAGCAGTACCAGGATCAGTGCAAAAAGAATCATGCCGAAGTCGGCGAAGAGTGTCGCGAGGGTGATGCCAGGGGAAGGGTCCATGATGGGGTTTTGCGGGTTCCGTCTAATCAAAAAGGGTGAGCAGGTGGGCCTGAAAGGCAGGCACAAGTCAGCCAATGTAGCGGCTGACGGGGCGCTTGCCTAGTGGCGGCTGCCGGGTGGAGGGTCACTCGTCCTGATGAGTAACCCGTGAACGCGTCATCTGGGCCGGCGGGAAATGACAGGTGAAGGTACTGCCATGGCCCAGCACGCTGCTGATTTCCAGCCGTGCGCGATGGCGCAGCAGCACATGTTTGACGATAGCCAGGCCGAGTCCCGTGCCGCCGGTGTTGGAGTTGCGGCTGGAGTCGACGCGGTAGAAGCGTTCGGTGAGGCGCGGCAAGTGCTTGGCGTCGATGCCCATCCCGGAGTCCTGCACGCTCAGGTGTGCGCCCTGGTCGTCGGCCCACCAGCGGATGCGGATATTGCCCTTGTCCTGGGTGTATTTGACGGCGTTGAACACCAGGTTGGAAAACGCGCTGCGTAGTTCGCCTTCACTGCCCTTGAGCAGGATCGAGGGGTCGGCTTCGAGGGTAATCTGTTGTTCCCGCTGCCCGGACAAGGCCTGGGCGTCGCTCTTGATGGTCTGCAACAGGCTTTGCACCGGTACAGGATGGTTGTCTGACGGGTAATCAGTGGCTTCCAGCTTGGCCAGCAACAGCAGGTCGTTGAGCAGGGTTTGCATGCGCCCGCCTTGCTGCTGCATCTGCTGCAGGGCGCGGGTCCAGCGCGGGTTCACATCTTCGACGTTGTCGAGCAGCGTCTCCAGGTAGCCGCAGATCACCGTCAGCGGGGTGCGCAGTTCATGGGAGACGTTGGCGACGAAATCCTTGCGCATCTGTTCCAGCTGATGGATACGCGTGACATCGCGCACCAGCATCAAATGTTCGTTATTGCCGTAGCGCGTCAGGTACAGCTGAATGCGTAAGCGGTCGTTGGTCGGTGACGGGATTTCCAGGGCTTCTTCGTAGTTGTCCTGCTCGAAGTATTCCTTGAAGCGCGGGTGGCGCACCAGGTTCGTCACCGGCTGGCCGCTGTCCTGGGGCGTCTTGAGGCCCAGCAGGGTCTCTGCGGCGCGGTTCCACCATTCCAGGTTGCCGTCGCTGTCGAGCATGATCACCGCGTCTTTCAGCGCGGCCGTAGACTCCTGCACCCGGTCGATCACTGCTTGCAGGCGCCCGCGCACGCGTTGGTCGCGGCGTTGCAGGTGGTAGATGCTGTCGAACACCTCGCCCCACAGGCCGTAGCCGTCGGGTGGCGCTTCGTCGGGTTTGTGCTGGCGCAGCCACTCGTGAAGGCGCAGCAATTGCTTGAGGGTCCAGCCCAGGTAAAGGCCCAGGCCGACGGCCAGGCTCCAGCCGTAATAGCCGCTGACCAGGCCCACCAGCAGGCAGCCGGTGATCAACAGGAGCATGTGGCGGATCAGGGTGCCATGCCAGTTTTGGTTCACTTAAACACGCGTCCTTTCAGCTGTCTGGGCAGTTCGGTGCGGCTCAGCCTTTGGTTGAAAACCGGTAGCCGGTGCCGCGCACGGTTTGTACCAGATTCTCGTAAGCGTCGCCCAAGGCTTTGCGCAGGCGGCGGATATGCACGTCGACGGTACGCTCTTCCACATACACGTTGCCGCCCCAGACCTGGTCCAGCAATTGGCCGCGGGTGTAGGCGCGTTCCTGGTGGGTCATGAAGAATTGCAGCAAGCGGTATTCGGTGGGGCCCATCTCGGCAGGTTTGCCGTCGATGGTCACGCGGTGGCTGATAGGGTCCAGCAGCAGGCCGCCGACTTCGATAGGCGCTTCGCCATCGGTAGGGCCGGCGCGGCGCAGCACGGCTTTCAGACGGGCGACCAGTTCCCGTGGGGAAAAGGGTTTGGTGATGTAGTCATCGGCACCGACTTCCAGGCCCTGGATCTTGTTGTCCTCTTCGCCTTTGGCGGTGAGCATGATGATCGGGATATCCCCGGTCAGCTCATCGCGCTTCAGGCGACGGGCCAGCTCGATGCCGGAGGTGCCGGGCAGCATCCAGTCCAGCAGGATCAGGTCCGGCTTGCGGTCGACGATAATGGCATGGGCCTGCTGGGAGTTCTCCGCCTCCAGGCAGTCATAGCCGGCCATTTCCAACGCAACGGCGATCATCTCGCGAATGGGCGCTTCGTCGTCAACGATCAGAATGCTCCTGCCAACCATGCTAAATCCTCTTGTCATTTAACTGTCTTGCGCCGCATTAGATAACGGAATTATTGCAGTCGTGTGACAGTAATTTAGTCGCTCGGGCAATCGGCGCCTCTCTGGACTACGCTTTGGGTCCGAATCCTGACAACCACAAAAGGAAGGTTCCCATGACTCACAGTACTTTTTCCTGGAAAGCCCTGCTGGTAACGGCTGCGTTGACGCTGCCGACACTGGCGTTTGCGGCGGAGCCCGGGATGGCGAAGGGCGGGATGCTGGTGGACCACAAGGGTATGACCCTTTACACCTTCGACAAAGACAAGGATGGCAAGTCCAACTGCAACGGAGACCCCTGCGAAACCAACTGGCCGCCCCTGAAGGCGGAATCCACGGATAAACCGGCCGGCAAATGGACGGTCATCACCCGTGAGGATCAGACCAGTCAGTGGGCGTATGAGGGCAAGCCGGTTTATACCTTTAAGAATGACAAAGCGGCAGGCGACAAGTCTGGAGACGGTAAAGGTGACGTCTGGCACGTCATCAAACCCTGATCACGGCTGTGGCGAGGGGGCGTGCCCCTCGCCCTTGATCACTTGAAGGCGTAGTCCGCCACAATCCCGACAAAAATCGCCAACCCGGCCCAGTGGTTGTGCAAAAACGCCTTGAAGCATTTGAGCCGGTCCTTGTCCCGTGTGTACCAGAACTCCCAGGCAAAACACCCGGCCGCCGCCACCAAGCCCAGGTGGAACCAGCCACCCAACTCAAAGCGCATCCCCGCCAGCCACAGGCAAGCCAGGGCCAGGCCCTGCAACGTCAGGATGATCACCCGGTCGGCCTCGCCAAACAGAATGGCGGTGGATTTGACCCCGATTTTCAGGTCGTCATCGCGATCGGTCATGGCGTAGTACGTGTCGTAACCCACCGTCCACAACAGGTTGGCGATGTACAGCAGCCAGGCAGCGGCGGGCAGGCTGCCCGTCTCGGCGGTGAACGCCATCGGCATGCCCCAGGAAAACGCCGCGCCCAATACCACCTGCGGGTAATAGGTGTAGCGCTTCATGAACGGGTAGCTGGCCGCCAGCGCGAGGCCGCCCAGGGACAGCCAGATCGTCATGGAGTTGGTCAGCAGCACCAGCAGGAAACTGATGAACATCAGCACCGCGAAGAACACCAGTGCCTCTTTCGAGCTGATCTTGCCGCTCACCAGAGGGCGCTGTTCGGTGCGTTTCACATGGCCGTCGACCTTGCGGTCGGCCCAGTCATTAATCACGCAACCGCCGGCCCGGGTGAGTACCACGCCAAGCACAAAGATCAGGATATTGAGCAGCGATGGCGAACCCTTGCCGGCAATCCACAGCGCCCACAGCGTGGGCCACAGCAGCAGATAAATGCCGATGGGCTTGTCCATGCGGGTCAACTGGATGAAGTCCCAGGCCCTTGGGTTCAAGTGATTCAGGGATTTGAGCAGGCGCTGATACATCAGCAGTTCTCCGGGTGGTCGTGCACGGCTTGCCACAAGGTCGGCAGGAAGATCTCGGCCACCAGCACGCTCAGCGGCCCGCGATCAAAACGCGAGCGGCGTGCCCACAGGTGATCGGCCTGGTCCGCCACGGGCAGCCATTTCCGTGGGTAGCGGCATACCTCGATGGCCTGGCGCGTGAAGGCGTGGTCACAAAACAACAACTCCCCCAGCGACCGGCTGCCCAACTCATCCATGTGCAAACCATCACCCTGCAACGCGCTGCGGGCCGCCACGCTGCGGGCAAACACCCAGGGCTGGCCGTGGCCGCGCAAATACACCTCGCGCACCCAGCCGATGCTGGCGGCGGGCAAGTCCAGGGTGGCGCATTCGTCGTCACGCAGTGGCTGCCAGCCTTCGAACAGCGGCGTCACGCTGAAGCCATCGCTGGACAGGCGCGTGAGGCGCCGGGTCAGCGAACCTTCATCGAACAGCCAGTCGAGTGTCAGCGGCGCGGGCAGTGGGCTCAGAAGGCTCTGGGTCAGCCATCGGCAAGCATCGGGAAGGGCGTTTGAATGCGGCACGGAGGGTCATTATTGGCAGTTAATGAGGCGGCGAGCTTACCATGGCGCCCTGGACTTTTGCCGGGGCGCGCCAGGCTCATGCGTCGATCATGCTTGCATCTGCGGCTGCTGATCAGTACAAAACGCCCTGAGCCGCACGGCAAGGTTGCATCTATCGACCGTGGGCCAACGCGCCTGGACCTGAGGAAACAAGCAATGAAGAAGTGGCAATGTGTCGTCTGTGGCCTGATCTACGACGAAAAAGACGGATGGCCGGATGATGGCATCGCTCCGGGCACGCTGTGGCAGGACGTCCCGGAAGACTGGCTGTGCCCGGACTGCGGCGTGGGCAAAATGGATTTCGAAATGATCGAAATCGGCTGAAACCAGAATTTAACTACAAGGAGAAAGGAATGAACGCACCTGTCGTGATCGTCGGCACGGGCTTGGCCGGTTACAACCTGGCTCGGGAGTTTCGCAAGCTCGATAGCGAAACCCCGCTGTTGCTGATCACCGCAGATGACGGGCGCTCCTACTCCAAACCCATGCTCTCCACCGGCTTTGGCAAGAACAAGGAAGCCGACGGCCTGAGCATGGCGGAACCGGGCGCCATGGCCGAGCAGTTGAAAGCCGAAGTGCGCACCCACACCCGCATCAGCGGCATTGACCCGGGCCATAAGCGCTTGTGGATCGGTGAGGAAGCGGTAGCCTACCGCGACCTGATCCTGGCCTGGGGCGCAGAAACCGTGCGGGTGCCGGTACAGGGTGACGCCGCTGACCTGATTTTCCCGATCAACGACCTCGAAGATTACGCGCGCTTCCGTGCGGCGGCGGCCGGTAAACGCCGGGTGCTGCTGCTGGGCGCCGGGCTGATCGGCTGCGAGTTCGCCAACGACCTGATCCTGGGCGGCTACGAGATCGACCTGGTGGCGCCGTGCGAGCAAGTCATGCCGACCCTGCTGCACCCGGCGGCGGCCGCAGCGGTGCAGGCCGGCCTGGAAGGCCTGGGAGCGCGTTTCCACCTGGGCCCGGTGCTCAATCGCCTGCAACGCAACGCTGACGGCCTGGAAGCCCATCTGTCTGACGGTGAAGTGATCCAGTGCGACCTGGTGGTGTCTGCCATCGGCCTGCGCCCGCGTGTCGACCTGGCCGCTGCGGCGGGCTTGCAGATCAACCGCGGGATCATGGTCGACCGTCACCTCAAGACCTCCCACGCCAACATCTACGCCCTGGGCGACTGTGCCGAGGTCGATGGCCTGAACCTGCTGTACGTGATGCCGCTGATGAGCTGCGCCCGCGCCCTGGCCCAGACCCTCGCGGGCAACGCGACCGCCGTCAGCTACGGCCCGATGCCCGTCACGGTAAAAACCCCGATCTGCCCGCTGGTCGTCTCGCCACCGCCACGAGGCACCGAAGGCGTCTGGAGCGTCGAAGGGCAGGGCGCCGACATCAAGGCCCTGTGCCGCGACGCCAGCGGGCGCCTGCTGGGCTACGCGCTGACAGGCACTGCCGTGATGGAAAAACTCGCCCTCAACAAAGAACTTCCACCGTTGCTGGCGTAAATAGCGGTCGTTCTGTCGGATTAAGCATCATTTTGACCGTAGAAAGGTCGCCGTGAGACTGGCGCAGGCCCCGATGGCATGCCATCCTCACTCCCGTCTGCCGCAGAGTAGAGCCTGCGGCGCCTTGGGCGCTGCTCCGATAGAGAGCAGCACGGACATAACAACAAAAAACCGTCAAAGAGGCTTCACTTATGCGTAAACCAGAACTCGCAGCCGCTATTGCAGAAAAAGCAGACCTGACCAAAGAACAGGCCAACCGCGTACTCAACGCCGTACTTGAAGAAATCACCGGCGCGCTGCATCGCAAGGACAGCGTCACCCTGGTGGGCTTCGGCACCTTCCTGCAGCGCCACCGCGGCGCCCGCACCGGCAAAAACCCGCAAACCGGCGAGCCGGTGAAAATCAAGGCGAGCAACACCGTTGCGTTCAAGCCAGGCAAGTCGCTTAAAGACAGTGTCAATCCGTAAGTCATGTAGAACGCGCTACGCACATGCGAGTGTGAGCGCGGGATGAAAAATGGGCACGCCGACTGGGTCGGGTGCCCATTTTTTGTTGGGGGCTGGTACGTATGCCAGATTAAGCCAGTTCGCCTAAACGCGTTTTTAGAGCGTCGATTTGCTCTTCCACTGCCTTGATGACATCAGCACTGCCTCCCCACATATCAAGAAACCCCCAGTCTTCATTGGGTGGGTCAATCATTTGGGTCAGTATTGAAATCGCGTGCTGGATCAGGGGCTTCAGTTCTGCCAAATGCTCCGCTGGCCATATATAGGGGTTGCCTAGGGTTTGTAATAGATAACAGGCAGCCCTAAAGGCGTCATAACGTTCTTCAGTGGGATCAAACTGGTTAATTTCGTTGATCAGGACTGCGAAATTCTGTTGTTTCCAAAATTCTTGAAACCAGTCGGTGGCTTCATCGTTTTCCCAAGGATTGTAATTCCAGGCGCCCATTTTTTACTCCTCAGCCACATTTTCCGAATCTGGATGGTTTGGATTTTTCTGTTGCGACCCAATTGGGGTTTTTGAACAGCTCACGTGTACCGGCAGGCGCTCGAAGGTTGGAGGTTTTTCCGCCGTCTACGCTCCTGCCACCATTTCGCACAATTTCACTGGCTTCGACCTTATAGATTTCTTGAGGGGTGGCCCCGTTCATACTGTGTAATTGAACCGAGCTGATTTTGTCAGCCGGTAGTTTCCCGGAAGCGACATGTTGGCTCAGCCTTGAGCCAAAGGTTTGATCGGTAGTGGAGCCTACGTAGAGCTTGCCATTTTTGTCGGTAAATCGATAAACACCGATTGATTTTGCATCAACGCCAAGCGCCTCCAGAAGCGCTGGGTTCAGTCCAAGAGGATCGATCCAAGTCAGTGGGTTCGAGGCATAAGCGTAAAGATTCAATCCACCTGCCAGACCTATAGGGTCAGGTGTAGTAAAGCGGCCGATGTCGGGGTCGTAATACCGCAAGGTGTTGAAATGCAGCCCAGTTTCTCGATCAAGATACTGACCCTGAAATCGCAAGTTCTGCTCTTCAATGAAGTACGCCTCGCGCACCTCTTCAAGGGTGGCGCCCCATACTTTGTAACGCGTTTGCCAAACCGTGAGCCCATCAGTCTCCGTGAGGTACTCGGGCAGTCCATTCAGGTCATTGTGGTAATACCGCACACACTGGTGTTTCCCCGTCCCGTCTACCCGAGCTAGCGGATCATAGCTGTGATTGTCATACAGATAGAGGCTGGTCTGGCTGTGCCGATGTTCCTGCAGAAGACGCAAGCCATCCCAGTCGAAGCGTGTTTCTCCCAAGCAGAACCCATGATCATCGTGTTCAATTTTGCCAACACGCCGTCCCAGGGGGTCATACACCATCCTCACAATCGTGTTCAGCTCGCCTTTCTGGCTACGTACTTCGATCAGGCGATGCTCGGCATCGTAAGCAAAACGCTGCAAACCCCGCGCCGCGCTGCGCTTTTCGATCATCCGCCCAAGGGCGTCGTATTTGTAACGTTTGTCCTGATAAGTGAGCAGCCGGTTATGCCTTACCAGACCACCTTGGCCCGGGCCATCGAGCAAATTGGCTGCAGCATCGTAGGCGTACGTTTCGCTGCGTCCTACGTGGTGGCTTACGAGGATACGTCCCGTACTGTCGTAGCCCAGGTGCTCTTGACGGTCAACACGCCGACGCCCGATCAGGTTATCGCTGGGATCGTAGCTGTAGTCAGTTTCAACCAACGGCGGCAACTGCCACGGTTGGTCAATACTGCGACGCTGGCGCGAGCGAACCCTTCCACTGCGGTCATACGCGGTGTTCGTTCTGAGTTGACCTTGAGTGCGCTGCACTTCGCGATGCAGACGATCACGCTCAAAGTCGCTGATGACCTTCCCATCGAGATTCAACTGATGCAGGTGACCGCTGCCATAGTAGAGGCGGTTCAGCCATCGACCGTCGGGCAATTGGGTCTGAATCAGGTTCCCCAATTCGTCGTAGTGATGCTGCAAGGAGCCCGCTGTGCTTTGCTCCTGCAGCAGTTGCCCCAGCGCGTCGTAGCTGAAACCCAGTCGCTGCTGCTGACCGTCAAGCGCGGTGAACGTGACGCCGACCAGTTGATCGTTCAGATCATGTTCGTAGACGGTGGTGCCGTCGGCGGTGACTTTGCTGACCAGGCGTCCAACCGGATCTCGTTGAAACTGGTGCGACAACGGCGCTACCGATTCGCCTTCGGTTCCCGGCAGGTAGTCGACGGCGACGACATCATCCAGCGGGTCATAGGTGTAGCAGCGCCGACTCTGGTCGAGGTCTTGCTGCTGAACCATGCGGTCGCACGCATCCCACTCAAAGCGATAGCTTTCGCCGTTCTCATTGGTCAGTTTGCGCAGTCGCCCATACGCGTCGTGATCGAACATGACTGTGCGGTTGTGCGCGTCCCAGCGTTGTTTGACCAGGCCACGCAGGTCATAGGCATAGCGCGTGGTGCTACCGGCCGGGTCGACATGGGCCGTGAGATAACCGCTGGCACTGCGTTGGAACTGCTCCACGCGACCGTCCGGGAGCTGGCATTCCAGCAATAGCCCCTCGGGTCCGTACCGGTAGCGAACCGACTCACCTTCCGCATTGGTCTGCACCACCAGATTGCCGAAAGCGTCGTATTGATAACGGGTGGGATAACCCGAGCAATCCACCGCTTCGACCAGTTGACTCCATTCGTTCCAATGCAGCGTTTTGGTTTTTTCGGTGGCATCGATGATGCGCACCGGCTGGCCGAACCCGTCATAGACATAGCGTGTGCTGTTGCCCAGTGGGTCGATTTCCTCGATACAGTTGCCGCGCTGGTCGTAGCGATAATGCCAACTGTTGCCTGCCGGGTCGGTTTCCACCTGGGGCAATGCCCAATGTGCCAACCACTGTGTGCCGCTGGTTCTGGACAGTGGATCGATCACCGCGCTCAGGTTGCCGGACTCATCGTAATTGAAGCGCCACTGGCCGTTTTGTGGATCAATCGCGCCGAGCAACAGGCGATCTTCGTTCCATTCGAATTGCCAGGTATGGCCCAGGTTGTCGACGTAGCGGGTGATCTGGTACTGAGGGTTCCAATGCCGGGTGCTGACGCGCATCAGGCCGTCGGTCACCCGGGTAATGCCGGCGTCGAGATCGTAGTCGAAGATGTATTCATCGCCAGCATCTGTCCAGTGACGACTGACGCGCCATTCCGCGCCGCCTGGCCCAGGTACTTCAGCCCATTGGTAGAAGCAGCGCAAACCGCTCGGCAATTGGTGCTCGGCCATGCGCCTGCCGCTGTCGTAGGCAAAGCGTCGAAGGGTTGTGAATTGTGCGTCCAAGACCTCGGCAAGATCGCCGTTGCTGTCATAGCGGTAACTGACGAGCACATCGCTGCGCGCGTCGAAATGTTCCTGGCGCAGGTAACGCCGTTCGATGTGGCTCACGCGCCGTGGGTGTTCGGCCGAGTAGTTCAGCTCGACGTGCATCAAGTCATGGGGGTCGCGCAGGCGATGCAGCCGGCCCAGAGTGTCGTAGTCGAGAAAGATCCGCCCTTCATTGCGATCACCCAGCAGCTGCAGACGCATCCGCGCGCTGTTCAGCGGGTCGGGCTCGAACAGTCGATACAGGCCGTCGATGCTCTCGATCAATACCGCGCCGTCGGCACTGCGCCTGACCGCAAGGCCTTGGCCCGGGTCGAACGCTCCGCCGGACAACGGGATGTAGCCGATCTCCAGGCGGCGCCCTTGCTCATCGATGTAGACCAGGTTTTCGTCTGCATCTACCTCGATCGACACTTCATACGCAACGCTCCAGCCCGCACCAAAGAGGCCGTCCTGGCGTGTGTCGAGGCTGCTGTAGAAGCGCTGCCAATCTATCGGGAGCAAGCCCGGCAGCACGAAATCCAGCTCTTCATCCCCGCCCAGAATCTTGGCCCCGGTGGCACTGTGAACCGGATTGGGCGAGCCATTCATGGCGCTCTTGAGCGCCGAAGTGACCTTGCTGGTTGCGTATGAGATGGCGCCACCCACCAGCAAACCACCGACCAGGCACGGCAGCTTGGTCCAGAAGCATTTCAGGTTGCCCCGCAATGCCATCACCACGGCAATTGCCAGGCCTACGCCCGGCGTTTTTCCGCTGCGAATTTCCTGCACCACGATGGTCCCGCCGCCGATGCGCACATCCGGCGAGATCAGGCCCGGGGCTGTACCAATCTTGGCGTCGCACGTACTGCGATCGCCACTGCGCGCCGCAGGCTGGCCGTTGATGAACACCGAGCTGGAACCCTCCGCAATGAATTGCAGGGGCATCGGCGGGTGCTTGTTGCATGCCACGGTATCCAGCGGGCAAGGCTCGGTGCCGGGCGCGGGCGAGGCGACGGTCGGGCGCCACATTTGTGAGAAAAACTCCCCGGCCATGTCCAGGAAGCTGGGCGCCGGTGGCTCGCTGGGCGCGACCGGCACGGCCGTCATCTTGCCGGCGGCGCGGGCGGCCTTTTTGCCATTGATGAAGACGTCGTCCGAGCCGCTGGTGATGAAGGCGTCGATCACCGGCGGGAACACCCAGTTGGCGGCTGACTCGCACCAACTGGATATTTTCAGGTCGGCCCCTGTGAGCCCTGCGGTGATCCCAACGACCGCCCCCACTACCAAGACCAATGCAACGCCGCCTGTGGCGATGGTCGCACCGGTCGCGAGGAAAACCGCCCCTGCAACGGCCAGGCAGCCCACGGTAGTGAGTGCGGCATAGGCTGCCACTTCCAGTACACCGCCGAGAATATCGGCCATCACCGAGGTGTGCAGCAGTGCGTCGCCTTCGCGGGCAGCCCACAGGTCTTCACTCATTGCTCAGACTCGACTCAGGGCGTGGCGACGAAGTTGAGCGTGCTCTTGAGCGTCGCCCAATGTGCCGCCTCGGCAGGCCCCAGGGGCTGCGTCTTGACGTAGCTCAAGGCAATCAGGTTGCGTGTGCCGGGTATCTGCATCGCCAGCTGATATTGGTAAATATTGTCGCTGCCTTTGTTGAAACGGTTCTGAACTTCAAAGGCGTCGATGTCCTGCGCCGGTCCTACTTTGACGGCTTGGGCCGGCGAGTAACGAAGGTCCTTGACCTGCTGTTCGAGCTTTTTCAGCTGGCCTTCGAAATTGTCTTGCAAGGTCTCGCCATCGGCCAACGGGCTGCGGCTCACCACCAGCGTGGTGCCCAGCTTGGCGAACTTGAGAATGTTGATCGAGGTGTCCTGTACCTCTGCATCGGGCAGGGTGAATCGGGCTTCGTTGATCAGGTAATTCATGGTGGATAAATCTCGTTATTGACCAGCGCCGGGCTTGCCGGGGAATTTTGATTCGACGGCGGACTTGATCGTGCTTTGCACGCCCTGGGCGCCCGGCACCGTGCCCTTGTCGCTGCCCACGTTGATGTCCAGTTTGCCCTTCGTCTGGATTTTGCTGCTGCCGGTGGAAAACAGGTTGAACGAGCCACAGGTCAGGTTGATGTCTCCACCGGCCTTGAGCTCAATCACACTGTCGCCGCACACCAGGCGAAGACTGTCGCCAGCCTCGATGGTGTAGGTCGTGGCGGCACTGTCAGACTTGGCCCCGCCCACCAGCACGGTGTCGTTGTTGCGCACGACCCGCAGGCGATTGGAGCCAATGGTCACCGTCTCGTTGTGGCCGATAGTCTTATTGCGGTCATGCCCCACCGAATGGCTTTCATCCACCTCCACCACGATGTCCTGGTTACGCTCGGCATGGATGTACAGCTGCTCCAGCCCCTTCTTGTCCTCCATGCGGATTTCATTGAAGTTGGCCGGCGTACCGCCTTTGCTGGAGCGGCTTTTCATGCCGCTTTGGGTGGCGTTTTCCGGCAAGTCGTAAGGCACGGTCTGCTCGGCGTTGTACACCCTCCCGGTGATGATCGGCCGGTCCGGATCGCCTTCCAGGAAGCTCACTATCACTTCCTGGCCGATCCGTGGAATCTGCATCGAACCCCAGTTTTTCCCGGCCCAGGACTGCGACACGCGAATCCAGCACGAGCTGTTTTCGTTGGACTGGTCGTGGCGGTCCCAATAGAAATGCACCTTCACCCGGCCATATTGGTCGGTCCAGATTTCCTCGCCCTTGGGGCCCACCACCAGTGCCGTTTGCGGGCCTTTGACGATGGGCCGGTAGGTGTTGGCCAGCGGGCGAAAGCTCTGCTGCGCATCGATGCAGGTGAGGGTGCTTTCGAACTGGGCCGAGGCCGCACCCGCGCCGCTTTCGAGGCTTTCCTGGGCGATGTAGTAGCGGGCGCCGACGATCAGGTATTCGCGGTTCTGGTCGCGGCGGCTGAAGCCGGTGAGGCTGAACAGATGGCCGGAACCCAGGCCCCGTGCGTTGCCGCTGAATTCGACTTGTTCGTGCAGGGTTTGCAGGGCTTCGATGCGGGTGCGTGCGTAGTGTTCCCCGTCTTCGCTTTTGACGTAGGTGCCGGGGTAGTCGTACAGCGGGTAGTCGCCGGCGGTGTGAGGTCGCGGCATGGCCGAGCGCACGTCGATGCTCGCGCTGGGGCGCTGGAAGTCGTAGTCGTTGAGCTCAAGGGAACCGGGCTGTACTTCCTGCGCCAGGTGCCAGTTGTGCATATGGTCGCGTTCGCGCTGCTGCTCGTCCTTGGGGTAGTACGGCACCGAGGCGTAGCCGGGCACGTTGGCGTGGGCGCCGTAGGCGTCGGCCAGCACCAGCACGTGGCGGTCCTGCTCGTGGCGGAAGAAGTAGTAGATGCCTTCCTGTTCCATCAGGCGGCTGACGAAATCGAAGCTGGTCTCGCGGTACTGCACGCAGTATTCCCACTCGCGGTACGGCCGGCTCAAGGCGTCTTCGAAGTCGGAAAAACCCAGGTCGCGGAACACCTGCTTGATGATCTGCGGGATACTCAGGTTCTGGAAAATCCGGCAGTCGGACGTGCGGCTCAGCAGCCACAACCACGGGCGCAGGGTCACCTGGTAACTGGCGAACTGGCCCTGGTCGATGTTCTGGCTGCAGCGCGCGACGATACCGTGGAAGTGCCGCTCGCCACCGTCCGCCAGTTGCAGGTTCAGGCTCATCGGCTTGCCCAGCAACTGGTTGAGGTCGATGTTGGCGTCCAGCGAGGTCAGCTGCAATTCGAAGTTGAACAGCCGGCCCAACTCTTCGCCGCCGCCCATTTCATTGAGCAGCAGCACATCCGGCCCCAGTGGGCTGGTGATCTTGGCCAGGCGTGACGATTGGTTGAATAACATCGGTTAACCCGTAAATTGCGTAATGACTGTAGGAACCGGCTCCAAATGTGGGAGCAAGCCCGCTCCCACAGTTTTGATCGCATTCCGTCAGTTCAATCGTTGAAGTCGTAGTGCAATTCGTTATCCCGTGTGCTGATGCGCACGCCTGCCAGTGCCTTGCCTTCGAGCATGCGGGTGAGGAATTCGCGGCTCATGTCCGGCAGCAGGCTGTTGGTCAGGAGGGTGTCGATCATCCGCCCGCCGCTCTCCGTCTCGGTGCAGCGGGACACGATCAGGTCGACCACGTCGTCGTCGTAGTTGAAGTCGACCTTGTGGGTGTTCTCCACGCGCTTTTTGATGCGGTTGAGTTGCAGGCGGGTGATCGCTTTCAGCATCTCGTCGCTCAGTGGGTAGTACGGAATGGTCACCAGGCGGCCGAGCAGCGCCGGCGGGAAGATTTCCAGCAGCGGCTGGCGCAGGGCCTTGGCGATTTCTTCCGGCTCCGGGATGTTCGCCGGGTCCTTGCAGACCCGGGAAATCAGCTCGGTACCGGCGTTGGTGGTCAGCAGGATCAAGGTGTTCTTGAAGTCGATCACCCGGCCTTCGCCGTCTTCCATCACGCCTTTGTCGAACACCTGGAAGAAGATCTCGTGCACGTCCGGGTGGGCTTTTTCCACTTCGTCCAGCAGCACCACGCTGTAGGGTTTGCGCCGCACGGCTTCGGTCAGCACGCCGCCTTCGCCGTAGCCGATGTAACCCGGTGGCGCGCCCTTGAGGGTGGACACGGTGTGGGCTTCCTGGAACTCGCTCATGTTGATGGTGATCACGTTCTGCTCGCCGCCGTACATGGCTTCGGCCAGGGCCAGGGCGGTTTCGGTCTTGCCCACGCCGGAGGTGCCGGCGAGCATGAACACGCCAATCGGCTTGCTCGGGTTGTCGAGGCCGGCGCGGGAGGTCTGGATGCGCTTGGCGATCATCTGCAAGGCATGGTCCTGGCCGATGATGCGTTTCTTCAGGTGCTGGTCGAGGTTGAGCACCGTCTCCAGTTCGTTGCGGGCCATGCGGCCCACCGGGATGCCGGTCCAGTCGGCGACCACCGAGGCCACGGCCTGGTAATCCACGGTCGGCAGGATCAGCGGGGTTTCACCTTGCAGGGTGCTGAGACGCTGTTGCAGGTCGACCAGCTTGGCACGCAGTTCATCGCTTTCGTCGTTACCCGCATCGCTGTCCACAACACCGGCTTTTTCACGCAACGTCGCACGGGTGGCGAGCAGCTCGTCCACCAGGGTTTTCTCTTCGGCCCAGCGGGTTTCCAGGGTGGCCAGCCGCTCGCGTTCGGCGCTGAGCAGCGCTTCGCTGTTGGTCTGGCGCGCACCGATAGCGATGCCGATCGCATGCTCGCGGGCGATGATTTGCAGCTCGGTCTCCAGCGCCTCGATCCGCCGGCGGCTGTCGTCGACCTCCGCCGGCACCGCGTGCAGGCTGATGGCGACGCGGGCGCAGGCAGTGTCCAGCAGGCTGACGGATTTGTCCGGCAACTGGCGTGCCGGGATGTAGCGGTGGGACAGCTTCACCGAGGCTTCCAGGGCTTCATCGAGGATCTGCACCTGATGGTGTTTTTCCATGGTCGACGCCACGCCGCGCATCATCAGCAGCGCCTTGTCTTCCGACGGCTCGGCCACTTGCACCACCTGGAAACGGCGGGTCAGGGCCGGGTCCTTTTCGATGTGCTTCTTGTACTCGGCCCAGGTGGTGGCGGCCACGGTACGCAAGGTGCCGCGGGCCAGTGCAGGCTTGAGCAGGTTGGCCGCGTCGCCGGTGCCGGCGGCGCCACCGGCACCCACCAGGGTGTGGGCTTCGTCGATAAACAGGATGATCGGTTTCGGCGAGGCCTGGACGTCTTCGATGACCTGGCGCAGGCGCTGCTCGAACTCGCCCTTCATGCTGGCGCCGGCTTGTAGCAGGCCCACATCGAGGCTGCGCAGTTCCACATCTTTCAGTGCCGGCGGTACGTCGCCGGCGACGATGCGCAGGGCGAAACCTTCGACCACGGCGGTCTTGCCGACGCCGGCTTCACCGGTCAGGATCGGGTTGTTCTGGCGGCGGCGCATCAGGATATCCACCAGTTGGCGGATCTCTTCGTCACGCCCCACGATCGGGTCGAGCTTGCCGCTGCGGGCCTGTTCGGTCAGGTCGACGGTGAAGCGCTTGAGGGCTTCCTGCTTGCCCATGGCGCTGGGGGCCATGGCACCGCTGGCTTCGCCGGGTACCGCGCCGGCGTTGAAACCGTCGCTGGCACTCAAGGCATTTTCGGGCGAGTCGCCGACGTATTCATCGAAGCGTTCGCTCAGGGCTTCGGCCTTGATCTTGTCGAACTCCCCCGACAACCCCAGCAGCGCGTGGCGCAGGCTCGGCGTCTTGAGAATCCCCAGCACCAGGTAACCGGTGCGCACCTGGCTTTCGCCAAACATCAGGCTGCCGTAGACCCAGCCACGTTCGACGGCTTCTTCCACGTGGGACGACAGGTCGGTGATCGACGTCGAGCCACGGGGCAGGCGGTCCAGCGCTTCGGTCAGGTCGCGGGCGAGGCGTGCCGGCTCGACGTTGAACTGACGAATGATGCGGTGCAGGTCCGAGTCCTGCAGTTGCAGCAACTGGTGAAACCAGTGGGCCAGTTCCACGTACGGGTTGCCCCGCAGCTTGCAGAACACGGTGGCGGCTTCGATGGCCTTGTAGGCCACGCTGTTGAGTTTGCCGAACAGTGCGGCGCGACTGATTTCACCCATGCTCTGGATTCCTTGAGGTGTTGGCGTGTTCGGCGTAATGCCGGGCCAGGATTAGGTCGTTGGCGTCGTGCCCGGGTTGGCCGAGCCAGGTGTTGAAGCCCAGGCGGAACTGGCCATTGAGTTGCAGCGCCGGCACTTCGGGTTGTTGCAAAACCAGGTTCAGGTCCCAGTCCAGTTCATGGCCCAGGTATTCGGCGACCCATGCCACCAGCTCGTTGAACGGCTGGCTGCCGGGCAACATGCCCATGTAGTCATCGAGCTTCAGTGGGCCGAGGCGGATACGGAATTTGTGCTGGCGGTCCCACACATGGCTGCCCAGGCAAAAGTCCACGCCCAGTTGATTGGCACTCACACTCACACGGCTGCGCTCGGGCAGTTCCAGCCATTGGCCGACGTACTCTTCGATCTCCACCGGCAGGCCGAAGTACTCACCGAGAATCGCCTTGAGGCCATCGGGGTAGCGGGTTTGCGCCGACAGATGGCCGCTGTAATGCAGCTTCGCCGTGTCGGGGATCAGGCCCTGGTTGAGCAGGCTCGGTGTACCGCGACCGCTCAAGGCGGCGAGGCGCGCTGACCAGTAATCGTCGTCCGGGCGGTCATGGCTGACGGTGGGTCGCGCCTCGGCCCAGGCCCGATAAAACAGGGTCAGCAGACGGTGGTGGAACACATCCAGGAAGCGCTTGCTGGTGCTGTCGGCGTTGTTGCGCTGGCGCTCGCGCACGTACTCGGTGATGTGCAGCGGCAGCGGGCCGTTGGGGCCACCGAGGCCAAAAAAGAACTGCTCCAGCCGTGCCGGTTTGCCTTCAGCGCCGGGTTCGACCGACGCCAGTGTGGCCGGGGCAAAGGTGCAATCGGCCTGCTGCCCGAGGCGCAACGGATCATCTGCCAGGCGCAGGGAATGCCCAAGGCGCGGCAGGTCTGGCGATTCGCACTCGATACGGCGCAGCGCCTGGAAGAAGTCATATTCCCAGGGCTCCTGATGCATCGCATCCAGGGTACTCACAGGGTCGGACGGCGTCCGGGCTTGGCTTTCCATCGCATGATCTCGCCGCGTTCGGTGGTACGGATCACCGTCTCGGTAAAACTGTTGATCGACACGTAGCGTGCCAGGAACCGTTCAAACACCGCACCGAGCAGGAACACGCCGGTACCGCGGAACGCGTTTTCATCAAATTCCAGGGTGATTTCCAGGCCCCGGCCAAACACGATCGGGCCGGGCATCGGCAGGCGGCGGGTCACCGCTTTGCTGCGGACCTCGCGCAGGCCTTCGATCTGCAGTTGCAGGGCGGCGTCGTTGCTGTCGCCATACAGGCGCAGCAGCTCGCGCAGTGCGGCGGCGCCCTGGCCTTGCTCGCTCAACGACAGGTAGTTCAACGACAACTGGCTGATCAGGCGCCAGGCCTTGGCGTCATGGGCATGGCTGGCGCGCGGGCGGCTCGGCCCGGCGACGCAGCGCACCGCCAATACCGGCGCGCTGTCGGCCAAGGTGAAGTCGGTTTTGCCATTGCCCACGCTCATGAACAGCGGCAAATCGCGGTTGGTGCAGAGCGCAGTCACGCCGAGTTGGCGCAGGTCATGGCGGTATGGCGCTTGCTGGCTGTCCACCAGGCTGACGAAGGTTTCGCTGCCCACGTAGGTGGAGCGCGGCCCGTTACGGCGTTGGTCGCTCGACAACACGCGGGGTTCGCGGCGCACCGTGTAGTAAGCCTGGTCACGACCGTAGCGCGACGGATCGCGCACGGCGTAGAACGGCAAAAATGGCTGCTCTGGTCCGGTGCCGTGGCCCGTGATACCGCTCAGGGAGTGAATCTCGAAATCCATCGGCCGGGTGCGGTCGGCGATCACGTGGTGTTCGTTGACCCGCTCGGACAAGTGAATACGGTCCACCCGCTTGGGAAACAGATTGATCGCCGGCGTGCAGAACGGCACGAATTGCGCCTTGCCGACGCTGCCTTCCAGGCTCGGATCGTGACGGTCGAACAGCACAATCAGTTCCAGCTCCTGGCCGTCGCAGCGTTTTACCGCGCGGCTCAGTTCCGCGAACTCGACGAACAGAAAACGGTGGGGCAGGGCAAAGTATTCCTGAAGCAGGCGATAGCCCTGGAAGGCGCGCGGCACCACCGGCATCGCGGCATCGGCGTCGTCAAAACCCCGGGAGCGCAAGGCATCCGGCGGCAGGCGTTCCACCCAATCACCGCCGGGCTTGCGCGCGAACACCGCACAGGCATTGCCCAGCAGTTGTTCGTAGAGGCGGAACGGTTGTTCGTCGGCACCGCTAAGGTACAGCGGCAAGTTATCCAGGGCGAGGCTGTTGAACGGTAACTCGGCGCCGGTGCGCAGTGTCAGGCGCAGGCCGGCCTTGGCCTTGGGTTCACTGGCGGCCAGGCGCCCCAGCACTGCGGACGGGTTGCCGAAGTACTCGGCCTGGGCGACCTGCAACGGCCACAACGTTACCGGGTGAGCGGTGCGGTATTCGCAGCAGGTCTGGGTTTCGCGGCCCAATGCGGCGCGCAGTACCGTGTCGCGGGGCAGCGGAAAACCGCTGGCCAGGGAGCCTTCATCGGGATCGGCCTGCAACTGCACCACGGTCATCGACGGGGTCGGTGCCAGGTAGTGCGGGTAGGCGATTTCCAGCAGGTTGTGGGTGAAGGTCGGGTACTCGGCGTCGAGCTTGAGCTGTACCCGCGCCGTGAGATAAGCAAAACCTTCGAGCAAGCGTTCGACGTACGGGTCGGCGCAGTCCATGCCGGACAGGGTCAGCCGACTGGCGATCTTCGGGTATTCCTTGGCGAACTCCGCGGCGCTTTCGCGCACGTGGTGCAGTTCCTGGTTGTACAGCTCCAGCAGGCGCGGGTTCATGGGCGCCTCCGCTGGTCGGCGTTCACCACACGCACATGGCCGGACTCCAGGTCCAGGTCGGTTTGCAGCAACAGGCGCAACGGCACCGGCTGCGCCCACAGGTCGCCCTCGATCTCGAAACTCAGGGCGTTATGGTTCATTTCGCCATGGCCGACGCGTGCCTTGACCCGCAGGGTATGGCGCAGGATACGTGGCTCGAAGGTGGCGATCGCCTGTTGGATCAAGGCTTCCAGGGCGCTGACATCCACGCTGGAGACACTGTTGCCCGCCAGCGCTGGCAGCCCGTAATTGACCACCGACGTACCGGCCGGCGTGTGCAGCGTGGCATCGGCGTTGAGCAATGAAGTGGTGTTGAGCAGCCACGTCAGGTCACGCAGCACCGAGGCTTTTAATTGGCTCAGGGACAGCACGCGTTTGTCGGCGCTTTCCTTGGGATTGGTCGGGTCATCGTCGGTCAACCGGTCCAGCAGGGACGGTTGCAGGCGATCGCGGGAAGCAATTTCAGTTACCACCAAAGCAGCTCCACGGACGGGTTGCGAGAGGAACAGGGGGCTTGCAGCCGCCGCCTGGGGCGGCGGCTGCAGGGGCAATCAGCGTTTGGTGTTGGAGCGAATGTTCCAGCCGAACTTGATCGCGCCGCCGTCTTTGGTGCCGTCGGCTTTCTGTGGCTGGTAGTCCACCATCACCTGGGCAAAGTTCAGGGTGACGTTTTCGGTCAGGCGATCATCGCTGCCCGAACCGCCGGTGCTCAGGGAAGTCACCAGCACTTCTTCCAGGTTGATGATCATGTACTCGACCTGGCTTTCACCGCCGGCCTTGCGCACGGTCAGGGTGACCTTGTCGATGTGCTTGCCGCTGGCGCAGTGCATCATCAGGTTCGGCGAGGCCTTGTCGACGTACTTGGTCAGCGACAGGTCCTGGATGTTCACCTTGCCCGCGCCGCCGCCACCGCCCACATGCATGTTGCCGGACTGGGCCATGCCCCAGCTCCAGTTCAATACGTCGATTTCGTCCTTGTGGGCCTTGTCCATGGACTCGCCCTTGATGTCGCCGATCTTGATGAAAATATCAACAGCCATGTTTTCTCCCTGTGTGGTCTCAGCCACGATATTTGGTTAACCCAAGGGCGGTGCTTTTCTGTGGGAGCCGGGCTTGCCCGCGATGGCATCACTGCGGTCTGAATGACAGACCGCGTCGCCCGCATCGCGGGCAAGCCCGGCTCCCACAAAAAGCCCGATCCCGGCGGATCTTTATTACGCGCCTTTCGCCGAAGGCAGTTTCGATACCAGGCGCAGCGACACGGTCAGCCCTTCGAGCTGGTAGTGCGGGCGCAGGTAGAACCTGGAGTTGTAATACCCCGGGTTGCCTTCAACGTCTTCCACGATCACCTCGGCAGCGGCCAATGGATGCTGGGCCTTGGTGGTTTCGGTGGAGTGCGCCGGGTCGCCGTCGACGTAGTTGAGGATCCAGTCCTGCAACCAACGCTGCATCTCGTCCTTCTCTTTGAAGGAGCCGATCTTGTCGCGCACGATGCACTTCAAGTAGTGGGCGAAACGGCAGGTGGCGAACAGGTACGGCAGGCGTGCGGCCAGGTTGGCGTTGGCGGTGGCGTCCGGGTCATCGTATTCGGCCGGTTTTTGCAACGACTGGGCGCCGATGAAGGCAGCGAAGTCGGTGTTTTTCTTGTGCAGCAGCGGCATGAAGCCGTTCTTCGCCAGTTCCGCTTCACGGCGGTCGCTGATGGCGATTTCGGTCGGGCACTTCATGTCCACGCCGCCGTCATCGGTCGGGAAGGTGTGGGCTGGCAGGTTCTCGACTTCACCGCCCGACTCCACGCCACGGATGCGCGAGCACCAGCCGAAGTGTTTGAACGAACGGTTGATGTTCACCGCCATCGCGTAAGCGGCGTTGGCCCAGGTGTACTTGGAGCTGTCGGCGCCGTCGGTGTTTTCTTCGAAGGCGAAGGCTTCCACCGGGTCGGTCTTGGCGCCGTACGGCAGGCGCGCCAGGAAGCGCGGCATGGTCAGGCCGATGTAGCGCGAGTCTTCCGATTCACGCAGGGAGCGCCAGCCGGCGTATTCCGGGGTGGTGAAAATCTTGGTCAGGTCGCGCGGGTTCGACAGTTCTTGCCACGAGCCCATGCCCATGACGGTGGGCGAGGCAGCGGCAATGAACGGCGCATGCATCGCGGCGCAGACTTTCGACAGTTCGCCCAGCAGCTCCACGTCGGGAGGTGACTGGTCGAAGTAGTAATCGCCCACCAGGCAACCGTAAGGTTCGCCGCCGAACTGGCCGTATTCTTCTTCGTACATCTTCTTGAAGATCGGGCTCTGGTCCCACGCGGTGCCCTTGAATTTCTTCAGGGTCTTGTGCAGGTCCGGCTTGGAGATATTGAGCACGCGAATCTTCAGTTGCTCATCGCTCTCGGTGTTGTTCACCAGGTAATGCAGGCCACGCCAGGCGCTTTCCAGTTGCTGGAAATCCTGGTGATGGATGATCTGATTGACCTGGGCGGTGAGCTTGGCGTCGATGGCGGCGATGATCGATTCAATCGACTTGATGGCGTCGTTGGACACCAGGTCCGTCTGGGCCAGCGCCTGCTCGGCCAGGGTGCGCACGGCCGTTTCCACGGCTTCGCGGGCACGCTCGGTCTTGGGTTTGAATTCTTGCAGCAACAGCGAGGCGAACTCGCTGGTTTCTTCGGTAGCGCCCAGGTTCTGGGCGCCTTCGCGGGCGGTATTCTCGGTCATGATTACTGGTCCCCTGCCGGCTTCGGCGCGCTCGCAAGGGCCTGCAGCAATGCCGGGTCCTTGATTGCTTTCATGATGATTTCTTCAGCGCCGGTCTTGCCGTCCATGTAGGTCAGCAGGTTGGCCAGTTGCGTGCGGGCTTCGAGCAGCTTGTTCAGCGAGTCGACCTTGCGCGCCACGGCGGCGGGGCTGAAGTCGTCCATGCTTTCGAAGGTGATGTCCAGGCTCAGGTTGCCTTCGCCGGTCAGCTCGTTGGGCACGTGGAACGCGACGCGTGGCTGCATGGCCTTGAGGCGGGAGTCGAAGTTGTCGACGTCCACTTCAAGGAACTTGCGGTCGGCCACAGGCGCCAGAGGCTCGGCGGGCTTGCCGGCGAGGTCGGCCATCACGCCCATGACGAAGGGCAGCTGGACCTTTTTCTCGGCGCCGTAGAGCTCGACGTCGTACTCGATCTGCACCCGAGGCGCACGGTTGCGCGCGATGAATTTCTGAGAACTTTGCTTCGCCACGTTGCTGCTCCTGGTCGCTTGAGCGACGGTGTTGTAACTGCGCGATCCGTACGCTTACTCGCTGTCCGGCCCACGCAGATTTTCAAATTGGGACATGCCGTCCGGAATCAGGTTGCGCACGATGGCCGCAAAGTCGGCGTGCACCAGATTCTTCGCCCGGTTCAACAACACCGGCAGCGGGCTCGAAGGCTCATGCCGGGTGTAGTACGCAAGGATTTTGTCGAGGCTGCGCAGCACTTCATCGCGGCTGGCGATGTCGCCGCTGGGGCGTGCTGCAACGGGCGCGGCGGCGTATTCAACCGAGGGGGCATTGTCGTCACTGACAACCTCGGGCTCGCTGGCGGCGCCACTGTGCGGGGCGTATTGATTGAGTATCTGCACGGCCTGCTTGAGCAGTTGCTTCAAGGGGCCGAGGTCCACGCCCTGGGCGGAACCGACCTGGTCGCTGACGTGTTGTTCGATGGCTTCGCAGGCCGTACGGGCGGCGTTCAGCGCGTCGCGGGTGGCTTGCAGTTGCTCGGCGTCGCTGTCTAGGAAAGCCCCGTTGAGCTGTTCGGCACCGAGGTTTTCGCCGGGGAAAGGTTGCAGCCCGCTGGCATTCAGCGCGGCGCGCAGGCTGACGGGGCCGAAGGTGCGCGAGCGGGTGAGAATGGCTTCGCGCAGCAGGCGGATGTTCGCGTCGCTGGTCACGCCGCTGAGGGCGTTGATGCGCACGGTGGGGTCGTTGTCGTCATCGGTATCCAGGCGCGGATGCAGGTCGGCCCAGTATTCGCGCAGCAGCGCGTTGATCAGTGTGAGCGCGTCGGCAAGCCCCGCAATACCCTGGAGGGCGAGGGCGCTTTGCAACAGGAAATGGGTGATGCGCAGGTCTTTGCTGCGTTGCAGGAGGTCGAGGCTTTGCTGCTGGATGCTGCGCCATTCCGGAGGTTCGGCAGGCAGGATCGAGTCGCCCATGCTGCGCTCGGGTTGACCCTGTGCGGCACGCTCAAGATGCAAATAATCGGCGTCATATTCCAAGTCTTCGCCACAAGGCGAAGTCGCGGAAACGGCGGCGAGCAGCAGAGGCACATCCACTAAATTCGATCTCCCTATCAGCCCGTTAGATGGCGGGCAATTCATGCATTAGTTGCGCGAGGAACTTTGCATGTTTTCTTGGTCATATTAAGCGCTTTGACATCGTGCTGATTTCAAAGTGCCATCATTGGTGTTCAAGAAGTTGTGCATTTTTGGTGTAGTACTTATGCCTTGTCAAGGTAAGCTATTCGCCCTCTATGACAGATGTGCGGTGCTTAACATCTTGTGCGACTGATCAGTCGAAGCAGGTGCCGGGGCAGGATTTTTGTCATAGAGGCCGGTTAAGATCAGCAATTACGCGGGTTGAAGCAGGCTTTCAAGGTATTGGAAGGATCTGTCGTGGATCTCTCGGGAGCCGTTCTCCCTGGAGATGGCCGCGCGCGAAGTATCAGCAAGGAGGCAAGATGTCGCTGTGCTTGACTATCACTAGTTATCACAAGATTACCCCTGGCCAGTGCCCTGAAAAGTCCATGGAACAGGGAGTGATGGCTATTGGCCGCGGTTCCGAAAATGACTGGATACTGCCTGATCCCGAGCGCCTGGTTTCCACGCAACATTGCGTTATTCAATACAAAGAGGGTCGTTATTATTTAACTGATAACAGCACTAATGGTGTTGAGTTAGTGCATGCCGGTATTCGTTTGCGCCGGGGAAACAGCGAGCCATTACACGACGGCGAACTGATCCGCATCGGTGATTACGAAATCCAGGCGCGCATCGATTTCAACCTGAAAGTGACAGACAGCCCGGCGTTTGCCGGCGACTCATCCAACAGCTTCGAAGCCCTGATGGGCGCCGCCGTGAAGGCCCCGACGCCGCAACCGGTCATCGCGCCGCAGTTCCAGGGCGCCTCGTCGATGGACACCCTGCCGGACCTGTTCGACTTCCTCGCGCCCACCAGCGTCCCGCCGGCCACCGTGCACGATCACGTGCCGGCCGAACAACACGACTTCCGCCCACCGACGCCGCTGCCCGTGGCTGAGCCGCCGGCGCCCGTGGTCTCGGGCTCGGTGATTCCCGAAGACTGGGATCTGTTTGGCGATGCCCCGGCACCCAAGCCCGTTGCACCGCCGCCTCCACCGATCATCGAGCCCCCCGAGGTCGAGCAACCGCTCCCGGTGGCCGACGGCAACCCACCCGATTTACTGCAAGCCTTCCTGCGCGGCGCGGGCCTCGACCAATTGCGCCTGGACAAGGCCCAGGCTGAAGCCCAGATGGAAAGCATCGGCCGCAGCTACCGGCTGATGGTCGAAGGCCTGATTGACGTGTTGCGCGCGCGCGCCAGCCTCAAGGGCGAGTTCCGCATGCAGCAGACGGTGATTCAACCGGTGGAAAACAACCCGCTGAAATTCGCCCCGAATGCCGATGAAGCGTTACTGCTGCTGCTACGCCACAGCAACCAGGCGTTTATGGCGCCGGACTTGGCCGTGCGCGACAGTTTCGACGATCTGCGTGCTCACCAACTGGCCGTCATGGCCGGGGTCGAAGCCGCCATCAAACACCTGCTGACACGCTTCGAACCGGCGCAGCTCGAAGAGCGCATGGGCAAGCCCGGCGGGCTGTCGAGCCTCTTTAACGGTTCGCGCCAGGCCCAGTACTGGCAGCAGTTCACCGAGCTTTACAGCAATATTTCCCGCGAAGCCCAGGAAGATTTCCAGGACCTGTTCGGGCGTGAATTCAGCCGTGCCTACGAAGAGCACAGCACCCGACAGCGACGCTAAAAACACCGCCGCATCGCAACAATGGAATAACGGATAGCTAAGTACGTCATTGAGGACGCAGGATGATTCCCAGGTTTTTACTCGCAGTCGCCACCGCGCTTCTGCTGACGGCGTGTGCCAAGGATGCAGCCAAACCCGAGGCCCCCGAGGCTGAGGCAGACACGGCCGCCGTCGAGCTGCATTTTCACGCCATCTCCGGGCTCAACCCCGGTTCCAATGGCCAGGCAGCCCCGGTGCGGGTGCGGATTTTCGAGCTGAAAAATGCCGCCACCTTCAGCCGTTCTGACTACTTCGCCCTGGCCGATCGCGCCCAGTCGACCCTCGGCCTCGACCTGCTCGACCAGGACGAAGTGGTGATCCAGCCCGGCCAGCAACTGAGCGTCCAGCGCGACCTCGACCCGTCCACCCGCCAGATTGGCCTGCTGGTGGGCTATCGCGAACTGGACCGCGCCGAGTGGCGCACCGTACTCAATGTGCCTGCGCGCCAGTACACCGAATACCAGATCAGCCTCGATGTGCATGCCGTGCGTGCCGACGTCGTGGTTCCCCCATCCAGCCCTGCCCAATAAGAATCGGAGCCCCCATGTCCTGGAACAATCGCGTGGTCTGGTCGGAAGGCATGTTCATCGGAACGCAGCACTTCCAGCAGCATGACCGTTACCTGGAAAACCTGATCGATGCGCGCAGCCGCCCGCTGTCGGCCGGGGCCTGGGGCTTCTCCGAATTGCTGATCGACCAGGGCCTGCTGGCCCAGGGCAAGCTGGCGATCGTCTCGGCGCGCGGTCTGTTGCCTGATGGCACGCCGTTCAATATCCCCCAGGATGACGTGGCGCCGAGCCCGCTGAACATCGACGACAACCTGCGCGATGGCCTGGTGTACCTGGCGTTGCCCCTCAAGCGTGCCGGCGCCCGTGACACCGTCGACGAAGGCGAAGCCCTGGAAGCGGCGCGCTATGTCAGCCAGGTACGGGAAGTGCGCGACGACAATGCCCCCTTCGAAAACCGTGCCCCGGTGGCGGTCGGCGCCCGCGCCTTGCGCCTGTTGACCGCCCAGGATGGCATCAGCGATTACGCCGCCATCGGCCTGGTGCGCATCAAGGAAAAACGCGCCGACCGCGCCCTGGTGCTGGATGACAGCTACATCCCGCCGGTACTCGACGTGGCGGCCAGCAAACCACTGACCGCGTTTCGCAGCGAACTGCTGGGCCTGTTGCACCAGCGTGGCGAAGCGTTGGCCGGACGCGTGGTGGCCTCGGGCGCCGGTGGCGCTTCGGAGATTGCCGATTTCATGCTGCTGCAGCTGGTCAACCGCGCCCAGCCGCTGATCCAGCACCTGAGCCAGTTGAGCCCGCTGCACCCGGAGCGTTTTTTCAGCGAACTGGTGAGCCTGGCCGGCGAGTTCTCGACCTTCTCCACCACGGGCCGCCGCCCCCACGAATACCCGCACTACCAGCACGACGACCTGAGCCTGAGCTTCACCCCGGTGATGCAGGCCCTGCGCGAGGCGCTGTCGATGCTGATCGACAGCAAGGCCACGCCGATCCCGATTGTCGAGAAAGCCTACGGCGTACACGTGGCGATGCTGGCCGACAAAACCCTGATCGACAGCGCCAGTTTCATCCTGGTGGTGCGCGCCGACGTGCCGGGCGAAACCCTGCGCGCGCGCTTCGGCCAGCAAAGCAAAGTCGGCTCGGTGGAACACATCCGCGACCTGGTCAACCTGCAACTGCCGGGCATCGGCCTGCTGCCGCTGCCGGTGGCGCCACGGCAGATTCCGTACCACGCAGGTTCCACCTACTACGAACTGGACCGGGGCAGCGAGCACTGGCAGCAACTGAGTAATTCCGGTGGTTTTGCGTTCCACATCGCCGGCCAGTTCCCGGGGTTGAACCTGGCTTTCTGGGCCATCCGAGGGTAATCCGCGATGCATCCGAATGACGATGACCGCACCCAGTTCATGCCGCGCCCGGGTGGCCGTGCGCCGGAGCCGGTTCGTGCAGAGCCGGCGCCGCTGTCGATGCCGGCTGCGCCGATACTGACGGGCAAGGCCCAAGGCCTGAACCCGCTGGAAAGCGCCGCCGGCCCGCTGCTGTCGCTTCTGACGCGCCTGCGCAACACGATTGCCCACCCGGCGCCGTCGAGCCTGCGCGCGCAGTTACTGGCTTACCTGCGCCAGTTCGAAGAGCGTGCCGAGGCCGCCGGCGTGGCGCGCAATGACGTGCTGTTGGCGCGTTACGCGCTGTGCACTGCCCTTGATGAAGCGGTGCTGAGCACGCCGTGGGGCAGCACCAGTGACTGGGGCAAACAGAGCCTGCTGATCACCGTGCATAACGAAGCCTGGGGCGGCGAAAAGGTTTTCCAGCTGCTGGATCACTGCCTGCAAAGCCCGCGCGAACGCCTGTACCTGCTGGAGCTGTTGTACCTGTGCCTGTGCCTGGGGTTCGAAGGCCGCTACCGCGTGATGAATGACGGCCGCAGCCAGTTGGAAGCCCTGCGTGAGCGCACCGCGGCGGCGATTCGCAGTGCCCGTGGTGAGCATGAGCGCGAGCTGTCGCCCCACTGGCGTGGCGTGACCGTGGCCCGCGATCGCCTGGCGCAATTCATGCCGCCGTGGATCGCCGTGGCCATCGGCGTGGCGCTGCTGCTGGCGTTGCTGTTCGGGTTGCGGATGAAACTGGCGTCGGATGCGGAGCCGGTGTTCAAGAATATTCATGCCTTGGGCGAGATCCCGGTACAGGCCATCGACCGTCCGGTAGCCCAGCCGAAAATCATCGAGCGGCCACGCCTGGCGGGCTTCCTGGTGGAAGACATCAAGGCCGGTCGCGTCGCGGTAGAGGATGCCGTCGACCGTTCGGTGGTGACCATCCGTGGCGATGAGCTGTTCGCCTCGGCCAGCTCCAGCATCGTCGATGACTTCCAGCCGCTGATGCTGCGCATCGCCGACGCCATCCGCAAGGTCAAGGGTCAGGTGCGCGTCACCGGCCACAGCGATAACCGTCCGATTGCCACCCTGCGGTTCCCGTCCAACTGGGCGCTGTCCGAGGCGCGGGCCAAGTCGGTGCTGGAGATTCTCGCGGCCAAGACCGGCCAGCCGGAACGCTTCAGCGCCGAAGGCCGCAGCGACACCGAGCCGGTGGCGACCAACGCCACCGCTGAAGGCCGTGCGCGCAATCGCCGGGTAGAAATCACCGTATTGGCGGAGGGGGTCGAGTGAAGGCGTTTTTCAGTTTCGTGATTCGCTGGGTGATCCCGTTTCTGGGCTTGATCGCCCTGAGCCTGATCATCTGGTTTGTGGGGCCGTTGCTCGATGTGCTGGTGCCGGAAGGGCGCCGCTGGGCGCTGATCATCCTGGTGTTCGCGGTGTGGATTGCCTACCGCGTGTTCCGGATCATCCAGGCCCGCCGTCAGGCTGCTGAAGTGATGCGCAGCCTCGCCGCAGAAACCCCGCCGGACCCTGCCAGCGTCGCCACCGCCGAAGAGCTGGCGACCCTGCGCCAGCGCATGGACGAAGCCCTGGCCCTGTTGAAAAAGGCCAAGCTGGGCGGTGACGAGCGCCGCAACCTGTACGAGCTGCCGTGGTACGTGATCATCGGCCCGCCGGGTTCGGGCAAGACCACCGCGCTGGTCAATTCCGGGCTGCATTTTCCGCTGGCTGCGCAACTGGGTGCCGGTGCGGTGCGTGGCGTGGGCGGTACGCGCAATTGCGATTGGTGGTTTACCGACCAGGCCGTATTGCTCGACACCGCTGGCCGCTACACCACCCAGGACAGCAACTCCACGGTGGACAAAGCCGCCTGGCTGGGCTTCCTCGACCTGCTGAAAAAGCAGCGTTCCCGGCGCCCGATTGACGGTGCGTTTATTGCCATCAGCCTCTCGGACCTGCTGCTGGGCAGCGACGCCGAGCGCGCCGCCCATGCCGCCGCGATCCGCCTGCGTATCCAGGAGCTGTACACCCAACTGGGCGTGCGTTTCCCGATCTACCTGATGCTCACCAAGCTCGACCTGGTGCCGGGCTTCATGGAGTTCTTCGACAACCTGAGCAAGGAAGAGCGCGCCCAGGTGTGGGGCATGACGTTCGCCCTGGACGATGGCAAGAACACCGACAGCCCGCTGGCCCACCTGCAAAGCGAATTCGCCGGCCTGGAACAGCGCCTCAACGAGCGCCTGGTGGAACGCTTGCAACAGGAACGCGACCCGGCGCGGCGCGACCTGATCTACGGCTTCCCGCAGCAGTTCGGTGCGCTGAAGGATTGCCTGCAAGGTTTCCTCGAAGGTGTGTTCAAACCCAACGCCTTCGAAGAGCGCGTATTGCTGCGCGGCGTGTATTTCACCAGCGGCACCCAGGAAGGCAGCCCGATCGATCGCTTGATCGGCGCCATGGCCCAGAGCATGAACCTGGACCGCCAGCACCTGGCGCGCCAGACCGGCACCGGGCGCAGCTACTTCATCGAAAAATTGTTCACCGCCGTGGCCTTTGCCGAGCGAGGCCTGGTGGGCGTCAACCCGAAGGTGGAGCGCCGTCGCAAGTGGATTGCCCGTGGTGTGCTGGCCGCAACCGTAGCGTTGGTGCTGGTGGTGAGCACCCTGTGGTGGGTGAGTTATCGCGCCAACCAGGCCTATATCGCCCAGGTCGACCAGAAGGTCGCGCCGTTGGGCCAGACCGTACAGAACCTCAGCCCGGCACAGCGCGAAGTGCTCGCGGTATTGCCGTTGCTCAACGCCGTGAAGCACCTGGCGGGCGACTCGCCGAGCTGGTCCGAAGGTTTGGGCCTGTATCAGGGCGACATGCTCGAAGCCGAATCCGCGAGTGTCTACCGCAAGCTGTTGATCGCCGTGTTCGCGCCCCGTTTGGTGACGCGCATCGAGGAGCAACTGCACGGCGGCGGCAATTCCGATTTCCTCTACGAAGGCTTGAAGGCCTATCTGATGCTCGCGGATAACGAGCATTACGACCCGGACTTCATCAAGGCCTGGATCGCCCTGGACTGGGACCGCAACCTGCCGCGCGACCTGCCGGCGGATCAGCGCCAGGCCTTGATCGGGCACTTGCAGGCCTTGTTCGAACGGCATCCACCCAGCGCCCGTCTCGACCCGCGCTTGATCGACGACCTGCGCCGGCAACTGCAACAACTGCCGGTGGCCCAACGTGTGTACGACCGAATCAAGCGCCAGAAACTGCCCGAAGGCGTGCCGGATTTTCGCATCAATGAGGCAGCGGGCCGCGATGCGGCGCTGGTGTTCAGTCGCAAAAGCGGCAAGCCGTTGGGCGAGCCCTTGAGCGGCTTCTTCACCGCCAAGGGCTATCGCCAGGGCTTCCTGCTGACCAGCCTGAACCAGGCCGGCACCCTCGCCGAAGAGCAATGGGTACTGGGCCACGAGCAGGCCGATCAACAGAACGTGGTCAGCCTCGCCGCCGACGTGCGTCGCCTGTATTTCCAGGACTATCAGCGCCAGTGGGACGCCTTGCTGGCGGATATCGACTTTGTGCCGATCACCAGCGTGGCCCAGGCGGCCGATGTTTTACGGGTGATCTCGGGGCCGACGTCGCCGCTGAAAAAGCTGCTGGTGGCGGTCTCCAAGGAAACCGATTTGCAGGCGGAAGAGCGTCTGCTGGCGGCCAAGGGCGCGCCGGTGGAAGGCGGCGTGGACAAGCTCAAGGAGCGCCTCGGCAGCCTGTTGGGTCAGGACCAGCCGAGCGCCAATGCACCGGCCGCCAGTGAAGACCCGGTGACGGCGCACTTCGCCGAACTCAACAGCATCGTCAGCAAGAACGAAGGCGAACCCGCGGCCATCGACGGCCTGCTGGCGGACATGAACGCGCTGTATGTGCAGGTCAGCGCGATGGTCGGGGCCAGCGGCGATGCATTGCTCGGCGAAGCGAAAAACCAGGCAGCGGCGGCGGCCACGCGGGTCAGCCTGAATGCCGAACGCCAGCCACCGCTGGTACAGGGCATGGTCAAGTCGGTGGTCAACTCCACCACCAACAGCATGATGGGTGGGGTGCGCAACCAACTGAATGCGGCGTGGGTCAGCGAAGTGGTGAACGTGTATCGCCAGTCCCTGGCCGGGCGTTATCCGATGTCGCCAGGCAGTGCGCGGGACGCGACCCTGGATGACTTCGGCCAGTTCTTTGGGGTGGGCGGGGTGATGGACAACTACTTCCGCAAGTACCTGCAACCTTACGTCGACACCTCCACGCAAACCTGGCGCTGGCAGCCGGGTGCGGCGCAGAAGCTCGGCATCGCGCCGGGTGTGCTGCAAACCTTCCAGCGGGCGGCGACCATTCGCGATGCGTTTTTCCGCGCGGGTGGCACTCAGCCGATCGTGCGCTTTGAACTCAAGCCGGTGGCGATGGACGCGACCATCACTCAGTTCCTGCTGGACCTCGACGGCCAACAATTGAGCTACGACCACGGCCCGAGCCGGCCGGTCGCGATGCAATGGCCCAACCCCGGCAGCATCGGGGTGGTGCGCATTTCCATCATGCCTCCGTCGGCCAGCGGGCGCTCCGGCGTGACGCTGGACGGGCCGTGGGCGTGGTTCCGGCTGCTTGAGCAGTCCGACCTGACGGCCGGCAATTCGCCGGACCGCTTCAACCTGCGGCTGCGGGTCGATGGCGCGAGCATCTCTTATGAACTGCGGGCCAACAGCGCCTTTAACCCGTTCAAGAGTCGCGTGCTTAACGGCTTCAGCCTGCCGGAGCGGCTATGACCACGTTGGGTTTCTACGGCAAGTTGGCCAGCCGCGGCGACTTTGTCAGCCGCGCGCTGCCCCAGAGTTTTATCGGCCCTTGGGACAGTTGGCTGGCGTCCGGATTGCTCGCCAGCCAGAACCACCTTGGGGCTGGCTGGTTGAACGCTTATCTGGTCAGCCCGGTGTGGCGCTTCGTGTTGGCGCCGGGTGTGTGCGGGCCGGACGCGGCGGTGGGTGTGGTGATGCCGAGCATTGACCGGGTGGGGCGCTATTTCCCGCTGACCGTCGCTGCGCTGTTGGATCACGATACCGACCCGGCCTCCCTCGTCGCCGGCCCGGACGCCTGGTTTGAGCAGGTGGAAGAGCTGCTGCTGAGCACGCTGGATGCCGGCGCTACGTTCGAAGGGTTCAGCGAGGGCATCGACAGCCTCGGTGCGCCAGCCTGCCAGCCACGCCTGTCGGGCCGCCGTTTCGCCAGTTTGCAGCGTGTCGATGTCACTGACCCGCAAGCGCGGATGACCGCACTCGCCGAGCTGGCCTGCGAAGGCGCGAGCCTGTGGTGGGGCCGTGGTTCGCAACAGATTTCCCCCGGTTTATTGCGGTGTCAGGGCCTGCCTGCCGCCGGCGATTTTGCGCAATTTTTGCTTGGCCAAGAAGGTGTTGTGTAGATGCGGTCCACGTTCAAATCCGCCAGCAAAAGCCACGTCGGCATGGTTCGCCAAGTCAATGAAGACGCCTGCCTCGACCTGCCGGAAAACGGCCTGTGGGTGGTGGCCGACGGCATGGGCGGGCACGCGGCGGGGGACTACGTCAGCAGCCTGATCGTCGACAGCCTGCGCAGCCTTCCCGTGGGCCGTTCCCTTGAGGAATACACGGCGGCGTTGCGCAGCGACCTGTTGCGGGTCAACGGCGCGGTGCGCGAAGAAACCGCCCACCGTGGCGTGACGCTGATGGGCAGCACCGTGGTGTTGCTCGCCACCCGGGGCTTGCGCGGCGTGTGCCTGTGGGCCGGTGACAGCCGCCTGTATCGCCTGCGGGACGGTGTGCTGGAAAGCATCTCCCGCGACCACAGCTACGTGCAGGATTTGCAGGACAGCGGCCTGCTCAGCGAAGCCGATGCCCGGGTGCATCCACGGGCGAATATCGTCACCCGCGCGATTGGCGTGGAAGCGCAGCTGGCGTTGTCGTCGGTCGACCTGTTGATCGCGCCGGGCGACAGTTACCTGCTGTGCAGCGACGGCCTGAACAAGACCGTCGAAGACCACGAGATTCGCGAAGTGCTGAGCCATGACGAGCCGGATGAAATCGTCCGTAGCCTGGTGCACCTGGGGCTCAATCGCGGCGCGCCGGACAACATCACTGCCATCGTCGTGAAGGTGTCGACATGAACATCCTCATTCCCGGCTACGACATCGAAGGCGAGATTGGCGTTGGCGCCATGGCCAGCGTGTACCTGGCGACCCAGCGCTCGCTGGAGCGCAAGGTGGCGTTGAAGATCATGGCGGCGGCGCTGGCAGCCGACCCGAGCTTCTGCGAGCGCTTCCTGCGTGAAGGCAAGACCCTGGCGCGCTTGTCCCACCCGCACACCGTGACCATCCATGACATCGGCAATGTCGGTGAGCTGTACTACATGGCCATGGAATACCTGCCCAACGGCACGCTCAAGGAGCGCATTGCTGCGGGCCTGACGCCGGAGCAGGGGCTGACGTACATCCGCCAGATCGCTTCGGCGCTGGGGTATGCCCACGCCCAGGGTTTGGTACACCGCGATGTGAAACCGGCGAACATTCTGTTCCGCGCGGATGGCACGGCGGTGTTGTCGGACTTTGGTATCGCCAAGTCGCTGGATGATCGCACCCAGTTCACCCAGGCCGGGTTTGCCGTCGGCACACCGAGCTACATGAGCCCGGAACAGGCGCGGGGCCAGGAGATTGATGGCCGCGCCGACCTGTATGCGTTGGGCGTGGTGCTCTACGAAATCCTGGTGGGCAAGCTGCCGTACAACGGCACCGATGCGCTTTCCACGGCGCTGGCGCACCTGACTGAACCGCTGCCGGAATTGCCGGT
Source organism: Pseudomonas sp. TH32 (assembly GCF_016650855.1). NCBI lineage: Bacteria > Pseudomonadati > Pseudomonadota > Gammaproteobacteria > Pseudomonadales > Pseudomonadaceae > Pseudomonas > Pseudomonas sp. TH32. Next base: position 5,345,899 of record NZ_JAEKFA010000002.1, on the reverse strand, counting down.
GCACCACGGGCGCTATCAGGAGGTGTTGCGCAAGCTGCTGGCCAAGGACCCGGCGGACCGCTTCCCGGATGCGGCGGCGTTGTTGGCGGCACTGGACCAGTTGCCGAAAGAAACGCAGGTAGAGGCGACGTTGATTCGGCCTTTGCCGATTCCGGTCCCCGTCTCGAATGACCTGGCCGGGCTCACGCCGGTTTCCATCGAAATCCCGACCGACAAGCCGCAGCCGCAGCCGGTGCGCCAACCGGTGGTGACGCCGACGCAACACGCCGCCGTGTCCGAACAAAACCGTGGGCCGGTGTTGGCGTTGGCGGCGGTTGCCGTGGCGGTCGCGCTGGCGATTGGCGGTGCGAGTTACTGGTGGTTGAAAGATGACGCGCCAGCCGCCGCGCCGCCGGTTGTCGAGGCCGCCAAAACCGTTACGCCGCCAACCGCGCAACCTGTGGTCGCGGAGGCCGACGGCGGTCAACGCCCGCTGCTGATGGCCGGCAAGAAAACCCTGTTCCAGCGTGTATTGAGCAAGCCTGGCGCCAAGCTTTCCCACGACGCGGGCGGGGCGCCGGGCGAAGGCTTGCCGGCGTTTTCGGTGCTCTACGTGTATCAGCGCAAGGACATCGAAGGCAGCCCGTGGCTGCGTGTTGGCGCCGCCACCGACGGGCGCAGCGACGGCTGGTTGCCGGCGGCGCAAGTCAGCGACTGGAAGCAGAGCCTGGTGCTCAAGTTCACCGAGCGTTCGGGCCGGGCGCCGGTGATGTTCCTGCGCCAATCTGCGCAGGTGGAAAAGCTGCTCGCCGATCCGGCAGCCGCAAAAAACCTGCTGCTCAAGGTGCAGAAAAACAGCGAGGACAACCAGCAGGTGCTGGCGCTGGAACCGACCGCCAGCGCGGTCCCGCAGAACCAGTTCTACCTGCTGCCGATTTTTGATTCCAAAGAGAGCTTCGACGAAAACGGCCAGCCGGTGCAGTTGCTCAACGTCGCCTCCATCGACCCTGGCAGCACGCCGAACACCGTGGCCAAGGCCGTTGCGCGCGCCCCCGTGGCGGATGCCGACGCCTTCCGCACCGCCGTGGTGCTGGTGGTCGACACCACCGTCTCGATGCAGCCCTATATCGACCAGGTGCGCGACGTGGTGCACGAACTGCAAACCCGCATCGCCGAACGTGGCGAGCTGGACAGCGTGAGCTTCGGCCTCGTGGGCTTTCGCAACAGCATCAAGAAAACCCCGGGCCTGGAATACGTGGCCAAGACCCTGATCACCCTCGACCAGGGCCGCGACCCGCAACGCTTCCTCGACATGGCGCGGCAGGTGAAGGCGTCGACCGTGTCCAGTCACTCGTTCAACGAAGACGCGTTCGCGGGTGTGATGCAGGCGGTGGAAGGCATGGACTGGTCCGGCTATGGCGGGCGCCTGATCCTGCTGGTGACCGACGCCGGTGCGCTGCGCAAGAACGACCCGTTCGCGACCACCCAGATGAACGAAGCCGAAGTGCGCCAGGCGGCATTGGGCAAGCAGATCAAGATCTACGCCCTGCACCTGCGCACCGACGCCGGCAAGAAAACCCACAGCGGCGCCGAAACCCAATACCGCACCCTGACCGCCGACGCCAACCCGCAGATCGGCGATTTGTACACGCCGGTGCCTGGTGGCGATGTGCGCAAGTTCGGCGAGCGGGTCGACGAGATCGGCACTGTGTTTGCCAACCTGGTGCATCAAGTGCGCAGCAACACGCCGCAGCCGGTGCCGCTGCTCAGCGCGGCGCCGACCCTGGCAGACAAGTCCGCCGCCGTCGGTTATGCGATGCACATGGATTTCCTCGGGCGCAAAACCGCGAGCCAGGCGCCGCAACTGGTGAGTGCCTGGACCGCCGACCGCGACCTGACCAACACTGCGCTGCCGGCCTTCCAGGTGTGTGTGATGCTGACCAAGTTGCAGCTCAACGACTTGCAGCAGTCCTTGAAACTGATCGTCGACGCCGCGCGCAAAACCCAGACCTCGCCGAAGGATTTCTTCCAGGAAATCGCCAGCGCCTCGGCCTATATGAGCCGCGACCCACAGGCCTTGAAAAAAGGCGGAAACCTGGCGGACGGCGGCATCCTTGGCGAGTACCTGGAAGGCCTGCCGTACCGCAGCAAGTCGCTGAACATGACTCAGGATTTGTGGCTGTCGTTGAGCGTGGCCGAGCAGGAAGACTTTATCGACGAGCTGGATTCGAAGATCCGCCTCTACGAAACCTTTCACAACGATGTGGCCAACTGGGTCCGTTTCGGCGATGCCGAGCCGGGTGATGCGTTGTACCGCGTGCCGTTGTCGACGCTGCCGTAATGCTGAACTTGAGCGCAGTGCACAAGAGCCGGGGCGTCGGCGCCCAGCGCTACAGCCTGGTGATTCCGGGCTTGCAACTGCGTGCGGGTGAACAGTTGGCGGTGGTGGGGCCGAGTGGCTGTGGCAAGAGCACGTTGCTGGATTTGCTCGCGCTGGTGTTGGCGCCGGATCAGGCCGGGCAGTTCGACTTCAACGGTGTCGACGTCGCCGGGCTTTGGCGTGGCGATCAGCAAAGTGAGCTGGCTCGATTGCGCAGCGGGCACCTGGGCTATGTGCTGCAAACCGGTGGCCTGCTGGGTTTTCTCGATGTGCGCGGCAACATTGCGCTGTCGCGGCAACTGTTGGGCTTGAAGGATGACGGCAGCGTGGCGCGGTTGGCTGAGCAGTTGGAGATCACCGATCAGCTGGATAAGAAGCCGGCGGCTTTGTCCGTGGGCCAGCGTCAGCGGGTCAGTTGCGCGAGGGCTCTGGCCCACGGCCCGCAACTGTTGCTGGCGGATGAGCCCACTGCGGCGCTCGACCCGCTGAACGCCGAACGTGTGATGCAGGCTTTGCTGGCCCAGGCGCGGAACAACGGCGCGTGCTGCGTGATCGCCACCCATGACGAGCCCTTGGCCCGGGCCAGCGGCTTGCAGGTACGGCGCATCAGTTGCCGTCGCGACACCGACGGCGGCGTCACTGCGACCCTTGGGGAGGCGTGCTGATGCGTATCGCGCTGGTGGCTTCCCTGGCCTGGCAGGACTACCGCAACGACGCGTGGCTGTCGGTGTGTTCGGTGCTCGCGTTGGTGGCAGTGATCGCGCCGTTGCTGGTGTTGTTTGGCCTGAAATATGGACTGGTTGGCAGTTTGACCGAACGTTTGGAGAACGACCCGGCCACCCGGGAAATTATTCCGTTGGGCGGTGGTCGATTCAGCAGTGAATTTGTCGAGCAGCTGCGCCAGCGCCGCGACGTGGCGTTTGCCTTGCCGCGTACCCGGCAGATCGCGGCGACGGCGCAGTTGGGTGCAGTGACGGTGGAGATGCTGCCGACCGCCGACAACGATCCGTTGCTGGCCGGTCTGCCAATGCCCAAGGGCCTGGATCAAATCGTTTTGAGCCACACCGCCGCCGAGAAACTCGGGGCAAAGGCCGGGGATTGGCTGGAGGCGAGTTTTGGTCGCCAGGTGGCGGGTCGCGTCGAGTCGCAACGCACGCGGGTGCAGGTGCTGCAGGTGTTGCCGCTGGAAGCCTTCGCCCGGGATGGATTGTTTGCGCCCCTGGGGTTGCTGGAAGCGGCGGAAGATTATCGCGATGGCCGCGCCGTGCCGGCGTTTGGCTGGGACGGCGATGCGGTGGGTGTGAGTGAGCAGCGGGTTTACCCGGCGTTCCGTTTGTATGCGCGGCGCTTGGTGGATGTGGAGCCGCTGCGGGTGTATTTCGCCGGGCAGAACGTGTTGGTGTCGACCCAGGCCCAGACCATCGCCCAGGTGCAGTCGTTGAGCCGCAACCTGTCGATCGTGTTCTGGATCATCGCCGGGCTGGCCCTGGCGGGCGCGTTTGCCGCGATCTTTGCCGGTGCGCTGGCGGCGGTTGCACGCAAGCGCCGGGAATTGTCGGTGCTGCGGCTGCTGGGTTTTCCCACGGCTGGGCTGTTGCTGTTCGTGGTGTTGCAGGCGCTGTACAGCGCCGGGTTTGCCGCGGTGTTGAGCGGGCTTTTATACGGGCTGGCAGAGTCAGGCCTGAACCAATTATTCGTGCAGGTGCCGGGCGAGTACGCCAGTCACCTGCTGGCGCGTCATTACGGCCTGGCCCTGGTTGCTGTCCTGGGCGTCAGCGCCGTGGCGGCGGCCTGTGGCGGTTGGCGTGTGGCGCGTATCCAGGCTTCTGAAGGAATCAGAGATGTATAAGTTACTGGGCGCCGCCGTGGCGCTGACCCTGGCTTCGATGGCCTGGGCCGACGAGGGCTCTTCATCAGAAGGGCAGGACAAACTGGACAACCCCAAGCCGCTGCCGGATGACGTCAGCCTGCCACTGCCCTGCGAAGGCAACATGGTGTTCCGCTATGCCTACGTGCTGGCCCAAGGGACCCTGGACGACCGCGAGATCAGCCTCGGCTACCCGTTCAGCGAAGGCGAGGCGGGCTACCAGCAGTCGTTCATTTCCGGCTACCGCCGGGACTTTATCAACGGCCAGTTCACCCTCAAGGACCTGCCCAAGGACTGGAACAAAGTCATCGCGCCGCTGATGCCCAAGACCGACGCCAAGACCCCGCTCAAGCCGATGCTCTACTTCATCGGCAAGTACGAAGTCACCGCCCGGCAGTACGCGCAGGTCATGTCCCAGGCGCAATCCCTGGCCAGCGGCGAGCCGGCCCCGGCGTGCGACGTACCCACCGGCATGGCGGCGCGCCTGCCCAAGGTCAAGCTGTCGCGCTTTGAGGCGGAACGCTTCTCGGCGGTGTACAGCGCGTGGCTGATGAAGTACCACCGCGAGCTATTGCCGGTGAGTGGTCGTGGTGCTTCGGCTGATGACGGCGGCCTGGGTTTTGTGCGCCTGCCTACCGAGGTGGAGTGGGAGTTTGCCGCACGCGGCGGCCAGGCAGTCAGCCGTCAGGACCTGGAAGGCCGGCTGTTCCCACGACGCACCGAGGGCAGCGAAAGCGACGGCGCGCTTGCCGATTATGCGGTGTTCAACCAGGTCGCCGGTGGCACCGGCCAGGCTGCACGGTTGATGCCCATCGGCACCAAATTGCCCAACCCGATCGGCATGTTCGATGTGATCGGCAACGCGGCGGAAATGGTCCAGGAGTCGTTCCAGCTGGTGCACGCCGGGCGTCGCCAGGGCACCTACGGCGGCTTTGTGGTCAAGGGTGGCAACTACCTGGAAGGCGAGGGCACGCTGTTCACCGGCATGCGTCGCGAGTACCCCTTGTTCGCCGCTGATGGCACCGAACAAAGCAACGAGACCACCGGCTTTCGCGTGGCGATTGGTGCGTTGTCGGCACCGCGCTCGCGCTACAAGGAGCTGTTCGCCCAATGGCAGAAAGAAGGCCGACTGGCCTCGCTGACCGACGCCATCGACGACGCCCAGGACCCGACCAAGCGCCTGGACAGCATCATCGCCGCCAGTGTTGACCCGCGCCTGCAAGCCGAACTTGGACTGGTCAACGAAGAGCTCAAGCGCAACGTCTCGCTGATCGCCCAGCAGCGTGAAGAGGCGGCCGGCAACCTGATTCAGTCTGCGGCCCTGGTGGCCGAGACCATCAACAACTACAACATCCGCCTGATCAATTTGCAGAAGAGCCGCCAGCAGGCTATCGACGCGAAGGATGAGGCCAGTGCGCAGTTGTTTGCCACGGCGATCACCAATGGGCGCAGTGCGCTGGACGGCGCGGTGGCGATCTATATCGACAACCTGGCCACCGGTACGCGCTACACCGATGCGGTGATCCAGGCGCAGTTTCAACGGATCAAGGAAGAGTTGGATCGCAAGCCAGTGCTGGGCAAGAGCCTGGTGACGCGCGCGACGTTATTCGTTCGCCATGTGGGCAACTACCGCAAGCAACAGCGGGCCGACCCGGCGACGATTTTGAAGGAATTGCTCGCAGCGAGCGGTCAGCGGTCTTGACCGCTGGTTGTATGGCGAGCTTGGAAGGGACTCAGGCGGCGGTGGGCCGTGCTGGGCAAGTCAAACTTAAAAGAGAACACACCTATGCTTTTTTCCCGTAAGGCGGTTTCCAAGCGTCATCTGCTGTTGATTGCTGCCGGTTTCAGCACCGTGCTGACCGGTTGCGCAACGTCGCCGACCTCCAAGGTCGCCTCGACCACCAAGGTCGAGTACTACCCGAACTGTTATGAGCCGGTACAACACCTGCGCGCCACCGATTCGGACCTGACCAAGTCGGTCGTCACCGGTGCTGCCATCGGCGCGGCCGGTGGTGCACTGCTGGGCGCCTTGACCGGTGACTCCGACAAACGTGGCCGCAATGCCGCAATCGGCGCAGCGGGCGGCGCCCTGGCCGGCGGTGCAGCGGGTTACTACACCGAGCGCCAGAAGCAGATCACCGACGACAACCAGCGCATCGCTTCCTACGCCACTGACGTCAACAAGCGTGCCTCCGACATCGACCGCAGCACCGCATACGCCAAGGCGTCCCAGCAGTGCTACCAGAGCGCGTTCACCAAGCTGGTGGCCGACCGCAAGGCCAAGACCGTCAATGACGTCGAAGGCCGCAAGCGCCTGGCAGAAATTGTCTCCGGCCTGAAAGAGTCCAACGACCTGATCGTCGCGGTCAACGGTAAAGCCAGTGAAGACTTGAACAACTACACCCAGGCGTACGAGCAGGACCTGCAACAAGTCGGCGTACAACGTGCCGACGTGGTGACCGTGGCCACCGCTGACACCACCCCGGTGGTGACGCCCGCCAAAGGCAAGAAGCCGGTAAAAGTGGCGAAAAAGCCGGTGCTGCCAACCGTGCCGAAAGAAGCGGTAGCCACCGAGAAAACCATCCAGACCGCGCAGACCAAGCAAGCTGAAAGCAAGCAGGTCGCCAGCGCCGGTAAAGCGCAGATCGAAGGCACGTGCCGCGATCCAAACCTGGCCGACTGGGCACCGGTTCCTTGCCCTAACGTCTAAGCCAAGTTGTTGCTATAAGCGTTAAACGCCAGCCGATCTCCTGCTAAAACGGGAGATCGGTAGCGTTATTTGCACAAATCGTTAAACTGCTGCGGCCACCCAATAATTACACTGAGGCCGTGTGCATGAAATTTCGTTTTCTTCTCTGGATGCTTGGCCTGTTGATGGGCAAAGCCAGCCGCACCAACCCTGCGTTCCAGCAGCAGTTGGGTGACAAGGACCTGGCGTTCCAGTTGCAGACCCTCGACGGCAAGGTTGCCCGTCACTTCATCGTCAAAGACCAGCGCATCACCAGTCGTTCGGGTGTTCATCCCGCGCCTGCGTTTGCTATTGCCTTCAAGGATGCCGCCTACGGCTTCGCCACGATGCAGGCGAAGAACAAGCAACTGGCGTTCATGACGGGGATTCAGGACAAGTCGATCCAGATCAAGGGCAACCCGGCACTGGTGATCTGGTTCCAGGGGTTGACCAAGTATTTGAAGCCGAAGAAAAAGCCGAAGGCTTAAGACCGAGTTGAATTCATCGCAGGCGCAGATTTATCCCTGGCTGAACTGCGAAGCCAACTCCCGCAGCAACGTTTCCGCATCCAGCACTTTAGCCACCACATCCTCCGCCTTGTCCCGGGTCAGCCCCAGGCGTTCCAGCAGTTCGTCCGGGATGTCTTCATCCGGCCCGGAACCGATGCCGCGGCTGCGCAGCAAGCGCACAGCCAGGCACACCAGGTTCGGGTATTCGGCGTATTGGCCGTCGTAGGTCGGGTCGTGCTGGAAGCGCAGGGCGGTGGACAGTTCGTCCGGCATGTCCCAATAGCGCATCAACCATGCACCAATCTGCTCACGGCTGATGCCCAGCAGGTGCTGCTCGATGTAGCTGTGGCACAGGTGCGGGTTGACCTCCAGGTGCCGGCAGATCAGCGAGAAATGCGGCGGGAAGACGTGGGCCAGCAACAGGTAGCCGAAGTTGTGCAGCAGGCCGGCGAGGTACGTCAGGCCGGCTTCCGGGCGCTGGGCGCGGGGCATGGCACGGGTCAGGCCTTCGATCACGGCGGCGGTGTAGATCGACTGGTGCCAGTACGGCGTGGCCTGTTGCGGCTGGTCCTTGGGCAGGCTCAAGGTCTTGCCCAGGGCCAGGCCCAGCGCGAGGTTGATTACCAAATCAAAGCCCAGTACGCGGACGATGGCGTCTTCCACCGAGCGGATCTTGCCCGGCGAGGCGTAGTAGGGCGACGCCGCCCAGCTCACCACTTGGGCAGCCAGGGCCGGGTCGGTTTCCACCACGCCGGTGATGTCGTCGATGGTGGCGTTGGGGTCGACCCGCAGCTTGATAATTTTTTGTGCCGTGTCGGCCAGCGGTGGAATCTCGATGGTCGCTTCCAGACGCTGCTGGATGCGGCGTGCAGTGAACGCCTGCATCGCCTGGGTGATTTCCTCGCGGTCGTCGTTGGGGCGGTCGAGGTTCGGCCGGATGCTGCTCAATGGCTCGCCGAAATGCGCGGCGCTGGCCTTGGTCAGCATGCTCTTGAAGGCGTCGCTGGAAATCTCCAGCAGCAGCCCGGCCTCGCCCGAGTGAACCAGAACGGTGGGTTCACGCAGCAGGCTTTCTTCGTACAGGCACGGGGAACTGGTCAGCGGCGGCAGGCCGGGCAGCAGGCTCAGGCTGTGCTTGCCGAGCATGCGTTCGAGGCGCTCGGGGGACACGGCCGTGAGGCGCCGGCCGGTCAGTTCGGCCAGGCGATTGAGGTCCAGCAACTGGTTCTGTGGAAACAGCACCATGAGTGCACCCACGGCATCATCGAGCAGTACTGCCTGAACCTTTTGCGCCGGGTTCAGGCCAGGACGTTCGGCAACTTCCGTGTAGCTGATGGCGAGCTTTGCAAGCAGCGTCCGAATCACCGAGGGTGCGGTCGGTGGGGCTGTGGCGAGGGCAACTTCTGACATGGCCTGAATCCAATTTCCTACTGTCATTGGAGTATAACCAGCTTGATACATCTGATGGTCGACTAAGTGAGTCAGCCGTCACACTTGGCCGTATTGCTGCCCGTGTCGAAGCCAGCGGTCCAGCAGTGGGCTGACATGTTCCGGCCAGCGCTCAATCAACGCCTGGGCCGCATCGCGCACGGCAGGCAGCAGGTCGGCGTCGCGCATCAGGTCAGCCACCTTGAATTGCAGCAAGCCGGTCTGACGGGTGCCGAGCATTTCGCCTGGGCCGCGCAGTTCGAGGTCTTTTTCGGCGATCACGAAACCGTCGTTGGTTTCGCGCATGATCCCCAGGCGCTGGCGGCCGATTTGTGACAGCGGTGGGTGGTACAGCAGCACGCAATGACTGGCGGCGCTGCCCCGGCCCACGCGGCCGCGTAACTGGTGCAGTTGCGCCAGGCCCAGGCGCTCGGGGTTTTCGATGATCATCAGGCTGGCGTTCGGTACGTCGACGCCGACTTCGATCACCGTGGTTGCCACCAGCAATTGCAAATTACCGGCCTTGAACTCGGCCATCACCGCGGCCTTTTCCACCGGCTTCATGCGGCCGTGGATTAGCCCGACCTTGAGCTCGCCCAAGGCGCTGGTGAGGTCTTCGTAGGTGGTTTCGGCGGCCTGGCAGGTCAGCTCTTCCGACTCTTCAATCAGCGTGCACACCCAATACGCCTGGCGGCCTTCGGCGCAGGCGCCGCGTACCCGTTCGATCACTTCTACCCTGCGGGTGTCGGTGACCAGCACGGTGTTGACCGGCGTTCGGCCCGGTGGCAGTTCGTCGAGGATCGAGGTGTCGAGGTCGGCGTAGGCACTCATGGCCAGGGTGCGCGGGATCGGCGTGGCGGTCATGATCAACTGGTGCGGGCTCATGCGCCCGCCCACGCCTTTCTGGCGCAGGGCCAGGCGCTGTTGCACACCGAAGCGGTGCTGCTCGTCGATGATCACCAGCGCCAGGTTCTTGAATTTCACTTCGTCCTGGAACAGCGCGTGGGTGCCCACCACCATCGGGGCGCCGGCGGCGATCTGCTCCAGGGCGGCTACGCGATTCTTGCCCTTGAGCTTGCCGGCCAGCCACGCGACTTCCAGGCCCAAGGGTTCGAGCCAGCGCTTGAAGGTGATGAAGTGTTGTTCGGCGAGAATCTCGGTGGGCGCCATCAGCGCCACCTGATAGCCGGCTTCGAGGGCTTGCAGCGCGGCGAGGGCGGCGACCACGGTTTTACCCGCGCCTACGTCGCCCTGGATCAGCCGCAGCATCGGTTCTTTCTGGCTCAGGTCGTAGGCGATCTCATTGCCGACCCTTTGCTGGGCGCCGGTCGGTGCAAACCCCAGGTTGGCCAGGTATTGCGCAGGCAGGTGCTTGGCCTTGGGCATGGCCGGCGCACGCAGCGAACGCATGCTTTCGCGCAGGCGTTGCTGGGACAGTTGGTGGGTCAGCAGTTCTTCGAACGCCAGGCGATGTTGGGCCCAGTGATGACCGAGGGCCAACTCGTCGACGTCGGCGTCGGCCGGTGGGTGATGCAGGTAGCGGATCGCATCATCCAGCGGCGCCAGTTGGTAGTCGCGCGCCAACTCCTGAGGCAGCCAGTCGGGTAGGCTTTTCGGCCCGAGCATCGTCAGGGTTTGCATGCACAGCTGGCGCAGGCGCTGCTGGGTCAGGCCTTCGGTGAGCGGGTAGATCGGTGTGAGGGTGGTGTCGACCGGTGGCGGTTCGTCGCCGGTAATCGCGCGGTATTCCGGGTGGTAGATTTCCAGCCCCGAAGCGCCGGGCCGGGCTTCGCCATAGCAGCGCACGCGTGTGCCTCGCTTGAGGCCTTCCTTCTGAGCGTTGCTGAAATGGTAGAAGCGCAGGCTCAGGCCGCCGGTGCCGTCTTGCAGGCGCACGACCAAGCTGCGGCGCTTGCCCATCACCACGTCGGCGCCGCTGACGGTGCCTTCGACCACCGCGTCCTGCCCGGGGCGCAGCTGGCCGATGGGCACCACGCGGGTGCGGTCCTGATAACGCAGGGGCAGGTGGAACAATACGTCCTGGAGATTTTCCAGGCCGACCTTGGCCAATTTCTCGGCCATGGCCTCCCCGACACCCTTGAGTGCCGTCACCGACACCTGCGACAGCTCAGTCATACCGTTACTTAGCTCGCAGCAGGCGGCTTGGCCACCGAACACAGGCGGATCGAGTCGGCGAGGATTTCAATCGCTTTCGGACGCGGGAAGCTCGCGCGCCAGGCAATCGCCACGGTACGGAACGGCACCGGCGGCGTCAGTGGGCGCACGGCGATCACGCCCGGGGCGTAGTGATGGCTGTCGACCGCCGACAGCGGCAGGATCGAAATGCCCAGGCCGGAAGCGACCATATGGCGAATGGTTTCCAGGGAGCTGGATTCCACGGTGGTGTGCTTGGCGCCGTCGTTGCCCTTGGTCAGGGTCGGGCAGGCTTCCAGCACCTGGTCGCGGAAGCAGTGGCCTTCGCCCAGCAACAGCAGGCTCTTGTCGTTGAGCAGGCCCGCGTCGATGGTGTCTTTCTGGGTCCAGGGGTGGGACGCCGGCATCAGCACGTAGAACGGCTCATCGTAGAGCGGCAGGGTCAGCACGTCGGCCTCGTTGAACGGCAGGGCGATGATGATCGCGTCCAGCTCGCCGTTGCGCAGTTTGTCGCGCAGCACGTGGGTGAAGTTTTCTTCGATATACAGCGGCATCTGCGGCGCGACGCGGTGCAGTTGCGGAATCAAGTGCGGGAACAGGTACGGGCCGACGGTGTAGATGGCGCCGACTTTCAGCGGTGCGGTCAGCTGGTTCTTGCCGGCCTGGGCCAGCTCGCGAATGCTTTGGGCCTGTTCCAGGACCTTCTGGGCCTGGGCGACGATGCCTTCGCCGACGGGCGTGAGGCGCACGGCGCTTTTGCTGCGCTCGAAAATCAGCACACCGAGTTCGTCTTCAAGCTTCTTCACACCCACCGACAGCGTCGGCTGGCTGACGTGGCAACGCTCGGCCGCGTGGCCGAAGTGCTGCTCTTGGGCGAGGGTAACGATGTAGCGTAATTCTGTAAGAGTCATAGCGGGCGTCCATGAGGTTGCGGGCCAAGCATACCGGCTGCAATCGATAGACGCACGTTATCAGACAGCATGGGGTTTACGACACCTGGTAATCAGGTGTCGCGTTCATGCTTTCAGCTTTGCGGGTATTTGAAGGTGAAGGTTTTGGTGAAGGGGCCCCACCATTCCGGTACGCCGGTTTCCTTGTCCACATGGTGAAAGAAGCCTTTGATTTGCGGGCTTTCATAGCGCAGTACCACGGTGTAGGTGCCGGGGCCGTCCATTTTCACGTTGTTGGCGTAGTGGGCGCCGTCTTTGGCCACCATCGGCAGCAGCGTGCCGATTTCCTTGTAGTCGGGCGAACCTTGCTTGACCAGCGAGTAGGTGATGGTCAGGTAGGGCACCCACTCGCCATTGGACAGGCCGTACTTGTTGTCGGCGGTGGCATGCACATCCGTCTCGAGGTGCACCGAATCCTTGCTCATCACCATGCCCGGTGGCATAGGGGCCATTTCGATGCCCACCAGGTAGGAGGAGGCGATTTCCATGTCGTTGACCTGGACGGGCCCGCCAATCGGGTACTCGCGGGCTTGGGTCAGGGTGGAAGCGGCCAGGGCGCTGACAAGTACCAGTGCGGTGGCCAAGGGGTTGCGCAGGTGTTTCATGGTGGGGCTCCTTGGGACAGTTAACGGGATTGCGTCGGGCGTGAATGCAGCAAGCGGTTACCCAGCACCAGGAGCGCAAGGGTGACGGACCAAGCGACCAGTTGGACACCCAGCGGCCGGTCGGTGTAACCCACCAGCGCGGTCAGGGCGCGGCCGGTGAGGCTGGCGTCGGAGACCAGCCAGGAGGTGTCCCAGAGTTGGTAGCCCCACGCGGGGATCAGGTCGATACCGGCGAGGATCGCGGCCGCCCGGCCCGCCATGCCGGCGGCGAGCAAGGCGATCATCCAGCCGGTGATCGAAAACAGGCGCTTGAGGCTGATGGCGACCAGGCCGCGGTACATCAGCCAGGACAGCGCGGCGCCGGCGGCGATGCCAAGCACGCCACCCGCCAGCATCGACAGTGGGTCTGCCTGGCTCGACGCGGCGATGCCATAGAGGAACAGGACGATTTCCGAGCCTTCACGCAGCACCGCCACGGTGATCACCACAGCCAGCGCCCAGAGTGATTTTTCGCCGTTGAGTACCGCATTGCCGGCGCTGCGCAGTTGGGTGGCCAGTTCGCGTCCGTGGCTGGCCATCCACAGGTTGTGCCAGCCCAGCATGACCACGGCGACCACCAGAATGGCCGCGTTGAAAATCTCCTGGCCAAAGCCCTGGAGTGCCTGGGTGATTGCGCCGGTAAAGAGCGCGAGGATTCCGGCACCCAGTACGCCGGCTGCGATCCCGCCGCCGATAAACAGGCCGCGTCGTGCCAGGCCCTGGGTGGCGGCCATCACGATGCCCACCACAATCCCGGCTTCCAGCACTTCTCGAAACACGATCAACAGACAGGCCAGCATGGCTTACTCCTTGGCCGCGACGGCAGTGACCGTGCCTTTGGCCTGGTCGGGGTGGTAGTCATCGAAGAAGGTGTAGGTGCCGGGATGCAGCGGGCCCGCAAACACCGTGACGGTGTTGCCGGGGACGATGATTTTTTCGAATTTCATGTCATAGCTTTCGAACTCATCGACGCTTTCGTCGTGGCTGGTGAGTTGGATGCGAAAGCGCTCACCGGCCGGCACCTCGAAACTTGAGGGGCTGAAGGTGTGGTTTTGAATGACCAGGGTGACCAGCTGATCCGCCTGCGCAACGACGGGAAAGGCCAGCAGGACGAGAGCCAGCCGGGCAAGAGTGGGCATGCCGAATGTCCGCTAATGAGAACGATTCGCGGATGATTGGCTTTGTATTTAAATGTTACAAGTGAAGAAAGAGATAGGTCGCAGGCTGTTCAACCCTGGTTCAGGTTGCGGCAATGCGCGGGGGAGGGGGCAGCAGCCGTGGGCACCCGAGAGTGCCCACGGTGAAGGTTACCGGCGACGTTTTTCGATGTTGTAAACGAACGGCGCAACGATCTCGATGCTGCCGCCTTTCAACATGTCGGCCGGCGGCTTGGGCAGCGGCTGGGCACGACGGATCATGTCGAGGGTGGCGCGGTCCAGGTCGGCGTTGCCGGAGCGGCCCACCAGTTCATAGGACAGCACGTTGCCATCGGCATCCACCACGAAACGCAAGCGGTTCAGGCCTTCCTTGCCACGCGCCTGGGCGCCTGGCGGGTACTTCTTATACTTCTGCAGGTGGCCCAGCAGGGTACTTTCCCAGGTGGCCTTGGCCGCGATCTGCTGCGGTGAAGGGCCCGGCTGTGGCTGGGCGGATTTCTCCGTAGGCGCGTTGTTCTGCGGAGTTTCGCTCGGCGGCTCTTCGGAAGGTTTTTCCTTGGGCGGATCGGGCTTCTTCTCTACAGGCTTGGGCGGCTGTGGTTTTGGCTTGGGCTTGACCGGCTTTGGCACCTGGATCGTCGGCTTGGGTGCCTCAGCCAGTTTCGGCAATGGCAACTCTTCCACCGGCGCTGGCGGCTGTGGCGGCGTGATCACCTTCGGCGGGGCCGGAGGTGGCGGCGCCGGCATCGGTGCCAGGTCGATGACCATGGCGGCCGGTGGCAGTTGGACCATGTGTGGCGCCGACCACTGGAGCGCGATGATGATCGCGACGGCGTGGACGCCCAGCACGACGGCGAGGCTGGTGCCATAACGCGTCAGTTTGTGGCGCGTCGTGATCATTTCTTGGCTGCCGTCTCAAGTCCGACCAGGCCGACCTTGAGGTAGCCGGCTGCCCGCAGGGCATCCATCACGCTCATCAGGTCGCCGTAGTCCACGCCCTTGTCGGCCTGGAAGAAGATCGTCGTGTCTTTCTTGCCCTGGGTCTTGGCGTCGAGCACCGCGCCCAGGGTGTCGGATTTGACTTCTTCTTCGCCCAGGAACAGACGCTGGTCCGCCTTGACGCTGAGGAATATCGGTTTCTCTGGCCGCGGTGCCGGTTTCGCACTGGAAGCGGGCAGGTCGACCTTGATGTCCACAGTGGCCAGGGGTGCAGCCACCATGAAGATGATCAGCAGCACCAGCATCACGTCGATAAACGGCGTGACGTTGATTTCGTGGTTCTCGACGAGCTCGTCGTCGCCTTGATTCAAATGCAGGCCCATGGCCGATTACCCCACTTTCACCATATGCGGTTGCGAGCTGCGCTCGGAAGGCAGGTGATCGAGGTCACGGCTGACCAGCAACAGGACTTCTGCCGAAGCGTCCGACACCTGAGCCTTGTAGCCGGCGATCGAACGGGCGAAGACGTTGTAGATGACCACCGCAGGAATCGCGGCAACCAGGCCCAGTGCGGTCGCCAGCAGGGCTTCGGCGATGCCGGGCGCCACGACGGCGAGGTTGGTGGTCTGGGTTTTGGCGATGCCGATGAAGCTGTTCATGATGCCCCATACGGTACCGAACAGGCCGACGAAGGGCGCGGTGGAACCAATGGTCGCCAGCACGCCGGTGCCGTTGCTCATGTTGCGACCGCAGGCTGCAACCAGGCGCTCAAGACGGAAGCTGACGCGTTCCTTGATGCCTTCTTTTTCACGGCTGTTGGCCGACAGGCGCATTTCTTCAAGGGCGTCGTGGACCAGCAGGTTCGCCAGGGTGCCCTTCTTCGCCGCGCTTTCGCTGGCTTCTTTCAGGGTGGTGGCTTTTTTCAGGTGGACGATTTCAGTGCGCAGGCGACGCTTCGCGCCCAGCAGCTCGAAGCCCTTGGCGATCCAGATGGTCCAGGTGATGATCGAGGCGATGGCCAGGCCGATCATCACGATCTTCACGATGATGTCAGCGTTCTGGTACATGCCCCAGGGCGACAGGTCGTGGGCCATGCCCAGGCTGTTGTCTTCTTCCAGCACCACGCCGGACTCGTCAGCCGGAGCGCCTTCGGCGGCCAGGGCCGGGTCGGTGGCAGCCGGTGCAGCAGCAGGCGCCGCAGCGTTTTGCTCGTGGGCTGGCGCGGTCGCAGCAGGCTGTGTAGCCGGGGCGGTGTTATCGGCGAACGCGGCGGTCGGTGCCAGCAGAACGCTGAACAGCACTGCAGCAATCGCACGCCAGGCGCGGGATGGGCTGTGAGGCTTGGTTGGCGAAGCGGGGGATGTATTGCGTGTCATGCTGGCCGGACCTGAGAGAAAAAAATGAGTGATCGTCCTTCCAGACCGTAACGGGTCGAGGACAAATGGGCGGTTATTATTGCAAGTAATTCTTGTTAACAGAAGTAATACAGTTACTTTATTTGTCGTTTTGCTGGCCGCTGGTCATGTGCGGGGGCTAATCTTGACCTTTAAGAACGGAGTTTTGTGATGTCTGCGCCTTCTGTGGTGATTGCCGGTTGCGGCGATGTCGGTAGCCGTCTGGCCACCCAATTGCTGGCCCAGGGTTGGGAGGTTCATGGCCTGCGCCGGGATATCTCGCGCCTTCCCAAGGGTGTTATCGGGATTGCCGGCGACCTGTTCAATGAAGACTGCCCCGACACCTGGCCGGTGGGCGGGGTGGATTACCTGGTGTATTGCGCGGCGGCCACCGATCACGACGAAGCCGGCTATCGCGCAGCGTACGTGCAAGGGTTGCAGCATGTGCTGGAGTGGTTGAACGACTACGGCCAGGCGCCCAGGCATTTGCTGTTTGTATCCAGCAGCAGTGTGTACGGGCAGCAGAACGGTGAGTGGGTCGACGAAAACTCCGAGACCCAGGCGGGCGGTTATTCCGGACAAGTCATGCTGGAAGCCGAGCAAGTGGCATTGAACAGCGGCATTCCCGCCAGCGTCGTGCGCCTTACCGGCATTTATGGCCCCGGCCGCGAATGGCTGCTGAGCCAGGTGCGCCAGGGCTATCGCGTGGCGATTGACCCACCTTTATATGGCAACCGCATTCACGCGGATGACGCTGCGGGTTTGCTGGCATTTTTGCTGCAGCACGTGGAGCAGGGCGGTGTGCTGGATAAATGCTACATCGGCGTCGATGACGCTCCGGCACCGCTGGCCGACGTGGTGGGCTGGTTGCGCGAATACCTTGGCGTGACCGAATGGGCCGAAAACGCCAGCGTACGCCGGGCGGGCAGCAAACAGTGCAGTAATGCCCGGGCCAAGGCGTTGGGCTGGGTGCCACGTTATCCAAGTTATCGCGAAGGGTATGCGGCCATTCTCGAGGGTTGATGGCGTTACTGTTTTTCCAGCAGCCACTGGCGTGGGCCTGGGGTGAGCTGGGGGATTTCGTCGGGCTGGGACAGGTTGATCGCCTTGAGAATCTCGAGTCGTTTGCCGTAGCGGACGAAAATCCAGCCGCCGCCGACATCGCCCTTGCCCAGGTAGAGGGTGTCATTGCCAGCGCCCTGGGTGGCGCAATCGCCGCCCAGGCACAGCTCGTACCGGTCGTTTTGCGCCAGGCCTGACACGGTGCCATCCGCCGTGAACACTACGATGTTGCCGGTGCCTTGGCCTTCAATGATTTTCCATTGGCCGCCCATATAGGCCGAGTTCAGCGCCTGCCGGAAGGTTGTGCCCCATTTCTCTCCCGAGGGGGGCGGCGGGTCAGGGCGTATAAACACTTGCCCGGCGTAACGTTCTGTGGGGCGCTGGATCAACTGCTTGCCATCCGATCGAAGCTCGTCGGCGCCATGGCCGTTGTAGTCGACGGTCCATGCGCCCGGCGCCTTCGGCAGCAACTGACCTTCGCCCAGCTCGAACGCATTGCTGACTTGTGCCTTGCCGTTGCGGGTGTCGATGTTCCATTCCAGGTTCATGCCGTGAGCATCAAGGGCTCGCAGCAAGGGCCTGCCTTGGGCGGCTGAGTCGATGGCTGCCTGGTTGATCCACAGCCCGCTGATGTCGGGCGTTTGCGGCGGGTGAGTGCAGCCGCCCAGCAGGATCAGGCTAAGGACAAGTAATGTGCGCATGGGGGCAGTCTGCATAAGGTGGAAAGCGAGGCCGCAGACTAAAGAAAAAGGAGCCCGTGGGCTCCTTTGTTCTGTATCACTGTTTTTCCAGCAACCACTGCCGCGGTCCCGGGGTAAACGAGGGCACCTCGTCGGCCTGGGCGGTATTGATCGCCTGGAAGATTTCCAGTTGCTTGCCCTTGCGCGCAAAGATCCACGGGTTGCCCTGGCCGTTCAGTTGCAGCCAGATGCTGTCGTAGCCGCCGCTCATGGAGGCGCAGTCACCTGCCAGGCACAGCGAGTACTGATCGGCACCCGGCAGGCCGGTTACCTGGCCATTGGGCTGGAACTGCACCGTCGCGCCTTCGCCATTGCCGCTGCTGATCTTCCAGGTGCCGCCCATATAGGCGGCGTACAGGGTGCGCTCGAAGTTGGCGCCCAGCGGCGCGCCTTCGGGGGCAGGGTCCTTGGCACGGGCGAACAGTTGCTCGGGCTCGTTATCATTGGCCCCTTGCAGCAGTTGTTTGCCTTTACGCTTGAGTTCGGTGGCGGAGCCGCCGTAGAAATCGACGCTCCAGGCGCCGGATTTTTCACCCAGCAACTTGCCTTCAGCGACTTCAAAACCGTTGTAGTAGCGGGCCTGGGATGCTTTGGTGTTCACCTCCCATTCGAGGTTCGGACCATAGCTCTGCAGGGCTTCACGCAAAGGGCCACCCTTGGCTGCCGCATCGATGGCGGCCTGGTTGATCCAGGTGCCGCTTACATCCAGGTCGGCGGGATTGCTGGCGCAGCCGCCGAGCAGCAGGGCGAGCAACGAAGAGGCAACGAGCGCTTTGCGCATTACGAAATCCTTCCAAGAACCAATTCGGCGCAGCCTTCCCGAGGAAGCGCTGCGCCGGATGTTTTACTCGATGACCAGAATGGCGTCCATCTCAACCTGCGCGCCCTTTGGCAGGGCGGCAACGCCGATGGCGGCGCGGGCTGGGTACGGTTGTTCGAAGTACTTGCCCATGATCTCGTTGACCTTGGCGAAGTGGCTCAGGTCGGTGAGGAAGATGTTCAGTTTGACGATGTCCTTGAACGAACCGCCTGCGGCTTCGGCCACCGACTTCAGGTTTTCGAAGACCTGGATGGTTTGGGCTTCAAAGCCTTCAACCAGCTCCATGGTTTTTGGGTCCAGTGGAATCTGGCCGGACATGTAGACGGTATTGCCCGCCTTGATCGCCTGGGAATAAGTACCGATTGCTGCTGGTGCCTTGTCGCTGGTGATAACAGTCTTGGTCATGAATGACTCCTTGTAATGGATGGGCTAGGCGCGCATGCGGGTGATGCGGATGACCCCGGTCAGGGCGCGCAGTTTCTTGATCACGCGGGCCAGGTGCACGCGGTCGTGCACGCTGACCACCAGTTGGACCACGCTGATGCGGCCATCGCGTTCGTCCATGCTGATTTTCTCGATATTGCCGTCGGCCGCATTGACACTGCTGGCCAGCAGGGCGATCAGGCCGCGCTGGTGTTCCAGCTCGACCCGCAGCTCGACGTTGAATTCGCCGGTGACATCCTTGGCCCACGAAAGCTGGATGCATTTCTCGGGGTTGTGGCGGATTTCACTGATATTGCGGCAGTTGTCCAGGTGCACCACCATGCCCTTGCCCGCAGACAGGTGGCCGACAATCGGGTCGCCGGGGATCGGGGTGCAGCACTTGGCGTAGCTGAGCACCAAACCTTCGGTGCCGCGAATCGCCAGCGGGCCTTCGGGGCTTGGCAATTGTTCGCCTTCGCCCAGCAGGCGGCGGGCGACCACATAGGCCATGCGGTTGCCCAGGCCGATGTCTTCCAGCAAGTCTTCGATCAGTTCCTGGCGGTACTCGTGGAGCATCGCCTGCACGCGTTCGGCCGGGATCTTGTCCAGGGAGCTGTCGAAACCGTTGAGCACCTTGTTCAGCAGGCGTTCGCCCAGGCTGATGGACTCGGAACGGCGTTGCAGCTTCAGGGCGTGGCGGATGTGGGTACGGGCCTTGCCGGTGACCACAAAGTTGAGCCAGGCCGGGTTCGGGCGTGCGCCCGGTGCGCTGACGATCTCCACCGTGGAGCCGCTTTGCAGTGGTTCCGACAGCGGGGCCAGTCGACGATTGATCCTACAGGCTATGCAGCTGTTGCCCACGTCGGTGTGCACCGCGTAGGCAAAGTCGACCGCCGTGGAGCCTTTGGGCAGCTCCATGATCCGACCTTTGGGCGTGAACACGTAAACCTCGTCCGGGAACAGGTCGATCTTCACGCTTTCGATAAATTCGAGGGAGTTGCCGGCACGTTGCTGCATTTCCAGCACGCCCTTGACCCACTGGCGTGCGCGGGCATGGGTGCCTTTTGGCTGCTCGTCGCCGGTGGACTTGTACAGCCAATGGGCGGCGATGCCGTTGTTGGCCATCTCTTCCATTTCGCGGGTGCGGATCTGGATCTCGATCGGCACCCCGTGCATGCCAAACAGCGTGGTATGCAGCGACTGATAGCCGTTGGCCTTGGGAATCGCGATGTAGTCCTTGAAGCGTCCCGGCAGGGGTTTGTACAAATTATGTACAGCGCCCAGCACGCGGTAGCAGGTATCGACCTTATCGACGATGATCCGGAACGCGTACACGTCCATGATTTCGTTGAAGGCCCGACGCTTGCCGCGCATCTTCTTGTAGATGCCGTAGATGTGTTTCTGCCGGCCGCTGACTTCGCCCTCGATCTCATCGATCGCCAGGCAATGGCTCAGGGACTCTTCGATCTTGTTGACGATTTCCTTGCGATTGCCCCGGGCGCGTTTGACCGCCTGGTAGATGCGTGCGGAACGCATCGGGTGCATGGCTTTGAAACCGAGGTCTTCGAACTCGATACGAATGGCGTGCATGCCCAGCCGGTTGGCGATGGGCGCGTAGATTTCCAGGGTTTCCTTGGCAATGCGCCGGCGTTTTTCGCCGGACAGCACTTCCAGCGTGCGCATGTTGTGCAGCCGGTCGGCCAGCTTGACCAGGATCACCCGGATGTCCCGGGCCATGGCCATGGCCATCTTCTGGAAGTTTTCCGCCTGGGCTTCGGCCTTGGTTTCGAAGTTCATCTGGGTCAGTTTGCTGACCCCGTCGACCAGTTCGGCCACGGTTTCGCCAAATTGCGCACTGAGCGCTTCCTTGGCGATGCCGGTGTCTTCGATCACGTCATGCAGCATCGCAGCCATCAGGCTCTGATGGTCCATGTGCATGTCGGCAAGAATATTGGCCACCGCAAGAGGATGGGTGACATACGCCTCGCCACTGCGGCGGCGTTGGCCGTCGTGGGCTTGTTCGGCGTAGAAATACGCTCGGCGGACCAGGTTGACCTGGTCTGGGCCGAGGTAGGTCGATAAGCGATCGGCGAGGGCGTCTATGCTCGGCAAAGTATTAACTCCTGCCGTTGGCTGTGACCCCGCGCCGTGCTACGTCGACCAGGCATAGGCTTAGACGGCCTCGTTGGACTCGTCCTCGAACGCTGCAAACAGCGGTTCGTCTTCAACGATTTCGGCGTTGGCGATGAACTCGTAGCTCATCAGGCCTTCAGCGATTTCACGCAGGGCTACAACGGTAGGCTTGTCGTTTTCCCACTGGACCAGGGGCTCTTTGCCGCCAGTGGCCAGTTGACGGGCACGCTTGGTAGAGAGCATGACCAGCTCAAAGCGGTTATCCACGTGTTCTAGGCAGTCTTCAACGGTTACGCGGGCCATGGTATTCCTCGGAGCGAATGCAATATGCGCGCTGCCCGGTTGGGCGAGCGGACTGAACAGTTTAAAAAATCACCAGCGTTTAGGGAAGCGCTGATTTTTCGCAGGCCATCGCAAACGCGCTACAAGTGCCAATGTAAAGCCCTTGCAGCGGTTTTGGGAAGAGCCAATCAGCCGAGCAGTTCGGCCAATAATTTACCGAAACGCTGCTGCTGACGCTTTTGCTGGAGCTGATTGGTGCGGAAAATCGCTTTCAAATCGTCCAGGGCTTGGGCGAAATCGTCGTTGATGATCAGGTAGTCGTAGTCGACGTAGTGGCTCATTTCACTGACGGCCTCGCGCATGCGGCCTTCGATGATCTCGTCGCTGTCCTGCCCACGGTTGGTCAGGCGCTGGTGCAACGCTTCCAGCGACGGCGGCAGGATGAAGATCGAGCGGGCTTTGGGCATCAGCTGGCGCACTTGCTCGGCGCCCTGCCAGTCGATTTCCAGGATCAGGTCGTGGCCTTCGTCCAGGGTCTGCTGCAGATGGCTTTGGGAAGTGCCGTAGAGGTTGCCGAACACTTCGGCGCGCTCGAGGAAATCACCGTGCTCGATCATCTTCACGAACTCGGTGCGCTCGACGAAGTGGTAGTGCACGCCGTTCACTTCACCCGGGCGCATGGCGCGGGTGGTGTGCGACACCGAGATGCGGATCTGCTCGTCAGCGTCGGTCAGGGCTTTGACCAGGCTGCTTTTGCCCGCGCCCGATGGGGCGGAAATGATGTAGAGGGTGCCGGTGCTGTGGGTCATGTCAGGGTGCCTTACTCGATATTCTGTACTTGTTCGCGCATTTGCTCGATCAACACTTTGAGGTTGACCGCAGCCTGTGTGCTGCGCGGATCAAAGGCTTTGGAGCCCAGTGTATTGGCTTCGCGGTTGAGTTCCTGCATCAGGAAGTCCAGGCGCCGACCAGCGGCACCGGCCGACTTGAGCACGCGGCGCACTTCCAGGATGTGGGTGCTCAGGCGGTCGAGTTCTTCGGCGACGTCGCTCTTTTGGGCCAGCAGGACCATCTCTTGCTCAAGGCGCACCGGATCCAGCTCGGCCTGCATGTCGGTGAAGCGGTCCAGGACCTTCTGGCGCTGGGTGGCAAGCATCTGCGGCACCAGTTCGCGCAGGGTCACCACGTCTTCTTCGATGGACGTCAGGCGGTCGCTGATCAGGCGGGCCAGTTCGGCGCCTTCGCGCTCACGGCCGGCCTTGAGTTCCTTCAGGCCCTGGTTGAACAGCGCCAGGGCTTCGGCATTCAGGGCTTGCGGGTCGGTGGCGTCGGCCACCAGCACGCCGGGCCAGGCCAGCACTTCCAGGGGGTTGATGGCGGCAGGCTGCTTGATCAGGCCGGCGATGGTTTCGGCGGCAGCGACCAGTTGAGCGGCGCGCTCGCGATCGACCTGCAGCGGCTTGCCGGTGGTTTCCTCGGTAAAGCGCAGGGTGCATTCCAGCTTGCCGCGGGAGATACCCTGGCGCAGCGCTTCACGGACCGCGCCTTCAAGGTCGCGAAACGACTCCGGCAGGCGCAGGTGCGGCTCCAGGTAGCGGCTGTTGACCGAGCGCAATTCCCAGCTCAGGGTGCCTTGGACGCCGGCTTTTTCGACGCGGGCGAAGGCGGTCATGCTGTGCACCATGGAGGTACCTCGCGATGCAGTCCCGCAAACGGGCGGGCTGATGGGTAGATTGAAGCCGACAGGCTGCGAAGGCGCAGGATTGTAGCTCAACGGGAAGGGTGGCCCCAAACAGTGGCTTCGCTGCCCGGGTTTGTAACAGGATTTTTTAGCCGTGCCGATCAGGGCTGGCGGCTCTATAATGCTCGGCAGTTTTTCGTCCTCCGTACAGGTATCCCCTATGAAACGTCCAAGTGGTCGCGCTGCCGATCAGCTCCGCTCGATCCGCATCACCCGCAACTACACCAAACACGCCGAGGGATCTGTACTGGTCGAGTTTGGCGATACCAAGGTTATCTGCACCGTCAGCGTCGAAAATGGCGTGCCGCGTTTCCTTAAAGGCCAGGGCCAGGGTTGGTTGACCGCCGAGTACGGCATGCTGCCGCGTGCCACCGGCGAGCGTAACCAGCGTGAAGCCAGCCGTGGCAAGCAAGGCGGCCGCACCCTCGAAATCCAGCGCCTGATCGGCCGTTCCCTGCGCGCTGCGCTGGACATGTCCAAGCTGGGCGACGTGACCCTGTACGTCGACTGCGACGTGATCCAGGCCGACGGCGGCACCCGCACCGCGTCCATCACCGGCGCCATGGTTGCCCTGGTCGATGCGCTCAAGGTCATCAAGAAACGTGGCGGCCTGAAAGGCGGCGATCCGCTCAAGCAGATGATCGCTGCGGTGTCGGTTGGCATGTATCAGGGCGAGCCTGTGCTGGATCTGGACTATCTTGAAGATTCGGCTGCCGAGACCGACCTGAACGTGGTGATGACCAGCACCGGTGGTTTCATCGAAGTGCAGGGCACCGCCGAAGGCGCGCCATTCCAGCCGGCGGACCTGAACGCCATGCTGGCATTGGCCCAGAAAGGCATGACCGAGATCTTCGAACTGCAGAACGCCGCATTGGCCGACTGATTCAACCCCAAGGAGCTACGCCATGAGTGACAGTCAACTTCCACTGCCGACACCGTCCAAGGAAGTTCGCCAGTGGGCGATGCTCTGTCACTTCGCGGCGTTCTTCGGGTTGATGTTCCCGTTCGGCAGCCTGCTGGGGCCTTTGATCCTGTGGCAGGTGAAGAAGGACGCGGACCCGTTCATCGATGACCAGGGCAAGGAAGCGCTGAACTTCCAGATCACCGTGGGCATTGCCTGGGCGGTCTGCTTCCTGCTGGGCTTCATCGTGATCGGCTTCGTGTTGATGACCGTCCTGGTGATCGGCGCGGTGGTGATGACGATCATTGCGGGCATCAAGGCCAACAAAGGCGTGGCTTATCGTTATCCGTGGACGTTGCGGTTGATCAAATAACCACCGCCCACAAAAAAACCGACAGCAATGTCGGTTTTTTTGTGCCTGGAAAAAGACCTTAGATGGTCAGTGTCCAGTCGTAGTCCACGATCAGCGGCGCGTGCTGCGAGAAGCGCGGCTGGCGTGGCAGGCGTGCACTGCGCACAAAGCGGCGCAGGCCCGGGGTCAGCAGCTGGTAGTCAAAACGCCAGCCCAGGTTGAGCATCTCGGCCTGTTCGTTATCCGGCCACCAGCTGTACTGGTCGCCTTCGCGGCTGACTTCCCGCAGGGCATCGACATAGCCCATGTTGCCGACAATCTCGTCCATCCAGGCCCGTTCCGGCGCCAGGAAACCCGGAGATTGCTGGCTGTCGCGCCAGTTCTTGATATCGAGCTTCTGTTGCGCCACGTACAGCGAGCCACAGTAAATGTACTCGCGACGTTTGCGCCGCTGTTTATCCAGATAACGGGCGAAATCGTCCATTAGCTTGAACTTCTGGTTCAAGTCTTCATCGCCATTCTGCCCTGATGGAAGCAGCAAGGTCGCGATGCTGACCTTATCGAAATCGGCTTGCAGGTAGCGCCCGTAGCGGTCGGCTGTCTCGAAGCCGAGGCCGCTGATGACCGCCTTGGGTTGCAACCGCGAATACAAAGCCACGCCACCTTGGGTGGGAACTTCGGCATCACAGGCATAAAGGAAGTAGCCATCCAGTTGGAAGGCTGGGTCGTCCAGTTCAAAGGCGGAGGCGCGGGTGTCCTGCAGGCAGATGACGTCGGCATTCTGGGCTTGCAGCCAACTGAGCAAACCACGCTCGACTGCAGCCTGAATACCATTGACGTTCACACTGATGATCCGCATAAATGGCCCCAAAAATCGCGTGCGTGTATGATACACGCCGTCTACCTAATTAGCTAAATCCGTGGTATCTGAGGCTTTTTTCATGCAGGCGTATCAACGCGATTTCATTCGTTTTGCCATCGATCGCGGCGTATTGCGCTTCGGTGAGTTCACCCTGAAGTCCGGGCGCACCAGCCCTTACTTCTTCAATGCCGGCCTTTTCAACTCGGGTTCCGCCCTGGCGCAGCTGGGTCGTTTCTATGCGGCCGCCATCGTTGAAAGCGGTATTTCCTTCGACGTGCTGTTCGGCCCGGCCTACAAGGGCATTCCCCTGGCCGCCGCGACTGCCGTGGCGTTGGCTGAACATCACGGGCAGGATCTGCCATGGTGTTTCAACCGCAAGGAAGCCAAGGCCCACGGCGAAGGCGGCAGCCTCGTGGGCGCACCGCTCAAGGGCGACGTGCTGATCATCGACGACGTCATCACCGCCGGCACGGCGATTCGCGAAGTGATGCAAATCATCGCTTCCCAGGACGGCGCCAAGGCAGCCGGCGTGTTGATCGCGCTGAACCGTCAGGAGCGCGGCAACGGTGAATTGTCGGCGATCCAGGAAGTGGAACGTGATTTTGGCATTCCTGTCGTGAGCATCGTGTCCCTGAACCAGGTGCTGCAGTTCCTGGAAGATGACCCGCAGCTCAAGCAGCATCTGCCGGCGGTCAAGGCCTATCGCGAGCAGTTCGGCGTTTGATCTGAAAGCCAGGCAATAAAAGCCCCCGCTCAACCAGGTTGAGCGGGGGCTTTTTGTTTTCAGCGCTTTACGGGCGCTTGCGATTGCTGATCAGGGTACCCACACCGGTGTCGGTGAAGATTTCCAGCAGGATCGCATTCGGAACCCGGCCGTCCAGGATCAACGAACTGCCGACGCCGCCTTGTACTGCTTCCAGTGCGCAGCGGATCTTCGGCAGCATGCCGCCGTAGATGGTGCCGTCGGCGATCAGGTCGTCCACTTGCTGGGTCGTCAGGCCGGTCAATACCTTGCCTTCCTTGTCCATCAAGCCGGCGATGTTGGTGAGCAGCATCAGCTTCTCGGCCTTCAGCGCCTCGGCCACCTTGCCGGCCACCAGGTCGGCGTTGATGTTGTAGGACTCACCGTTGGCACCGACGCCGATTGGCGCAATCACCGGAATGAAATCGCCTTTCACCAGCAGGTTCAGCAGATCGGTGTTGATGCCGATCACTTCGCCCACCTGGCCGATGTCGATGATTTCCGGCTGGGTCATCTCCGGGGTCTTGCGGGTTACGGTGAGCTTCTTCGCCCGGATCAGCTCGGCGTCCTTGCCGGTCAGGCCGATGGCGCTGCCGCCGTGGCGGTTGATCAGGTTGACGATGTCTTTGTTCACCTGGCCGCCGAGGACCATCTCCACCACGTCCATGGTCTGGGCGTCGGTCACACGCATGCCGTCGATGAAGTGACTCTCGATGGACAGGCGCTTGAGCAGGTCACCGATTTGCGGGCCGCCACCGTGCACCACCACCGGGTTGATCCCGACGGCTTTCATCAACACGATGTCGCGGGCAAAGCCGGTTTTCAGCTCGTCGCTTTCCATGGCATTGCCGCCGTACTTGATCACCAGCGTCTTGCCGACGTAGCGTCGAATGTAAGGCAACGCTTCGGAAAGGACCTTGGCGGTGTTGGCGGCGGCTTCGCGTTCGAGGGTCATTCAGGGCTCCGGTACAAAAAATCAGAACGGTAATTGGAGATCAGGGGCAACACGTTTCAACTGGGCGTGGAACACGTCCTTGATGCGCTGCAACTCAGCCTCGGAATCCGCCTCGAAACGCAGCACCAGCACCGGTGTGGTGTTGGATGCGCGAACCAGGCCCCAGCCTTTGGCGTAATCGACCCGCACGCCGTCAATGGTGGTCAGGTTGGCGCCTTCGCCCCATTGCGCATCGTGCAGTGCGTCAATGATGCTGAATTTGCTCTCTTCGGTCACATGGATATTGATCTCAGGCGTAGAAATATCATCCGGGAAGGTTGCAAACAGGTCTTCCGCGGTGGATTTTTCCTTGCTGAGGATCTCCAGCAGACGGGCGGCGCTGTAAATGCCGTCGTCAAAACCGAACCAGCGTTCCTTGAAGAACACGTGGCCGCTCATTTCGCCGGCCAACAGCGCGCCGGTTTCCTTCATTTTCTTTTTGATCAACGAGTGACCGGTCTTCCACATTAGCGGGCGACCACCGTATTCCTTGATCAGCGGCGTCAGGCGGCGGGTGCATTTGACGTCGAAGATGATCTCGGCGCCCGGGTTGCGCGCCACGACGTCGCGGGCAAACAGCATCAGCAGGCGGTCAGGGAACACGATATTGCCGGTGTTGGTCACCACGCCGACGCGGTCGCCGTCGCCGTCGAACGCCAGACCCAGGTCGGCGCCGCTTTCCTTGACCTTGGCGATCAGGTCTACCAGGTTTTCAGGCTTGCCCGGGTCCGGGTGGTGGTTGGGGAAGTTGCCGTCGACCTCGCAAAACAGCGGGATCACTTCGCAATTCAGCGCTTCGATCAGTTGCGGGGCGATCACGCCGGCCGCGCCGTTGCCGCAATCCACCACCACTTTCAGGCGGCGGGCGAGTTTGACGTCGCGGGTGATCTCGTCCGAATAACGATCGAGAATTTCAACCTTGGTGATGGTGCCGGCACCGCTGGTCAGGTCGTTGGTCTTCAGGCGCGTGTGCAGGGCCTGGATCTGTTCGTTGGCGAGGGTATCGCCGGCGATGACGATCTTGAAACCGTTGTAGTCCGACGGGTTGTGGCTGCCGGTGAGCATCACGCCCGACTTGCCGGCCAGTACGTTGGCCGCGTAGTACAGCGCAGGCGTCGGCACCAGGCCCACGTCGCTGACATGGCAGCCGCTGTCGGCCAGGCCCTGAATCAGTTGCTCGACCAGCTCGGGGCCGGACAGGCGGCCGTCACGGCCCACGGAAACGTCAGGCTCGCCCTGCGCCAGGCTCTGGGAGCCAATGGCGCGGCCGATCCAGTAGGCGGTCTCGGCGGTCAGGGTCTTGGGGACCACGCCACGGATGTCATAGGCGCGGAAAATGCTGTCGGGAAATGTCGGGGCGACTCGGGCTGCATTGCTCATTGCGGGGGGAACTCCATCTGAAAAGGGCGGGGCTGGCCTCAGGGGTGCTGACCGGCAGGCTCAAACTGAAGGGTAAGACGGCGTTTTTGGCATAGAGTTCGTGGTGCAAAAGTGCCATCGGCGCCGAAGCACCGCTCTTTCGCCCGCTTAATGCCCTGATTTCACTGGGGAAATCTTGCTGATAAGTTCCGCGCATTCTTCATCCTGAAAGGCCATGCGTTGGCGTCAGGCCGGGTGAGGCACCCGGCTTGGTTCTGCTAAGTCAGTTCAGCTTAGTCAGTGGCTGCCGGAATGCCCGAAGCCACCTGCACCGCGCTGGGTTTCGTCGAACTCTTCGACCAGTTCGAAGTGCGCCTGCACCACCGGCACAAGCACCAGTTGGGCAATGCGCTCGCCGACGGCGATGTTGAACGCGGTCTGGCCACGGTTCCAGCACGACACCATCAGCTCGCCCTGGTAGTCCGAGTCGATCAGGCCGACCAGGTTGCCGAGGACGATGCCGTGTTTGTGACCCAGGCCGGAGCGCGGCAGGATCAGCGCCGCCAGGCCAGGGTCGCCCACGTAGATCGACAGGCCGGTGGGAATCAGAATGGTCTGGCCCGGCTCAAGCACGGTGTCCTGCTTGAGCATGGCGCGCAGGTCGAGGCCGGCGGAGCCCGGAGTGGCGTAGGCCGGCAGCGGGAATTCGTTGCCGATGCGTGGGTCGAGGATCTTGGCTTGCAAAGCGTGCATGGAAATTAAACCTGGTTCAGCCGTAGGGCGATAAATGAGATCAGCTGGCGGGCAATCTTGCCCTTGCTGGTCTGGGCGAAAACGGTGGCGTGCAACTCGCGGTCGATCACGCTGATGGCGTTTTCCTCGCTGTTGAAGCCGATGCTCGGGTTGGCGACATCGTTGGCGACAATCAGGTCGAGGTTTTTGTCTTTCAATTTGCGTGCGGCGTAGTCCAGCAAATGCTCGGTTTCAGCGGCGAAACCGACGCTGAACGGACGGTCCTCACGGGTGGCGATGGTGGCCAGAATGTCCGGGTTGCGGACCATTTGCAGGAGCAGGCCGTCACCGCTTGTAGGGTCTTTCTTGAGTTTCTGCGGCGCAACCACTTCGGGGCGGTAGTCCGCTACCGCTGCCGAGGCGATAAACAGGTCGCAGGGAATCGCCGCTTCACAGGCCGCCAGCATGTCGCGGGCGCTGACTACGTCGATTCGGGTGACGCGATCCGGCGTTGGCAGATGCACCGGGCCGGTGATCAGGGTTACCCGGGCGCCTGCCTCGACCGCCGCTTCAGCCAGGGCAAAGCCCATTTTTCCTGAGCTATGGTTGGTGATGTAGCGCACCGGGTCGATGTTTTCCTGGGTCGGGCCGGCGGTGATCAGCACGTGCTTGCCGGTCAGCGCCAGGTGCTGGAAGCAGTCGGCGGCGCATTGGGCGAGGTCGGTGGCTTCGAGCATGCGGCCCATGCCCACGTCGCCGCAGGCCTGGCTGCCGGAGGCCGGGCCGAACACCTTGAGGCCGCGGCTTTGCAGGAGCTGGGTGTTGGCCTGGGTGGCCGGGTCGCGCCACATGGCCTGGTTCATGGCCGGGGCGATGGCGACGGTGGCGTCGGTGGCCAGCACCAGGGTCGTCAGCAGGTCGTCGGCAATGCCTTGGGCCAGGCGGGCGATCAGGTCGGCGGTGGCCGGGGCGATCAGCACCAGGTCGGCCCACTTGGCCAGCTCGATGTGGCCCATGGCGGCTTCGGCCGCAGGGTCCAGCAAGTCGAGGTGGACCGGGTGGCCGGACAGGGCTTGCATGGTCAGCGGGGTAATGAATTCACTGCCGCCACGGGTCATGACCACGCGCACTTCGGCGCCTTGGTCCAGGAGCCTGCGAACCAGCTCTGCGCTCTTGTAGGCGGCAATGCCGCCGCCGACGCCGAGAACGATGCGTTTCCGATACAGACGCTGCATTGGCTTGCCTTTCCAGTTCAGTGATGGCGTTGCGATGCCCCCTCCCCAGGTGAAATCGCACGCAAAAAGATGGCCTAAGATACCACAGCGTCCGCCATGCAACAGCGGCGCACATGCACACGGAGGTGCCATGAGTATTCGTGATTGGCCTGCGGCCGAGCGCCCGCGGGAGAAGCTGTTGGAGCTGGGGGCGGCGAGTCTTTCCGACGCCGAATTGCTGGCGATTTTCCTGCGCACCGGGGTGGCCGGTAAAAGTGCCGTCGACCTGGCGCGGCACCTGCTGGCGCAATTTGGCAGCCTGCGGGCACTGATGGAGGCACGGCAGTTGGTGTTCAGTCAGCACCTGGGGTTGGGGCCGGCGAAGTTCGCCCAGCTCCAGGCTGTGCTGGAAATGGCCCGTCGCCATCTGGCTGAGCGCCTGCGCTGCGATTCGGTGCTGGAAAGCCCGGAGGCGGTGCGCGACTACCTGAAGGCGCTGTTACGCCATGAGCCTCACGAGATATTTGGCTGCCTGTTTCTCGACTCCAAACATCGGGTGCTGGGGTTCGAGAAGTTGTTTCAAGGCACCATCGACACCGCCACGGTCTACCCCCGGCAAGTGGTCAAGCGCGCCCTGGACTACAACGCCGCCGCCCTGATCCTGTGCCACAACCATCCTTCCGGCAGCGCCGAGCCCAGCATCGCTGATCGAAAAATGACCAGGGTGCTGCAAAAGGCTCTGGAGATGGTGGACGTGCGCGTGCTGGACCACATCATCGTGGGGGAGGGTGACCCGCTGTCGATGGCGGAATATGGGTGGATGTAGGGCCTGTAGGAGCGAGCTTGCTCGCGAAAAACCTGAGGTCACCGTTGGGCCTCGGGTTTCCCGCGTTATCGTTGACGACCTTCGCGAGCAAGCTCGCTCCTACAGGGGGCCAGGATTATGGCTTGACGCTGACTTTCGAGTAATCCTGACGCCCGAACGGGCTCACCTGGTACCCCTCGACATTCTTGCGAGTCAGGGCGAACGCGGTCGGATGCGCCAGTGGCAGCCACAGTGCCTGTTGCTGGATCTGCGCCTGGGCCTGCTGATACAGCTTGCTGCGCACGCCCTGTTCGCTGGTGGTCTTGCCGGCGCTGATCAGCTTGTCCAGCGCCGGGTCGCAGTAGCGGGCGAAGTTGGTGCCGGACTTCACTGCCGCGCAGGAGAACTGCGGCGTGAGGAAGTTATCCGGGTCGCCGTTGTCGCCGGCCCAGCCCATGAAAAGCAGGTCGTGCTCACCCGCCTTGGCGCGGCGGATCAGTTCGCCCCACTCGATCACGCGAATTTCAGCCTGGATGCCGACCTTGGCCAGGTCCGCTTGCAGCAACTGCGCGCCGAGGCTCGGGTTGGGGTTCAGCAGGCTGC
This sequence comes from Pseudomonas sp. TH32, assembly GCF_016650855.1. Lineage (NCBI taxonomy): Bacteria > Pseudomonadati > Pseudomonadota > Gammaproteobacteria > Pseudomonadales > Pseudomonadaceae > Pseudomonas > Pseudomonas sp. TH32. Next base: position 5,314,005 of record NZ_JAEKFA010000002.1, on the reverse strand, counting down.
CCGACGGCCGGGTCCAGATGGTCGTCTTGAAGCCGTCCTTGAGTCCGGCGCGGTCCAGTAGCTGCTTGGCCTTGGCGATGTCTTGCGGGTAGCCCGGCAAGTCCTTGGCGTAGCTCCAGGTGTTGGGCGGGTAGGGGCCGTTGGCGGCTTCGGCGGTGCCTTCAAATACGGCCTTGAGGTAGCTGGCCTTGTCGAAGGCGAGGTTGATCGCCTGGCGAACTTCCGGCTTGTCCAGCGGCGGGTGCTGGCTGTTGATGGCGACAAACGCAGTCATGAAGGCCGCGGTTTTCTCGATCTTCAGGTCAGCGTCTTTCTTGGCGGCGTCGATGTCCAGTGGCTTGGGCGACAAGGCGATCTGGCACTCGTCGCGACGTAATCTCTGCAGGCGCACGTTGGCGTCCGGGGTGATCGCGAAGATCAGGTTATCCACCGCAGGTTTGCCGGCGAAGTAGTCCGGGTTGGCCTTGTAGCGAATCGACGCGTCCTTCTGGAAGCGCCCGAAAATGAACGGTCCGGTGCCGATAGGCTGGCTGTTGAGCTTCTCGGGTGTGCCGGCCTTGAGCAGTTTGTCGGCGTATTCCGCCGGGTAGATCGAGGCAAAGCCCATGCTCAAGGCGGCGAGGAAGGTCGAATCGGCGTGGTCCAGGGTAAAACGCACGGTCAGCGGGTCGAGAGCGTCAATCTTCTTGATCAGCGTCGGCAGTTGCAGGGATTGGGCGTGTGGGAAGCCGCTCTGGGCGACCTTGTGCCACGGGTTGGCCGGGTCGAGCATGCGTTCGAAGCTGAAGCGCACGTCTTCGGCGGTCAGGCTGCGGCTTGGGGTGAAGTAGTCGGTGCGATGGAATTTAACGTCCGGGTGCAGCTTGAAGGTGTACGTCAGGCCGTCCGGCGACACTTCCCAGCTGTCCGCCAGGCTGGGGACCAGCTTGCCACTGGTGGCGTCGAAGTCCACCAGGCGGTTCATCAATACGTCTGCCGAGGCGTTGGTGGTGGTCAGCGAGTTGTATTGCACCACGTCGAAGCCTTCGGGGCTGGCTTCGGTGCAGACGCTCAAGGTGGTAGCCGCCTGGGCGTGTGCAGCAATAAAAAGAGGGGCTAGCAATAGCGGTAGGGCAGCGAGGCGCATATTCGGTTTCCTTTGCAGATCGAAGGCCCATCTGCGAGTGCAGTCTGGAAAAGTCCTACCGTAGTGGGCTGATTGACAAATGACTAGCCCATTTTTGCCTGTGCTTTTGCCTCAAATACTGTTTTGATGGCGCCTCAGGTCGTTTTGCCGGGCACTTTGCAGTGCGCGCGGGCGCTGTAAATCATTCTGTGCGACGAGCGGTTAGCTTCTATAGCGGCCCACCCTGGCAACGGTTCAGGCGTCCATGGCCTGGATTTACGCGTGGAAAAACACACGGCCTGTTGTTGCACTGGGGTCTTTCTGGTATAAAGCAGCGCTCTTTTCTAGGGGCCCGGTTCCTTCGCTAGTAGGTGTAGCCGGTAAGACCCTAAAGAAACGCGGCGCCTGGCGCCAAATGACTGAGAGATTAAGCGGCCAACCCATGCCGGGTTGGGCATGTGGTTTTAGAGGGCTGAGGCATGTCGAGAGTCTGTCAAGTTACCGGTAAGGGTCCGGTGACTGGGAATAACATTTCCCACGCAAACAACAAAACCCGTCGTCGTTTCCTGCCAAACCTGCAGCATCACCGCTTTTGGGTTGAAGAAGAGAAACGTTTTGTCCGTCTGCGCGTATCTGCCAAAGGCATGCGTGTTATCGACAAGCGTGGCATCACTGTCGTGCTGGCCGAACTGCGCCGCGACGGCAAAATCTAAGGAGCTAAATCATGCGTGAATTGATTCGAATGATCTCTAGCGCCGGTACTGGTCACTTCTACACTACCGACAAGAACAAGCGTACTACCCCGGACAAGCTCGAAAAGAAAATGTTCGACCCGCGCGTTCGCAAGCACGTGATCTACAAAGAAGGCAAAATCAAGTAATTGGTTTTCTTTCTTGTGAAAAAAAGCCCGTATCTCACGATGCGGGCTTTTTTTTGTGCCTGAAGAATTGATCAGGCCTTTTCTTCGAACACCACGTAGATCTTGCGGCAGGGTTCCAGCACTTCCCAGGTGCCACTGAAACCGGCCGGGATGACGAAACGGTCGCCGGCCCGCAAGGTCTTGGCGTTGCCGTCGGCGTCACGCAGTACAGAGACGCCCTGCACGATCTCGCAGTATTCATGCTCGGTGTAGTTGACCTTCCACTGCCCGACTTCACCTTCCCAGACTCCGGCGCTCATTTGGCCGCACGGACTGTTGTAGTGGTTGTAGACGGTTTGCTCGGGGTCGCCCTTGAGGATTTTCTCCGCGGCCGGACGGTAGCGGTCAGGTTCGGTCCTGGCCTGGCTGAAGTCGACGATATTCTGGATGTTCATGGGCGTGTCCCGTCTGGCCTGCGGTTGGAGAGCCCAAAGTCTATGTTTATTAAAATGAACATCGCAAGGGCGTTTGCTGGCGTTATGTCAAATATATTGAAACATCCATCGTCGCTGGTTTAGGGTGGCAGGTGCCTTGAGCCGAACAGCTGGCTGGCCGGGCAAGAATTCTTCGAAGGTGCCTGGGTACATCGCCCGGCCCTTGTATTCAATAAGAGGAGGACACTCGCATGACCACCCTGACCCGTGCCGACTGGGAACAACGCGCCAAGGATCTGAAGATCGAAGGCCGTGCCTACATCAATGGCGAATACACCGCCGCCGTTTCCGGCGACACGTTCGAATGCCTCAGCCCGGTCGATGGCCGCCTGCTGACAACCGTTGCCAGCTGTGACGTCGCCGACGCCCAGCGCGCTGTTGAAAACGCCCGCGCCACCTTCAATTCCGGTGCGTGGTCGCGCCTGGCACCAGCCAAGCGCAAAGCCACCATGATCCGTTTTGCCGGCTTGCTCAAGGCCAATGCCGAAGAGCTGGCCCTGCTTGAAACCCTGGACATGGGCAAGCCAATCAGCGATTCCCTGTACATCGACGTTCCCGGCGCGGCGCAAGCCCTGAGCTGGAGCGGCGAGGCCATCGACAAGATCTACGACGAAGTCGCCGCCACCCCCCACGACCAACTGGGCCTGGTGACCCGCGAGCCCGTCGGCGTTGTTGCGGCCATCGTGCCGTGGAACTTCCCGCTGATGATGGCCTGCTGGAAACTCGGGCCGGCGTTGTCCACCGGTAACTCGGTGATCCTCAAGCCGTCTGAAAAATCGCCGCTGACTGCCATCCGCATCGCTGCCCTCGCGGTTGAAGCCGGCATCCCGAAAGGCGTGTTCAACGTGCTGCCGGGTTATGGCCACACCGTGGGCAACGCCCTGGCGCTGCACATGGACGTCGACACCCTCGTGTTCACCGGTTCCACCAAGATCGCCAAGCAACTGCTGATTCGCTCCGGCGAGTCGAACATGAAGCGCGTCTGGCTGGAAGCCGGCGGCAAGAGCCCGAACATCGTGTTCGCCGATGCCCCGGACCTGCAAGCCGCCGCTGAATCCGCCGCCAGCGCCATCGCCTTCAACCAGGGCGAAGTGTGCACCGCCGGTTCGCGCCTGCTGGTAGAGCGCTCCATCAAGGATAAATTCCTGCCGCTGGTGATCGAGGCCCTCAAGGCCTGGAAGCCGGGCAACCCGCTGGACCCGGCCACCACGGTCGGCGCGCTGGTGGATACCCAGCAGATGAACACCGTGCTGTCGTACATCGAGGCCGGGCATGCCGATGGCGCCAAGCTGGTGGCCGGTGGCAAGCGCACGTTGCAGGAAAGCGGCGGCACCTATGTCGAACCGACGATTTTCGACGGCGTGACCAACGCCATGAAGATCGCCCAGGAAGAAATCTTCGGCCCGGTGCTGTCGGTGATTTCCTTCGACAGCGTGGAAGAAGCCATTGCGATCGCCAACGACACCCAATACGGCCTGGCTGCTGCGGTGTGGACGTCGAATATCTCCAAGGCACACCTCACCGCCAAGGCACTGCGTGCCGGCAGCGTGTGGGTCAACCAGTACGATGGCGGCGACATGACCGCACCGTTTGGTGGTTTCAAGCAGTCGGGTAACGGCCGCGACAAGTCGCTGCACGCGTTCGACAAGTACACCGAGCTGAAGGCGACCTGGATCAAGTTGTAAGCTTCCAGAAACACCGCTGTAAAAAATGTGGGAGCGGGCTTGCTCGCGAATGCGGTATCACAGTCGCTGATGTATTGACTGGTACACCGCATTCGCGAGCAAGTCCGCTCCCACACTGTTTTGTGTGATCTCCAAATAATCCACAGGAGCGTGGAAATGCGTTGGGCGACCTATTTCGCCGTGTTGGCGTCGGTCTTGAGCGTGGGCCTGGCACTGGGCGTGAGCATGCCGCTGGTGTCCCTGCGCCTGGAAAGCTGGGGTTACGGCAGCTTCGCCATCGGCGTAATGGCCGCCATGCCGGCCTTCGGTGTACTGCTCGGGGCCAAGGTTTCCAGCGGCCTGGCCTCGCGCCTGGGCACGGCGAACCTGATGCGCCTGTGCCTGTGGGGCGGGGCGATTTCCATCGGATTGCTGGCGGTTCTGCCCAGCTACCCGGTGTGGCTGGTGCTGCGGCTGATGATCGGGGTGATCCTGACCATCGTGTTTATCCTCGGCGAAAGCTGGATCAACCAACTGGTGATCGAGCGCTGGCGCGGCCGGCTCGTGGCGCTGTATGGCTGCAGTTATGCCTTGAGCCAACTGTCGGGCCCGTTGCTGCTGGGCGCGCTGGGTACGGATAACGACATCGGCTTCTGGGTAGGCGTTGGCCTGCTGACGTTCTCGCCGATCCTGCTGCTGGGCCGATCCGGCGCGCCGACTGCCGAGTCCTTCAGCGTGACCTTTGGCGACCTGCTGCGTTTCTGCCGGGGCTTGCCGGCGATTGCCTGGGCGGTGGCGTTATTCGCCGCATTCGAGGCGATGATTCTTACGCTGCTGCCGGTGTATTGCCTGCAGCAGGGCTTCACCGCCGAGATCGCCCTGGCGATGGTCAGCACCGTGGTGGTCGGTGACGCGTTGCTGCAACTGCCGATTGGTGCACTGGCGGACTACCTGCCGCGGCGCACGCTGTTTCTCGGCTGTGCACTGATGCTGCTGGCGACGAGTCTGGCGATCCCGCTGTTGCTGGATACGCTGATGATCTGGCCCGTATGGGTGCTGTTTGGCGCCAGTGCCGGTGGCTTGTTCACCCTGTCGCTGATCCTGATTGGCGAGCGCTACCGTGACGACGCGCTGGTGCGCGCCAATGCGCACATCGCGCAGCTGTGGGGCATTGGCTGCCTGATCGGGCCGTTGGTGGCCGGTGCTGGCAGCCAGTGGATCAGCGGGCATGCCTTGCCGCTGTTGATGGCGGCGGGGGCGTTGGGGTTGGTGGTTCTGCTGCTCCGCCAAGGTGCATTCGGCGCTGCACAGCCGGCCTAGAGCATGCGCTCCAGGCCCACGCTGGTGGCGAACCAGGCATTGAACCGGCGCCACCAACTGCCCGGTTCGCGGGTCAGGGTGTGCAGTTGGCCGTTGTCTTCAGTGACCCAGACCACCTGGCCATCCTGCAGTTTCGCCTGATAGCTCAATGGCGGCGCCATGCCTTCCAGGGCAAGGTTGCGCACGTGCTCTGCCAGCTCCGGGCTGTCTACCAGCACCCCGACTTCGGTGTTCCACAGCACCGAGCGCGGGTCGAAGTTGAAGGAGCCGATGAAGGATTTCTCCCGGTCAAAGATGATCGCCTTGCTGTGCAGGCTGGAATCCGAGCCGTGGAAGGTGCCTTTGCGGAACAGATGAGGGCCGCTGCCGCCGCCATCTCCCGGCTGCCGGCGCAATTCGTACAGCTTTACCCCGTGTTCCAGCAACGCCTTGCGATAGGGCGCATAACCGCCGTGCACCGCTGGCACGTCGGTGGCTTCCAGGGAATTGGTCAGCAGGCTCACCGAGACGCCGGCGTCCGCACGGCCGGTCAGGTACACGAGGCCAGGTTGCCCCGGTACGAAGTACGCCGAAATCATCATCAGCTCATGGCTGACCCCTTCCAGCTCCGGTGCCAGCTGGGTGGTGAGCAGCAGCCGGGGATCCGGATCGGCCTTGGCCAGCACTTTGCTCGGCGCATCCCACAGCGCCTGGTTCCAGGCCCAGATCAGCTCACGGCGCCAGATGTCCATGCGCGGTTGGGTCTTGTAGGTGCGCAGGCGGTTGTACAGGGCATGGTTTTGTTGGCGCGATTCGGCCAGGGAGTCTTCCAGGCGTACGCGGGCGCTGGCCAGGTCGCCTTTGGAGGCGCTGCTGACGAAGTCACCGATGGGTTTGCTCAGGGCACTGTTCCAGTACTGATCGAAACTGTGGCCCAGTTGCTCGGCCACCGGGCCCACGCTGAGCATGTCGATATCGGTGAAGTTGAGGTTGGGTTCGGCGTCGAAATACTCATCCCCCAGGTTGCGCCCGCCAACGATGGCCACGCTGTTGTCTGCCAGCCACAGCTTGTTGTGCATGCGCCGGTGTTGCAGCGAGAGGTCGAACAGCCGTGCCATGGCCCGCGTTACGCCGGTGCTGCGGCCCAGGTGCAGCGGGTTGAACAGGCGGATCTGGATGTGCGGGTGGGCGGCGAGGGTGGCGATGATCTGGTCCAGGCCGTCGCTGGTGGTGTCGTCCAGCAGGATGCGCACGCGCACGCCACGGTCGGCGGCCTTGAGCAGCTCATCCACGAGCATCCGCGTGCTGATGCCGTCGTGGACGATGTAGTACTGCAGGTCGAGGCTGGTCTGGGCGTTGCGGATCAGTTCGGCGCGGGCCATGAAGGCTTCGCTGCTGTTGGGCAGCAGGCGGAACCCGGAGCGGCCTTTGTAGGGCGCGGCCTGGGCCTGGATCGAGCGGCCGAATGACGACTCACTTGCCGGCAGCGCCTCGCTGGGCGTACGCGGCGAGTCGAGGGTGGCGCAGCCGCCCAGGGCCAGGATGCCCAGCAGGAAAAACGGTAATAGCCGTTGGGTCATCAATGACATGGGTTCCGAATCAGGGCGGTTGTCGGCATATGACGGCTATTTCCCGGGAAAGGTCAGTCCGCTGCTTCGGCCAGCAACTTGATGGCGGTGGCGCCGACCTTGCGCACGGCCTCTTCAATCTGCGGCGTTGGTTTGGCAGCGTAGTTCATGCGCAGGCAGTTCCTGTACTTGCCGGAGGCGGAAAAGATACTTCCCACAGCAATCTGTACACCTTCATCCACCAGCAGCCGGTTGAGCTTCAACGTGTCGAAGCCTTCCGGCAGTTCCACCCACAGCATGAAGCTGCCCTGTGGGCGGCTGGCGCGGGTGCCTGCGGGGAAATAACGGCTGACCCAATCGAGCATCAAGTCGCGATTGCGCTGGTATTGGGTACGCATCCGGCGCAAATGCGGTTCGAAATGACCGTTTTTCAGAAATTCGGCAATCGCGATCTGTGGCTGGGTCGCGGTGGCGCCGGTACTGATGTATTTCATGTGCAGCACACGTTCCAGGTAACGGCCGGGTGCAACCCAGCCGATCCGCAGGCCGGGCGCCAGGGTTTTCGAGAAAGAGCTGCACAGTACGACGCGGCCATCTTCGTCGAAGGATTTTATGGTGCGTGGACGCGGGTAGCTGTAGGCCAATTCTCCATACACATCGTCTTCGATGATTGCCACGTCGAAGCGCTGTGCCAGGGTCAGCAGTGCGCGTTTGCGCGATTCCGGCATGATGTAGCCGAGCGGGTTGTTGCAGTTGGGGGTCAGCTGGATGACCTTGATCGGCCACTGTTCCAGCGCCAGCTCCAGCGCTTCCAGGCTGATGCCGGTGAGTGGGTCGGTGGGGATTTCCAGGGCCTTCATGCCCAGGCCCTTCAGGGTTTGCATGGCGCCGTGAAAGCTTGGCGAGTCGACGGCAACGATGTCGCCCGGCTCACAAATGGCGTGGATGCTCGCGGACAGCGCTTCGTGGCAGCCGGTGGTGATCACCAGGTCCTGGGGCGTCAGTTGGCAGCCGGAGTCGAGCATCTGGCGGGCAATCTGTTCGCGCAGGTCCAGGTTGCCGTGGATGGTGTCGTAATACAGCCCCGGCATGTCCTGGCGTCGACTGATCCGCGCCAGGCTGCGCAGCAAGGGTTTCATGGTTGGCGACAATACATCCGGCATGCCCCGGCCCAACTGTATGGTGTCTTTGCGTGGCACCGCGCGGATCAGCTCCAGTACCTGGTCCCACTGGGAAATTTCCACCGGGCGCTGGGCCGGGCGGCCTATGGCGGGCAGCGCCGGCAAGTCGCGGCTCACCGGCACGAAGTAGCCGGATTTTGGCTTGGGCATCGCCAGACCGTTGTCTTCCAGCACGCGATAGGCCTGCTGCACGGTGCTCAGGCTGACCCCATGCTCCACGCTCAAGGCCCGCACTGACGGCAATCGATCGCCCGGGCGGTAGAAGCCCTGCTCGATGCGCGTGCCCAACAGTTCGGCGAGGTTGACGTATAGCGTCATGGCGAGGCTTCCCGATTACCAGTACAGATCAGCCGAAAATACAGGATTCAGCGGCAGATAGGCAGTATCTGTATGGATTTAATACCGGGCGGTTGAATCTGTCATGGTTTCGCGTGCCGGCTCATCCTGTGTACTCATGGCAATACGTAAATGAGGGGCAGGAAAATGAGCGGTCTGAGCGATGTGCGGTTGGCGTTACACAGTCAGGAACTCGAAGCTGGGCAGGAGCGGCGCATGGCGACGCGTACCACGGCCCCGGCACTCAGTGCATGGGCGTTGTTCTGGCACCGTGTGCACACGCGCAAGACCTTGCTGGAGCTGACCCCGGAGCAACTGCGTGACGTGGGCCTGAGCGCCGAGCAGGCGCGCCGGGAAGGCTTGAAACCCTTCTGGCGCGGTTGATTCAGACCAGTTCTTTTAACCGGTGCCAGAGCATTCCCAGCGCCAATAGCGGCGAGCGCAAGTGCTTGCCGCCCGGGAAGGTGATGTGCGGCACCTTGGCAAACAGATCAAATCGCCCGCTTTGCTGGCCGCTGATGGCTTCGCCCAGCAGTTTGCCTGCCAGGTGAGTGGCATTGAGACCGTGACCCGCGTAGGCCTGGGCGAAATACACATTGGGGTGGTCGGCCAGGCGGCCAATCTGCGGCAGGCGGTTGGCGCCGATGCCGATCATGCCGCCCCACTGGTAATCGATGTTCACGTCGGCCAGTTGCGGGAACACCTGCAGCATTTTCGGACGCATATAGGCGCCGATGTCCTTCGGATCCCGTCCGGAATAATGGCAGGCTCCCCCGAACAACAAGCGTCGGTCGGCTGACAGCCGGAAGTAGTCCACGGTCACCCGCTGGTCACACACCGCCATGTTTTGCGGCAGCAGCTCGGCTGCCTGGGCTTCGCTCAAGGGCTCGGTGGCGATGATGTAGCTGCCGGCGGGCAGCACCTTGCCACTCAAATGCGGGTTAAGGCCGTTCAGATAGGCGTTGCAGCCCAGTACCAGGGTCTTGGCGCGCACGTTGCCTTGGGCGGTGTGCACGTTGACCTCCGGGCCGTAGTCGATGCGCACCGCTTCGGAATGCTCGAACAATTGCACGCCCAACTGCTGTGCGGCAGCCGCCTCGCCGAGGGCCAGGTTCAGCGGGTGCAGGTGGCCGGAACCCATGTCGATCATGCCGCCCACATAGCGGTGGGAGCCGATCACGCTGGGCATTTCGCTGGCTTGCAGCAGGCGCACTTCGTGGCGATAACCGAGGCTTCGCAGTTCTTCGGCGTCGGCGGCCAGGTGTTCCAGGTCGCGAGGTTTGTTGGCCAGGTCGCAGTAGCCCCAGGTCAGGTCGCAGGCGATCTGCGAACGTTCGACCCGCTGGCGCACGATTTCCACGGCCTCCAGGCCCATCAGTTTCATCTGGCGCACGCCATCGGCGCCGATGACGTGGGTGAATTGATCCAGGCCATGACCGACGCCGCGAATCAACTGCCCGCCGTTGCGCCCGCTGGCGCCCCAGGCGATTTTGCGGGCCTCCAGCAGGACCACGCTGAAACCACGCTCGGCCAGTTCCAGGGCGGTATTCAGCCCCGAAAAGCCGCCGCCGACCACGCACACATCGGCCACGACTTCACCTGTCAGCACCGGATAATCGGGCTGCGGGAAACTGCTGGCGGCGTAGTAGGAATTGGCGTGCCGGGCGCTGGCGGTCATGGGGGGCCTCCCTGTTTGGAAAATTTGACGCAGGATACAGCGGTCAGGCGAAGCTGTCTCACCGGGGGCTTTTAGGGCAAAATCCACGTCTATTCGCCGTTTGGTCCCTGTGTCGATGAGTTGCAACAGCCAGAAAGTCAACGCGCTGCGCCGGCAGATTCCCTCGTTCGAGTGCGTCCCGGGTTGCCATGACTGCTGTGGGCCGGTGACCACCTCCACCGAGGAAATGTCGCGCCTGCCGCGCAAGACCGCTGCCGAGCAGGAAGCGGCGATGGACGAACTCAATTGCGTGCACCTGGGCCCCAACGGCTGCACGGTGTACGACGAGCGCCCGCTGATTTGCCGCCTGTTCGGCACCACGCCGACCTTGCCATGCCCCAACGGCCGCCGCCCGGTGGAGTTGATCCATCCGCGGGTGGAAAAGCAGATTCACGAGTACATGGCGAGCACGCGGCAGGTGTTGGTCTAGCGCTTAGTCCGGGATGGGCAGGTTCAAACTCTCCTTCACCTCTTCCATCACGATGTAGCTCTTGGACTCCCGTACGTGGGGCAGCTTGAGCAGGATATCGCCGAGTAACTTTCGGTACGACGCCATCTCCGAGATGCGTGCCTTCACCAGGTAGTCGAAATCCCCGGAGACCAAGTGGCACTCCAGCACGTGGGGCAGTTTCAGCACAGCGCGTCGGAATTCTTCAAAGGTGTCGCCGGACTTGTAGTCGAGGCTGATCTCGACAAACACCAGCAAACTGCCCTTCAAATGCTGCGGATTGAGCCGGGCGTTGTAGCCCATGATGATCCCTTCGCGCTCCAGGCGCCGGACCCGCTCGGTGCACGGCGTGGTCGACAGGCCAACCTTTTCCCCCAGCTCAGTAAACGAAATTCGTCCGTCTGCCTGCAGGATGCGCAGGATGTTGCGGTCGATCTTGTCCAGTTCCCGCTTGGTCTGAGTGTTGGTCCGCATAGGGGATGCTCCTCCGTGAAAAGGGTTTTTGCCGAGAATTGTCGCCAAATATAGGCAGTTATATAGTGAAATGCACTGGCGATTGCTTTTTATACTGCCCACATCTTTGTGCTGAACAACAAACGTCAGCGGTCAAGCCGTGATGAGGGAATAAAAATGCGCGTTCTGGTCTTGGGTAGCGGTGTCATTGGCGTGGCCAGTGCCTACTATTTGGCACGAGCTGGTTTTGAAGTGGTCGTGGTCGACCGTCAACCGGCTGTGGCCATGGAGACCAGTTTTGCCAACGCCGGGCAGATCTCGCCGGGCTACGCCTCGCCATGGGCCGCACCGGGTGTGCCGCTCAAGGCTATCAAGTGGCTGCTGGAGCGCCATGCGCCTCTGGCGATCAAGGCCACCGCCGACATCGACCAATACCTGTGGATGGCGCAGATGCTACGCAACTGCACCGCCAGCCGGTATGCGGTGAACAAGGAGCGCATGGTGCGCCTGTCCGAGTACAGCCGCGACTGCATCGACGAACTGCGCTCCGAGACCGGTATTGCCTACGAAGGCCGCACCCTTGGGACTACGCAACTGTTCCGCACCCAGGCCCAGTTGGATGGTGCTGCCAAGGACATCGCGGTATTGAAAGAGTCTGGCGTGCCTTACGAGCTGCTGGATCGCGCCGGCATTGCCCGCGTCGAGCCGGCCCTGGCCAGCGTTACCGATATCCTCGCCGGTGCCCTGCGCCTGCCGAATGACCAGACCGGCGACTGTCAGATGTTTACCACCCGCCTTGCCGACATGTGCAAGCAACTGGGTGTCGAATTCCGCTTTGAGCAAGATATCCAGCGCCTGGACTACGCCGGTGATCGGGTGAACGGCGTGTGGATCGACGGCAAGCTGGAAACCGCCGACCGCTACGTGCTGGCCCTCGGCAGCTACTCGCCGAAACTGCTCAAGCCGCTGGGGATCAAGGCGCCGGTGTACCCGCTCAAGGGCTACTCGATGACCGTGCCGATCACCAACCCGGCGATGGCCCCGACCTCGACCATTCTCGACGAGACCTACAAGGTCGCGATCACCCGTTTCGACAACCGCATTCGCGTCGGTGGCATGGCTGAAATAGCCGGTTTTGACCTGTCGCTGAACCCGCGTCGGCGGGAAACCCTGGAGATGATCGTCAACGACCTTTATCCTCAGGGCGGTGATTTGAGCCAGGCCAGTTTCTGGACCGGCCTGCGTCCGACCACCCCGGACGGCACACCGATTGTCGGTGCTACCCCGTTCAAAAACCTGTTCCTGAACACCGGCCACGGCACCCTCGGCTGGACCATGGCCTGTGGCTCTGGTCGTTTGCTGGCGGACCTGATGGCGAAGAAAACCCCGCAGATCAGTGCCGAAGGCCTCGATATTTCCCGTTACGGCAACCACCAGGAGTCCGCAAAACATGTCAATCCAGCGCCAGCTCACCAATGAGCGCATGAGCCAGATCGTTGTTCACAGCGGTACCGTGTATCTGGCAGGGCAAGTCGGCGACGACATGAGCGCCGGGATTGAACAGCAGACCCGTGAAACCCTCGTCAATATCGAGCGTTTGCTGGACCTGGCCGGCACCGACAAGACCAAGCTGCTGTCGGTGACCATCTACCTGAAAGACATCGACGCGGACTTCGCCGGGATGAACGCGGTATGGGACAAGTGGCTGCCAAAAGGCGTCGCGCCGGCCCGTGCCACGGTTGAAGCGAAGCTCTGTGAACCGGAAATCCTGGTTGAGCTGTCGGTTGTGGCCGCTCTGCCTTAAGCCAAACTCCTCTCCCGGCGCCTGCGTTGTCAGCGGGTGCCGGTTTTTTCTTCTCACTGCCGCCTAGAAGCCTGCCGCCATGCGTCCTGCCCGTGCCCTGATCGACCTCCAAGCCCTGCGCCATAACTACCAACTGGCCCGTGAAGTCACTGCTGGAGCGAAAGCCCTCGCCGTGATCAAGGCGGATGCCTACGGCCACGGTGCCGTGCGCGTAGCCCAGGCGCTGGAAGCCGAGGCGGACGGGTTTGCGGTGGCGTGCGTCGAAGAAGCGCTGGAACTGCGGGCCGCCGGGATTCGCGGGCCGGTGCTGTTGCTCGAAGGGTTTTTCGAGGCCGACGAACTGCCGCTGATCATCGAGCATGACTTGTGGTGCGTGGTGCATTCGCTGTGGCAGCTGGACGCGATTGAACAGGCGCAGCTCAGCAAACCGCTGACCGTCTGGCTCAAGCTCGACTCGGGCATGCACCGTGTTGGCTTGCACCCCAAGGATTATCACGACGCCTACCAGCGCCTGCTGGCCTGCGGCAAGGTCGCGAAGATCGTGCTGATGAGCCACTTCGCCCGTGCCGATGAGCTGGACAGCACCAGCAGCGAAGAGCAAGTGGCGGTGTTTGAAGCAGCGCGCCAGGGCTTGTCGGCCCAGGTCAGCCTGCGCAATTCGCCGTCGGTGCTGGGCTGGCCGAATGTGTCCAGCGACTGGGTGCGCCCGGGCATCATGCTGTACGGCGCCACGCCGTTTGGCGAAGACCAGGCCATCGCCGCGCGTTTGCAGCCGGTGATGACCCTCGAATCGAAAGTCATCTGCGTACGTGAACTGCCGGCCGGCGAGCCGGTGGGTTACGGCGCGAAATTCATCACCCCGAAACCGATGCGCGTCGGCGTGGTGGCCATGGGTTATGCCGACGGTTACCCGCGTCACGCACCCACCGGCACGCCAGTGCTGGTGGCCGGTCAGCGCAGCCAGTTGCTGGGCCGGGTGTCGATGGACATGCTGTGTATCGACTTGACGGACGTGCCACAGGCCGGGCTCGGCTCCACGGTCGAGTTGTGGGGCAAAAACATCCTCGCCAGTGACGTCGCCACCGCTGCCGACACCATCCCCTACCAGATCTTCTGCAACCTGCGCCGGGTGCCACGGCTCTATTCCGGCGCTTGAGCGGCACCCACGAATGGCAGATCCCGGGATTTAGGCCAAAGTGTTGTAAATACTGAACGCTGTCGCCATGATAACGCTCAATTACAACAACGCCTGAATCCTAGGAGGCTCCTGCATTGGACGTCGGCGAACGACTGCAATCCATCCGTAAACTGAAAGGTCTTTCCCAGCGTGAGCTTGCCAAGCGCGCGGGCGTCACCAACAGCACCATTTCGATGATCGAAAAAAACAGTGTCAGCCCCTCCATCAGCTCCTTGCGCAAGGTGCTGGGCGGCATCCCCATGTCGATGGTGGAGTTTTTTTCCGAGGAGATCCTCCAGGAAAAACCGACCCAGATCGTCTATAAAGCCAATGAGCTGATCGACATCTCCGACGGCGCCGTCACCATGAAACTGGTGGGCCGCGCGCACCCGAGCCGGGCGATTGCGTTCCTCAACGAGATCTACCCGCCAGGTGCTGATACCGGCGAAGAGATGCTCACCCATGAGGGCGAGGAAACCGGGATCCTGGTGGAAGGCCGCCTGGAACTGGTAGTGGGCCTTGAAACTTTTGTGCTCGAAGCCGGCGATAGCTACTACTTTGAAAGCACCAAGCCGCATCGTTTTCGCAATCCGTTCGAAGTGCCGGCGCGACTAATCAGCGCAGCCACACCCGCGAACTTTTAAGAAAAGAGGCGTCCTGCCTATGTCGCAGAGACGCCCGTAGCAGTATTCCGCTTTGTTGAATCTCCCCTTGGTTAATAGGGTTGTTTCGGCGGGGCGGGCTAACCGTTATACTTTCGCCGCCTGCGAAACCGTGGCCGCAGGCGTGAATAGCCACCATTGAGGGTGAACGCGTGAACCTAATTATGAAAATGCTGGCTGCACCAGCAACCGTACTGGCCCTATGGGCTGTCAGCGCTCAAGCTGCGACCAATGATGAGATTGCCAAGCGCCTGGAGCCGGTCGGCCAGGTGTGTGTCCAGGGGCAAGAGTGCAAGGGGATGGAAGTCGCCGTGGCTGCGGGCGGCGGCGGTGGCGCGAAATCGCCGGATGACGTGATCGCCAAACACTGCAACGCTTGCCACGGTACCGGCCTGTTGGGCGCACCGAAAATCGGTGACACCGCCGCCTGGAAAGACCGCGCGGATCACCAGGGCGGCCTCGACGGCCTGCTGGCCAAGGCCATCACTGGCCTGAACGCCATGCCGCCAAAAGGCACCTGCGCCGATTGCTCGGATGCCGAGCTTAAAGGTGCGATCGAGAAGATGTCGGGGCTTAAATAAACCGATCTTCGTCAAAAAAGCCGCTGACCAGCGGCTTTTTTGTGCCCGCGATCTACCTTTTGAGGCTGTTCTTTGCAGCAAAGACCCGGCAAGCTCGGTCCAACCCCAATTCATGGAATGTTCGGGAGAAGTCGGATGGTGCAGTTGTGTTCAATCGAGCAAGCGGTCGACGACGTACTGGCACGGTTGCCGGCGCATATTCACATGGGCATGCCCCTGGGCCTGGGCAAACCCAACCTGTTCGTCAATGCGCTGTACCGGCGCATCGCCAAGCTGCCGGACCGGGCGCTGACCATCTATACCGCGCTGGCTTTGGGTCGCCCGACCTTGGGCGATGGTTTGCAGAAGCGCTTTCTGGAACCCTTTATCGAGCGGGTTTTTGGTGATTATCCCGAGCTGGAGTTCCTCGCCGCCTTGCGCAAGGACAACCTGCCATCCAACATTCACGTGCAGCAGTTTTTCATGCAGCCCGGCAGTTTGCTCCACAGCCTTTCGGCCCAGCAGGATTACGTCAGCAGCAACTACAGCCACGCCGCCCGTGATATCAACGCCGCCGGCCTGAACCTTGTGGCGCAACTGGTGGCCAGCAGCGCCGAACACCCGGACCGCCTGAGCCTCAGCTGCAACCCCGACATCACCCTCGACCTGTTGCCGATGATCGCCAAGCGCCGCGAGGCCGGTGAGACCATTTTGGTGGTGGGCCAGGTCCACAGTGATTTGCCCTACATGCCCGGCGACGCCGAATTGGGCATGGACGCATTCGACTTCCTGATCGACGAGAAGGACAGCACTACGCTGTTCTCCACCCCGAATATGCCGGTGGGCTTCCAGGACCACTTTATCGGTTTGCACGCCAGCACCCTGGTGCGCGACGGCGGCACCTTGCAGATCGGCATCGGCTCCATGGGTGACGCCCTGACCGCCGCCTTGCTGGCGCGCCAGGCGGACAACGAGGCGTATCGCCTGTTGCTGACCGACCTGGATGTGTACCAATGGGCGCCGCTGATCAGCCATGAAGGCGGCGTCGCGCCCTTTGCCCGTGGCCTGTACGGTTGCAGTGAAATGTTCGTCAACGGCCTGCTGGTGCTGGCCGATGCAGGGATTGTGCGGCGCAAGGTGTACCCGGATGTCGCGACCCAGGAGCGGGCCAACGCCGGTACCCTGGACGAAGCGGCGCAGACCGACGGGATCTCGGTGCACGGTGGATTCTTCCTCGGGCCGCGCAGTTTCTACGAGCGCCTGCGTGATTTGCCACAGAGCAAGCGCCTGGAATTCAACATGACCCGCATCAGCTACATCAACGAGCTGTACGGGCAAGAAGAACTCAAGCGTTTGCAGCGTGTGGATGCGCGGTTTATCAACAGCGCGTTTACCGTGACCCTGATGGGCGCGGGCGTGGCCGACCAGTTGGAAGACGGTCGGGTGCTCAGCGGTGTTGGCGGGCAATACAACTTCGTTGCCCAGGGCCATGCGCTGGAAGGCGCGCGCTCGATCCTGATCCTGCGCAGCTGGCGCGAATCGGGTGGTGACGTCAGCTCCAATATCGTCTGGGAGTACGGCCACTGCACCATTCCCCGGCACCTGCGGGACATCGTCATCACCGAATACGGCATCGCGGATTTGCGCGGGCAGACCGATGCCAAGGTGATTGAAAGGCTGCTGAACATCACCGACTTGCGCTTCCAGGACGACTTGATCGAACAGGCGCAAAAGGCCGGGAAGTTGCCGAAGGATTTCCAGCTGGATCCGCGTTTTGCCGATAACACGCCGGAGCGTTTGCAGGGGATTCAGGCGCGGCATCCGCGGTTGTTCCCGGAGTATCCGCTGGGGAGTGATTTCACCGAGGAAGAGCGGGATTTGTTGCGGGCGTTGAACTGGCTCAAGAGCAAATTCAAGCTGACGGAGATTCTGGAGCTGGGCAAAGCGGCGCTGGATGCACCGGAACCGGAGGCGTTTCCCGAGCACCTGGTGCGGATGCGGCTGGATAAGCCGGAGGGGTTGAAGGAAGACTTGTATCAGCGATTGTTACTTGCAGGGCTTCAAGAAACCGCCCACTAACGGGTCGGCATCGGCCTTTGTGGTGAGCGGGCTTGCCCCGCGCGAGGCAAGCTCGCTCACCACAAAAAGTCGGCGAGTGCGGGTTACTCGATGAAGGTCACCACGCCACCCGCCAACGACTGCACCCGCGCCAGCGACTCAACCCGGTAACCCTGCGCATCCAGCTCCGCACGGCCGCCCTGGAACGACTTCTCGATCACGATCCCCAAGCCGGCAACGGTCGCGCCGGCCTGTTTGATGATCGAGATCAGCGCCTGGGACGCCTTACCATTGGCCAGGAAGTCATCGATGATCAGCACGCGGTCGCTGCTGGTCAGGTGGCGCGGGGAAATGGCCACGGTGCTTTCGGTTTTCTTGGTGAAGGAATACACCGTCGCCGACAGCAGGTTTTCGGTCAGGGTCAGGGACTGCTGCTTGCGCGCGAAAATCACCGGCACGCCCAGGTTCAGGCCGGTCATGATCGCCGGCGCAATGCCCGAGGCTTCGATGGTGACGATCTTGGTGATCCCCGAATCCTTGAACAACGCAGCGAATTCGTCACCGATCAGTTTCATCAGCGCCGGGTCGATCTGGTGGTTCAGAAAGGCGTCGACCTTGAGTACCTGATCGGAAAGCACGATGCCTTCTTCGCGAATTTTCTTGTGCAGTGCTTCCACGAAAGCTTCCTCTGTTGGCGCAACACGCGCCGAAAGTAGATTAAAAAGTAGTCGATTCTAGCGCTTTAACATCGCGCGTATATCCGCCAGGGCGGTGTTGCCGCGAACGGCTTTGACTTCGGTCGGTGTGTCGTCGTTGCCTTCCCACGCCAGGTCGTCCGGCGGCAGTTCGTCGAGGAACCGGCTCGGGGCACAATCGATGATCTCGCCGTACTGCTTGCGCTTGGCGGCAAAGGTAAAGGCCAGTGTCTGACGCGCGCGGGTAATGCCCACGTAGGCCAGGCGCCGTTCTTCCTCGATGGTGTCGGCTTCGATGCTGGAGCGGTGCGGGAGGATTTCCTCTTCCATGCCCATGATGAACACGTAGGGGAATTCCAGGCCCTTGGACGCGTGCAAGGTCATCATCTGCACGCCCTCGGCACCGTCTTCTTCTTCCTGCTGGCGTTCAAGCATGTCCCGCAGGACCAGCTTGCCGATGGCGTCTTCGACGGTCATCTCGCCTTCTTCGTCCTTCTCCAGGGTGTTTTTCAACGCCTCGATCAGGAACCACACGTTGCCCATGCGGTAATCGGCGGCCTTGTCGCTGGAGCTGTTGGTGCGCAGCCAGTTCTCGTAGTCGATGTCCATGACCATGCTGCGCAGGGCGCTGATCGGGTCTTCGCCGGCGCACTGCTCGCGCACCTTGTCCATGAAGCGCTTGAAGCGCGCCAGGCGATCGGTGAAACGGGTGTCCAGGTGCTCGCCCAGGCCGATTTCGTCGGTGGCGGCGTACATCGAGATCTTACGTTCGGTGGCGTAGTTGCCGAGCTTTTCCAGGGTGGTCGAACCGATTTCCCGGCGTGGGACGTTGATCACCCGCAGGAAGGCGTTGTCGTCGTCCGGGTTCACGATCAGCCGGAAGTAGGCCATCAGGTCTTTCACTTCCTGGCGTCCGAAGAAGCTGTTGCCGCCCGACAGACGATAGGGAATCTGGTGGTGCTGCAGCTTCAGCTCGATCAGCTTGGCCTGGTAGTTGCCGCGGTACAGGATCG
This sequence comes from Pseudomonas sp. TH32, assembly GCF_016650855.1. Taxonomy (NCBI): domain Bacteria; kingdom Pseudomonadati; phylum Pseudomonadota; class Gammaproteobacteria; order Pseudomonadales; family Pseudomonadaceae; genus Pseudomonas; species Pseudomonas sp. TH32. The sequence continues at coordinate 5,294,912 of NZ_JAEKFA010000002.1, read as the reverse complement.
CAAAGTCGCTGTAGGGCCGGTCGGTGCGCAGGTGCAGCGTGAGCAGTTCGACGGCCACGCGCTCGGCTTCGGCGTCTTCGTTGCGGCAGCGAATCACGCGGATCTCGTCGCCGTGGCCCATCTCGCTCCACAGTTGTTTTTCAAACTCGTGGGGGTTGTTGGAGATCAGCACGTTGGCACACCGCAGGATGCGGCTGGTGGAGCGGTAGTTCTGCTCCAGCATCACCACTTTCAGGGACGGGTAATCGTCCTTGAGCAGCATCAGGTTTTCCGGGCGGGCGCCGCGCCAGGCGTAGATCGACTGGTCATCGTCGCCGACCACGGTGAACTGGTTGCGCTTGCCGATCAGCAGCTTCACCAGCAGATATTGGCTGGCGTTGGTGTCCTGGTATTCGTCCACCAGCAGGTAGCGGACCTTGTTCTGCCACTTTTCGAGGATGTCGGCGTGTTCCTGGAACAGCTTTACCGGCAGCAGGATCAGGTCGTCGAAGTCCACCGCGTTGAACGCCTTGAGCGTGCGCTGGTAGTGGGTGTAGACGATGGCGGCAGTCTGTTCCTTGGGGTTGCGCGCGGCTTCCAGGGCTTCGGCGGGCAGGATCAGGTCGTTTTTCCACGAGCCGATCATGTTCTTGATCTCGTCGACGCCGTCGTCGCCCGCGTATTCCTTCTGCATGATGTCGGTCATCAGCGCCTTGACGTCAGTTTCGTCAAAGATCGAGAAGCCCGGCTTGTAGCCCAGACGCACATGCTCCTTTCGGATGATGTTTAGCCCCAGGTTGTGGAAGGTACACACGGTGAGGCCACGGCCTTCGCCACCCTTGAGCAGGGTGCCGACGCGCTCTTTCATTTCCCGCGCCGCCTTGTTGGTAAAGGTCATGGCGACGATGTACTGGGCACGGATGCCGCAGCTCTGGATCAGGTGCGCGATCTTGCGGGTGATCACGCTGGTCTTGCCGGAACCGGCACCGGCGAGCACCAATAGAGGGCCGCCGACGTAGTTCACGGCTTCTTGCTGCCGGGGATTGAGTCGGGACATACGAAATTCAGGAGGTCATTGATCAAAAGGGCGGGCATTTTAACAGGCTGGCAAGATTCTGCTGCCTCTGAACGACAGTGTGACGTACCACTCGATCTAAATTTGCCGGTTTTGTTACTTTGCCGCAGGATGTGCAGGGTATTTAGGACTATTGTTCGGTCTAGAGCTGCACAGTGCGCATTTGATAACCCATATCATTGGTCATTATCGGGGCGCACGTCATAATGCCCGCCGCCAACGAAATTTTGCAGAGTCTAGGGAGCTAGCTTGTCTACGCCTGTCGAACCCTTGCGTTTGCTGCTACTGGCCGATGAGCCAGCGTGGGCAGCGTTATTGCGCGAGTGCCTGGCGCCGATGGGCGATGGGGCTGTGCTGATCAGCGCACCAAACTGGGAGTCTGTGAGCAATCTGTTCGACGACGATCACAGTGCAGTGTTACTGACCACGGCCAACCTTCAGCCCGGCCCCGGTCGTTGCAGCTTGCCAACGGTACTGTTGTTGGAAGAGGAACCTCTGGTTTCGCCCCTCGGCGTCAGTGACTGGCTGATCCTGAATGCATTGGATGTCGATACATTGCGCCGTTGCCTGCGGCATGTGCGCGAGCGCGGTGTGCTGGAAAATACCCTGCAACGCCTGGCCGAGCAGGACCCGCTGACCGGCATCGCCAACCGCCAGGGTTTCCAGACCTTGCTGACCGCCCGCCTGGCGGAAAATGAAGGCCGTGGCGTCGCCCTCGGTCACCTCGACCTCGACAACTTTCGCCACGCCAACGACGCCCTCGGCCATCAGGCCGGCGACCGGCTGATCCTGCAAGTGGTCTCGCGGCTCAAGAGCCAGCTGGAGGCCGGCGATCAACTGGCGCGCCTGGGCAGCGATGAATTCGCCCTGCTGATCGACACCCGCCGTGCGCCCCAGCGCGCCGAATGGATGGCCGAGCGCATCATCGAAGCCATGGCCGAGCCGTATTGGGTGGATGGCGAAAGCCTGCTGATCGGCTGCAGCCTCGGTGTGGCCCATGCCCGCGCCAAGGCCGGCGCCGACCCGCTGATGTGGCACGCCCACATCGCCATGCAGCAAGCCAAGAGCACCCAGGGCTGCACCTTTCATATCTTCAACGAACGCATCAACCGCAACGCCCGCAGCCTCGCCGACCTCGAAAGCGAACTGCGCCGGGCGTTGCGCCGTGACGAGCTGGAACTGCATTACCAACCCCGCCTGGACCTCGACGACGGGCATATCGTCGGCCTCGAAGCGCTGGTGCGCTGGCGCCACGGTGAGCGCGGCCTGCTGCCGCCGAGCGAGTTCGTGCCGCTGGCCGAGCAAAGCGGCCTGATCGTGCCGCTGGGTTACTGGGTGATCTCCCGGGCCCTGCGCGACATGCAAGACCTGCGCGAACGCGGGATTGCGCCGTTGCACATGGCGGTCAACCTGTCGTTCCGCCAGTTCCAGGACAGCCAATTGCTCAGCACCCTCAGCCGGCTGATTGCCGAGCGTGGCGTGGAGGCCCAGTGGCTGGAGTTTGAGCTGACGGAAACCGCCGTGATGCGCCGCAGTGACCTGGTCAAGCAGACCATGGACGCCCTCGGCCGGCTGGGCGTGCGCTTTTCCCTGGATGACTTTGGCACTGGTTTTTCGTCGTTCGTGCACCTCAACAGCCTGCCGATTGCCTTGCTCAAGATCGACAAGAGCTTTGTCGGCGGCATGGAAGAGCGCGAAGAGAACCGCAAGCTGGTCCACGCCATGATCAACCTGGCCCACAACCTGAATCTGGAAGTGGTGGCCGAGGGTGTGGAAACGGCAGAACAACTGGCGTTGCTGCGGTTGTTCGGCTGCGACCAGGCCCAGGGTTACCTGATCAGCAAGCCGCTACCGTTGGCGGAACTGGTGGACTACCTGACGTTTGGTGACAGCCAGGAGTTGGTGGGCGGCGTGATCTAATGCTGTGAACCCGATCAAAAATGTGGGAGCGGGCTTGCTCCCACAGTTGACCGAGTACAGTCGTTACTCAGGCTGTGCGGCTTGAAACCCGCGGTGGGTTTCAGGCTCCTGGCGAATCATCCGCTTCATCTTCCGTTCAAACGCCCAGGTCAGGCTCACAGCCGCGCACGCCAGGCCCAAGGCCAGGCCCCACCACACGCCCGTCGGCCCCCAGCCGAGGTTAAATGCCATCAGCCACGCGGCCGGTGCGCCGATCAGCCAGTAGCAACCCAGCCCGACGAGGAACGTGGTCTTGGCATCCTTGAGCCCGCGAATGCAGCCCATGGCGATGGTCTGCACACCGTCGAACAGCTCAAACCACGCGGCCACGGCCAGCAGGCTGACGGCGAGGTTGATCACATCGCGAAAGGCCGGGTCGTTCTGGTCGAGGAACAGGCTGATCAGTTGTTGCGAGAACAGCCACAGCACTGCTGCAAAGCCCAGCATCACCAGCGCGCCAAAGCCGATACCGACCCGCCCGGCGAGCCGCGCTTCCAGCAACTGCCCGGCACCGTAATGCTGGCCGATGCGCATGGTGATTGCGTAGGACATGCCTGCCGGCACCATGAACGCCACCGACACAATCTGCAGGGCAATCTGGTGTGCAGCCAATTGCGTGCTGCCCATGGTGCCCATGCACAGCGCCGCGAAGGCAAACAGCCCGACTTCCACCGCGTAGGTGCCGCCAATCGGCAGGCCCAGGCACCACAGTTCCCGCAGGTAATGCAGGTTGGGCCGCAGCAGGCCCTTGCGCAGCGGATAAGCGTCGTAGGCGCGGTTGTATTTGATGTACCAGATCAGCGCCAGGGCCATGCAGTTGGCAACGATGGCCGTGACCAGGCCAATGCCCACCAGCCCGAGTTTCGGCAGGCCGAACATGCCTTCGATCAAGGCATGGTTGAGCAGGTAGTTGATCACCGTGCCGCCCAGGCTGATGACCATCACCGGCGTGGCCTTGCCGATGGCGCTGGTGAAGCCGCGCAACGCCATGAACGTCAGGTAGCCGGGCAGGGCGAATGGCAGGATGGTCAGGAACTGGCCGGCGGACGCGACGTTGGTTTCGGTCTGGCCGAACATCAGCAGCACTGGCTTGAGGTTCCACAGCAGCAAGCCGGCCACCAGCGCCATCAACCAGGCCAGCCACAATCCGGCCTGGGTCAGCCGGGTGGCGCCTTCAATGTCGCCCGCGCCCTGGCGGATGGCGACCAGCGTGCCCACGGCCGCGATCACGCCGATGCAGAAAATCGACACGAACGAGTAGCTCGCCGCGCCCAGGCCGCCGCCGGCCAGGGCCTCGGGACTCAGGCGGGCCATCATCAGGGTGTCGGTCAGCACCATCAGCATGTGGGCCAACTGTGAGGCAATCAACGGCCCTGACAGCCGCAGAATGGCCCAGAGTTCGGTACGCGCCGGATGCTGCATGATCATCACGCTCAAAAAGTCAGGTAAGAGTGGAAGGGTTGATTCTCGGCGCTCTCAGCGCATTGCACAAAGGGATAAATCCGATGGTTCGCATGATTAAAACTCATGCCTGAATGATTCTGGTAGGGTTTCGATATTGCGCCGTCGGAGCTTTCCCCATGTCTCGTCGTCTCCCTCCTCTTTACGCGTTACGCGCCTTTGAAGCGGCGTCCCGTTACAACTCGTTCACCCGGGCGGCGGAGGAGTTGTCGATCACCCAAAGTGCGGTGAGCCGACACATTCGTACCCTGGAGGAACATTTCGCCTGCCGCCTGTTCCAGCGCAGCGGCCGTACCTTGCAACTCACCGAGGCCGCGCGCCTGCTGCTGCCGGGCGTGCGCGAAGGCTTTGCGGCCCTGGAACGCGCCTGCCATACGTTGAACGCGGAGGACGACATCCTGCGCATGAAGGCACCGTCCACCCTGACCATGCGCTGGCTGCTGGCGCGCCTCAGTCGCTTCCGGCACTTGCAGCCGGGCAATGAAGTGCAACTGACCAGCGCCTGGATGAGCGTCGATGAGGTGGACTTCAACCAGGAGCCGTTTGATTGCGCCGTGTTGCTGAGCAATGGCCATTTCCCGCCGGACTGGGAGGCCAGCTACCTGTTTCCTGAACTGCTGATTCCGGTGGGCGCGCCGAACCTGTTGAGCGACGGGCCCTGGGATGTCACGCGGCTGGCCACTGCCGAATTGCTGCACCCGACGCCCGACCGGCGCGACTGGCGCTACTGGCTGGAGCGCATGGGGCTGTCATCCCAGGTGTCGCTCAAGGGCGGGCAGGTTTTTGACACCCTGGAGTTGGGCATGATCGCCGCCGCCCGGGGTTATGGCGTGTCCATGGGTGACTTGCTGATGGTGGCCGAAGACGTCGCCCAGGGCCGCTTGAGTTTGCCGTGGCCCACCGCCGTGGCCAGCGGGGAAAATTACTATTTGGTGTGGCCGAAAACCCGGCCCGGTGGCGAGCGTTTGCGACGGTTGGCGGACTTTCTGCAAGGCGAGGTCCAAGCGATGGAATTGCCCCGGGTGGAGCGCCTCGATTGAGCTGATTGTGCGCCTGGGAGCAATCGTTTGCGTGATACCCCTGCGAATTGCTCAAGTATTGAGCTTGCCCGCCGAAGTAGGGTTGTTGGAACCACCGTTCTACAACGTTTCCCCTATTAGAATTTTGCCGAGCAGCGCTAAGAGATCAGGATGATCCTGGCCTCGGCCAGGAGCCTTCATGTCTCAACCTCGCGCCCGGATCGCCTCCCAACTGGGTCTTGCACTCGCCGTGATACTGGCTGTCGTCATCAGCGGCAGCACGGTGTTCGCCTTGCGTTCGCTGGACTCCGCCAACCTCGACACCCGCGAGGAACACCTGGCCAGCGAGGCCCGGTTGCTGGCTGACCAACTCAATACGTTCCACAGCACCTTGCGCGAAAGTACCCAGCGTTTGAGCGGGCTGTTTGAAAAGCGCTTCAGCGCGGGCCTGAGTGTGCGTCCAGGGCAACCGGTGACGGTGGCGGGCGTACAGACCCCGGGCCTGTACCTGGGCGAGGAAGTGCTGAACAACAACTTCGCTGAAGTCGACGAGTTCAAGCAGATGTCCGGCGGCGTGGCGACCTTGTTCGTACGCAGTGGCGAGGACTTTATCCGCGTCAGCACCTCCCTGACCAAACAGGACGGCAGCCGCGCCATCGGCACGGCGCTGGATCACCAGCACCCGGCCTATCAACGCTTGCTTGGCGGGCAGGGTTACGTTGGCCGTGCGGTGTTGTTCGATCGCTCCTACATGACCCAATACAGCCCGGTGCGGGACGCCAGCGGCAAAGTGATTGCGGTGCTGTTCGTCGGTTTCGATTACACCGATGCGCAGAACGCCCAGTTCGAGAACCTCAAGCGCTTCCGCATCGGGCAGACCGGTTCCCTGGCGTTGCTGGATGAACAGAAGCACTGGCTGGTGCCGCCGGCGGGCGTGCAGGCGCTGGATCAGGCGATTCCGGTGATGCTCGATTTGGCCGCCAAACCTGGCAAGGGCCGCTTCTGGAGCGACAAGAACGAAGACTTCTACAGCGTCGCAGTGCCGTTTGAAGGCGGCCCGTGGTCGGTGGTGGCGAGCATGCCGAAAGCCGAAATTCGTGCGGTGACCTGGTCGGTGGGTATTCGCCTGGTGATCGGCAGCGTGCTGGCGATGTTGCTGGCGGTAGGCGCGGCGGTCTGGTTGCTGCGCAGCAAGTTGCAGCCATTGGGCGACCTGGTGCGTCAGGCCGAAGCCCTGGGCGCGGGCGATTTGAGTGCGCGGCTGAACGTTTCCAGCCATGACGAGATTGGCCAGTTGGCTCGCAGTTTCAACCAGATGGGCGAAGCGCTGTCGACCATGGTGTCGCACATCCGCAAGGCGGCTGAAGACGTAAACAGTCGTGCCCAGGCGTTGTCGGGGTTGTCTGGCGGTGCCTACGAAGGCATGGAGCAACAGTCCGGAGAAATCACCAGCATGGCCGGCGCGGTGGAAGAGTTCAGCGCCACCTCGCTGAACATCGCCGACAACATGGGCAACACCGAGCGCCTGGCCCAGGACAACGCCCAGCAGACCAAGATCGGCCGCACCTCGATGCAAGAGGCGTCATCGTCCCTGGAACACATCGCCACCGCGCTGAACAGCACGGCCACAGTGATCAACACCCTGGGCCAGCGCTCCCAGGAAATCGGCGGGATTGTCGGGGTGATCACCGCGATTGCCGAACAGACCAACCTGCTGGCGCTCAACGCTGCCATCGAAGCGGCGCGGGCCGGTGAGCAGGGGCGCGGGTTTGCGGTGGTCGCTGATGAAGTGCGCAACCTTGCGTCGCGCACGCGTCAGGCCACGGACGAGATTTCCGGGATGATTCAGAGCATCCAGCAGGAAACCGGCAACGCCATCAGCACCATGGAGCAAGGCAACGTGCTGATGCAGGAAGGCCTGGCGCGCAATGCTGACGTGGCATCGGCGCTGGCGCGGATCGACGAGCAAAGCCGCTCGGCCGGCCAGCAGTTTGCGGCGATCACCACCGCGACCCAGGAGCAGAGCAGCACGGCGACCCTGCTGAGCAGCAACTTGCAAAGCATTGCCCTGGCCAACAGCGAGCAGCGTGAAGTGGTGTCGAACCTGGCGATCACCGCCAAGGAACTGGAGACCCTGGCGGCGGGCTTGCGGCATGAGGTTGACCGGTTTCGTTGATTGACTGTTCGGGCCCTATCGCGGGCAAGCCCGCTCCCACAGTTGACCGTGCTGTTCTGGAGTACGCGGTCCACTGTGGGAGCCGGGCTTGCCCGCGATGACGGCCGACCCGACGCCTCAAACGTCGGATCGGTCGCCCAATCCCGGGTCCACACGCTTGCCAATGTCCTTGAGCCGCGCCAGTTGATCGACCATCCCTGGCGCTTCATCCAGGCTGCTGACAAAGGTCCACAGGTAAGTCATCACCGCATACACGTGGCCGGCCTTGACCGCCGGCGACAGCGCCAATTGGCTGATGGCGACCACAAACAGCAGCGCCGCCAGCGTGCCGATAAACAGGAACGCTGCGGCCTCGCGGTCCGACAGCCAGATGCGCAGGCGTGACAGCACCTGGTAGTGGCGCTGCAAGGTCTGCGCGCCGACCTTTTCCACCAGGCCGATTTCCTTTTCCAGGCGGTCATTCAGGCGCTCATGCAGCGCCTGATTGCGCCGGGCAAAGCGTGGCAGCAGGGTGGTGCACAGCACCAGCGCGGTCAGGCACGCCAGGCCGATCCACGGCTCAATCACCAACAACATCACTGCCGCACCGACGATCGACACCAGCGCCGTCGCGATGATCGGCACGTGCTTTTCGAAGAAGTCGACAAAGTCCCGCGCCAACACCACCCGTGCCGCCGCCCGGGAGGTGCTGTGGTTTTGCAGGCGCTGGTTGAGAATCACCGGCACCGCGAGGTCCGCGTAAATGCGGGTAAACGTGCGCGTATCCAGCGCCCGCCGCGCCGCGCCGACCACCCAGAACGCCAGCACCACGGCGGCGTAGAACAGCGCGCTGCCAGCGTCGCCGCGGATGATCGAGTCCACCGCAAACCCGGCAAACAGTGGGTAGGCCAGCAGCAATGCGTTCTCCAGCGCCACCAGCGACAAGGTGCAGAACAGCTTGCCGGGATAAGCCTTGGCGATCGCCTTGAGCGTTTGGCTGGCAGATTGTTGCCCGATCTTTTTGCTTTCTTCGATCAGGATCTGGGGTGTTACGGATGACATGGGGTGCACCGAGAGTGAGATAAACGCTATTATTGAGCGACTGCTCAAGTATCCTTGAGCGACCGCTCAAAAAGCAAGCGCCGTCGATCTGCCGGTGCCTGAAGGAAAAGCCTCATGTCGCGTATCGACCGTAAAGACCAGATCATCGCCGCCGCCCTGGAGCTGTTTCGCAGCAAGGGCTTCGCCGATGTTTCCACCCGCGACCTGGCGGAGCATGCCGGGCTGTCCCGCAGCCACGTCTATCACTACTTCAGCGACTGGAAAGACCTGCGCCGCGAAGCGTTTGTGCGATTCGCCAACGAGCAACTGGACGAGGTGCGGGCGCCACTGGACGGCCTGCCACCGCTGCAAGCCCTCGAAGGTTTCCTGCGTGACTGCCTGCCCTCCACAGCAGAGGCCGGGTGGGCGTTGTGGCTGGATGCCTGGGACGAAGCCATGCACGACGAGCCACTGGCCCAGGCTTACCTGGTGATCAACGCCCAGTGGCAAGCCATGCTCGCGCAGATCATCGAGCAAGGTGTGGCGGCCAAGGTGTTTCGCTGTGAGTCGCCCAAACGCGCGGCGCGACAGCTTTTCGCCGTGGCCATGGGATATGCCGATGACTTGATGCTCAAGCCCTCCGTTGAGTCGGCTGAAGCGGTGATGGATGAGGTGATGGAAGTGGCGGCCTTGCTCCTGGCGTTGCCTAAGAAACGCTAGCGGGCCGGTATTGCAAGGCTTCCGCCAGATGATGGCGGGCTATGGCCTCCACCTGTTCCAGGTCGGCCAGGGTACGGGCAACCTTGAGCAAGCGATGAGCCGCCCGCAGCGACAGCGTCAGCCGTTCGCACGCGCTCTCCAGCCAGCCTTCATCAGCCTTTTTCAGTTTGCAGTGCTGGCGTAGCCCCGGCAGGTCGAGAAAGGCGTTGGCGCAGCCCTGGCGCCGTTGCTGGCGCTCCCGGGCCTCGGCGACGAGCACGGACGCGCTGGCGGTGTCATCGCCGGACTGTGTGCCCGGGTTCAGCGCGGTGCTTTCCCGGGCGACGGTCACGTGCAAGTCAATCCGGTCCAGCAGCGGCCCCGAGAGTTTGTTGCGATAGCGCTGGATCTGCTCCGGCGTGCAGCGACAACGTCCGCTCGGCTCGCCCACGTAGCCGCAAGGGCAGGGGTTCATCGCCGCTACCAACTGAAAGCGCGCCGGGAAACTCACCCGGTCGCGGGCGCGGGAAATCACGATATGCCCGGATTCCAGTGGTTCACGCAGCACTTCCAAAACCTTGCGATCAAACTCCGGCAGCTCATCCAGAAACAGCACGCCGTGATGAGCCAGGGTGATTTCCCCCGGCTGCGGTTTCGAGCCTCCGCCCACCAGCGCCGGGCCGGATGCCGAATGGTGCGGCTGACGAAACGGCCGGTGCGGCCAATGGCTCAGCGGCGCCAGGCTGACCACCGACTGAATCGCCGCCACCTCCAGCGCTTCCTGTTCGCTCAAGGGCGGCAACAACCCCGGCAGACGGCTGGCGAGCAAGGTCTTGCCGGTGCCCGGCGGCCCGCTGAGCAACAGGTTGTGGGCGCCCGCCGCAGCGATCAACAGCGCACGCTTGGCCGCCAGTTGGCCCTGCACTTCACTCAGGTCGGGGTAGGGTTTGTTCAAATACATCAGGCCACTGGAAACAAAGGGCTCGATCGGCACGTGACCGTTCAGGTGCGCTACCACTTGCAGCAGATGGTCCACGGCAATCACCTTCAACCCCGAGGCAAGGCAGGCTTCCTCGGCATTGGCCCGGGGCACGATCAAGGTGCGCCCGGCCTTGCGCGCCGCCAGGGCTGCCGGCAACACACCTTTCACCGCCCGCACCTCGCCGGACAGCGCCAGCTCGCCCAGGCATTCCACGTTATGGAGGGTCAGCGTCGGCACCTGCACGCTGGCGGCGAGAATCCCCAGGGCAATCGCCAAATCAAAACGCCCGCCGTCCTTGGGCAGGTCGGCGGGCGCGAGGTTGAGGGTGATGCGGCGGGACGGGTATTGCAGCGCAGAATTGAGAATGGCGCTGCGCACGCGGTCCTTGCTTTCCTTGACCGCGGTTTCCGGCAGGCCCACCAGCGTCAGCGATGGCAAGCCGTTGGCCATGTGCACCTCGACAGTGACGGCGGGGGCTTCGACGCCAATCTGGGCGCGGCTGTGGACGATGGCGAGGGACATGCTCGATCCTTGAAATGGGTGGCCGCTTCCTGCGGTTTTTCAAGGGTAGTTCAGCGCTGGCGGAGCGCGGCGGGGAGGTTTTACAGAACGTATCGGGCTACTGGTCCGTCGGCGGCACACACAGAAACTCTTTCGCCAACGTCAGCCACGCCTGCGCCGCAAACGACAGCTTGCACTGCCGACGCCACGCCAGCATCAGCCTCCAGTTCAGGGCCGGCGACTGTATTTCCGCGATGCTGAACTGGCTGGCGTCGAGGGTTTCGCAGAACGCCCGGGGCAGCAGGGTGATGCCCACGCCCAGCCGTACCAGGGAGGCGATAAAGTCCCATTGGCTGCTGCGGCCGCTGATGCGCGGCTCAAAACCGGCCTGGGCACAGGCATCGAGTACAAACTGGTTCAGGGTGAAGGTGTCATCGTAAAAGATGAATTCGCAGGCGTGCAGCTCGCTGAGTTCCACCGAGCTGCGGCCTTGCCAGGGCGAGTCGTGGGGCGCGAGCAGGCACAGCGGTGATTCGAACAAGGGCATGGATTCGAATTCGGACCAGATATCCGCCACGCGCGGTGAGTCCAGAATGGTGCCGAACTCCAGGGTGCCTTGGCGCAGGTCCTGAATGGTGATGTTGCCGCCGCTCTCGAACAGTTTCAGTTCGATCTTCGGGTAGCGGGCGTGGTATTCCGCAAAGATCGGCGCCAGGGCGAGGTGGGTGGAAGGCGAAAGCCCCATGCGCAGGGCGCCGCGCCCGACCTGCTGCAGGTCTTGCAGCTCCACGGTCATCTCATCGTGCAGCGCGATCATTTCCTTGGCGCGCTTGAGCACAATCTCCCCGGCGTCCGTCAGGGTGAAGCGTTTGCCCATACGGTCCAGCAGTTTCAGGCCAAGGCTCGACTCCAGTTGCTGCACCATTTTGCTGACCGTTGGCTGGGTCAGGTGCAGTTTGGTGGCGGCCTTGGTGAAGCTCTGCTGGTCCACGACTTCTACAAAATAACGGAGCGCCCGGATGTCCATCTTGCATTCCAATTTTGCATGGTTTTCATAATATTAATTCATTATATCTTTAAAAATTGGCTGGATAAGATTTGTTACATCTGTTCCCAGCCAGCGTTCCCGGTGAGGCCCGAAGGGCCTTTCCAGACGCTTCCATGGCCAGATTTCTCGCAGTGTATGAATCAAAGGCAACGCTATTTCTGGAGAGCAATTGTGCTTAACAAAACGCGTCATTCTTTTTCCGGTTCTGATGAGATGTCTCAGGGAGCGCGCTTCGTTAAGGAGTTGCTGGCGCAGGCGCAGATCGAGGTCAACGGACCGTCGGCTGCGGATATGCAGCTGCACCACAGTGCCACGTTCGACCTGGCCCTGGCCAAGGGAAACCTGGGTCTTGGCGAAGATTATATGGACGGCGGCTGGGACGCCGAGGCGCTGGATGAGTTTTTCTACCGGCTCATGCGCTCCGGCGTGATTGACCAGGCCAACCCGGCCACCTTGTTGTTTCACGCGTTCAGCTCCCGATGGCTGAACCTGCAAAACAAGAAGCGCGCCTGGCAAGTCGGCGAAGCGCACTACGACCTCGGCAATGACTTTTACGCGCGCATGCTCGACTCGCGCATGACCTACACCTGCGGCTACTGGAAAGACGCCACCACCCTGGAGCAGGCGCAGTTCGCCAAGCTGGACCTGATCTGTAAAAAGCTGGGGCTCAAGCCGGGCATGCGCGTGCTGGATATCGGCTGTGGCTGGGGGAGTTTCATGAGCCATGCCGCCGAGCACTACGGTGTGGAGTGTGTCGGTGTGACCATCTCCAAGGAGCAGGCGGAGTGGGGCCGCGCCAAGTACGCCCATCTGCCGATCGAGTTTCGGCTCCAGGATTATCGGGATATCGACGAGCAATTCGACCATATCGCCAGCGTCGGCATGTTCGAGCACGTGGGTCGCAAGAATCATCGGGCGTATATGGAGGTTGCCAACCGCTGCCTGAAGGACGAGGGGCTGTTCCTGTTGCACACCATCGGCAAAAACCAACGCAACAGCACGCCGGACCCGTGGATCGACAAATACATCTTTCCAAACGGTGATTTGCCCTCGATCGGGCAGATCGGCGACGCCATGGACGGGTTATTTGTTGCCGAGGATTTGCACAACTTTGGCGCCGACTACGACAAGACGCTGATGGCCTGGTGCGAAAACTTCGAACTGGCATGGCCGGATTTCGCCGACACCTTTGGCCAGCGCTTCTACCGGATGTGGCGCTATTACCTGCTGTCGTGTGCAGGAGCGTTTCGCGCGCGGGACATCCAGCTGTGGCAGTGGGTGTTGTCGAAGAAGGGGGTTGTTGGCGGGTATCAGCGGGTGAGCTGATGGTTGCAACGGTTTAACGGGGACAGGCGAAACCTGCCCCGGTTGGGCCGGTTTATTCGGCGGCCGGCGTCAATCGCGCTTCCAGCTCCGCCACCTTGGCCTCAAGGCTTTCCAACCGCGCCCGAGTGCGCGCCAGCACCACCATCTGGCTATCAAACTCTTCCCGGCTTACCAGGTCCAGCTTGCTGAAACCGCTCTGCAGCAGCGCCTTGAACTGGCTTTCAATTTCATTGCGCGGCAGCGGTGTGTCGCTGCTGAACAGGCGGGAGGCGTGGCCGCTCAGGGCGTCGAGGAGGTCTTTGGGCGCGAGCATGGGAAATAGTCCGGAAAATCTGTTGGCCGGCAGTGTATCACGCAGCGTCTATAGTCTTTTTCGCTACCACAGGCGCACGCTTTTCGCGCATGGGGCCGGGCGGTCGCGCACCGTTTTCGTGCGTATCTTCACGGCAATGGCGCCCGGTGGGTGGCCGCAAGCGAACAAAGGACTGATTTCAGTGATTTTTACGGAGCTGGCAAGCTTTCTGCTTAGACGTTCATGACCCATGCACTGATGCAGTCGCTGTGACGATGCAGTGCGCCGACGGACCAGCGGTACATGTTTCGTCACCAGTGGTTAGCGAGCGTCGCAATGGCAAATGCCAAGGCGACGAAGCGTTACAAAGCCAGGCACTGCGCTTAGACTTGAGACGGGTTTGTTTTCCTGGGGCAAGTCCACCAATTCGGGAGAGAGTTTTCATGAAGCTAGTCACTGCCATCATCAAGCCGTTCAAGTTGGACGATGTACGCGAGTCACTGTCCGAGATCGGCGTGCAGGGCATTACCGTCACTGAGGTCAAAGGCTTCGGTCGGCAGAAGGGTCACACCGAGCTGTATCGCGGCGCGGAATACGTGGTCGATTTCCTGCCAAAGGTGAAGATTGATGTCGCCATTGACGACAAGGATCTTGACCGGGTTATCGAGGCGATAACCAAGGCCGCCAACACCGGCAAAATCGGTGACGGCAAGATCTTCGTGGTCAATCTGGAACAGGCTATTCGCATCCGTACCGGCGAAACCGATACCGACGCAATCTAAGCCGCCAAACCCCAACGCCCCAGGAGAAAACAATATGACTCTGCGTAAATTCGCAGGGCTAGGAGCCCTGTTGTCCCTCGTAATGCCGGCCCTGGCCATGGCGGCGGACCCAGCACCTGCTCCAGTCCTCAATTCCGGCGACACCGCGTGGATGCTCACGTCCACCGCGCTGGTGCTGTTCATGACCATTCCAGGCCTCGCGCTGTTCTACGGCGGCATGGTTCGTTCGAAAAATATTCTTTCCGTGATGATGCAGTGCTTCGCCATCACCGGCCTGATCACCATCCTGTGGTTCGTCTACGGCTACAGCATGGCGTTCGACACCACCGGTATGGAAGCAGGCGTCGTCAACCTCAACTCGTTTGTGGGTGGCTTGTCCAAACTGTTCCTTTCGGGTGTAACCCCGGCCAGCATCACCGGCCCGGCGGCGTTGTTCCCTGAGGCGGTGTTCGTGACCTTCCAGATGACCTTCGCGATCATCACTCCGGCGCTGATCGTCGGTGCGTTCGCCGAGCGTATGAAGTTCTCCGCGATGCTGATCTTCATGGGCGTCTGGTTCACCCTGGTCTACGCACCGATTGCCCACATGGTGTGGGGCGGTCCGGGTTCGTTGCTGGGCGACTGGGGCGTACTGGACTTCGCAGGCGGCACCGTGGTGCACATCAACGCCGGTGTGGCCGGCCTGGTAGCGTGCCTGGTACTCGGCAAGCGTAAAGGCTTCCCAACCACTCCAATGGCACCGCACAACCTCGGTTACACCCTGGTGGGCGCGGCCATGCTGTGGGTCGGCTGGTTCGGCTTCAACGCCGGTTCCGCAGCTGCGGCCAACGGCACTGCCGGCATGGCGATGCTGGTGACCCAGATCGCTACCGCTGCGGCGGCGCTGGGCTGGATGTTCGCCGAGTGGGTCACCCACGGTAAGCCAAGCGCTCTGGGCATCGCCTCGGGTGTGGTTGCGGGCCTGGTGGCAATCACTCCAGCCGCTGGCACCGTGGGCCCGATGGGCGCCCTGGTGATCGGCCTGGCTGCCGGTGTGGTGTGCTTCTTCTGCGCCACTACCCTGAAACGCAAACTGGGCTACGACGACTCCTGGACGCCTTCGGCGTGCACGGTATCGGCGGTATCCTCGGCGCGATCCTGACTGGCGTGTTCGCTGCACCGTCGATGGGTGGCTTCAACGCCGCGACCACCGATATCGCTGCACAGGTCTGGGTTCAGGCCAAAGGCGTCGGCTTCACCGTTATCTACACCGCTATCGTGACGTACATCATCCTCAAGGTGCTGGACGTGGTGATGGGCCTGCGGGTGACCGAAGAGGAAGAGGCTGTCGGCCTCGACCTGGCGCAACACAACGAACGCGGCTACAACTTGTAAGTACGCGAAAAAAAGATGCCCGGCTTGCCGGGCATTTTTTTGCCTGGGGTTTGTCTGTGGCTAAAGGTGTATGGGTTTTTTGGCGACTTTGTGATGGGATCCACACCGCACTTTTCAGTGTGCGAATGTCTTACAGGCATGTAGGCGTATTCGGCACTTTGTTTTTTCCCTGAGCGCGCTAGAATGCGCGCCGATGGGCGGAGAACTGTATGTGGCAACAGACCCTGATAACCCTGCGGGCCAAGCCCCGGGGCTTTCATCTGGTAACGGACGAGTTGCTCGCCGGCCTGCCTGAATTGAAGGCCTGTCGGGTGGGCCTGTTGCATTTGTGGCTGCAGCACACCTCGGCCTCGTTGACGGTCAACGAGAATGCCGACCCGGCGGTTCGCCGTGACTTCGAGCGTTTTTTCAATGCGCTGGTGCCGCAAGGCACGGCGGGATATGAACACAACGACGAAGGTCCGGATGATCTGCCGGCGCACTTCAAGGCCAGTCTCCTGGGCTGCCAGCTGAGTTTGCCGGTAAGGGCCGGCCGCTTGGCGATGGGAACCTGGCAAGGTGTTTATCTGGGCGAGCACCGTGATCATGGCGGTGCTCGTAGAGTCCTCGCCACCTTGCACGGTGATGGGGCATAAGCCACTGGTTAACCGGTGGATGTTGATTTTTTTCCGGCCGCCGTCGACAGGTGGCGAAGCTGGGCTATAACTAATCTGCTTTTCGCAAGTCATGAGGTAGAACATGAGCGACGATGATCTGGAAAACGACGACCTCGAAGTAGGCGACGACGACGAAACCGAAGAAGGTCTTGAGGCGGCTGCCGAAGACGTGGCTGACGACGACGGTGGCGACGATGCACCGGTCCCGGCAGCCAAGGGCAAGGCCAAGGCTGCGGTGTCGGTTGACGAACTGCCGAGCGTAGAAGCCAAGAACAAAGAGCGCGATGCGCTGGCCCGTGCGATGGAAGAGTTCCTCGCTAAAGGCGGCAAAGTGCAGGAAGTCGAGGCTAACGTAGTGGCAGATCCACCGAAGAAGCCTGATAACAAGTACGGCAGCCGGCCTATCTAAGGCCTGCTGTTAGCTTGCTGAAAAAGCCCGCCGTCGCTGCGGGCTTTTTCATGGGTGAAACAAAAGCGTTGGGGCTGATACTGAAGAGTGTGTGTGGCGAGGGAGCTTGCTCCCGTTGGGGCGCGAAGCGCCTCCTGGTTGGGTCGACGCGGTCTTTCAGAAAGGCCGTCGTGGCTGGTTCAGGGGCCGCTTCGCAGCCCAACGGGAGCAAGCTCCCTCGCCACAAAAGCCCTTCATCATCAGGTTATGCGTTCCAGCGGGCGAGGAGAGCTGGCAATTCAGTCAGGCTGCGAATCTCGGCATCCGGGCGTTTTTCGGCCTCCCAGGCCTTGCCCGCCGGGTTGAACCACACCGCCCGCAGGCCCGCCTGCTGCGCACCGGCAATGTCATCCCCGGGATGATCCCCGACGTGCACTGCCGCGCCCGGCTCTACGCCACCGCGCTGCAACGCTTCGTGGAACAATCGCGCATCCGGCTTGGCGATACCGATGTCTTCAGCCCGCAGGGCGAAGTGGAAGTAATCCGCCAGCCCCACACGCTGCACATCGGCGTTGCCGTTGGTGATCACGCCCAGCAGATAGTCGCGGCGTAACGCTTGCAACATCGGCTCGGCCTCGGGAAACACCGTGAGCTGGTGGCGCGCGTGGATGAACGCTTCAAAGCATACATCCGCCATCTGCGCCGCTTCCGGCAACGGGTATCCGGCCTCCTCGAAGGCGTGCTGCAGCACCTTGTGGCGCAACACGCTGATGCGGTATTTGAGTTCGGGATGCCGCTCCAGCACCTGCTGGCGAAGGCTGGCGAACTTCTCCAGGGGCAAGTCGCCCACCTTGGTGGCATGGGTCGCCAGCCACTCGCGCATCGACGCCTCGGCGCTGATGATGACCGGTACGTTATCCCAGAGCGTGTCGTCCAGGTCGAAGGTGATCAGCTTGATGCTCATGAGTCGCTGCCCTTAATGCGTTTGGCCCGTGGATGGGCGCTGTCGTACACCGTTGCCAGATGCTGGAAGTCCAGGTGGGTGTAGATCTGAGTGGTCTTGATGTCAGAGTGGCCCAGCAACTCCTGCACCGCGCGCAGGTCCTGGGACGACTCCAGCAAGTGGCTGGCAAAAGAGTGTCGCAGCATGTGCGGGTGCAGGTTTTGCCCCAGTTCGCGCTCGCCGGCGGCCTTGACCCGCACCTGAATGGCCCGTGGCCCGAGGCGGCGGCCTTGCTGGCTGATAAACACGGCGTCATCCGCCGGGTTGGCCAGGGCGCGCAGGGGCAGCCACAGCAGCAGGGCTTCGCGGGCCTTTCTGCCCACCGGTAACACGCGGGTCTTGCTGCCTTTGCCGAGCACCTGCACCAGGCCATCCGCCAGGTCCAGTTGATCGAGGTTAAGCCCGGTCAGCTCCGACAGGCGCAGGCCCGAGGAATAGAACAGTTCGAGGATCGCCTGGTCGCGATGGGCAAGGAAATCATCTTCCACGGCGCCGTCGAGCAATTGCAGGGCGCGATCCGTGTCGAGGGTCTTGGGCAGGCGGCGTTCGCCCTTGGGCGGCGCCAGGCCGTTGGCCGGGTCGTGGTCGCACAGGCCTTCGCGGTTCAGGTAGTGATAGAGGCCGCGCACCGCCGACAGCAGGCGCGCAAGGCTGCGGGAGGATTGGCCTTGCTGGTGCAGTCGGGCGATCAGGCTGCGCAAACCCTGGATGTCCAGGGCCTTCCAGCTGCTGATGTGATGTTTCTCGCAGAACGCCAGGACCTTGTTCAAGTCCCGTCGGTAGGCTTCCAGGGTATGCGGCGACACCTGGCGCTCGCTGCGCAGGTGAGCGCAGTAGGCGTCCAGTTGTCGTTCCATGGCTAGCGCACCGCGCGCAGGGCGGTGGTGAAGCGTGGCAGGACGCGGCCCAGCACTTCGGCGATATAGCTCAGGAACAGCGTGCCCACCGAGCTCTTGTAGTGCTGTGGATCGCGGCTGGCGATGGCCAACACGCCATGCAAGCCTTGATGACTGAGGGCGACCACGGCGGCAGAGCCGATCTGCTGGCGCTGCTCGGCGCCAAACAGGAAGTCCAGCTCGTGCTCACGCAGGGTGCCGCTGATGGTCTTGCCTTCGGACAGCAGCCCGCCAATGGCGGTCTGGGCGTCGCTGCCACTGACCCAGCGACCCACCGGCATCGGGTTGTCGCTGAACAGGATCAGGCTGACAAAGGGGACCTGGAAGTCCTGGCGCAGGCTGTCTTCGACGGCAATCACCGCTTCTTCCAGGCTGGCGGCGTCCATCAGGGTCAGGACCAGGCGGCGGGTCTTGTCGAACAGGCGGTCATTGTCGCGGGCCACGTCCATCAACTGCGAGAGCCGATGGCGCATTTCGATATTGCGCTCGCGCAGGATCTTCATCTGGCGCTCCACCAGCGACACGGTGTCGCCGCGCTGGTGGGGAATGCGCAGGGCCGGCAGCAGTTCTTCGTGTTCGACGAAGAAGTCCGGATTAGCCTCCAGATACGCCGCAACGGCTGCGGCCTCCAGACTTTCGCTTGGGGATGCTTTCGCGGGTACTTGAGGCTTATCAGTCATTAGATTTGCTCACTCATAGACGGACCTGTCCTTCGTAGACGCGGGTGGCCGGGCCGGTCATTTTCACCGGTTGGCCGGGGCCTGCCCATTCGATGGACAAACGTCCGCCGGGCAGGTCGATCAGCAGCGGCGAATCCATCCACCCCTGGCTGATCGCGGCTACGGCAGCGGCGCAAGCACCGGTGCCGCAGGCCTGGGTTTCACCGGCACCGCGTTCCCAGACGCGCAACTGCGCACGGGAACGGTCGATGACCTGCAGGAAACCCACATTAACCCGCGCCGGAAAGCGCGGGTGGTTTTCGATCTTCGGCCCCAGTTCATGAACCGGTGCGCTGTTGATGTCATCCACCCGCAGCACGGCGTGGGGGTTGCCCATGGACACGGCGGCCAGGTTGACGGTCTTGCCGTCCACGTCCACCGGGTAGCTCAGCGCCTGCTCGGTGGCCTGGAACGGAATGTCCGCCGGCACCAGCCGTGGGGCGCCCATGTTGACGCCGATCTGGCCGTCGCTGCGAATATCCAGCTCGATGATGCCGCTTTTGGTCTCGACGCGAATCTGCCGCTTGGCGGTCAGGCGCTTGTCCAGCACAAAGCGGGCGAAACAGCGGGCACCGTTGCCGCACTGTTCCACTTCGGAGCCGTCGGAGTTGAAGATCCGGTAACGGAAGTCCACTTCCGGGTTGCTCGGTGCTTCCACCAGCAGCAACTGGTCGAAGCCGACGCCGGTGTGACGGTCGCCCCACAGCTTGGCGTGCTTGGGCAGGATGTGCGCGTGCTGGCTGACCAGGTCGAGGACCATGAAGTCGTTGCCCAGCCCGTGCATCTTGGTAAAACGCAGCAGCATGGCCTTACTCCGGCAGCAGGCTTTCGCCAGCAAACAACTCGGCTACCGTCTCGCGGCGACGCACTTCAAACGCTTGATCACCGTCCACCAGCACCTCGGCGGTACGCCCGCGGGTGTTGTAGTTGGAACTCATGACAAACCCGTAGGCACCGGCCGAGTGCACGGCCAGCAGGTCGCCTTCTTCCAGGGCCAACTGACGCTCCTTGGCCAGGAAGTCGCCGGTCTCGCAGATCGGGCCGACGACGTCGTACGTGCGGCCTTCACCAGTACGTGGCTTGACGGCCGTCACGTCCATCCAGGCCTGGTACAGCGCCGGGCGGATCAGGTCGTTCATCGCCGCGTCGACGATGGCGAAATCCTTGTGCTCGGTGTGCTTGAGGTACTCGACCTGGGTCAGCAACAGGCCGGCGTTGGCGACGATGTAGCGACCCGGCTCGAACATCAGCGTCAGGTCGCGGCCTTCGGTACGCTCGCGCACGGCCTTGATGTAGTCGCTCACCAGCGGTGGCTCTTCATCGCGATAGCGCACGCCCACGCCGCCACCGAGGTCGATGTGGTGCAGGTAGATGCCGCACTCGCCGAGGCGGTCGATCAGCGCCAGCAGGCGGTCGAGGGCATCGAGGAACGGTGGCAGGCTGGTGAGTTGCGAGCCGATATGGCAGTCGACGCCCAAGACTTCCAGGTTCGGCAACTGGGCGGCGCGGATGTACACGTCCTCGGCGTCGGCAATGGCGATGCCGAACTTGTTCTCTTTGAGACCGGTGGAAATGTACGGGTGAGTGCCGGCGTCCACGTCCGGGTTGACCCGCAGGGAGATCGGCGCGCGAACGCCCATCTCGGCGGCCACCACTTGCAGGCGCTCCAGCTCGTCGGTGGATTCGACGTTGAAGCAGTGCACGCCCACTTCCAGGGCGCGGCGCATGTCTTCGCGGCTCTTGCCGACGCCGGAGAACACGATCTTGTCAGCCTTGCCGCCGGCGGCCAGTACACGCTCCAGCTCGCCCCGGGACACAATGTCGAAACCGGCGCCAAGGCGAGCCAGGACATTGAGCACGCCCAGGTTGGAGTTGGCTTTTACGGCGAAGCACACCAGGCTCGGCGTGCCTTCCAGCGCATCGGCAAAGGAGCGGTACTGCGCTTCGATGTGGGCACGGGAATACACGTAGGTCGGGGTACCAAAGCGCTCGGCAATGGCGGACAGCGCGACACCTTCCGCGAACAGCTCGCCGTCCCGGTAGTTAAAAGCGTCCATGGTGTTCCCTTAGTAAGTGTCGTGCTTGTGCGCTTTGGTCTGCGACGATTGCGCCTGTTCATTCGGGTCTTTGCTGTCATCGGGCAGGTACAGCGGGCCTTTTTGACCACAGGCACTAACGAGGCAAGCGACCGCGACGAGCGCAGCAAGGGAAGAGATCAGGCGCTTCATGGCGAAATCCTTGAATATGCATTAATTGCGCCCGAGTATACCGACGACCCACCAGATTGCCTATGCGCCGCAATACCCGTCCGGCGGGGCTTTGCCGAGTGTGTCGCGATTGCGCTTACATCAATCGAGGATAATTCACACGGCTTCGGGTAATGAAATCGGTATCCTTTGCAATCATGATGGTGCGTCCGTATTGTGCGGCGCTTGAGCGAGACCAGACACTTTTCGAGGTTCCCACAATGAGTTTGACCGAAGCCCGTTTTCACGACCTGGTGGATTCGACCCAGCAAGCGCTGGAGGATATTTTCGACGACAGCGGTCTGGATGTGGACCTGGAGAACTCGGCCGGTGTGCTGACCGTCAAGTTTGAAAATGGCACCCAGCTGATTTTCAGCCGCCAGGAGCCTCTGCGTCAGCTCTGGCTGGCGGCGCGTTCCGGTGGTTTTCACTTCGATTACGATGAAGAAGAAAATCGCTGGACCCACGACACCACCGATGAGCTGCTGAGCGAAATGCTCGCGCGCCTCACCCAGGAACAAGCCGGCGTCGAGCTGGACTTCGACGAGATCTGATCGTGACGCAGCCCGCACCCGTACGCCCGCCCAAGCCGCTGTTCAGCAATGTCAGCCCTGCGGTGCCGTCACCTTGTATCAGTTTATGTCGGCTGGATGAGCACAAAGTCTGCCTCGGTTGCTTCCGCCACGTGGAAGACATCCGTGAATGGCGCTCTGCCGATGATGCGCGGCGCCGCGTGATCGTCGCCCAGGCCGAGCAGCGCAAGGCCTGCGCCTGAGGCCGTCTTGTTTATTTATTGTGCTGTGGTAGTGTCCGGGTACACCTCAACTCATCGAGGTCCGTGAGAACCCCGCCTTTTCCTGGCGGGGTTTTGCTTTTGTGCAGAAAAAGGAGTCTGCCTGAATCATGACCGCACCTTCCATCATCCTCACCCGTCTTGACGTGCAGCGTCTTGAGCAACTGATCGACCGTGTAGGTGAGGCGTCGCCGGGCGTTGAAGCCCTGCAACACGAACTCGATCGCGCCGAAGAAGTGGTTGGCCACGATGAAGTGCCTGCAACTGTCGTGACCATGAACTCCAGCGTGCATTGCCGTGAGCAAGGCAGCGGCAAGGACTACCACCTGACCTTGGTCTACCCCAAGGACGCGAACGCCGACGAAGGCAAAATCTCGATCCTGGCGCCGGTGGGCAGCGCGTTGCTGGGCCTGCAAGTCGGTCAGCACATCGACTGGCCCGCACCAGGTGGCAAGACCCTCAAGCTTGAATTGCTCAGTGTGGAAGGTCAGCCAAAAGACGGCGGCGCGTTTTCTCTTTAAGCCGGGCCGCTTTAAACCTGGTTCAGCGCCTCATTGAGCGCCAGTTCCAGATCAGCCTTGTAGCGCAGGTACAGATTGCTCGGGCTTTGAACATCACCGAGCAGGCCGGACAGGTCCAGATCGGTGATGTAGCAGCGGTAGCGCTCGGCCTCCTGGCGCTGCCCGACGATTTCCTGGGCGACCACCGCAAACAGTTGGTCGCCAAATTCCAGCTCGGAAAACTCCCGTTGATTGCAGTACAAGGTGATGCCCACCTGGCCCGGTGCTGTCTTGCCGATAATCGCCTGCACGTCGTAGAACGGCTTGTTGGCCGGGGTTTGCGGCGCAGGGCGCGGTTCGGCCCGGCGTGCGCGGCCGCTGCCGGACGGCAATAGCTGGTAATACAGGATTTGCACCGCGCCGAGCGGCTGGTGCGGGTCCAGCGGCAGCAGCGCGTCGCGGCGATAAATGATCGATTGCAGGAAACGCTGCAAAGGCACCAACAGGCTTTGCTCGTCGTGAAACGGCAGGCGCTGTTGCCAGAGCGCGTTGAACTCATCCAGCACGTACAGCTCGGCAACCCCGTCGTTGATCCGGTAGAACACCTGCACGCAATCGGGCAGGCCCATGGGCAGCAGCAGCGCCAGGTCATGGTCTTCCAGGGCCATGCTGTCCAGGTGCAGCGGGCTGTAGCTGACCTGTTCTTCGCTGAGGTAGGCGATCAGCGCGTCCTGGGTCGCCAACGACACGTGGTTGGCTTGGCCGGGCGTCAGCTCCATCACGTGGTAGTGCTGTTGCACCTGTACCAGATAGCGGTGGTTCTCCTGGCCCAACAGCAGGTTTTGCGCGGTGTCGAAGATTTCTTCCACGCGCTGGGCAATGAATTGCGCGCGGTTGTGGCAGAAGCAGCGCACCCGCAACCGCGGCAAGTGGTCGACCGGCAATTGATTGAGGTAATCCCGCAGGCAGTCGAGCAGCGCGTGGGGGCCGTCGTAGCGGCTGACCATCACCTCGTTCCAGCTGTTGACGGTGACCTGGTCCAGGGTCAGCACCAGGTTCTCCCGCACGCCCGCGTAACTCAGGGAGTCGGTGCGCTCGGTGGTCATCAGGATGTTCAGGTCGCGGTGGTGCTTGAGCGGGTCGACGCCGACGTTGATCAGCAGCAGCACCTCCTCGGGCACCGCTGAGCGCAGCAGGCGATCTTCATCGACGCTGGCCAGGGGCAGGACGACTGTCTGTTGCAGGCTGCCCAGCAGGTTGAACAGCTCGAACTCGGTCATGTCGCTGGTGCCGGGGTGCAGAGCCAGGCGGGTGCTGCTGTCGATCACGCCGTTGCGGTGGCACCAGGTGAGCATCTCCAGCAGGTCGCGGCTGCGCTTGATCGGCGCAAAGTGCTCCCATTCCAGCGCGGTGAGGCTGCCGTTGTACAGGCCCCAATGGTGCTGGCCGGGCTCTTTGCGGTTGGGCGACTGCACCAGGGTCAGGGTGTCTTCGGCCAGGTCCGGGGCAATGCCGGGGTTGATGAACTCGACCTTGCCGGCCTTGCGCTCGAACGCGGCATAGAGCCGTCGGCCGAGCACATTGAGGTCGCGCTTGTTGATCAGGCTGACGGTCTGTTCGGTGCGCGCAAACTGAGTCAGGAAGCGGTAGCTGTAGTTCAGTTCGTTGACCAGCGCCCGGCGCTCGGAGGCCACCTGGCGGACTTTCCATTGGCTGCGGCTGTCCAGCAGAGCCAGTTGGCGCTGGTCCCAGCCCCACTCATTGGCCAGCCGTTCCAGCAGCAAACGCTGCCAGCGGTCGGTGCGTTGGCCCGCCGTGAGCTTGCGGTTGACCTTCAGGTACAGGGCGCGGCGCACCAGTTCCAGGCGTTCCGGCTCGTTGCGGGCCTTGAGGTATTCCTCGATCCGGCGGTAGACCACGATGTACGGGTCCAGCTCGTCCAGGTCCATCTGGTTGGCAAACACGGCACGCTTGAAGCGCAGGCTCAGGCATTGCACCTTCGGGTGCTCGCTGGCGTAGACCTCGGTCAGCAGGAGTTTGAGTACCGACTTGTAGGGCGATTCGATGCCTTTGAACAATTGCCACAGGCCGGCGCCGATAAATTCACCGGGCGGGATGTGGGCGAGGTGGCCCAGGTCGAGGGTTTCATCGGCGCGGATGAAGCGCTTGGAGATCAGCGCATGGGTGAACTCGGTGTAGCGGGTTTCTTCATACACCGGCACCAGCCACCAGATCGGCGTGCGCCCGGCCAGCCAGATGGCGGTGCGGTAGAACTCGTCCAGCAACAGGTAATGCTGGCTGGTGCCGCAGTCTTCGGAGCTCAGTTGAGTGTCACGCTCGCCCTGCATGAACCGCGTCGGCTCGATCAGGAAGAAGTGCGCCTCGGCGCCCATGCTCAGGGCCCAGGTTTCCAGCAATTGGCATTTTTTGCGCAGCTCGGCCAGCTCGTTTTCGCTGAGGTCGGCGGCGTGGCAGACCCACACGTCCATGTCACTTTGATCGGCCTGGGCCAGCGTACCCAGGCTGCCCATCAGGAACAGGCCGTGAATCGGGCGCGGCGGGTTGCCGTGCCGAGGCTTGTAGGAAAACGTGCGAGTCAGGCGCTGGGCCTCGGCCAGGGCTTGCGCATCGGGTTCAAAATTCGACAGGCCAGCTGGCGTACTACCCGACACATAGCCCGGCAGCAGCGGATGATTGACGTGAAAAAACAGTGGCAGCAGCGTCAATACGCTTTGCTGGCGCGGCGTCAGCCCTTCAACGGCCCGGGCCATGCGGCCTTCGTTCAGGGCCAGAAATCGCGCGCGTAACTGGGCCAGCACCTTGCGGTCGATGCCTTCGTCCAGGTCGGGGCGGATTTCGTGGGTGCGGGTCATGTCGAACTCGGTGGCTCGCAGGGCCCGACGTGGGCGGCCGTTGGGGAGTTTACAGCCAGTAGCGTAGGAGGTTTAGAGGGATTTTGTTTTTGACGCCGGAATTTTATCCCGGGCACGGGACTGCCCGCGGAATCCGTGAAAAGAGGATCCCGTGGGCGATACGAGGTGTCAGGCGGCTTCTTTAGCGGTCGTCAGAATAGTCAGCAGGCTTTGTGCGTGTTCGGCAGCATCCCGGCCGAGGCTGGTGAGGTAACCACCGTCTGGCTGGTCGATCAGGTCTTTATCAAACAGGCGCCGGGCAGCTGCAATGGCAGTGGGAGCGGCAGTCTGATGAACTTTCAGACCTTCCTGGGAGCTGCCCAGGTTGAAGAGTGCAAGGATTTCCAGTTCGGCAACCAACTCAGGGGTATACGACATAAGGACTCCAGACTTTCTAGGAATTTTTAGACGTTAGCAGCCATAAGGTGAACGCACTTTGGCGGCCTGTCCAGTCGGAACTCATGCGGCGTTGATGTAGGGCAGGATTGTGGCCAGCAAGAGTTTGCTGGCCAGCGCGGTGTCGGGCTTATTGCTTCTCGGGCGGCAGCTCGGGCAGTGCACGCAAGGCAGTTTCATACCATTCGGTATTGAAAGCGCGGTCTTCTTCGAGCAGGGCGTCGATTTCGATGGCGAGTACGTGGGCCATCATTTGCAGGATGTCTTCGCGCTCGTAGCCCACCAGGGTCAGCTTGTTGAACGTGGCTTTGGCGGCAGGCGGGTTGTCGCTTTCGATCTGGTTTTCGATCGCTTCAATCAAGGTGGTCTCGGCGAACTCTTCTTCGTCGTTGTCGATATCGGTTGGCTCGCTCATGGCAGGCTCCTGGAGGAAAGGGCGCCAGTCTACCCCCATTCACTCGGGTGATGCTGCTGGTCAGGCGCGGCATCCCGATCTATAACCACTGCTGCCAACCCCGTACACGGCCTGGAGGCTTTGTGATGCTCAAGCTTTATGGATTTTCGGTCAGTAACTACTACAACATGGTCAAACTGGCACTGCTGGAGAAAGGGCTGCCCTTCGAAGAGGTGCCGTTCTATGCAGGCCAGACCCCTGAAGCGCTGGCTGTGAGCCCGCGGGGCAAGGTGCCGGTGCTGGGTGTCGAGCAAGGGTTCATCAACGAAACCAGCGTGATCCTCGAATACCTCGAACAGACCCAGGGCGGCCGTTCGCTGCTGCCGAGCGATGCGTTCCAGCGCGCTCAGGTGCTGGCGTTGTGCAGGGAAATTGAGTTGTACATCGAGCTGCCAGCCCGGGCGTGCTTCGCCGAGGCGTTTTTCGGGATGCCGGTGCCGGAGGCGATCAAGGAAAAGTCCAGGACGGAGTTATTGCTGGGGGTCGCATCGTTGGGGCGACACGGCAAGTTCGCGCCGTATGTGGCGGGGGACAGCTTCACGATTGCGGATTTGTATTTTGTGTACAGCGTCGACCTGGCCTGCGCCGTGGCCGGGAAGCTGTTCGGGCTGGACTTGCTGGCTGAGTTGCCGAAGGCCAAGGACTTGTTGGCGCGCTTGCAGGCGCTGCCGAATGCCCAGCGGGTGGCGGCGGACAAGGAAGCGGCGATGCCGGCGTTTATGGCGATGATTGCTGCCAAGAAATAAAGACTGCTTTTGTGGCGAGGGAGCTTGCTCCCGTTGGGCAGCGAAGCGGCCCCAAAAATGGGACTGCTGCGCAATCCAACGGGAGCAAGCTCCCTCGCCACAGGTTCAGTGTTCGCCCTTATTTGCCGGGGTACTTACCTTGGGGTTAGCGGCTGGCGAGCAATGCCTGGCCGCGAGCAACGGCCGCCTTCACCTGCGCCGGTGCAGTCCCGCCGACATGGTTACGGGCATTCACCGACCCTTCCAGAGTCAGCACAGCAAACACGTCCTGTTCGATCTGGTCGCTGAACTTGCGCAGTTCTTCCAGGCTCATTTCCGCCAGGTCCTTGCCGCTGTCCACACCGTATTTCACGGCATGCCCAACGATTTCGTGGCAGTCGCGGAACGGCAGGCCACGGCGTACCAGGTAGTCCGCCAGGTCGGTGGCGGTGGAGAAACCGCGCAGGGCCGCTTCACGCATGATGGCGTGCTTGGGCTTGATCGCCGGGATCATGTCGGCAAAGGCCCGCAGCGAGTCGCGCAGGGTGTCGGCGGCGTCGAACAGCGGTTCCTTGTCTTCCTGGTTGTCCTTGTTGTAGGCCAGCGGCTGGCCTTTCATCAGGGTCAGCAGGCCCATCAGCGCGCCGAAGACACGGCCGCTTTTGCCGCGTACCAGTTCCGGCACGTCGGGGTTTTTCTTTTGCGGCATGATCGAGCTGCCGGTGCAGAAGCGGTCCGGCAGGTCGATGAACTGGAATTGCGCGCTGGTCCACAGCACCAGTTCTTCGGAGAAACGCGACAGGTGCATCATCGCGATGCTGGCCGCGGCGCAGAATTCGATGGCGAAGTCACGGTCCGAAACACCGTCCAGGGAGTTGCCGCCCACGGCGTCGAAACCCAGCAGTTGCGCAGTGTATTCGCGGTCGATCGGGTAGGTCGTGCCGGCCAGTGCAGCGCTGCCCAGGGGCATGCGGTTGGCGCGCTTGCGGC
Organism: Pseudomonas sp. TH32; assembly: GCF_016650855.1. NCBI lineage: Bacteria > Pseudomonadati > Pseudomonadota > Gammaproteobacteria > Pseudomonadales > Pseudomonadaceae > Pseudomonas > Pseudomonas sp. TH32. The sequence continues at coordinate 5,266,541 of NZ_JAEKFA010000002.1, read as the reverse complement.
AGTCCACCAGGCGCTCGTAGTCACGGCTGAGCATTTCGAACCAGGCCAGCAGGTGGTGGCCGAAGGTCACGGGCTGCGCGGTTTGCAGGTGGGTGAAGCCGGGCATGATGGTGCCGGATTCACGCTCTGCCTGTTCCAGCAGGCCTTTTTGCAGGCGGGTGATTTCCGCCAGGATCAGGTCGATCTCGTCCCGCAGCCACAGGCGGATATCGGTGGCCACCTGGTCGTTACGGCTGCGACCGGTGTGCAGTTTCTTGCCGGTCACACCGATGCGGTCGGTGAGGCGGGCCTCGATGTTCATGTGCACGTCTTCCAGGTCGACGCGCCAGTCGAAGGTGCCGGCTTCGATCTCGCCACGGATGGTGGTCAGGCCGTCGATGATGCTGTCGCGCTCGGCGTCGGTCAGCACGCCGACCTTGGCGAGCATCGTGGCGTGGGCGATCGAGCCCATGATGTCGTGGCGGTAGAGGCGCTGGTCGAAGGTGACGGAGGCGGTGAAGCGCGCGACGAAGGCGTCGACGGGTTCACTGAAGCGGCCGCCCCAGGACTGGTTGGTCTTGTCGGTGCTCATGGATTCGCTCGTGATCTGCTGGAAAGAGGGCATGAAAGTGTGGCGCCGATAATAACAGGGTTGCCCCCGGAGGCGATGATGCCGGGGCGCGGCATTTTTATTTGTTTCCAAGATGGCTAAGTGCCTTGCCGCCGGCCTCGCGCAGGACGAGACTGGAGCCAGGACCGAACGGGGGTTTAAAACGTACGGTCCTGGGCCTGACAAAGCGTGTTTATTGAAACGATATTTGACGATTGAGCAATATCGTCTTCGCGAGCGTCTACAGTTGCACTGATAGAGCGTCGCGCTGACAGAAGGTGCACTGCACCAATGCCAGGCGATGAGGTCGAACTCCAGGCTATCCATTAGAGAGGGGGTGTTCGTATTGTGTATCAGCAAACCCTACGACGATGCCCGAAGGCAGCAGGCTTTGGGCGCGATTGAACAGGTCCGGGTAAATATTGGTGCCACTCTCGGGGCACTTTTTGCCGCTCGCGCTAGTCTTAGCGTGGATCGCCGTGACGGAAGTCACCGCACCTGTCTACGCTATCCTTGTGCGAGACTCACGCAGGAATCCAGCGCAATATGAATGTCCTGATCGTTGATGACGAACCCCAAGCCCGCGAGCGACTGAGCCGTTTGGTCAGTGAACTCGAGGGTTACAGTGTCCTTGAGCCGAACGCCACCAGTGGCGAGGAAGCCTTGGCCCTTATTGACAGCCTCAAGCCGGATGTCGTTTTGCTCGACATTCGCATGCCGGGCCTTGATGGCTTGCAGGTGGCTGCCCGCCTGAGCGAGCGAGAATCGCCGCCTTCGGTGGTGCTGTGCGCTTCCCAGGATGAGTTCTCTGCCGAGACTCTGGACGCCAGCGGTGTCAGCTTCCTGGTCAAGCCGATCAATGCCGATGCATTGCTTCGCGCCTTGAAGAAGGCCGAACGCCCCAATCGTGTCCAGCTCGCCGCCCTGACCCAGCCCGCAGCGCAAAGCGGCAACGGGCCGCGCAGCCATATCAGCGCCCGTACCCGCAAGGGCATCGAGCTGATTCCCCTGGACCAGGTGGTCTATTTCATCGCCGATCACAAGTACGTGACCTTGCGTCACGAGGCCGGTGAAGTGCTGCTCGATGAGCCGCTCAAAGCCCTGGAAGATGAATTTGGCGACCGCTTTGTGCGCATCCACCGCAACGCGCTGGTGGCCCGCGAGCGTATCGAGCGCCTGCAGCGCACGCCGCTTGGGCACTTTCAGCTGTTCCTGAAAGGCCTCAATGGCGACGCCTTGATCGTCAGCCGGCGCCATGTCGCCGGTGTGCGCAAGATGATGCAGCAGCTTTAGCCCGAGGGCTGACGCGAGCTTCACCCCCATATCCCGGTGCGACGCGGCCAGGGAGGCCCCGCACTTGCTGATTCAAATCAAAGCGCATTAGCCTGAGCTGTTATTATCTGCCGTATCTATTCAGTACGGATTGATCCATGTCCTCTCGCGAAATCCGCATCGCCACCCGTAAAAGCGCCCTGGCCTTATGGCAGGCCGAGTACGTCAAAGCACGCCTTGAGCAAGCCCATCCCGGCCTCAAGGTGTCCCTGGTGCCCATGGTCAGTCGCGGCGACAAGCTGCTTGATTCGCCACTGTCGAAAATCGGCGGCAAGGGCCTGTTCGTCAAGGAACTGGAAACCGCGCTGCTGGAGAACGAAGCCGACATCGCCGTGCATTCGATGAAAGACGTGCCCATGGACTTCCCTGAAGGCCTGGGCCTGTTTTGCATCTGCGAGCGTGAAGACCCGCGCGATGCCTTCGTTTCCAACACCTACGCCTCTCTGGACGAACTGCCGCTGGGCAGCATCGTCGGCACCTCCAGCCTGCGTCGCCAGGCACAGTTGCTGACCCGTCGTCCGGACCTGCAAATCCGCTTCCTGCGGGGCAACGTCAATACGCGCCTGGCCAAGCTGGATGCCGGTGAATATGACGCGATCATCCTCGCGGCGGCCGGCCTGATTCGCCTGGGCTTTGAAGACCGCATCACCTCGGCCATCAGCGTCGAAGACAGCTTGCCGGCTGGCGGGCAGGGCGCCGTGGGTATCGAATGTCGCACCGCCGACAGCGAAATTCATGCGCTGCTCAAGCCTCTGGACCACCACGACACCGAAATTCGCGTCACCGCCGAACGGGCCCTGAACAAGCACCTCAACGGTGGTTGCCAGGTGCCCATCGCCTGCTACGCCGTGCTTGAGGGCGAGAACCTCTGGCTGCGCGGCCTGGTGGGCGACCCGAGTGGCGGGTTGCTGCTCACTGCCGAAATTCGTGGGCCGCAAAGCGAGGCGACCAGCCTTGGCATCAAAGTCGCCGAAGAACTGCTCGAAAAAGGCGCCGGTGCCATTCTGCAAGCGGTGTACGGCGAGGCCGGTCCGCAGTGACGCAATGGCGTGTGCTGCTGACGCGGCCTGCCGAGGAGTCGGCAGCCCTGGCGGCGACGTTATCCGAGGAAGGTATTTTCAGCAGCAGCCTGCCGTTGCTGGAGATTGAGGCGCTGCCTGTCACGGCTGAACAGCAGGCGGCTTTTCGCGCGCTGGACCGCTATAGCGCAGTGATCGTGGTGAGCAAGCCGGCGGCGCGTCTGGGCTTGCAGTTGTTGGCTCAACACTGGCCACAACCACCCGCGTTGCCGTGGTTTACCGTCGGCGCTGCTACGGCGCAGGTGCTGGCCGACCACGGCCTCGATGTCAGCTATCCCGAGCAGGGCGATGACAGTGAGGCCTTGCTTGAGCTGGCCGCCTTGCGCGAGGCTGTCGCACGGCCCGGGGCGCGGGTGCTGATCCTGCGGGGCGAGGGCGGCAGAGAGCTGCTGGCTGAGCGTTTACGCGAGCAAGGTGCTAGTGTCGACTATCTGGAGTTGTATCGCCGTTTCCTGCCGGATTACGACAGTGCAACCCTGACCCAGTGCATAAACGTGGAACGCTTGAACGGCGTGGTGGTCAGCAGTGGGCAGGGTTTTTTACACCTGCAAGCCCTGGCCGGCGCAGATTGGCCCCTGGTGGCCCGGCTGCCGTTGTTCGTGCCCAGCCCGCGAGTCGCCGAGATGGCGCGTGCCGCTGGCGCGCAAGAAGTTGTGGATTGTCGTGGCGCCAGTGCCGCGGCTTTGTTAGTGGCGTTACGGAGTCATTCCGTTCCCACTCTCTAATACGCAAAGGATGGATACGTGAGCGAAACAGCCTTGCCTAAAGATGAAGCTCAGCCCGCGCTTGAAGCGCCTGTTGAGACCCCGGTCACCGCCCCGCGCCGTGGCAACGGCCTGGCTATCGTGGCCTTGTTGCTCGGTGCTGCTGGCGTTGCCGCCGGTGGGTGGGGGATCTGGCAGGTCCGCGCACTGCAGGCGAGCAGCCAGCAACAGCTGGGCCAAGTGCAAACCCTGGACGATCAATCCCAGAGCCTCAAGCAAAGCCAGCAGCAGCTGTCGGCACGCTTGGGGCAACTGCCAGGCGCTGATGAACTGGAAGAGCGCCGTCGGTTGGTGGCGCAATTGCAGGGTGATCAACAGCGCTTGAGCCAGCGCCTGGAAACCGTGTTGGGGGCCAGCCGCCAGGACTGGCGCCTGGCCGAAGCCGAGCACCTGATTCGCCTGGCCAGCCTGCGGCTTTCCGCCTTGCAGGACATCAACAGCGCTCAGGCGCTGGTCCAGGGCGCTGACGAAATCCTCCGCGAGCAGAGCGACCCGGGCTCCTATGCCGCGCGTGAGCAGTTGGCCAAGAGCCTCGCCGCCCTGCGCAATATCGAACAGCCGGACCGCACCGGGCTGTACCTGCAACTGGCCGCCTTGCGCGACCAGGTCGTGCAACTGGCGGCCATCGCTCCGGAATACCAGCTCCCGGAAGCCGCCAATGAGGGCCGTCCGACCACCGATACGGACAACCGCTGGAGCCAGTGGTGGGAGCAGATCTCGCGGTATTTCCGCATCGACTTCAACCCCGATGACAACATTCGCCCGCTCTTGGCGGGGCAGGGCCTGAACCAGGTCCGCCTGGCCCTGAGCCTGGCGCTGGAGCAGGCCCAGTGGGCAGCGCTCAATGGCGAGCCGGCAGTGTATAGCCGATCCCTGGGCGAGGCCCGCAGCGTGTTGCAGGACAACTTCAATCAAGACAACCCGCAAAGCAAAGCCATGCTGGCGCGTATTGCCGAGCTCGAGCCCAAGGCCGTCTCGGTGGTGACGCCAGACCTGGCCGCGAGCCTGGCTGCCGTGCAGGCTTACCTTGACCGTCGCCACCTGTCTGCCGAAGAAGCCAAGGCTTCCGCTGGCAAGCCGGCGACCCAGGAGTAAGGCCGATGAAGCGTTTCTACGTGATCCTGGTGCTGGCGATTGCGATCGCCCTGGCGCTGGCTGTGGGCATTTCGAAACACACCGGCTACGTGCTGATTACCTATCCCCATGTGCTGCATTACGAGTCCGGGCTGTGGTCGACGCTGGTGGCGTTGTTTGCCATCGGCCTGGCGATCTACCTGGTCAGGGCGCTGTTGGGCCTGGTGCTGACCTCGGGTGGTGTGGTCAACCCGTGGTCGCGGCGCAATCGCAGCCGTCGGGTCCAGGTCGCCATCGAGCAAGGCCAGATGGACCTCGCCGAAGGGCGCTGGGCGAGTGCCGAGCGTCACTTGCACCGTGCCGCCGAAGCCGAACGCCAGCCCTTGCTGTATTACCTCGGCGCTGCCCGCGCGGCCAACGAACAGGGGCGTTATGAAGAGGCAGACGGCCTGCTGGAGCGCGCGCTTGAGCGCCAGCCCCAGGCCGAACTGGCGGTGGCGTTGAGTCATGCGCAGTTGCAGGTGGACCGTGGCGACACCGAGGGTGCGCTGGTCACCTTGCAAGCCATGCATGAGCGTCACCCGCATAACGTCCAGGTACTGCGCCAGTTGCAGCGCCTGTATCAACAGCGCGGTGACTGGTCTTCGGTGATTCGGCTGCTGCCGGAACTGCGCAAGGACAAGGTGCTGCCACCTGCCGAGTTGGCCGACCTCGAGCGTCGCGCCTGGGGCGAGAACCTGTCGTTGGCGGCCCAGCGCGAAGAGCAGGGTGAGGCTGGCCAGCAATCCCTTGAGCGGGCGTGGCAGCAACTGACTTCGGCCCAGCGCCAGGAGCCGCAACTGGTGCTGGCTTACGCCGAACAGCTGCGTCAATTGAGCGCGGACGCCAAGGCCGAAGAAGTGCTGCGCGGTGCGCTCAAGCGCGAGTACGACAGCCACCTGATCAGGCTCTACGGATTGCTGCGTGGCAGCGACCCGGCGAAGCAGTTGAAGTTTGCCGAAGGCTGGCTCAAGGACCATCCGGGCGATGCCAGCCTGCTGCTGACCCTTGGCCGCCTGTGCCTGCAAAACAGCTTGTGGGGTAAGGCGCGGGACTATCTGGAAAGCAGCTTGCAGGTACAACGCAACCCGGAAGCCTGCGCTGAACTGGCACGCTTGCTGGCGCAGTTGGGCGACACCGAGCGCAGCAACCAGTTGTTCCAGGAAGGCCTGGGCTTGCTGGACAAGCGTTTGCTGGCGGCACCGCTGCCGGTGCCGGCGCGGGTTTGACGTAGGAATCAGCGTAAGGGTTGGCTCAGAACTGTCCTGCTGCCAACCCTTCAATATCGCCGAATAGCTGTAGTCAATACGGCTTGTAGTAAACTCCTACGCAGACGAGCGTTTAATCGCTCCACTTCTGACGGGATATCCCTACGCTCTCGCGGAATCGTCTGCTCCGGCGCGTATTGAAAGGGGTAAGGCCTTTCCTCTACCGTAACTACCTATCTCTTGCGTTGCGGATAAACAATGTCTTTGGCCCCCTCACGCTCCCTGTTCCTCCTGGCTTTTTTGGCCGGTGCGCTGACGCTGGGCGCGTCCTTTTACCTGGAATACGCCGCGCTTCTGCGTCCTTGTTTCCTGTGCCAGGTGCAACGCATTCTTGTGGCTGCCTTCACGCTGATCAATCTGGTGGCAGCGATTCACGGGCCCAGGCGGTCCGGGATCTACCTGTATTGGCTGGCGAGCATGGGCTGCGCCGTATTGGGGGCTATTACTGCTGTACGGCAGGTGCTGCTGCAGAATACGCCGCCGGAGCAGTTGCCTGCCTGTTGGCCCGGCCTCGAATACATGATCGAGAACCTGTCGCTTCGGGAGACGGTAGCGCTGATCTTCAAGGGCACCGTCGACTGCGTGGAAATCAACTGGACGCTGTTCGACTTGAGTATTCCCGAGTGGAGCCTGTTGTTCTTCGTCGCCATGTTGATCCTTGGCGTGGCGCAGTTCTCACGGTTGCTGCTGAGCCAGCGTTTTGGTCTTGCTCGGCACTGACAGGTGCCCGCTGGTTGTAGGAAGGGATTAAACACTTGTATGAACTTTCTCTCCTGCGTACCTTGATGCCATAGTCGTGCGGGCATAATCTGGCCCGCACGCGTTATTGAAACAGACTGTTCGATGCACCTTTGCCCGGTGGCCGCTTTAACCTTGAAGTGTTGCGCGGGCAGCGGGCGGCGCCCCTATAGGGAAGAGAGATCATCATGCTGGAAAGTTGTCAGAATGCTCAGGAACGCTGGGGTGGGGTGCACAAACTGATCGATGGTTGGTTGAAAGCGCGTCACGAACTGGTTCGGGCCTTTGATGCTCTCGGTGCCAAGCCCGAAGCGCTAAGCGAGAACCGCAAGCCATTGCAGGAATTCTGCGGCGTACTGGTGGACTACGTCTCTGCGGGGCACTTCGGTGTCTACGAGCAGTTGACCAAAGAGGCCGAGGCCTTCGACGATCAACGTGGCCTGGACCTGGCCGAGACGATTTACCCGCGCATCGACGTTATTACCGAGAAGCTGCTGGCCTTCAATGACCTGTGTGATGCCGGCAAGTGTGTTGCAGAAAAATTCAAAGAGTTGGGCGGTTTGCTTCATGAGCGTTTCGAGCTGGAAGATTGCCTGATCGAAGTGCTGCACAACGCTCACAAGGAAGAGTTGACGGCCAAGGCCTGACTCGCCGCAACACAAAAAAACGGTGCGCATTGCGCACCGTTTTTCGTTGGGGTTCAGGCACCCGCGCCGAGCAATTCGATCTCGAATACCAGCGGCGTATAAGGCGGGATCAACTCGCCAGCGCCGTCAGCGCCATAGGCTTGGCTGGATGGAATCACCAGGCGCCATTTCGCGCCCACCGGCATCTGTTGCAACGCGCTGCGCCAGCCGCTGATCACACTGTCCAGACGAAACCACTGCGGCTGTGTGCTCTTGTCGAAGACGGTCCCGTCGGGTAACCGCCCCACATAATTCACTTGCACGCGATCATCGGCCGCCGGCTTTTTCCCGGTGCCAGGGGCCAGTTCGGTCAGCAGGATGCCGTCTGCCAATTCGCGCACACCACTTTTGGATTTCTCGCTGGCTAAAAATTGTTGCTCGGCCGCGAGTGCCTTTTCACTTTGGGGGGCGCGATTGTCTGGTGCGTTTTGCGCTTCGTGCTGGGCAAGAATCTGTTCGATGCGTGTGTCGTCCAGGGCCAGCGGCTTGCCTTGGTAGGCCTGTTTGAGGCCGTCGATCAACGCCTCCATTTGCAGGCCCGGCATCTCCTGGCGCAGGCGTTCACCCAGGCTCGCGCCCAGGCTGTAGGCCAGGTCGTGGTCATCTTTGGACGGGGATTTCTCGCTCGCGTTGGCCACTGAAAGCGCCACGCTCAACACTAAAAAAAGGTAACGCGACATGGGCGTTCTCCAGCCGAAAGTGCGATGGATTATGCCAGTGTGAATGCTTAAAAAGTGGCGTGGTTTTTCGTTATATCGATAAGAATTTTCGTGCGGTGCAACGCAAGCCAATCGATACTGTCAACATGCCCTAGCGGCGGTAAGAGCAGAGGGCTAGTATGAGCCGCACCCACGTCAGCCAGGAGGTAAACCATGTCGGCCAAACAGAAGCCTGTAAATACCCCGTTGCATTTGCTCCAACAACTTTCGGGCAGCCTGCTCGAACATTTGGAAAGCGCTTGTTCACAAGCCTTGGCTGATGCTGAGAAGTTGCTCGCCAAGCTGGAAAAGCAACGCGGCAAAGCTCAGGAAAAACTGCACAAATCCCGTACCAAACTGCAAGGCGCAGCGACCGCTGGCAAAGCCAAGGCACAAGCCAAAGCCAAGGACGCCGTCAAAGAACTTGAGGACTTGCTCGACGCCCTCAAGGATCGTCAATCCGAAACCCGCACCTACATTTCCCAACTCAAGCGTGATGCTTCCGAGAGCCTGAAACTGGCTCAGGGCGTTGGTCGTGTGAAGGAAGCTGTCGGCAAAGTACTGAGCGCCCGTGCTCCGGCTAAAGCCGTTGCAGCCAGCGCGGCGAAAAAGCCAGCCAGCAAGGCAGTCGCCGCTAAGGCACCTGCAAAAGCTGCGACCAAGCCTGCGGTAAAAGCACCGGCTAAACCGGCTGCCAAAACTGCTGCTGCCAAGCCAGCCGCTAAAACTGCTGCTGCAAAACCGGCGGCCAAGCCAGTTGCTAAAACTGCTGCCGCGAAACCGGCTGCGAAACCGGCTGCGAAGCCAGCCGCTAAAACTGCTGCTGCCAAACCGGCAGCCAAGCCAGCTGCTAAAACTGCTGCTGCGAAACCGGCGGCCAAGCCAGCGGCTAAAACTGCTGCCGCGAAACCGGCTGCCAAGCCAGCCGCTAAAACTGCTGCTGCGAAACCGGCAGCCAAGCCAGCGGCTAAAACTGCTGCTGCGAAACCAGCTGCCAAGCCAGCGGCTAAAACGGCTGCTGCGAAACCAGCTGCCAAGCCAGCGGCTAAAACTGCTGCTGCGAAACCAGCTGCCAAGCCAGCAGCTAAACCTGCTGCTGCGAAACCAGCTGCCAAGCCGGCTGCTAAACCTGCTGCTGCAAAACCAGCCGCCAAGCCAGCGGCTAAAACCGCTGCTGCGAAACCAGCTGCCAAGCCAGCGGCTAAACCTGCCGCCGCAAAACCAGCTGCTAAGCCTGCTGCTGCCAAGCCGGCCGTCAAGCCAGCTGCTGCAAAACCAGCGGTCAAGCCAGCCGCAAAACCAGCAGCCGCCAAGCCTGCACCGGCCAAGCCAGCGACGCCAGCTGCAAAGCCTGCGACCCCGGCCGCACCTGCTGCCAGCACCGCAGCGCCAACCGCTTCGGCCAGCAGCACGCCTGCACCGGCAGCGCCAAGCGTCACCCCAACCAGCGCTTCCTAAGTGCCGGTGACTGCGGCGCGCAGCTGATGCAGCGCGTCGTGGTCAAGGTTGGCGGCTTCGGCCGCCAGTCCTTCAAGCCACGCTTGAGCTCCCCCTCGGCCCTCGGCCAACCCTGCGCCACGTCTTCCAGGCGCGATAAGAGCAGCCGCTCTGCTTCCAGTTCCAAAGCCTTGACCTGTTCCCGCAACGCTCCCAGCTCAGCGTCGTGCTGCGCCATGGCCCGCCATTGCGTGCGTACCTGCCGCAGCGGTTCAACCACCTCGGCCTGCCACGGCCCGGCTATTTGCCGCAGTGCCTGCAAACGCGACGGCTGCGGCGCCACAGCACGTTGCTCCAGCCATAGCCCGCACAACACCAGGCACACATCAGCCCCTTGCGCCTGCAAGCGCAGGCACGCGTCCTCGACGCCCGGGCGGGCGTAAGTCGAGAGGGCAAAGCTCCACAGGTCAGCGCACATATTCACACCCAAGCCAGCGGCCAACGAAGCTGGTAGACTCCGCCGCCATTATGATCCGACTTCAAAGCCTAACATTACAGCGTGGCCCGCAACGTCTTCTTGAAGACGCCGAGCTGACCCTGCACGCCGGTCACAAAGCCGGCCTGATCGGTGCCAACGGCGCCGGCAAATCCACGTTGTTCGCCTTGCTGCTGGGTGAGCTGACGCCCGACTCCGGGGATTGTCTGCTGCCCGCCGACTGGCGCATCGCCCATATGCGCCAGGAGATCGACACCCTCGACCGCATTGCGATCGACTACGTGCTCGATGGCGACCTGCGCCTGCGCCAGGTGCAACACGACCTCGCCGAGGCCGAGAAAGCCCAGGACGGCGCCGCACAGGCCCGCCTGCACTCGGAACTGGACAGCGCCGACGGCTACACCGCCGACGCCCGCGCCCGCAAGATGCTTGCCGGCCTGGGCTTTACCAACGAACAGATGGATCGCCCCGTCGCCGACTTCTCCGGCGGCTGGCGCATGCGCCTGAACCTGGCCCAGGCGCTGATGTGCCCGTCGGACCTGTTGCTGCTCGATGAGCCGACCAACCACCTGGACCTCGATGCGATCCTGTGGCTGGAAGACTTCCTGAAAAGTTACCCGGGCACCTTGCTGCTGATTTCCCACGACCGGGATTTCCTCGACGCCGTGGTGGACAACATTGCCCACGTCGACCAGAAGAAAATCACCCTGTACCGCGGCGGCTACAGCGCCTTCGAGCGCGCCCGTGCCGAACGCCTGGCCCAGCAACAGCAGGCCTACGAGAAGCAGCAGGCGCAACGCGCGCACATGGAAAGCTACATCGCCCGGTTCAAGGCCCAGGCCACCAAGGCCCGTCAGGCCCAGAGCCGCATCAAGGCCCTGGAGCGCATGGAAGAACTGTCGGCGGCCCACGTCGATTCACCGTTCGACTTTGTGTTCCGCGAGTCGGTGAAAATTTCCAGCCCATTGTTGGACCTGTCCGACGCCCGCCTGGGTTATGGCGACAAGACCATCCTTGAAAAGGTCAAGTTGCAGCTCACCCCCGGCGCGCGGATCGGCCTGCTCGGCCCCAACGGTGCGGGCAAGTCGACCCTGATCAAAAACCTCTCGGGCGAATTGCAGCCCCTGGCCGGTCGCCTGGTGCGCGGTGAGAACCTGGTGGTGGGCTACTTCGCCCAGCATCAGCTGGACTCCCTCGACGCCAAGGCCAGCCCGCTGCTGCACCTGCAACGCCTGGCGCCGACCGAACGCGAACAGACCCTGCGGGACTTCCTCGGCGGTTTCGACTTCCGTGGTGCGCGCATCGACGAGCCGGTGCTGAATTTCTCCGGTGGCGAAAAGGCCCGTCTGGCCCTGGCGTTGATCGCCTGGGACCGGCCAAACCTGTTGCTGCTCGATGAACCGACCAACCACCTGGACCTGGAAATGCGCCTCGCGCTGACCATGGCCCTGCAAGAGTTCAGCGGCGCGGTGTTGGTGGTGTCTCACGATCGGCACCTGCTCAAGAGCACGACCGATAACTTCCTGCTGGTGGCTGACGGCAAGGTCGAGGAATTCGACGGCGACCTGGAAGACTACGCCCGTTGGCTGTCGGACTACCGCTTGCGCAACGCGCCGGTCAGCAATACGCCGGTCAACCCGGACAAGACCGACAAGAAGGCCCAGCGCCAGGCTGCCGCTGCATTGCGCCAGCAACTGGCCCCGCACAAGCGCGAAGCCGACAAGCTGGAAGCCGAGTTGGGCAAGATCCACGAGAAGCTGGCGAAGATCGAAACCAGCCTTGGTGACAGCGCCGTGTACGAGCCGGCCCGCAAGGATGAATTGCGCGATTTGCTGGCCGAACAGGCCAAGCTCAAGGTGCGTGAAGCGCAGTTGGAGGAGACCTGGATGGAAGCCCTCGAACTGCTGGAGTCCTTGCAGGCGGAGCTGGAGGCGCTGTCCTGATGGAAGCGCTGCAACTGCCGCTGCCGGCACAATGGGTCGCGCCGATCTGGGTGGCCGTGCAAATTCTGCTGATCCTGCTGGCCGGCTATTTCGCCCAGCGTTTCGTCGCCAAGTGCCTGAACCGGCTGGGGGAACGTTATCCGTTCCCGCCGCAGTTGCTGATGCCCCTGCGCGGCGGCCTGCGCTGGCTGATCATGGGCAGTGCACTGATCTTTGTGCTGGAGCGCCTGGGCGTGTCCGCCACGGTGTTGTGGACGGCGTTGTCAGGGTTTGTGGCGGTGGCGGCGGTGGCGTTCTTCGCCATGTGGTCGGTGTTGTCCAACCTGCTGTGCGCCATCCTGATCTTCACCGTTGGGCCGTTTCGCCTCGGTGATGTGGTCGAGTTGGTGGACACGGTCGACAAGCCCGGCGTCAAAGGCCGGGTGGTCGCGATCAACCTGCTCTACACCACGCTGATCGAAGTCGAAGAGGCCGGCACGGGCAGCGTCATGGTGCAAGTGCCCAATAGCCTGTTCTTCCAGCGCTCGGTGCGCCGTTGGCGCGGCAGTGACGTGCTGCCTTAACCTGTGGCGAGGGAGCTTGCTCCCGGCTTTTTTTGGGGCCGCTGCGCAGCCCAGCGGGAGCAAGCTCCCTCGCCACAAAGGCGCAACCCCAAAATTTTTGTAGCCATTTCTCGGCCGGCAGCGTTAGTTTAGAAACATTCAACAAACTAAGCTCTGAGGTGGGTAATGGCACTCGACACGTGGCTGGCCTTTTTCCTGGCCAGTTGGATCATCAGTCTCTCTCCTGGCGCTGGCGCCATTGCGTCGATGTCCAGCGGCCTGCAATACGGTTTCCTGCGCGGGTACTGGAATGCCCTGGGCCTGCAACTGGGCCTGGCGATGCAAATCGCCGTGGTGGCCGGCGGCCTCGGCGCGATTCTCGCGGCATCCTCCACGGCGTTCTATGCGATCAAATGGTTCGGCGTGGCTTACCTGGTGTATCTCGCCATCAAGCAATGGCGCGCGCTGCCCACCGACCTTAGCGATGACGCGGCGATTCGCCCGATCGGCAAGCCGATGGCGATGATGTTCCGTGGGTTCCTGGTCAACGCCAGCAACCCCAAGGCGCTGGTGTTCATGCTGGCGGTGTTGCCGCAGTTCGTGAACCCGCAGGCGCCGCTGCTGAATCAATACCTGATCCTGGGCGCGACAATGATCTGCGTGGACATGATCGTGATGGCCGGCTACACCGGGCTGGCCTCGAAAGTGTTGCGCCTGTTGCGCACACCGAAGCAGCAGAAACGCATGAACCGCACGTTTGCCGGGTTGTTCGTGGGCGCGGCGGGGTTCCTGGCCAGCTTGCATCGCGCAACGGCGTAACTGACCAAACCGGATCAAACATGTGGGAGCGGGCTTGCCTGCGATAGCGTCACCCTGGTGTAACTGATACACCGAGGCGTCTGCATCGCAGGCAAGCCAGCTCCCACATTGGTTTTGCGTTGCCCGTGCGTTTGGTAATCAGCGCAAGATCTTCGGCGCTTCATCCCGTGGCAGGTTATTGCGCAATGCAGGCTGCCCAGGTGCTTCCTGATAACCACCGCCGAGTTGTTCGGCCAACTGCCGTGCCACATGCTCTCCCAACGCCTTCGACACTTCCCGCACCACACGCGGCCGGTTCAGGCTCACGCGCACGTCACGGTTGTTCACCAGCTTGGTGTCCTGGCCTTCGCCCATGGCGGTAAACGCCGAGGTGATTTCAAAGGTGCGGGTGTTGATCAGGCTGAAATCTGCCACCAGCGTCAGGCCCAGCACCACCGAATAGCTGTTGGTGTGGTCCAGCGCATTCACATCCTGGGTGAAGTCGATGTCCGACAAGGTGCCGAACAGCACGTAGTCCGCGCCCTTGAAGTTGCCGGCCTTGATCCGCTTGATCACGTCGTACACATCGCCCTTGGCGTCAGCCGTGTAAGGCGTGCCCTGCACCAGCTGGAACTGCCGGGACTTGAGGATTTCACCCTTGATGTCGCCGCTGAACTTGCGCAGTTCGGTTTGCTCGATGTAGCTGGTACGGCTTTCGTACTCGCTGTAGCTCGACCCGCCGCTGGCGTTGTAGGCGCTGGCCTGGAAGTTGTTGCTGGCCGCGACCTGGTGGATGTACTCCTCCACCCGGGCCTCGTAGGCCAGGTCGGTTACCGCGATCTTCGGTGCGGCCGAGGCGCCAAAGGCGCACAGCAGGCCGATCATGCCAATCCATGCACGCATTGCTTAGCGCTCCGTGGTCTTGCGGATTTCTTTTTCGTCCATCCATTCGGCCAGGCCACTTTCCACGTCAACCAGTTGCAGGCTGAATTTGTAGAACACGTCCTTGTAGTCCGAGCTGCGCTTGACGATGGAGCTGATGGAGCCTTCCAGGCGGTACTTGGCAGCGACCATGTTGCCGGTCTTGCTGACGGTGGACTTCTTGTACAGGCCGCTCTGGTTCTGCAACTTCAACTGGTCGACCTGGCTTTGCATGTCGGTGTTGTCGCTGGCGAAGCGGGCGGTGCCGGTCTTCATCAGTTGGGTCTTGATCGACGTGGTGATCTCGCGGGTGTCGATGTACTCGCTGGTCTTGTTCTTCACGTCATACACCTGCACCACCGGGCGGCCCTGGAGAATGCCGGACTGTGCCAGGGAGCGGGTCATGCTTTCGGCGATCATCTGCAGGTCGGTGGAACCGAACTCGTTGGTCACCAGTTCCACGGCCTTGGTGTCGCCGTAGCTGATGTTTTTACCGCCCAGTACCGGCGAGGTGTTGGCGCAGCCGCTGGCCAGAACGGCCACCACGGCGAGGAACGAGAAGCGTGCAAACATGGGGAAATCTCTTAAAAAGGGTGGACGGCTCAAGGGGTTTTGACTTCAAGACGGAAGTCCGCCGCCTGGGGCAGGTTGGCGATGGCCGGCAGGAAGGTCGCCTGGTTTGCGTAGAGGTTCAGCACCTTCCAGGTCTCTTCGTCGCCCACCGGGAAGCCGTCGGCGCCCAGCCAGGCAAAGCGGTAATACATCATTTGGTTGCTGCTGGTGATGTTGCTCAGCTGCACCTTGGCGGTCAGGAAACCGTTTTCCCGGGCGACGCGGATAGCGCCCACGGCGATGCCCTTGAACTTGCCCATCACCACGATTTTGCTCGCGGCGCTGCCGGGTTCCGGCGGTGGCGGGGTGGCGCAGCCGGCCAGCAGGATCAGCGCCAGGGCGCCGAGGATGAAATGACGCATAGCGTGCTCCTTAAGGTTGTTTGAGAGTGGCGACTGCTTGCGGCGGATGGCTCTGCACCACGTGGGCCGCAAGACCGCCGGCGAATACCTGGTTGCCGACCACGCGCAGGGTGATCACCTGATAGCGCTGGTCCGCCTTGACCGTCACCAGCGTGCCGCCCAGGGCGTTGGGCAGGCTGACCTGATGCTCGCCGTGCTTGAGGCGCAGGCGTGTCACCTGGGTCATGTCCGGCAAAGTGCGCCAGGTGCGGGTGTCGGCGCCTTCGGTGACGGCCGAGGCGATACCGAGTACCAGGCCGGCCATCGGGTTGGTCTTGTTCAGGTTGTTCTGGGTGATACCGCGAGTGACGGCGCGCACGGTGGTGCGCAGGATGATGCCCGGCATGTCATCCCGCAGGGCGCGGCGGGACATGGCGGTGGTGCTGTTGAGGGCGGTGAGGTTCTGCTGCTGGCCGTCGACACCGATCTGGGCGAAGGTCGCGGTGGAGGTGTCGGGCTTGATCACCGGGAACGACAGCGGGGTGATCACCAGGTGGCCGTCGATGGGGATCGGCAGGGGCAGGCGAATCGAGTCGCGGGCCGGTGCCAGGCCGCTTTGCACCACGATCAGCACGTCGGTCTCATTGGCGCCGACTTTGGATTTATCCAGGTCGAGCAGGGCCTGCTCCAGCAGCGGTGTGTTGGGGCGCAGTTCGGCGGCCTTGCGATAACCCGGTGCGGCCAGGTCCTTTTCGCCCAGCGCTTCGTAGACGAAACCGGCCAGGTAATGGCTGAACGCACTCTGGTAGCTGTTCTTCAGGCCCACCACTTCCGGGGCATTGAGGCTTTCCACCGGGTAGCCGCGCAGGTCCTTGAACTGGGTCGCGATGCCCTGGCGCTCGGCTTCGTTTTCGCTCTTGAGGTATTCCTTGTCCCGCAGGTCTGCAATCACCGCTTCGCGTTCGTGGGTCTTCTTGATTTCGGTGCGGGCGCCGTCGAAGTCATTCAGTGCCAGCAGGTTCAGGGCCATCTGCGTGGTGAGCATGACTTTTTCGTAGTCGTAGCCTTCGTAGCGGCGGACCTTGTCATTGACCAGGAAGGCGCCGAACTGTGCGAGGTACTTGTCGGTGTCGAACTTGACCGATTCTTCCCACTTGTAGACTTGCAGGTCGG
Organism: Pseudomonas sp. TH32; assembly: GCF_016650855.1. Classification (NCBI taxonomy): domain Bacteria; kingdom Pseudomonadati; phylum Pseudomonadota; class Gammaproteobacteria; order Pseudomonadales; family Pseudomonadaceae; genus Pseudomonas; species Pseudomonas sp. TH32. The sequence goes on along the minus strand of NZ_JAEKFA010000002.1, from coordinate 5,250,011 downwards.
CACTGCGCCAGGCGGTCTGACTGCCGGTCAGGTCGCCCTTGGCCCGCAGCAATTCGCCCTTTTCGAAGTAGTAGAGAAGGTCCTTGTCGTCGCCGGTGTTGTTCTTCTCAAGCAGGGTCAGCGCGCCGTCGACATTGCCGGTGGCCAACTGCTGGTTGGTGGCTTGCAGCTCGGTGTCGTAGCTGCGAAACATCGAACAACCGGACAACAACGTGACCGCCGCGAGCGCGAGCGAGGTAAAGGCGCGAGATGCCATCGAAGAGCTTCTTCCCTGAACGTAATCGGCCGAATGTGCTGGTCGGGCCGAATCACCCATGGCAGGAGCGCGTAGCGGTCCTGCCAATTCCTCATAAAAAGAGGAGCCAAAATGCCATTTCGCAATAACGAAGGCGCGGCATTATAAGCCGCATTGCTGGCAAAACAATGGCCTTTTGGGTCCATTTTCCAATGAGATGCCACTACCTCAGTGTTGGAATCCCCCATCCAAAATCACTAACGCCTTGAGTCAAAGCCCTTAAGGTTTGACAATGTGTTACTTCGTATTTCCCTTTGAGATTCATTCATGATTGCCCCCTTCCGTTTTCTCGCCTGGCTGGTGTTGCCGGCGTTGATGTCGTGCAGTTTCAACCTGCTGGCCGCAACTGCCGAGGGTGCCCCCCAGGCCCTGCATTTACTGGACTACATCGGCGCGGACTACCCGCCGACGGTGGAGGCGGGCAAGGTCATCGATGATTCGGAATACCGCGAACAGGTGGAATTTCTTGGGGTTTTGCAGGGGTTGGTGGCTGAGCTACCGGAAAAACCCGAGCGCGCCGAGCTGATAAAAGGCGTGGATGAACTGCTCGCAGCCGTGACGGCCCATCAGGATGGCGCGGCGGTTGCCCACCAGGCCCGGCAATTGGGCGCCAAACTGGCGGTGGCATATGAAGTCAGCCAGGCCCCGGCCATTACCCCCGACCCGACCCGTGGTGCGCCGCTGTATGCCCAGAACTGCTCGGTGTGCCACGGCGCCACCGGCGCGGGTGATGGCCCGGCAAGCGTCGGCATGACCCCGCCGCCCGCCAACCTGCGGGACGCGGCACGCCTCGACCGCTTGAGCCTCTACGCGATCTACAACACCCTTGGGCTGGGCGTGGAAGGCACCGACATGCCGTCTTTCGCCGATCAACTGGACGACCGCCAGCGCTGGGACCTGGCCACCTACATCGCCGGCTTCACCGCCGACCCGGCTGCCGCGAAAAGCGAAAAGTCCTTCAACCTCGCCGACCTTGCGCGCCAGACCCCCAATGAAGTGCTGGCCACCGAAGGCCCGGACGCCGTCGCCACCTTCCGTGCCCAGCGCGCCCAACCGCCACAGGTCAAGCGTGGCCCGGCACAGTTGCTCGATTACACCGCGGCCACCCTCGACAAAAGCCTCGCCGCTTTCCGCAACGGCGAGCATGAACAGGCCTATGACCTCTCGGTAGCGGCTTACCTGGAAGGTTTCGAGTTGGTTGAAAGCTCCCTCGACAACGTCGACGCCAACGTGCGCAAGGACACCGAAAAGGCCCTGATGGCCTACCGGCAGTCGTTGCAGGACGGTTTGCCGATCGAGCAGGTCCAGCAGCGCCTGGACGTGGCCAAGGGCAAGCTCACCGAATCTGCCGGGCTGCTGGGCAGCGATGGCCTGAGTTGGTCCCTGAGTTACATCTCCGGTTTGCTGATCCTGCTGCGCGAAGGCCTGGAAGCGATTCTGGTGCTGGCGGCGATCCTCGCGTTCCTGCGTAACACCGGCCAGCAATCGGCGGTGCGCAGCGTCAACGTCGGCTGGGGCCTGGCGCTGTTGGCCGGTTTGGCCACCTGGGCGTTGGCGGCGTATGTGATTGACGTCAGCGGTGCCCAGCGTGAGTTGCTGGAAGGCTGCACCGCGCTGTTTGCCAGTGTGATGGTGCTGTGGCTGGGGGTGTGGATGCACGACCGCCGTCACGCAGCGGCCTGGCAGGACTACATCAAGAGCAGCCTGGTGGGCGGTGGCGGGCGCTTCGGTTTTGCCATGCTGGCGTTCTTCTCGGTGTACCGCGAGCTGTTCGAAGTGATCCTGTTCTACGAAACCCTGTGGCTGCAGGCCGGCCCGGCCGGGCACAACGCGGTTTTGGCTGGTGGTGCCACGGCGCTGGTGCTGTTGGTGGGCCTGGCCTGGGTGATTCTGCGGGGCTCGGCGAAACTGCCGCTGGCGCTGTTCTTCGGCATCAACGCGGCGTTGCTGTGCGCGCTGTCGGTGGTGTTCGCCGGGCATGGCGTCAAGGCGTTGCAGGAAGCCGGGATCTTCGGTACCCGGCCGGTGGCGTTCTTTGACTTCGACTGGCTGGGAATCCACGCCGATGCGTATTCGTTGGGTGCCCAGGCGGTGGCCATCCTGGCGATTGTGGTGCTGTACGGCCGCAGCCGCCTGGCTGAAAAACGCCGCGTGGTGGCCTAGCCATGCGCGTGTGGATCGATGCCGACGCCTGCCCGCGGGCGGCCAAGGATCAGGTGGTGAAGTTCGCCCTCAAGCGCCAGTTTGAAGTGGTGCTGGTGGCCGGGCAGAGCCAGATCAAGCCGAGCTTCGCGTGTGTGAAGCTGATCGTGGTGCCCAGCGGCTCGGACGCGGCCGATGACTACCTGGTAGAGCACGCGGCGCCCGGCGAGTTGGTGATCTGCAGCGATGTGCCGCTGGCCGACCGCCTGGTGAAGAAGGGCGTGACGGCGCTGGACCCGCGAGGCAAGGAGTTCAGCCCGCAAAACATGAGCGAGCGGCTGGCGGTGCGTAACCTGTTCACCGACCTGCGCGAGCAGGGCCAGATGGGCGGTGGCCCGCCGCCCCATGGGGACAAGGAGAAGCAGGCGTTTGCCAACTCACTGGATCGGATTCTGACCCGGTTGATGAAGGCTTAGTCGTTCTCGTGGGTCAGCTCCAGCACCCGGTCCACCAGCTTGTTGATGCCTGACGCCACTTCGCTGATGCGTTTGCCCAGCATGTAGGCCGGGGTGCTCACCAACTTGCGCGCCTTGTCTTCAACGATGTCGTCCACCGCGCACTCCTGGTGGGTAGCGCCCATCTTGTCCATGGCGGCCGCGGTGTCGGCGTCGTTGCCGATGGTGCAGGTCACGCCCGGGCCATAGATCTTCGCTGCGAGGGCCGGCGAGATGCAGATCAGCCCGACTGGCTTGCCCGCTTCGGCAAACGCCTCAGCCAGTTCCAGCACCTGCGGGTTGACGCTGCAGCCGGCGCCTTCCACGGCAAAGTTCGACAGGTTTTTTGCCGCACCAAACCCGCCGGGCACGATCAGCGCGTCGAAATCCTCGGCGTTGGCGTCACGGATGTCCTTCACGTCGCCTCGGGCAATGCGCGCCGACTCCACGAGCACGTTGCGCGACTCGGGCATTTCCTCGCCCGTCAGGTGGTTGATCACATGCAACTGGGCAATGTTCGGTGCAAAACACTGCACCTCGGCACCGCGCTGGTCCAGGCGCAGCAGGGTGATCACGCTTTCATGAACCTCGGCCCCGTCGTACACGCCACAGCCGGAAAGGATCACTGCAATCTTTTTGCTCATGGGCATTTCTCCTGATTCATGGCGTTAAATGTCTACTCATTTGTCACTCATTGCCAATGGGATATCCAGCCGCTACACCTACTCTAGATGTAACAATAATTGACCGGACTTGCCCATGGACTTCGTCCCTTACGCGGTACCGTTTTTCATTGCCTTGATTGTGGTCGAGCTGCTGGCCGACTACCGGCGCGGCCAGCGCAACTACCGGGTGGCCGACGCCATCAACAGCCTCAGCACCGGCGTGTTGTCCACCACCACAGGGCTGCTGACCAAAGGGGTGGGCATCCTCACCTATGCCTTCGCCCTCAAGCACCTGGCGATCATCGAACTGTCGGCCCAGAGCGTCTGGACCTGGGTGTTCGCCTTCGTGTTCTACGACTTCTGCTACTACTGGCTGCATCGCATGGGCCATGAGCGCAACATCCTCTGGGCCGCCCATTCTGTGCATCACCAGAGCGAGGACTACAACCTCAGCACCGCCTTGCGCCAGACCAGCACCGGCTTCCTGCTGAGCTGGATCTTCTACCTGCCGCTGGCCGTACTCGGCGTGCCGCTGGTGGTGTTTATCAGCGTGGCTTCCCTCAACCTGCTGTATCAATTCTGGGTGCATACGCGTCATGTGCCCAAGCTCGGCTGGTACGAGTGGTTCTTCGTCACGCCATCCAATCATCGGGCCCACCACGCACAGAACGCTCTCTACATGGATCGCAACTACGGCGGGGTGTTCATTATTTGGGACCGCCTGTTCGGCTCCTTCCAGGAAGAAGACGACAACGAGCCGGTGATCTTTGGCGTGACCACGCCGTTGGCCAGCTGGAACCCGCTGTGGGCCAACCTGCAGTTTTATGCACAGCTGTGGAGTGACGCGCGGCGTACTGAAAGCGGGTGGGACAAGCTGCGTATCTGGTTCATGCGCACCGGCTGGCGCCCGGCGGATGTGGCGGCGAAGTACCCGATGGCCAAGCCGGACTTGAGCCAGTTCCGCAAATTCGAGGTGCCGCTGGATGGGCGCCAACAGATATACATCGCCCTGCAGTTTGCCGCGTACGTGGGGTTTGGCAGCTATCTGATGAATTTTGGCGAGGGCTTGCCGACCGCCGCCCTGGTGTTGGGCTGGAGTGCGATGGCGTTGGGGTTGTTCACTCTTGGCGTTGCTTTGGAGAATCGCCCGTGGGCGCTGAAGGCCGAGCTGGTGCGCCTGGCGTTGAATGTGCCATTGGTGTGGTTGGCGCCGCTGGTGGGGCTGTGGCCGGCCAGCTCTTTGGGCTGGCTGGGCCTGGTCAGTTACAGCTTGCTCAGCGGCATCGGCCTCTACTGTTGCAGAGACCGGCTTACTCGACTGGCGTCGTAGGCTTTTCGGCTTTTTCCGGTTCGCCTGCCGCCAGGCGAACCTTTTCAGCGGCGCAGGCTTCACGGGTCAGGCGGGCGTTCTTGATGCGCCGGCGTAGCCACAGGCCCAGGCCCAGCACCAGCAGTGCGCCCAGTACCCACAGCTCATACTTCTTGACGCTGCCCAGCATGCCTTCCAATACCGCGCCGAAATGGTAAGCCGCAGCCCCAAGTGCCGCGGCCCATACGGCGGCGCCGATCCCGTTGAGCAACAGGTAGCGCCCCGGCGGGTAGCCCGACAAGCCAATGGCCACCGGCATCACGGTGCGCAAACCGTAGACAAAGCGGAAGCTCAGCACCCAGATGTCCGGGTGCTTGCGGATATGTTCCAGCGCGCGATCGCCCAGCAATTGCCAGCGCGGTTTGCGTGCCAACAGCTTGCGGCCGTGCTTGCGCCCCAGGAAGTACCACAACTGGTCGCCGGCGTAGCTGCCGAAAAAGGCAACGACCACCACCAGGTTGATATCCATGTATCCACGGAACGCCAGGAAGCCTGCGAGAACCAGAATGGTTTCGCCTTCGAAGAAGGTGCCTAGGAACAGCGCAAAGTAGCCGAAGTCATGCAGAAATTGTTGAAGCATGGTCTGGGTGCTGGCGAAATGAACGCGCAGCCTACGCCTTCGTGAACATTCATGAAAGTATCGAGATGTGTCACGAAGTGAACAATTCCTACATAAACGACGAATGCGACTACAGGTCGCACGGCTGTTGCCTTACGGTGTATGAGCTAACCACAACTGTAATTCCTTCGTCATAATGGCCGCTTATAACTGTCACGCTCGCCCGTCAAGCCGGGCCCAGGAGTCTGCCGTGAGCTTTACCCCCGCCAACCGTTTGTTTCCCGCCACCCGTCTGCGTCGCAACCGTCGTGATGATTTTTCACGTCGTCTGGTGCGTGAAAACGTCCTGACGGTGAATGATCTGATCCTGCCGGTGTTTGTGCTGGACGGTGAAAATCGTCGGGAAGCGGTGGCGTCGATGCCGGGTGTGGAGCGCTTGACCATTGATTTGCTGCTCGAAGAGGCGGCGAACTGGGTCGAACTGGGGATTCCGGCGCTGGCGCTGTTCCCGGTCACGCCGTCCGGGCTCAAGTCCCTGGACGCCGCCGAAGCCTGGAACCCGGACGGTATCGCCCAGCGCGCCACCCGTGCCTTGCGTGAACGCTTTCCGGAACTGGGGGTGATCACCGACGTGGCCCTGGACCCGTTCACCACCCACGGTCAGGATGGCATTCTCGACGAAGAAGGCTATGTTCAGAACGACATCACCGTTGATGCGCTGGTCAAGCAGGCCTTGTCCCATGCGGCGGCGGGTGCCCAGGTGGTGGCGCCGTCAGACATGATGGACGGCCGTATCCAGGCGATTCGCGAAGCGCTCGAGCTGGCCGGCCACGTCAACGTACGAATCATGGCCTACTCGGCCAAATACGCCAGCGCCTACTACGGCCCGTTCCGCGATGCGGTGGGCTCGGCGCTGAACCTGGGCAAGGCCAACAAGGCCTCGTACCAGATGGACCCGGCCAACAGCCACGAAGCCCTGCACGAAGTGGCGGCAGACCTGGCCGAAGGCGCCGACATGGTCATGGTCAAGCCCGGGATGCCGTACCTCGACATCCTTTATCGGGTCAAAGAGGAATTCAAGGTGCCGACCTTTGTCTATCAGGTGAGCGGTGAATACGCCATGCACATGGCCGCGATCCAGAATGGTTGGTTGAGTGAAGGGGTGATTCTTGAATCCCTGACTGCCTTTAAACGCGCGGGTGCTGATGGCATCCTGACTTACTTCGCCGCCCGCGCCGCCCAATTGCTTAGAGAGCAACAATAGCCCTCACAGGAACACTCGATGAATACCGAAGGACTCACAGAAGTTGCCGTAAAAGACGCTCACCCGGTGGTCGAACAAGTCACCGAGACCCCGCCGGAGCTGGAGCCGGCTCCACCCGTTGCGGCAGCCGAAACGCCAGCTGCCGCGCCGGCGCCGGTGGTTGCGATTACCAACCTGGATGACAGCAGCCTGTACATCCATCGCGAGCTGTCACAACTGCAATTCAACATCCGCGTGCTGGAACAGGCACTGGATGAGTCCTACCCCTTGCTGGAACGGCTGAAGTTTTTGCTGATTTTCTCCAGCAACCTGGACGAGTTCTTCGAGATTCGCGTCGCCGGCCTTAAAAAGCAGATCACCTTCGCCCGTGAACAAGCCGGCGCCGACGGCCTGCAACCGCATCAGGCCCTGGCCCGTATCAGCGAGCTGGTGCACGGCCACGTGGACCGCCAATACGCGATCCTCAACGACATCCTGTTGCCGGAACTGGAAAAACATCAGGTCCGCTTCATCCGTCGCCGCTACTGGACCACCAAGCTCAAGACTTGGGTACGCCGCTTCTTCCGCGACGAAATCTCGCCGATCATCACCCCGATCGGCCTCGACCCGACGCACCCGTTCCCGTTGCTGGTGAACAAGAGCCTGAACTTCATCGTCGAGCTGGAAGGTATCGACGCTTTCGGTCGCGACTCGGGCCTTGCGATTATCCCGGCGCCGCGGTTGCTGCCACGGATCATCAAGGTACCGGAAGAGGTGGGGGGGCCTGGCGATAACTATGTATTCCTTTCGTCGATGATCCACGCTCACGCCGACGACCTGTTCCAGGGCATGAAGGTCAAGGGCTGCTACCAGTTCCGCCTGACCCGTAACGCCGACCTCGCGCTGGACTCCGAAGACGTCGAAGACTTGGCCCGTGCCCTGCGCGGCGAGCTGTTCTCCCGTCGCTACGGTGACGCAGTACGTCTTGAAGTGGCGGACACCTGCCCGAAACACCTGTCCGACTACTTGCTCAAGCAGTTCAACCTGAGCGAGAGCGAGCTGTATCAGGTCAACGGTCCGGTGAACCTCACGCGCCTGTTCAGCATCACCGGCCTGGACAGTCACCCGGAGCTGCAATACAAGCCGTTCACCCCGCAGATCCCGAAACTGCTGCAAAACAGCGAGAACATCTTCAGCGTGGTGAGCAAGCAGGACATTCTGCTGCTGCACCCGTTCGAGTCCTTCACCCCGGTGGTCGACCTGCTGCGCCAGGCCGCCAAGGACCCGCATGTGCTGGCCGTGCGCCAGACCCTGTACCGCTCCGGCGCCAACTCGGAAATCGTCGATGCGCTGGTGGATGCCGCGCGTAACGGCAAGGAAGTGACGGCGGTGATCGAACTGCGCGCGCGGTTCGACGAGGAATCCAACCTGCAACTGGCCAGCCGGCTGCAAGCGGCCGGCGCGGTGGTGATCTACGGCGTGGTCGGCTTCAAGACCCACGCCAAGATGATGCTGATCCTGCGCCGTGAAGCCGGTGAGATCGTGCGTTACGCCCACTTGGGGACCGGCAACTACCACGCCGGCAACGCCAAGCTCTACACCGACTACAGCCTGCTGACTTCCGATGACGCCTTGTGTGAAGACGTTGGCAAACTGTTCAGCCAGTTGATCGGCATGGGCAAGACGTTGCGCATGAAGAAGCTGCTGCACGCGCCGTTCACCCTGAAGAAGGGCATGCTCGACATGATTGCCCGCGAGACCCAGTTCGCCCTCGACGGCAAGCCGGCGCACATCATCGCCAAGTTCAACTCGCTGACCGATCCGAAGATCATCCGTGCTCTGTACAAGGCCAGCCAGTCGGGCGTACGTATCGACCTGGTGGTGCGTGGCATGTGCTGCCTGCGTCCGGGCATCGCCGGGGTTTCCCATAACATCCACGTGCGTTCGATCATCGGGCGCTTCCTGGAGCACACGCGGGTGTTCTACTTCCTCAACGGCGGCGAGGAGCAGATGTTCCTCTCCAGCGCCGACTGGATGGAGCGCAACCTCGACAAGCGTGTGGAGACGTGCTTCCCGGTGGAAGGCAAGAAGCTGATCATGCGGGTCAAGAAGGAGCTGGAGAGTTACCTCACCGACAACACCCACAGCTGGAGCCTGCAGTCGGACGGACGCTACGTGCGCAACACCCCGACCGGCAACCAGAACCCGCGCAGCGCCCAGGCGACGTTGCTGGAGAAGCTGGGCAGCCCGATTCTGACGGTGAATTGAGGCTGGATTTGACGGCATAAAAAAACGGCCCTTTCGAGGGCCGTTTTTTTTGGGGGGCGCATAGGCATCAACAGAGCAGGGGATGCTTTTGTGGTGAGGGGGCTTGTCCCCCGTTGGGCTGCGCAGCAGCCCCTGATAACGCTACATCACCCTGTCTGTCAGATTAGTTTTGCAGGTTTTGGGGCTGCTTCGCAGCCCAACGGGGGACAAGCCCCCTCGCCACAGTAGATCGTTTTAGCGAACGTTCAGCGTAAACCCAACCCGCGTTAGCCACTCCGCTTCCTGGGCGAAATCCGCCTGGGTCAGTTGGTTTTCATCCAGCCAGTTCTTCGGGAACACCACGTCGAGGCTGTCGGCATTGGCGCGCAGCACCACTTGCGGCATTTCCTGGGTACCACGGATGTGGTGGAACAGGATCGCAAAGCGCAGCAACGCGCACAGGCGAATCAGCTTGATGCCTTCGTCACCGAACTCGGCAAACTTGTCCTTCGGAATATTGCGACGGTGGCCGCGTACCAGCAGTGCGAGCATCTGCTGGTCTTCCCGGGAGAAGCCCGCCAGGTCCGAGTGTTCGATCAGGTAGGCGCCGTGCTTGTGGTAATGGTAGTGGGCGATGTCCAGCCCCACTTCATGGACCTTCGCGGCCCAGCCCAGCAGTTCACGCCAGACGCCGTCTTCCAGGTCCCAATCCGCTGCTACCTGGTCGAAGGCATGCAGCGCCTTGCGTTCAACCCGCGCCGCCTGTTCCAGGTCGACGTGGTAACGCTCCATCAGCGAGCTGAGGGTGCGTTCACGGACGTCCTCGTGGTGATGGCGGCCCAGCAGGTCGTACAGCACGCCTTCACGCAGGGCGCCGTCACAGTGGTCCATGCGTTGCAGTTCGAGGGCATCGAAAATTGCTTCGAGAATCGCCAGGCCCGCCGGGAAAATGGTGCGGCGGTCAGGCTTGATGCCGTCGAAGTCGATCTTCTCGGCATCCCCCAGCTTGAACAGCTTGCGCTTGAGCCAGGCCAGGCCTTCGGCGTTGACCTCGCCGGTGCCGTGGCCGCCGGCCTTGAGCGCCAGGCCGATGGCGCGAATGGTGCCGGACGAACCGATCGCCTCATCCCACGTCAGGCGGTGCAGGGCGTGCTCGATGCTCATGATCTCCAGCCGCGCGGCCGTGTACGCCTGGGCGTAGCGGGCCGGGGTGATCTTGCCGTCCTTGAAATAGCGTTGGGTGTAGCTCACGCAACCCATCTGCAGGCTTTCGCGCAGCAGCGGCTCAAAACGCTGGCCAATGATGAATTCGGTACTGCCACCGCCGATGTCGGCCACCAGGCGCTTGCCCGGTGTGTCGGCGAGTGTGTGGGACACGCCGAGGTAGATCAGGCGCGCTTCCTCGCGGCCGGAGATGACCTCTACGGGGTGCCCGAGAATCTCCTCGGCGCGGCGGATGAATTCGCCACGGTTGCGGGCTTCCCGCAGGGCGTTGGTGCCGACGATCCGCACGGCGCCCGGGGGCATGCCGTTGATCAGTTGGGCAAAGCGCTTCAGGCAATCGAGCCCGCGCTGCATGGATTCTTCATTGAGCTGACGCTCGTCGTCGATCCCGGCAGCCAGTTGCACTTTCTCGCCGAGCCGCTCAAGGATGCGGATTTCACCGTTCTGGGCCTTGGCCACGACCATGTGAAAGCTGTTGGAGCCCAGGTCGATGGCGGCGATCAGGGACAGATTCTTGGCTTGGGATTGCGGCATGGTTAAGGGGTCTCGGTCGATAACCTCGCCATCGTGCCACGATCAACCGCTGACGCCAACGCGAAGTGCTTGGGGAATTTTCCCATGGGCGTCTTTGAGCAAAATTTGCGGGATGTGTAGGACGATTCTTGATATGGCTGACGATTGGTCTGTAGGGCAAGAGGAATAACGGAAATTTCTAATTTTAATAGGAAAGGCGAATATCCCTACACGCGTGGGTTATTTGTTTAGGCGGATAATTAAGTCAGGACTACTGTCCGGATGACTTAAAGGGGCATTATTTTTTTACGGCTCTTACATTAGATCAGGCGTCGTCTCATTCTTTCTTTCGGCACTAACGAGAGAGACTGTCACTCGGCGATTGTGCCGTGGTGTTATTTATTTGTAGCTCGCTTATCAAGGTCGATAGTTGTTGGGCATGGAGTTGCCCGGTGAGCCAAGTGCACCTGATAACTTTCAGTGACAGGATGAACATGAAAAAACAATTTGGTTTGGCAATAGGTATTGCGTGTCTGGCAGCCAGTATGGGTGCTCAAGCAGATACAAGTGGCTCCGGGAACCTGAGGGTTATCGGCACCATTAAGCCAGCGGCCTGCACGGTAGGTCTTGGCGCCAGCGGCGGCACTGTCGATTACGATACGATCAATGCGTCGAGCATCCCGCCATCCTCTTTTCTTCCCCTGCAAGAAAAGACGCTACCCCTGACCGTCAACTGTGGAACCGCTGCGGCTCAGATGGCACTGTCCGTTACGGACTCGCAGGCAACCAGTACCGTGGCGGGTATCCTGGGAACCGGCTTCCCGGAGAGCCAGAATTTTGGCCTGGGCATGGTCGGGACCAACCGTACCGGTGGCTATTCGGTCAGGCTCTCCAGCTTGACCAGTGCTGGCACTGCGCTGTACCCGCTTAAAAGGACAAGCTCCGCCGGTGCCTGGATGTACAGCAGTGACGGCCGCGTAGACAAGCATCCTTACCAGCACTCCTGGAGCCGTAATACCAGCCCGACTCCAGCCATGGTGACTTCAGTCACCGGCACTCTTGTGGTCAGGGCCGTTATCAATCGTGGCAGTGCGTTGGATCTTAGCAAGGACATTCCGTTGAACGGACTTGCCACGTTGGTCGTCACTCGGATCTAACTATATAAACCCGGCCAGCATTAGGCAGGCGGTCATGCGCCGTGGCTTCGTGCTGGCTGTTTATATGCGTATCTGTATTTTCTGCTGATTAATGGCACTTTATTTGTTTGCGGGTAGAACTCGATGGGTCGTCTTTTAAACGCGGTTATTACCCTGTTGTGGTGTGCGAATCTTTCTTTTTTGCTGGGTGGCTATGTAATGGCGGATGGCATGGAGCCAGAAACATCCGTCGTTATTCTTTATGAAGAGAACGGTGAGGCGACGATCAACGTAAAAAATACCGACGCTGGTCCGGCGTTACTTCACTCGGTCATTCAAAACCTTCCGGAGGATCCCGAGCCACTATTGATCGTTACGCCACCTATCGCCCGTGTCGAGCCGGGTGAGACACAGCTGGTGCGGTTTATCAGCACCTTGAAGGAGCCGCTCAAGACTCAGCGTTTGAAGCGCGTCACCTTTGAAGGTATCCCGCAGGCCCGCGCCGAAGGGCGCGCGACCATCGGCATTACCATTCGACAGGATTTGCCGCTGATCCTGCACCCACAAGGTTTGCCACGCCATCAAGAGCCATGGAAGTTGCTGAAGTGGACGCTGCGGGGCAGTCGGCTGACGGTTCACAACGACAGTGCTTACGTTGTGCGGATGGGACTGGAGGTGCACCTGCTGCCGTCAAGGAGCCCGGCGATATTGCCTCGTACCTATATCCTGCCTGGCGAGGTGTTATCGACCCGCGTCGAAGAGGAGGTGGCTCGGGTCAGCGGTATCGAGATTCAACCGGCGACGGTTTACGGCTATTCGGCGACCGCCTACGAAGCCTCCGTGGTTGTCGAGGCGGGTTGATCGGGCTATGAGAAATGCTACCCATGCAAACCATTGGACCCTGTCTGCACCGCCCATGCGAGCCTCGGTTTCCCGGGCGTGTATCGGCCTGGCAACGCTGTGGAGCCTTCCCGCACACGCACTTGAGTTGGGGGAGGGCTTCGATCTCGCCGTCTTGTCGGCGAACGGAATTGACCCGAAGGTTGCCCATTACTTTCGCAGCGCGGCGCGATTCCGCGAGGGCGCTCATGTGGTGGGGTTGCAGGTCAACGGCAACTCATTGGGCTTGGTTGAGGCGCGCTTCGACTACCAGGGGCAGTTGTGTTTTACCCCGTCTCTGCTGGATAAGGCCGGGTTAAGGGTGCCGTCGGCCGTTATTCGACAGGGCATTGCTCCCGATCAGGCGTGTCATGACTTTCTCGGCGAATATCCCGCGACGATCGTCAAGCTGCGTCCTGGCAGCGATGAGGTATCGCTGGTCGTGCCCACTCCGTCAATGCGCGAGCCCGAGTGGGATGCCGGGAGTTTTTCCCAAGGCGGATCGGCAGCCTTGTTGAATTACGATGTGCAGGGGGCCGAGGAGCGCTACAGCAGTGGCTCTTCCCGCTCCGTTTCCGCCTATACCGAAGTGGGATTCAACATTGGGAACTGGATTGTTCGCAGTCGACAATTCTATGTCTCCGACAACGGCAACAGCAGCAGCGAACATGTGAATGCGTACGCCCAACGCGATTTTGCGCCCCTGAAGTCGACCTTCCAGGTCGGGCAGATTTCCAGCAACAATCCGGTGTTCGGTGGGTTACAGATGTCTGGTTTCCAGCTCTCACCCGATGGTCAGTCGCGCAGCCCGGGTGGCGGCAGCCGCGTGGTGGTTGAAGGCTTGGCCCAAAGCCCATCCCGGGTTGAGGTGCGCCAGGCTGGGGTGCTGATCCATACAACACTGGTACCGGAAGGTCCGTTCACATTGACGGGCTTGCCATTGCTCAATGGCGCCAGCGATCTTGAGGTCAGTGTCGTGGGTACCCGCGGCGGCAGGCACAGTTTCACCGTACCCGCCGCGTCCTTTGCGGGGGCGGTACCGGTAGTGCCTGGTTATTACTTCTCCCTGGGCAAAGTGCGTGGCGCAAAGCTGGATGCAGGGAATTCCCCGGTCGTGGCGATGGGAAGTGGCACTTGGGGGTTGGGGCGGGATTCTTCACTGGGGTTTGGCTTGTTGAGTACCGACGAATACCAGGCGGCGGGTGGCGTATTGAGCAGTATTTTTTTCCAGCGTCTTTCGGTTGGCGTGCGTCAGAACCTGTCCCGCGATGGCCAGGATGACGTCAGCGGGGCCCGCAGCTCCGTTTCCCTGGGAAGCCCATTGTTTGCCGGCATTGAAATGAATGTGAGCGCCACTACCCAGACGCGGGGCTATCGTGAAGTACTGGAAGCGGGGCCGTCGACGCGTCCTGACGAACTGGATGCCCGGTTCAAGAATCAATACACGTTGGGTTTGAGCTGGGCAGATCAATCCCTGGGTGGCTTCTCGGTCAGTTATTCCCGCAGTTCGCAATTTGATGGGCAATCGGCCGAACACGTATTTGCTGCATGGAATCAGCAGTTCAATGGCACTCAGGTGGCAGTGATTGCGGACTCCCGGGTGGGCGGTTCTCGACCGCGCAAGATCAAAAACACCCTTCGAGAGACGCGCGGCGATGTGTCGGACAAGGGGCTTTCGCTTCGGTTGCAGGTCACTGTGCCGTTTGGCGGGGATCGCCGTGTCACCTCGTATGCCAGTCGGCGCGGAGACAGGGTCGATCTTGGGACTGCGTTCAGTGATCGGGTCAACGACTATGTGAACTATGAAGTGGGGGTTGCCCGTGAGCAGGCGAGCCGTACACAGTCTGTTCAAGCGCGTGTGAATGCCATACCGCGTTACACCCAGATAGGGCTGGGCGTACGGCGCGATTCATTGGGCACAGGCTATACCGGCCAATTGCAAGGTGGCGTGGTGGCTCATGAGAGAGGCATGACGTTCTCGCCCTATGCGATCCAGGACACCTTTGGAATTGTCTCCGTGGGCGATGTTGGGGCAGCCAAGGTCTCGACCCCGCAGGGGCCTGTCTGGACTGATTATCGGGGGCAGGCGGTGATCGCAAGCCTGCCTGCCTACCACATCAGCAATGTTGAGGTGCAAACCCAATCCCTGCCCAGGCGCATCGACCTGAAAAACGGTACCAAGGTCGTTGCTGCCGGACGCGGCTCTTTCAACACGATCGATTTTGAGGTCGTGAAGGTTCGCCGTTTACTACTTGAGGTTCGGGACGTTCAGGGACAACCCTTGCCGCAAGGGGCCTCGGTATTCGACAGCAACAATGCATTCCTGACCAGCGTAGTGGGTGAGGGCATGGTTTTCCTGAACAGCCCGGATGAGTCGCGAGCGTTGAGTATTTCCTTGCCAGACTCAACCAACTGCCTGCTGCAACTGAACCTTGAGCCAGAATCCAATGACGACAAATTCTATGAAACAGCTTCAGCGGTCTGCCGCACCCTATGAGCCAGCGGAGCATTTTGAATGTGGACGCTTGCGTTACGGACTGTTCCTCTATCTGCTGCTTTTTGTGGTGATGTTGGCCAACGAGGCTCGGGCGGATAACTGTCGTGTGTCCTTGAGCCAACCTCGGGTTGATTACGGTGTGATTCGCCACGCCGAGCGGGGTCAGCCACATATTCCGTTGGGCACGCGCACGCTTCGCCTGAGCGTTGCCTGTGAAGCGCCGGTGTCCATGGCACTGCGTTTCACGGGTGTACCCGCTGGCGCGCAGGGGTTTCGGTTTGGGCGCCAGGGGCATTTCACCTTGAGTCTGCAATCGGCTCAGGTCGATGGAAAACCCGTTGAGCTGATGAGGCCGCGCTTGTCTGACGAGCCGGCCACCGGACGATTGCTGCCGGGCCATACGCTCGTTGCACAGGTAGCGGGGGTACCGGCGCATGGGCGCCGCTTTACCGCCTTGGTCAACGTCGAGACCTTCCTGCCCATCGCGTTACTGGCCGTAAGGGATGAAACGATATTTGAGGGGCAGGGCGGTTTTGAGTGGGCTCCCGGGGCCTGATGCGTCAGTCCGCCCGCTCCACCGAGCCGATGAAATTGGCCAGCTCGGCGGTCTGCGGGTTGGCAAACAGGATTTTCGGGTCGCCGACTTCGTGCACCTTGCCCTGGTGCATGAACACCAGCTTGTCGCCCACTTCCCGGGCAAAACGCATTTCATGGGTGACCATGATCAGCGTCATCCCATCCTTGGCCAGTTGGCGCACCACGCTGAGCACTTCGTTGACCAGTTCCGGGTCCAGGGCCGAGGTGATTTCATCGCACAGCAACACCTTGGGCGACATCGCCAGCGCCCGGGCGATGGCTACCCGCTGTTGCTGGCCGCCGGACAAGCGATCGGGGAAGGCGTCGAACTTCTCCCCCAGCCCAACCCGTTCGAGCATCTGTCGCGCCAGCTGCGCGGCCTTGGCCTTGGGTACTTTCTGCACCACCTGAGGGGCGAGCATGACGTTTTCCCCCACAGTCAGGTGCGGGAACAGGTTGAACTGCTGGAACACCATGCCGACTTTCTGCCGCAAGCTGCGCAGGTCGGCGCGGGCGGCGTCGAGGTATTCGCCGTCGACTTCGATCACCCCGTCGTTGATTGACTCCAGGCCATTGAGGGTACGCAGCAAGGTGGATTTACCCGAGCCGCTGCGGCCGATGATTGCCACCACCTGGCCTTCTTCGACACTCAGGTCGATGCCCTTGAGTACATGGTGATCGCCGTAATACTTATGCAGGGCGGAAATTCTAAGCAGAGGCATGCAGTCTCCTTTCCAGGTAGCGCGCACTGAGGGACAAGGGGTAGCAGAGCAGGAAGTAACCCAGCGCCACCAGGCCATAGACCATGAAGGGTTCGAAGGTAGCGTTGGCGAGCATGCCGCCGGTTTTGGTCAGCTCGGTAAAGCCGATGATCGAGGTCACGGCCGTGCCTTTGACCACTTGCACCGAGAAACCCACGGTCGGCGCCACGGCAATGCGCAGGGCCTGGGGCAGGATCACGTAGCGCAATTGCTCAAGCGGATTCAGGGCCAGGCTCGCGGACGCCTCCCATTGTCCGTGGGCGATGGAGTCGACGCAGCCCCGCCAGATCTCGGCCAGGTAGGCGCTGGTGAACAGGGTCAAGGCAATCGCCGCTGCCAGCCAGGGCGAAATGTCCACGCCAAGCAAGGCGATGCCGAAGAACACCAGGAACAGCTGCATCAGCAGCGGCGTGCCCTGGAACAGTTCGATGTAGGTGCGGGCGACGTTGCGCGGGAAGGCCTTGTTGCTGATACGCAGGGTCATCACCAGCAAGCCGATCACGCCGCCGCCGATAAACGCCACCAGCGACAACAGCAAGGTCCACTGCAAGCCGGTGGCCAGGTTACGCACGATGTCCCAGAAGGAAAAATCACTCATCGGGCGTTCCTCATCACATAGCGCCGGCCGATCCAGTTGAGCAATTGGCGGATCATCAATGCCATGCACAGGTAGACCAGGGTGGTCAGTGCGTAGGTTTCAAACGCACGGAAGTTGCGCGACTGGATAAAGTTGGCGGCAAAGCTCAGCTCTTCAGTGGCGATCTGCGAGCAGACCGCCGAACCGAGCATCACGATGATGATCTGGCTGCTCAGGGCCGGCCAGACCTTGCCCAACGCCGGCAGCAGCACCACGTGGCGGAACGCTTCGAAGCGCGTCATCGCCAGTGCGGCCGCCGCTTCCAGTTGCCCGCGAGGGATCGCCTGGATCCCGGCGCGGATGATCTCCGTGGAGTACGCCCCGAGGTTGATCACCATCGCCAGCACCGCCGCCTGCCATTCGGTGATTTTCAGGCCCAGGGACGGCAGGCCGAAGAAGATGAAAAACAACTGCACGAGGAACGGCGTGTTGCGGATCAACTCGACATACACCCCGAAGATCCAACTGAACGGCTGGATTTTCCACGCCCGCACCACGGCGCCGACGATTCCCAGCGCCACGCCCAGCACCGCGCCGATGGCGGTCAGCTCAAGGGTGAACAGCGCGCCGCGCAGCAACAGATCGGTATTGGCCAGAACCGGCACAAAGTCGAATTGATAGGCCATAGCTAACCCTCGTTACCGCGATCAGAGATCAGCCGGCAGCGGCTCTTTAAGCCACTGCATTGCGTTCTTTTCCAGGCTGCCGTCGGCCTTGGCCGCCACCAGGATCTGGTTGACCTTGTCCAGCAACGCCGGCTCGTTCTTGTTCACGCCTACGTATACCGGCGAGTCCTTGAGCTTCACTTTCAGTGCCGGCACGCGCTTGGGGTTGCGCTCGCTGATAGCCACCATCACCACGTTGCCGCTGGCGATCAGGTCCACTTGGCCGGCCAGGTAAGCGGCGATGGTCGAGTTGTTGTCTTCAAAGCGCTTGATCGTGGCTTCCTTAGGCGCGACGGCGGTCAGCTCGATGTCCTCGATGGCGCCACGGGTCACGCTGATGGTTTTGCCCTTGAGGTCGTCAACGGTGCTGATCGGCGCATCAGGCGGGCCGAACACGGCGAGGTAGAACGGCGCGTAGGCCTTGGAGAAGTCGATGACCTTCTCCCGCTCGGCGTTCTTGCCCAGGCTTGATATCACCAGGTCGACCTTGCCGGTGGTGAGGAACGGAATGCGGTTGGTGCTGTTGACCGGGGTCAGTTCAAGTTTGACCTTGAGCTGGTCGGCCAGCAGTTTTGCGGTGTCGATGTCCAGGCCACGGGGCTTCATGTCGGGGCCGACCGAGCCGAACGGCGGGAAATCCTGAGGCACGGCCACCTTGAGGGTGCCGCGGGCGACGATATCGTCCAGACCGTTGGCCTGGGCGGGCGCCTGGCTCAGCATCAGGCTGGCAAACAGGGCAGTGAGCAGGGCGCTGCAACGCTTGGTCATGGCAACTCTCCGAAAAGGACGAAAGGATTTTCTGAGTGTTGCCAGTGCACAGCCCATGCCAGTACTGCTCTTATTCGCGCAAAGGCCGGTAGCCGTTGAGTTCTGGCGGTCTTACTGGTCTGAACAGTTGATGCGCTTTCTGCACCCTTTTCGAGCGCCGCCAAAACCGCGCGAGCCCCTTTGGGGCGTGGCTTGCCGGGCGTCGAGAATAGCTTTACAACTAGCCGCTCAGTTGACGGGAAATTTGAGTTTTTATGAATTCCATCGCCCAAGCCGTACCGGAAGTGGCGCTACAGGCCATCCGCAAATTGATCGCCGATGAGGGCTTCGGGCCGGGCGATGCATTGCCCTCCCAGCGTGATTTGGCGCTGCAATTGGGCGTGAGCCGGGCCTCGTTGCGTGAAGCCTTGTCATCGCTCAGTGCCTTGGGCGTGGTCAGTGTGCAGCCGGGCAAAGGCGTATTCGTGCAAGCTGCCGAAGACCTCCCGGGGTTGGCCTGGCCATTTACGGCACAGGCAACGCCGCTGGATATCTTTCAGTTGCGCTACGCCCTGGAAGGCTTTGCGGCGGGGCTGGCGGCAGTGACGTTGACCACTGATGAGCTGGACGTTCTGGAAGACAATGTCGAGGGGATGCGCAAGGAATTAAAGGCCGGCGACTTTGAAGCGGCAGCGCGGCTGGACTTCGAATTCCACCGTCGCATCCTGCTGGCCAGCGGCAATCAGGCGATGGTGAGCATCCTCAGCGCCAGTGCGGAGGTGTTTCTGGAGAGCCAGAAGCTACCGTTCATCCGGCCAGAGCGGGCCATGGAGACCTGGCAGGAACACCGCAAGATCCTCCGTGCACTGGCTCGGCGCGCCAGCGGGGCGGCGCAGAAAAGCATGCAGGAACACGTACGTAACGCGGCGCTGCGTACGGGCATTGCGTTCATCACTCCCGTGACCCCTTGAGTTGGGCTATACCCAAACTCATGCACCACCATAGCAAGAGTCAATCAGCTGCGGCTTCCTGAACGCGGGAAGGGCGGCTATGATGGGCAACGTTTTTTTTGCTTACAACCCGGAGACATCCATGAGCAACGATCTTATCAAGCACGTCACCGACGCGACCTTTGAGGCCGAAGTACTGAAGGCCCAGGGCCCGGTGCTGGTTGACTACTGGGCTGAGTGGTGCGGTCCTTGCAAAATGATCGCTCCGGTCCTGGACGACATTGCTACTACTTACGAAGGCAAACTGACCATTGCCAAGCTGAACATCGACGACAACCAGGAAACCCCGGCCAAGCACGGCGTGCGTGGTATCCCGACCCTGATGCTGTTCAAGAACGGCAATGTCGAGGCCACCAAGGTCGGCGCGCTGTCGAAGTCCCAGCTGCAAGCTTTCCTCGACGCTAACATTTAAGCGTCCTCAAAAAGCCCCGCAAATAGCGGGGCTTTTTCGTGATACAGGGCTAGACGCTCCGAAACTCAGGTGGTACATTCGGCCCCGCACTGGTTTCTCCACTGCCCCCTGCAAGCCGTCGCCGACGCTCTCCTTTTCGATTAGTACGCGATCCTGTCGCCTTCTCTGCGGCGCGGCCTCATTAAGCCAAAAGCTTAATTTCCCCCCCTCCATAAATGATTACGTCATTCCTATATGAATCTGACTGAACTCAAGCAAAAGCCGATTACCGAACTGCTCGAATTGGCCGAACAGATGGGCATAGAAAATATGGCCCGTTCGCGCAAGCAGGACGTGATTTTCTCCCTGCTGAAAAAGCACGCGAAAAGCGGCGAGGAAATCTCCGGTGATGGCGTGCTGGAGATTCTCCAGGACGGCTTCGGCTTCCTCCGCTCTGCAGACGCCTCCTATCTTGCCGGCCCAGACGATATCTACGTCTCGCCGAGCCAGATCCGTCGCTTCAACTTGCGCACCGGTGACACCATCGTTGGCAAGATCCGCCCTCCAAAGGAAGGCGAGCGTTATTTCGCCCTGCTCAAGGTCGACACGATCAACTACGATCGTCCCGAGAACGCGAAAAACAAGATTCTCTTCGAGAACCTGACCCCGCTGTTCCCGACTGTGCGCATGAAGATGGAAGCCGGTAACGGTTCCACCGAAGACTTGACCGGTCGCGTTATCGACCTGTGCGCCCCGATCGGCAAAGGCCAGCGCGGCCTGATCGTCGCTCCGCCGAAAGCCGGTAAGACCATCATGCTGCAGAACATCGCAGCGAACATCGCCCGTAACAATCCTGAAGTTCACCTGATCGTATTGCTGATCGATGAGCGTCCGGAAGAAGTGACCGAAATGCAGCGCACCGTGCGCGGCGAAGTGGTTGCCTCGACGTTCGATGAACCGCCAACCCGCCACGTGCAGGTTGCCGAAATGGTGATCGAGAAGGCCAAGCGCCTGGTCGAACACAAGAAAGACGTGGTGATTCTGCTCGACTCCATCACCCGTCTGGCCCGTGCCTACAACACCGTGATCCCGAGCTCCGGCAAAGTGCTCACCGGTGGTGTCGATGCCCACGCCCTGGAGAAACCGAAACGTTTCTTCGGCGCCGCGCGGAACATCGAAGAAGGCGGCTCGCTGACCATCATCGCCACCGCGCTGGTTGAAACCGGCTCGAAGATGGATGAAGTGATCTACGAAGAGTTTAAAGGTACCGGTAACATGGAACTGCCTTTGGACCGTCGTATCGCAGAGAAGCGTGTGTTCCCGGCCATCAACATCAACCGCTCCGGCACACGCCGCGAAGAGTTGCTGACCGCCGACGACGAACTGCAGCGCATGTGGATCCTGCGCAAGCTGCTGCACCCGATGGATGAAGTTGCCGCCATCGAGTTCCTGATCGACAAGCTGAAAACCACCAAGACCAACGACGAGTTCTTCTTGTCGATGAAGCGCAAGTAACACGACCGCTTCAGGTCCAAAAGAATGGCGCCCCACGGGGCGTCATTTTTTTGTGTCAAAAAAGGGAGGTTTGGCGCAGGCGTGTGTCTGTTTAGAGACAAAAGGCGAGCGTGACTCCGCTTGCTGTCAATCTGACCGGGCTAATAACAAGATTTATGACCACTCTCGCTTATCGCAGGGACATTGACGGCCTGCGTGCCATAGCTGTTATCGCGGTTGTGCTGTTTCATTTTGGTGTACCGGGCTTTACCGGCGGTTTTGTCGGTGTGGACGTCTTTTTCGTGATCTCCGGTTATTTGATCACCTCGATCATTTGGCGGGAACGTGAGGCCGGTCGTTTCAGTTTCATCGGTTTTTGGGCCCGGCGCGCCCGGCGTATCCTGCCGGCACTGTTTGTGATGATGCTCGGCACGCTGGCGGTGGGATGGTTTCTGCTGGCGCCCAAGGATTACAGCGAGTTGGGGCGCTCGGTGCACAATCAGGTGGTGTTTATCTCCAACCTGTTTTTCATGCGCCAGGACGGCTATTTTGACGTGGCGTCCGACCTCAAGCCATTGCTGCATACCTGGTCGTTGTCGGTTGAAGAGCAGTTCTACATTGTTTTCCCGCTGCTGCTGACGTTGTTGTCGAGCCGGCTCAAACACTGGCGTACAGCGCTGTTCGTGTTGTTGCTGGTGTCTTTCGGGATGAGCACCTGGGCGGTCGCCCACGCTCCGGAAAGAGCCTTTTTCCTGCTGCAGATGCGTGCTTGGGAGCTGTTGGCGGGCGCAATGCTGGCCGTGATGCCGGTACGAGAGTACCGCGCAAGCCCGGCGTTGGCGCAGGCCGTCAGCCTTGCCGGCCTTGGCCTGATCTTGTTGGCGGTCTTTGCCTATGATCCGAGCACTCCGTTTCCTGGCGCTGCAGCGTTGTTGCCGGTGCTGGGCGTGGTGTGCCTGATCTGGGCCAACGGCCAACAGGCCACCCTGGCGGGCAAGTTGCTGGGCAGCCGTGTGTTGGTAGGGATTGGCCTGATCTCCTACTCCTGGTACCTGTGGCATTGGCCGGTGTATGTGTTCGGCAAGTACGCCAGTGTCGAAGGCCTGACTCCGTGGGAGCTCGGCGCGCTGTTTGTGTTGAGCCTGCTGTTGGGTTATGGATCCTGGCGGTTCATCGAGGCACCCTTTCGCGAGCGTCGGTTGTTGGCCGGCCGTCGGCAAATCATGGTGGCGGCGGGTATCGCGCTGCTTGGGGTGGGGTTGCTCGGCAAAGGACTGGTCTGGACGCAGGGCTTGCCTTGGCGCCTGTCGCCGGAGGCCTTGCGATTTGCCCAGGCGCGCACGTGGAGCCCGGACCTGATGGCCTGCCTGGTGGATGGGGGGAAAAATCGCCACCATGGATTTTGTCATTTCGGCCCTCAGTCGGGCCCGACACGCGCGTTGGTGTGGGGCGACAGTCATGCCACGTCCCTGGTTCCGGCGTTACAAGACGGCGCGAGCAAGTATGGTGTCGGTGTCACCCAGGCGGGTTATGCCGGTTGCCTGCCGTTTAATCGCAAAGAAAGCGTTCCAGGTTGCTTGAGCTTTAACCAGAAGGTCACCCAACTGCTGGGCCAGGAAACCTTTAGCGACGTGGTGCTGGTGGCGCGCTGGAGCCTCTACGTTTATGGGCAGCGTGATGGCGACACCGAGTTCTCGCTGCTGGACCCGAAGACCGGAACCTATGACCGTGCCTTCGCCGAGCAGCGTTTTGATGAAAGCATGCGTGCCCTTGTGCAGCAATTGCGCGCCGGCGGCCATCGGGTGTGGCTGGTCAAGGAAGTCCCCCTGCAGGAATTCAGTGCGCCCTATCGCCTCAGTCGCCTGGCGATGCTCGGCCGGCCCACCGACAAGGAGGGAATGCCCCTGGCCGACCACCTCCAGCGCCAGGCCTATATCAGCCACGTATTCGAGCAAATCGCGGCTGCTGATCCGGGGGTGAAGGTGCTGGATCCGGCGCCAAAGCTATGCAATGTGAATGATTGGTGCCGTGTGGAATTGGAGGGCCAGTCGCTGTACACCGATGACAATCACCTCTCGGCGGTCGGTTCGCGGTATGTCGAAGGGTTCCTTGAGCCGTTGTTCAAGGCCTTGCGCAATCAAAGCCAGGCGTCGGCTCGTTGAGTCGGTGTCGTCGGCAATACTGCTCAATAAGCTGCCAGCGACCGTAAGAGCAGGTAGGATGTACGCCTATTTTACGGGTGGCATGGTTAATGAAATTCAAGGATCTTCGGGATTTCGTGCAGCAACTTGAGCAGCGCGGAGAGTTGAAACGTATCCAGGTGCCGATTTCCCCGGTGCTGGAAATGACTGAGATTTGCGACCGTACCCTGCGCAACAAGGGCCCGGCGCTGCTGTTCGAAAACCCGGTGGGCTTTGATATCCCGGTACTTGGCAACCTGTTCGGCACCCCCGATCGCGTGGCGTTTGGCATGGGCGCCGAGTCCGTCAGCGAACTGCGCGAGATCGGCAAGCTGCTGGCCTTCCTCAAGGAGCCCGAGCCACCCAAGGGCCTGAAGGATGCCTGGTCCAAGCTGCCGATCTTCCGCAAGATCATTGCCATGGCCCCCAAGGTCGTGAAAGACGCGGTATGCCAGGAGGTGGTCATCGAAGGCGATGACGTCGACCTCGGCATGCTGCCCGTGCAAACCTGCTGGCCCGGCGACGTCGGCCCGCTGATCACCTGGGGCCTGACCGTCACCAAGGGCCCGAACAAGGACCGCCAGAACCTCGGTATCTACCGTCAGCAAGTGATCGGCCGCAACAAGGTCATCATGCGCTGGTTGAGCCACCGTGGCGGCGCGCTGGATTTCCGTGAGTGGTGCGAAAAGCATCCCGGCCAGCCCTTCCCGGTGTCCGTGGCCCTGGGCGCAGACCCGGCGACCATTCTCGGCGCTGTGACGCCGGTGCCCGACAGCCTGTCCGAGTACGCCTTCGCCGGCCTGTTGCGTGGTAACCGCACCGAGCTGGTGAAATGCCGTGGCAACGACCTGCAAGTGCCGGCCACCGCCGAAATCATCCTTGAAGGGGTGATTCACCCGGGCGAGATGGCCGATGAAGGCCCGTACGGCGACCACACTGGCTACTACAACGAAGTGGACAGCTTCCCGGTGTTCACCGTCGAGCGCATCACCCATCGCATCAAACCGATCTACCACAGCACCTACACCGGCCGTCCACCGGATGAGCCGGCGATCCTCGGCGTGGCGTTGAACGAAGTGTTTGTGCCGATCCTGCAAAAACAGTTTCCGGAAATCACCGACTTCTACCTGCCGCCGGAAGGCTGCTCGTACCGCATGGCCATTGTGACGATGAAGAAGTCGTACCCGGGCCACGCCAAGCGGGTAATGCTGGGTGTGTGGTCGTTTTTGCGACAGTTCATGTACACCAAGTTCGTTATTGTCACCGACGACGACATCAACGCCCGGGACTGGAACGACGTGATCTGGGCCATCACCACGCGCATGGACCCCAAGCGCGACACCGTGATGATCGATAACACGCCGATCGACTACCTCGACTTCGCCTCGCCGGTATCGGGCCTCGGCTCGAAAATGGGCCTGGATGCCACCCATAAATGGCCGGGTGAAACCACCCGCGAATGGGGCCGCGTGATCGTCAAGGACGAAGCGGTAACTGCTCGTGTCGATGCGCTCTGGAAAGAATTAGGAATAGATTGATGCGTGTAACCCTGCAGCCTTCCGGTGCGGTACTTGAGTTGACCCCCGGCGAGCGGATCCTCGAGGGCGCGCGACGCCTGGGCTACGATTGCCCTCAGGCGTGCCGCAATGGCGTGTGTCACGTGTGTGCGGCGCTGTTGGTGGAAGGCCGGGTGCAGCAAGCCGGTGAGGTGCGTGACCATGGCGAGTTCTATACCTGCATTGCCGAACCGCTGGAAGATTGCATCGTCTTGTGGGATGGCGTGCTGGCGCCGGGAGAGTTGCCGGTGCGCAAATTGTCTTGCCAATTGAGTGAATGCGTTGAAGTGGGCGGTGACGTATGGCGCGTGCGCCTGCGGGCCCCGGCGGGCAAGCCGGTGCGTTACCACGCCGGGCAATACTTGATGATCGAGCGGGAAAACGGCGAGAAGTCGGCGTTCTCCCTGGCCTCGGCGCCCCACGCCGGGCGCGAGCTGGAATTGCATGTGCTGGCCCGGGAAGACAGCGCCCGCAGCCTGCTGGAGCAGTTGCAGCGCAACCAGATGGCGCGTATCGAGCTGCCGTTTGGCGACACCCACCTGGCGGAACTGCCTGACGGGCCGCTGGTGCTGATCGCCGCCGGTACCGGCATGGCGCAGATGCACAGCCTGATCGAACACTGCCGCGCCAGCGGCTTCAAGCACCCGGTGCATCTGTATTGGGGGGTACGCCGGCCGGAAGATTTCTACGACATCGAGCACTGGGACCAGTGGCTGCAATTGCCCAACCTGTTCCTGCACAAAGTGGTCAGCGACCTGTGCGGCTGGGAAGGGCGCTGCGGGTTGTTGCATGAAGCGGTCTGCGAAGACATCAGCGACCTCAAGGCCGTGCACGTCTACGCCAGCGGTTCACCGGCAATGATCTATGGCACGCTGGATGCGTTGGTCGACGCCGGCATGGATGCGCACCAGATGCGCGCCGATGTATTTGCCTACGCGCCCCGTCCGTAACATGTGGTGAGGGAGCAAGCTCCCTCACCACAGAAGCCCATCAGCGGCCCAATCAGAACCGAACGCCTGTCGTCACCATCGCCGCATTGAACCCGAGCAACACCAACTCGGCGGCGACCGGCCCGTAGTGAGTGCCCACCGACGGGATGATCACCGGCGCTACGCCCAGCCCATTCAGTGGAATCTTGTCGCGGTACTTGCCGCGATAGCCCTGGATCACGCCGCCCGTCAGCTTCAGGTACACCGGATAATCGGTCATGTCGTAGCGCTTGCCGGCGTAGACGTAGTACGAGCGCTGGCTGAACGAGTTGCGAAACGTTGCCCCGCCATACACCAGGCCTGACGCTTCATTGCGCTCCAGGCCGATCAAATCCTGATGATTGTTGTGGTCCTTGTCCGGCGCAAAGTGCCGGGTGTAGACGCTTGTCTGGGCGTACCAGAAGCCTTTTTCGTCCTGGCTTGGTGCTTCGACCGCCAGGGCGGTGGTGGCCTGTGCCAGGAACAGCAGGCTGGAAAGTCGATATTTCATGGTGCGACCTCGATAGTCGGTGATTGGGCGGCTAAGTGGGTCGTGACAGGTGGCCATTTTGAAGGCTCAGGCCCCATAAAGGCTGAACGCGCGCTGAAGGTACCGGGCGTGCACGGCTCAATCCTGATGAGCGGACGGGCGGTGCTTATGCATTCGCTTATTCTTTAAAGGTATTTAATTTGTTACATAAATATCATTAAGCTATATGACAACGGACTACCGACTTTCTGCCAATAACCAATAAATGACCGCCACCGTCCGCCACACGGATCGATCGTACGAGCTCAGAGCATTGACGTTCTGGCCTTTGATTCCAAGGGGAGCGGTATGGGGAGCAACAAGCAGCACCTGCTGTACACGGCGATTTTGTCGGCTAATTTGCTGACCGCTGTGGGATTCAATCCAGTGGCAGCCGCCGAAACGGCCACTGCCGATGTACCCAAACTCGACACAGTCATCGTCACCGGCACCCGCGCCCAAGAGCGCACCGCCAGTGCTTCGCTGTCACCCATCGATGTGATTTCCGGCGACACCCTGCGCAGCACCGGTTCTGACGAACTGGGCGCGGTGTTGGCCCGTTTGATTCCTTCCATCAACTTCCCACGCCCAAGCCTGGTGGACGGCGCCGAACTGGTGCGCCCGGCGCAATTGCGTGGCCTGTCACCGGACCAGGTGTTGGTGCTGGTCAATGGCAAGCGCCGCCACACCAGCGCCTTCGTCAACCTCGGTGGCGCCGTGGGGCGCGGCTCGGCCCCGGCGGATCTGAATGCGATCCCGCTGGCGGCGGTGGACCATATCGAAGTGCTGCGTGACGGCGCCTCCGCCCGCTATGGCTCGGATGCGATTGCCGGGGTGATCAACGTGATCCTCAAGCATGACGACCACGGCGGCTCGATCACCAGCAAGTTCGGCGAATACAAAAAGGGTGACGGTATCCAGCGCAATCTCAGCGGCAACACCGGCGTGGCGCTGGGGGATAACGGTTTTATCAACGTCTCCGCCGAAGGTGCCGACAACGATTACACCAACCGCGCCGGCAAGGATTTCCGGCCGGGCAGCGTCGGTTCGACGACCTATGGCCAGCGCGTATTCCGCCAGGGCGAACCGGCCACCGATCAGGGCAAGCTGTTTCTCAATTCGGAATATTCCTTCAGCGACGCGGCTGAGTTCTACGCGTTTGGCGGCTACAGCAAGACCCGTGGCGAGACCGCAGCGTTCTACCGGGCCAGCAACGCGAGCAACAACATTCCTGCGCTCAACCCCAACGGTTACCTGCCGCTGATTCGCGGTGACGTGGAAGACACGTCCCTGGCGGTGGGCCTGCGCGGGTTGTTGGCCTATGACTGGCACTACGATGTGTCGGTCAACTACGGCAAGAACCAGTACCAGATCGGCACCGAAACCATTAACACCTCGCTGGGCCTGGCCACGCCGCGCAAGTTCGACAACGGGACCCTGGTCAATGACCAGAAGCAACTCAGCCTGGACCTGTCGCGGGAATTCAGCCTGGGCTGGTTGCCGTATCCGGTGTCGGTCGCGTTTGGTGGCGAGTACCTGGACCAGGGTTACCAAATCAAGGCGGGTGATCCTGCGTCCTACTACCAGACCGGCAGTTCGGGCCTGGGCGGCTTCCGTGATTCCGACGCCGGTACCAGCACGCGGCATAACTGGGCGCAGTACCTGGACCTGGAAACCAACTTCACCGAAAAACTCAGCGCCTCGGCTGCCGTGCGTCACGAGGATTACAGTGATTTTGGCTCCAACGTCAGCGGCTCGCTCTCGGCCCGTTACGACTTCACCCCGCAAGTGGCCTTGCGCGGCAGTGTTTCCAACGGCTTCCGTGCGCCATCCCTGGCACAGCAAAACTTCGCTTACACCTCGTCGCAACTGATCGGCAACACCATCCAGGAAGCCGGCACCTTCCCTGCCAACAGCCAGGTGGCGCGCCTGCTCGGCGCTGAAGACCTGAAAGCCGAGAAGTCACGCAACTACAGCCTCGGCCTGGTGCTGGAGCCGACCGACAACCTGACGGTGACCGCCGACGTCTACCGCATCGACATCAGCGACCGCATCAGCCTGTCCTCCAACCTGGACCTGAGCAAGAACCCGGCGGCGCTCGCGTATCTGCAGGCCAACGGCGTCGGCAACATCAATTACACCACCGTGCGCTACTTCACCAACGCCACCGACACCACCACCAATGGCATCGACCTGGTGGCCAACTATCGCTACCAACTGGATAACGGTGTGCGCTGGAACAGCACTGTGGGCTACAACTACAACCACACCAAGGTCACCGACGTAAAAGCCAACCCGGCGGTATTGGATAGCCTGGGGGCGAGCCTGGTGCGGGTGGACCGCCGCGAGCGCATCGGCCTGTTGGGCGACACCACGCCTCAACACAAGCTGAGCCTGGGCAACGACCTGAGTTTCGGCAATTGGGCGCTGCACAGTAATTTGGTGCGCTATGGTTCATTCACCAGCTATCAGGCAGACCCCACCAACGACCAGAGCTTCAAGGCAGCCTGGCTATTGGACCTGTCGGCCGACTACAAGCTGAAAAACTGGACCTTCACCGTCGGCGGCGACAACGTCACCGACAAGTACCCGGAAAAACTCAATGCCTACGCCAGCAGTGGTGGCAATTTGGCCTATAGCACTTTTTCGCCGTACGGTTACAGCGGCGCGTTCTATTACGGTAAAGTTGCTTACAACTGGTAACAGCTTCTCGTAACCACAAAGGAGACCTAAGCGATCCGCCATGACCGCCATTGAATCTGATCTTTTGCAATTGGCTTACCCTCCGCGGCTCGATCTGGGGCCGCAACTCACTCACGAACAGTTGATGAGTTCGATGCAGGCCACCATGGCCCGGCATAAGGGGGGACCGGTCTGGCTGTTCGCTTACGGTTCGCTGATCTGGCGACCTGAATGTTCGTCGACACAACGGATGCGGGCACGGGTCTACGGTTATCACCGGGGCTTGTACCTGTGGTCTCACGAGCATCGGGGCACGCCGGAAATACCGGGGTTGGTGTTTGGCCTGGATCGCGGTGGCTCGTGCAGCGGGTTCGCTTATCGCCTGCCGGAAGATCAACTGGAGGCCTCGCTGTATGCCCTGTGGCAGCGCGAGATGCCTTACCCCTCCTACCGGCCACACTGGCTGACCTGCCGTCTTGAAGATGGCAGCCAGGTGCAGGCATTGGGATTTGTGCTGGAGCGGCACCTGCCCAGTTATGCCGGTAACTTGCCCGACATTGTGCTGAATCACGTGTTGCAAAGCGCTTGCGGGCGTTACGGCACTACGCGCGATTATGTCGAGCAGACCGTCAACGCCCTGCGTAGCCACGCCATGCCAGACAAGAATCTGGAGGCGCGGCTCAAGCGGTGTTCCAAGGGCTGTTCCGACGATTAACGTGCGGTACTGACGCTATTGGTGTGCCACAAGGTGGGGATCAGGAACGCGATCGCCAGCAGGCACGCGCCGATCAGCAGCACAAAGCCACCGTCCCAGCCGAAATGGTCAACGGTGTAGCCCATGGCCGCACTCGCTGCCACTGAACCACCCAGGTACCCGAACAAGCCCGTAAAGCCCGCTGCGGTACCGGCGGCTTTCTTCGGTGCCAGTTCCAGCGCCTGCAGGCCGATCAGCATCACCGGGCCGTAGATCAGGAAGCCGATGGAGAACAGCGCGATCATGTCGATCATCGGGTTGCCCGGCGGGTTGAGCCAGTAAACCAGGGTCGCCACGGTCACCAGGCCCATGAACACAATGCCGGTCAGGCCACGGTTGCCACGGAAAATCTTGTCCGACATCCAGCCGCACAGCAGCGTGCCCGGAATGCCTGCCCACTCGTAGAAGAAGTACGCCCACGAGGTTTTATCCACGTCGAAGTGCTTGGCTTCCTTGAGGTACGTCGGTGCCCAGTCCAGCACGCCGTAGCGCAGCAGGTAGACGAAGACGTTGGCGAAGGCGATGTACCAGAGCATTTTGTTGCGCAGCACGTACTTGACGAAGATTTCCTTGGCGCTGAATTCGTCTTCGTGGCTGGCGTCGTAGCCTTCCGGGTAGTCGTTCTTGTATTGCTCGATAGGCGGCAGGCCCACCGATTGCGGGGTGTCACGCATGGTGATGAAGGCAAACGCCGCCACCAGCAGGGCCACGGTGGCCGGGACGTAGAACGCCGCGTGCCAGTCGTTGAACCAGGCCATGCCCAGCAGGAACAGCGGGCCGATCAAGCCACCGCCCACGTTATGCGCCACGTTCCAGACGGAAACCACGCCGCCGCGTTCCTTCTGCGACCACCAGTGCACCATGGTCCGCCCGCTTGGCGGCCACCCCATGCCCTGGGCCCAGCCGTTGATGAACAGCAAAATGAACATCATGGTCACGCTGGACGTTGCCCAGGGTGCGAAACCGAAAATGAACATCACCCCGGCGGACACCAGCAGGCCGAAGGGCAGGAAGTAGCGCGGGTTGGAGCGGTCGGACACCAGGCCCATGAGGAACTTGGACAGGCCGTAGGCAATCGCAATCGCCGACATCGCCAGGCCCAGCTGGCCACGGGTGTAACCCTCGTCAATCAGGTAGGGCATGGCCAGGGAGAAGTTTTTGCGCAGCAGGTAGTACCCGGCGTAACCGAAGAAAATACCGGCGAAGATCTGCCAGCGCAGGCGTCGATACGTGCTGTCTATTTTTTCTTCAGGCAGGGGCGCCTGATGTGCGGCAGGACGGAAGAAAGCAAACATTCAAGAGCTCCAGATTTCTTGTTTTGACTGCGGATGCGAATGTTACAGTTTCGTTACCGAAAATAGCACCGCCTCTTATCTGCGGGCATAGGAATTGAGTGCAATTGCATGTTCTTTTACGAACATGTCGCTTAGAGGCAAGTGAGGGGCGTTTTCAGGCGGGGTATCACGAACGTGTGGCGAGGGAGATTGCTCCCGCTGGACTGCGCAGCAGGCCCATCTTCTGGGGCCGCTTCGCGACGCAGCGGGAGCAAGCTCCCTCGCCACAGACAGCGATTCGGCTCAGCTGCCGTTAGCGGCTGCGATATCACCCGGAAGCAGGTGCTCCTGGACCTTCTGGCTGCGGGATTCCTCCAGTTGGCCCTGATCGTCGAAGCGCAACACGATCAGCCAGTCATACACATTTTCCGGCCATTTCTTCATGCCGGTCAGCGCCGGGCCGTCGCCGCCGAAAGCTTCGATCAGCTTGTCGATATGCCCGTGATGCCAGGCGATCAGCACGGTTTGCGCCTGGTTGGACTTGCGCAGGGACTTCACCAGTTTGCCGACTTGATCGTCTGAGTAGGGGGTTTCAAGCGGGAGCTGCAGGCGCTGGGCCAAGGGTGTCAGGGTCAGGCGAGGACGGGAGCTCTCCTTACTGTCGCTGGTGGCGATCAGCCGCTGGGGCACCACCGAGATGCCATTCAACAGCAGCGGGTCGAAATAGCTGGCATAGGCCGCCGCCCGTTGTTCGCCCTTGGGGCTCAGCAGCGGGCCCTCATCGGGTTTTTCCGCATGACGCACGATCAGCACCGTCACGTTGTTCAGCCCACGTACATCCTTGTCCTCTTTATGGGCAAGGGCTTGGGCCGACACCACCATCAATACCCCCAGGAACAGCGCGCGCAACCGTGTGACCATTATTCTTCCTGCCAATGAGTAAGTGCCTCGGCCGATCATGGACCCAGGCACCTCGTGGACAAAATGAAACAATCGTCAGCGTAGCTGCACCACGATCTTGCCGACAGCCTTGCGCTGGCCCAGGTCATTGATCGCCTGCGCGGCCTGCTCCAGCGGGTACACCTGAGACACCAGCGGCTTGAGCTTGCCCTCGGCAAACCAGCCGAACAGTTGCTGGAAGTTGGCCGCGTTGTCCTGCGGCTGGCGCTGGGCAAACGAGCCCCAGAACACCCCGACCACCGCCGCTCCCTTGAGCAGCGCCAGGTTGACCGGCAGCTCGGGAATGCGCCCGCTGGCAAAACCCACCACCAGCAGCCGGCCATTCCAGGCGATGCTGCGGACGGCCTGGTCAAACAGGTCGCCGCCTACCGGGTCGTAGATCACATCCACACCGTTGCCGCCGGTGAGGCGTTTGATCTCGTCCTTGAGGCTGGCTTCGCTGTAGTTGATCAACTCATCGGCACCGGCGGCCTTGGCCACCGCCAGCTTGTCGGCGCTGCTGGCTGCGGCGATCACCCGGGCGCCCATGGCCTTGCCGATTTCCACCGCGGCCAGGCCGACGCCGCCGGAAGCACCGAGCACCAGCAGGGTTTCCCCGGGTTGCAGGTTGGCGCGCTGCTTGAGGGCGTGCATCGAGGTGCCGTAGGTCATGCTGAAGGCGGCGGCGGTTTTGAAGTCCATGCTCGGCGGGATCGGCAGCACGTTGTAGCCCGGCACGGCGACCTGCTCGGCGAAGCTGCCCCAGCCGGTCAGCGCCATCACCCGGTCGCCGACTTTCAGGTGGCTGACCTTTTCGCCGATCTCGCTGATCACGCCCGCCGCCTCACCGCCCGGTGAAAACGGGAACGGCGGCTTGAACTGGTACTTGCCCTCGATGATCAGGGTGTCCGGGAAATTGACCCCGGCGGCATGCACGTCCAACAGGATTTCGTTCTTCTTGATCGCCGGGCTTTCGACGTCTTCCAGCACCAGGTTTTCGGCGGGGCCGAAGGCTTTGCACAGCACAGCTTTCATCGGACTATTCCTTTTGGCGTGTTGGCCGATAAGTGTAGGTGGGCAGGGCGACGGGTCAACGAGCATGCCCCGGCCTGATAAGTCGCCATAAGCTTGTGCTCAGGGCTGCTAGCGTTATGCTACTGGGCAACCGAATTGAGGAATGAACTGTGAAAGCGTGGATCCTGTTGATGCTGGCCCTGACACTGCCGACGGCAGTCCTGGCCGAAGAAGCCAAAGAAGGCGACGCGCCGAAGGTCAGCTATATCAGCCTGAGCCCGCCGTTCGTCGGCAATTACGGCCTGGATGGCACCGCGAAGCTGCGGGTATTCAAGGCGGATATCGCCCTGCGCGTGACCGGCCCCGAGGCGGCTGCTGCCGTCAAAGCCAACGATGCGTTGATTCGCAACCAGCTGGTGGCCCTGTTTACCCAGCAAACCAACGACACCATGAGCAGCGTCGACGGCAAGGAAAAACTGCGTCAGGAAGCCCTGAAGCAAACCCAGCAAGTGATGAACGACGAGACCGGCAAACCGCAGGTTGAGGATTTGTTGTTCAACAACCTGATCATCCAGTAATCCCACGCAATTGACGTCTGGTAAAAGGGCGCCCCTGTGGCGAGGGAGCTTGCTCCCGCTGGGCTGCGCAGCGGCCCCAAAATCCAGGGAGCGCTTCGCACTGGAGCGCCAGCCCGGTCCAGCGGGAGCAAGCTCCCTCGCCACGAAAGCGCATCGCTCTCAAGAGGCAAGGCTCTTCCTGAACCGCGCCAACGCCACCGCAAAAAACAGCAACCCAATCGCCGCCAGTGCCAGCAAGTCCGGCCACACCACGCTCACCCCCGCATCCCTGAACAGAATCGCCGCGCTCAGGCTCACAAAGTGCGTCGACGGCGAGCCCTGCATCACCCATTGCAACCACTGCGGCATGCTGTCCAGCGGTGTGCTGCCGCCAGACAACAACAGCATCGGGATAATCACCGGGATCGCCAGCAGGCCGAACTGCGGCGTCGAGCGGGCGAGGGTGGCGAGGAAGATACCCAGGGCGGTACTGGCAAACAGGTACAGCGCGGTGACCAGCAAAAACAAGGTCAGCGACCCGGCCAGCGGCACGCCGAGCAAACCTTTCACCACCACTTCCAGCGACAGCCAGGTGCACAGCACCACCACCAGCATGTTGCTCCAGATTTTCGCCAGCATGATTTCCAGCGCCGTCAGGGGCAGCACCAGCAAATGGTCGAGGGTGCCGTGTTCGCGTTCACGCAGCAGTGCGGTACCGGTCAGCACGATGGCGAGGATGGTGATGTTGTTGACGATCTGAATCACCGCCAAAAACCAGCCGCCTTCCAGGTTGGTATTGAACAGTGCCCGGGTGGTCAGCAGCGCCGGGGCCTTTTGGGCGGCATCAGCCTGGTTGCCATAGGTCAGCAACTCACGCTGGAAAATCCGCCCGATGTACCCGGC
Source organism: Pseudomonas sp. TH32 (assembly GCF_016650855.1). Classification (NCBI taxonomy): domain Bacteria; kingdom Pseudomonadati; phylum Pseudomonadota; class Gammaproteobacteria; order Pseudomonadales; family Pseudomonadaceae; genus Pseudomonas; species Pseudomonas sp. TH32. The sequence continues at coordinate 5,215,111 of NZ_JAEKFA010000002.1, read as the reverse complement.
GCCCATGAACGCCTGGCTCATGGCCGTGGCGTCGACGTTGACCTGCACCCCCGGCTGGCGCCCGGCCAACAGGTCGGCCTGGAAATTCGCCGGCACGTTGATTACAAAGGTGTACTGGCCGCTGTCCATCACGTTGTCCAGTTGGTCATAGGGCAGCGGTACCGCTGGCTGGAACTCCGGCGGTTGCAGCGCTTCGGCCAGTTGGCGGGACAGCGCGCTGTGGTCTTCATCCACAAAGGCCACGCTGGCGTTGTGCACGCCGATCACCGAGCCGGCCGCGGGCATATAGATGGCGACGGTAAACGCGTAGAACAGGAACAGCAGCAACACGCTGTCATGGCGCAGGCTGGTCAGTTCCTTGATGCCAAGGCGCAGGATATGGGCGAACGTGTGCATCAGGCCTCCTGCTTCTTGAGCATGATCAGGCTAAGCCCGGTGAACCCCAGGAAAAACCCGAACAGCGCCAGGCACTGCGGCCATAACTGGCGCAGGTCCAGGGCCTTGGTAAAGGTGCCCACCGCAATATCGAGGAAGTACCCCGCCGGGAACAGCATGCCCATCAACGCGGCGGCGCCTTCCAGGGACGAGCGCGGTACGATCAGCCCGGAGAACTGGATGGTCGGCAGGCTGGTGATGATCATGGTGCCGAGGATCGCTGCGATCTGGGTGCGGGTGAACGCGGAAATCAACAGGCCCATGCTGGTGGTGGCCAGCACGTACAGCAGGCCGCCAAAGGCCAGGGTCACGCCGCTGCCCTTGAACGGCACGCCGAACAGCCAGCGGTTCATCGCCACCAGCAGCCCCAGGTTGATCAGGCTCACGGCCAGGTACGGCGCCTGCTTGCCCAGCAGGAATTCCAGGCGGGTGAGCGGTGTGGCGTAGAAGTTGGTGATCGAGCCCAGTTCCTTCTCCCGCACGATTCCCAGGGCCGTGAGCATCGCCGGGATAAACGCGAGGATCAGGGCCATCACGCCGGGGCCGATGGCGTTCACGCTGACCACGTCCTGGTTGTAGCGAAAGCGGGTTTCCAGTTTGGCGGCGGCTTGCGGGTTCAGCGGTGTGCTGTTCAGTTCGGCCAGTTGCTGGAGATTGGCTTGGTGCACCGCTTCTACATAGTTGCGGCTGGTTTCCGCACGGAACGGCATGCCACCGTCGAGCCAGGCGGCCACGGCGGGTTGGCGGCCAGCGTAGAGGTCACGGCCGAACCCCGGCGGAATCTCCAGCGCCAGTTTGATTTCCGAGCGTTGCAGGCGTTTGTGCAGTTCGCTGGCGTCGGTGATCGGCGGCTGTTCGGCGAAGTAGCGCGAGCTGCGGAAGGCCTCCAGGTAGGCGCGGCTTTGCGGCGTCTGGTCCTGGTCGTAGACGGCGAAAGCGAGCTTTTCCACGTCCAGGGAAATGCCGTAGCCGAAGATCACCATCATGAAAATCGCACCCAGCAGGGCGAAGGCCATGCGCACCTTGTCCCGCAGCAGTTCCTTGCCTTCGCGGCTGGCGACGGCCAACAGGCGGGCGCCGCTGAATCCGCGTTTGCTGACGGGCGGGGCCATGGGTTCGCTGACGGTTTCGGTGGAGGCGGCTGCGGCTTCAGGTGCGCCTTGGGCTTGCTCCAGGCAGGTGACAAACGCCGCCTCCAGGGTCTCACCGTGGAACTGCTGTTGCAGCGCATCCGGCGTGTCGCAGGCCAGCACCTTGCCCGCGTGCATCAGCGAGATGCGGTCGCAGCGCTGGGCCTCGTTCATGAAGTGGGTGGACAGGAAGATGGTCACGCCCTGTTCCCGGGACAGCTCGATCAGCAACCGCCAGAAATCATCCCGGGCGGCCGGGTCGACGCCCGAGGTCGGCTCATCGAGGATCAGCACTTCCGGGCGGTGCAGCACCGCCACCGCCAGGGACAAGCGCTGGCGCAGGCCCAGGGGCAACTCGCCGGAAGGCTGCTCGGCGACGTCACCCAGGTCAAAACGCTCGATCAACTCGTCGATGCGCTGGCCGCTCTCGGCTTTGGGCAGGTCGAACAACTGTGCGTGAAGCACCAGGTTCTGGCGCACGCTGAGTTCGCCATACAGCGAGAAGCTTTGCGACATGAAGCCCACGCGCTTGCGGGTGGCCAGGTCCTTGGCGTTTACCGGGTTGCCCAGTAGCGTGGCAGTGCCCTCGGTGGCCGGCATCAGGCCGGTGAGGACTTTCATGGTGGTGGTCTTGCCGCAGCCGTTGGAGCCGAGGAAACCAAAGATCTCGCCCCGGCCAATGGCAAAGCTGACCTTGTTCACCGCCGTGAAATCGCCGAAGCGCAGGGTCAGGTCGTGGGCTTCGATGGCGATGTCGGTGTTGTCCCCTTGGCGTGGCGGGATCACCAGCGGCTGGTTGTTGTGGGCGCTGTCGCCCTGGAAATGGGTGAAGGCTTCATCCAGTTTGCCGCTGGGCGTCGCTGTGGCCAGTTCGCTGCTCAGGCCGTCGGCGATCAGCTTGCCGCGGTCGAGCATCAGGCAGTGTTCGAACTGCTCGGCTTCTTCCATGTAGGCCGTGGCCACCAGCAGCGTTAGTTGTGGGCGTTCGCTGCGTACGGTTTCTACCAGTTCCCAGAAGCGTCGACGGGACAGCGGATCGACGCCGGTGGTGGGTTCGTCGAGGATCAACAAATCAGGGTCGTGGATCAATGCGCAGCACAGGCCGAGTTTCTGTTTCATGCCGCCGGAGAGTTTGCCGGCAGGGCGGTCTGCGAAGCGCGCGAGGTCGGTGGCCAGCAGCAGGTTGTGCATGCGCTGGTCGCAGTCGGCTTTCGACAGGCCAAACAGCGTGGCGAAGAACCGGATGTTTTCGCTGATGGACAGTTCGGGGTACAGGTTGCCGCCCAGGCCTTGGGGCATGAAGGCGATTCGCGGGTAAAGGCTGTTGCGGTGACGGCGGTCTTCGATGGAGCCACCGAGCACTACCAGCTCGCCTTGTTGAAGCTTTTTGACCCCGGCGATCAAGCCCAGCAGGCTCGACTTGCCGGCGCCGTCCGGGCCGATCAGCCCGCAGCGGGTGCCGGCGGGCAGGCTGAAGGCGATGTCGATCAGCGCCTGTTGCTTGCCGTAGCGATGGTTGATCCCCGTGGCGTGCAGCGCCAGGCCGTTCATTGCAGGTTGGCCGGCCAGTCCAGGTCAGCGGTGCGCACATAGCCGGCGCCGGGCATGCCCGGTTTGGCTTGTGGCACGGCGCTCGGTTGGGTCAGGCGCAGTTTGACCCGGAACACCAGCTTCTGGCGCTCGTCACGGGTTTCCACTTCCTTGGGGGTGAACTGCGATTTGGCCGCGACAAAGCTGATTTTCGCCGGCAGCGGCTGCTTCGGCAGGGCGTCGAGGAGGATGCGCGCCTCACTGCCGACGGTCAGGCGACCGGTCACCGAGGCGGGCAGGTAGAGGTTCATGTATTGGTCGTTGGGGTCGATCAGCAGCAGCACGCGGCCACCGGCGCCGAGCACTTCGCCGGGTTCGGCCAGGCGTAGCTGGATGATGCCGTCGATGGGCGCCCGCAGGCTGCTGTCTTCGATTTCGCTGGTGAGTTGCGCGACCTGGGCCTGGGCGGCGCCGATGGCGGCTTTTACCGAATTGACCTGAGCTTGGGCGGCGACCACGGCGGCGTTGCCGGTGTTTTGCCGCGCCTGCTGTTGGTCGATCAGTTGGCCGCTGGCGAAACCGCGCTTGTACAGTTCCTGGGTGCGCTTGAGTTCCTGGCTGGCCAGCAGTTGCTCGCTCTGGCGCAGTTGCACATTGGCTTCGGCGGCCGCGAAATTCTCCCTGGCCCGCAGCACTTCGGCTTCAGCCTGGGCGCGCTGGGCTTCCAGGGTGCGGGTGTCCATGCGCGCCAGCAACTGGCCCTTGAGCACCTTGTCGCCTTCGTCCACCCGCACTTCGGCCAGGCGCCCGGGGATCTTGGTGGCGATCTGCACTTCAGTCGATTCCAGCCGGCCATTGCCCATGCTCAAGCCCTCGGGCAGGCGGTCCTGGGTGGATTGCCAATAGCCGAAGCCGCCGGCAGCCAGCAGCAAGACAATCAATGGAATGGCGAAAAGATGGGAGGTGCGGTGGTTCGTCGACATGGGTGCATCCTGCGGCGTTAGCGTCCTAGTTTGACCGATCCTGCCCGAAGGCCCTTGATGCGGGTCAAATGAAGCGCCAGCCTAACCCGGTTGACGCGCAGATGCATGCGCCATGGGCGTGACCGCAGGGTTCTGCCTTTTAGCGCAGGCCGAGCACCGCGGCCCACTGCTCGGCGGTGACGGGCATCACCGAAAGGCGGCTGCCTTTTTGTACCAGGTGCAAGTCGGCGAGGGCGGTTTGCTGTTTCAGATAACCCAGCCCCAGGACCTTCGGGAACGTCTCGACGTGGGCGACATTGATTGCGCTCCACGGGTTCTTTTCGGGTGTCGCCCTGGCGTCGAAATAATGGCTGTCAGCCTCCAGTGCGGTGGGGTCCGGGTAGGCCGCCTCGACGATTTTGCCGATGCCGGCAATCCCCGGTTCCGGGCAACTGGAATGGTAGAAAAAGAAGTGGTCACCCACTGCCATCGCCCTCAGGAAGTTGCGTGCCTGATAGTTGCGAACCCCATCCCACCGGGCCTCTCCGAGCTTTTCCAGGCCGGTGATCGACAGTTCATCGGGCTCGGATTTCATCAGCCAATAGGCCATGTTTTTGCTCCTCAAAAGGCGATTGGGAAAGTTGTCCTGCAATTTTATGACAAACCGACGGTCGGTTGGCGTCAAGGTTTGCGTGTTGGTTCACGTTACCGCAGAATGCCGGGGTTTTGAGCTTGACGCAGCTGGCACGGACTACTAATGGAACGTTGCTGTCATCGTGTGCAAGATGCCTGAAGGGGGGCAATCGATGAAACGCAAACCGGATTTACTATGGATTTTGGTTATTTTGTTCGGCCTGGGCGTTGTGACCACCGGCTATGCGCAGAGCTTGTGGTCGAACAAGACTGACGCACCGATTGAACTCGCACAGCAACAGCCGCAACCGTTCAAGCGCTGACCCGTCTTTAAGGCGCTGCTGATTCCAGTAGCGTCCCTGCCCTATACCAATCCTTATCGGTGACTGTGCCCTCAAGCGGTACATCCCAGCTTGCCTGCGCCAATCGTTCGACCTTCTGACATTCATGAGCCAGGCCCAACAGCGTCGGCTTGCGCCAGGATTTGCGGCGGGCCATGTAGGCCAGGCTGCGGTCATAAAAGCCGCCGCCCATGCCCAGTCGCCCACCCACATCATCGAAGCCCACCAAAGGCAGCAGCACCAGGTCCAGCGCCCAGACCTTGCGTTGACGGCTGACATTCACCTGTGGCTCAAGGATGCGAAAACGGTTGGGGCTCAGCTTCTCGCCAGGGCGCACCCGCTGGAACACCATCTTGGTTCGCGGCCACGCGCTGAGCACCGGCAGGTACGTCGCCTTGCCCCGGCGCTGTGCAGCGCGCAGCAGCAGGCGCGGATCGATTTCGCCGTCCGTCGGCAGGTATAAGGATATGTGTTTGGCCCGGCGAAACAGCGGGTGCTGTGCCAGTTGCCGATACAGGCCAAGGGCGGCCTGGCGTTGCTCGCTGGGCGTGAGGGCGCGGCGGGCTTTGCGCAGCATGCGTCGAAGTTGCGGGCGGGAAAGCGGCGCAGGTTCGGTCATGGTTTTCGGCTCATAAAACAATGCCAGTCCTGAGACTGGCATTGGATTTGGGAATCAGGCTCCCCGACAGAACCGCTGTCGACTTAGCCCTTGAACCCGAAAGTTCAAGGTGGAAGAAACAGTAGGCTTTAAGGCTTTCCGTCTAGCGGACATGCACACCAGCCCAACGTGTAACTTCCAGGGTAGTGCGAATCGGCTCAGGGACATCGCCGACTGGCAAGCACGCCAGGGAGTGGGGCGAGTATACCCGAAACCGACGCCGCAATCAGCCCTTGGGTGGCTCTGGATCGGTAGAAAGTACCAGATCGACCCGCTCCAGCAGGTCGCGTACCTGCTCACGCGTCGAGCCGCTGGCCTGCACGTCAGGCCGTTCCTGCTTATGCAGTAAATCGTGGGTAATGTTCAGCGCGGCCATCACGGCGATGCGATCGGCGCCGATGACTTTGCCGCTGCTGCGGATTTCACGCATCTTGCCGTCCAGGTAGCGGGCAGCGCTCACCAGATTGCTGCGTTCTTCCTGTGGGCAGATGATCGAATATTCTTTGTCGAGAATCTGCACGGTGACGCTATTGCTTGAACTCATGAGTCTTGCTCCAGGGCCTTCAGGCGCGAAATCATCGATTCGACCTTACGCCGGGCGATTTCGTTTTTTTCAATGAGGTGAGCGCGTTCCTCGCGCCAGGTCTTTTCCTGAGCTAATAGGAGTCCGTTTTGGCTCTTAAGTTGCTCGACCCGGTTAATTAGCAGCTCGAGTCTGGCCATCAGCGCTTGCAGGTCGGTGTCTTCCATTGGGTTCCACTGGATTTGTCTGATGAATGGCAACTGCTGGATAAACGATCTGACGCCCTCGATAGTCTTGGTACGTCTGCCGATGCTAGGATACAGCGCTTCATTCTAGACATTGCGCCGTCTGGCGCCTAGCTCACCATGCCCATTCAGAACTCCCCGTACGATGCTTTTTCCAAACTGCTGAGCTCCAGCGGTCATCCTTGCTCGCCTGCCGAGCTGCACGGCGTGCTGCTGGGCCGCAGTTGCACCGGTGTCGGCTTTGATGCCGACAACTGGCTGGCCGACGTCGCCGAGCTGCTGGAAACCGAGCCTACCGAAAACGTGCGCAACGCCCTTATCGGCCTTCAAGAGATGGTCAAAGGCGAGCTGACCGGTGATGACGTCACCGTTGTGTTGCTGCTGCCTACCGATGACGCACCGCTCACCGAGCGCGCTGCGGCACTGGGCCAATGGTGCCAAGGTTTCCTCCACGGCTTTGGCGTGAACGCCGGCGGCCTCGACCTGAGCACCGATGCCCAGGAAGTGCTGCAAGACCTGGCCGCCATCTCCCAGGTGCAAGACGCCCTGGAAGAGTCCGAAGACGGCGAAAGCGACTACATGGAAGTCATGGAATACCTGCGCGTTGCGCCGCTGCTGCTGTTCACCGAGACCCGTAAATCGGCTGAGCCCGCTGCACCCAAGCCGTCGCTGCACTAAGAAAGGAAGCCCATCTGCCCATGATCCATATCCCCAAAGCGGAATACACCCGGCGCCGCAAGGCGCTCATGGCGCAGATGGAACCCAACAGCATCGCCATCCTGCCGGCAGCCGCGGTTGCTATCCGCAACCGTGACGTCGAGCACGTCTACCGTCAGGACAGCGACTTTCAGTACCTGAGCGGCTTCCCGGAACCGGAAGCGGTGATCGTGCTGATGCCCGGCCGCCAGCACGGCGAGTACGTGCTGTTTTGTCGCGAACGCAATGCCGAGCGCGAACTGTGGGACGGCCTGCGGGCCGGCACCGAAGGCGCGATCCGCGAGTTTGGCGCCGACGACGCGTTTCCGATCACCGATATCGACGACATCCTGCCCGGCCTGATCGAAGGTCGCGACCGGGTGTACTCGGCCATGGGCAGCAACGCCGAGTTCGACCGGCACCTGATGGAGTGGATCAACGTGATCCGCTCTAAAGCGCACCTCGGCGCCCAGCCACCGAACGAATTTGTTGCCCTGGATCATCTGCTTCACGACATGCGCCTGTATAAATCGGCGGCAGAAGTGAAGGTGATGCGCGAGGCCGCACGGATTTCCTGCGCGGCCCATGTGCGGGCGATGCAGGCCAGTCGCGCGGGTTTGTATGAGTTCAGCCTGGAAGCGGAGCTTGACTACGAGTTTCGCAAGGGCGGGGCGAAGATGCCGGCCTATGGCTCCATCGTCGCCTCCGGGCGCAACAGCTGCATCCTGCATTACCAGCAGAATGACGCGGTGCTCAGGGACGGCGACCTGGTGTTGATCGATGCCGGTTGTGAGATCGACTGCTATGCCAGCGACATCACCCGCACCTGGCCGGTGAGCGGCAAGTTCTCCGCCGAGCAGAAGGCGATTTACGAAATCGTGCTGGCTTCCCAGGAAGCCGCCTTTGCCGAAATCGCCCCGAACAAGCATTGGAACCAGGCCCATGAGGCGACGGTGCAAGTGATCACCGCCGGGCTGGTCCAGCTGGGATTGTTGCAGGGTGACGTCGACGAGTTGATCGCCAGCGAAGCCTATAAAGCCTTCTACATGCACCGCGCCGGCCACTGGCTGGGGATGGATGTGCACGATGTGGGCGAATACAAAGTGGGCGGCGAGTGGCGAGTGCTGGAAGTCGGCATGGCGCTGACCGTTGAGCCGGGGATTTACATTTCGCCCGACAACCAGAACGTGGCGAAGAAATGGCGTGGCATTGGCGTACGCATCGAGGACGACGTGGTGGTGACCAAGCAAGGCTGTGAAATTCTGACCGGTGGCGTGCCCAAGTCCGTTGCCGAGATCGAAGCATTGATGGCAAGCGCCCGATGAGCCGGGTCAACCTGGCGATTATCGGCGGCGGCCTGGTGGGAGCCAGCCTCGCCTTGGCGTTGCAGGCGGGGGCCAAGGCCCGTGGCTGGAAGATCGTGCTGATCGAGCCGTTCGCCCCCGGCGACAGTTACCAGCCGAGTTATGACGCGCGCTCTTCGGCGCTGTCCTTCGGCGCTCGGCAGATTTATCAACGGTTGGGCGTGTGGCAGGAGATTTCCCGCCGCGCCGAGCCGATCAAGCAGATTCATGTGTCGGACCGTGGCCGCTTCTCCACTGCGCGCCTGTCGGCGATGGAAGAAGGCGTGCCCGCCCTCGGCTACGTGGTGGAAAACGCCTGGCTCGGCCAATGCCTGTGGCAAGGCCTGGACAAGGAGGTGGTCAGCTGGCGCTGCCCGGCGGAAGTCACCCGCATGGAGCCGCTTGCCGATGGCTACCGCCTGACCCTGAATGACGAAACCGAGCTGGAGTGCGACCTTGCGGTGCTGGCCGATGGCGGCCGTTCCGGCCTGCGCGAACAGCTGGGTATCGGCGTTAAAAAACGCCCGTACAACCAGAGCGCGCTGATCGCCAACATCACCCCGAGCGAAGCCCACAACGGCGAGGCCTTCGAGCGTTTCACCGACGAAGGGCCGATGGCCTTGCTGCCGTTGCCGGACAACCGTTGCGCGCTGGTGTGGACCCGCATCGGCATGGACGCCCAGCGTCTGGCCGAGCTGGACGAGCGCAGCTTCCTCAGTGAGTTGCAGGGCGTGTTCGGCTACCGCCTGGGCACCCTGAAACAGGTCGGTGCACGTCACTTGTACCCGTTGACCCTCGTGGAGGCGGAAGAGCAAGTGCGCTCCCATCTGGCCGTGCTCGGCAATGCCGCCCACAGCCTGCACCCGATTGCCGGCCAGGGCTTCAACCTGTCCCTGCGCGATGCCTACGCCCTGGCCGAGGCCTTGTTGGCCGGGCCGGCAGTACCGGGCGACCTGGCGACACTGCAGGCGTACCGTGAGCGCCAGCGCATGGACCAGAAACTCACGGTTGGTTTCTCGGATCAGGTGACCCGATTGTTTGGCAGTGCCCAGCCGTTGGTGGCGCTGGGCCGCAACATGGGCTTGCTGGGCCTGGACTTGCTGCCGCCGGCCAAACGCTGGTTCGCCCGCCAGGCCATGGGCCTGGGCACCCGCCCCGATGCGTGAGTGGCTGACCCAACGCCTGGGCAAGGCGCGACTGCTGCGCTGGTTCCTGACCCTGTACCCGCCGTACCTCGGTGCCGGGGTTAGGGTGCAGCACCTCAGCGCTGATTTCCGTCACGCCAAGGTGCGCATGGGCCTGGGCTGGTACAACCGTAATTACGTGGGCACGCAGTTTGGCGGCAGCCTGTATTCGATGGTCGACCCGTTCTACATGCTGTTGCTGATGGAGAATCTGGGGCGCGACTATATTGTCTGGGACAAGGCCGCGAGCATCGATTTCATCTCGCCGGGCAAGGGCCCGGTGTATGCCGAATTCTCCATCGACGATGCCTTGCTGGACGAGATTCGCCAGCACACCGCCAGCGGCGACAAATACCTGCCGCAGCTCAAGGTGCAGATTCATGACGGCTCCGGCACCCTGGTGGCGCGGGTCGATAAAACCCTTTACGTGCGGCGCAAGCCGCAATCGAGACAGGCTTAAAGCATGGACATGCGCGCAGATGTGCTGATTGTCGGGGCCGGAATGGTCGGAAGCGCCCTGGCGCTGGCGTTGCAGGGCAGTGGCCTGCAGGTGCTGCTGCTCGATGGCAGCCCGCTGAGCGTCAAGCCATTCGACCCGCAAGCCGCGTTCGAGCCGCGGGTGAGCGCCTTGTCGGCGGCCAGCCAGCGCATCCTCGAGCGCCTTGGCGTGTGGGACGGGATCGTCGAGCGACGCGCCAGCCCGTACGGCGAGATGCAGGTGTGGGACGGCAGCGGCACCGGGCAGATCCACTTCTCGGCGGCCAGCGTGCATGCCGAGGTGCTGGGGCATATCGTCGAAAACCGTGTGGTCCAGGATGCCTTGCTCGATCGCCTGCATGACTGCGACCTCGGCCTGCTGGCCAATGCGCGCCTGGAGCAGATGCGTCGCTCCGGTGATGACTGGCTGCTGACCCTGGCCGACGGCCGCACCTTGCGCGCGCCGCTGGTGGTCGCAGCAGACGGTGCCAACTCGGCGGTGCGCCGCCTCACGGGCACCGCCACCCGAGAGTGGGATTATCTGCACAACGCCATCGTCACCAGCGTGCGCAGCAGCCAGGCGCATCAGCGCACGGCCTGGCAGCGTTTTACCGATAACGGCCCGCTGGCCTTCTTGCCGCTGGTGCGGGACGGGCAGGAGGATTGGTGTTCGATCGTCTGGTCGACCACCCCGAGTGAGTCCGAGCGTTTGATGGCGCTGGACGACGAAAGCTTCTGCCGTGAGCTGGAGCTGGCCTTCGAAGGCCGCCTGGGCACGGTGTTAAGCGCCGATCCACGGCTGTGCGTGCCGTTGCGTCAGCGTCATGCCAAGCGTTACGTGGCCGAGGGCCTGGCGTTGATTGGCGATGCGGCCCACGTCATTCATCCGCTGGCGGGGCAGGGCGTGAACCTGGGTTTCCTCGACGCGGCGGTGCTGGCCGAGGTGCTGTTGGCCGCCAACGAACGCGGCGAGCGCCTGGCGGAGGTGAAGGTGCTCAGCCGTTACGAGCGTCGGCGCATGCCGCACAACCTGGCGCTGATGGCTGCGATGGAAGGTTTTGAACGGTTGTTCCAGGCCGATCAACTGCCGTTGCGCTGGTTGCGTAATGCCGGGTTGAAGGTGGTCGAGCAGATGCCCGAGGCCAAGGCGCTGTTCGTGCGCCAGGCATTGGGTTTGACCGGGGATTTGCCGGAGCTGGCCAAGGCCTGAGGGGGCAGTGCAACATCTGGTAACGCCTCCGCCGAGCGCTACCAAATGTGAGTCCTTATCATTTGCCCTCTTTTTGCAAATGAGAGACCGCACCCATGTTGGCACCCAAGCGCCTCCTGACTGCCCTGGCACTCACCCTTATCGGCAGCACCACCGTGCAGGCGGCCGACGAAGTCGTGGTCTACTCCTCGCGTATCGACGAACTGATCAAGCCGGTGTTCGACGCCTACACCAAGAAGACCGGCGTGCAGATCAAGTTCATCACCGACAAGGAAGCGCCGCTGATGCAGCGCATCAAGGCCGAAGGTGAAAACGCCACCGCCGACCTGCTGCTCACCGTCGACGCCGGCAACCTGTGGCAAGCCGAGCAGATGGGCATCCTGCAACCGTTCACCTCCGCGGTGATCGACAAGAATATTCCCCTTCAATATCGCTCTTCGGCCCATGCCTGGACCGGCTTGAGCCTGCGCGCGCGCACCATCGCCTACTCCACTGATCGCGTGAAGCCGGGCGACCTGACCACCTACGAAGCCCTGGCCGACAAGCAGTGGGAAGGCCGCTTGTGCCTGCGTACCGCGAAGAAGGTCTACAACCAGTCGCTGACCGCCACCCTGATCGAAACCCACGGCGCGGCCAAGACCGAGGAGATCGTCAAGGGCTGGGTCAACAACCTGTCCACCGACGTGTTCTCCGATGACATCGCCGTGCTGGAGGCGATCAATGCCGGGCAGTGCGACGTCGGTATCGTCAATACCTACTACTACGGCCGCCTGCACAAGCAGAAGCCGGACCTGGCGGTGAAGCTGTTCTGGCCGAACCAGGGCGACCGTGGGGTGCACGTCAACCTGTCGGGCATCGGCCTGACCAAACATGCGCCACATCCGGAGGCCGCCAAGGCGCTGGTGGAGTGGATGACCACGCCGGAAGCGCAGAAGATCTTTGCGGACGTGAACCAGGAATTCCCGGCCAACCCGGCGGTGCCGCCGTCGGCGGAAGTCGCGACCTGGGGCAAGTTTGTGGCCGATACATTGCCGGTGGAAGTGGCGGGCAAACGTCAGGCTGAGGCCATTCGCTTGATGGATCGGGCTGGCTGGAACTAAGTAGACTCTTCAAGACACCGCAAGACAGTGTGGAAGCTGGCTTGCCTGCGATAGCATCACCACGGTGTGACTGACACACCGTGGTGCCTGCATCGCGGCGGTGCGACGGTTCGACAAGCCCGGCTCCCACACTGTGTTGTGGCGAGTTCAAGATATTATTCCCAGAGATCCGATCCTTTTGGCCCATCCCGCCCAACGCCGCTGGTACCTGCCGGTCTTCACCGTCGCCGCCCTGGTGCTGTTGCCGCTGAGCGTCCTGTTGCTGTCGTGGCAGACCATCGACCAACAGATCTGGTCCCATCTTTGGGAAACCCAGATGCCGCGCCTGTTGGGTAACACCCTGACCCTGGTGCTGGGTGTCGGTGTGGGCGTCACGCTGCTGGGCGTCAGCCTGGCGTGGCTGACCAGCCTCTGCGAATTCCCCGGTCGGCGTTGGCTGGACTGGGCCTTGATGCTGCCTTTCGCGATTCCCGCCTACGTCCTGGCCTTCGTGTTCGTCGGCCTGCTGGACTTCTCCGGCCCGGTACAAACCCTGTTGCGCGACGTGTTCGGCATGGGCTTGCGCCTGCCACGCGTGCGATCAACCAGCGGCGTGATCATCGTGCTGGTGCTGGTGTTCTACCCCTACGTTTATCTGCTGGCGCGCACGGCCTTCCTGGCCCAGGGCAAAGGCCTGATGGAAGCGGCGCGGGTATTGGGCCAGTCGCCATGGCAGGCATTCTGGCGCGTAGCGTTGCCCATGGCGCGCCCCGCCATCGGTGCGGGCGTAGCCCTGGCGCTGATGGAAACCCTGGCGGATTTCGGCGCGGTCTCGGTGTTCAACTTCGACACCTTTACCACCGCCATCTACAAGACCTGGTACGGCTTTTTCAGCCTTTCCAGTGCGGCGCAGTTGGCCAGCCTCTTGTTGCTGGTGGTGATGTTGGTGCTGTACGGCGAACGCCGTGCCCGGGGCGCCAGCCGGCCGAGCAATGAGCGGCCTCGCGGCAAGGCGCTGTACCACCTGCGCGGGGTCAAGGCGGTGGCGGCCAGCGGTTGGTGCGGCTTGGTGTTTGCCTGCGCGTTCGTGATTCCGATGCTGCAACTGGTGGCCTGGTTCTGGCAGCGCGGCCGCTTCGACCTGGACGAGCGCTACGCCGGTCTGATCGTCCATACCCTGTACCTGGGGGGGATGGCGGCCCTGATCACCGTCAGCGTGGCCCTGGTGCTGGCGTTCGCCCATCGCCTGGCACCCACGCGGGCCATCCGCTCCGGCATCAGCCTGGCCAACGTGGGTTACGCGCTGCCGGGCTCGGTGCTGGCGGTGTCGATCATGTTGGCGTTCAGCTACCTGGATCGCGAACTGGTGATCCCGGTCTCAGGCTGGCTGGGTGGCGCCGGCAAACCGCTGTTATTGGGTAGCCTGTCGGCGCTCTTGCTGGCGTATCTGGTGCGTTTCATTGCGGTGGCCTATGGGCCGCTGGAAAACAGCCTGGCGCGAATCCGTCCGTCCTTGCCCGAAGCTGCCCGCAGCCTGGGGGTCAGCGGGCCGCGACTGTTTTGCAAAGTGTATCTGCCACTCTTGCTGCCGGGCACCCTGAGTGCGGCGTTGCTGGTGTTTGTCGATGTGCTCAAGGAAATGCCGGCCACCTTGCTGATGCGCCCGTTCGGCTGGGACACGCTGGCGGTCCGGATTTTCGAGATGACCAGCGAAGGCGAGTGGGCGCGGGCTTCTCTGCCGGCCCTGACCCTGGTGTTGGTGGGCCTGTTACCGGTCATCGGGCTGATCCGACGTTCGGCGAGACAAATCGGCTAGGTGCCAGTCCTACGCCTTGAGGCTACAATGCGCGGCATTCGGTGCGGTCGATCTTCCAGATCGGGTCGCTGAACGCGGCTACAGGCCTTTTATTTCAAGGTTTGTAGCCCGAACGGCAACCGTCCGCACCTTCGCCACGCCCGGAAGGAGAAACCCATGGGACAGCGCACGCCTCTGTATGACCTGCATCTCGCCCTTGGCGCGAAAATGGTCGATTTTGGCGGTTGGGATATGCCTTTGCATTACGGCTCGCAGGTTGAGGAACACCATCAGGTGCGACGCGATTGCGGGGTGTTTGATGTATCCCATATGACCGTGATCGATATCACAGGCCCCCAGGCCAAGGAATGGCTCCAGCATTTGCTGGCCAATGATGTTGACCGATTGCACGGCTGCGGCCGTGCGTTGTACAGCGCCATGCTCAACGAGCAAGGCGGCGTGGTGGATGACATGATTGTCTACCGTACCGAGAGTGGTTACCGGCTGGTGGTCAACGCCGCTACCCGTGACCAGGACATGGCCTGGATGCAGGCCCGGCTCGGCAGCTATCAGGCCCGGCTTCACGAGCGTCCCGAGTTGGCCATGCTTGCCATTCAGGGCCCCCACGCCCGGCAGAAGATCGCTGAGCTGGTGACTCAGTCTCGCGCCACCTTGATCCACCAGCTCAAGCCCTTTGAAGGCCTGGCCGATGGCGACTGGTTTATTGCGCGCACCGGTTATACCGGTGAAGACGGCCTGGAAATTGTCCTGCCGGCCGAGCAGGCCCCGGCGTTTTTCAACGATCTGGTCGGCGCAGGCATTTCCCCCATCGGCCTCGGCGCCCGCGACACGCTGCGCCTTGAGGCCGGCATGAACCTCTACGGTCAGGATATTCACCAGGACGTATCGCCCTTGGCGGCCAACATGGCCTGGAGCATCGCCTGGGAGCCGGCCGGGCGTGATTTCATCGGCCGTGCCGCCCTGGAAGCCGAAAAAGCAGCAGGTGTGAAGTCCAAGTTGGTCGGCCTGGTGCTGGAGGAACGTGGGGTTTTACGCGCACATCAGGTGGTTCGTATCGCCAATGTTGGCGAAGGAGAGATCACCAGTGGTAGTTTCTCTCCTACGCTAAGCAAATCCATTGCCCTGGCACGTGTGCCGTCGGCGACTGCTGACCGGGCCGAGGTGGAAATCCGCGGCAAGTGGTACCCGGTTCGGGTGGTCAAGCCGACGTTCGTGCGCCATGGCAAAACATTGATTTAACTTTTCCGGCGGGCCAATGGCCGCTGACATTTTTTCTTGAGGACACAGACTATGAGCGATATCCCTGCCGACCTGCGTTTTGCCGAAAGTCACGAATGGGCCCGTCTGGAAGCTGACGGCACCGTGACCGTCGGGATCTCGGACCATGCCCAGGAAGCATTGGGGGATGTGGTGTTCGTTGAGTTGACCGAAGTCGGCAACGTGTTCAAGGCGGCTGACCAGGCCGGCGTGGTTGAATCGGTGAAGGCCGCTTCGGATATCTACTCGCCGATTGCTGGCGAAGTGATCGCGGTGAACGACGCCTTGAGCGGTGAGCCAGAGCTGTTGAACTCCGACCCTTACGGCGCCTGGATCTTCAAGCTCAAGCCAAGCAACCCGGCTGACCTGGAAAAACTGCTGGACGCTGCCGGTTACAAGGCTGCCATCGGCGAGTGATCCCGCTGCGGGAGCCGGCAACCGGCTCCCGCAAAGGTTTTGTCAGCGCTTCAACACCGCTTTTACCGCCGCTACCGAACGCTCTACGTCCGCTTTCGTCATCGCCGTGAACATCGGCAGCGACACAATCAAACGCCCCACTTTTTCCGCTACCGGGAACATGCCTTCCTTGAATCCCTGCGCCTTGTACAAGCTCAGCAGGTGGATCGGCGGGTAGTGATAGCCAATGCCGACGCCATGGGCCTGCATCTGCTCCATGAATGTGGCACGGGCCGGCAAACCGTCCTGGCGCTCCGGCAGTACCAGCTGGAACAGGTGCCAGTTGCTGTTTTCGAAATCGGCCGGTGGCAATTGCGCACCGTACTGCGCTTCAAAATCACTGCCGAAACACTCGAAATAGTGCCGCGCCAGTGCCTGGCGGTGGGCGGTGATCTTCTCGATATGGGCAAACTGACCCAGGCCGATGGCCGCTGCAATGTCGGTCATGTTGAACTTGCCGCCGAGCACGTCCACGTCCAGGCCGTCGAAGCCGGTGCGGGTAACGCCTTGCAGGCGATATTTCTCGGCCAGGCGTGCTTCTTCAGGGGTGTTCAACACCAGGCAGCCGCCTTCGGACGACGTGATGTTCTTGTTCGCCTGGAAGCTGAATGACACGAAATCGCCCGTAGAGCCAATACGTTCGCCATCCCAGCTGGAGCCCAGGGCCTGGGCAGCATCTTCGACAATGCGCAGGTTGTACTTGTTGGCCAGTGCGTAGAGCAGCGGCATGTCCACGGGAAGGCCGGCCAGATACACCGGGATGATCGCCTTGGTGCGCGGGGTGATTGCCGCTTCTACCTGGGCCAGGTCGATATTGCGGGTGACCGGGTCGATATCGGCGAACACAGGCGTGGCACCGACCTCCAGAATCACGTTGGCAGTGGCGACCCACGAGATCGGGGTGGTGATGACTTCATCCCCGGGCCCGATGCCGGCGATGCGCAAGGCGATCTCCATGGTGCAGGTGCCCGAGTTGAAGGTGCGTACCGGGCGCCCGCCAAAGTATTCCGACAGCTGCGCTTCGAACGCCTGCACTTTCGGCCCGCTGGTGATCCAGCCGGAGCGCAATACGTCGCCCACCGCCGAGATGGTGGCTTCATCAATGGTGGGCTTGGAAAACGGCAGAAAGGGCAGTTGGCTCATGGCGTTGAAGGCATCCGTTTCAGGTAGACGATGAGAAAAAAGCATATCAATGCCGGGCATGGTTGCACGGCTCGACTGAATATAGCCTGTCGTCTGTGAATGAATCGTCACCCTCTGGTCAAAAAATGCCGCCTTGGCGGCGGCATCCCTGGGGCTTGGCCTAGAAGGCTACGCGGGCCTCCAGAAACACATTTTGCTCCTTGAGCTTGCCCTTCAGCTGCTCGTCGCGGGCGTTGATACGGTTGGCGAAGGTGTTGTAGCCGGTTTCAATCCTGCCCATGTCCACGTAGCGCCAGCCGGTGCCCAGGGTCAGGGTTTCGCTGACCTTGGCGTCCAGCCCCAGGCCTACGCTGTAGGCGAAATTGTGCTGGCGGTTGCTGGCGAAGCGCCGGGTCTTGTTGGTCTGGTAACCCTCGGCGTCAATCTGGGCCAAACCCACTCCCGCTATGCCGTAGAACGACAGCCACTCGTTGATCGGGATGTTTTTATAACCATTGAGCATCAAGCGCTGGCTGTCGGCCTGCAGGCTGTTGACGTTGGCATTGAATGGCGCCCATTGGGATTTGAAGTTCGACTGGCTGGGGGTGGTGTATTCCCCTTCCAGGCGCCAGCCATCGGCAAAGGCATAACCCAAGGCGAATGATCCGGTGAAGGTTTTGCTGCTATCAGGGGCCGACACCCGATCGGTGACGCGGGGGCTGGTCAGCAGGGCGCTGGAGAGATTCTGGCGAGCACTGTTGAGCTTTGCCGACCCGTACCAGCCTTCTGCCTGGGCATGGGGGGTGGCAATCGCGGCGAGCAGAAGCGCGCAGGAGAGTTTTTGCATGGTCATCGATTCACTTGGGCTAAAGGGAATCGACAGCTTGTTGCGTGGCGTGCGGGCAGCTCGACAGGACTTTTCCTGTTCGAATGGGGAATCGCCAGCATTGACCGTAGGAAAATTGGGCAAAAAAATGCCGCTCCCAAAGAGCGGCATTTTTCAGGTGGCGGTGTTACTCGGAAGCAATGGCGTTTTTCGCCAGAATCGCGTTGGCCAGGTCCATGTCCGTGGCTTTCAGGCCAGGGTTATCGGCGCGGACCTTCTGCATCGCAGCTTCCAGGTATGGGCCACGGATGCTGCCGTCGCTGGCGACGAAGCTACCGGCGTCGTCTTGAGCGGCGACCACCATTTTGTGGTCCTTGAAGGTCAGGTACGTCGAGCCGGTGGTGGCACCCGATGAGATGACATTACGCCAGAAGCTGTCGGCCATGGCTGAACCGACAGGAAGGGAAAGCACAGCGAGGGTAGCGACAGCATATTTTAGACGCATGATGGGTGACTCCGACTGGGTTATCTGTACAGTTTGATTGTAGATAGCCCAGCCGAGTTCCATGGCTGACTAAACAGTTTCAACCTTTAGAATCACGCCGTCCTGACCGATGACACGCACGTGTGCTCCCACGGGCGCGTCCGGGCCGGCTGCGATCCATACACCATCGCCGATCTTGATCTTGCCACGGCCCTCGATAATTGCCTGATGCACCACAAAGGTGCGCCCCATCAACTCCGAACCACGCATGTTCAGCCCCGGCTGGTCGCTGACCTTGGCGCTGCTGCGCTGGCGTCGCCACCAGTACACCGCCGTGAGGATCGAGAGCACGGCGAACAGCAGCAGTTGCCACTCAAGGCCCAGGCTGGGGATCAGGAACTTGATCACGCCCACGGCGGCGGCGGCGATGCCCATCCACAACAGATAACCACCGGCACCGAACACTTCAAGGATCAACAGCACGGTGCCCAGTGCCAGCCAGTCCCAAAACGACAGGTGCTGCAGGAATTCCCACATGGCGCGTGCCTCAGGCTTTCTTGTTGTCGAAGGTTGCCTTGACGATCTCGCCGATGCCGCCGACGGCACCAATCACCTGGCTGGCTTCCAGCGGCATCAAAATCACCTTGCTGTTGTTGGCCGAGGCCAGCTTGCCCAGTGCGTCGATGTATTTCTGGGCGACAAAGTAGTTGATCGCCTGCACGTTGCCGGTGGCGATTGCTTCCGAGACCACCTGGGTGGCGCGGGCTTCGGCCTCGGCCTGACGTTCGCGGGCTTCGGACTCAAGGAACGCGGCCTGACGACCGCCTTCAGCTTCAAGAATCTGCGCCTGCTTCTTGCCTTCGGCGGTCAGGATCGCGGAGGCTCGCAGGCCTTCGGCTTCGAGAATCTGCGCACGCTTGATCCGCTCGGCCTTCATCTGGCCGGACATCGCGGCCATCAGGTCGGCTGGCGGGCTGATGTCCTTGATCTCGATCCGGGTGATCTTGATGCCCCACGGTGCGGTGGCTTCGTCGACGGTGCGCAGCAGTTTCTCGTTGATGCCGTCACGCTGGCTGAGCATCGCATCCAGCTCCATGGAGCCGAGCACGGTACGGATGTTGGTTTGCAGCAGGTTGCGGATGGCGTGTTCGAGGTTGTTCACCTCGTAGGCGGCCTGGGCCGTATTGACCACCTGGAAGAAGCACACGGCGTCGATCTGCACCGTGGCGTTGTCGGCGGTGATGACTTCCTGGGGCGGAATATCCAGCACGCTTTCCATCACGTTGATCTTGCGACCGATGCGGTCCATGACCGGGATGATGATATTCAGGCCCGGCTTGAGGGTGTTGGTGTAGCGGCCGAAGCGCTCGACCGTCCACTGGTAGCCCTGTGGGACGACCTTGAAACCCATGAAGAGGATGGCGACGGCCAAGCCTACAAATAGCAGCAGTACGGTTCCGATCTGCATAACGATTCCTTGTCTGGTGTTGGCGGTAACGCGAGGTTTGACCGATTGTAACGGGGTTGTCAGGGATAAGGACGGTTTACCGGCCCATCAATCAAAGGATTTGTTTCTGAATCCCCAGGCGTCACTCGCAGTACCTCTTCCAGCGTCGTCAGCCCTGCCATGACCTTGCGTGTACCGGCAGACCGCAAGCTGCACATTCCCTCGCCAAGGGCCGCGTGGCGCAGGGCCTGGATGTCGGCGCCCGGGGTGATCAGGGCCTTGAGGCGGTCGTTCAGCAGCATGACCTCGTAGATCCCGGCCCGCCCTCGATAACCACTTTCCCGACATTCCCCGCAACCGACGGCCTGATAGACCTGCCCGGCGGGCCGCTTGCAGTGCGGGCATAACACACGCACCAGACGCTGGGCCATCACCCCCAGCAGCGTGGCGTTGATCAGGTAATGGGGAATGCCCAGTTCCAGCAAGCGGCTGATGGCGCCGGGTGCGTCGTTGGTGTGCAGCGTCGACAGCACCAGGTGCCCGGTGAGCGCGGCCTGGATCGCCATTTCTGCGGTTTCCAGGTCGCGAATCTCGCCGATCATGATGATGTCCGGGTCCTGGCGCATCAGGGCGCGGATGCCGCTGGCGAAGGTCAGGTCGATGTTGTGCTGGACCTGCATCTGGTTGAAAGCCGGCACGACCATTTCGATCGGGTCTTCGACGGTGCACAGGTTGACCTCACGGGTCGCCAGTTGCTTGAGCGTGGTGTAGAGGGTGCTGGTCTTGCCCGACCCGGTGGGGCCGGTGACCAGGATGATGCCATTGGCCTGGCCGGTCATGGATTGCCAGCGTTGCAGGTCGTCGCTGGAGAGCCCCAGTTGCGGGAAATCCTTGTGCAGAACCTGCGGATCGAAAATCCGCATCACCAGCTTTTCGCCGAAGGCCGTAGGCAGGGTCGACAGGCGCAGTTCCACTTCGCCGCCCGCGGGGCTTTTGGTCTTTACCCGGCCGTCCTGGGGTTTGCGTTTTTCCGCCACGTTCATCCGGCCAAGGCTTTTCAGGCGGCTGACCACCGCCGTCGTCACCTGGGATGGAAATTGATAGACGTCGTGCAGCAGCCCGTCAATGCGAAACCGCACGCGGCCCTGGTCGCGCCCGGGTTCGATATGGATATCACTGGCCCGCTGGGCAAAGGCGTACTGCAGCAGCCAGTCGACGATATTGACGATGTGCGCGTCATTGGCGTCGGGCTCCTGGTCGCTGGCGCCGAGGGTAAGCAGTTGCTCGATGTTGGGGGTGCCGGATGTCTTTTGATCAACCGCGCCGCTCACCGATTTAGCCAGCCGGTAAAACTCCACGGTGCAGCGCTGAATATCCTGTGGGTTGGCGACCACCCGCCGGATGGAACGCTTCAATACCTGCGCCAGGCCGGCTTCCCAACTGTTTACATACGGCTGGGCGCTGGCGACCGTGACGCTGTGGGTATCCACCGCCACGGCGAGGATCCTGTGCCGCTGTGCAAAGGCGTAGGACATCAGCGGCACTACCGCTGCAACGTCGATTTTCAACGGGTCGATACGCAGGTAGGGCTGGCCGCAGTGGCGGGCGAGCCATTCGGTCAGGGTTTCCAGGGACGGGCCCTGGCTGGCAATGCATTCAAGGGGATGCAGCCCACTGTTCGCCGGTACGGTCAGGTCGGCGGGCACCAGGCCCTGGTCGATCAGGGCAGGCAACAGCTGATGGATTTCCAGCCAGCGATCCTGGGCATTTGGCGCAACGGACATGGTGACGTTCCTGGCTAACGGTTAGGCGTAGTCCTCAGGCTAGTCACCCTTTTCGCGTCGGCCTCCAGGGTTTATTGCAGGCTTTTACTGACCCGCCGCCTGTGCCGCCAGAGGCCGCGCGGCATCAGCCGGATGCAGCTCCAGTGAGCACACGCTGATCAGGTTACGAAGTTTTTCACCGATCACCTGGGCGCGGTGCCAGCTCAGGCCATCCATCACGATCTCGATCGCCAGCAGGTCGTCTTCGCGCTGCACGTTCACGTGGCGAGGCACCAGGAACTGCAGGGCAAAATAGTTGAGCACCCGGCACAACACATCAGGCTCTGCCTCGGCGAGGATTTGATAGTGCGCCTGGCAGTGGGCACTGCTGACGGCCCAGGCATCGACGCGTGGGGCGGGGCTGGCGGCTTCGACGACGTGCATGATGATTCTCCGGATTCGACTGCAGAAATTTTTGCATTCGGCGCGGGAGATTTCTTATCTAAAAAAGCCGATATTGGCTTATAAGAGAATCATGTAATTCCTGAAGTGATGATTAATGGGTATTTCTATGCACAGTGAGTTGGACGTGTACGACCGGCGCATTCTGGCGCTGTTGCAGGAAGACGCTTCGCTTTCCAGCGCACAGATCGCCGAACAGGTCGGCCTGTCGCAGTCGCCGTGCTGGCGGCGGATTCAGCGGCTGAAAGAGGAGGGGGTGATTCGCGGCCAGGTCACCCTGCTGGATCGCAAGAAAATCGGCCTGAACACGCAGATTTTTGCCGAGGTGAAACTCAACGCCCACGGCCGTTCCAACTTCACCGAATTCACCGAGGCGATTCGCGGCTTTCCAGAAGTGCTGGAATGTTATGTGCTGATGGGGGCGGTGGATTTTCTACTGCGGATCGTCACGTCGGACATCGAGGCGTATGAGCGGTTTTTCTTCGAAAAACTGTCGATGGTGCCGGGGATCCAGGAGGTCAACTCGATAGTGGCCTTGTCGGAGATCAAGTCCACCACGAGTTTGCCGGTGTTGCGCTAAGCGCGAGGGAGCAAGCTCCCTCGCCACCAAGGGGGTTACAGGCGCAGCAGGGTTTTCCAGGCGCGATTCTGATAAACCGCGATCGCCTGATGCATCCGCGCATCCAGCGACTCATCGGTAATCGGCTGGTTGGCCAGGTGGGCCAGCTTGTTCAGCTCGCCATACAAACGGTCCAGCTCGGCGATCTCCAGCACCTGGCGTGCATGGTGCAGCCAGGCCAGGATGCGTTCGATGCGCGGCAGTTGCTCAGCCAGGTCTTCCGGCTGTTGCTGGTAACGCGGCAGTTGCAGGGCAACGGCGTCGTCAGCCAGCAGGCGCGGCAGCCAGTTGGCGAGTTGTGCTGCGCCCTGGCGGTTGCCACGCACGTTGCGATCGGCCGCCCAGGTGCGGGCGAGCAGCCAGCGGGAGGTGGTCAGGGAGAACAGGCCCCAGCGTACGTCTTCCAGTTCTTCGGCGAACTGTTCCGGCGCGGCTTTGCGGATGTCTTCATCGTCGTCACCGGCCTGGACCAGCGGACGCCAGTCTTCCAGCAAGGCGTCCAGTGCGGCCCGCAGTTCGCTGGTGGACTGGCGTGGCGCGGCCTGGCCGAGGCTGCCGAGCAGGGCACGCAATTCGCCGAGGTTTTCCACCCAGTCTTGCAGCAGACGCCAGTGGCCATTGAAGCGGTATTGCTCGGCCAGGCGCTGGCTGCTGCCCAACAGGTGCCACATGACGGCGGCGAACGCGTCGTCCAGCGGCATCTCGGCGTGTAGCACCGGTGCCGGCAGGCTCAGGGAGTAGCTGTTGGCGTCGAACAGGCGATAGCCACGCTCGGCTTTGCTGATATCGCATGGCATCAACGCCAGGGTTGCGGCCAGCTCTGCGGCCAGTTCCAGCAGGGCGGCCGGGTCGCCTTCGCGCAGCTCCAGTTCCAGCTCGCAGATTTCTTCTTTCTGCTTGCCGGCGACCACGTGGCCCAGGTCCAGGGCGGCTTCGATCACGACCTTGGCCTTGCCACGGCCCCAGGCAATTTCGGCGCGTTCGCGGACGAAATCGGTGGTGAAGATCGGCTTGAGGGTCTTTTTGTCCAGCTCGGCCAGTTGCTCGGGCCAGCATTCGCCGTCGAGTTTCTTCACGTCGAGCTTGGCTTTGGCCAGGTCCCAGTTGTACTCATTGCGTTCCGACAGACCGGCGACGCTCTGGCCACGGGTCTTGAGGGTCTGGATCACTTCGTCGCCGTCTTTGCGCAGGCGCAGGGCAACCTTGGCCTGGGCCAGGTCGCGTTCCGGGGTGTCGAAGTACTGGTTCATCAACTCACGGCGTTCCCAGCCACTTTTGTTGCGTTTTTTCAGTAACGGGTGCTCACGCAGCGCAGCGAGGGTTTCGCGGCTGACGCGTAGCTTGATTTCGGTTTCTTTCTGCATGGCCGGAAAATCCAGGATCGGGAGCGCAGCCGGGGAAATGTGTGGCTGCCAAGGTCGTGCAGTGTACAGGACTGAGCCCGGCAACGTGCCGCAACGGTTTATTGTGCAACGCAGATAGCTCTATGATGGGGTTCGTCCGGGAAGTTGAGAGACAGCGCATGCCTTTACCGTCCATGAAAGAACAGTTCGCCGCGCTGATTGCCGCGCCTTCGGTCAGTTGTACCCAGGCCTCTCTCGACCAATCCAACCGCCCGGTCATCGATTTGCTCGCCACCTGGCTGGGGGATCTGGGTTTTGCCTGCGACATCCAGCAGGTCAGCCCCGGCAAATTCAATCTGTTGGCGAGCTTCGGCACCGGCCCTGGCGGCCTGGTGTTGGCGGGGCACAGTGATACCGTGCCGTACGACGGCGCGCTGTGGCAGACCGATCCGCTGAAGCTGACGGAAGTCGACGGCCGCTGGGTAGGACTGGGCAGTTGCGACATGAAGGGCTTTTTCGCCCTGGTGATCGAGGCGGTGCAGCCGCTGCTGGACCAATCCTTCAAGCAACCGCTGCTGATCCTCGCCACGTGCGACGAAGAGAGCTCCATGGCCGGCGCCCGTGCGCTGGCCGAGGCGGGTCGTCCTTTAGGTCGCGCGGCGGTGATCGGTGAGCCCACCGGCCTCAAGCCTATCCGTCTGCATAAAGGTGTGATGATGGAGCGCATCGATATCCTCGGGCGCAGTGGCCATTCGTCGGACCCAAGCCTGGGCCACAGCGCCCTCGAAGCCATGCACGATGCCATCGGCGAACTGCGCGGCCTGCGCCTGGCCTGGCAGCGCGAATACCGCAACCCGCAATTCAGCGTGCCGCAACCCACCCTGAACTTCGGCTGCATCCACGGGGGCGACAACCCCAACCGCATCTGCGGCCAATGCTCCCTGGAGTTCGACCTGCGGCCCTTGCCCGGCATGGATCCCCAGGTGTTGCGCGCCGCCATTCGGCAAAAGCTCGAGCCCCTGGCCGAGCGCCATCAGGTGAAGATCGACTACGCGCCACTGTTCCCGGAAGTGCCACCCTTCGAGCAGCCTGAGGATGCCGAGTTGGTGCGGGTTGCTGAACGACTTACAGGTCATCGCGCCGAAGCAGTAGCGTTCGGCACCGAAGCGCCTTATCTTCAGCGCCTTGGTTGCGAGACCCTGGTGCTCGGCCCTGGCGATATCGCCTGTGCCCACCAGCCCGGCGAGTACCTTGAAATGTCACGCTTGACGCCTACAGTGCGTCTATTGCGGGAACTGATTCAACATTACTGCCTGACACCTGCATAAATTAACCCCTGCCCATCCGTACATAGAAGGAGAGCGAGCGTGTCGCCAAGCCTGTTCCGACGATAACCAACAGCCCGCTGTGCGTTTCCATGATTCATCCTTTTTTGGCTGCTTTTTATTACAGGCCCAGGTTCTATGCCCGAATACGTCAATTGGCTTCGTCACGCTTCGCCTTACATCAATGCCCACCGCGACTGCACCTTTGTGGTCATGCTGCCGGGCGATGGTGTGGAACATCCGAACTTCGGCAACATCGTCCATGACCTGGTGCTGCTCCACAGCCTGGGCGTGCGGCTGGTGCTGGTCCACGGCTCACGCCCGCAAATCGAAACCCGCCTCGCTGCCCGCGGCCTGACCCCGGCTTACCACGAAGGCTTGCGCATCACCGATGCCGCGACCCTGGAGTGTGTGATCGATGCGGTCGGCCATCTGCGCATCGCCATCGAAGCGCGGCTGTCGATGGACATGGCCTCGTCGCCGATGCAGGGCTCGCGCCTGCGGGTGGCCAGCGGCAACCTGGTGACGGCGCGCCCGATCGGCGTGCTTGAGGGTGTCGACTATCACCACACCGGCGAAGTGCGCCGGGTCGACCGCAAGGGCATCAACCGCCTGCTGGACGAGCGCTCCATCGTGCTGCTGTCGCCGCTGGGTTACTCGCCCACTGGTGAAATCTTCAACCTCGCCTGCGAAGACGTCGCCACCCGCGCCGCCATCGACCTGGGCGCGGACAAGCTGCTGCTGTTCGGTGCCGACCTTGGCCTGATCGACGAACACGGTCGCCTGGTGCGTGAGCTGCGGCCACAACAGGTGCCCGCGCATCTGCAGCGCCTGGGCAGCAACTACCAGGCCGAACTGCTGGACGCGGCCGCCGAGGCGTGCCGTGGCGGAGTAGGGCGCAGCCATATTGTCAGTTATGCCGAAGACGGCGCCTTGTTGACCGAGCTGTTCACCCGGGACGGCGGCGGTACGCTGGTGGCCCAGGAACAGTTCGAGCTGGTGCGCGAAGCGGCGATTGAAGACGTCGGCGGTTTGCTGGATCTGATCAGTCCGCTGGAAGAGCAGGGGGTTCTGGTGCGTCGTTCCCGGGAAGTGCTGGAGCGGGAAATCGAGCAGTTCAGCGTGGTGGAACGTGAAGGCATGATCATCGCCTGTGCGGCGCTGTACCAGATTGCCGACTCGGACGCGGGCGAGCTGGCGTGCCTGGCGGTGAACCCGGAATACCGTCATGGCGGTCGTGGCGATGAACTGCTGGAGCGCATAGAGACCCGTGCCCGGGCCCAGGGTTTGAAGACGTTGTTCGTCCTCACCACGCGTACCGCCCACTGGTTCCGCGAGCGTGGTTTTGTGCCGAGTACGGTGGATCGCCTGCCCTCGGCGCGGGCGTCGCTGTACAACTATCAGCGGAATTCGAAGATTTTCGAAAAGGCGTTGTAAGCCTGAAGGGGCGAGGGGGCAATCCTCTCGCCTGTCAATTTGGCGAGTCATGCATCCGGGGTGGGTGCATCGGCCCTGAATACAGGGTTTGCCGATTTATCCACAAAACTGACATCAAACTGACATTATCGCCGGGTACGGTGAGGTGGATTGTTGGGACGGCAAAAAAGTTTCATCGGTACAGAAACTGTAACAAATTGACGGAATGATGTGCGTTTGGCCATGATGGCGTCGCATTTTTGATCGTGGGTGACGTATTGACCTTTGGGTCAGCGCGAAACGATCTAAAAAGGCGAAGAGACATGCGCTTCAGGAACACCCTTATGGAGCGGTTCCGCCTTGATGGCCCGACCGTCCCATGGAAAGCGTTATTCCTGAATCGTATGAAAAAGGATGAAACAATTCTTTTTGGGTGTATGAAAAACTCATTACCCTGCAGGGACCAAATTAACTGCGGTTAGACGAAAGTAGTAGACACACAAGGTTACGATTGACTTGTCGGTCACTATCCGGTGCTAATCGCGCATCTGTGGATCAAGGGCGTCAGACCCGAGACCTAAGAAATACAAAAATTAGAAATGAGAGGAGCGGTACATGAAGAAGTCAACATTGGCGTTGGCCGTAGCTTTGGGGGCAATCGCTCAACAAGCAGGCGCCGCAGGTTTCATCGAAGACAGCAAGGCAACACTGGGTCTGCGTAACTTTTACATCAACACTGACAACCGTGATGGCCAGCCATCCTCGGCGTCCAACACCCGTAACAAGAACGCTGAGTGGGGCCAAGGCTTCGATCTGCGTTTCATCTCGGGCTTCACCCAGGGTACTGTCCAGTTCGGCGTTGACGCCATTGGCCTGTACGGGGTACGTCTGGACTCCAGTCGCGCAGAGCACGGTAACTACAACGGTACTGCTTCCGGCGGCACCGTATTCCCAAGCGATGGCAATGAAGCCGTCAATGACTTCGCCAGCCTGGGCGTGACCGGTAAGGTCAAGATCTCCCAGACCGTGCTGAAAATCGGCACCTTGCAGCCGAACAACCCGGTCATCAAGTACAACGATGGTCGTCTGCTGCCACAAACCTTCCAGGGCGGCGAAATCGTTTCGAACGATATCAAGGACCTGACCCTGACTGCTGGTCAGATCGAGCACGCCAAGGGCCGTAACTCCAGCAACAACGAAGGCCTGTCCCTCGCCGGTGCCAACAGCTCCTACGCGAATGGCTTCGTAAATAAGTTCTACTACGCTGGTGCTGATTACAAAATCACCAAGGACCTGACTGCTTCGTACTATTACGGCGAGCTGAAGGACTTTTACGCTCAGAACTTCCTGGGTCTGGTCCACAACTGGGCTATCGGTCCTGGTGTCCTGAAAAGTGACCTGCGTTACTACCGCAGCCGCGACAACGGCGCTAACGGTGATACTTCCGCTTACTACACCAGCGGTTACTACGGCGGCACTACCGTTAAAGGCAAAGTTGACAACGACCTCTACAGCTACCTGGCTCTGTACTCGGTTAACGGTCACACCTTCGGTGGCGGCTACCAGTACACCAAGGGCGACAGTGACTTCCCTTGGCTGAACCAGGGTGACGGTTCGTCGAACAGCACCACTACCGACATGCAGATCCAGAAGTTCGCCCGTGCCGGCGAACGTACCTGGCAAGCTCGTTACGCTTACGATTTCGCCAAGGTCGGCGTGCCTGGCCTGACCGCCGGTATCGTTTACCTGCGCGGTAGCAACATCGACACCGTTGCCAGCAGAGTCGCAGTGTCCGGTCAAACCGAGTGGGAGCGCGATATCACTCTGGCCTACGTTGTCCCACAAGGCCCATTGAAAAACCTGGGTGTTGCCTGGAAAAACGCTATGTGGCGTACCGGCATTCCTGCAGTTCGCGACCAGGACGAAAACCGTCTGATCGTCAGCTACTCGATCCCGCTGTTGTAACAGTCAGAGCGTAAAACCTTGCCCGGCGCAATGCCGGGCAGGGTGCTTTACTGTTCAAGTCGGGCTCAACCCCCGCAAGCCCTTCCTGAATCCCCTCTTTGTACAGCGTCTCAAGGCCTTCTCGAACCTTGAAGAGATGGTGCGCTTCGCCCGTTCGACTTTCCAATGAATAGATTTTTAATATTCCTTTATCGTCTAGATAAATCGATATTTATTCTTTTTAAATAATTCGCAACGCAGGCACAGTGGGTTCCATAAGCACTCATCAGGAGCCACACCATGAGCCTCAGACTGGGCGACATCGCCCCCGACTTTGAACAGGATTCCAGCGCCGGCAAGATTCGCTTCCACGAGTGGCTGGGCGATAGCTGGGGTGTACTGTTTTCCCACCCGGCGGACTTCACCCCGGTGTGCACCACCGAGCTGGGCTTCACCGCCAAGCTCAAGGACGAATTCGCCAAGCGTGGCGTCAAGGCCATTGCCCTGTCGGTGGACCCGGTGGACTCGCACCACAAGTGGATCGAAGACATCAACGAAACCCAGAACACCATCGTCAACTTCCCGATCCTGGCCGACGCAGACCGCAAGGTCTCCGACCTGTATGACCTGATCCACCCGAATGCCAGTGACACCCTCACTGTGCGCTCGCTGTTCGTGATTGATCCGAACAAAAAGATTCGCCTGACCATTACCTATCCGGCCAGCACCGGCCGCAACTTCCACGAAATCCTGCGGGTGATCGACTCGCTGCAGCTGACCGACAGCCATAAAGTCGCCACCCCGGCCAACTGGCAGGACGGTGATGAAGTGGTGATCGTGCCGTCGCTCAAGGACGAGGAAGAGATCAAGAAGCGCTTTCCGAAGGGCTACCGGGCGGTGAAGCCGTATCTGCGGCTGACGCCTCAACCAAACCGCTAACACTGATACCGCCATCGCGGGCAAGCCCGGCTCCCACAGTTGATCGCATTCCCCTGTGGGAGCGGGCTTGCCCGCGATGGCGGCCTGACAGGCAACAAAGAGTTCATGCTGCAAACCGTCTCACAATGCAGGGGTTTTAAGGCCGTTTCGACGGCCTTTTTTTATGCCTGGAGTTTAGTGAGCGGCATATGCATTTAAAGAATAAACAAATGAAAAAATAAGATTTATAGATATATAAATTGGCTGATATGGTCTGTTCCATCTTGGCGCCATCGCCACATAGCGAACCGCCGACACTTTCCAAAGGAATTTCCTACATGCTGGTTGTAACACTTGGTGGTAGCCCCAGCCAACGTTCCCGGTCCGGGGTTTTGCTGGATCACACCCGCAACTGGTTGCAGCAACAAGGCGTGGAAGTGGTGAGTTATCAGATACGGGACTTCCCGGCCGAAGACTTGCTGCACGCGCGGTTCGACAGCCCGAAGATCATCGACCTGCTGCAGCAAGTGGCGAACGCCGATGGCCTGGTGATCGCCACGCCGGTGTACAAGGCTTCGTTCTCCGGCGCCCTGAAAACCATCCTCGACCTGCTGCCTGAACGCGCCCTGGCCCACAAAATCGTACTGCCGATGGCCACCGGCGGCAGCATCGCCCACATGCTGGCGGTGGACTACGCGCTGAAGCCGGTGCTGTCGGCATTGAAAGCCCAGGAATTGCTCCACGGGATTTTTGCCGAAGACAGCCAGATCGCCTACGGCGAAGGCAGCGCCCAGGCGCAACTGGTGCCGGTGCTGGAACAACGTTTGAGCGAGGCCCTGGAGACGTTCTACAGCGCTATGGCCCGCCGCCCGAAACCCCTTGACCCCAATGTGTTGAATGAACGTTTGTTGAGTGCTCGCTGGAGCATTTAAGCCTTACCCAGCTTTACCTGGATTCAACAAGTACTACTCACCTTACTCAGCCGCCAACGGCCAAGCAGGTGCAGCCAACCCCCTAATCGTATTGTGGAGAGAGCGCCATGCGCACTGTCATCTTGCGTCGTGGTCTGGTCGCACTGTTTGCTGCGGCTGTGTCCTTCGGCGCCATTGTTCAAGCTCAAGCGGCCGAGACCCTGCGAATCGGCTATCAGAAATACGGCACCCTGGTGCTGCTCAAGGCCAAGGGCTCGCTGGAGAAGCGCCTGGCCGAGCAGGGCGTCCAGGTGCAATGGACTGAGTTTCCCGGCGGCCCGCAGTTGCTGGAAGGTTTGAACGTCGGCTCCATCGACTTCGGCGTGACGGGCGAAACCCCGCCGGTGTTCGCCCAGGCCGCCGGTGCCGATCTGCTCTACGTCGCCTACGAGCCACCGGCGCCGACCAGTGAAGCGATCCTGGTGCCGAAAGATTCGCCGATCAAATCGGTGCAAGACCTCAAGGGCAAGAAAGTCGTCCTCAACAAAGGCTCCAACGTGCACTACCTGCTGGTGCGTGCCCTGGAAGATGCCGGCCTGAAATACACCGACGTGCAGACCGTCTTCCTGCCGCCTGCCGATGCCCGCGCCGCGTTCGAGCGTGGCAGTGTCGATGCCTGGGTGATCTGGGACCCTTACCAGGCGGCTGCCGAGAAACAGCTGCAAGCCCGCACCCTGCGTGACGGCACCGGCATCGCCGACAACCATCAGTTCTACCTGGCCACCAAGCCTTACGCCGAAAAACACCCTGAGGTGATCAAGGCGCTGGTGGAAGAAGTGCGCGCGGTGGGCGAGTGGTCCAAGGCCAACCCGGAGCAAGTCACCGAACAAGTTGCACCGCTGCTGGGCCTGCCGGCTGACATCACCCTGACCTCGGTGAAACGCCAGGGCTACGGCGCGCTGTTCCTGACCCCGGAAGTGGTTGCCGCGCAGCAGAAAATCGCCGACAGCTTCTACCAACTTAAATTGATCCCCAAACCCTTGAACATCAAGGACGTGATCTGGACGCCACCCGCCGCCGTTGCCAAAGCGCCGTAATCCGACTTCTTCAGGAGACAACTCCATGAGCCTCAATATTTTCTGGTTTCTGCCTACTCACGGCGACGGCCATTACCTTGGCACCGCCGAAGGCGCTCGCGCCGTAGACCACGGTTATCTGCAGCAAGTGGCCCAGGCGGCCGACCGCCTTGGCTTCGGCGGGGTGCTGATCCCTACCGGCCGCTCCTGCGAAGACTCGTGGCTGGTGGCGGCGTCGCTGATTCCGGTGACCCAACGCTTGAAATTCCTTGTCGCGCTGCGCCCCGGGATCATCTCCCCGACGGTGGCTGCGCGTCAGGCCGCGACCCTGGACCGGTTGTCCGGTGGCCGGGCGTTGTTCAACCTGGTGACCGGTGGAGACCCGGATGAATTGGCCGGCGACGGTTTGTTCCTGAGCCATGAAGAGCGTTACCAGGCGTCGGTGGAATTCACCCGCATCTGGCGTCGCGTGCTGGAAGGCGAAACCGTCGACTACGACGGCCAGCACATCAGTGTCAAAGGCGCCAAATTGCTCTACCCGCCGATCCAGCAACCGCGTCCGCCGCTGTATTTCGGTGGCTCCTCCGAAGCGGCCCAGGACCTGGCGGCCGAACAAGTGGAAATGGTGTTGACCTGGGGCGAGCCGCCGGCTGCGGTGGCGGAAAAGATCGCACAGGTTCGCGCCAAGGCCGCCAAGCTCGGGCGTACCGTGCGCTTTGGCATTCGCCTGCATGTGATCGTGCGTGAAACCAACGCCGAAGCCTGGCAGGCCGCCGACAAACTGATCTCCCATGTGGACGATGAAACCATCGCCCGCGCCCAGGCCTCGTTGTCGCGCTTTGACTCCGTGGGCCAGCAACGCATGGCCGCCTTGCACGGCGGCAGCCGCGACAACCTCGAAGTCAGCCCCAACCTGTGGGCCGGCGTCGGCCTGGTGCGTGGCGGTGCCGGCACAGCCCTGGTGGGCGATGGCCCGACCGTGGCTGCACGGGTGAAGGAATACGCTGACCTGGGCATCGACACCTTTATCTTCTCCGGTTATCCACACCTGGAAGAGTCGTATCGCGTTGCGGAGCTGCTGTTCCCGCACCTGGACATCGAACGTCCCGAGTTGCCCAAAGGCGCCGGTTACGTCAGCCCGTTCGGCGAAATGGTCGCCAACGACATCCTTCCCAAAGCTGCGTCCCAGAGCTGAGGCGCCGCCATGAACCTTGAAAAATTAAGTCATCGATTGGCGCCCTGGGCGCTGCCGATCCTGTTGCTGGCGGTATGGCAGTTGTCGGTGTCGGCCGGTTGGTTGTCGACACGTATTCTGCCGGCACCCAGCGCGGTGATCGAAGCCGGTATCAGCCTGGTCCGCAGCGGCGAAATCTGGACGCACCTGGCCATCAGTGGCTGGCGTGCGGGCCTGGGTTTTGTGATCGGCGGCAGCATCGGCCTGGCCCTGGGCTTTATCACCGGCCTGTCGACCTGGGGTGAACGCCTGCTGGACAGCTCGGTGCAGATGATCCGCAACGTGCCGCACCTGGCGCTGATCCCGTTGGTGATCCTGTGGTTCGGCATCGACGAGACGGCGAAGATATTTCTGGTCGCCCTCGGCACGTTGTTCCCGATTTACCTCAACACCTACCACGGCATCCGCAACGTCGACCCGGCGCTGGTGGAAATGGCCCGCAGTTATGGGCTGTCCGGTTTCAGCCTGTTTCGCCAAGTGATTTTGCCGGGCGCCTTGCCTTCGATTCTGGTGGGCGTGCGCTTCGCGCTGGGCTTTATGTGGCTGACGCTGATCGTTGCGGAAACCATCTCCGCCAGTTCCGGCATTGGCTACCTGGCGATGAACGCCCGGGAGTTCCTGCAAACCGACGTGGTGGTACTGGCCATTGTGCTGTACGCCGTACTCGGCAAGCTGGCAGACCTGGCGGCGCGTGGCCTGGAGCGTGTCTGGTTGCGCTGGCACCCGGCCTATCAAGTGAATAAAGGAGGTGCGGCATGACCGCTCAACAACCTCCACGCCTGCTGCGGGGCATTCCCCTGGCAGTGCGCAAGTTGCGCAAGGCCTTCGGCGCGCGGGAAGTGCTGAAGGAAATCGACCTGCACATCCCGGCCGGTCAATTCGTCGCGGTCGTGGGCCGTAGCGGCTGCGGCAAAAGTACCTTGCTGCGCCTGCTGGCGGGCCTGGACAAAGCCAGTGGCGGCGAATTGCTCGCCGGTTCCGCGCCGCTGAGCGATGCGATTGAAGACACGCGGTTGATGTTCCAGGAAGCGCGCCTGCTGCCGTGGAAAAAGATCATCGACAACGTGGGCCTGGGCCTCAAGGGCAACTGGCGCCCGCAGGCGTTGGAAGCGCTGGAAGCGGTCGGCCTGGCCGAGCGCGCCAATGAGTGGCCGGCGGCGTTGTCCGGTGGCCAGAAGCAGCGCGTGGCCCTGGCCCGCGCCTTGATCCACCAACCACGTCTGTTGCTGCTGGACGAACCGCTGGGGGCCCTGGATGCCCTGACCCGGATCGAGATGCAGCAACTGATCGAGAACCTCTGGCAGAAGCACGGCTTCACCGTGCTGCTGGTGACCCACGACGTCAGCGAAGCCGTGGCCATT
This sequence comes from Pseudomonas sp. TH32, assembly GCF_016650855.1. NCBI lineage: Bacteria > Pseudomonadati > Pseudomonadota > Gammaproteobacteria > Pseudomonadales > Pseudomonadaceae > Pseudomonas > Pseudomonas sp. TH32. The sequence continues at coordinate 5,180,885 of NZ_JAEKFA010000002.1, read as the reverse complement.
GCCGACCGGGTGATTTTGATCGAAGACGGCGAAATCGGCCTCGACCTGCACGTGGAACTCCCACGTCCGCGGGTGCGTGGCTCCCACCGCCTGGCGGCGCTGGAAACCGAAGTGCTTAACCGTGTGTTGTCGCTGCCCGGCACCCCGCCGGAACCCGAACCTGTTTCACCGCTGCCTACGCAATTGCGTTGGGCTCAATAACTCACTTGTCTTACACAGGAAGAACGACCATGACTATTAAAGCCATCAACGTACGTAACCAGTTCAAAGGCACCATCAAGGAAATCGTCGAAGGCGACGTGCTGTCGGAAATCGACGTACAGACCGCGTCCGGCATCGTCACTTCCGTGATCACCACGCGCTCGGTGAAAGAGCTGGAACTGGTGATTGGCAGCGAAGTGATTGCCTTCGTTAAGTCCACCGAGGTGTCGATCGCCAAGTTGTGATTGGCGTTCTTGAAACCGCCATCGCAGGCAAGCCAGCTCCCACATTTTGATCTGTGAACGCAGTCAAATGTGGGAGCTGGCTCGCCTGCGATAAGGCCTTTGTGGGCAACACTTTAATCAGGCAGTGACCACCCGCTTGGGCAAGAACGCCGGCAGATAAAGCCCCACATACGCATCAAATACCCGCATGCCTTCCTCGGCCATGCGCGGGGTGATCTGCCCGTGCTGGTGCACCGAGCGCGCATAGACCCGGTCGCTCAGCTCCAGGGCCAGGGCAAACACGTCGACATCGGCGGGCAGGCTCGGCACTTCGAAGTGCCGGTTGAACACCTCATACATCAGGTTTCCCAACTCCAGATCGTGCTGGCGGTCGGCCTGTGTCACTTCGGTCAGCCCGTGCTGGGCCAGGATCAATTGCCGTGCGGCGGCGTCGTTGCTGTAGATGCTGAGCATGCGCTGCTCCACCACGCAGGACAGGTCGCGCCAGTGCTTGAGTGAGTCATGATCGATGGGCGCCTGAATGGCTGCGCGGAAGGCTGCATGGACGTCGGCGGTCAGCGCCTCCAGCAACGCCGGCACGCTGGCGAAGAAGTGGTACACCGATGACGGCGGAATCTGCGCCCGTTCGGCCACGCTGTAGATCGACAGGCTCGCCACGCCTTCGGCGGCCAGCAAGGTGCGGGCGGCGTCGAGGATCGCGTCGATCCGGGCCTGGCTGCGGGCGCGGGGTTTGCGAGGGGCGACGGGGCGATTCATTGAAGTCTCCTACAGGGTAGCGGGCATTGTACGCAGAGCCACTGGATGATCCATACCCTGTGGCGAGGGAGCTTGCTCCCGCTGGACTGCGCAGCAGGCCCAAGACCTGCACCTCGGTTCCGCCTGAAAGAACCCGGTGTTCTTATTGGGGCCGCTTCGCAGCCAAGCGGGAGCAAGCTCCCTCGCCACCACAGGCATAAAAAAACGCCGCAAGCCAAAAGCCTGCGGCGTTCTTTTTAACCCGCCAACCGCTTACACGGTATGCAGGTACCAGTTGTACTCAAGGTCGGAGATGGAGTGTTCGAACTCTTCCAGCTCACTTTCCTTACAGGCGACGAAGATATCGATGTATTTAGGATCGATGTACTTGGCCATCACCTCGCTGTCGTCCAACTCGCGCAGGGCATCGCGCAGGTTGTTCGGCAGGCTCTGTTCGTTCTGCTCGTAGCTGTTGCCTTCCACCGGTGCGCCAGGCTCGATCTTGTTGGTCAGGCCGTGATGCACGCCCGCCAATACCGAAGCCATCAGCAGGTAAGGGTTGGCGTCGGCGCCGGCCACACGGTGTTCGATACGTACGGCGTCGGACGAGCCGGTCGGTACGCGAATCGCCACGGTGCGGTTATCCAGGCCCCAGCACGGCGAGTTCGGCACGTAGAACTGTGCGCCGAAACGACGGTAGGAGTTGACGTTAGGGCACAGGAACGCCATTTGGGCGGGTAGGGTCTCCAGCACACCGCCGATCGCGTGACGCAATGCGGCGTTCTGCTCGGGATCCTCGCTGGCAAAGATGTTCTTGCCGTCCTTGTCCAGGATCGAAATGTGCACGTGTAAACCGTTGCCTGCCTGGCCCGGGTAAGGCTTGGCCATGAAGGTGGTGTCCATCTCATGGTCGTAGGCGATGTTCTTGATCAGGCGCTTGAGCAGTACCGCGTAGTCGCAGGCCTTGATGGGGTCGGCAACGTGGTGCAGGTTCACTTCGAACTGCGCCGGGGCACTTTCCTTGACGATGGCGTCGGCAGGGATGCCTTGCTCTTTTGCACCTTCCAGAATGTCCTGGAGGCAGTCGACGTATTCGTCGAGGTCGTCGATCAGGTAGACCTGTGTCGAGTGCGGGCGTTTGCCGGAGATCGGCGAGCGGGGCGGTTGTGGCCGGCCATTCACGTTCTCCTGGTCAATCAGGTAGAACTCCAGCTCGAATGCGGCGCAGATGGTCAGACCGAGGTCGTCAAATTTGCTTACAACTTGGCGGAGGACTTCGCGAGGATCGGCGAAGAAAGGTTCACCTTCGAGTTCGTGCATGGTCATCAGCAGTTGCGCGGTTGGGCGCTTTTGCCAGGGTTCATTGCACAGGGTGTCGGGGATTGGATAACAGATTCGGTCAGCATCACCGATGTCCAGACCCAGGCCGGTGCTTTCCACCGTTGAGCCGTTGATATCCAGGGCAAATAGAGAGGCAGGCAGGTTAATGCCCTTCTCGTAAACCTTGTGGAGGCTGGTGCGTTCGATGCGCTTGCCGCGCACCACACCATTCATATCCGCAATTAGAAGGTCTACGTACAGAACCTCAGGATGATCCTTAAGGAACGCGTTCGCTTCGTTAAGCTGAACGGCACGCGGGGGTACCGACATGATGCAACACCTTTGTTGTTAAAAATATCAATCATTGATCTCTTCGGGTTTCAGTCAACCCGAACGGCATGCCGAAGTCAAGCGAGGCCTTTTTTGCCCTAAAAAAGCGCCTTGAGGGCTTTTTTGGGGCTTTTTGGGGCAGTTTTTTGGGTTTGGTGCTCTTGGAACCAGCACGTTTGAGCGGGCCGTGTTGTATTTTTTACGGGGGTGTTGTGTAAAAAAATGAACAAGGCTAAGCTCGATTCAAACCCATAACAGCAATAATACCGGGGTGCTTCATGTCTCGCCTGCCGTTAATCGGCGTCACCGCCTGCTCCAAACAGGTCGGTCTGCATGCTTATCACATCAGTGGCGACAAATACGTCCGTGCAGTGGCCACCGCTGCCAAGGGCTTGCCATTGATCATTCCGTCCCTGGCGGACCTGCTCGACCCGGCCAATATTCTTGACGGCCTGGACGGCATTCTTTTTACCGGCTCACCTTCCAATATCGAACCCTTTCACTACGACGGTCCGGCCAGCGAGCCCGGGACTGCTCATGATTCTGCACGGGACCAAACCACCCTGCCGCTGCTGCGTGCCGCTATCGCGGCAGGCGTTCCGGTGCTGGGGATTTGCCGTGGCTTCCAGGAAATGAACGTGGCGTTTGGCGGCAGCCTGCACCAGAAGGTTCACGAAGTGCCGGGCATGATGGATCACCGCGAAGACGACACCCAGCCGCTGGACATCCAGTATGGCCCGGCGCACCCGGTGACGATCTCCCCGAATGGGGTATTGGCAAGCCTGGGCTTGCCGCCGACGATCCAGGTCAACTCGATTCATTCCCAGGGCATCGATCGCCTGGCGCCGGGTTTTCAGGTCGAGGCCACCGCCCCGGATGGCTTGATCGAAGGCTTTTCGATCCCCGCGGGCAAGGCTTTTGCTTTAGGAGTGCAATGGCACCCCGAATGGCAGGTAAGCTCTAACCCGCACTACCTCGCAATCTTCCAGGCATTTGGCAATGCCTGTCGAAAGCGGGTGATGCAACGCGACGCGGATGCTGCGTCAACTTACGCCTGACCTTTAATGGATGTCAGGAAACACAGCCCAGAGGCATTTATGAGTAACAACCTCGACCAGCTCACCGATTGGTTGAAAGACCACAAGATCACAGAAGTCGAATGCATGATTGGCGACCTCACCGGCATCACCCGGGGCAAGATCTCGCCGACCAACAAGTTCATCGCCGAAAAAGGCATGCGCCTGCCCGAAAGCGTTCTGTTGCAGACCGTGACCGGCGACTATGTCGAAGACGACATCTATTACGAATTGCTCGACCCGGCCGACATCGACATGATCTGCCGCCCGGACGAGAACGCGGTGTACCTGGTGCCCTGGGCCATCGAGCCTACCGCCCAGGTGATCCACGACACTTACGACAAGCAAGGCAACCCGATCGAGCTGTCGCCGCGCAACGTACTCAAGAAAGTCCTCAAGCTCTACGCCGACAAAGGCTGGCAGCCCATCGTGGCGCCGGAGATGGAGTTCTACCTGACCAAGCGCTGCGAAGACCCGGACTTCCCGCTGCAACCGCCGATTGGCCGTTCCGGTCGCCCGGAAACCGGTCGCCAGTCCTTCTCTATAGAAGCAGCCAACGAATTCGACCCGTTGTTCGAAGACGTCTACGACTGGTGCGAGCTGCAGGAACTGGACCTCGACACGCTGATCCACGAAGACGGCACGGCGCAGATGGAGATCAACTTCCGTCACGGCGACGCACTGTCCCTGGCCGACCAGATCCTGGTGTTCAAGCGCACCATGCGCGAAGCGGCGCTCAAGCACAACGTGGCGGCCACCTTTATGGCCAAGCCCATGACCGGCGAGCCCGGCAGCGCGATGCACCTGCACCAGAGCATCATCGACATCGCCACCGGCAAGAACGTGTTCTCCAATGAAGACGGGACTAAAAGTGAGCTGTTCCTGCACCACATCGGTGGCCTGCAGAAATTCATCCCCGAGCTGTTGCCGCTGTTCGCGCCTAACGTCAACTCGTTCCGCCGCTTCCTGCCCGACACCTCGGCGCCGGTCAACGTGGAATGGGGCGAAGAAAACCGCACCGTTGGCCTGCGGGTACCGGACGCCGGCCCACAAAACCGCCGGGTGGAAAACCGCCTGCCGGGTGCCGACGCCAACCCGTACCTGGCGATTGCCGCCAGCTTGCTGTGTGGCTACATCGGCATGGTCGAAGGCATCAGCCCAAGCGCGCCGGTGGTTGGCCGGGGTTACGAGCGCCGCAACCTGCGCCTGCCGCTGACCATCGAAGACGCCCTGGAACGCATGGAAAACAGCAAGACCATCGAGAAATACCTGGGTCAAAAATTCATCACAGGCTACGTCGCGGTCAAGCGGGCCGAGCATGAAAACTTCAAGCGCGTGATCAGTTCGTGGGAGCGGGAATTCCTGCTCTTCGCCGTCTGATGCGCCGGGCGCGCCCTTTAAACGGCGCGTCCTCACCTGAAACATCTAGGAGATTGGTATGTCCAGCAACAACCCGCAAACCCGTGAATGGCAAGCCTTGAGCAGCGATCACCACCTGGCGCCGTTCAGCGACTTCAAGCAATTGAAAGAGAAAGGCCCACGGATCATCACCAAAGCCCACGGCGTTTACCTGTGGGACAGCGAAGGCAACAAGATTCTCGACGGCATGGCCGGCCTGTGGTGCGTGGCGATCGGTTACGGTCGTGATGAACTGGCTGATGCGGCCGCCAAGCAGATGAAAGAGCTGCCTTACTACAACCTGTTCTTCCAGACCGCCCACCCGCCGGTGCTGGAACTGGCCAAAGCCATCTCCGATATCGCCCCGCAAGGCATGAACCACGTGTTCTTCACCGGTTCCGGCTCCGAAGGCAACGACACCATGCTGCGTATGGTCCGCCACTACTGGGCGATCAAAGGCCAGCCGAACAAGAAAACCATCATCAGCCGCAAGAATGGCTACCACGGCTCCACCGTGGCCGGCGCCAGCCTGGGCGGCATGACCTATATGCATGAGCAGGGCGACTTGCCGATCCCGGGCATCGTCCACATCGCCCAGCCTTACTGGTTCGGCGAAGGCGGCGACATGAGCCCGGAAGAGTTCGGCGTGTGGGCCGCGAACCAGCTGGAAGAGAAGATTCTGGAGCTGGGCGTGGACAACGTCGGTGCCTTTATTGCCGAGCCGATCCAGGGTGCCGGTGGCGTGATCGTGCCGCCAGACAGCTACTGGCCGCGCATCAAGGAAATCCTCGCCAAGTACGACATCCTGTTCGTGGCCGACGAAGTGATCTGCGGCTTTGGCCGCACCGGTGAGTGGTTCGGTAGCGACTTCTTCGGCCTCAAGCCCGACATGATGACCATCGCCAAGGGCCTGACCTCGGGCTACATCCCGATGGGCGGCCTGATCGTGCGCGACGAAGTGGTCGCGGTGCTGAACGAAGGCGGCGATTTCAACCACGGCTTCACCTATTCCGGTCACCCGGTGGCGGCAGCGGTTGCCCTGGAAAACATCCGCATCATGCGCGATGAACAAATTGTTAAGCGCGTTCATGACGAAACGGCACCCTATTTGCAAAAGCGTCTGAGGGAACTGGCTGATCACCCGTTGGTGGGTGAAGTTCGCGGTGTGGGCATGCTCGGTGCGATTGAGCTGGTTCAGGACAAGGCAACGCGCAAGCGTTACGAAGGCAAGGGCGTTGGCATGATCTGCCGCACGTTCTGCTTCGAGAATGGCCTGATCATGCGCGCCGTGGGCGACACCATGATCATTTCGCCGCCGTTGGTGATCAGCAAGGCCGAGATAGACGAGTTGGTGACCAAGGCGCGGCACTGCCTGGACCTGACTTTGGCGGCATTGCAGGGCTAAATGCTAGGCTCAGAACGCAGCGCCTGCTGGGCGCTGCTTCCGGGATGTTAGAAAAGCGGGGCATTGGTTGAAAGCCGGCCCTTGAACTTGCCAGACTGTCGCCCTGTTTTGTTGCCCTTAGACGGGCTGCGAAACACGTTGTACTTAAAGAACGAACGTGGCCCAAAAAAGAAAAAATTGGAGCATGACCGAATGAAGGCATTAGGTTTGAAGAACGCTGGCAAGACCCTCCTGGCCTTGTCCCTGATGGGGGCCATGGCAGGCGCGGCGCACGCCGACGATAAAGTGCTGCACGTTTATAACTGGTCCGACTACATCGCACCGGACACCATCGCGAACTTTGAAAAAGAGTCCGGGATCAAGGTGGTCTATGACGTGTTCGACTCCAACGAAACCCTGGAAGCCAAGTTGCTGGCAGGCAAGTCCGGTTACGACATTGTCGTGCCGTCGAACAACTTCCTCGCCAAGCAGATCAAGGCCGGTGTTTACCAGGAGCTGGACAAGTCCAAGTTGTCGAACTACGACAACCTGAACAAGTCGCTGCTTAAGGCCGTGTCCGTCAGTGACCCGGACAACAAGCACGCCTTCCCGTACATGTGGGGCTCGATCGGCATCGGCTACAACCCCGAGAAGGTCAAGGCCGCACTGGGCATCGACAAGATCGACTCGTGGGACGTTATCCTCAAGCCGGAAAACCTCGCCAAGCTCAAAGGCTGCGGTGTGAGCTTCCTCGATTCGCCAACCGAAATGCTGCCGGTAGCGCTGCATTACCTGGGCCTGCCGACCGACACCCAGAAGAAAGAAGACCTCAAGCAAGCCGAGGCCCTGTTCCTCAAGCTGCGTCCTTCGATCGGCTACTTCCACTCGTCCAAGTACATCTCCGACCTGGCCAACGGCAACATCTGCGTCGCCGTGGGTTACTCGGGTGACGTGCAACAGGCCAAGTCCCGCGCGGCTGAAGCCGGTGGCAAGGTCAAGGTTGCCTACGATATTCCAAAAGAAGGTGCCGGCAGTTTCTACGACATGGTCGCTATCCCTAAAGATGCCGAAAACGTCGACGCTGCCTACAAGTTCATGAACTACCTGCTCAAGCCGGAAGTCATGGCGGGCATTACCAACAGCGTGCGCTTCCCGAACGGTAACGAGAAAGCCACCGCATTGGTCGACAAAGACATCACCAGCGACCCAGGCATTTATCCGCCAGCGGACGTGCAAGCCAAGCTGTATGCCATTGCTGACTTGCCGGCTGCTACTCAGCGGGAAATGACCCGCAGCTGGACCAAGATCAAATCGGGCAAGTAAGCCGCTTTGATAGCTGTTTTGCTAACTGCCGCGATGCGCGCGGTGGTTAGCGAAACAATTAAATGACAGAAAGTTTTGCCGGATCGGTTTATCGAGGGTAAGTTGCGCGCCGGTTTTGTTGCCGGGCAACAACTTCGGGCCCAACTATTAAGAGGACCTCCACTTGCCAATTTCTTTATTTCGCAAAGCCATGCTGGTGGGTGCAGGTATCACGCTGGCTGCCAGCGTGCAGGCCGCGCCGACGGTGCATATTTATAACTGGTCGGACTACATTGGCCCGGACACCCTGGCCAACTTTGAAAAAGCCACCGGCATCAAGCCGGTCTACGACGTGTTCGACTCCAACGAAACCCTGGAAGGCAAGTTGCTGGCCGGGCGTACCGGGTATGACGTGGTCGTGCCGTCCAACCACTTCCTTGGCAAGCAGATCAAGGCCGGGGCGTTTCAGAAACTTGATAAGTCGCAACTGACCCACTACGCCAACCTCGACCCGGCGCTGCTCAAGCGTCTGGAAAAGAACGACCCGGGCAACCAGTACGCCGTGCCGTACCTGTGGGGCACCAACGGTATTGGTTACAACGTAGATAAAGTCAAAGAAGTGCTGGGCGTCGACAAGATTGACTCCTGGGCCGTGCTGTTCGAGCCGGAAAACATGAAGAAGCTGGCGAGCTGCGGCGTGTCGTTCATGGACTCGGCGGATGAAATGCTGCCGGCGGTGCTCAACTACATGGGCCTGAACCCCAACAGCACCAACCCTGAAGACTACAAGAAGGCCGAAGAGAAACTCCTGAAAGTGCGTCCGTACGTGACCTACTTCCATTCTTCCAAATACATCTCCGACCTGGCCAACGGCAACATCTGCGTGGCGGCAGGCTTCTCCGGTGATGTGTTCCAGGCCAAGGCCCGCGCGGCCGAGGCGGGCAAAGGCGTGAACATCGCCTACGTGATTCCCAAAGAAGGCGGCAACCTGTGGTTCGACGTGCTGGCCATCCCCAAGGATGCCACCAACGTCAAAGAGGCCCTCGCCTTCATCAACTATTTGCTGAAACCTGAGGTGATCGCTCAGGTCAGTGATTACGTCGGTTACGCCAACCCTAACCCAGGGGCGGACAAACTGATGGAGCAATCGATACGCACTGACGAAGCGGTTTACCCACCGCAGGCGGTTCTCGACCGGACTTTTGTCAACTTCGAGCTACCCCCGAAAGTGCAACGTTTGATGACCCGTAGCTGGACCAAGGTCAAGACGGGCAAGTAAGGCTCAAACTATCCAAGGCTGGCCCATTTTGGGCACGCTGCACTCTTTTTTTTCTGGGAGTTTCGTAAATGGCAGTTGCCTCCGGCGCCTATAAGAAAGCCCTCGAGGGCGACCAGTCACCTAAAAAGGTGCTGGTCAAAATCGACCGGGTCACGAAGAAGTTCGACGAGACGATTGCCGTGGACGATGTGTCCCTGGAAATCAAGAAAGGCGAGATCTTCGCCTTGCTCGGCGGATCGGGTTCGGGCAAATCCACTTTGCTGCGCATGCTCGCAGGCTTCGAGCGCCCAACGGAAGGACGCATTTACCTCGACGGTGTGGACATCACCGACATGCCGCCGTACGAGCGGCCGATCAACATGATGTTCCAGTCCTACGCCTTGTTCCCCCACATGACCGTGGCCCAGAACATCGCGTTTGGCCTGCAACAGGACAAGATCCCCAAGGCCGAGGTCGACGCCCGCGTGGCCGAGATGCTCAAGCTGGTGCAGATGAGCCAGTACGCCAAGCGCAAGCCGCACCAGCTGTCTGGCGGCCAGCGTCAGCGGGTGGCCCTGGCGCGTTCCCTGGCCAAGCGTCCGAAACTGCTGCTGCTCGATGAGCCGATGGGCGCACTGGACAAGAAGCTGCGTTCGCAGATGCAACTGGAGCTGGTGGAGATCATCGAGCGCGTGGGCGTGACCTGCGTGATGGTGACCCACGACCAGGAAGAGGCCATGACCATGGCCGAGCGCATCGCGATCATGCACCTGGGCTGGATCGCCCAGATCGGCAGCCCGATCGATATCTATGAAACGCCTACCAGCCGCCTGGTGTGCGAGTTCATCGGCAACGTCAACATCTTCGACACCCAGGTGGTGGACGACGCCGAAGGCCACGCAGTACTCAAGTGCCCGGACCTGGACCGCGACATCTACGTCGGCTACGGCATCGCCACTTCGGTGGAAGACAAGTCGGTGACCTACGCCATCCGCCCTGAAAAGCTGCTGGTGACCACCGAAATGCCGACCTGCGAACACAACTGGTCCAGCGGCAAGGTGCATGACATCGCCTACCTCGGCGGCCACTCGGTGTTCTACGTCGAATTGCCGAGCGGCAAGCTGGTGCAATCGTTCGTGGCCAACGCCGAGCGCCGTGGCCAGCGTCCTACCTGGGGTGACCAGGTGTACGTGTGGTGGGAAGACGACAGCGGCGTGGTACTTCGCTCATGAACATGAAGAAGTTCAAACGCCAGCTGCAACGAATAACGCCCGGTGGCCGGCACGTGGTCATCGGGATCCCTTTCCTCTGGTTGTTCCTGTTCTTCATGCTGCCGTTCTTCATCGTCTTGAAGATCAGCTTTGCCGAAGCCGACGTGGCGATCCCGCCGTACACCGAGATCTACACCTTCGTTGAACAGAAACTGCAGTTGGTTCTGAACCTGGCCAACTACGGGATGCTCGGCGATGACGAGTTGTACATCGCGGCATACCTGGGCTCGCTGAAGATGGCGTTTTTCAGCACCATCCTCTGCCTGTTGATCGGCTACCCGATGGCCTACGCCATTGCCAGCGCGCGCAAGGAAATCCAGACCGTGCTGGTGCTGCTGATCATGATGCCGACCTGGACCGCGATCCTGATCCGGGTGTATGCGTGGATGGGCATCCTCAGCAACAACGGTTTGCTCAACGGCTTTTTGATGTCCATCGGGCTGATCAACGAACCGCTGCAGATCCTCAACACCAACATCGCGGTGTATATCGGCGTGGTCTATTCGTACCTGCCGTTCATGATCCTGCCGCTGTACGCCAACCTGGTGAAGCACGACCAGAGCCTGCTGGAAGCCGCCTCGGACCTGGGCTCGAGCACCTTCAACAGCTTCTGGAAAATCACCGTGCCGCTGTCCAAGAACGGCATCATCGCCGGCTGCATGCTGGTGTTTATCCCGGTGGTGGGCGAGTTCGTGATCCCGGAACTGCTGGGCGGCCCGGAAACCCTGATGATCGGTAAAGTGTTGTGGCAAGAATTCTTCAACAACCGTGACTGGCCGGTGGCGTCTGCCCTGGCGGTGGTGATGCTGGCGATCCTGATCGTGCCGATCATCCTGTTCAACCGCAGCCAAGCCAAAGAGATGGAGGGCAAGATATGAAGCGCGTCAGTTTCTCAAGCTTCATGCTGGTGGCGGGGTTGCTGTTCATCTACCTGCCGATGCTGATCCTGGTGATCTACTCGTTCAACGAATCCAAACTGGTGACGGTGTGGGGCGGTTGGTCGGTGAAGTGGTACGTCGGCCTGTTGGACAACACCCAGTTGATGGGCTCGGTAGGGCGCTCGCTGGAAATTGCCTGCTACACGGCGATTGCGGCAGTGGCACTCGGTACGCTCGCGGCCTTCGTGCTGACGCGTATCAGCCAGTTCAAGGGCCGCACGCTGTTCGGCGGCCTGGTAACGGCACCGCTGGTCATGCCGGAAGTGATCACCGGTCTGTCGCTGTTGCTGCTGTTCGTGGCCATGGCGCAGATGATCGGCTGGCCCCAGGAGCGTGGCCTGGTGACCATCTGGATCGCCCACACCACGTTCTGTTCGGCGTATGTGGCAGTGGTGGTGTCGGCGCGCTTGCGTGAGCTGGACCTGTCGATTGAAGAGGCCGCCATGGATCTGGGGGCGCGGCCGTGGAAGGTGTTCTTCCTGATCACCATCCCGATGATCGCGCCGTCTTTGGCGGCGGGCGGCATGATGTCGTTCGCGCTGTCCCTGGATGACCTGGTGTTGGCGAGCTTCGTGTCGGGGCCGGGTTCGACCACGTTGCCGATGGAAGTGTTCTCGGCGGTGCGCCTGGGGGTTAAACCCGAGATCAACGCCGTGGCCAGCTTGATCCTGTTGGCGGTGTCGATCGTGACCTTCCTGGTGTGGTTCTTCAGCCGCCGTGCCGAAGAGCACCGCAAGAAAGCCATCCAGCAGGCGATTGAAGAAGCGGCTGCGGATGGTTGGGAGAAACCGGCGGACTCGCGTCGCGCCCCGGCACCGGTCTAACTGACGGAACCGGCTTAAAAAATGTGGGAGCTGGCTTGCCTGCGATGGCGGTGTATCAGTCAACAAATTAGTCGACTGTCACACCGCCATCGCAGGCAAGCCAGCTCCCACAGTAGTTTTGTGGTGTTTATAAGATTGTGTTTCAGGCCACCCAAGGCGACTTGCGAATCACCTCGACAAAGTTCATCGGCTTGAACCCAGGCTCCTGATCCACCAGTACATCAGTCTTCACGTTGCCAAACGTGGTCTGCGGACGATGGCGCAAACCATCGGCAAACGCGCAGATGATGCATTCCTTGAACCCTTCACCCCGTGGGTGCGCATGCACCACGGCTTCGCGCTGCACGCTGCTGAACGCCGCGTATTCCATCCCCAGCACGTCCATTTCCACGCCCGCAGTCACCAGCGCCACGGTCGGACGCAGATGCTTGGGCACCCCCGGCGTAGTGTGCAGGGCAATCGACAGCCATACCTGCTCGATGTCGTCATCGCTCAGCCCGTAAGGCTTGAGGAAGTCCGCCGCTGCGTTGGCGCCGTCCACTTCAAAACGTTCGTCGTCACTGCGGTGGCCTTCCACCAGGCCCAGGTCGTGGAACATGGCGCCGACGTACAGCAGCTCCGGGTTGTAGGCCAACTGCTGGCGCTCACCGCTCAGGGCGCCGAACAGAAACACCCGGCGGGAGTGGTGGTACAGCAGGTCGGATTCGATGTCGCGGATGTATTCGGTGGTGGCCTTGGCCAGGGCGCTGTCCGGGATCTTGATGCCGGCGATGGTGGTGCTCATGGTCGTTCTCCTCAAGAAAGCGCCGGGTTGGCGCCGATGAGTCCAGTCTGGTCGCGCGTCCGCGAGGGGGCTACCGCGGCGAGGGTGCGATCCCGGCCAATGTGCCGTCACATCGTGCCAAGGCCATACGCGATCAACTGTAGGAGCTGGCTTGCCTGCGATAGCATCACCTCGGTATACCTGCTACACCGAGGTGTCTGCATCGCCGGCAAGCCAGCTCCTACAAGGGTTGTGTTTATTCAGTTAGAAAAAGGTGTTCCTGCTCATGGGCAAAACCGTCGCCATCCTGATCTTCCCCGGCGTCCAGTCACTGGACGTGACCGGGCCCCTGGATGTGTTCTGCGAAGCCAACCGTTTTCTGCCGCCTGGGGAGCATTACCAGCTTGACGTGATTGGCCTGGGCCACGGCAACATGGCGTGCTCCAACGGCTTGTCGTTGCAGGCGCACCGGCATTTCAGCGAGGCCCTCGAGCCCTACGATTTGCTGTTGATGGCCGGCGGGCCGCAGTTGCCCTTCGAGGATTTCGGCCCGGCCTTCAATCAATGGCTGCGTGACGCCAGCGCCCGAGCCAAACGCTTCGGCTCCATCTGCAACGGTGCCTTCCTGCTCGCCCGCGCCGGTTTGCTGGACGGGCGCACCGTCACCACTCACTGGGGCGACGCCGCCGGTCTGGCCGGTTTGTGCCCGTCGGCCCAGGTGGAAGCCGACCGTCTCTACGTGCAGGACGGCAACCTCTACACCTCCGCCGGGGTGACGGCGGGCATCGACCTGTCGCTGTACCTGCTGGCCCAGGATCACGGCCCGGAAGTGGCCCTCAGCGTGGCCAAGCGTCTGGTGGTATTCACCCAGCGTTCGGGTGGGCAGTCGCAGTTCAGCCCGTTTCTTACGCCCCACGCCGAAGCCACCTCGGCGGTGGCATTGGTGCAGCTGTATGTATTGGCGAACCTGACGGGGGACCTGACCATCGCCGATCTGGCCAAGGCGGCGAACATGAGCGCGCGCAACTTCTCCCGGGTATTTGCCCGGGAAGCGCAGATCACCCCGGCGGAGTTCGTCGAGCGGGCGCGGGTGGACGCGGCGCGGGTGATGCTGGAAAGCACCCACGCGCCGCTCAAGACCGTGGCGTATCAATGCGGCTTTCGCGATGCCCAGCACATGCGCAGTGTGTTCAATCGCCGGCTGGGCGTGACGCCGCAACAATTCCGGCTTAACTTTGCGGCGCCGGTGTGAGCGTGTCGTAGGCTTCCAGGGCGCGCAGCGAGTAGATGTACGCCGCGCCGGCATTCAGCGAGATTGCCGTGGCCAGGGTCGCGGCCACTTCTTCGCGGGTGGCGCCGGCCTTGATCGCCGCGTCGGCATGCACGCCGATGCAACCGTCGCAGCGTGTGGTGATGGCCACGGCGATGGAAATCAGCTCACGGGTCTTGGCATCGAGGACGTTGTTTTCCTCTGCAGCTTCCCCCAGCGCCATGTAGGCTTTGACCATCTTCGGGTTGCTCTTGCCCAGTGCGCCAAAGGCTTTCTTCACGGTAGGCAGCAAGTCGGACCAGTTATTGAACATTGCGTTAACTCCTCAGCGGGTTGGGTGTGAAGCCAGTTTGCGCGGTTCAGGTTTGGCGCTTTTGTTCGATCCACTCACCTTTTTGACCGATGCTCGCAAATGAACTCCATCGACACCCTGATCGCCTTGGCCAACCTGCGGGGCAGCCTGGACCTGCGCTGCCAGTTCCAGGGCGCCTGGGCCATGGACCACGAGCCCGAGCCGCTGGGCGTGGCGCCGTATCACATTGTGCTGGCGGGCACCTGCCGCGCCGAATTGTCCGGCGGCCAGCAGGTGACGCTGGAGGAGGGCGACATCCTGTTGATGCCCGGCGGCGCGACGCACCTGGTGCGCAGTCAGGGCGCGCGGGTGAAGCCGGTGGCGCAGACCGTGATCGAGGGCGGCCTGCTGCCGATCCATCGCCTGGGGAGCGATCAGCCGGACGTGGACATGCTCTGCGGCAGCTTTCGCTACAACCGCCAGTCGTTGTTGTTCAGTGCGTTGCCGGACTACCTGGTGGTGTCCAGCCGGCAGTGGCAGGCCGATGGGCAGTTGGCGGCACTGATCGCCTTGCTGCGCAGCGAGGCGGACGGTCAGCAGTTGGGCGCGCGGTTTTTTATCGATGCGCTGTCATCGGCGTTGTTCACCCTGATTTTGCGGGCCTGGCTCACACAGCAAGCGCCGGCGGCGGGCACCTTTGCCTTGCTGGCCGACAAGCGCCTGGGCAAGGCCTGGCAGGCGATGCTGGCCGAGCCTGGCCATGAGTGGACCATCGACAGCCTGGCCAGCGCCGCGTCGATGTCCCGGGCGACGTTCATGCGGGCGTTTGTCAAAGTGGCGGGTGTGTCGCCGTGGGTGTTGTTGACGCAGTTGCGCATGGAGTTGGCGTTCAACCTGCTGCATCAATCGCGGTTGAGCCTGACGGATATTGCCGCCCAGGCGGGGTATCAGTCCCAGGCGGCGTTCAGCAAGAAATTCAAGGAAACCTACGGTGAGGCGCCGGGGCGCATGCGCGCCCGGTAGACGCAACAACACAGGTAGAAATGTGGGAGCCGGGCTTGCCCGCGATGGCATCACCTCGGTTTAACTGAGGCACCGAGGCGTCTGTATCGCAGGCAAGCCAGCTCCCACACAGTCCGTATTTCAACCACCTACCTGGCCGGCAACAGCTTCAGCGTACTGCGAGTATTCGCCGTCACTTCCTCATCATTGAAATGTGCCTGCTCATACCCGCCTTCGATGTACGTTTCCGCCTGGTCGGCGTAGTGCTTGTCGAACGGCACGCCACTCTGTCCGACCGGGTTGATGGTCAGCGCATGCGCAGCATCGGCGAAGTCGACCAGGCGCCGGGTCGATGGGCCGTAGGTCACTGGCCACGGCGCCGGGCCGATCTGGGCGGATTGGTTGTTGGGCACTTCATGGGTGCCGGGAGCGGCAAACGGGCCGACGTTGACGATCTTGTCCAACGGCTTCTGCGAGCCCAGCGGATGGCCGTGGGTCAGGGTGTGGGCCTTGCCCCATTGCCATTGCGCCGGGTCATCGCCGAAGGTCGCCTTGAGGTGTTGCAGGCTGTTGTCCCAGGCGAGCTTGACGGTGTCGGCGCGGTGGCCGTCCCACCATGGCGAGTCCGGCGACGCGGCCAGGCGCGGCAAGGCGGCGTCCACCACGCGGGTGGTGAGCAATGTCTTGAACATCGCGTCGCCCAGTTTCGGGCGGAACGCCGCATCGGTGAGGTTGAACAGGAACTGGTTGAACAGCGTGGCACTGGTGGAGTCCAGCGGGTAATCGCCTTTCCAGGTTGCCAATTGCTCCACCAGTTTCAACTGCGCCGGGTCCTTGACCACTTCACGCAGCACCGGCAGCAGCGGCGCCAGCAGCCGTGGGCCGTAGGCGGTGGTGGTGCCGAGCTGCAAGGCCTGGCTGTTGTTCACGTCCCATTTCACGCTGTTGTCGCTCAGTTGGGCGTTCAGCTGCTGGCCACGGTCAGCCAGGTTGTAATACCCGGGGATCGGCATGCCGGTAGGCGACGCCGGCTGGGCGTTGGCGGACACCACATAACCCCGTGTCGGGTTTTCTTCCTGGGGGTTGGCGCTGAACGGGTACAACCCGAGCTTGTCCGCCTGGGCGGTGCTGCCGTCGAGGATAAAGCCCGGGTTGACCCCGGCCGGGCGGATCGGCAATTGCGCCGCCGCCCACCAGCCGATATCCCCCTTGGCATTGGCCCACACGATGTTCAAGCCGGGGGCCTGGACCTTGGCGGCTGCGGCCCGGGCCTTGGCCAGCGTGTCGGCACGGTTGAGCTGGTAGAAACCTTCGAGGATCGGGTTCTCGGTATTCAGGAACGCCCACCACATGGCGATCGGCGTCTTGCCGGCATTCTCGCCGAGTACGTCATTGATGATCGGGCCGTGGGGCGAGCTGCGCAGGGTCAAGGTCACCGGGTCCTGGCCCTTGACCGCGATCTGCTGCTCGCTGCTGGTCATGTCCACCCATTTATCGTGGTACCAGACCTGGTTGGGATTGTCCGGGTTGACCTTCTCGGCGATCAGGTCGAGGTCATCGTTCTGGAACATGGTCAGGCTCCAGCCGAAATCCTTGTTGTGGCCCAGGAACGCCACCGGCACCAGCGCGTTGTGATACCCGTAAAGCTCGAAGCCCGGTGCCGACAGCTGCGCCTCGTACCACACCGACGGTACCGAGAAGCGGATGTGCGGGTCGCCCGCCAGCAACGGCTTGCCACTCTTGGTGCGGCTGCCGCTGATAGCCCAGGCGTTGCTGCCTTCGAACTGCGGCAGGCCGTTGTCGGCCAGGGCCTGCTCGCTCAATTGGGCGATGGCGCCGAGGTCTTTCCAGTCACCGGCGGCCAGGTTCAGCGCGCCCTTGGGCTGCCAGTCGAGGTCGAAGACCTTCAGGTAATCGTTGCCCAGTTGATCGCGTACGTACGTCAGCAAGGGTTCGGTGCGAAAGGCGGCGGCAAAGCTGTAGGCCAGGTAGCCGGCGACGCTGATGGTGTCTTCGGCGGTAAACGGGCGCTTGGGGATGCCCAGTACGTCGAACTCCATCGGCCTGGCGTGGCTGTCCTGATACTGGTTGACGCCGTCCAGGTAGGCTTGCAGAGCCTTCCAGGAGGCCGACTCATGGTCCATGTGCTCCACGTAGCTCAGGGCGCGTTCGCGAATGCGCAGGCTGCGGAACAGTTTGTCGGTCTCCAGCAGCTTGGGGCCCAGCACTTCGGCCAGTTCGCCACGGGACAGGCGCCGCATGATCTCCATCTGGAACAGCCGGTCCTGGGCGTGCACATAGCCGAGGGCGCGGTACAGGTCGGTCTCGTTCTCGGCGCGGATATGCGGCACGCCACGGTCGTCGTAACGCACGGTGACCGAGCCTTGCAGGTGGGCCAGCTCCACCGTGCCCTGGCGAGTCGGCTGCTTGCTGTACACGTACCAGCCGGCACCTAGCATAAGGGCGACGAGCAGGATGGCCAGCGCGGTCAGGATGCGTTTCATGGGGTGTCCCTTATGAGTGATCCGGGCAGTTTAGTGGGTTTGGCGAGCGGTGAGGAAGAAGCTGTTGGCTTCGTGTTCCCTGAACCTCACCTGCATGAAGTGGGGGTTCTGAAGTTCGACGCGGATGGGCGGGTTATTATGTTTACTCTGTTACATGAAACCAGCGGCGCCGTGATCAACCAGGCCATCCGGGCGCGCCTTTGCTATCACTTTCGGAATGCAATTTATGACAGATCCCAGCCGTGCACAGGTGCCTTATGCCTGCTGCATGGAAACGCCATCGCTGATCAGCAGCTTTTTGCGATACCCGCCGGTTGGCTTTAACGCCCAGCTGTCAGCACAGGGACTGCCGTACTTTTTCACCCGGTTTGACCTGCAAACCACCGCCGACGATGAGCTGCGTGCCCGCCTGCGCGGTTGGCCGGGGTACCGTTTGTGGCAGTCTTGGCTGCAGGTCGACAGCTGCTTTGTCGGCACCACGGTCAGCGAATATTCGCCGTTCCCGCAGGACGTGCCGCCGCAGGACATGGCGCAGTGGCTGCAACAGGCGTTGGCGCCACAACGCGCACTCACCATCGTCAAAGATGTGCCGCTGGATTCTCCGCTGCTCAGCGTCGAGGACAATCGCTACGCACAGGCGCTGATCGAGGCCTGCACCCAGCGCGGGTTCATCAGTGTCGAGGGCCAGGCGCTGGCCTATGTGCCCATCGACTTCGCCTCGGTTGACGAGTATCTGTCGCGGTTGTCCCATAGCCGCCGGCGCAATATCCGCCGCAAGTTGCGCAGCCGCGAGGCGTTGCGCATCGAGATCCTGGACACTGGCGACGCCCGGTTCAGCGATGAGCAATGGCAGCAGGAACTGTATCGGCTCTACAAGGCAGTGTACGAACAGAGCGAAATCCACTTCGATTTGCTCACGCCCGAATTCTTCATCCAGCTGCTGACCGATGCCGACAGCGGCGGGCATGTGTTCTGCTATTGGGATGGGGATGAGCTGGTGGGCTATAACCTGTGCTACCAGCAAGACGGCAAGTTGCTCGACAAGTACATCGGCCTGAATTACCCGCTGGCGCTGGAGCACAACCTGTACTTCGTCAGCTGGTTTGTGAACCTGGAGTACGCGCTGGAAAAGGGCCTGGAGTTTTATGTGGCGGGCTGGACCGACCCACAGGTCAAGTCCAGCCTCGGCGCCAGGTTCACCTTCACCCGCCATTTGGTCTGGGTGCGCAACCCGCTGTTGCGCAAGGTGTTGAACCGTTTCCGACACCATTTTGAAAGCGACATGCAGTGGCAGCAGGAGCAAACCGCATGAGTCAGGCCCGACCCGCATTGATCCTCGATTTTGATGGCGCCGTGAATAACATTCCCGGCGCCCTTACCCTGCCGCTGCAAGCCTGGCAGGAGAAGATCCGTTTCGGCTGCCGCTGGGCGCAGTTCAAGGAGCTGGAGCGCGCCCTGCACGCGCAGATGCCCAGCGACTACGGCTGTGTGTTTACCGGCAGCGGTGACTATCACCACCTCAGCCAGTTGCTGTTGAACCGCCTGCCCACCCAGCAAAAGATCCAGCTGATCATTTGCGACAACCACCCGGACAACATGCGCTATCCGTTTGGTATCCATTGTGGGTCCTGGGTTTACTGGGCCAGCCGCTTGCCGCAGGTCGAGCATGTTCACGTGCTGGGCATTGGCTCGCCGGATATTTCCCTCAAGCACGCCTGGGAGAATCACTGGTCACCGCTGGTGAAACGCAAGCTGACCTACTGGAACACCAACGTCGATACGCGTTGGTTGAACTGGATCGGCGCAGGCCGCAGCAATCGCGCCTTCAGCAATGCCGACGAGTTGATGAGCGCGTTCCTGGCCCAGCTCGACCGTTCGCTGCCGGTGTATCTCTCCATCGATAAAGACGTGCTGAGCCCGGAGGTGGTGAATACCAACTGGGACCAGGGCGAGTTTCTGGAGAAGCATTTGAATGCGCTGATCGATGCATGCCAGGGCAGCATTATTGGCGCCGACATTACCGGCGACGTGTCGGCCTACCACTACCAGAGCAAGTTCAAGCGTTGGCTGAGTGCGTCGGATGGCCAGGAAGAGTTGCCGGAGAACCAGGTGGTCATCTGGCAACAGCAGCAGAATGAGTTGAACGCGCGCTTGTTGACCCGTATCGATCAGAGCTGGGTCAGCGCTTAAGAATCCGCCGTAGATGGTCCAGCACCTGCTCAAACAGCTCATCGGTCAGCCAGTGGCTGTTGCTGATCGAGAGCGTCTGGGCGGCGAAGCTTTGCGCGCAGGGGATAGCGGCGCCTGGCTGTAACAGTGAAGTGAGTGCCGGGTAGCCCGGCAGCACGTGGATAAACAGGCGGGTGACGCCCAGGCCCGCGGTCCACAGCTGCGCCATGGCGGTATCGCGGGTTTGTGCGCTGGGCATCACCACCATCAGGAACGGCCAGGTGCCCTGCTGGCTTGGGCCGTCGGTCAACACCGACACGCCGGGCAGGCTGTTGAGCTGCGCCACGCGGCGCAAGGCGCGCAGGCGGCCTTGCTGCAAATGCTCGGGCAAACGTGCCAGCGCGGCGGCGCCGACCTTCTGGCGATAGCCGCCCAGCCGGTGCAACGGAATATCGTTGACGGAAAAATCGTCGCCCACCGCCGCCACTTCATCGCCCCGCGCCAACGCCGCCCGCAGTGGCTTGCCATACACGTACTTCAGGCCGCGCGGCTGATACGCCACGGCGTAGCCCCACAGTTCGGCGCTGCGTTGCAGCTCCCAGCGCAGGCTGAAGGGCAAGTCCTGGCGGCATTGCCGGTGCAACGCCTGGTGCAATTCCGGATTGCGGCTGAACAGCACACCGCCTTCCGCCGTGGTCAGGCCTTTGCCCAGTGCCATGCTGAAAAAGCCGATGTCACCTTTTAGCCCGACGCTTTTACCGTCATCCAGCGCACCCATGGCTTGGGCCGCGTCTTCGATCACCGCCACGCCGAACGGCGCGGCAATGCGATTGGCGGCATCCACATCCGCCACGCGCCCGGCCAGGTGAGTGACGACGATCGCCAGGGTGTTTTCGTTGCACAACTGCGCCAGCTGTTGTTCGTCGAGGTCGATGCTGCCCGGCTTTAAATCGCACGGCACTACGCGCAAAGGCGGGCAGTGATGGGCCGCCAGGGCCACCAGCGGGCAGGTATAGGCCGGCACGATCAGTTCGGTGCGCCCGGGCATGCGCAGCTGCAGCACGCGCAGCGCCATGATCAGGGCGGCGGTGCCGGAGCAGGGCAGGGCCGGCGGCGGAATATCGAGTTGGCAGGCCAGGTCGCGGGCCAGGTCGCCCGAGCGGTTGAACAAATCCTGCCAGCGCAGGGGAAGCCCCGCCGTCGGCGGGATCTCCCGTTGGCCGGCAACGCGGGTCATGACGCCAGCGTCTGCGAGGGTTCGGCCTCGACGGCCTTGCTCTCTTTGTCTTCGCTGCGCGCCAGGCACAGGATGCCCGCAATGATCAGCGCGCCACCGACGATTTTCGGCAGGGTCAACGTGTCGTTGAACAGCCAGACAGAGATCAGCGTCACGCTGATCAGCTCAAGGTGTGAGGCCGCAAACGCCGGGCCGACTGGCGCGTATTTGAGCAGGGTCATCCAGGTAAAGAACGCGCCGATGTAGCCAACAAATGCACCGTAGATCCACGGCGCGCCGAACACGCGTACCAGCCAGGCGGCGTCCATCGTCAGTGGCTCGGCATGAATCGAGGCGAATTTGAAACTGACCTGCGCCAACGTATCGAAAATGATCAGCGACAGAAAACCCAGGATATAAAACCGTTTCATTACTCAAACCCCACGACGGTCACGCCACAGGCGATCAGCAGGATGCCGATCAACCGCCACTTGCTCAGGCTTTCCTTGAACAGGAAACGGCCGGCAATCATGATCACCACAATATTGATGGAACCCAGCATCACGCCCACCGACAGCGGTACCAGCGTCAGGAAGGCCAGCCACAGCACGAATTCGAATACATAGCAGATGATGCCGAGCCAGATCCACGGGCGCTTGAGCATATGGCGCCAGTGGGCCATGCCGTCATGCTCGGCGCTGGCGGAGGCTGCGGCTTTGAACGCCAACTGGCCGGACGTATCAACGATAACGTTGAGGATCCAGAGGATGATGGTTAATTGGCTCATGTGTTCCCGTGTCGTCTGCTGGTACGGCTAGTCGCTTACGATACAGGAGCATGCCGATACAGTTGCTCGAGTTTGCCGAACGAACAGCGTCTGTTCAGCTTGCGCCCGGTCAGGGTGGAGAGGTTTCCCCGTTCCACTCGCAATAGCAGCCTACCGCCAGGGTGTGGGTCGCATTGACCTCGCGCCCGCCTTCGAGGGCTTGCAGGATGGGTTCGATAAAGCTGTTGCTCGAATTACACGTCAGCCCTTCGCTGTAGGGCCCGAAATACGCCAGTTTGCCACTGTGGTCCCAGATGCCCACGGCAGGGCTGGCAGGCAGGTGTTGAGCGCCGGGTACGGCCTTGAGGGGCTTCATTGCGCCGAGGGTGGCGGGCAGTTGGCCGTGGCTGCCGGCTTTTTGCAGGGAATAGAACTCCACGCCCTGGGGCGCGTACTGCTCGATCAGCTCGCCGAGGTGCTGCTGGTTGCCGACGTTGCACGGGCAGGCCGGGTCCCAGAAGTGCACCAGGCGGATGGGGCCGGGGCCGGCAAGCTCGGCGGGCAGGCTCAGGCTGTCACCGGAAAACACCGCCGTATGCTCACTGAACGCCCGCAGGTAGCGCCCCTGGAACCAGTCATACGCCGCCCATAACACGCCGGCGCAAATAATCACGATCAGGCTGGCGAAGAGGGTGGTGCGGTAGGGCTGTCGCATCTGGATCAATCCTCGGAGGACGCGTAGCTTGCCATGCTTGCCCTGACAGATGAATATCGCGGCTCGATATTCATCTGTTCAACGCGTTGAAGCCACAGTCTGGAAGTTCTTATGCCCGTTACGTTTGACCCTGATCATCTACGCGAAAGCTTGCAGCCCCTGGTGGACGCGCAGCCGCTTTCTGCCGAGGCTCGGGTCTACCAGCGCTTCTACGGCCTCGACCTGGCGGCCCGCAAGGTGCCGGCAACAAGCCGCCTGGGGCGCTTTGCGGTGGACGGGTTCGAGGTGGTCTGCCAGGTCTGGTGGCCGCCCGTTCCGGTGGCGACGATGTTCCTGTTCCATGGCTTCTACGACCATATGGGCCTGTACCGCAACGCTGTGGATTGGGCGCTGGACCAGGGCTTTGTGGTCATCGCCTGCGACTTGCCGGGCCATGGCCTGTCCAGCGGCGAGCGGGCCAGCATCGATGATTTTGCGGTGTACCAGGACGTGGTGCAGGCGCTGTTTGAACAGGCCAGGGCCCTGCAATTGCCGCAGCCGTGGCATCTGTTCGGGCAAAGCACCGGCGGCGCTATCGTGGTGGATCATCTGCTGAATCACGGCGCCGACAGCCCGGCCCAGGGCAAGACCTTCCTGCTGTCACCCTTGGTGCGGCCTCGCGCCTGGGGTTGGTCGCAGCTCAGTTATTACCTGCTCCGGCCATTCGTCAAAGGCATCGCCCGGCGCTTCAGCGATAACACCAACGACCCGCAGTTCAAGCCGTTCCTGGAGGCCGACCCGTTGCAGCCCCGGCAACTGCCGACCGCCTGGGTGGGCGCCCTGGCGCGCTGGATCAAGCGCATCGAAGCGGCGCCACGCAGTACGCGACGGCCGTTGATCGTGCAGGGCGAGGAAGACATGACGGTGGACTGGCAGCACAACCTGAAGGTGTTGCGTAGCAAATTCGACCAGCCGGAAGTGTTGATGCTGCCGCGCGGCAGGCATCATTTGGCGAATGAGATTCCAGAGATTCGGCAGCAATACTTCAGGTTTCTCACCGACCACCTGAAATAACGCTGTTCCCTGTGGGAGCTGGCAAGCCAGCTCCCACATCGTTTACGGTGCCAGGCTTGAAGTACTTTGCCCTACCGCCAGCCCGGCCCGAATCGCCGCCAGAGCCGCCTTGTAGTAAGCCTTGCCCTCCGGCGACTCCGCGAACGTCGCGAACTCTTCCAGCTCCGGGTCGGACAAATCCCGGTAGACGTACAGCAGCGTGTTGTTCAGGTCATTGCCAATCTGCTGCATCAGCCGCTCGCGCTGACCGTTCAACATGCCTTGGGCCTGACCGCCGCCCAACAGGCCGGGGATCATCTGGCTCAAACTGTCAGCCGCCACACCGGCGATCGCCAGGCTGACTTCAGCCCCGGCTTCCCGCGCGGGCAGGGCCTGGGCCAGGTGGCCGATGATCAGGCTGCGGGTGGCGTCGGCTTCCATATGCGGCAAGCCCTGGGCATTTTTCGCCAGTTGATCGCGACGGGTCGCCAGCAGCTCGGCGGCGACAATCTTGCGGCCAAGGGGCGACTGGAAAAAGGCCAGGGCCGGCTTCGGGTCTGCCAGGTTCTTGCGCAGCTGTGCCTCGGCCCGCTGGTCTACCGACTGGGGCGCAAAGCGTTTATTGCTGTTATCCACCAGCGCCTGATACACGGCGGGCGGCAAGCTGTTGCGGTAGCGTTGCTGGGCGGCACTGAGGGCGTCATTAAAATGCGCGCGCTGGTCTGCCCAGCCGGCGACCTTGTACAACTGGTCATGGCCGTCTGCCCAAGCGGGCAAAACGCAGAACATCAGCAGGGAAAAAAACAAACGACGCATAGGGACTCCTGTCAGTCGGCCACTATTGTCCGTGTCGGGCGTAGGATTTGTCGAGAAATCCTATCGGTCACCTGACTAAAGTGTATTCAGACGCTCGGCGGCTCTGTCGGATTCACAGGCGTATGGATACTATGCGCGCCATGCCCATACCCTCCGATCACCCGCTGCTGTTACGCATTGTCGATGACCTGGCCGCACAAGGCTGGTCGCAGCAGAATATCTTCCTGCCCGAGGCTCTGACCCTCGAACTCGCGGCTGAGTGCCATAAACGCGCCGCTGAAGGTGAATTGGCACCGGCAGCCGTCGGACGCGGGCCGTCCCAGGAGATTCGCGAGGGCATTCGGGGTGACCATATCCAGTGGCTGGAGCCGGGCGAAGTGGTGGCCTGCGACAACTACCTGGAGTTGATGGACAGCCTGCGGGTGGCGATGAACCGGGGTCTGTTCCTGGGCCTGGAAGACTTCGAAAGCCACTTCGCGATGTACCCGCCGGGGGCGTTTTACCTCAGGCATGTGGACCGCTTTCGCGACGACGACCGGCGCATGGTGTCGGCGGTGATCTACTTGAACAACGCCTGGCTGCCGGAGCACGGTGGCCAGTTGCGCATGTACCTCAAGGGCGACGTCGAATACGATGTGGTGCCCACCGGCGGTTGCCTGGTGGTGTTCCTGTCGGGGGAAATCCCCCATGAAGTCCTGCCCGCCACCCGCGAACGCCTGTCCCTCACCGGCTGGTTTCGCCGGCGGGGTAACGAGCCGTTCTGATGATGCAAAAGATTCTGGTCAGCCGCTGCCTGCTGGGGCACCGGGTACGCTACGACGGAGGGGCCAGCGGGCCTTTCGACCAATTGGCCGCGTGGCAGGCCGAAGGCCGAGTGGTTGCCGTGTGCCCGGAAGTGGCGGGTGGCTTGCCGACGCCGCGCCCGTCTGCCGAGATTCCAGGCGGGCAGGGGGTTGATGTCTGGGAGGGCCGCGCCCAGGTGCTGACGGCCCAGGGCGAAGACTTCAGCGAAGCCTTCCTCGAGGGTGCCCGCCAGGCGCTGGCGTTGGTGCAACGCCACGACATCCGTATCGCCGTGCTCAAGGCCAACAGCCCGTCCTGCGGCAACCTGCTGACCTATGACGGCACGTTTACCGGCGTGAAGGTGACCGGCGAAGGCGTGACGGCGGCGCTGCTCAAGCGCCATGGGGTGCTGGTGTTCAGTGAGCTGGAGTTGCCCGAGGCGGCCGCGGCCCTGGCAAAACTCTCAAGCCCGACATAGATCAAAATGTGGGAGCTGGCTTGCCAGCGATAGCAGTGTATCAGCCTACATTTTTGGTGCTGACCCACCGCTATCGCAGGCAAGCCAGCTCCTACACTGACCGAGTCGTTTATTCGGCCTTGGCCACCGGCTTGCTCGCATCCATCCCGAACCATTTCTCCGACAGCGCCGTCAGCCGGCCATCGGCCTTCACCCGTTGCAGGGCCTTGTCCAGGCTGGCCTTGAACGCCGGGTTACCTTTCTGGAACGGAATCGCCAGGCTCAACGTCGGGCCCACATCTGCGCCTCCTTTCACCGGTAACTCGCTGTCGCGAATCGCGTAGGGAATCAGCAACCGGTCACTGATGGCCGCGTCGATCTGTTGGTCGGCGACGTCCTTGATCGGCTGTTTGGCATCGGCATAACTGCGCAAATCAACGCCTTCGGCGGTGCGCGCCTGCTCGACAAACTGACTGCCCTGGGCCACGCCCAATGCCTTGCCCTTGAGCGCCGCAAAGCTGCCCAGCGGGCGTTGTTCCTGCTTGCGCACGATGAGCTGCGCGCTGGAGTAGCTGTAGGGCTCGCTGAAGTCGAAACGATCCGCCAGTTCAGGAGTCATAGCGATATGGTTGATTGCCACGTCGTACTTGGCGCTTTCCACGCCGGGCAGCAAGTCGGCGGCATCGACGGTGATAAAGGAGGGGCGTACGTCCATTTCCTTGGCCAGTAATTCACCCAACTCCACTTCAAAACCGGTGAGTTTGTCGCCTTCCTTGAAGTTGAATGGTGGAGTATTGGCTTCCAGGGCGATGCGCAGCTCCCCACGGTCAAACACATCGTCGATCAGTTCGGCATGGGCCAAGGGGCTCATAAGCGGCAGTAAAAGTAACAGGCCAGGCAGGAAACGCATGGTCTCTCCTAAAGAATTCGAATGAGCGAGGCGTTGTTCAAGCTCGCTTTGCTATGGTGTTGAGTGCCTTGGACAGCAATTTGTCGCGAAGTTGTCATAACCCTACAGATTTCCCGGAAAAACTGGAGAAGTGAATGAAAGCTCTTTTGTCTCGTGCAACCCTGGCCAGCCTGCTATTGGGCGCTTCGATGCTGGCAACCGCCGCCGATGGCATCCCGCGTAGCGCGCCGCCTGAAGGTGCCAAGGTGTTTATCGTGTCGCCGAAAGATGGCGCCACCGTCGACAAGACCTTCACCGTGAAATTCGGCATGGAAGGCCTGAAACTGGCACCGGCCACCAGCCAGGACCCGGGCACTGGCCACCACCACCTGCTGATCGACCAGAAAGAATTGCCTGACGCCAGCGTGCCGATCCCGGCCACCGACACCGTGATCCACTACGGCAAGGCCCAGACCGAAACCGAACTGACCCTCACCCCAGGCAAGCACACGCTGCAACTGGTCGCCGGCGACAAACTGCACATGCAGTTCAACCCGACTGTAGCCTCGAAAGTCATCACGGTTAACGTCAAGTAAGATTTGTTCAGACAAAAAAAGGGAGACCCGAGGGTCTCCCTTTTTTGTGCGCGTTTAACGATTAGAACAACACGCGGCTACGGATAGTGCCGTTGATGTGTTGCAGCTTCTCTTGCGCCAGGTCCGAGTACTCGGCGTCTACGTCGATAACCACGTAGCCGACTTTCTCGTTGGTCTGCAGGAACTGACCGGAAATGTTGATGCCGTTTTCCGCGAAGACCTTGTTGATCTCCATCATCACGCCAGGGATGTTCTGGTGGATGTGCAGCAGACGGTGCTTGCCAGGGTGAGCCGGCAGGGCCACTTCCGGGAAGTTGACCGAGGACACCGACGTACCGTTGTCGCTGTACTTGACCAGTTTCTCCGACACTTCCAGGCCGATGTTGGCTTGGGCTTCAGCGGTGGAACCGCCGATGTGCGGGGTCAGGATCACGTTGTCCAGGCCACGCAGCGGGCTTTCGAAGATGTCGTCGTTAGAGCGTGGCTCTACCGGGAACACGTCGATGGCGGCGCCGATCAGGTGCTTGTCCTTGATCGCGTCGGCCAGGGCGTCCAGCTCGACCACGGTGCCGCGTGCGGCGTTGATCAGGATCCCGCCCTTCTTGATGGCGCGGATTTCCTTCTCGCCGATCATCCACTGGGTCTCAGCGGTTTCCGGTACGTGCAGGGTCACGATGTCGGACATACCCAGCAGCTCGGTCAGGCTCGACACCTGAGTGGCGTTGCCCAGCGGCAGCTTGGTCAGGGTGTCGTAGAAGAACACCTGCATGCCCAGGCCTTCGGCCAATACCGACAGTTGAGTGCCGATCGAGCCGTAACCGACGATACCCAGCTTCTTGCCGCGGATTTCGAAGGAGTTGGCTGCGCTCTTGATCCAGCCGCCACGATGGCAGGAAGCGTTCTTCTCGGGAATGCCGCGCAACAGCAGGATCGCCTCGGCCAACACCAGTTCGGCTACGGAACGGGTGTTGGAGTACGGTGCGTTGAACACCGCGATGCCGCGCTCGCGCGCTGCGTTGAGGTCGACCTGGTTGGTGCCGATGCAGAAACAGCCGACAGCCACCAACTTCTTGGCGTGATCGAAGATCTCTTCGGTCAGCTGAGTACGGGAGCGAATGCCGATAAAGTGCGCGTCGGCGATCTTTTCCTTTAACTGGGCTTCCGGCAGAGAACTGGTGATGTACTCAATGCTGGAGTACCCAGCGGCTTTCAGAACGTCGACAGCCGATGGGTGGACGCCTTCCAGAAGAAGGAACTTGATCTTGCTCTTATCGAGAGAAGTCTTGCTCATCTGCGTAAACCTGTATCCCGGAGAAAAATGGCAGGGAATCGGACAGCGGGGAGCTGACCCGGACGGCAGGAAAGCCGTCACCGCAGAACGCCCTTGGGCACTATCCTGCGGGGGCGGTATGCTAGCATACGTGCCCCGCTAAACACCCATTCCTGCGACGTGAAGCGTTCTCAGGATGACCATGAATTGTTCGAGAGTTCTGTCGATGACCCATCCTGCCCTGATTGATGAGCTGAAGACCCTGGTTGAGCCTGGCAAGGTCCTGACCGATGCTGACTCCCTTGAGGCTTACGGCAAGGACTGGACCAAGCATTTCGCGCCGGCCCCGGTCGCCATCGTCTTCCCGAAGACCACCGAACAGGTGCAGGCCATCGTCCGTTGGGCCAATGAACACAAGGTGGCGCTGGTGCCGTCCGGTGGCCGCACCGGCCTGTCGGCCGCTGCCGTTGCAGCGAATGGCGAAGTGGTTGTGTCCTTCGACTATATGAACCAGATCCTCGACGTGAACCTCACCGACCGCACCGCCGTGTGCCAGCCGGGCGTGGTCACCAAGCAATTGCAGAACGTCGCCGAAGAAAAAGGCCTGTACTACCCGGTGGACTTCGCCTCGTCCGGTTCCAGCCAGATTGGCGGCAATATCGGCACCAATGCCGGCGGGATCAAGGTCATTCGCTACGGAATGACCCGTAACTGGGTAGCCGGCATGAAGGTCGTCACCGGCAAGGGCGATCTGCTGGAACTGAACAAAGACCTGATCAAGAACGCTACCGGCTACGACATGCGCCAGCTGTTCATCGGCGCTGAAGGCACCCTGGGCTTTGTGGTGGAAGCCACCATGCGCCTGGACCGTGCGCCGAAAAACCTCACCGCCATGGTGCTGGGCACCACCGATTTCGACTCGATCATGCCGGTGCTGCACGCCTTCCAGAGCAAGCTGGACCTGACTGCCTTCGAGTTCTTCTCCGACAAGGCCCTGGCCAAAGTCCTCGGCCGTGGCGACGTGCCGGCGCCGTTCGAGTCCGACTGCCCGTTCTACGCGCTGCTGGAGTTTGAAGCGACCACTGAAGAGGTGGCCAACCAGGCCCTGGAAACCTTCGAGCACTGCGTCGAGCAGGGCTGGGTGCTGGACGGCGTGATGAGCCAGAGCGAAACCCAACTGCACAACCTGTGGAAGCTGCGCGAGTACATCTCCGAGACCATTTCCCACTGGACCCCGTACAAGAACGACATTTCGGTAACTGTCTCGAAAGTGCCGGCATTCCTGAAGGAAATCGACGCGATCGTCGGCGAACACTACCCGGACTTCGAAATTGTCTGGTTCGGCCACATCGGTGACGGCAACCTGCACTTGAACATCCTCAAGCCGGAAAACCTGAGCAAGGACGAGTTCTTCGCCAAGTGCGCCACCGTCAACAAGTGGGTGTTCGAGACCGTGCAGAAGTACAACGGCTCGATCTCCGCCGAACACGGCGTGGGCATGACCAAGCGCGATTACCTGACCTACAGCCGTTCGCCGGTTGAAATTGAATACATGAAGGCAGTGAAAGCGGTGTTCGACCCTAACGGGATCATGAACCCGGGCAAGATTTTCGCTGTTTAACAGTCCCTGAAGGAGTCGGTCCATGAGCTACCAGCACAAGTATGTCGACGGCACCAATATTCACTTTCCCCTGGGGAAAGTGGTGTGCATCGGGCGTAACTACGCCGAACACGCCAAGGAACTGGATAACCCGGTGCCGACCGAGCCGCTGTTGTTTATCAAGCCCGGCAGCTGCGTGGTGGCGCTGGAAGGCGGTTTCGCCATCCCTGCCGAGCGCGGTTCGGTGCACTACGAAGCGGAAATCGCGGTGTTGATCGGCAAACCGTTGTCGACCAAGCCCAGCCGTGAGGAAGTGCTGGACGCCATCTCCGGTTTTGCCCCGGCCCTGGACCTGACCCTGCGGGACAAACAGGCCGAGCTGAAAGCCAAGGGCCTGCCGTGGGAAATCGCCAAGTCGTTTGATGGCGCGGCGGTGATTGCCCCGTTCGTCGTCGGTAGCACCTTTCCGGACGTGACCGACATCGGCATTCGCCTGACCATCAATGGCGAAGTGCGCCAGGACGGCAACAGCGCGATCATGCTCAACCCGATCATCCCGATGATCCAGTACATGGCCGGCTGCTTCTCGCTGCAGGCCGGGGACGTGATCCTCACCGGTACACCGGCAGGCGTGGGCCCACTGAATGTGGGGGATGAGCTGGTGCTGGAATTGCCGGGTGTGAGCCGCTTCGAAAGCAGCGTGCGCTAAACATGCCTTTGTAGGAGCCGGCTTGCCGGCGATGGCATCGACTCGGTGTACCTGTTGCACTGCAGTGATCCTATCGCCGGCAAGCCGGCTCCTACGGGTGTTATCGGTTTTTGCATTTTTTTCACACCCCATCCGGATAATCCTCAGCCTCCTGCGCGCGGACCCTCTGATCCTGTGCTATCCCCTAAAGCTGACTTTCTGGAAAGCGTAATGGCCGTGCCTCTCCCATCCGTAAAACCTACGCTGCGTTCCCGCCTCGCCATGCGCTGGTATTCCTGGTTGTTCCTGGCTGGCGCGATCATCTATGGCGTGGCCTGGGCGATGCACTGGGACGATCGCGGCTTGTTGTGGGTGGCGGAGCGCTTCGAAACCCCGACCGAGCGCCTGGAAAGCGTCTGGCTCCCGGACTATCACGCGGTGATCGACGCCAAGCTGTTACCCGGCATGGAGAAAGACGAAGCCTCGGACCTGGCCTATAACCCGCAGACCAAAACCCTGTTTTCGGTGATGGGCAAGAACCCGTTCCTGGTTGAGTTGACCCTGCAAGGCGATGTGCTGCGCAAGATGCCGCTCAACGGCTGGAACAACCCGGAAGGCGTGACCATGATGGAAAACGGCCTGATGGCCGTGGTCGATGAGCGCCAGCACAGTCTGACCATCATCAAGGTCGACCCCCAGACTCAGCAGCTGAACAAAGCCGACTTCCCGTCCTATGACCTCGGCCCGTCGAAAGACCAGAACAAAGCCTTTGAGGCGATCACCTGGGACAAGCGCAACCAACAGCTGATTCTCGGCGAAGAGCGGCCACCGGCGCTGTTCACCTGGAAAAGCGACGGCAGCCAGACGCTCACCGGCGACAAGCAAAAGCTCGCCAACAGTGAGTTGGACATGCGCAACCTCTCGGCGCTGACGGTCGACCCGCGTACCGGCCATCTGCTGGCGCTGTCGGCCGATTCCCACCTGCTGCTGGAGCTGGACGAGAAGGGCGAGCAAGTCAGCTTCATGACCTTGCTCGGCGGCTTCAATGGCTTGAAGAACACCATTCCCCGTGCCGAAGGCGTGACGATGGACGAGAACGGCACGCTGTACATCGTCAGCGAGCCGAATCTGTTCTATCGCTTCGAGAAGCAGGCACAGTAGTTCGATTACGTCAGATTTTTCTCTATCTGCGGCATACGCCAGACACCCGGGGCGTTTAAGTTTAAATTCAGGCGACCGTGATATTCATTCGCCAGTTTTCACTTTGAGCCCCGCCCTGATGCGTCGACTTGCCCGTCCCAAACCTGCTTTTTTCATTCTGATCCTGATCGCCCTGGTGGCTGTCGGCGTGGTCGCTCAGCAATTGCGCCTGTTCGAGCGTGCCTGGTTCAACTGGCAGTCGTGGCGCCATCCCGCCGGTGAGCACTCCATTGGCCTGGGGGATTATCAGGTGAGCCTGGAAGCACAGGTGATCGACGGCCTCAACGATGATGTCTCGGCCCTGACTTTTGATCCGGTGCGCAACAGCCTGTTTACCGTCACCAACAAAAACGCCGAGCTGGTCGAGCTGTCCCTGGACGGCAAAATCCTGCGGCGTATTGCGCTGGTGGGCTTTGGCGATGCCGAGGCTGTGGAGTACATCAGCGACAACACCTACGTCATCAGCGACGAGCGCCAACAGCGGCTGATCAAGGTCCACGTGGATGACGACACCCGGTTCCTCGACGCCGCCGACGCCGAGCAAATGACCCTCGGCGTGCACCTGGGCGGCAACAAGGGTTTCGAAGGCCTGGCCTATGACTCGGTGGGCAAGCGCCTGTTTGTGGCCAAGGAACGCGACCCGATGCTGATCTACGAGGTCCACGGCTTTCCCCATTTCAAACCGGAAAAAACCTACTCGGTGCACGTGATCAACAACCCCAAGCGTGATGCCGGGTTGTTTGTGCGCGACCTGTCGAGCCTGCAATACGATGAGCGCAGCGGCCATCTGCTGGCGCTGTCGGATGAGTCATTCCTGGTGCTGGAACTGGATATCGACGGTCGTCCCCTGAGCAGTCTGTCACTGCTCAAGGGGCGCCATGGCCTGAAGCAGCGCGTGCCTCAGGCCGAAGGGATTGCCATGGACAACGACGGCACGTTGTACATGGTCAGTGAGCCCAACTTGTTCTATGTGTTCAAGAAGCCGCTTACGCCTTGAGGGTTTTCACGCCTTCCGGGGTGCCCAGCAGCAATACGTCAGCCGGGCGGGCTGCGAACAAACCGTTGGTGACCACGCCGACGATGGCATTGATCGAGCGCTCCAGCGTCACCGGATCAGTGATCTGCATGTTGAACACGTCGATGATGATGTTGCCGTTGTCGGTCAGCACGCCTTCGCGGTACACCGGGTCGCCGCCCAGCTTCACCAGCTCGCGGGCCACGTGGCTGCGGGCCATAGGGATCACTTCCACGGGCAGCGGGAACGCGCCGAGTACCGGCACCAGTTTGCTGGCGTCGGCGATGCAGATGAAGGTCTTGGCCACGGCCGCGACGATCTTCTCGCGGGTCAGGGCTGCGCCGCCGCCCTTGATCAGGTTCAGGTGGGCGTCGCTTTCATCGGCGCCGTCGACGTAGAACTCCAGGTCGCTGACGGTGTTCAGCTCATACACCGGAATACCGTGGCCCTTGAGCCGTGCAGCCGTGGCTTCGGAGCTGGCGACCGCGCCGTCGAACGCGCCCTTGTGCAGGGCCAGCGCATCGATAAAGCAATTGGCGGTGGAACCGGTGCCGACACCGACGATGCTTTTATCGTCGAGTTTAGGAAGGATTAAATCGACGGCGGCCTGGGCCACTGCCTGTTTGAGTTGATCCTGGGTCATGCGGGCTCCGGAACGGGCGGGGAGTAAAGAGGGGCGCGAGTATAACCCAACAAAACCTCGGTTTTCGTGTGGTCGCCCGGCCAAACGCTGGGTTAGACTCCTTGGCCCTGCCCAACCCGCCCAGTGATGCTTTCCGATGCTTGAACAGTACGTCAAAAAGATCCTCACCTCGCGCGTTTACGACGTTGCCGTAGAAACCCCGCTGCAGACCGCCCGCCAGCTCTCCGAGCGGCTGGGCAACACGGTCTGGCTCAAGCGCGAAGACTTGCAGCCGGTGTTCTCGTTCAAGATTCGCGGCGCCTACAACAAGTTGACCCAACTGAGCGCCGAAGAGCGTGCACGCGGCGTGGTCACCGCCTCGGCGGGCAACCACGCCCAGGGCCTGGCCCTGGCGGCCAAGGTGCTGGGGGTCAAGGCCACCATCGTGATGCCCAAGACCACCCCCGAGATCAAGGTCGAAGGCGTGCGCTCCCGTGGCGGCAAAGTGGTGCTGCACGGGGATTCTTTCCCGGAAGCCCTGGCGTATTCGCTGAAGCTGGTCGACGAAAAAGGCTACGTCTACATTCACCCCTACGATGATCCGCACACCATTGCCGGGCAGGGCACCGTGGCGATGGAGATCCTGCGCCAGCACCCGGGGCCACTGGACGCGATTTTCGTCCCGGTGGGCGGCGGCGGCCTGATCGCCGGTATTGCGGCGTACGTGAAGTACCTGCGGCCCGAAATCAAGATCATCGGCGTCGAGCCGGACGACTCCAACTGCCTGCAAGCCGCCATGGCCGCGGGCGAACGCGTGGTATTGCCGACCGTGGGCATCTTCGCCGACGGCGTGGCGGTGGCGCAGATCGGCCAGCACACCTTCGACATCTGCAAGGATTACGTGGATGAAGTGATCACCGTCAGCACTGATGAAATCTGCGCGGCGATCAAGGACATCTACGACGACACCCGCTCGATCACAGAACCTGCCGGCGCCCTGGGCGTGGCGGGTATCAAGAAATACGTCGAGACCCGTGGCATCACCGGGCAAACCCTGGTGGCCATCGATTCCGGGGCCAACGTCAACTTCGACCGCCTGCGCCACGTGGCCGAGCGCGCCGAGCTGGGTGAAGGCCGCGAAGCCATCATCGCCGTGACCATCCCCGAGAAGCCGGGCAGCTTCAAGGCTTTCTGCGAAGCCGTGGGCAAGCGCCAGATCACCGAATTCAACTACCGCTACCACTCCGGCCGTGAGGCGCACATTTTTGTCGGCGTGCAGACCCACCCGGAAAACGACCCACGCAGCGCGCTGATCGCCAGCCTCACCAGCCAGGGTTTCCCGGTGCTGGACCTGACGGAAAACGAACTGGCCAAGCTGCACATCCGTCATATGGTCGGCGGCCATGCGGCGCACGTCAGCGATGAAGTGGTGTTCCGCTTCGAATTCCCGGAGCGTCCGGGGGCGCTGTTCAACTTTCTTAACAAATTGGGCGGGCGCTGGAACATCTCGATGTTCCACTATCGCAACCACGGCGCTGCCGACGGGCGTGTAGTGGCGGGCCTGCAAGTGCCGGCGGACGAGCGTCACCTGGTGCCAGCGGCGCTGGAGGCCATTGGCTACCCATACTGGGATGAAAGTGATAACCCGGCCTACCAGCTGTTCCTCGGTTGAGCGACTACGCTGACTGGGCGGCCTTCAAGGAATCGAGAACATGGAAACGCTGACCACCCTTAAAGTTATCCACATCGCGGCCACGGTGTTACTGCTGCTCAGCGGCATTGCGCTGGCGGTGCTGGCCTGGCGCAAGCGCAGCGCAGGGCCTGCCTATACCGTGCAGCGGCCGTGGGTGTTTGTGTGGCTGTTGATGGGCATTTGCGTGGTGAGCATGCCGTTCACCGGCTGGTGGCTGGTGCACTTGATCGGCTGGCCGCTGGGGCAAACGTGGATTCTGGGCTCCAGCGTGATCTACACCGTGGCGGCACTGAGCTGGTTCTGGCTGGTGGCGCGGCTTAATCGACTGCGGTTGGGCGGGGCGGGGAGTGTGAACTTTACCGTGGCGCTGGCGGTGGTCAGTTTGGTGGGGTTTGTGGCGATTGCCGGGTTGATGGGGGCCAAGCCGGTTTAAGGGCTGGTAAAACACTTGTGGTGAGCGGGCGTGCCTCGCGCGGGGCAAGCCCGCTCACCACAAAAAACCGATCAATGCAGGTTATCAGCCGCGCAGGGTGATCACCGGCCAGCCACGCTTTTCGGCTTCAGCGCGCAGATTCGGATCCGGATCCACCGCCACCGCATGCGTCACCTGCTCCAGCAGCGGCAGGTCATTCATCGAGTCGCTATAGAAGTAGCTGTCCTCCAGGTTGTACCCGGTCTCTTCCAGCCAACGATTCAAGCGCGTCACCTTGCCCTCGCGAAAGCACGGGATATCCGTACTGCGCCCGGTGTAACGGCCATCCTGCATCTCGCATTCCGTGGCAATCAGGGTTTCAACCCCCAACCGCTCGGCAATCGGTGCGGTCACAAAGCGGTTGGTCGCGGTGATGATCACCAGCTTGTCGCCCGCCGCCCGGTGCTTGGCCAGCAATTCAACCGCCTGGGGCAGCAGGATCGGCTCGATGCAGTCGCGCATGTAGTCGCGGTGCCATTCATCCAGCTGAGCCATTTCGGTGCGGCCGAGGATTTCCAGGCAGAAGTTCAGGTACTCGGCGTTATCCAGCTTGCCGGCCAGGTAATCCTGGTAGAACTCATCGTTGCGGGCCTTGTAGGCCACTGCGTCGAGAATCCCGCGTTCACAGAGGTAATCGCCCCAGGCGTGATCGCTGTCACCCCCCAAAAGCGTGTTGTCCAAGTCGAATAAAGCCAGGCGCATTGCAGTTACTCGCTGAAAAGTCTGTAAAAAGGCGTCCAGAATACGGTCTTTTCACAAGAGTGCACATAAGGTAAGCAGCCTCGTTGCCGCTGTATCAATCTTTGTGGAACAATGCGGTGACATGCGTTTGCGAGGTTGTTGCCGTGATCGACCCCGATGGTTTCCGTCCTAATGTCGGGATTATTCTTACGAATGATGCCGGACAGGTGCTATGGGCTCGCCGTATCAACCAAGATGCCTGGCAGTTTCCTCAAGGCGGAATCAACCCCGACGAAACCCCTGAAGACGCCTTGTACCGTGAGTTGAACGAAGAAGTAGGCCTGGAACGCGAAGATGTGCAAATTCTGGCCTGCACCCGAGGCTGGTTGCGCTATCGTTTGCCGCAACGTCTGGTCCGCACCCACAGCCAACCGCTGTGCATCGGCCAGAAACAGAAATGGTTTCTCCTGCGCCTGATCTCCAACGAGCAGCGGGTGCGGATGGATTTGACCGGTAAACCGGAGTTCGATGGCTGGCGCTGGGTCAGTTATTGGTATCCGTTGGGCCAGGTGGTGACATTCAAGCGCGAGGTTTATCGTCGCGCTCTTAAAGAGCTTGCCCCGCGCCTTTTAGCGCGCGACTGACGACGGAGTTCGACCCCGAGCCATGCTCAATACGCTGCGCAAGATCGTCCAGGAAGTTAACTCCGCCAAGGATCTCAAGGCGGCGTTGGGGATTATTGTGTTGCGCGTCAAGGAAGCCATGGGCAGCCAGGTCTGCTCGGTTTACCTGCTGGACCCCGAGACCAACCGTTTTGTCCTGATGGCCACCGAGGGCTTGAACAAGCGCTCCATCGGCAAGGTCAGCATGGCGCCCAATGAAGGTCTGGTGGGCCTGGTGGGGACGCGTGAAGAACCCCTGAACCTCGAAAATGCGGCCGATCACCCGCGTTATCGCTACTTTGCCGAAACCGGCGAAGAGCGTTACGCCTCGTTCCTCGGTGCGCCGATCATTCACCACCGCCGCGTTGTCGGCGTGTTGGTCATCCAGCAAAAAGAACGCCGCCAGTTCGACGAAGGTGAAGAAGCCTTCCTCGTGACCATGAGCGCGCAGCTCGCCGGGGTTATCGCCCACGCCGAGGCCACCGGTTCGATTCGCGGCCTGGGGCGCCAGGGCAAAGGCATCCAGGAAGCCAAGTTCGTCGGCGTGCCGGGTTCGCCGGGTGCTGCCGTCGGTACCGCCGTGGTCATGCTGCCGCCGGCAGACCTGGACGTGGTGCCGGACAAGACCGTCACCGACATCGACGCTGAAATCATCCTGTTCAAGACCGCCCTCGAAGGCGTGCGCAATGACATGCGCACCCTGTCGACCAAGCTGGCCACCCAGTTGCGGCCTGAAGAGCGGGCGCTGTTCGACGTGTACCTGATGATGCTCGACGACGCGTCCCTGGGCAGCGAAGTCAAGGACGTGATCAAGACCGGCCAGTGGGCCCAGGGCGCGCTGCGCCAGGTGGTCACCGATCACGTCAACCGTTTCGAATTGATGGACGACGCCTACCTGCGCGAACGCGCCTCCGACGTGAAAGACCTCGGTCGCCGTCTGCTGGCCTACCTGCAGGAAGAGCGCTCGACCACCCTGGTGTACCCCGACAACACCATCCTGATCAGTGAAGAGCTGACCGCCACCATGCTCGGCGAAGTGCCGGAAGGCAAACTGGTGGGCCTGGTCTCGGTACTGGGTTCGGGCAACTCCCACGTCGCGATCCTGGCCCGGGCCATGGGCATTCCGACGGTGATGGGCCTGGTGGACCTGCCGTATTCCAAGGTCGACGGCATCGAAATGATCGTCGACGGCTACCACGGCGAGGTCTACACCAACCCCAGCGAAGTGCTGCGCAAGCAATACGCCGAAGTGGTGGAAGAAGAGCGCCAGCTGTCCCAGGGCCTCGACGCCCTGCGGGAATTGCCGTGCGTGACCCTCGACGGCCACCGTGTACCACTGCTGGTCAACACCGGCCTGCTGGCGGACGTGGCCCGTGCGCAACAGCGTGGCGCCGAAGGGGTGGGCCTGTACCGCACCGAAGTGCCGTTCATGATCAATCAGCGTTTTCCGAGTGAGAAGGAGCAGCTGGCGATTTATCGCGAGCAACTGTCCGCCTTCCATCCGTTACCGGTGACCATGCGCAGCCTGGACATTGGCGGCGACAAGTCACTGTCGTATTTCCCGATCAAGGAAGACAACCCCTTCCTTGGCTGGCGCGGTATCCGCGTTACCCTCGACCACCCTGAAATCTTCCTCGTCCAGACCCGCGCCATGCTCAAGGCCAGCGAAGGCCTGAACAACCTGCGCATTTTGCTGCCGATGATCTCCGGCACCCACGAGCTGGAAGAAGCCCTGCACCTGATCCACCGGGCCTGGGGCGAAGTGCGCGACGAAGGCGCCGACGTGCCGATGCCGCCGATTGGCGTGATGATCGAGATTCCGGCGGCGGTGTACCAGGCTAAAGAGCTGGCGCGGCAGGTGGACTTCCTGTCGGTGGGCTCCAACGACCTGACCCAATACCTGTTGGCCGTGGACCGCAACAACCCGCGGGTGGCCGACCTGTACGACTACCTGCACCCGGCGGTGCTGCAAGCCCTGCAGAACGTGGTGCGTGACGCCCATGCCGAAGGCAAGCAAGTGAGCATCTGCGGCGAGATGGCCGGTGACCCGGCGGCGGCGGTGCTGTTGATGGCGATGGGCTTTGACAGCCTGTCGATGAACGCCACCAACTTGCCGAAGGTGAAATGGATGCTGCGCCAGATCAATCTGAGCCGGGCCAAGGAACTGCTGGCGGAGTTGATGACCATCGACAACCCGCAAGTTATTCACAGCTCGCTGCAATTGGCGCTGAAGAACCTTGGGTTGGCGCGGATGATCAATCCGGCGTCTGCAAAAACCCTCTAAACCGAGGCGCCTTCATCGCAGGCAAGCCAGCTCCCACATTTGGAATGCATTTCCCTGTGGGAGCCGGGCTTGCCCGCGATGAGGTCAGTCCAGTCACTGCTAAAGCTTCAGTTCCACCTCGCCCAGCCTGCCACCATGGGGCCCAAAACTGCGCTCCACGATATGCCGTGTCCCGTCGGCACTCACAATCAGCGCCGTACTCGCCCGCGTCCCGTAACTGGGGCTGGCAATAAACACACTCGACAGCAAGCTCTCCGTCGCCAAGCCCACGCCGGTGTCCGGCAGGTCGGCAAACGGCGCCGTCTGCGGGTCGCTCAAAATCCCCAGCAAGGCCTCAGGCTGAGGATCGTCCAGCACTTCTGCCAGCGCCGCCTTGGCCTTCAACAACTTCGGCCACGGCGTATCCAGCCCAGCATTGGATAACCCATAAACCCCAGCTTCCAGCCGCGTCGGTGCAGATTCATTGGCGTTGTAATGCCACAACGCATCCGGCGTCCCGACCAACAGGTTAAACCCGGCATATTCAATCGATCGGCCGTTAACGTCGGCCAAATAGTCGTCAATCGGCAGCGAACCACTGAGAAACCGCGCCACCAGCTCGCCCCGCGACTTGCGCGCCGGCGGCTGGTGCGGATCCCGAATATTGGTCAGCGCCGCAAAGCGCCCATCCGCCCCAACCCCCAGCCAGGTCCCGCCCGCTTCCTGGTCCCTGCCTGCGTAAACATGGGGTGCATCCAGCCACTGGGCCAACGGCAGGCTGGGCCGGGCATAAAACTCGTCACGGTTGGCCGCGACGATCAGCGGTTGGGCGTGGCCCGGCCGCCAGGCGAAAACAATCAGGCACATAAGGCGATCCCTTTGTGTTTTGCCCACTCTACCCATAGAACCCTGTGCTTTGCATCCGTTAACATGCCGGTCTGTTTTCGGGGGCTCCCATGGAATTTCTCCTG
Source organism: Pseudomonas sp. TH32 (assembly GCF_016650855.1). Lineage (NCBI taxonomy): Bacteria > Pseudomonadati > Pseudomonadota > Gammaproteobacteria > Pseudomonadales > Pseudomonadaceae > Pseudomonas > Pseudomonas sp. TH32. Next base: position 5,140,196 of record NZ_JAEKFA010000002.1, on the reverse strand, counting down.
TATTTGCTGCTGGGTTCCTGTGCGGGCATGCTCGCCGGGCTGTTTGGCGTGGGCGGCGGGATCATTATTGTGCCGGTGCTGGTGTTCAGTTTCACCTTGCAGGGCTTCGATCCCTCGGTGCTGACCCATCTCGCTGTGGGCACGTCGCTGGCGTCTATTATCTTCACGTCGGTGAATGCGGTGCGCGAGCATCACCGGCGGGGTGCCGTGCGCTGGCCGATCTTTGTGTGGATGGCCGTGGGCATCCTGCTGGGCGCGGGCCTTGGTGCGCTGACCGCCGAGGCGATTTCCGGGCCGCACTTGCAGAAGATCATCGGTGTATTCGCCTTGGTGATCGCCGTGCAGATGACCCTGGAGCTCAAGCCCAAGGCCAGCCGCCAGGTACCGGGCAAGCTTGGCCTGACCCTGGCGGGCGGCGTGATTGGCTGGTCTTCGGCGATTTTCGGCACCGGCGGCGGTTCGTTGACCGTGCCGTTCCTGACCTGGCGCAGTGTGCCGATGCAGCAGGCGGTGGCCACTTCATCGGCTTGCGGCTTGCCGATTGCCCTGGCCAGTGCGTTAAGTTTCATGATTTTGGGCTGGCATGATCCGCTGCTGCCCGATCATAGTCTCGGCTTTGTGTACTTGCCGGCGCTGCTGGGCATTGCCCTGACCAGCATGGTGGCCGCCCGTTTCGGCGCGCGCCTGGCGCACCGGTTGTCGCCGCGCTTGCTCAAGCGGCTGTTCGCCGGGCTGCTGTTTTGTGTGGGGCTGAATTTTTTGCTGTAACGCAGACTTAATCGCGCACCGGCATGGTCCGATGCGCCAAGACTATTGATTTAACGAGGAGTCGCAATGCTGCCTTACCCGCAGATCAACCCGGTGGCCGTGGCCATCGGTCCGCTGCAAATCCATTGGTACGGGTTGATGTACCTGATCGGCATTGGCGGTGCCTGGTTGCTGGCTTCCCGGCGCCTGAACCGTTTCGACCCGACCTGGACCAAGGAGAAACTCTCCGACATGGTGTTCTGGATGTCGATGGGGGTGATCGTCGGCGGACGCCTGGGGTATGTGCTGTTCTACGACCTGCCAGCCTACATCGCCAACCCGACTTTGATCTTCGAGGTGTGGAAGGGCGGCATGGCGTTCCACGGCGGGTTTGTGGGCGTGATGATCGCGGCGTGGTGGTTTGGCCGGCGTAACGGCAAGTCGTTCTTCCAGCTGATGGACTTCGTCGCCCCGTTTGTGCCGATTGGCCTGGGTGCCGGGCGCATTGGTAACTTCATCAACGCCGAATTGTGGGGCAAGCCGAGCGATGTGCCGTGGGCCATGGTGTTTCCGCCGTTCAGCGATCCGGCGCAACTGCCGCGCCATCCGTCCCAGCTGTACCAGTTCGCCCTGGAGGGGGTGGCGCTGTTCCTGATCCTCTACATCTTCTCGCGCAAGCCACGCCCAACCATGGCCGTGTCGGGCATGTTCGCGTTGTTCTACGGGATCTTCCGCTTTATCGTCGAATTCGTGCGCGTGCCGGATGCGCAGCTGGGCTACCTGGCGTGGGGCTGGGTGACCATGGGTCAGATTCTCAGCCTGCCGATGATCATCGCCGGCCTGGGCCTGCTGTGGTGGGCTTACAATCGCCCGCAAGGCATCAAGAACACCGCGCTTTAAATTCGAACGCCGGGGCCCGAGGGTCCCGGCTTCAACGATACAGGTATACACATGAAGCAATATCTCGAACTACTGAACGATGTCGTGACCAATGGCCTGACCAAGGGCGATCGCACCGGCACCGGCACCAAGGCCGTGTTTGCCCGTCAGTTTCGGCATAGCTTGGCCGACGGCTTCCCGCTGCTGACCACCAAGAAGCTTCACTTCAAAAGCATCGCCAACGAATTGATCTGGATGTTGAGCGGCAACACCAACATCAAGTGGCTGAACGAAAACGGCGTGCGGATCTGGGACGAATGGGCCACCGAAGACGGCGACCTGGGCCCGGTGTACGGCGAGCAGTGGACTGCCTGGCCGACCAAGGATGGCGGCAAGATCAACCAGATCGACTACATGGTCGAGACGTTGAAGACCAACCCCAACAGCCGCCGCATCCTGTTCCACGGCTGGAACGTCGAGTACCTGCCGGACGAGACCAAAAGCCCGCAGCAAAACGCCCGCGACGGCAAGCAGGCCCTGCCGCCTTGCCACCTGCTGTACCAGGCCTTCGTGCATGACGGCCATCTGTCGATGCAGCTGTACATCCGCAGCTCCGACGTATTCCTCGGCCTGCCGTACAACACCGCTGCCCTGGCGCTGCTGACCCATATGCTGGCCCAGCAATGCGACCTGATCCCTCACGAGATCATCGTCACCACGGGCGATACCCACGCCTACAGCAACCATATGGAACAGATCCAGACCCAGCTGGCGCGCACGCCGAAGAAACTGCCGGAGCTGGTGATCAAGCGTAAACCCGAGTCGATCTACGATTACAAATTCGAAGACTTTGAAATCGTGGGCTATGACGCCGACCCAAGCATCAAGGCCGACGTAGCCATCTGATCAATGTGGGAGGGGGCTTGCTCCCAAAGCGGTGTGTCAGTCGCCGGAAATATGACTGATCTACCGCCTTCGCGAGCAAGCCCGCTCCCACATTTGTTTTGTGTACACATTCAATGGCCGTGGCTTCTGCCCACATGCGAGGGCTCAGCCTCGCTGGCCGCGACACTCCCGCTGACTTCCAGCCGCTGCAAAATCCCGCACTGATCCAGGTCCGGCCCGCCGCCACAGCGTTGGCGCAGGTCGAGCAACTGTTCCTGCAACGCCAGCAGCCCGTCGATCCGTGCCTTGACGTGGTGGATGTGCTCGTCGATCAACGCATTCACGCTTTCGCACTGGTCCCGGGGGCTGTCCCGCAAGCCCAGCAGGCTGCGAATTTCCTCAAGGGTCATGTCCAGGCTGCGGCAGTTACGGATAAACACCAGCCGCTCGGTGTGCGCCTGGGTGTACAGGCGGTAATTACCGTCACTGCGCGCAGGCGGCGGCAGCAGGCCTTCCTTCTCGTAATAACGGATGGTTTCCACCTGGCAATCCGTCAATTTTGCCAATTCGCCGATCTTCATCGCAGCAATCTCCAAAAGGGTGCTTGACCCTATAGTGGCTACAGGGTCTTTACTTGGCAACAGGCACCTTTACGGACGCGACAGAATGAGCGATTCCATCCACACCCCACACAAGCACGACCACGACCATGATCATGACCACGCGCACGATCACGGCCCGAAGCTCAAGCCTGTGCAGAAGCACGACCATGGCAGCCATGGCGATTCCTGCTGTTCCAGCAAGGCCGCGCCTGCGCTGGTGAAGTTGACCGAAGCCCCGACAGCGGGCTCGCGGCTGAGCACCTTCCGCATCGAAGCCATGGACTGCCCCACCGAGCAGACGCTGATCCAGAACAAACTGGGCAAGCTCGCCGGCGTGCAGCAGCTGGAATTCAACCTGATCAACCGCATCCTCGGCGTGACCCACGACCTGCCGACGACCGCGCCGATCATCGACGCCATCAAATCCCTGGGCATGCAGGCCGATCCCATCGAAGAAGGCGTAGCCCCGGCCGAGCCGCCTGCGAAGAAACACTGGTGGCCGCTGGCGCTGTCCGGCGTCGGTGCCTTGGGCGCCGAAGTGCTGCACTTCACCAACGCCGCCCCGACGTGGGTGATTGCCCTGGTCGCATTGATCTCGATCTTCAGCGGCGGCCTCACCACCTATAAAAAGGGCTGGATCGCCCTGAAAAACCTCAACCTGAACATCAACGCCCTGATGAGCATCGCCGTGACCGGCGCCATCCTGATCGGCCAGTGGCCAGAAGCCGCGATGGTGATGTTCCTGTTCACCGTGGCCGAACTGATCGAAGCCAAGTCCCTCGACCGCGCCCGCAACGCCATCAGCGGCTTGATGCAGATGACGCCGCAGCAGGCCACGGTGCGTCAGGCTGACGGCAGTTGGGTTGAACAGGACGTCAAAGTCATCGAGTTGGGCGCGATCGTGCGGGTTCGCCCCGGCGAGCGCATTGGCCTGGACGGTGAAGTCACCTCCGGCCAGTCCACCATCGACCAGGCGCCGATTACCGGTGAAAGCCTGCCGATTGAAAAGACCGTGGGCGACAAAGTCTTCGCGGGCACCATCAATCAGGCCGGTTCCCTGGAATACACCGTCACCGCCGCCGCCAACAACTCCACCCTGGCGCGGATTATCCACGCCGTGGAACAGGCCCAGGGCGCCCGCGCGCCAACCCAGCGTTTTGTCGACACCTTCGCCAAGGTCTACACCCCGGCGGTGTTCATCTTTGCCTTGGGCGTGGCCCTGATTCCGCCACTGTTCATGGGCGGCGTGTGGTTTGAATGGGTCTACCGCGCACTGGTATTGCTGGTGGTCGCATGCCCGTGTGCACTGGTGATTTCCACCCCGGTGACCATCGTCAGCGGCCTGGCTGCCGCGGCGCGCAAAGGCATCCTGATCAAGGGCGGCGTGTACCTGGAGGGCGGTTATAAGCTCGACTACCTGGCCCTCGACAAGACCGGCACCATCACCCACGGCAAACCGGTGCAAACCGATTACCTGGCGCTGTTCCCGAACATGGAAGACAGCGCGCCGGCTTTGGCCGCGAGCCTGGCCGGGCGTTCCGATCACCCGGTGTCCCTGGCGATCGCCAATGCGGCTGTGGATAAAAATCTCAGCGTGCACACTGTGGATAACTTCGAGGCCCTGACCGGTCGCGGCGTGAAGGGCGAGATCAATGGTGAGGTCTACTATCTGGGCAACCACCGCCTGGTGGAAGAGCTGAACCTGTGTTCGCCGGCCCTGGAGAAGAAGCTCTTCGCCCTGGAAAAACAAGGCAAGTCCGTGGTCCTGTTGCTGGACAAGTCCGGCCCGCTGGCGCTGTTCGCCGTGGCCGACACCGTGAAGGACACCAGCCGCGAAGCCATCCAGCAACTGCATGACCTGGGCATCAAGACCCTGATGCTCACCGGCGACAACACCCACACCGCCAAGGCGATTGCCGATCAGGTCGGCATCGACCAGGCCCAGGGCGACCTGTTGCCCACCGACAAGCTGCAAGCCATCGAAGCGCTCTACGCCAAGGGCCACCGGGTCGGCATGGTCGGCGACGGCATCAACGACGCCCCGGCGCTGGCCCGTTCCGAGATCGGTTTTGCCATGGCCGCCGCCGGTACCGACACCGCCATCGAGACCGCCGACGTGGCGCTGATGGACGATGACCTGCGCAAGATTCCGGCATTCATTCGGCTGTCGCGGCAAACGTCGAGTATCCTCAAGCAAAACATCGCCCTGGCCCTGGTGATCAAGGCGATCTTCCTGGCGGTGACCTTCCTCGGAATGGCCACCATGTGGATGGCGGTGTTCGCCGACATGGGCGTGAGCCTGCTGGTGGTGTTCAATGGTCTGCGCCTGTTGCGCAAATAGTCGATGAGAGGGTGGTGTGCTGAGTGCCGAGCTGAAGGCGTTTTACATGGTCGCCCGCCTGGGCAGCATTACCCAGGCGGCGAAAAAGCTCGGGCTGAGCCAGCCCACGGTGACCACCCAGATTCGTCACCTGGAAAGCCAGTACTCGGTGGAGTTGTTCTACCGCGGCGGGCGACGCCTGACGGTCAGCGACGAAGGCGCGCGGCTGTTGCCGATGGTCAAGGCGCTGTTGCAGCAGGAAGCGGATATCGAGTTTTTCCTGCGCAACAGTGGCCAGGTGCAGGGCGCGTTGAGGATTGCCGCGACGGCGCCGTATTACATCCTCGACCTGGTCAAAACCTTCCGCGAGCGGCTGCCACAGGTTGAGGTCTCGGTGGAGATCGGCAACTCCCAGCAAGTGCTGGAAGCGCTGGATGATTACCGCGTTGACGTTGCCGCCTCATCCCAGCTGCTTGAAGACCCGCGCCTGATTCGCCGGGTGCTGGGCATGGACCCGCTGGTGCTGGCGGTGCACCGCAACCATCCGCTGGCGGTGCTTGACCATGTACCGCTGACCGCGCTGGCCGGGCACACCCTGCTGATGCGCGAACCGGGCTCCACCACCCGCCGATTGACCGAAGAAATGTTGCAGGGCGCCGGTGTGAGTTACGGGCCGCTGCTGGAGATCGGCAGCCGGGAATCGATCCGTGAGGCGGTGCTGCGCAATATCGGCATCAGCATCATCGCCCGCCAGGAAGTGCCCCACGACCCGCAATTGCGGGTGCTGACCATCGAGAATGCCCCGCAGATTCCCGAGTACCTCTACTGCCTGAAAGAGCGAAAGGGCGCGCGGTTGCCGGCGGCGTTTCTGGGGTTGGCGCAGGAAATGTCACCGATCTGAAGTTTTGTGCTGGCTTTGCCATTCGCGAGCAAGCCCGCTCCCACAGTTGACCGAGTTTGACCTTTGAAATGCGATCAAATGTGGGAGCGGGCTTGCTCGCGAAAGCGGTAGCCCTGTCACCGCCCCTTTCCAGCTGTACCCAAATCCACCAATACCACTATCGCCACGTTTTGCCTTTCTGCCACATGAGGGACGCATTGCCTCCCTAGGATGACCTTCATCAGTTTGATGAGGTGCCTCCATGAACACAGCCATGACCAACCCCGGCGCGCCAATGAAGGTGCGCGGTGTGCAGAAACGCTTCGGCGCCTTTACCGCGCTGGATAACGTGTCTTTGGATGTCGCCGCCGGCGAACTGGTGTGCCTGCTGGGCCCGTCGGGCTGCGGGAAGACCACCTTGCTGCGCTGCATTGCGGGCCTGGAACGCCAGGACAGCGGCGAGTTGTACCTCGGCGAACGCGACGTTTCCTTACTGGCACCGCAGGCGCGGGACTACGGCATTCTGTTCCAGTCCTACGCGCTGTTTCCCAATCTCACTGTCGAAGCGAACATCGGCTACGGCCTCACCGGCAGTGGCCGCGATGAGGTGCGCAAGCGCGTCGGGCAGATGCTGGAACTGGTCGGCCTGGTGGGCAGCGAAAAGAAATACCCCGGCCAACTCTCCGGCGGCCAGCAACAACGTGTAGCCCTGGCCCGCGCCCTGGCACCGGCGCCGTCCTTGCTGCTGCTGGACGAACCGATGTCAGCCCTCGACGCCCGGGTGCGCGAGCATCTGTGCACCGAGCTGCGCCAACTGCAACGCCGCCTGGGCATCACCACGTTGATGGTCACCCACAACCAGGACGAAGCCATGCTGATGGCCGATCGCATCGCCGTGATGAACAACGGCAAGGTCGAGCAGTACGCCACGCCCCAGGAAATCTACGACCGCCCGGCCACACCGTTTGTGGCCGAGTTCGTCGGCCAGGGCAACTGGCTGCCGTTCAGCCGCAACAGCGCCAGCCACGCCCAGGTCGGCGGGATGAATATGCGCCTGGCGGACAACGCAGGCGTTGCCAAATCGGGTCGTCTGTTCTGCCGCCCGGAAGCCATCAGCGTCAACCCGCCGGTGCATGAAGAAAACCTGTTCCCGGCCAAGGTCCGCGAGATCACCTTCCTCGGCAACCGCTGCCGCATGAGCTTCGAACTGGACCAACTGCCCGGCCATCCGCTGCTGGCCGAACTGGCCCCGGAAGCCATGCCGCGCCTTGGCGCCCAGGACATCTGGGTCGCGCTGCCCCCGCGCAGCCTGCAGGTGTTTGCCTGAGATGGCCCGCGATATGACTCTGCCGATACCCGATAACGTGGCTCGTCAGGTTTCCCGTGCCGAGTTTGGCGACCGTATTTTTGTTGTCGGCGGCAAGCTGCTCTGGCTGTGCCTGTTGGGCGTGGCGGTACTGATGCCGCTGCTTGCGATCTTCTGGCGCGGTTTCAGCAGTGAAGCCGGGCAGGGCGGTGGCCTGGTGGCGGCGCGGGAGTTGGTCACCAGCGATAACTTCCACTGGTTGCTCGGTAATAGCCTGAAGGTTTCCGTCAGCGTGGCGGCCATCGTCGTGCCGCTGGCTTACCTGTTTGCCTACGCCCTGCAACGCACGTTGATTCCCGGCAAGGCGATCTGGCGCGGCATGTCGTTGCTGCCGTTGATGGCGCCGTCGATGCTGCCGGGGATTGCACTGGTCTACCTGTTCGGTAACCAGGGCATGCTGCGCGGCCTGCTGTCGGACAACATCTATGGCTTCTGGGGCATCGTGCTCGGTGAAGTGATCTACACCTTTCCCCATGCCTTGATGATTTTGTTGTCGGCGCTTTCCCTGGCGGATGCGCGATTGTTCGATGCGGCATCGAGCATGGGCGCCAGCCCGTCCCGGGCGTTTCGCAGCATCACCTGGCCCGCAACGCGCCAGGCAGTCTTCGCCGCGTTTTGCCTGGTGTTTACCCTGACCATCACCGACTTTGGCGTGCCTGTGGTAGTGGGCGGTGACTACCAAGTGCTGGCGCTGGAAGCCTACAAGGCGGTGGTCGGCCAGCAGCAATTTGGCCGCGGAGCCTTGATTGGTATGGTCCTGCTGCTGCCGGCGCTGTTCAGCTTCGGTGTGGACGCCTGGCTGCGCCGTCGTCATGGCGACTCCATGAGCGGCCGCGCCCAGGTGTTCCAGCCGGCGCCGTCGAAGCTGCGGGATGGCTGCTACCTGGCCATCGTCCTGCTGATCTGCGCGAGCCTGCTGCTGGTGTTCGGCATGGCGGTCTACTCATCGCTGGTGAAGTTCTGGCCCTACAACCTGTCGCTGTCGCTGGCCCACTACCAGTTCGAGGACACGGCCGGCGGCGGTTGGCTGGCCTATCGCAACAGCATCACCATGGCCCTGTGCACTGCATTGATCGGCAGCGTGCTGATCTTCACCGGTGCCTACCTGATGGAAAAAACCAAGGGCCAGAAGGGCCTGAACCTAGCATTGCGCATGCTCAGCTTCGTGCCGATGGCGGTGCCGGGGTTGGTGCTGGGCCTGGGCTACGTGTTCTTTTTCAACCTCAACGGCAACCCGCTGCATGTGTTCTACGGCACCATGACCCTGTTGGTGGTGTGCACCATTGCTCACTATTTGACCACCGCACAAATGACCGCCACCACGGCCCTGCGCCAGCTGGACGCCGAGTTCGAAGCCGCCGCGCTGTCGCTGAAGGCGCCGCTGTACCGCCATTACCTGCGCGTCACCGTGCCGATCTGCCTGCCGGCGCTGCTGGACATCGTGCGCTACCTGTTCGTGTCGGCGATGACCACCGTTTCCGCCGCGATCTTCCTCTACAGCCCCGACACCATCCTCGCCGCCGTCGCCGTGTTGAACATGGACGATGCCGGCAACGTGGGCGGTGCGGCGGCCATGTCGACCCTGATTCTGTTCACCTCGGCGGGCGTGTCCTTGCTGCTGGCGTGGGCCTCACGCGGCTTGTTGCGCCGCTCCCAGGCCTGGCGCCAGACCGCGCCCGGCCAATAACTCACCCATAAAGGAACTGCACCATGTTCAAGCCCCTGGCGTTAGCCGCTGCTGTGCTCACTGCGTTCAGCCTGAATGCCTTTGCCGCCAAGACCGAGTTGACCGTGTACACGGCCCTCGAAGCCGAGCAACTGAAGACCTACAAACAGGCCTTCGAAAAGGCTAACCCGGACATCGATATCAAATGGGTGCGCGATTCCACCGGCATCATCACCGCCAAGCTGCTGGCCGAAAAAGCCCGCCCGCAGGCTGACGTGGTGTGGGGCCTGGCGGCTTCCAGCCTGGCGATTCTCGACCAGCAGGGCATGCTGCAAAACTACGCGCCGAAGGACTTGGGCAAGATCGGCGCGAACTACCGTGACGCCGCCAATCCACCGGCCTGGGTGGGTATGGACGTGTGGGCGGCGACCATCTGCTTCAACACCGTCGAAGCCGAAAAGCAGGGCCTGAGCAAGCCGGTGAGCTGGCAAGACCTGACCAAGCCCGAGTACAAAGGCAAGATCGTGATGCCCAACCCGGCCTCGTCCGGCACCGGTTTCCTAGACGTCAGCGCCTGGTTGCAGACCTTCGGCGAGAAGCAGGGCTGGCAGTACATGGACGACCTGCACCAGAACATCGGCCAGTACGTTCACTCCGGTTCCAAGCCGTGCAAGCTGGCGGCATCGGGTGAATTCCCAATCGGCATTTCCTTCGAATACCCGGCCGTGCAGTTGAAGCGCCAGGGCGCACCGCTGGACATCATCCTGCCGAAAGAAGGCCTGGGCTGGGACATCGAAGCCACCGCCGTGATCAAAGGCACCGCCCACGCGGACGCGGCACAGAAACTCGCCGACTTCTCCGCAAGCCCGGCGGCGATGGAGTTGTACAAGGAAAACTTCGCGGTACTGGCCCAGCCGGGTATTGCCAAGCCGCAGACCGAATTGCCGGCGGATTACGAGCAGCGGTTGATCAAGAACGACTTCGCCTGGGCCTCGAAAAACCGCGACAGCATCCTGACCGAATGGCGCAAGCGCTATGACGGCAAGTCGGAAAAGGTGGCCGGCCAGTAAGCATTTCATTGGGGCTGACGGCCTCATCGCGGGCAAGCCCGGCTCCCACATTTTGGATTGTGAATACCTTCCAATGTGGGAGCGGGCTTGCTCGTGAAGGCGGTCTCAAATTCAGGACATCACTTCATGACACAACTGCTGATCATCGGCGCCGGCATCCTCGGCCTGTCCCATGCCTACGCGGCCGCCAAACGCGGCCTCAAGGTCAAGGTCTTCGAGCGTAGCGCCACGCCACTGGGCGCTTCGGTGCGCAACTTCGGCCAAGCCCTGGTCACCGGCCAGCCGCCTGGGCCGATGCTCGACCTGGCGCGGGAAAGCCACGATATCTGGGGCCAATGGGCACAACTGGCGGGTATTCAGCTCAAGCGCAACGGCTCCTACCTGTTCGCCCGCACCGAAGCCGAAGAGCACCTGCTTGAAGCCTTCTGCGCCGGGCGTGCCCAGGAGCACGGTTATCGTGTCGAGTTGCTGCAAGGCGCCGCCCTGGGCGACCTGTACGGTGGCCAGTTCAAACATCACCGCGCCGCCCTCCATGGCCTGGACGATCAACAACTGTATTCCCGCGAAGCCCTCCCGGCGCTGATCAACTACCTGAGCCGCGAACTCAACGTGGAGTTTCACTTCTCCACCCTGGTGCGCGACATCGAGCCCGGCCAGGTGCACACCACTGCCGGTTCCTTTCGCGGTGAGCAGATCATTGTCTGCTCCGGCCACGACTACCAGACGTTGCTGGCCGAGCAGATCGCTGAACTCAACCCGCAAATCTGCCGCCTGCAAATGCTGCGCGCCCGGCCACAGGTGGAGTTGAACCTGCAACACGCCCTGCTGACCGGGCTCAGTTGCGTGCACTACGGCGCCTTCGCCGACTTGCCGGAAGCCGCGCCGGTGCAGGCCGAAATCCTGCGGGACGTCCCGCACCTGCATGAAAACGGCATCCACCTGCTGATCAGCCCGACGCCTTATGGCGAGCTGATCATCGGTGATTCCCACCATTACGGCAGCGATGCTTCACCGTTCAACGCCGAACAGGTGGACAACTGGATGATCGAACTGGCCGAACACACCCTGGGCTGCAAGATCCAGGTCGTGGAGCGCTGGCAGGGCGTCTATGGTACCCGTGGGCCGGGGCCGTTTTCGTTCCTGCGGGCGGCGCCGGGGGTGAGTGCGGCGTTGATGCACACCGGTGTGGGCATGAGCGTCGGGCCGGCGATGGCCGAGCGCAATATCACAGAGCTGTGGGGGAATGCGTGATGAACGCTGAACAGGCAATCACCGAAGTCTTTGGCTTATACGAACAACATGGCACCGCCGACTACATCGGTGAACCGGTGTCGCAGATCGAGCACATGTCCCAGGCCGCGCAGTTGGCCATGGCTGAAGGCTTCGATGATGAAGTGGTGTTGGCGGCGTTCTTCCACGATATCGGGCACATCTGCGGTCAAGGTGGCGGGAACATGGGCGGTTATGGCGTGGTCAGCCATGAACGGCTGGGCGCCGACTTTCTGCGCCGGGCGGGCTTCAGCGAACGCATGGCCAAACTCGTGGAGTACCACGTGCAGGCCAAGCGTTACCTGACCTTCAGCCAGCCGGATTACTACGCGCGCCTGAGCGAAGCCAGCCGTCGCACCCTGGGTTACCAGGGCGGTGTGATGACGGCCGAAGAAGCCCAGGCGTTTGAGCAGGACCCGCTGTGCGCTGTGAGTTTGCGCATGCGTCACTGGGATGAACAGGCCAAGGAAATGCACGTGCCGCTGCTGGACCTTGAAGTGTTGAAGTCCAAGGCCCGGCAGTTGTTGGCGGCTTAAGTCTCGTCGAGGCGCTGGGCCAGGGCTTCGATCTGTTCCTGGCGCTCGGCCTGGCTCAACTTGGGGTGCGGGTTGAGGGACGACCATTGCGGATGGGCACGGGCCTTGTTCAGGGCTTCCGGTAGCTTGCCTTCGCGCCAGGTCTTGTCTTGAGGCGTGTCGACCTTGATGCTGTGGATTGCCGCATGGCCTCGCAGGTTCAGGGCCTTGAGCAGTTGCCGCTGGCGCAGGGCCAACAGGCGTAGCACTCTGTCGTCAACGGTCAGCTCGCGTTGGCCCTTGATCTTGCCCAGCAGGCGGTTGCCGTAACTGCGGGCGGTTTGCAGGGCGCCACCGGCGATGGCTCCGGCGAGGGCGGCGGCGCCGAGGGTCAGGCCGCCCACGAGCAAGTCCACGCCTGCACCGGCTGCGGCGCCGGCCGCGATGCCGCCGCCGACCCGCACGCCCAGTTGCTTGAGGGTTTCGGGGTTGAACAGGTCATCGCCCCAACGGCCGTCCAGCAGCGGCAAGTCGCTGGCGGCGGCATCTTGCGGGCGGAAGCCGAACAGCTTGAGCAAGGCTTCCACGCAACGCTGTTCGCGCTGGCGCACGGCTTTGCGCAGTTCACTGATGGCGTGTTGTTCCACGTCGGCTTCGCTGACCACGCTGCGGCGGCAGGCGGCGCAGTCGATCAGCAGTTCGGCGATCAGGCGTGCAGCGCTTTGCTGGCGAGCCTGGCGCTGGGCTTCCTGGTCGAGGATCAGCCGCTCCAGTTGCCCACGGGCGTTTTCCAGGAGCAGGGCGAGGCTTTCATACAGGCGGCGCTCGCCGTCTTCCGGTGGCGCGACGCTGTCGAAACGCACCAGTGCGTGCAGGCCGAGGCGGGCCAAGGCTTCGCGCCAGTCCGGCTCGCGGTGGTCGGCGCTGCTGACAAAATTGAGCACCGGCAGCAGCGGTTTCCCGCAACTGGCCAGCACTTGCAGCTCATCGCGGTACTTGGCCAGCACCGGTTCTCTTGCATCAATCACATACAGCCCGGCGTCGGACGCCAGCAGTTGGCGCAGCACCTTGGCTTCCTGTTCGAAACGTTGCCGGGCTTCACTGCCCTCCAGGAAGCGCGCGAGTCGTGCCGGGCCGTCGAGGCGTTCGCCGGGGCGATCCAGGCGTTCCAGGTAGTCGAGCAGGGCGATGGCGTCTTCCAGGCCGGGCGTGTCGTACAGCTCCAGCAACGCTTCGCCGTCCACCGACAGGCGTGCGCCCTCGACATGCCGGGTGGTGCTGGGCCGATGGGAGACCTCACCGAAACCCACGTCGCGTGTCAGGGTGCGCAGCAACGAGGTCTTGCCGACGTTGGTGTGGCCGACCACCGCAAGTTTCAGGGGCTTAGTCATGACCGGTCTCCAGCCACGTGAGCGGCGCGCAATCGGCGAATGGAATCTCCAGCTGTTGCAGTGCTGTGTGCCAATCACCCAGGCGTTCTGCGTCCAGGGCTTGGCCGGCCGGCGCTTGCAGCAGCCAGACCCGGGTAGCCGTGGCGCTGCGGGCCAGTTCGGCGATCAGCGCGAGGCTGCCGCGATCCGGCGAGCGGCGTGGGTCGCAGGCGATGGCCAGGCGTGCGGGCGGGAAGCGAGTGAGCTGTTCCAGCAGCTTGTTGCGGGATTCGCGGCTGTCGAGGATGCCCGCGTCCTTGACGCTGGTCGGGAGCTTCGGCGGCCACGGGCGTTGGTCATCGAGTTCGATGGCTACCAACAGGGCGCCATCGCTTTCCAGTTCACTGACGCCGCCGGTCACGTGGTGCAGCTGTTCGGGCGCCGCATCGTTGACCCCAAGCCGCTCGCTGCTGGGCATCAGCCGTTCACGCAGTTGGCTGTAACCGGGCAGGTTAAGGTCGAGGCTCAAGCCTGCGCGCCCGCGTTTCCAGCGCCACAGGCACAGCAGCGCGAGGACCAGCCGCGGCAGGATGCCGTACACCAGCAGCACGCCCACCAGCCAGGCGGCCCAGGCCTGGCGGGCGCTTTCGATATTCAGGGCGGCATCGCCGCTGGCGCGGATCATCTCGACAGTGGGCACGTTGAAGCCCAGCAAGGCGGGCAGGGCGCCGAGGGTTTGGGTGACGGCGACAAAGGTGTCGGCCTGCAGAATGGTGGTTTCCCAGACGAAGCCGTAGCGCCGGGTGGCCAGCAGCGTCAGCAGGATCACCATGGCGCTGAGCAGGGCCAGCAACCACAAACTGTTGACCAGCACACCCACGGCCCAGCGATTAAGCTTGCGCCGTTGCAGCAACAGCAGCAGGGCCGGCGCCAGTTGCGCGGCCTTGGCGTCGCGGGCAAGTTTTTCGCTGAGCCATAACCACAGGCGGCCAAGGCTGGCGCTGTGTTCACCGGCAAACAGCAGGCCCAGGGCCCAGCTCAACAGCAGGATCAGGTTCAAACCCAGCAGGCTGCCCAGGGCCCAGAACACATTCACCGGCACCAGGCCGTTGCCCAGCGCGGCAAAGGCCAGCCCGGCGCCGCTGAGAATGGCGACCACTGCCAGCAGGATCAGCGCCAGGCGCGCGCCTTGCAGCCAGCGGAGCAGGGCAGCGGTGAGGCCATCGCGCTCGGCCAGCCACAGCGCACGGTTTTGGATGCGCGTGGGCAAGTCACCGCCGGTGCTGCGGGCCAGGCGATTGGCTTCCTGGTCTTCCAGCGCGCCCGCGTGTTCCTCGCGCAGGCGCACGGTTTCGGTCAGCCAGAGTCTTTGCAGGGGGTTCAGAGCTGTCACGCGTCGTCCTGTTGAGCCAGTGAGCCTGGAGCATAACCGCTCAAACGCCGGTTGGGGTATGCCGCGCGCGGCTCTGGTATTCTCGTCGCCATGAAAAAAACTCTCCCTTTAAGCCTGATCGCAGCCCTCGGTGAAAACCGTGTGATCGGCGTCGACAACAGCATGCCCTGGCATTTGCCGGGGGATTTCAAATATTTCAAGGCCACCACCTTGGGCAAGCCGATCATCATGGGGCGCAAGACCTGGGATTCCCTGGGTCGACCGTTGCCGGGCCGGTTGAACATTGTGGTCAGCCGTCAGACCGATCTGGCGCTGGAAGGTGCGGAAGTTTTTCCGTCCCTCGATGCGGCAGTAGAGCGGGCTGAGGAATGGGCCAAGGCGCAGGGCGTGGATGAGCTGATGCTGATCGGCGGCGCGCAGTTGTATGCGCAGGGGCTTGCGCAGGCGGATCGCCTGTATTTGACGCGCGTGGCGTTGAGCCCGGAAGGCGATGCGTGGTTTCCCGAGTTTGATTTGAACCAGTGGAAGCTGGTGTCGAATGTCGAGAATGCGGCTGAGGGTGACAAGCCGGCGTACAACTTTGAGGTTTGGGAAAAAGCCTAAAAATTCATGTGGCGAGGGAGCTTGCTCCCGCTGGGCTGCGCAGCAGCCCCAAGAATCTTGGGAGCGCTTCGCACTCCAGCGGGAGCAAGCTCCCTCGCCACAAAGTTCAGCCGTTAAGCCTGCGCCAACTCCGCATGCTCATCCGCATTCAACAGCTCTTTATCCGTCTGCTGCATGATCTGGCTGGTAATCGCCCCCGCCGTCATCGAACCGTTCACGTTCAGTGCCGTACGGCCCATGTCGATCAGCGGCTCAACGGAAATCAGCAACGCCACCAGTGACACCGGCAAGCCCATCGCCGGCAGCACGATCAGCGCGGCAAACGTCGCACCGCCGCCCACACCCGCCACGCCGGCAGAACTCAAGGTCACAATCGCCACCAGCGTCGCGATCCACAGCGGATCCAGCGGGTTGATGCCCACCGTCGGCGCAACCATCACCGCCAGCATCGCCGGGTAAAGCCCTGCGCAACCGTTCTGGCCAATCGTTGCGCCAAACGAGGCGGCAAAACCGGCGATGGATTGCGGAATCCCCAAACGACGGGTCTGCGCTTCAATGCTCAGCGGGATGCTCGCGGCGCTGGAGCGGCTGGTGAAGGCAAACGTCAGCACCGGCCAGACCTTGCGGAAAAACCGCAGCGGGTTGATCCCGGCCAGGGACAGCAGCAGGCCATGCACCACAAACATCAGCCCCAGGGCCAGGTACGAGACCACGACAAAACTGCCGAGCTTGATGATGTCTTGCAGGTTGGAGCTGGCGACCACCTTGGTCATCAGCGCCAATACGCCGTACGGGGTCAGCTTCATCACCAGGCGCACCAGGCGCATTACCCAGGCTTGCAGGGTGTCGATGGCGTTGAGGACCTTCTGGCCTTTTTCCACGTCATCCTTGAGCAGTTGCAGCGCGGCAACCCCGAGGAATGCAGCAAAGATCACCACACTGATAATCGACGTCGGCTTGGCCCGGGCCAGGTCGGCGAACGGGTTCTGCGGGATGAACGACAGCAGCAGTTGCGGGATATTCAGGTCGGCAACCTTGCCCGCGTAATCACTCTGGATCACTTGCAGGCGCGCCATTTCCTGAGTGCCGGCCACCAGGCCTTCGGCGGTGAGGCCGAACAGGTTGGTCAGGCCGATACCGATCAGCGCGGCGATCGCTGTGGTGAACAGCAGCGTGCCGATGGTCAGGAAGCTGATCTTGCCCAGGGACGAGGCGTTATGCAGGCGAGCCACGGCGCTGAGGATCGAGGCGAACACCAGCGGGATCACGATCATTTGCAGCAACTGCACGTAACCGTTGCCGACCAGGTCGAACCAGCCGATCGAGGCCTTGAGTACCGGGTTGCCGGCACCGTAAATCGCGTGCAGCACCACACCGAAGATCACGCCGAGTACCAACGCAAACAACACCTTCTTGGCGAGGCTCCAGTGGGTTCGGCGGGTTTGTGCCAGGCCCAGCAACAGGGCCACGAACACCAGTAAGTTGAGAATCAGGGGCAGATTCATTGAAGCTCCGTTGAGAAGACAGCCAATCGCGTGAGCCTGCGATTGCGAACCGGCAAGCCTAACAGCTTGAAATATATTGATTTAATAACGTTATCGCATGTCGACTGTCGTTTTTGGAATAAGCGAGTGACGCCCAGGCGTATGGCGTTGGCGCGATCACGACGAAAGCGGTCGCGCTCGGGCGATAACTGTCACACAGATTTGTTAGCGTCGATGTCTTTCACTCAGGGAGAAAACGCACATGAAGCTAGCGCCGAAACTGTTTGCCGCCGCGCTGTGCCTGGGCCTTGCGAGCCAGGCCTTTGCCGCCACCGAGTTGAAACATTGGCCGGCGGCTGCCGCCAAGCAACTGGACACGATGATTGCCGCCAATGCCAACAAGGGCAACTTCGCGGTGTTCGACATGGACAACACCAGTTACCGCTACGACCTTGAAGAATCGTTGCTGCCGTACCTGGAAAACAAGGGCCTGATCACCCGCGACACCATGGACCCTTCCCTGAAGCTGATCCCGTTCAAAGACACCGCCGACCATAAGGAAAGCCTGTTCAGCTACTACTACCGCCTGTGCGAAGTCGACGACATGGTGTGCTACCCATGGGTTGCGCAGATTTTCTCCGGCTTCACCCTCAAGGAACTCAAGGGCTACGTCGACGAGATGATGGCGTCGGGCAAGCCGGTGCCGTTCACCTACTACGAAGGTGACGTGGTCAAGAACATGGAAGTGCAGCCGCCGAAAGTCTTTACCGGCCAGGCTGAACTGTTCAACAAGCTGATGGAAAACGGCATTGAGGTCTACGTGATGACCGCCGCGTCCGAGGAACTGGTACGCATGGTCGCGGCCGATCCGAAGTACGGCTACAACGTCAAACCCGAGAACGTCATCGGCGTGACCACCCTGCTGAAAGACCGCAAGACCGGCGAGCTGACCACCGCCCGCAAACAGATTGCCGCCGGCAAGTATGACGAGAAGGCCAACCTCGGCCTGGAACTGACCCCGTACCTGTGGACCCCGGCCACCTGGATGGCCGGCAAGCACGCGGCGATCCTGACCTATATCGACGAGTGGAAAAAACCGGTGATCGTCGGTGGCGACACGCCAAGCAGCGACGGCTACATGTTGTTCCATGACGTGGACGTGGCCAAGGGCGGCATTCACCTGTGGGTCAACCGCAAGGACAAATACATGACCCAGCTTAACGGCATGATGGCCAAGCACGCTGCGGCCCAGGCCAAGGAAGGGTTGCCGGTGACCGCGGATAAAAACTGGGTGATCGTCAAGCCGGACGAAATTCAGTAATACCGAGGCGTGGCCATCGCAGGCAAGCCAGCTCCCACATCGACCGAGTTCGCTCAGGCAACTCGGTCGATGTGGGAGCCGGGCTTGCCCGCGATGAGGCCATCAGCAGCACAGCAAAACCCCAGCAAAAAATAGATATCAATTGCGAACCAATCTCATCCTCTGCTAGCGTGCGCACTTCCTGAACATCCCGTTCTTCTCAAGGTAGTGCTGTGCTCTCCTGGAATTCTCAGATCGCGCGCCTGTTTGCGGAGCAGAAGAAGGCCCTCGAAGCCTTTGTCACTCGCCGCACCGGCAGCGCCCAGGTGGCCGCCGACCTGACCCAGGAATCGTTCCTGCGCCTGGCCCGGCTGGACTCCGGCGAGAAGATCGACAATCTCCCGGCGTTCCTCTTCACTATCGCCAGCAATCTGGTGCGCGACCATCAGCGCCAGGCCATCCGCCGTGAGCGCCTGGATGCCGGCGAGCCCAGTGAAGAACTGCCCTGCAGCAGCCCAGGTGCCGACGAGCAATTGGCCGCCTATCAACAGGAGCAACTGATGCAGGATGCGATCCTGGCGCTGCCCGAAGCGACTCGGCAGATCTTCCTGCTCTATCATGTCGACGAACTTTCCTACCGCGAGATTGGCGAACGTCTGTCGATCACCCCGCGCAGTGTGGAATACCAATTGCGTCGGGCCTTGATCGAATGCCGTGCCT
The DNA here is from genome assembly GCF_016650855.1 of Pseudomonas sp. TH32. Taxonomy (NCBI): domain Bacteria; kingdom Pseudomonadati; phylum Pseudomonadota; class Gammaproteobacteria; order Pseudomonadales; family Pseudomonadaceae; genus Pseudomonas; species Pseudomonas sp. TH32. The sequence continues at coordinate 5,121,127 of NZ_JAEKFA010000002.1, read as the reverse complement.
TTATCAAGGCGCGACTGGCCTGTGATGAACAAGGACGCCGGTCATGATCGCCGCACCCACTGCCGACGAGTTGTTTGCCGAAGCGTCCGGCTGGTATTTCCGGCTCCAGGCCGACGACGTTACGGCGGCCGAAATCGAGGCGTTTTCCGCCTGGCTGGGACAGGGCGCCGCCCAGGATGATGCGTGGCAGGAAGTCCAGGCGATGCTGGGCGGCCTGCGCGAACCGGCGCGGCTGATTCGCCGGGCCGAGCAAGCCGCCTGGCGCAAGCCGGTACGGCGTTGGGCATATGCTGCCGCGATGCTTTTGGCGGTCGGCCTGACGTTGCAAAACACGCCATGGCTGGATCGCCTGCGGGCCGACTATGCCACCGGCACTGGTGAATCGCGCACGGTCGAACTGGCGGACGGCTCGCAACTGCAGCTCAACACTGACAGCGCTGTGCAGGTCCGCATGAGTGCCGGTGAGCGTCAGATTCGTCTGCTGCGAGGCGAAGGTTTTTTCAGCGTGACCAAGGATCCCTCACGGCCCTTCGTGGTGCAATCCGGCGATGGCTGGGTGAAGGTGGTGGGCACGCAATTCAGTGTTGCCCGCCGTGAGGCGCAGACTCAGGTGCAGGTCGCCCAAGGCAAGGTTCAGGTCAGTTCCGGCGTGGGTGAGCCGGTGTACCTGGAGCCGGGTCGTGCGGTGGAATATCAGGATCAACGCCTGACCGCGGTCCACCCATTCGACCCCGCCAGCGGTTTTGCCTGGCGCCAGCGGCAACTGGTGTTTCGCCAGCAGCCACTGTCTGACGTGGTTGCCGAATTGAATCGCTACTGGCCCGGCAAGACGCTGGTGCTCGGCGACGCGTTGCGTGATCGCGTGGTATCCGGCGTGTTCGAGATCGACAAGCCGGACGCCGTCATCAAGGCGCTGGAGTACACGCTTAACCTGCGCGCCGAGCATTACACCCCGTATTTATTGGTGTTGCGTGAAGGCAAGGCGTCCTAGCCGAATCTTTTTCAAAAAACTTTCAGGGTTTCTCCCCAAGCCGTCGTCCTTGATCACTGAGGCGTAAATAATAAGCACTCTCAAATAGTGCGGCGCCCGTTCACTGACTTTTTGCACCGGGGAGCACCATCCATGGCACACCGATTTGCCGCACGGCCCTTGCTGACGCTGGCCATTTCCTTGGCTTGCGGCACCGCGCCGTTGTACCTGCAGGCCGCCGAGAGCACGCAGGCCCAGACCTACCGCTTCGATATCCAGGAGCAAAGCCTGGACGGCGCGTTGGCGGCGTTTTCGGCGGTGACGCGGCTTCAGGTGTTGGTGCCCAGCGAGTTGACGCAGGGGCTGCTGTCGCCCGGGGTGAGTGGCAATCTGGGGCAACGGGATGCCCTGGGGAGGTTGCTTGCGGGGACGGGGTTGAGTGCGGCATTTATCAACGCCGATACCGTGACCCTGGAAAAGCGTGTGTCATCAGGCACAGCCCTTGAAGTGGGTGCCACCACCATCAGCGCCGAGCACCTTGGCGCTACAACCGAAGGCACCGGCTCCTACACCACCGGCGCGGTGACCCTCGGCAAGGGCGAACAGAAACTCAAGGACATCCCGCAATCGGTCAGCGTCATGACCCGCAAGCAGATGGATGACCAGAACACCACCAAGCTCTCCGAAGTGGTCAAGCGCACCCCGGGCCTGACAGCGACCAAATCTCCCGGCCCCGGCATGTTCATCTTCTCCCGAGGGTTCGAGGTAGGCACCCTGCAATACGACGGTGTGGGCATCCCGCGTAACACCTACGCGCTGGGCAGCTACCTCACTGAAAACATGGCGATCTACGACCGGGTAGAGACCCTGCGCGGCCCGGCTGCCTTGCTACAGGGCGCCAACAGCCCCGGCGGCACCATGAACCTGGTGCGCAAGCGCGGGCAGGCGGCGCCGACGGTTACCATCACCGCCAAGGCAGGCTCCTGGGATCACTACGGCACACAGGTTGACGCCGGTGGCCCGCTGAATGCCGAGGGCACCTTGCGCGGCCGGTTTGTGGCGGATTACGACACCACCAATTCCTTCGTCGACTACGCGGGCAGCTGGAACCAGACGGTCTATGCCGCCGTCGACTATGACTTCACCCCTGACACCACCGTCGGCGTGGGCATCAGCAACCAGAAAGGCCACGCCCGCCCGAATTTCATGTCGCTGCCACGCTATGCCAATGGCAGCGATATCGGCTTGCCACGCTCGACGTTTGTGGGGGCCAGCTGGAACCGCAACGTCAATAACCAGACCCAGGTGTTTGCCGATATCGAGCATCGCTTCAACGATGACTGGAAAGTGAAGGCCGCCCTCGTGGCCATGGATGAACACAACGATGCGACCTACCAGGCGACGTGGGACACCATCCCCAACCCCGGTGACATCGGCACCGTGCGTTACGTGGACTGGGTCACTGACTTCAACACCAAGAGTCGCGGTGTGGACGTGTATGTCGACGGCAAGTTCGAAGGCCTGGGTTTGCGCCAGGAGATGGTACTGGGCGCCAACTATTCCAAACTCACCACGGATGATTTCTGGGCGCGCGCGGCAACCCCGGGTGCGGACATCTTCAACATCGACCACAACCGGCCGCAGCGCGACAGGAACCAGTTGTTCCAGGCCGGGAACGCGACGAAGAGCTGGTATGACATTCGCCAGAAGGGGATCTATGGCACCTGGCGCGTCCAAGTAATGGACCCGCTGACGTTGATCCTCGGTGCGCGCACCAGTTGGTATGACTATTCCTACAAGGACGAGAGCGGTGCCAAAGGTGTGTACGGTGACCCGACCAGCAGCACCACGCAAAGCAATGGCCACGTCACGCCCTACGCCGGCCTGGTTTATGCGCTCAACGACCAATGGTCTGCCTATGCCAGCTATACCGACGCCTTTGAGCCCCAAACCAACCTGACCACTTCATTGACTGTGCTCAAGCCCATTGAGGGCCAGAACTACGAACTGGGCCTGAAGGGCGAACTGGCTGACGGCCGGCTCAATACGTCGTTCGCTATCTTTCGCTATGACCAGGAAAATCGTGCGGCTCAAGACCTGCAAGGCGGCAAAGCCTGTGGCGGCTGGTACTGCTCGCTCGCGTCCGGCAAGGTCCGCAGCCAGGGCTTTGAAGCGACCTTGAGCGGTGAAGTGTTGCCTGGCCTGCAACTGGTCTCCAGCTACACCTACAACACCACCAAATTCCTCAAGGACGACACCTACGAAGGCAAGATCTTCAGCACCTGGACCCCTAAACATCTGCTCAAGGTGTGGGGCGATTACCAGTTGCCGGGCGATTGGGAGAAAGTCAGCGTCGGCGCCGGCGTCACCGCGCAAAGCAGCACCGTCGCCTATGACCGCACGTTCAGTGTGCCGGGCAACGCGCTGTGGGATTCGCGGGTGGCCTACAAGATCAACCAGGAATTCACCGTGGCGGCGAACCTGAACAATATGTTCGACAAGAAGTACTACATCCCTGCGTACAACGCGAACTGGGGCAGCAACTACTATGGCGATCCGCGCAACGTCATGTTCACCATGACCTACACGCCGCAATTCTGATTCGAGCAGGCAAAAAAATGCCCCGCACCTGGCGGGGCATTTTTATGGGCGAGGCTTACAGGCCGTCCAGCATCGCCTTGTTACGCACAGCACCCTTGTCGGCGCTGGTGGCCAGCAGGGCGTAAGCCTTCAGCGCGGTGGTGACTTTGCGCGGACGCTTCTCCACCGGCTTCCAGCCTTTCTTGTCCTGCTCAACCCGGCGGGCCGCCAGTTCTTCATCGCTGATCAACAGGTTGATCGAACGGTTCGGAATGTCGATCAGCACTTTGTCGCCATCCTGCACCAGGCCGATGGCACCGCCCGCAGCGGCTTCCGGCGAAGCGTGGCCGATGGACAGGCCCGAAGTACCGCCCGAGAAACGGCCGTCGGTGAGCAAGGCGCAGGCTTTGCCCAGGCCTTTGGATTTCAGGTACGACGTCGGGTAGAGCATCTCTTGCATGCCCGGGCCGCCTTTCGGGCCTTCGTAGCGGATGATGACGATGTCGCCTTCTTTCACTTCGTCCGCGAGGATGCCGCGTACCGAGCTGTCCTGGCTTTCGTAGATCTTGGCGCGGCCTTCGAACACGTGGATCGACTCGTCCACGCCGGCGGTTTTCACCACGCAGCCATCGAGGGCGATGTTGCCGTACAGCACGGCCAGGCCGCCTTCCTGGGAGTAGGCGTGCTCGACGCTGCGGATGCAGCCGTTTTCACGGTCGTCGTCGAGGGTGTCCCAACGGGTCGACTGGCTGAACGCGGTCTGCGTCGGGATGCCGGCAGGGCCTGCCTTGAAGAAGGTATGCACGGCTTCGTCGTCAGTCTGGGTGATGTCCCACTTGGCGATGCCTTCGGCGATGGATTTGCTGTGCACGGTCGGCAGGTCGGTGTGCAACAGGCCGCCGCGGGCCAGAGAGCCAAGGATCGAGAAGATCCCGCCGGCGCGGTGCACGTCTTCCATGTGGTACTTCTGGATGTTCGGCGCGACTTTGCACAGTTGCGGCACGTGACGGGACAGACGGTCGATGTCCCGCAGGTCGAAGTCGATCTCGGCTTCCTGTGCGGCGGCCAGCAAGTGCAGGATGGTGTTGGTGGAACCGCCCATGGCGATGTCCAGGGTCATGGCGTTCTCGAACGCCTTGAAGTTGGCGATGTTGCGCGGCAACACCGACTCATCGTTCTCGGTGTAGTAACGCTTGCACAGCTCGACGATGGTCCGGCCGGCCTGCAGGAACAGTTGCTCGCGGTCGCTGTGGGTGGCCAGTGTCGAGCCGTTGCCCGGCAAGGCCAGCCCTAAGGCTTCTACCAGGCAGTTCATCGAGTTGGCGGTGAACATGCCGGAGCACGAACCGCAGGTCGGGCAGGCGCTGCGCTCGTATTCCGCGACCTTCTCGTCAGAAGCGCTGGAATCGGCGGCGATGACCATGGCGTCGACCAGGTCGAGGCCGTGGGAGGCGAGCTTGGTCTTGCCGGCTTCCATCGGGCCACCGGAGACGAAGATCACCGGGATGTTCAGGCGCAGGGCGGCCATCAGCATGCCGGGGGTGATCTTGTCGCAGTTGGAAATGCACACAATGGCGTCGGCGCAGTGGGCGTTGACCATGTATTCCACGGAGTCGGCGATGATCTCGCGGCTCGGCAGGGAATACAGCATGCCGTCATGGCCCATGGCGATGCCGTCGTCCACGGCGATGGTGTTGAATTCCTTGGCTACACCGCCGGCGCGTTCGATCTCGCGGGCGACCAGTTGGCCCAGGTCCTTGAGGTGGACGTGGCCGGGTACGAACTGGGTGAACGAGTTGGCAATCGCGATGATCGGCTTCTTGAAGTCGTCATCTTTCATCCCCGTGGCGCGCCACAGAGCGCGGGCGCCGGCCATGTTGCGGCCGTGGGTGGATGTTTTCGAGCGGTAATCTGGCATGGAACACTCCGGGCGGCTAATCAGGTGCTAAAGGGGAAGTGAGCTTCTATTGACGTCTGGAACACTCAGAAAATGGCCGTGTGTCCGGAAGTTGCCTCAAACGCTGCGGGATCGCCGTGCGCATTGGCCTTGAGCTCATAAACCCGCCGGGGGATGACTGGCGATGAATAGGTCCGATTCTACACCGCTGGCGGCCGGAGGGAATGGCCGCGAGCGTGTAGATAGCGCTTACGAGACGTGTGGGTGTGCAAGTTTCACGGTCAGCGACCGACTCGGGCGTTCGTCACCACACCCCAGACGCTGAACACGATGAAGCTGATGGCGATGGTCATCGGCAGGTTGCTTCCCGCTTGGGCGAGCGCGGCGCTGCTGACGGCGGCGGTGATGAACATGATGCTGTTGCCGGCCGAGGCTGCGGTGCCGGCGCTGCTGGAGAACAGCAGCATGGCCGCGGAAATCGCGGCTGGGCGGACCAGGGTCACGGCCAGGGCGCTGATCAGCATCGGGATGAGCAGGCTGATGGTGGTCATGGCCTCATAGCGGATGATCAGCGCCAGCAGCACGCCGGCGACGCCGAGCAGGACCAGGCCAATGTTGATTTGCCGCGTGAGGGAGATATGTTTTTGCAAGGCGCTCGCCGCAACGCCACCCAGCAGATAGGCGATGCCATACACCATCAGTACCACCGCGTACTGGTATTCGGACAGCTTCAACTCATCCATGAATATCAGCGGCGTCACGCTGATCAAGGCGAAGTAACAGGCGAACACCAACGCGGCGATCCACCAATAGCGGATGAAGTCCCGATTCCCGGCGATGGATTTCAGCGTGGCGATGATCGAGACGGGTGCTCTTTCAGGGCTGGCGGCCTTGGACGGCAATATCAGCCAGGCGTGGATAAACATGCCCAGCGCCATTACCGCAAACCCGTAGAAGCTGCCCTGCCAATCGAATGTGGTTTGCAGCCACGAACCCAAGAGCGGCGACAGCGCAACAAACGATCCGCTCAAGGTCATGTAATAGATACGGATGCGGGCGCGGTCCTGTTCTTCGAACAGGTCTTCCACCAGTGCATGGCCGAGTACAAAAAAGCCACAACCAATGGCCTGGACGGCGCGAAACAGCAGGAAGCTCGGGTAGCTGGTTGCGAGTGCGCAGCCGATCGAGCCGAGGGTGGAAACAACGATGCATCCCAGCAGGACTTCCTTGCGTCCGAATTTGTCTGAAAGCGGGCCGGCGATCAGTTGGGAAATCGCGAATACCAGGGTGAACAAACTGATGGATAAGGCGACCTCGGCGGTTGAAGTGTCGAACTTCACGGCCAGGGCAGGAAAGGAGGGCAGCAGGATATTGATCGGGAAAAAGCTGATCAGGGAGATGCAAGTGATGAGGACGAAGCGCGAGAACTGTTGGCGTTTTACGTCGCCATTGGGCTGGGCGTAGGACTCAGACATTGTTGTTGTTTTCCGGAGTGAAACCAGAAACCGATACTAGTCTGCGAAAAATGGAATTCAATCAAAACCGTTGCGGGAAGCTATATGGACTTGTGTGGGAGCCGGGCTTGCCCGCGATGCAAGCACCTCGGTATGTCAGATACCCTGCGGTGATGCTATCGCAGGCAAGCCAGCTCCCACATTTGGTCCGCGATGTTACTTAGCTATTCGGCAACAACCGGCAAGTAATGCTCTTGATATACCGGGTCTCGGCAATCGCCGGGTGCACCGGGTGATCCGGGCCCTGGCCGCCGCGTTCCAGCATCTGGATATTGCGGTCCAGGTGACGGGCGCTGGTCAGCAGGATGTTTTGCAGGTCATCTTCCGGCAAGTGCATGGAGCACGAAGCGCTGACCAGAATGCCGTCCTTGCTGAGCAGGCGCATGGCTTGCTCGTTCAGGCGGCGGTAGGCGCCTTCGCCGTTCTTCATGTCTTTCTTGCGCTTGATGAAGGCCGGTGGGTCGGCCACGATCACGTCGAAACGCTCTTCGCTGGCTTTCAGTTCTTTGAGGGCTTCGAACACGTCGCCTTCGATGCAGGTCATCTTCTCGGCAACACCGTTCAGTGCCGCGTTGCGCTCAACACCGTCGAGGGCGAAGGCGGAGGCGTCGACGCAGAACACTTCACTGGCGCCGAAGGCCGCGGCTTGCACGCCCCAGCCGCCGATGTAGCTGTACAGGTCGAGTACGCGCTTGCCTTTGGCATACGGGGCCAGGCGAGCGCGGTTCATGCGGTGGTCGTAGAACCAGCCGGTTTTCTGGCCCTGAATGACCGGGGCTTCGAACTTCACGCCGTTTTCTTCGAGGGCAACCCACTCCGGCACCAGGCCGAATACGGTTTCGACGTAGCGGTTGAGGCCTTCGGCATCACGGGCGGCAGAGTCGTTCTTGAACAGGATGCCGCTTGGCTTGAGCACTTGGGTCAGTGCGGCGATCACGTCTTCTTTATGGGCTTCCATGGTCGCCGAAGCGATCTGCACCACCAGGATGTCGCCGAAACGGTCGACTACCAGGCCCGGCAACAGGTCGGAATCGCCGTACACCAGACGGTAGAACGGCTTGTCGAACAGGCGGTCACGCAGGGACAGGGCCACGTTGATGCGGTGCACCAGCAGCGATTTGTCCAGCGCCAGCTTGATGTCGCGCGACAGCAGACGGGCGCAGATCAGGTTGTTCGGGCTCATGGCCACGATGCCGAGGGTCTTGCCGCCGGCGGCTTCCAGGATCGCCTGGTCGCCTGCCTGGAAGCCGTGAAGAGGTGTGGCGGCCACGTCGATTTCGTTGCTGTAGACCCACAGGTGGCCGTTGCGCAAACGACGATCGGCGTTGGCTTTGAGACGCAGGCTTGGCAGGGACATGACGTCGCTCCGGAAAAAAGAGCGGGAGTATACCGTGTTGCGTAGGAAATGACCGCGCCGCCGGATGTGCGGGGAGGTGTCGGCCAATGCTTTATAAAGGTTAGAATCGCCGCCTAGTCCAGAGTGTGCCCCCTATGTCCCAAGAGCTATCCGCCGAACAGATCCAACAGAGCCTTCAAGGCATCAGTGTGCCGCCTCAACCGCAAATCATGGTGGATTTGCAGATGGAGCAGTACATGCCCGACCCGGACCTGGAAGTGATTGCCCGGTTGATCGGTCAGGACCCGGGCCTCTCCGGCTCGCTGCTGAAAATCGTCAACTCGCCGTATTACGGGCTGAGCAACAAGATTGTCTCGATCCAGCGCGCAGTGAACCTGCTGGGCAGCCGTTCGATCGTCAACCTGATCAACGCCCAGTCGATCAAGGGCGAGATGAGCGACGACACCATCGTCACCCTCAACCGTTTCTGGGACACCGCCCAGGACGTGGCCATGACGTGCCTGGCCCTGGCCAAGCGCACCGGCAGCCAGGCCGTCGATGAAGCCTACGCATTGGGGCTGTTCCACGATTGCGGCGTGCCGTTGATGCTCAAGCGTTTCCCCAATTACATGAGCGTGCTGGAAGAGGCCTATGCCAGCGCCGGCCCTGAATGCCGCGTGGTTGATACCGAGAACCGGGTGTTCAACACCAACCATGCCGTGGTGGGTTACTACACCGCCAAATCCTGGCGCCTGCCGGAGCATGTGACCGACGCCATTGCCAATCACCACAATGCCCTGGCGATTTTCAGCGACGAGTCCAACCAGAAGCCGCAGCTGAAAAACCTGCTGGCGATCCTGAAAATGGCCGAGCACATTTGTGCGTCCTACCGCGTGCTGGGTAATCAGGTGGATGACCATGAGTGGAACGCCATCGGCCCGCTGGTGCTGGACCATATCGGCCTGTCGGACTACGACTTCGAAAGTTTGAAGTTGTCGATCCGCGAGCTGGGTGCGCACTGACCCTTTCCCCAAGAGGTACACATGCCCGAATTACCGGAAGTCGAAACCACCCGGCGCGGTATTGCGCCGCACCTCGAAGGCCAGCGGGTCAGCCGCGTGGTGGTGCGTGAGCGGCGTCTGCGCTGGCCGATCCCGGAAGACCTGGATGTACGGCTGTCCGGGCAGCGTATCGTGCTGGTGGAGCGGCGGGCCAAGTACCTGTTGATCAATGCCGAAGTCGGCACCTTGATCAGCCACTTGGGCATGTCGGGCAACCTGCGGCTGGTGGAAGCCGGCAGCCCGGCGGCCAAGCATGAACACGTGGACATCGAGCTGGAGTCGGGCCTGGCCCTGCGCTACACCGACCCGCGGCGCTTTGGCGCGATGCTCTGGAGCCTCGACCCGCTGAACCATGAGTTGCTGATTCGCCTGGGGCCGGAGCCGTTGACCGACCTGTTTGACGGCGAGCGGCTGTTCCAGCTGTCTCGCGGGCGGTCGATGGCGGTGAAGCCGTTCATCATGGACAACGCGGTGGTGGTGGGCGTGGGCAATATCTACGCGACGGAAGCGCTGTTTGCCGCCGGGATTGATCCGCGTCGGGAAGCCAAGGGCATCTCCCGTGGGCGTTACCTGAAGCTGGCGATCGAGATCAAACGCATCCTGGCCGCGGCGATCGAACGCGGCGGCACCACGCTGCGGGACTTTATCGGCGGCGACGGGCAGCCTGGATATTTCCAGCAGGAGTTGTTCGTTTATGGCCGCGGTGGCGAGGCGTGCAAGGTCTGTGGGACCGAATTACGCAGTGTGATGCTGGGGCAGCGGGCAAGTGTGTTTTGCCCGCGGTGCCAGACTTAGGCCTTCCCGGTAATCAACCGGTACTTCTCCATCAGTTGCTCTTCCGTCTCCGGATGAGCCTCGTCCAGCGGGATGCAATCCACCGGGCAGACCTGCTGGCACTGGGGTTCGTCGTAGTGGCCGACACACTGGGTGCACAGGTTGGGGTCGATCACGTAGATCTCCTCACCCTGGGAAATAGCAGCGTTCGGGCACTCGGGTTCGCAGACGTCGCAGTTGATGCAATCGTCGGTGATGATCAGGGACATGGAAACTCCTGCCAGGGCTGTCAGCCAAGGCATCTGAAAACTAATGCGCGCAATTGTGCCGCATTGGCGCCCCTGTGGCGAGGGGGCTTGTCTGTGGTGAGCGGGCTTGCCCCGCGCTGGGCGCGCAGCGGCCCCAACCCAGGCGACGGGATTTTACCTGAAGCTACGCGGCGTCTTTATTGGGGCCGCTTCGCGGCCCAGCGCGGGGCAAGCCCGCTCACCACAGACAAGCCCCCTCGCCACAATAAGCCAAAAGACCAGAATTATTTCTTGAATCGCAGGGTTAGAGCATCCGCCACAGCCGGGTGCACAAACTTGGTGATATCCCCGCCCAGCGCGGCAATTTCCCGCACCAGCGTCGAAGAAATGAACGAATAACGCTCCGACGGTGTAAGAAACAGGCTTTCTACGTCCGGCGCCAGTTGGCGGTTCATGTTGGCCAGCTGGAATTCGTATTCGAAGTCCGACACCGCCCGCAGGCCACGCAGGAACACATTGGCGTTCTGTTCCTTGGCGAAATGCGCCAGCAGCGTCGAGAAGCCGACCACTTCAACGTTGGGCAGATGCTTGGTGACCTCACGGGCCAGCTCCACACGCTGTTCCAGGGGAAACAGCGGGTTTTTCTTGGGGCTGGCAGCGACCGCGATAATCACATGGTCGAACAAGCGCGAGGCGCGTTCGACCAGATCTCCATGGCCCTTGGTGATTGGGTCGAAGGTACCTGGGTACAACACTCGGTTCATCGCGTCGTCCTGGCGGAGTCCGTTGGGGAACCGGATGGTATCGCAGCATTACCGGTGGGCCAAGTCGACTTATTCAGAAGAAAGCACTATAGACAGGACGAATACCCTATTTTTTCACGCTGTTTTCAGACGTTCGGCCAACGCTGTCGCCAGTTGCGCCGTCAATCCGTACACCGACAACTGCGGGTTTGCCCCAATGCTGGTAGGGAACAGCGAGCCATCGTGAATCGACAGATTGCGCAGTTGGTGATGACGACCCAGGCTGTCCGCCACGGCGTTTTTCGGTTCTTCACCCATGGCACAACCGCCCATCACATGGGCACTGCCGAGCCGCGTGCGGTGCAATTCCAGGTTCAAACCGTCAATCATGCTGCGGGCTTCGGCCAGGGTGTTCACGTAGCGCGCATCGCCGTGCAGCGGCATCACCGACTTGGCGCCACCGGCAAACTGAATCTCCGCCATGCTGTGAAACGCCCGGCGCAGGCCGTCCCAGGCGTAGGGCGAGACTTGATAGTCGAGCACCGGCGTGCCATCGCCGCGTAGTTCAACACTGCCGCCCGGGCTGTCGGGGTGGAAGCCGTCCCGCAACAGGGCAAGCATGGCGTGGGTCTTGGGCAACTGGCCCATGTCCAGCGCGTTCTGCGTGCCGTAGCCGCCGAGCAAGGTGCTGGCCAGGCCCGGGTGCAACGGCGGCACTTCGAGCTTGTAGGACATTTTGCCGGTGGTGCCGTCCTGCCATTGGAAGTGATCGGAGTAGATCGACTGCGGCGCCCCGTAGAACGGGTTGATCACCTCGTCGAACAGCCCGGCGGAAAAATTCACCAGGTGCAAAAAGGTGCGTTTGCCCAGGCGTGAATGGGGATCGGGCGCATCCGAGCGCATCAGCAGCGCCGGGCTGTTGATACCGCCGCCGGCCAGTACGTAGTGTTTGGCTTTGACCGTGATCTTGCGGCCGGTGGGGGCCACGCAGTACTGATCCATGGCCACGCATTCGAGGCTGGTAATGGTGTCACCGCTGAATTTCAGGCGTTCGGCGCGGGCCAGGTACAGCAACTCGCCGCCTTTCTCCAGGGTGGACGGAATGGTCGTCACCAACATCGATTGCTTGGCATTGACCGGGCAGCCCATGCCGCAATACCCCAGGTTGAAACAGCCGCGCACGTTGCGCGGGATCACGTGCCAGCTGTAGCCGAGCTTTTCGCAGCCTTTGCGGATCACGTCGTTGTTGGCATTCGGTGGCATGGCCCAGGGCGCGATGCCCAGGCGCTGTTCCATTTTTTCGAACCAGGGCGCCATCTCGGCGCTGCTGTGGCCCTTCACTGCGTACTCGCTGGCCCAGTGGGCGAGGGTCGGGTCCGGGGTGCGGAAGCTGGAGGTCCAGTTGATCAGCGTGGTACCGCCGACGGCGCGGCCCTGCAGGATGGTGATTGCGCCGTCCTTGCTCATGCGGCCGATGCCTTCCTGGTAGAGGCTGGCGTAGGCCTCGTCCTCCAGCAGCTTGAAGTCGTTGCTGGTTTTCAGCGGGCCTTCTTCGATCAACAGCACCTTGTAGCCGGCGGCGCTGAGGATCTCGGCGGTGGTGCCGCCGCCGGCGCCGCTGCCGATGATCGCGACGTCGGCTTCCAGCGTCAGGTCCTGGTCGAGGGCGGCGCCATTGTGGGTCTTCCAGCCGCGGGCCATGCCATCGCGGAATACGTCAGGTACAGGCATCAGGGTCTTCTCTTGTTTTTATCGGGATGCGAATCAGATTTTCGGTGGGCCGGGGTAACCGCAATGCGCCCAGGACTCGGGGCGGAAATACCAGGCCATGATCACCAGCTTGAGCAACGAGCCCTGGCCCATGCGCAGCAGGTTCAGGTAGCTGTTTTCCCAGCGGTGCAGGAAGGTGCGGATCTGCTCACTGCTGGCGTTTTCCCAACTTCCCCACACGCCGGTCAGCGGCCCGCGGGTGATGGCCATGCCCAACACATCGAACAGTTGCTGGGTGAGCTTGAACATCTCCGGCGACAGGTGTTGCAGGCTGAAATCGAGTTTTTTCAGGGTGTCGTCGATGCCGGCCACCACCACGTCGGCGCTGGCCACGCCTTCCAGCAGCACCGGGATCACCGCCCGCAAAAACGGCAGGTCGCTGCTGCGCAACATCGCAAAGCCGCTGGCCGGGGTGCTGCTGGAGCAGCCGCTGAGGCTGGCGCCCAGCCCGGCGGTGGCCAGGAAGGCGCTGGCGCACAGGCCGATTTTCAGTACGCCGCGCCGTGACAGCGCGGGTGATTCAGTCAGGCTAGGGTTCATTCTTATTGTTATCCCGGTGATGGGTTTGTTAGCGGACGAACAGCTTCTGGATCAGCTTCTGGATGGATTTGCCGTAAGGCGGGTAAATCAGCTTGGCCGCGTTCAGGCGCTGCTTGATCAGCACACCCTTGGCCTTGCTGAAGGTCAGGAAGCCTTCATGGCCGTGGTAGTGGCCCATGCCCGACGGGCCGATGCCGCCGAACGGCATATCGTCCTGGGCCACGTGCAGCAGGGTGTCGTTCAGGCACACGCCGCCGGAATGGGTCTCGTGCAGTACGCGATTCTGTTCGCCCTTGTTGTAGCCGAAGTAATACAGCGCCAGTGGGCGAGGACGCTCATTGATGTAGGCAAAGGCTTGGTCGAGGCCGCGATACGGAACGATCGGCAGCACCGGGCCAAAGATTTCGTCCTGCATCACGGTCATGTCGTCGCTGACATTCAGCAGCAGGCTGTGGGACATGCGCCGGTCCTGGCCCTGGTCGTACAGTGGGATCAGGGTGGCGCCCTTGTCGGTGGCGTCTTTCACGTAGCCGTTGAGCCGGGCCAGTTGTCGTTCGTTGATGATCGCGGTGTAGTCAGGGTTGTCGGCCAGGGTCGGATAAAACCCGCGAACCGCCTTGCTGTAGGCCTCGACGAAACCGTCGACCCGGTCTTCCGGCACCAGCACGTAGTCCGGTGCTACGCAGGTCTGTCCGGCATTCAGCGCCTTGCCGAAAGCGATGCGTTCGGCGGCGTCCTTGAGCGGCACGTCGGCGGAAACAATCGCCGGTGATTTGCCGCCCAGTTCCAGGGTCACTGGCGTCAGGTGTTCAGCCGCCGCGCGCATCACGTGCTTGCCGATGCTGGTGGCGCCGGTGAACAGCAGGTGGTCGAAGCGCAGTTTGGAGAACGCCATGCCCACTTCCGCCTCACCGAGCACCACGCACACCAGGTCTTCCGGGAAGATTTTCGCCAGCAGCGCCTTGAGCAACTGGCCGGTGGCGGGGGTGGATTCGCTGAGCTTGAGCATCACCCGATTACCGGCCGCCAAGGCGCCCACCAGTGGGCCGATGGCCAGGTACAACGGGTAGTTCCAGGGCACGATCACCCCGACCACCCCCAGCGGTTGATAGATGACCTTGGCGGACGCGGGCTGGAAGGCAATGCCTACAGCGCGACGGGAAGGTTTCATCCAGCCCTTGAGGTGTTTGCTGGCGTAGTGAATGCCATGCAGGCTGGGCATCAGCTCGGCGAACAGGGTTTCGTCGGCGCTGCGGTGGCTGAAGTCACTGCTGATGGCGTTGATCAGCGCCTGGCGCTCATCGCTCAGCAGGTCGCGCAAGGCCTTGAGCCATTGCTGGCGCTGGGCCGCCGGCGGCATCGGGTTGGCCGCGTAGGCCCGGCGTTGAGCGTCGAACAGGTCCTGGAGCTGATCCAGCGCCTGGGAATCTTGCAGGTAGGCAACGTTGGCAGACATGGCGAAGTTCCCGATTTTTATTGGAATGCTTCAGTTTTTAGAGTCATTGCTCTAAATTGTCAAATAACATTGCACGAACGTGCCGATTTATCCGGACAAGGATAGTCCGTAAGATGCCGCCATCACGGGTCTAGAAGTTGATTTCCCATGGCACCACGAGTCAAGACCAGCGAGCGCATTGTGCAAACCAGCCTGGAGCTGTTTAACCAGCAGGGCGAGCGCAGTGTCAGCACCAACCATATCGCTGCCCATATGGAGATTTCCCCGGGCAACCTGTACTACCACTTCCCCAACAAGCAGGCGATTATCGCGGTGCTGTTTCGCGAGTACGAAGCGTTGGTGGACAGCTTCCTGCGCCCGCCCCAGGGCCGCGCGGTGACGGTGGAAGACAAGCGCTTCTACCTGCAGGCGGTGCTCGCCGGCATGTGGCGCTACCGTTTTCTGCACCGCGACCTCGAACACCTGCTGGAAAGCGACCCGGAACTGGCCACCGGCTACCGGCGGTTTTCCCAGCGCTGCCTGATCCAGGGCGCGGCCATCTACCAGGGTTTTGTCGATGCGGGCATCCTGAACATGGACCCGGTGCAAACCGAAGCCCTGACCCTCAACGCCTGGATCATCCTCACCTCGTGGGTGCGTTTCCTGTGCACCACCAATGAAAAGTCCACCCACCTGAGCGCCGAGGCCATTAAGCGCGGTGTGTACCAGGTGCTGGTGCTGGAAGCCGGGTTTATCACGCCCAAGGCCAGGGATGCGGTGGATGCGCTGTTCAAAGAGTTTTACGTGCCGTTGAATCAGGCGCTGGAAGAAGTGAAGTAGGATGTTTCCCGAACGCTAACCTAGCCACAGGAGTCAGTCATGCCGCTTGCCCAACTGATCAGCCCCCAGCAACTGGCCGAGCGCCAGAAGGCCGGCGGGCTGGTGATCCTTGATTGCCGCTTTGCCCTGGAAGACCCGGATTACGGCCTGTGCAGCTACGCCGAAGGGCATATCGAAGGGGCGCAGTATGCGGATTTGGAGCGTCACCTCAGCGGGCCGGTCACCAAGGGCGTGACCGGTCGCCATCCGCTGCCGGCGCCGGATGCGTTTATCCAGCAACTGCGGGCATGGGGCGTTAACGCCGACAGCGATATCGTTTTATATGACGACGGCCCCGGTGCCTACGCCGCCCGCGCCTGGTGGCTGCTGGCCTGGCTGGGCAAGCGCGACGGGGTGTTCATCCTCGATGGCGGCCTGAAAGCCTGGCACGCGGCGGGCTTCCCCCTGAGCCTGGACGCGCCGGTGATCGAGCCCGGGACCTTCAGCGGCACGCCGGACAACCACTTGCTACTGGACGCCGAACACCTGCAAAAACGCCTCGGCCAGCCCGGCCTGACCCTGATCGACGCCCGCGCCCAGCCGCGCTTTCGCGGTGAAGTGGAGCCGATTGACCCGGTTGCCGGGCATATCCCGGGCGCCCAATGTGCGGCGTTCAATGAAAACCTCGGCAGCGACGGTCGTTTTCTGCCGGCCGAGCAACTCAAGCAACGCTTCGCCGCCAAGCTGCAGGACCGCTCGCCGGATGACCTGGTGGCGTACTGCGGTTCGGGCGTGACCGCCTGCCATAACCTGTTCGCCCTGTGCCTGGCGGGTTACCCGTTGGGCAAGTTGTACGCGGGGTCGTGGAGCGAGTGGATTACTGATCCAACGCGGGAAGTTGCAACCGGCGACTGAGGTCTACCTGACCCAACCCAATCAAAACTGTGGGAGCGGGCTTGCTCGCGAAGGCGGTGTGTCAGGCACTGGATAAGCTGACTGATCCGCTGCCTTCGCGAGCAAGCTCGCTCCCACAGTTTTATCGGCGTTGTGTCAGTAGCCACTCTGGGATTCGCCGCTCCAGGTAGTAAGTTGGCTGCTTCAACGTGCCATCCACAAACCCGACATGCCCGCCCTTGGCCAGCAATTCGAACTCGGTGCAATCCGACAGTTCGCTCGCCTCGGGCAGGCTGTGGGCGAACACGAACGGATCGTCCGCGGCCTGGATGATCAGGGTTGGCGTGCGAATGGTCCCCAGGTAATAGCGGCTGGAGGCGCGGCGGTAGTAGTCCTCGGCATTCAGGAAACCGTTCAGCGGCGCGGTGACCCGGCCGTCAAAGTCCCAGAATGTACGCATCTTCTCCAGCGAGCCCAGGTCGGCCAGGGCTTTCAGGCCGGCTTCGTGGCCATCCTTCAGAAACCGGCTTTGTTTGACGCGGATATAGGCCAGCATTTCGCGCATGAAATGCTTCTGGTAAACCCGTGAAAAGCCGAGACCAATGCGATCGGCGCACTGGTCCAGACGAAACGGCACCGACACTGCTGCCGCGCCTTGCAGCCCGGAGGCTTCGCCGGTTTCCCCCAAGTGCTTGAGCAGCACATTGCCGCCCAGTGAATAACCCACCGCATACAGCGGCGCCAGCGGGCGCTTGGCCCGCAAGTGAGCGATGGTTTCGGCCAGGTCCTCACTGGCGCCGGAATGGTAGCTGCGGGCGAGCAGGTTGGGCTCGCCGGAACAGCCACGCCAGTTCAGTGCGACGCTGGCCCATCCCTGAGCCGCCAGGGCTTTTTGCAGGCCGGCCACGTAAGGTGAGTTGGAGGAGCCGGTCAGACCATGCAGGACCAGCACCAACGGGGTGGTCGCGTCATGCGGCCCATGCCAGTCGAGGTCGAGAAAGTCGCCATCTGCCAGCCACAGCCGTTCGCGCTGGCGTTCGATGTGCGTGGTTTTGCGCCACAGCGGCCCCCACAACGTTTGCAGGTGCGGGTTGCCGAGGCCGAAGGCGGGGGTGAAGCGGTCGGACGTTTTTGACACGATGGTTCTCGCGGCGGGTACTTCTTTGGGCGGATACTTCTTTGAGGAGCATAGGCCTTGTGGCGAGGCGCCCTGTCTGTGGAGAGGGGGCTTGTCTGTGGCGAGGGGGCTTGTCCCCCGTTGGGCTGCGAAGCGGCCCCAATAAGCACACAGAGTTCTCTCAGACAGGGCGCTGCTGTCAGGTGCAGGGCTGCTGCGCAGCCCAACGGGGGACAAGCCCCCTCGCCACGGACAAGCCTTCACCACCAGACAAGTGCTTCACCACAGAGTAAGCCTTCAGGCGCTTATGCGGCGCCTGCCGTCGTACGTTGCCACAACGCGTAATACACCCGCCCGGATTTCTGCTCCCGGTGCAGGCGCCACGTGCCCGGCAGGCCCAGCGTTGAAGGCGCCGTTTCGCTTTCAGTGTAGATCCAGGCATCCGGCGCCAGCCACTGACGCTCTTCCAGCAGCGCACATACCGTCGGCAGCAGGTTCTGGTTAAACGGCGGATCGAGGAATACCACGTCAAACTCACGGGCTTCCTGGGTTTCCAGGTAGCGCAGGGCGTCGGCCGTCTGCACTTGCCCGGTGGTGCAACGCAGGGTGCCCAAGTGTTCCTTGAGGCTGGCCACCGCAACGTTGCTCGCATCCAGCGCCTGGCCCAATGCGGCACCACGGGACAACGACTCCAGGAACAGCGCGCCGCTGCCCGCGAACGGGTCAAGCACCTTGGCCCCGGCGATGTACGGCGCGAGCCAGTTGAACAGGGTTTCACGCACGCGGTCCGGCGTCGGGCGCAGGCCCACGACGTCGGGGAAGCTCAGTTTGCGGCTGCCCCATTCACCACCAATGATGCGCAGTTGGCCCACACCGTTATGAACGTTGTGGACAGGTTTTTTGGGACGGGATGGACGGGCCATTAATGCTCCGGAACCCCGAGCGGCTGCTCGGCGGGTTTATCAGTGGGGGGCGGTAGTGGCTTTTGCGCAATCGTCGGGCCGGCGGTCACGATGACCATCTTGTCGGCACTCAAATGTTTGTTCAAAGCAGCTTTGACCTGATCAACGGTCAGCGCCTGGGATTGTTTCATGAAATCTTCCAGGTAGCTCAGCGGCAGGTTGTAGAAACCCATGGCGCCCAGCTGCCCGACGATATCGGCGTTGCTCGCGGTGGACAGCGGGAAGCTGCCGGCCAGCTCACGCTTGGCGTCGTCGAGTTCCTTTTGTGTCGGGCCGGTCTTGAGGTAGTCGGCCAGCACGTCCTGCACCAATCGCAGCGTACCGGCGCTCATTTCGGCGCGGGTTTGCAGGTTGATCATGAACGGGCCACGCACTTGCATCGGCGAAAAGCCGGAGTATACGCCGTAGGTCAGGCCGCGTTTCTCGCGGACTTCGCTCATCAAGCGGGTACCGAAGCCACCGCCGCCGAGGATTTGGTTGCCCAGGGACAGCGCGGCGTAGTCCGGGTCGGCACGGTCGATGCCCAGTTGCGCCAGCAGCAGCGTTGTCTGCTTGGACGGGAACTCGATATGCGTCGTGCCAGCCTTTGGTTCCACCGGTTGGGCGATCTTCGCCAGCGCCGGGCCTTTAGGCAGGGACGCGGATACCTTGGCGGTCATGGCTTCGGCTTCGGCGCGGGTCAGGTCGCCGACGACAGAAATCACGGCGTTGCCGGCGGCGTAGGCCTTGGCGTGGAAGTCCTTCAACTGCGCGAGCGTCACCTTCGGCACGCTCTCGGCATTGCCTTCGCTCGGATGGGCGTAAGGGTGCTCGCCATAGAGCTGCTTGAACAGCTCGATGCTCGCCAGTTTGCCGGGGTTTTGCTTCTGGTATTCAAAGCCGGCCAGCAGCTGGTTCTTGATCCGCGCCAGGGAGTCGGCCGGGAAGGTCGGCTTGCCGATCACGTCGTCAAACAGCGACAGGGCCGCATCGCGTTTGTCGCTGGCACTCAGGCTGCGCAGGGAAACCAGCGCCATGTCGCGGTACGCGCCATTGCTGAAATCAGCGCCCAGGCCGTCGAAACCGGCGGCAATCTGGCTGACGTCCTTGCCCGGCACGCCTTCGTTGAGCATGGCGTTGGTCAACAGCGCGAGGCCCGGGGTGTTGCCATCCTGGCTGCTGCCGGCGGCAAACAGGATGCGCATGTCGAACATCGGCAACTCATGGGCTTCGACGAACAGCACCTTGGCCCCTTCGGCGGTGGTCCAGGTTTGCACGTCGAGCTTGCGGTTGGTCGGTGCCTTGTCGTCCAGTTCAGCCAAAGACTGCAGTTTGTTGGCGGACTTGGCCTGTTCCAGCGCCTGGCTGGCGACCGATTCGCTGGGGCGCAGGAAATACACCGCGCACGCGGCAGCCAGGGTGACCACGATCAGGCCGGGCAGCACCAGGCGGTTGTTTTTACGTTCACTCATGAGCGGTCTCCTCAGGCAAAACATGGGCGACGCTGAGACGTTCGCGGGTGAAGTAGGTGCGTGCAGCTTTCTGGATGTCTTCGGCGGTGACGCTCTGCAACTCGGCAAGCTCCGTGTCCATGAGTTTCCAGGACAGGCCGACCGTCTCCAGGGAGCCGATGGCGGTGGCCTGGCTGGTGATCGAGTCGCGTTGGTAAACCACGCCGGCGATGACCTGGGCGCGAATCCGCTCCAGTTCTTCAGCGCTCGGTGGCTTGGCCTTCAGTTCGTCCAGCAGGCGCCACAGGCCGGCTTCAGCCTGGGCAACGGTCTTTTTCTTTTGCAGGTTCGGTGTGGCGGTCAGGGTGAACAGGCTGTCACCGCGGGTGTAGGCGTCGTAGCTCGACGAACCGCCGGACACCAGTTCTTCACCGCGCTCCAGTTGCGTCGAAATGCGCGCGCTGTAGCCGCCGTCCAACAGGGCCGAGATCAGGCGCAGGGCGTTGACCGAGCGTTTGTCTTCAGTGGTGGCGAGGCTGGGCACGTTGAATCCGAGGATCACGCTCGGCAGTTTGGTCTGGACATGCAGGGTCAGCAGGCGTTCGCCGGGCTCGGCCAGCTCCAGGGGGATTTTCGCCGGTGGCACGTCGCGCTTGGGGATCGGGCCGAAGTAACGCTGGGCCAGGGCTTTGACTTCGTCCGGGGTCACGTCGCCGACCACCACCAGGGTGGCGTTGTTCGGCACGTACCAGGATTGGTACCAGTGGCGCAGTTCTTCCACTTTCATGCGGTCCAGGTCGGCCATCCAGCCGATGGTCGGCGTGTGGTAGCCGCTGGCCGGGTAGGCCATGGCCTTGAAGCGCTCGTAGGCCTTGGACATCGGGTTGTCGTCGGTGCGCATGCGGCGCTCTTCCTTGATCACCTCGATCTCGCGGCTGAACTCGTCGGCCGGCAGGCGCAGGCTGGCCATGCGGTCGGCTTCCAGCTCGAAGGCAACGCCCAGGCGGTCGCGGGCGAGTACCTGGTAATAGGCGGTGTAGTCATCGCTGGTGAAGGCGTTTTCCTCGGCGCCCAGGTCCCGCAGGATCAACGAGGCTTCGCCGGGGCCGACTTTGGCGCTGCCCTTGAACATCATGTGCTCCAGGGCGTGGGACAAACCGGTCTGGCCCGGGGTTTCGTAGCTCGAACCAACCTTGTACCAGACCTGGGAAACCACCACCGGGGCGCGATGGTCTTCGCGCACGACGACCTTGAGGCCGTTGTCCAGGGTGAATTCGTGGGTGGGTTGTGGGTCGGCAGCCAAAGCTGAAAGGGGCAGACAAACTGTGCTGAGCAGCAGGCCTGCGGCGCGGCGGGCTAGAGCATTCATTCGTTTTTAAACCTGTTGAGCTGCCCGCTTGGTCTTAGCGTCGGCGGGCGAGGAGGTGCTAGGATACTGATCCGACCTAGGGACGGCCACTACGGCTGTCTTGTTGAGGCCCCATTTAGGCCTTACAAAATGTTGCGCATGAACGAGCTGGCTAAAAAACAGTCTGTTACGCATCGAATTTTATTTACCGACGCGCCCCTTGGCGCGTCGCTACCTTGAGATAGCCGTCTCCATGTTTGGTTCCAACGACGACAAGAAGACCCCAGCTGCGGCTGGCGAGAAAAAAGGCCTGTTCGGATGGCTGCGCAAAAAGCCGCAGGAAACCGTCGTCGAACAGCCGCAGGTTCAAGCAGAACCGATCCCTGAATCCCTGGTAGAAGCCGAACCGGTTGCCGAAACGCCGGCCCCGGTGGTGTTGCCGATGGCCGAGCCGGTGCTGCAGCCGGTGGTTGAGCCAGAGCCAGAGCCAGAGCCAGAGCTGGAACCAGAACCTGCGCCCGAGCCTGAGCACAAACCGTGGCTGGTATTGCCGGTGGCGGAAGAACCCGTGGCATTGGTTGAAGACGAGCAAGCCGAGCACGTGACGCCGCCGATTCCGGCTGTCGTGGAGTCCGTGGCCGTCGTGGTGCAAGCGCCGCCAGTGGTTGAGGTGCCTGCACCGGCAGTTGCCGAGCCGGTTCCGGTCGTAGTCGCAGCACCCGCGGTTATCGAAGCACCTGCTGCCCCCGCCGAAACCGGCAAGACCGGCTTCTTTGCCCGCCTCAAGCAAGGCCTGAGCAAGACCAGCGCCAGCATTGGCGAAGGCATGGCCAGCCTGTTCCTCGGCAAAAAGACCATCGATGACGAGTTGCTGGAAGACATCGAGACCCGTCTGCTGACCGCCGACGTGGGTGTCGAAGCCACCGCCGTGATCATCCAGAGCCTGACCCAGAAGGTCGCGCGCAAGCAACTGACCGACGCCGATGCGCTCTACAAGTCTCTGCAGGCCGAACTGGCCAACATGCTCAAGCCGGTGGAAGCGCCGCTGGTCATCGATACGCAGAAAAAGCCGTTTGTGATCCTGGTGGTGGGTGTCAACGGCGCCGGCAAGACCACCACCATCGGCAAGCTGGCCAAGAAGCTGCAACTGGAAGGCAAGAAAGTCATGCTCGCCGCCGGTGACACCTTCCGTGCCGCCGCCGTGGAGCAACTGCAGGTCTGGGGCGAGCGCAACAAGATCCCGGTCATCGCCCAGCACACCGGCGCCGATTCGGCCTCGGTGATCTTCGATGCGGTGCAGGCCGCCAAGGCGCGCAACATTGATGTGCTGATCGCCGATACCGCCGGTCGCCTGCACACCAAAGACAACCTGATGGAAGAACTGAAGAAAGTTCGCCGTGTGATCGGCAAGCTCGACGCCGACGCGCCCCACGAGGTGTTGCTGGTGCTGGACGCCGGTACCGGCCAGAACGCCATCAGCCAGGCCAAACAATTCCACCAGACGGTCCAGCTGACCGGCCTGGCATTGACTAAGCTCGACGGCACGGCCAAGGGCGGTGTGATTTTCGCCCTGGCCAAGCAGTTCGGGTTGCCGATTCGTTACATCGGCGTCGGTGAAGGCATCGACGACCTGCGCACTTTTGAAGCCGAACCCTTTGTACAGGCACTGTTTGCCGAGCGGGAGCGTTCATGATTCGTTTCGAACAGGTCGGTAAACGCTACGCCAACGGGCATGTCGGCTTGCATGAGCTGAGTTTCCGGGTGCGTCGCGGCGAATTCTTGTTTGTGACCGGCCATTCGGGTGCCGGTAAAAGTACCTTGTTGCGCCTGCTGCTGGCCATGGAACGCCCAACCACCGGCAAACTGCTGCTGGCGGGCCAGGACCTGGCCACCATCAGCAATGCGCAGATTCCGTTTTTGCGCCGCCAGATCGGCGTGGTGTTCCAGAATCACCAGTTGCTGTTCGACCGCACGGTGTTCAACAACATCGCCTTGCCGTTGCAGATTCTCGGGCTGTCCAAGGCCGAAATCGTCAAGCGCGTGGATTCGGCGCTGGAGCGCGTTGCGCTGTCGGACAAGACCGACCTCTACCCCGGCGACCTGTCCACCGGCCAGCAACAGCGCGTCGGCATCGCCCGCGCCATCGTGCACCGCCCGGCCTTGCTGCTGGCGGACGAGCCCACCGGTAACCTCGACCCGCGCCTGGCCGCAGAAATCATGGGCGTGTTCGAAGACATCAACCGCCTGGGCACCAGCGTGCTGATCGCCAGTCACGACCTGGCACTGATCGCCCGCATGCGCCACCGCATGCTCACCCTGCAACGCGGCCGCCTGATCGGTGACGGGGAGGCCGGGGTATGAGTGCGACACGCAGCCCGAAGGTTTCCGAGCGCGTCGCGCCAAAACCGGCCGACCCGCAACCGCAGAAGAAAAAACGCGACGAAGACGACGGCCCGGACTTTGGCACCCTGGTGCACGCCTGGATCGAAAGTCACCGTGCCAGCCTGGTAGACAGCCTGCGCCGCCTGGGCAAGCAGCCGATCGGCAGCTTCTTCACCTGCCTGGTGATGGCCGTGGCCTTGAGCCTGCCGATGGGGTTGTCGTTGCTGCTGAATAACGTCGAGCGCCTGGGTGGCTCTTGGCAGCGGGCGGCGCAGATTTCCCTGTACCTGAACCTGGATGCCAGCACCAAGGACGGCGAAGCCCTGCGGGACGAGATCAAAGGCCTTCCGGGTGTGGCAGAGGCTGAGTACATCAGTCGCGATCAGGCCCTGGAAGAGTTCCAGCAACAGTCCGGCCTGGGCGAGGCACTCAAGGAGCTGCCGCAAAACCCGCTGCCGGGCGTGGTGCTGGTGACGCCGAACGAAGTCGACAAGGCGACCCTGGAAGCCCTGCGACAAAAACTCGCAGAGCTGCCCAAGGTCCAGCAGGCACAACTTGATCTAGTCTGGGTAGAGCGGCTGGCGGCGATTCTCAAGCTGGGCGACCGCTTTGTGTTCGGCCTGACGGTGTTGCTGGTGTCTGCATTACTTTTGGTGATAGGCAATACCATTCGTCTTCATATTGAAAACCGCCGCACCGAGATAGAAGTGATTAAACTCGTCGGCGGCACGGACAGCTATGTGCGTCGGCCTTTTCTGTACATGGGCGCGCTTTATGGCTTCGGTGCGGGGATTTTGTCCTGGGGCGTGCTGGCTTTTGGCCTGAACTGGCTGAACGACGCGGTGGTAGGGCTCGCCGGCTTGTACGGCAGTGATTTTGCCCTGGCCGGCGTGCCGGTAGCCGACGGTCTGTCATTGTTGCTTGGGGCAGTGCTCTTGGGGTATATCGGTGCTTGGATTGCGGTAGCACGGCATTTACGTGAGCTGGCACCGAAGTAGTTAATGTCAAGGTAATGTAGTTTCGTTTGTATTGACCGTATCAGTGGTTTAGGGAACTTGTCCTACGGTTTCCGGTCAATTTTCGCAGTGCTGAACTGCACGAGTTATGTGAGTCGGAGGTTTTTTCGTATGACCACTTCTTTGCAACCTGCTTATGCTCTGGTCCCGGGTGCGAACCTGGAGGCCTATGTGCACACGGTCAACAGCATTCCATTGCTGACGCCCGAGCAGGAGCGTGAACTGGCCGAGAGTCTCTACTATGAGCAGGATTTGGGGGCGGCTCGGCAGATGGTGCTCGCCCACCTGCGTTTTGTCGTACATATCGCCCGTAGCTATTCCGGCTACGGCCTGGCCCAGGCTGACCTGATTCAGGAAGGCAACGTTGGCCTGATGAAAGCTGTAAAGCGCTTCAACCCGGAAATGGGTGTGCGCCTGGTGTCGTTTGCTGTGCACTGGATCAAGGCGGAAATTCACGAGTTCATCCTGCGCAACTGGCGCATCGTGAAAGTCGCGACCACCAAGGCCCAGCGCAAGCTGTTCTTCAACCTGCGCAGCCAGAAGAAACGCCTGGCGTGGCTGAACAACGAAGAAGTGCATCGCGTGGCCGAAAGCCTCGGCGTTGAGCCTCGTGAAGTGCGCGAGATGGAAAGCCGCCTGACCGGCCACGACATGGCCTTCGACCCGGCCGCAGAAGCGGACGACGACAGCGCCTTCCAGTCGCCGGCCAACTACCTGGAAGACCACCGGTATGACCCGGCGCGTCAACTGGAAGACGCCGACTGGAGCGACAACTCCAATCACAACCTGCACGAAGCGCTGGAAGTGCTGGACGACCGCAGCCGTGACATCCTCTACCAACGCTGGTTGGCAGAAGAAAAAGCCACGCTGCACGACCTGGCGCAGAAGTACAACGTGTCGGCTGAGCGGATTCGTCAGCTCGAGAAGAGTGCGATGAACAAGCTGAAACTGTCGATCGCCGCCTAAACAGCTGCGAGGTGACAAAAAAATGCCCCGATCGAGAGAACGGGGCATTTTTGTTTGTGTTCGCACAACTCGAATTCAACTCAGTCCACTGTGGGAGCTGGCTTGCCTGCAATGAGGGGCTGCCAGCCAACACATCTGCAGGCCGACACACCGCTATCGCAGGCAAGCCAGCTCCTACAGTTGTTTTGTGTGGTGTCAGTCGGACCAGGGAGCTTTGCGCGAGTTGTTCAGCTCATTCAGGTAACCGTCGCCACCCAACTGACTCATCTGCTGCCGAATCCACGCGGCCCGCCGCGCGACATACGACGTTGGATGGCTGGCACTCCACACCCGTGGATTAGGCAACACCGCCGCCAGGTAGCTGGCCTGCTGGCGGGTCAGCGCCTTGGCACTCACCCCAAAATGATGCCGCGCCGCCGCTTCAGCGCCGAACACGCCTTCATCCCACTCCACGCTATTGAGGTACACCTCAAGAATTCGCTGCTTCGACCAGAAAATCTCGATCAAACCGGTAAACCAGGCTTCCAGGCCTTTGCGGAAATAGCTGCGGCCGGTCCACAGGAACAGGTTCTTCGACACTTGCTGGCTCAAGGTGCTGGCGCCGCGAATCGAACCGCCGCGCTCGTTATGCAGGAGTGCCGCCTGGATCGCGTCGAAATCAAAACCCCAATGCTGCGGGAAGCGCTGGTCTTCGCCGGCCATCACTGCCACTTTCAAATCGTCGGAGATCTGATCCCACGGCACCCACGTGCGTTGTACGTCAATCGGCTCGCCGTCGACCCAGGACTCGACCTTGCGCTCGACCATCAGCGCAGTCCCCGGTGGCGGCACGAAACGAAACAGCAGCACCAGCAACACACTGCCGATGGCAAACCACTTGAGGGCTTTGAGAAAACGCTTGAAGAGGAGACGCAGCATAGAGATGGCTTGGCCGAACCCGTTGAGCGGGCCATTATACAGACCCTGCCCACTGAGTCTGACTGGAGTTCCTCATGTTGCGTGGCTTTCTGATGCTGGCTGCCTTTTTCGGTTTCACCGGTGTCGCCCTGGGCGCGTTTGCCGCCCACGGCCTGAAAAACCGCCTGAGTGCCGAGTACCTGGCGATTTTCCACACCGGCGTGACTTACCAACTGGTGCACACCCTCGCGCTGTTCGGCGTGGCCCTGCTGGCGGCGCACATTCCGGGGCGCCTGGTGACGTGGGCGGGCGTGTCGTTTGCCGTCGGCATCCTGCTGTTCTCCGGCAGCCTGTATGTGCTGACCATGACCGGCATCAGCAAGCTTGGCATCATCACGCCGTTGGGTGGCTTGGCCTTCCTGTTGGGCTGGTTCTTCCTCGGATTGGCGGCGTGGCGTCTACAGGCTGCCTGACCAAGGGGCTTGGGCCAGCAACGTCAATCACGCTAGAATGCTGGCCCCTAAAAACGATGGCGGCCCGTGGCATGCGCATTCAGTTGAACGGCGAATCCTTTGAACTGCCCGACGGTGAAACCGTTGCGGCCCTGCTGACCCGTCTGGACCTGACCGGACGCCGCGTCGCAGTGGAGCTCAACCAGGATATCGTCCCGCGTAGCCAGCACGCCGAGACCGCGCTCACCGAAGGTGACCAGGTCGAAGTGGTCCACGCCATCGGCGGCGGCTAGCCGTCCGGCGCTCAAGGGCGCCGACCCGCATTCTGCAGAACCTCACCCCATTTCGAGGATTTCCCATGAGCATCGTTCGTAGCGACAAGCCTTTCGTCCTGGCCGGTCGGACCTTCCAGTCCCGTCTACTGGTCGGCACCGGCAAGTACCGCGACATGGAAGAAACCCGCCTGGCCATCGAAGCCTCGGGTGCCGAGATCGTCACCTTCGCCGTGCGCCGCACCAACCTCGGCCAGATCGAAGGCGAGCCGAACCTGCTCGAAGTGCTGTCGCCGGATCGCTACACCTTCTTGCCGAACACTGCCGGTTGCTATGACGCGATCGAGGCCGTGCGCACCTGCCGCCTGGCCCGTGAGCTGCTCGATGGCCACAACCTGGTAAAGCTGGAAGTACTGGCCGACCAGAAAACCCTGTTCCCCAATGTGATCGAAACCCTCAAGGCCGCCGAAACCCTGGTCAAGGAAGGCTTCGACGTGATGGTCTACACCAGTGATGACCCGATCATTGCCCGCCAACTGGCCGAAATCGGCTGCATCGCGGTGATGCCGCTGGCCGGCCTGATCGGTTCCGGTCTGGGCATCTGCAATCCGTACAACCTGCAGATCATCCTCGAAGAAGCCAGGATTCCGGTGCTGGTGGATGCGGGCGTAGGCACTGCCTCCGACGCCACCATCGCCATGGAGCTGGGGTGTGATGCGGTGCTGATGAACTCGGCCATCGCCCACGCGCAGCAACCGATCATGATGGCCGAAGCCATGAACCACGCAATTGTCGCGGGCCGCCTGGCGTACCTTGCCGGGCGCATGCCGAAAAAACTTTATGCCAGCGCCTCCTCGCCGCTGGATGGTCTGATCAAGTAAGAGCCATTGATGACTGAATCAAACGAAACGCCGAACACCCTGGAAGAAGGCGACGAGTCCAAGCACCGCCGCATCAAGAGTTTTGTGATGCGCGCCGGTCGCATGACCGAAGGCCAGCAAAAAGGCCTGGAGCAGGGCGCGCCGCTGTTCGTCCTGCCGCTGGTGGATGCCCCGGTGGATTATGACCAGGTGTTCGGCCGCTCGGCGCAACGCTCCCTGGAGATCGGCTTCGGCATGGGCCATTCCCTGCTGGAAATGGCTGCGGCTTCGCCGGAGCAGGATTTTATCGGGGTTGAAGTACACCGTCCGGGTGTCGGCGCGCTGCTTAATGGCGTGCTGACTCAGGGCCTGACCAACCTGCGGGTCTACGACTGCGACGCGATCGAAGTGCTCAACCGCTGCATCGCCGACAACAGCCTCGACCGCCTGATGCTGTTCTTCCCGGACCCATGGCACAAGAGCCGCCACCACAAGCGCCGCATCGTCCAGGCTTCCTTCGCGGAACTGGTACGCAGCAAGCTGAAAGTGGGCGGTATCCTGCACATGGCCACCGACTGGGAACCGTATGCCGAATACATGCTGGAAGTGATGAACGTCGCCCCTGGCTACCGCAACCTGGCCGAAGACGGCAAATGCGTCCCGCGTCCGGCCGAGCGGCCGATCACCAAGTTCGAACGTCGCGGCGAGCGACTCGGGCATGGGGTTTGGGATTTGAAGTTCGAGAAGCAGGACTGATTAGCTAAAAGCCCATAACGCAATCGACGGTGGGAGCTGGCTTGCCTGCGATAGCATCACCCCGGTATCACTGATACACCGAGGTGTCTGCATCGCAGGCAAGCCAGCTCCCACATTTTGTTTTGTGTTGAGTTGGAGTCAGCGGCGATCCGCCACCACCCCGATCAACACCAGCACCACCAACAACACCGGCGCCAGGCTGTAGTTGTTGAACTGGCTCAACCCGCGAACAATCCACGGCGTGGCGTAGATCAACGCAGCGCCGCTGCCGATCATGCACACCAGCGCCATCAGCGGTACGCGCAGCGCACCCGCGATGCTGCCCAAGCGCGCCTCGACCCAGCCCTTGATGTCGGCGCCAAACAGCACCAGCAGGCAGCCGACGAGCGCCAGGGAGATTTCCGACAGGTTGCTACGGCTCCAGCGGGACACGGTGGCGAGTAGATCGAGTACCAAATCCATTCGATTTCCTTAAGAGCAATCAGCTCAAAAACTTCTGCAGCAGGTCATTGAGAAAGAGTTGCCCGCGGTCGGTGGCCGCCAGGCGTGACGGTTCGACCTGCATTAAGCCACTTTGTTCGGCATCCTTGCGGGCTTCATCGAGGCTGGCCAGGTCGAGGCCGGTACGCTCTGCGTAAAGCTTCGCTTCGACACCGTCGGTGAGGCGCAGGGCGTTCATCAGGAACTCGAACGGTAACTCTTCGTTGGTCAGTTCTTTCGCGCCGGCCTGGTAATTTTTCGCCGGGTTGAGGTAGTCCTTCGGCGCCCGGGTTTTCCAGGTGCGCACGATGCGCCCGTCCGGGTGGCTGAGCTTGCCGTGGGCGCCGGCACCGATGCCGATGAAGTCGCCAAAGCTCCAGTAGTTCAGGTTATGCCGCGCCGGCCGGCCCGGTTGAGCGTAGGCCGAGACTTCGTACTGGGCGTAACCGTGTTCGGCGAGCAATGCCTGGCCGGCTTCCTGGATGTCCCACAGGGTGTCGTCTTCCGGCAGCACAGGTGGCTGATTCCAGAACACCGTGTTGGGCTCCAGGGTCAGTTGGTACCAGGATAAATGCGTGGGCTTGAGGGCGATGGCCTGGCGCAGGTCGCCCAGAGCGTCCTCCAGGGACTGATCGGGCAAGCCGTGCATCAGGTCCAGGTTGAAGTTGTCGAACCCGGCCTGGCGCGCCATGCCGGCGGCCCGCACGGCTTCGTCACCGTTGTGGATGCGGCCCAGGGCTTCGAGTTTTTCCTGCTGGAAACTCTGGATGCCAATCGACAGGCGATTGATCCCCAGCTTGCGATACGCCACGAACTTCTCTTGCTCGAAGGTTCCCGGGTTGGCTTCCAGGGTGATTTCGATGTCGCTGGCAAACGGGATACGCGCTTCCACGCCCTTGAGCAGCCGGCCCAGCGCAGCGGCGCTGAACAGGCTCGGGGTGCCGCCGCCGAAGAAGATCGAACTCAGCTCACGGCCATACACCGCGTGCAGGTCCTGGTCGAGGTCGGCCAGCAACGCGTCGACGTACTCCTCCTCCGGCAGCACCTTGCTGGCGGTGTGGGAGTTGAAGTCGCAATAAGGGCATTTGCGCACGCACCACGGGATGTGGATGTACAGCGCCAGGGGCGGCAGGTGAGGCAGGGCCGCCCGAGGGGTTTGCGCGCCACCGTGAATCAGTGGCTGCGCGGAGGTGTTCTGGGTCATTTCAGGCCCAGACGCTGGCGCAGCAAATCCATTGCGCGGGCGCGGTGGCTGATCTGGTTCTTGTCGGCCGGGCTCAGTTCGGCGCTGGAGACATTGCGCTCCGGCACCCAGAACAACGGGTCATAACCGAAACCGTGTTCACCGCTGGCCGCATGCAGGATGCGCCCGTGCCACAGGCCTTCGCAGAGAATCGGCAATGGATCATCGGCGTGACGCACCAGGGCCAGCACGCAGACGAACTGTGCGCCACGCTCGGCGTCCGGCACGTCCTTGAGGGCGTCCAGCAGCTTGGCGTTGTTGGCCGCGTCGCCTTTGCCATCGGCATAACGCGCCGAATAGATGCCTGGCGCGCCGCCGAGGAAGTCCACCGCCAGCCCCGAATCGTCGGCCAGTGCCGGCAGGCCGGAAATGCGCGCGGCATTGCGGGCCTTGAGAATGGCGTTCTCGACGAACGACAGGCCGGTCTCTTCCGGCTCTACCTGGCTGAACTCGCCAATCGAGCGCAGTTGCACCGACTGGCCGAGCATGGCCTGGAGTTCTTTGAGCTTGCCAGCGTTATGGCTGGCCAGTACGAGTTGTGTGAGGTTCATCATTCGGCCGGAAACAGTTCCTGGTTGAAACTGAAACCGTGGGCTTTGCCGCCGGTTTCAACGTTGATCGTGAAAATTCGTACTTCCTGCTGCGGCACGGAGTACTGGGCGAGGTAGTAAATCGCACCTTTCTCGGTGATTTGCTTGAAGGTCAGCATCTCACTCTTGCCGCTCAGGTCCTTGACGGTACCTGTCACCTGGGCCACCACGGGCGTGACGCCCTTGATCACCGACACATTGATCACACCCTTGTTCTTGCTGCGCACCAGTTCAACGGCCTGGGCCACGTCGGGCTGCAGGAAGCTGGAGGTGAAGGTGTTGTAGTGCACAGTGATGTCGCCGAAATCTTTCTGGCGATTGGGGTCGATAACGTCCGCCGCCATGGCGCTGACGCCCAGGCAGGCAGTGAGTAGAAAAACAGCCAGGCGACTCATGATCGTCCTCCTTGAATATGGTTAGACGGCAATCTGGTGGTCCGTCAGGCCCGGGCTGCTGACCCGGTAGATCCCGATCTCACCCAACAGGTTAGGCCATAGCTTACTCGCCCAGCCGTGACGGTGCTGTTGATCGACGGCAAGGCGGTTGATGACTTTGGCATCACGCTCGCCACACAGCGCTTCGAAGTCTTCGAAGGTGCAGAAGTGGATGTTTGGCGTGTTGTACCAGGTGTACGGCAGGAAGTCCGACACCGGCATGCGGCCCTTGGTGGCCAGGTACCAGCGGCAGCGCCAGTGACCGAAATTGGGGAAGGTGATGATGCACTGGCGGCCGACGCGCAACATTTCGTCGAGGATCCGGTCCGGGTAGTGCACGGCTTGCAGGGCCTGGGTCATGACCACGATGTCGAAACTGTTGCTGGCGAAGTTGCCCAGGCCCTTGTCCAGGTCCTGCTCGATCACGTTGATGCCCTTGGCCACGCACTGGGCGATGTTGTCCGGGTCGTTTTCCAGGCCATAGCCGGTGACTTGCTTGTTGTCGCGCAGCCAGCTCAGCAGTTCGCCATCGCCGCAGCCCAGGTCGAGCACGCGGCTGCCGGCGGGGATCCAGTCTTGGATGATTTCCAGGTCGGCTCTCATGGCGTTCTCCCAAAGCGTAAGCAATTCATATAAGCGCTATTCGGTTCATGTAGTTGCGAAAGGCCTGCAGGTAGCGTGGGATCGGGATCAGGAACGCGTCATGGCCCTGCGGTGCATCGATCTCCAGGTAGCAGACGTCTTTCTTGGCGGCCATCAGTGCATCCACCAGTTCCCGCGAGCGGGCCGGCGAGAAGCGCCAGTCGGTGGTGAACGACATCACGCAGAACTTCGATGTGGCGTTTTCGAAGGTCTTCGCCAGGTCATCGTCAAAGTTCGCCGCCGGGTCGAAGTAGTCCAGGGCCTTGGTCATCAGCAGGTAGGTGTTGGCGTCGAAACGTCCGGAAAACTCCTCGCCCTGATAACGCAGGTAGCTCTCGACCTGGAACTCGACGCTGTGGAAGTCGTAGTTGAGCTTTTCGCTCTTGAGCCCACGGCCGAATTTCTCGCCCATGGAGTCATCCGACAGGTAGGTGATGTGGCCGACCATCCGCGCGAGCATCAGCCCGCGCTTGGGGATCACGCCCGCTTCCTGGAACGAACCGCCGTGGAACTCGGGGTCGGTGAGGATCGCCTGGCGCGCCACTTCGTTGAAGGCGATGTTCTGCGCCGACAATTTTGGGGCCGAGGCGATTGCCAGGCAATGGCGCACGCGGTCCGGGTAAGTGATGGTCCATTGCAGGGCCTGCATGCCTCCCAGGCTGCCGCCGATCACGGCGGCCCATTGGGCGATGCCGAGTACGTCGGCCAGGCGGGCCTGGCTGTGCACCCAGTCTTCCACGGTCAGCACCGGGAAGTCGGCACCAAACGGCTTGCCGGTTTCCGGGTTGAGGCTGCTGGGGCCGGTGGAGCCGTTGCAGCCGCCAAGGTTGTTCAGGCTGACCACGAAGAACGTGTTGGTGTCGATGGGCTTGCCGGGGCCGATGCAGCTGTCCCACCAGCCGGGCTTGCGCTCGTCCACGCTATGGAAACCCGCAGCGTGGTGATGACCGGACAGGGCGTGGCAGATCAGCACGGCATTGCTGCCTGTGGCGTTCAGTTGGCCGTAGGTTTCATAGATCAGGTCGTAGGCGGGCAGCGAACGGCCGCAGGCCAGGGCCAGCGGTTCGCTGAAGTGCGCCACTTGGGGCACGACCAGTCCAACAGAATCGGGGGGAAAGGCAGCTGGCATCGACCCTGCTCTCGTTTAAATGAGGCGTAAGTCTAAAGACCGCTGCACCCAGCGGCAAGCAAAGGCCGGCGGCAGGTGTTTTTAGGGTTTTTTGGGGCAAGGGAGCAAGCTCCCTTGCCATCCAGCTATCAGATCAGACCGAACAGTTCTTTGGGCATGAATGCGTAGAACGCCAAACGTGGAATCACCCAGCTTTGCAGCAACTGAATCGCGATAAACGCGAAGATCGGCGAGATATCCAGGCCACCCAGGTTAGGCACCAGGCGACGGAACGGCGCCAGCACCGGCTCGGTGATCTGGGCCACCAGCTCGGCGCCAGGGCTGCGGCTGCCCGGTGCAACCCAAGACAGGATCACGCTGATGATCATCGACCAGAAAATGATCTTCAAGAACAGCGAGAAAATCCCGATCAAGGCCCACGGCAGCAACAGCAGCGTGGTGGCCTGATAGCCATTGAGCAGCAGGATCACCGCGAACAGCAGGATCTGCAGCAGCAGCGCCAATACCAGCGACGACATGTCCAGGCCGAACAGGCTCGGGATCACCCGGCGCAATGGCTTGAGCAGCGGCTGCGTGGCCTTCACCACGAATTGGCACAGCGGGTTGTAGAAGTTCGCCCGCACCAGTTGCAGGATAAAACGCATCAGCACGATCAGCAGGTACAGGCTGCCCAGGGTCTGGATGATGAAAATGGCAGCGTCATTGATTCCGAGCATGTTTGATTCCTATGTGGGGGACGACTATTTGCCCAGCTGCTCGGCCATTTCGGCCGAACGATGTGCTGCGGCACCCAGTGCTTTTTCCACCAGGGCTTCAAAGCCCCCGGCCTGGAATGATTCGATGGCAGCCTGCGTGGTGCCGCCCGGCGAGGTCACGCGACGACGCAATTCTGCGGCATCCACATCGCTGCCGACCGCCATGTTCGCGGCGCCCAGGGCGGTTTGCTCGGCCAGTTGCTCAGCGATTTCGTGGGGCAAGCCCAGCTTCACGCCGGCGGCGGTCATGGCTTCGATCAGCAGGAAGAAGTAGGCCGGGCCGCTGCCGGACACGGCGGTGACCGCATCCAGTTGCTGCTCTTGCTCCAGCCACAGCGCGATACCCACGGCGGACAACAGCTCTTGTGCCTGATCGCGCTGGGCAGCGGTCACTTCGCGGGTGGCGTACAGACCGCTCACGCCCTTGCGCAGCAGCGCCGGGGTGTTGGGCATGCAGCGCACGATCGGCTGGGTACCGAGCCAGTTATTCATGCTGGCGCAGGTGATGCCGGCGGCGATGGACACCACCAGTTGATGGGGCTTGAGGCTGGGGCGCAGGCTTTCGCACACGGCTTTCATGGCTTGTGGCTTGACCGCCAGCACCACCACATCAACGCCTTCAATCGCTTGTGCGTTGTCGGCGAAGGTTTCGATACCGTGCTCGGCGCTGACGCGGGAGCGGGTGTCGGCGCCCGGGTCGCTGGCGCGAATCTGTTGTGCTTCCAGGCCCTTGGCCCGCAGGCCGCCGATCAGGCTGGCCGCCATGTTACCGGCGCCGATAAAGGCAATACGCGTGTTGCTCATGACAGGTCCTTACTCAGATGGATGTCAGCCATTTCACGGCTGGCCGTAGTCGCGGGCACCAAACAGGGCGGTACCGATCCGCACCCAGGTGGCCCCTTGGGCGATGGCCGACTCAAGGTCATGGCTCATGCCCATGGAAAGTGTGTCGAGCGGCAGGTTCAGGCTCGCCTGCAGGTCTCGCACGGTGGCGAAGGCGGCGTCCTGCTCGGCACGGTCGTCGGTCGGCTCGGGGATCGCCATCAAACCGCGCAGCTTCAGGCGCGGCAGGGCGCTGATGGCTTCGGCCAGGGCGGGCAGGTCGGCGGGTGTACAGCCGGACTTGCTGGCTTCGCCACTGACATTGACCTGGATGCAGATATTCAGCGGTGGCAGGTCAGCCGGGCGTTGCTCGGACAGGCGTTGTGCGATTTTCAGGCGGTCCACGGAATGCACCCAGGCGAAGTTCTCGGCGATCGCACGAGTCTTGTTCGATTGAATGGGGCCGATGAAGTGCCAACTCAAGGGCAGGTCGGTTAATTCGGCCTGTTTGCCCAAGGCTTCCTGCAGATAATTCTCGCCAAAGTCCCGCATCCCGGCGGCATGGGCTTCGCGCACGGCGTGTGCCGGTTTGGTCTTGCTCACGGCCAGCAGGTGCACGCTGCTGGCGTCGCGCTGCGAGGCCTCGGCCGCTGCCCGGATCCGCTCGGAAACCAGGCTGATGTTGTCTGCTATGGTCGACATTCAAGTTGCGCCCGTGGATATGGAGTCCGCGGCATTCTACTGGAAATGGAAAGCCCTATGGATATCACTGAACTGCTGGCCGCCGGCGTGCGCCTGCGGGCCTCGGACCTGCATCTGTCGGCCGGGCTGGCGCCGATGTTGCGAGTGGATGGCGAAGTCTGGCCCCTCGATTGGCCGGTGCTCGAGCCTGCGCAAGTGGCGGATTTACTCAGCCCTTTACTCAACAATCACCAGCAAAAGGATTTCGAAACATCTCTTGAAACGGATTTTGCCTTCGAGTTGCCCGAGGTGGCGCGGTTTCGGGTGAATGTGTTCCAGCAACACCGGGGCATGGGCGCGGTGTTTCGTACCATCCCGTCGGCGGTGCAGAGCCTGGAGGGCCTGGGGTTGGGTGAGGTGTTCCGGCGCATCGCGGATTTGCCCCGCGGGCTGGTCTTGGTCACCGGGCCGACCGGTTCCGGCAAGTCTACGACCCTGGCGGCGATGATTGATTACCTCAACACCCATCGCCGCCAGCACATCCTCACCCTTGAAGACCCGATCGAGTTTATCCATCAACCGAAAAACGCCCTGATCAACCAACGGCAGGTGCATCGCGACACTCACAGTTTCTCGGCCGCCCTGCGTTCGGCATTGCGGGAAGACCCGGATGTGATTCTGGTGGGGGAGTTGCGGGACCTCGAAACTATCCGCCTGGCGCTGACAGCAGCGGAAACCGGGCATCTGGTGTTTGGCACGTTGCACACCACCTCGGCGGCAAAAACCGTGGATCGGGTGGTGGACGTATTTCCGGCCGGTGAAAAGGCCATGGTCCGCTCGATGCTCTCGGAGTCATTGCAGGCGGTGGTGTCCCAGGTGCTGGTGAAGAAAGTCGGCGGCGGGCGGGTGGCGGCTCACGAAATCATGCTGGGTACTCCGGCGATTCGGAACCTGATCCGCGAGGACAAGGTGGCGCAGATGTACTCGGCGATCCAGACCGGCGGGGCGCTGGGGATGACGACGCTGGACATGAGCTTGAAGGCGTTGGTCAGCCAAGGGCTGATCAGCCGGGAACATGCCCGGGAGAAGGCGAGGGTGCCTGGGGATGTTTGAGATCGCTTGGACGATGAACATTTAATGCAGGACTGGCTTATGTGGGAGCCGGGCTTGCCCGCGATGCAGGCACCCCGGTGTATCAGTCACACCGCAGTGATGCTATCGCAGGCAAGCCAGCTCCCACACAAGCCCGCTCACCAAAGCAAGCCCGCTCCCAAGTCAGCCGGGTATCAGCGCTGCACAATCCGCAGATTGTTCTGTTCTTTAGGCAGGACACGTTTGGCAATTACGTAGTTCTTGTCCCAGAACGGCTTCTTCAGCGTATCGATGCTCACGGACTTGCCACGACGCGGTGCGTGGATGAAACGGTCGTTGCCCAGGTAGATGGCAACGTGGTTCACCTGGCGGCTCTTCAGTTTGAAGAACAACAGGTCACCCGGTTTCAAATCCTTGCGCTCAACCTTCAGCCCGTGGCCAGCGGCCATGGCATTGGAAGTGCGCGGCAAATCCACGGCTTTTACGTCGTTAAATGCATATTTCACCAAACCACTGCAGTCGAACCCTTTACTTGGGCTGCTGCCGCCCCAACGATAAGGGGTACCGAGCACGTTAACGGCGCGGCTGAGGACGTTGCTGCTTTGTTTGGTGTTGACGGCCATCAGCCCTGGAGCTGTTTTACCGTGCGCCTTGCTCAGTTGAGTCGGGCGCTTCACGGTCAGCTTTACCGATTTGGCGGAGCTGGTGGCAGCGTGAACTTTAGGGGTGAAACCGTTAACTTCTGGAAGACGTTGCTCACGATTGGTGGCGTGGGCGGCCAGTGGCATTAATAGGCAAATGGTTAGCCATGTCTTGAAAAATGGTCGCATTAGGCGTGGCTCTTTTTGGTTTGCGCGCAACTTTATAACAGCTTTTTGTGTCGTTCTAAGGCCGTTTGTCGACTGAACCCTGGGGTCAAATTCAGGAAAACCGTGACGAATTGCCGCGATTGTCCTACACAAGTCAGGCGGTATAAGGCTTTGAGGGAAGCGAAGATACCATTTGCCGCATGTCGGGCGCCCGTAAAAAAGTCACAAAGAAACCAGAAATATTTATCTATCGAGGCAAAAGGGGTACTCCATGAACACCTATCGACAGGATGTTTCGCAACAAGACACCCACAGCAAGGTGATCGGTTACCTGCTTTGGATTTTCGGTTTTACCGGCGCTCACCGCTTTTATTACGGCAAGCCAGTGACCGGGACGATCTGGTTTTTCACCTTCGGGTTACTCGGGATTGGTTGGCTGATCGACTTGTTCCTGATTCCGGCGATGGACCGGGAAGCGGACCTGCGATTCACCGCCGGGCCCATTGAGTACAACGTGGCCTGGATCCTGTTGGCGTTCCTGGGTGTGTTCGGCTTGCACCGCATGTATCAGGGCAAATGGATCAGCGGGATCATTTACCTGCTGACGGGTGGTTTGTTCCTGATTGGCGTGCTGTACGACTTCTGGACGTTGAATACGCAGATTTCGATCCGTAATGCCGAGCGTAACGGCGGTCGTTAAGCGCTCTAAACCAATGTGGGCGCGGTCAAGTGTAGGAGCTGGCTTGCCTGCGATGCGGGCACCTCGGTGTATCTGATGTACCGAGGTGATGCTATCGCAGGCAAGCCAGCTCCCACATTTACCGTGCCCACTTTGGATCGGGTTTAAGCCTGGTAGCTGATCCGCCCATCCACCAGCGTGTACCGCACAGTCGCCGGCAGGCTATGGCCGATGAACGGGCAGTTCTCGCCCTTGGACAGCCAGTGTTCCCCGGCAATCGTGGAGCTGGCCGGATCAAACAGCACCAGGTCCGCCGCCGAACCCACCGCCAGCTTGCCCGCCGGCAGGCGCAGCGCCTCGGCAGGGCCCGCACTGAGGCGTGCCAGCAGGGTCGGCAGGTCCAGCAAGCCATCCTCCACCAGCGTCATCGCCAGCGGCAGCAACAGCTCGACACTGCTGATGCCCGGCTCTGTCGCACCGAACGGCGCCAGCTTGGCATCCCGCTCGTGAGGCTGGTGATGGCTGGAAATCGCCGAAACCACCCCGGACTTCACCGCCGCGCGCAAACCGTCACGGTCAGCGCGGGTACGCAGGGGCGGCTGCACGTGATACAGACTGGAGAAGTCGATCAGTGCCTCATCCGTCAAAATCAGCTGATACAGCGCCACGTCCGCCGTCACCGGCAAACCGCGGGCTTGCGCCTGAGCGATCAGTGCCACGCCACGAGCGCTGGTCAGCTGGCTGAAGTGCGCGCGTACGCCGCTTTGCTCCACCAGCAGCAGGTCCCGGGCCAGGGCCACGGTTTCAGCGGTTTCCGGGATGCCCGGCAGGCCGAGGAAGCTCGCCGTAGCGCCTTCGTGGGCCAGGCCGCCTTCGGCCAGGTCACGGTCCTGTGAGTGGAAAATCACCGTCAGGTCAAAGGTCGCTGCGTATTCCAGCGCGCGGCACAGGGTACGGGTGCTGCGAAAGCTCTCCAGGCCGTTGCCAAAGGCCACGCAGCCGGCGTCGCGCAAGGCGATCAGCTCGGCCAGCTGTTCGCCGTCCAGGCCTTTGCTCAGGGCGCCGATGGGGAACACTTTGCAGTTACCGGCTTCGCGGGCGCGGTCCAGGATCAGCTCGGTCACGGCCGAGGTGTCCAGCACCGGTTTGGTGTGGGGCGGGCAGCACAGGCTGGTGACGCCACCGGCCGCGGCGGCGCGGGTTTCGCTGGTGATGTTGCCCTTGCGGCTGTAACCCGGCTCGCGCAGGGCGACGTTCAGGTCTACCAGGCCGGGCGCGGCGATCAGGCCTTTGGCGTTAATGGTTTCGCTGGCGCTGAAGCCTGCGGGTGCGGCGCCGATGGCAATGATCTTGCCGGCTTCCAGGTGCAGATCGGTGACTTGATCCAGGCCGCTGGCCGGATCGATGACTCGGGCGCCGAGAATGCTGAGCTTCACTGGGCGTTCTCCTGCTCGAATTGACGTTGCGCGGTTTGCCCGCTCATGGC
The DNA here is from genome assembly GCF_016650855.1 of Pseudomonas sp. TH32. Classification (NCBI taxonomy): domain Bacteria; kingdom Pseudomonadati; phylum Pseudomonadota; class Gammaproteobacteria; order Pseudomonadales; family Pseudomonadaceae; genus Pseudomonas; species Pseudomonas sp. TH32. Next base: position 5,081,246 of record NZ_JAEKFA010000002.1, on the reverse strand, counting down.
CATGGACAGCACGGCCATGCGGATGGCGATGCCGTAGGTCACCTGGTTGAGAATCACCGACTGCGGGCCGTCGGCCACCGCCGACTCAATCTCCACGCCACGGTTGATCGGCCCCGGGTGCATCACAATGGCGTCCGGCTTGGCGCCGGCCAGGCGTGCGGTGGTCAGGCCGAACAGGCGATAGAATTCGCCCTCGCTCGGCAGCAGGCCGCCGGCCATGCGCTCGCGTTGCAGGCGCAGCATGATCACCACGTCCACATCCTTCAGGCCCTCGGCCATGTCGGTGTAGACCTTCACGCCGTATTGCTCGATGCCGATCGGCAGCAGGGTTTTTGGCGCGATCACGCGGATGTCCGGGCAACCCAGGGCTTTCAGGGCCAGCATGTTCGAGCGTGCAACCCGCGAGTGCAGGATGTCGCCGACGATGGCCACCGAGAGGTTTTCAAAGCTGCCCTTGTGCCGACGAATCGTCAGCATGTCGAGCATGCCCTGGGTCGGGTGGGCGTGGCGGCCGTCGCCGCCGTTGATGATTGCTACGTTCGGGCACACGTGTTCGGCGATGAAGTGCGCGGCGCCGGAGTCGCCGTGGCGCACCACGAACATGTCGGCGGCCATGGCTTCCAGGTTGCGCAGGGTGTCGAGCAGGGTTTCGCCCTTGCTCGCCGACGAGGTGGACACGTTCAGTGTGATCACGTCAGCCGACAGGCGCTGGGCCGCCAGCTCAAAGGTGGTGCGGGTGCGGGTCGAGTTCTCGAAGAACACGTTGCAGATGGTCTTGCCGCGCAACAACGGGACTTTTTTCACCGCCCGGCCGCCGACTTCGAGAAACGAGTCGGCCGTGTCGAGGATTTCGGTGAGCAGTTCGCGGGGCAAGCCGTCGAGGGACAGGAAGTGTTGCAGCTGGCCCTGAGCATTGAGCTGCAGCGGGCGCTTGGCATCTAGAGGCGTCATCGCGGGGACTCTTTACAAGGCGGTTTAAAGGGCAAGGTCTTGCAGTTCGAGTTCGAGCGGCGTGGGACCGGACAATTTTACCCGCTGGTGGGCTTCGAGGGACAGTGTGGCGCCGACCACGTCCGGGCTGATCGGCAACTCGCCGGCGTCCAGGTCCAGCAGGCAGACCAGGGTCACGCTGGCCGGGCGGCCGTAGTCGAACAGTTCGTTCATGGCGGCGCGAATGGTGCGACCGCTCATCAGTACGTCATCGATCAGCACCAGGTGCTGGCCTTCAATCTCGAACGGCAGGGCCGAAGGGCGCACTTGCGGGTGCAGGCCGTTCTGGCTGAAGTCGTCGCGGTAGAAGGACACGTCCAGGGTGCCGAGGGGCGAGTTGCTGCCCAGTTCTTCCAGCAGCGCCTGGGCCACCCACACGCCACCGGTGCGAATGCCGATAAAGCGCGGTTCGCTGATGGCACGGTGTTCCAGGTGCGCCTTGAGGCGGATCGCCATCTGGCTGATCAGATCGGCGGGATTGGGCAGGCTCATGGGTGCTCCTTCTAGGCCTCGCGCAGGCAAGGTCCGGGCTCAAACGTAAGAAGACGCGGCAAGCCGCGTCAGTCAGGATTCAAATAAAGCGGTGTTTTCATCCAGCCAGCCCTGCAACAGCAAGGCCGCGGCGATGGCATCCACCGGGTTGTCGCGGTAGCTGCCTTTCTGCCCGCCACGGTCGCGGCGCTCGCCCTTGGCTTCGAACGTGGTCAGGCGTTCGTCGTGGGTATAGAAGGGCAGGTTGTAGCGGCCATTCAGGCGGCGGGCGAATTTTTCGGCCCGCAGGCACATCTCGCTCGGGGTGCCGTCCATGTTCAAGGGCAGGCCGACGACTACGGCGTCGGGCTTCCACTCCTTGATCAGGGCCTCGACCTGGTTCCAGTCGGGCACGCCGTTTTGGGCTTTCAGGGTGCACAGCTCGCGGGCCTGGCCGGTGATGACCTGGCCGACAGCGACGCCAATCTGTTTGGTGCCGTAGTCAAAACCGAGGATCAGACGCAAGGCCATCAGGCGTGCCCCGCCTGGCTGGTCAGCAGGCTGAGATTGATCCGCAGCTTGGCCGCGGCGGCTTCCAGGCGCAGTTCGCTGGGGGTATTGAACAGGATGTCGGCATCAAACGGGCAGGTCAGCCAGGCATTGCTCGCCAGCTCCGCCTCCAGTTGCCCGGCTTCCCAGCCGGCGTAACCCAGGGTGATCACACTTTGATCAGGCCCGATGCCGTCCGCAATGGCGAACAACACGTCCTGGGACGTGGACAGGGACAACCCTTCAAGGTCCACGGTCGCCTGGAATTTCGGCCCGGTGGGGTGCAGCACAAAACCCCGGTCCGTCTGCACCGGCCCGCCGATGTAGATCGGTACGTGCTGGCAGCTGGCGGGCGGGTCGATGTCCGGGCGCAGTTGCTCGAGGATATCGGCCAGGTTCAGGTCTTGCGGGCGGTTGACCACCAGCCCCATCGCACCATTGGCGGTGTGCTCGACGATGTAGGTCAAGGTCTGCGCAAAGTTCGGGTCGGCCATATGGGGCATGGCGATCAGGAATTGGTGCTTGAGGTAGGTCGGGCTGACATTTTTCATGTCCGCTAGTGTGGCGTTGGAGGGGCGAACTGACAAGCTGAGGATGCGTACGACATTGGCGCAATCCTCAATTACTGGAAAGCCGATCACCCTTGGCAAAGCGCCAGGTGCGAATGATTTCCAGGCGGTCGATGTCGTTCAAGTCCCCGGTAAACGGTGCAAAGGGCGCCGCCAGGCGCACGATGCGTTGCGCCGCCTGGTCCAGCAGCGGCTGGCCGGAAGACTCCAGCACCTGCACTTCGTACAAGGTGCCATCGCGGTTGATCGATACCAGCAGTCGCAAATTACCGTAGATCTGCTGGCGGCGGGCTTCGTCCGGGTAGTTCAGGTTGCCGATGCGCTCGACCTTCTTGCGCCACTCGTCCTTATACCAGGCGCCTTTGTCGCGCATGGTGGAGGCGGCATTCAGGCGGTAGATGCGCGGGCGCTTGGCGTACAGCTGTTGTTCGTGGGCCAGTTCGGCTTCCAGGCTGGAGATTTCACTGGAGAGTTGCGAGCTGTCAAACGTCGGGGCCGGCGTCGTCGGCGCGGGTTCGGTCTTGGCCTTTTCGCGCTGGGTCGGGGCTTTTTGCGGTTTGGGCGCCACGGTCGTGACGGCGGCCTTGGGTGCAGCCTGTTTCACCTCCGGCTTGGGCGTCGGTGGTGGCGTGACCTTATTGACCTTGTTGTCCTGGAACGGCGCCACTTCGGTGGTCTTGGGCACCGCCTTCTTGTCGAGGGTGCCGCTGCCTTGCTGGTTGTCCTGAGCGAGAAAGTCAGCCTTTTCGGGCTTCTTTTCGCTTTTGAAGGTGGCAAGGGTGATTTCCAGGGTCTTGGTGATCTGCTTGGGTTCGGCAAACGTGAAGCCCAGGCCGAGGATCAATGCCAGGTGAATCAACGCCGCCAGAAACAGGGTAAATCCGAGCCGATCAGCCGGGCGCACGCCGCTGTGGGAGAGTTCGGGGGGCAGATCGGACGGGAGCGTCATGACAAGAAAACCAACATCGCGCATTTCACAGGTGGGGCATGATAGCGCAATGTTGGTTTGTGTCCGGCTGTTCTATGTCACTTGGCTTGTAGCTTGGAGGCAATCGCCGCCATCAGCATTTCGCCGATGTTCGTGCCAAATGCATTGTCGATCTCGCGAATACAGGTCGGGCTGGTGACGTTGATTTCGGTGAGGTTCTCGCCGATAACGTCAAGTCCTACAAATAGCAGGCCTTTTTCGCGCAGGGTTGGGCCGACTTGGGCTGCAATCCAGCGATCCTTGTCTGTCAGCGGTCGGGCTTCACCCCGGCCACCGGCCGCCAGGTTGCCGCGGGTCTCGCCGGCGGCCGGAATACGCGCCAGGCAGTAAGGCACCGGCTCGCCATCGATCATCAGGATGCGCTTGTCGCCGTCCTTGATCGCCGGAATGTAGGCCTGGCCCATGATCTGCTGGGTGCCCAGCGCGGTCAGGGTTTCGAGGATCACCGACAGGTTCGGGTCGCCGGCGCGGTGGCGGAAGATCGACGTGCCGCCCATGCCGTCCAGCGGCTTGAGGATCACGTCACCGTGCTTGGCGGCGAATTCACGCAGCACGTCGGCGCGGCGGCTGACCACGGTCGGCGGTGTGCACTGTGGGAACAGCGTGGCGAACAGCTTTTCATTGCAGTCGCGCAGGCTCTGGGGCTTGTTGACGATCAGCACGCCCGCGCGCTCGGCCTGCTCCAGCAGGTAGGTGGAGTAGACGAACTCCATGTCGAATGGCGGATCCTTGCGCATCAGGATCACGTCGAGGTCGCTCAGGGGGCTGTCGATTTCGTCTTGCAGTTCGAACCACTTCTCGGGGTTGGCAAACACCTGCAGGGGGCGCATCCGTGCCCGCGCTTCACCGTCACCCTGGTAAAGGTCCGGCTGTTCCATATAGAACAGGCTCCAGCCGCGGGCCTGGGCGGCCAGCAGCATGGCCAGCGAGCTATCCTTTTTATAGGAGATGCTGGCGATAGGGTCCATGACAATGCCGACGCGAACGCTCATGGGGGATTTCCTCTAGCAAATAAGGGCGCATAAAAGTGGCGTCAGAGTGGCGCTGCGGCTGTTGTGGGTCAAGGAAAAACCACCGCGCGGGTCGGCCGATAGATTGCGTTCTGAGACTGTGCTAAAAAGGCTGCCATGGCGTATCAGCCCTTGAATTCCAAGGCTTCTGGCGCTCATCCTGTGCAACATCAGGCAGTACACACCGAAAACCTATTCGCTGTGGCGATGGTAGAGCAGATATGGAACAGCATTCCAACGCCTTGAAAGTGATGGTGATCGACGATTCGAAAACGATTCGCCGCACGGCCGAAACACTGTTGAAGAACGTAGGGTGCGACGTCATCACGGCCATCGACGGTTTCGATGCCCTGGCCAAGATTGTTGACCACCACCCGCACATTATCTTTGTCGACATCATGATGCCGCGCCTGGATGGCTATCAGACCTGCGCGCTGGTGAAGAACAACCCGGCGTTCAAGTCGACCCCGGTGATCATGCTGTCGTCCAAGGATGGTCTGTTCGACAAGGCCAAGGGGCGTATCGTCGGCTCTGATCAGTTTTTGACCAAGCCTTTCAGCAAGGAAGAACTGCTGAGCGCGATCAAGGCCTATGTGCCGGGCTTCGCCGCAGTAGAACAAGCACACTGACGGGGGCCCCACGAGGGCTTGCGTCTACTAAAGAAGTGGGGAAAACCATGGCACGTGTTCTGATCGTCGACGATTCGCCGACTGAAATGTACAAACTGACCGAAATGCTCGAAAAGCACGGTCACACTGTCCTCAAGGCCCAGAACGGCGGCGACGGCGTCGCGCTGGCCCGCCAGGAAAAGCCCGACGCGGTCCTGATGGACATCGTCATGCCCGGGCTCAATGGTTTCCAGGCCACCCGCCAGTTGACCAAGGACCCTGACACCGGGCACATCCCGGTGATCATCATCACCACCAAGGACCAGGAAACCGACAAGATCTGGGGCGAGCGCCAGGGCGCCAAGGACTACCTGACCAAGCCCGTGGACGAAGAAACCCTGATCGCCACCCTGAACAAGGTGCTGGCCGGCTGACGGCACGTTCCCATGACCGAGTCGCAAACCGCCTTCGAGCTGCTGCTGGACATCGACCGCCGCTGCCGCTTGCTGGCCGCCGACCTGCCGTCCCAGGAAACCCGGCTGCACAGCTGGAGCGGGATCGGGTTTCGCCTGGGCGAGCACTGGTACGTGGCGCCCATGGGCGAAGTCGCCGAAGTGCTGCACGAACCACGCTGCACCTTGATGCCCGGGGTCAAGCCGTGGGTCAAGGGCGTGGCTAACCTGCGCGGGCGCCTTCTGCCGGTGATGGACCTGGGCGCTTTCCTCGGCCTTGAGCGATCGGTGGCGCGCAAACAACGGCGGGTGCTGGTGGTGGAATATCAGGACGTGTTTGTCGGCCTGTTGGTGGACGAGGTGGTGGGCATGCAGCATTTCGCACAAGACGCATTGTCGACGAGCACCGTGGCCGGCGCGCCGTTTATCCAGGGCCAGTTCGACGGCGATCAGCTGTGGCAGGTCTTCAGCCCCTTCGCCCTGGCCCAGGCTCCAGATTTCATGGATGTTGCCGCATGAGTACCGTTACCCCCGCCAAACCCCTGGAAGCTTCCCGCAGCCGCTCGCAGATCATCGTGCTGTTTATCGCGCTGATCGTGTTCATCATGCTGCTGTTCGCCAACTTCGCGTACCTCAACACCCAGTCCACCTACGATAAACAGTACATCGGCCACGCCGGTGAACTGCGGGTGCTGTCCCAGCGCATCGCCAAGAACGCCACCGAGGCCGCCGCCGGCAAGGCCGCTGCGTTCAAGTTGCTGGGGGATGCGCGCAACGACTTTGCCCAGCGCTGGGGTTACCTGAAAAAAGGCGACCCGGCCACCGGCCTGCCCGCCGCACCCACCGCCGTGCGCGCAGAAATGCGCGCCGTGCAGACCGACTGGGAAGCGCTGCTGAAAAACGCCGATGCGATTCTGGCCAGTGAGCAAACCGTGCTGTCGTTGCATCAAGTGGCCGCGACCCTGGCGGAAACCGTTCCACAGTTGCAGATGGAGTCGGAAAAGGTCGTCGACATCCTCCTGCAACGCGGCGCACCGGCCAGTCAGGTGGCGTTGGCCCAGCGCCAGTCGTTGCTGGCCGAACGTATTCTGGGGGCAGTGAACACCGTGTTGGCGGGCGACGAGACCGCAGTGCAGGCCGCCGATGCCTTTGGTCGCGATGCCAACCGTTTCGGCCTGGTGCTCAACGGCATGCTCCAGGGCAACCCCGGCCTGCGCATCAGCCAGGTCGAAGACCACGACGCCCGTGCCCGATTGGCGGAAATTTCCGAGCTGTTCGAATTCGTCTCCGGCTCGGTGGACGAAATCCTCGAAACCTCGCCGCAGCTGTTCCAGGTGCGCGCCTCGGCGAGCAATATCTTCAACCTGTCGCAAACCCTGCTGGACGAGGCCTCACACCTGGCCACCGGTTTTGAAAACCTGGCCGACGGGCGCACCTTCGACACCATCGGCGGCTACGTGCTGGGCTTGCTGGCGCTGGCCTCGATCATCCTGATCGGCCTGGTGATGGTCCGCGAGACCAACCGTCAACTGCGGGAAACCGCCGAGAAGAATGAGCGCAACCAGAACGCGATCATGCGCCTGCTGGATGAAATCGAAGACCTGGCCGACGGTGACCTGACCGTCACCGCCTCGGTCACCGAAGACTTCACCGGCACCATCGCCGACTCCATCAACTATTCCGTGGACCAACTGCGCGACCTGGTGGCAACCATCAACCTCACCGCCGGCCAGGTCGCGGGCGCAGTGCAGGACACCCAGGCCACCGCCATGCACCTGGCCCAGGCTTCGGAGCATCAGGCGCAGCAGATTGCCGAGGCTTCCACGGCGATCAACCAGATGGCCCAGTCCATCGACCAGGTGTCGGCCAACGCCGCCGAATCTTCGGCCGTGGCCGAGCGCTCGGTGGAGATCGCCAACAAGGGTAACGAGGTGGTGCACAACACCATCCATGGCATGGACAACATCCGCGAACAGATCCAGGACACTGCCAAGCGCATCAAGCGCCTGGGGGAATCGTCCCAGGAGATTGGCGACATCGTCAGCCTGATCGACGACATCGCCGAGCAGACCAACATCCTCGCCCTCAATGCCGCGATCCAGGCAAGCATGGCCGGTGATGCCGGGCGTGGTTTTGCGGTGGTGGCCGATGAGGTGCAGCGGCTGGCGGAGCGTTCTTCGGCGGCGACCCGGCAGATCGAAACCCTGGTGCGGGCGATTCAGACAGACACCAACGAAGCCGTGATTTCCATGGAGCAGACCACCACCGAAGTGGTGCGCGGTGCGCGGCTGGCCCAGGACGCCGGCGTGGCGCTGGAAGAGATCGAAGGCGTGTCGAAAACCCTGGCGGCGTTGATCCAGAGTATTTCCAACGCGGCGCAGCAGCAGACGTCGTCGGCGGGGCAGATTTCGCTGACGATGAACGTGATTCAGCAGATCACCACTCAGACATCGTCGGGCTCCACGGCCACTGCCGAGAGCATCGGCAACCTGGCGAAAATGGCCAGCCAGTTGCGGCGGTCGGTATCGGGCTTCACGTTGCCGGCGGCGAAGCAGGTGGATGAGTGAAATGCTATCTGTCAGGCACCACCGAACTCCTGTGGGAGCTGGCTTGTTGTGGTGAGGGGGCTTGTCCCCCGTCGGGTTCACCACTGATTGATGGGGCTGCTTCGCAGCCCAACGCGGGGCAAGCCCGCTCACCACAACAAGCCCGCTCTCACATTTGACCTCCATTGATTCTGGAATCGGTGGTCACACAGCAACTCATGAATTCAGACGGGAGCGGTTATGGTTGATCGGCACGACTACGTGGCCCTCGAATGGGTCAAGGGCGAAATTGCCGAAACCCTGAAACAGGCCCGTTCGGCGCTGGACGCCTATGTGGAAGACGGCAGCAGCGAGGCCATCGGCCAGTGCCTGGAATGCATCCATCAGGTCCATGGCAGCCTGCTGATGGTCGAGTTCTACGGCGCGGCGCTGTTCGCTGAAGAAATGGAACAACTGGCGCTTGCCCTGCAAGGCGCGCGCGTCAGCCAGCGCGATGAAGGCATTCGCCTGTTGCAACAGGGCCTCGGCCAATTGCCGCTGTACCTCGACCGCGTGCACAGCGCCCGGCGCGATTTGCCCTTGGTGGTACTGCCGCTGCTCAACGACCTGCGCAGCGTGCGCGGCGAAAGCCTGCTCTCGGAAACCAGCCTGTTCAGCCCGCAACTGTTGGTGATCCCGCCACTGCCCGAGGAAGCGCTGGCCCAGCGCACGCCGGAGGATTTCCCCGGGTTGCTGCGCCAGTGGCGGCAGATGCTGCAACAGGCGCTGGTCGGCTTGCTGCGCGAAGACCACGGCCCCAGCAACCTGGAAGACATGGCGCGGGTATTCGCCCGCCTCGAAGCCCTGTGCCATGGTGCGCCGCTGTTACCGTTGTGGCAGGTGACCTCGGCGCTGGTGGAAGGCATGCTCATTGGCGTGGTCGCCAACAGCCCGGCGTTGCGCAGTTTGCTCAAAGCCTGCGACAAGGAACTCAAGCGCCTGCTGATCCAGGGCATCAACGGGATCAACACCCCGGCCCCGGATGAGTTGCTCAAGAGCCTGTTGTTCTACGTCGCCAAAGTCACCCGACCGACTCCACGGATGCAAAGTTTGAAAGAACGTTATGGCCTCGATGAAGCCCTGCCCGACAGCGCCGTGGTGGATGCCGAACGCGCCCGCCTGGCCGGTCCGGACCGCGACGCCATGGGCTCGGTGCTCGGCGCGCTGTGCGAGGAACTGGTGCGGGTCAAGGAACGCCTGGACCTGTTCGTGCGCAGCGACCGTCAACACGCCTCGGACCTTGAGGTCTTGCTGGCGCCCTTGCGGCAGATCGCCGACACCCTGGCCGTACTGGGTTTCGGCCAGCCGCGCAAAGTGATCATCGACCAACTGGCGGTGGTGCTCGGCCTGGCCCAGGGGCAGCGCGAGCCCAACGATGCGGTGCTGATGGACGTCGCCGGTGCATTGCTCTACGTCGAAGCCACGCTGGCCGGGATGGTCGGCACTGTCGAGCCGGAGCGCCGTGAAGAAAGTCGCCTGCCCACCACCGACCTGACGCAGATCCACCACCTGGTGATCCGCGAATCCTGCCAGTGCCTGACCCAGGCCAAAGAGCTGGTGATCGACTGCATCGAGGCCCACTGGGACCGCCAGCGCCTGGAGTCGCTGCCCGAGTTGTTGACCCAGGTACGCGGCGCGCTGGCGATGATTCCGCTGCCCCGCGCGGCGAGCCTGATGCGTGGCTGCAATGATTACGTCAACGAGCAGTTGATGGTCAGTGACGCCGCGCCTTCCGAGGCGCAGCTTGAGCATTTTGCCGATGTGCTCACCAGCCTCGAGTACTACCTGGAACGCATGCTTCAGGACCATGACGCCCCGGGCGAACGTGTGCTGGAAGTCGCCGCCGAAGGCCTCGCAGCGCTCGGCTATTTGCCGGCCGAAAAACCCTGGCGCCAGGCACTGCTCGCTCAGGACGACTCGCCTTCGGAGCAAACCCCGTTTCTCGCGGATGCGCTGGCCAGCCCCACCTCGCGCCTCAACCCGCCGGCTCTCCAGCGTCCCGGCAGCCTGCTGCCGCCGCCTGCCGGCGAAGAAGCCATCGACGATGAATTGCGGGAAGTCTTCCTCGAAGAAACCGCCGAAGTCCTCGACGTGCTGCACCGCTACGTACCTGCCGGCACCGCGAGCCTTGAAGACAAGGCCACCCTGACCGAAATGCGCCGCGCCTTCCACACTTTGAAGGGTAGCGGCCGCATGGTCCGTGCCTTGGTGTTGGCGGAGCTGGCCTGGGCGGTGGAAAACCTGCTCAATCGCGTGCTGGAACGCAGCGTCGCGCCGGGCCCGGATGTGCAAGCGGTGCTGGATGACGTGGTGGAATTGCTGCCTGAGCTGATCACCGATTTCGCCGCCGATGCCCAGCGCCAGCGCGATGACGTAGACGAGCTGGCAGCACGGGCGCATGCCTTGGCCAGCGGTGTCGAACCGTTGGCCACAGACCCGGCCGGCCTGGACCCGCAACTGCTGGAAATCTTCCGCAACGAAGCCCAGAGTCACCTCGACAGCCTCAACCATTTCCTGCAACAGGCCACCGAGCACCTGCCGCTGCAAGTCAGCGATGAACTGCAACGCGCGCTGCACACCCTCAAGGGCAGCGCCTACATGGCCGGCGTGTTGCCCATCGCCGAGCTGGCGCGCCCGCTCGACCACCTGACCCGCGAATACAAGGCCCACCGCCTGCCGTTGGACCTTGATGAAATCGAATTGCTGCTGGAGGCCGAGGCGCTGTTCCAGCGCGGTGTGCGCCAGCTGGACAGCGATCCCCATGCGCCCATCACTGGTGCGGCAGGCTTGATCGAACGCACGCAGAACCTGCTGAACAGCCAGCTTGAAGCCTTGCTGAATGCGCCCAACACCGGCCTGCGGATCAAGCGCGACCCGCAGTTGATTGCCAACTTCCTGGCCCAGGGCATGGACATCCTGCTGGACGCCGAAAGCCTGTTGCGCCGTTGGCAACAGCACCCCGGCGAGCGCCAGGAACTGAGTGCGCTGCTGGACGAACTGACCACCCTCGGCGAAGGCGCGCACCTGGCCGACCTGCACCCGATGGACGAGTTGTGCGAAGCCTTGCTCGACCTCTACGGCGCGGTGGAAGAGAGCAGCCTGGCGGTCAGCGAACGCTTCTTCCACGAGGCCGAACAGGCCCACGAAGCCCTGATCAACATGCTCGACCAACTGGCCGCCGGCCAGGAAATCAGCCCGGCCCCCGCACGGGTGCGAGCCCTGCGCGAGTTGCTGGATGAAGGCCTCGACCCGTCCGCCACCGGCCTGATCAAAAGCGATGGCAGCCGCGCCCTGAGCATCTCCGAGCTGGGCGCCGCCACGGCGAAGCTGGACCAGGGCTTTGCGGTGGATGACGAGATCGTCGAGATCTTCCTTGAGGAAGCGGTAGACATCCTCGACAGCGCCGGCCAGTCCCTCAAACGCTGGCTGCTGGACCCGGATAACGCCGCGCCGCTCTCATCCTTGCAGCGGGATTTGCACACCCTCAAGGGTGGCGCACGCATGGCCGAGATCGGCGCGGTGGGCGACCTGGCACTGGAGTTGGAAAACCTTTACGAAGGTCTGGTAGACCGTCGCTACAGCTATTCCGGCGAGCTGGGGAACGTATTGATGGCCAGTCATGAGCGACTGGCGCTGCTGCTTGAACAGCTGCAACACCAGCAACCGCTGAGCGACTCCAGTGACCTGATCAGCCACTTGCGTGAGTTGCGCCAAAGTACCGGGCAAGCGGCGCCCGTAGCGGCTGCCGAAGTCGAGACGCCGGGCACTGATCCCGAGCTGCTGGATATCTTCCTCGAAGAAGCCGCCGACATCCTCGACAGCTCCGGCGCCGCGCTGTTGCGCTGGCAGGCCGAGCCGAAAAGTCGCCAGGAAGTCGAGACCCTGCTGCGCGACCTGCACACCCTCAAGGGTGGCGCGCGCATGGTCGAGATCGGTCCGATTGGCGACCTGGCCCATGAGCTGGAATTTCTCTACGAAGGCTTGTCGGCAGGTTTGCTGGCGCCCTCGGCGGAGCTGTTTGCGTTGCTGCAAGGTTGCCACGACCGTCTGGCGCAGATGATCGATGCGGTGGCGGCCGGGCTGCCGGTGGGCTCGGTGGACTTGCTGATCGAGCGGATCAAAAGCCTGGTGCATCCGGCTGAAGTGACCGCCGCACCGGTGGCGTTGGCGGCGACCAAAACCGAAGCGGCGCCGGCCAGTGATCCGGCCGCCGACATGGTGAAAATATCCGCCGACTTGCTGGACGATCTGGTCAACCTGGCCGGTGAAACCTCGATCTTCCGTGGGCGCATCGAGCAACAGGTCAACGATGCGAGCATCGCCCTGCATGAAGTGGAAACCACCATCGAGCGCATGCGCGATCAACTGCGCCGGCTCGACACCGAAACCCAGGGCCGCATCCTCAGCCGCCAGCAGGCTGAGGCCGAACGCCTGGGCTACGAGGAATTCGACCCACTGGAAATGGACCGCCATTCCCAGCTGCAACAACTGTCCCGGGCCTTGTTCGAATCGGCCTCCGACCTGCTCGACCTCAAGGAAACCCTCGACCGTCGCAACCAGGACGCCCACAACCTGCTGCAGCAACAGGCACGCATCAACACCGAGTTGCAGGAAGGCCTGATGCGCACGCGCATGGTGCCCTTCGAACGCATGCTGCCGCGCCTTAAACGCATCGTGCGGCAAGTGGCGGGCGAGCTGGGCAAGGACGTGGAATTTATCGTCGGCAACGCCGAAGGCGAGATGGATCGCAACGTGCTGGAGCGCATGGTGGCGCCGCTGGAGCACATGCTGCGCAACGCTGTCGACCATGGCCTGGAGTCCCGCGATGCGCGTCTGCTGGCGGGCAAACCGGAAAAAGGTCGTATCACCCTGGACCTGACCCACGAAGGCGGCGACATCGTTTTCGACATGTGCGACGACGGCGCCGGCGTGCCGCTGGAAGCCGTACGGCGCAAGGCGATCAAGCGCGGCTTGCTCGACCCCAACCTGGAAATCAGCGACCGCGACGTGTTGCAGTTCATCCTGCAACCGGGGTTTTCCACTGCCGAAAAAATCACCCAGATTTCCGGGCGTGGCGTCGGCATGGACGTGGTGCATGAAGAAGTGCGCCAGCTGGGCGGTTCGATGGTCATCGATTCGACGCCGGGGGAGGGCGTGCACTTTCGCATTCGCCTGCCGTTCACCGTGTCGGTCAACCAGGCGTTGATGGTGCAATGTGCGGACGATCAATACGCGATCCCGCTGAACACCATCGAAGGCCTGGTGCGGGTCATGCCCCACGAACTGGAGGGGCACTATCAGCAGGATCCGCCGCGTTACGAATACGCCGGCCAACGCTACGAACTGTTCTACCTCGGCGACCTGCTGCACACCGTCGGCCGCCCGAACCTGCTGGGCCAGTACCAGCCGCTGCCGGTGCTGCTGGTGCAGTGCAACGAGCGGCGCGTGGCGGTGCAAGTGGACGCCATGGCCGGCACCCGCGAGATCGTGGTCAAGGGCCTGGGGCCGCAATTTGCCGGGGTGAAGGGCTTGTCGGGCGCAACCATCCTGGGCGACGGCCGCGTGGTACTGATCATCGACCTGCTGGCGCACATCCGCGCACGGCCACCAGCCTTGCCGGCCCAGGCGGCCGACGCACCGTTGATCCTCAACGACCCCCTGAAAAAGCGCCCGCTGCTGGTGCTGGTGGTGGACGACTCGGTCACCGTGCGCAAAGTCACCAGCCGCCTGCTGGAGCGCAACGGCATGAACGTGCTCACCGCCAAGGACGGCATCGACGCCATGGCCGTGCTGGAAGAACACACCCCGGACCTGATGCTGCTCGACATCGAAATGCCGCGCATGGACGGCTTCGAAGTGGCCATCCAGGTACGCGACGACCCACGGTTGATGCGCATGCCCATCATCATGATCACCTCGCGCACCGGGCAAAAACACCGCGACCGCGCTATGGCGATTGGCGTCAACGACTACCTTGGCAAGCCTTATCAAGAGTCGGTGCTGCTGGAAAGCATCGCTTACTGGAGCAAGTCCCGTGCTTGATCACCGCGCTACCCAACTCACCGGCTTGCTGCTGCCATTGGCTGACCGTCACCTGCTATTGCCCAACGTCGCCGTGGCCGAACTGATCGACTTCCAGCGCGGCGAACCGGCCAGCGACGCGCCGCCGTGGTACCTGCGGCAAGTCACCTGGCGGGATCGGCAGTTGCCGCTGATCAGCTTTGAGGCCGCGTGTGGCGAGTCGGGCGTGGTGGGGGAGCGGGCACGGATTGTGGTGTTGAACACCCTTGGAGGACGGCCGACGTTGAAGTTTATTGCGTTGGTGATCCAGGGGATTCCGCGTTCGTACAAGCTCGATAGCCAGTTGAGTTATGTGGACGTGCCGTTGTGCCCGCTGGAACTGGCGGCGGTGCAGGTGGGGGAGCATGTGGCCAGGGTGCCGGACCTGATGGGGTTGGAAGCGTTGTTGGTCGAGGCCGGATTGGCCTGACCTCCACAGTGTTAAGCCCCATGATTTCCCCCGTGGCGAGGGAGCTTGCTCCCGTTGGGCTGCGAAGCGGCCCCAAAACCGGCAACCTCTTACAACCAGACAATCAAACGGCCCTTTTTCCTTCAGAGAGGATGCAGCACCAGAAAATCAGCAATCAGCATCCCTGCCAGGTACACCATCAAAACCGCCACGCCCGCGTCCAGTAAACGCCAGACCTTTGCCGAACGAAACAACCCCGTCAGCCTTTGACATCCCAATGCCAAAACCACAAACCACACCAGCGACGCGGTCATCGCCCCGCTGGCGAAGGACGCTTGTTGGCCGACGGGCTTTGCCGCACCAATAGAGCCAATCAGCACCACGGTATCCAGCCAGGCATACGGATTGGCAAATCCAAGTATCACTGCCGTGCGCAGTAATCCTCGTTGTGAGGTGAGGTTGCCCTGAGTCTCTGGCATCGACTTGTTACGCACGCACGCCAATAACCTCTGCCCACCAAACCACAATAGATAGGCCGCTCCTGACAGCAGCAAAAAAGCTACCAAACCTGGCTGGCTGCCGAGTAATGAGCCCAAGCCCGTAACGCCAAGAGCGATGAGGATGATATCGGCGAAGACGCATACCGCCACCACGCCCCAGACGGGACCGCGACTGACACCCTGGCGAATGACCAGGGTGTCCTTCGGTCCAGGAGCGGCGAACAATCCGA
This sequence comes from Pseudomonas sp. TH32, assembly GCF_016650855.1. NCBI lineage: Bacteria > Pseudomonadati > Pseudomonadota > Gammaproteobacteria > Pseudomonadales > Pseudomonadaceae > Pseudomonas > Pseudomonas sp. TH32. Next base: position 5,065,825 of record NZ_JAEKFA010000002.1, on the reverse strand, counting down.
TGCCCAATAGCAGGCCTTCAAGAAAAAGGGCGTTGAAGTCAGGAATCATGAAGTGCTCGGAGAGGTAGGTGTGAAGGGCGTTCAACGAAGCAGGTAGGGGGCGAGTGTGCAGGGTTCAAGACACGTGGCGGCGGGCAGGTTGTCTTTTTTGGCGGACAAAGAAATGATGGTCACCTAAACGTGGGAACCGACAACTCCGTATGAATATAAAAACGCGAGATACCCTCAGGTCACTGGTTGCGCGACGTAGCCGAGAGTTGGGCAAGCCCCTGACGACGTTGGCCAAGGAGGCGGGAATCTCCAGGACCTACCTGTACGCTCTGGCGGGTGGTGCGTCCAAGGACCCGTCGGTACGTACGTTGGTCAAGCTGGCCAAGGCGTTGCAGGTTTCTCCTTTGCTGCTGTTTCGCTACTTCGCTGACCTGACAGGCGCTCCCGCCAATGCGTGCTCAATGGCTGCCACCAATCGCGCTGTAGGTATTGATGATCCGGAAGACGTTGCGGTCTTCAATGCGGATGTCACGACGCCTGATCAGACGGTGGTGTTGCCGGGAGAGGTTTTTCAGAAAACCTGGGAGATTCAGAATCTGGGCACACGGCCGTGGCGTGGGCGGCGACTGGTGCGTGTTGACGGGGAATATGTGATTGCCCGTCGCGCTGACGCACAAGGCCAACTGGAGGTGGTGATGGATACTCACCTGCGTAGCCTGCACAGCGAACTCCCTATTGCCGATACGCTGCCGGGTCAGCCGGTGCATATCAGTGTGGAGTTTGCAGCACCCAGGGAAACCTGCACGGTGGCTTCAATCTGGAGAATTGAGGATGCGCAGGGGAAACCTTGTTATGGGCCTGCGTTCATTTTGCATGTGTTGGTTAATGTCATGGCGCGTTGAGTGCCCGGTCGGATTTTTGTCAGTCAATCCGTGCAAACCGCTCGATTCTCGGTTGCTCCCGATGTTCTGCTTGCCATAGGTCATACGCACTTTGCATCGATAGCCACAACCGAGCTTTGCTGATACCTGCCCGTTCAAGCCTTACGGCAAGATCCGGGCTGATGGGCGCATGTCCGTGGAGGATTCTAGAGAATGTCTCCCTGGCGAAGCCAAGACGCCGTGCCATCTCAGTAATGGTGATGCCCAAGGCCGGGATCACGTCCTCAAGCAGGATTTCGCCAGGGTGGGGAGGGTTATGCATGTCCATATCGATGCCTTTACTCAGTGGTAGTCCAGATAATCAACCAGTTCTACCTGGTCATTGAACATCCGAAAAATAATGCGCCAGTTACCGCTGATACTGACGGACCAGTAGTCGATCAGATCGCCTTTCAATCGGTGAAACCGCCAGCCGGGCAGGTCCAGTTCATCACGGTGTTTGGCTCTATTCAGAACCAGCAACACACGACGCAAGCGTTTTGCATGGTCTGCGTTGATGCCTTTGGTAGAGCCAGTCTCAAAAAAGACCTTGAGGCCTTTATGTTTCCAGCTAACGATCATGGCGAGATTGTGATGTGATACATCACGCTGTGCAATGGCCTTGTATCGGGTTTGGGTATCAGATTCATAACGCCCAGTCGGTGACATGATTCGGACCGAAAAGGCTAGAGAGGCAGGTTCCGAGCAACAACCCGAAAAGCTCGTAGGAACAATCGGCGCGTGTTTGCCTTCGGATTTTTCCTGCAACCTCTCGCGCTGTGCATGAACTTGTCGTGCCCTGCGATCGCGCCTAGTCTTCGTCCGTCATCGCAAAAAACGGTGACACGGACGTGCAAGTCCGGTTACATATCGGCGCACCAACGCCCATAGCCATTCAACGGGCGTTTTTTATGCCTGCTGTATTTCTTATGGCGGCTGTGCGTGGGAGATCCCTTGGGGTCTGCCGGGGTCCGATATGCCCGGTCTTGCACACCTGCGCACAGCTGCCACCTTATTCGCGTGCAAGCGGACGGTGTCAGCTTCCCTACTACATATCGGAGCTGCACATCATGTTCAAACCTACCCCCAATCCGCCACACAACACCGACATCGAACACCGCAAACTCCAGGCCGCCGCCGAGCGGGCCATGGATCATTACTTTCCGACTTCTGCTTCATCCTCACTTTTTGCCGTCTCTCCCTCTCAATCCACTGAAGCCTTGCTTGCCAACGCCTCTGAAACCTTTGCCTCACTCAACGCCCTGACCTCCAACCTGGCCTTTGAATTGGAAGGCTCCCAGCGCGGCGTGGTGCTGGCCATTCAACAAATGAGTGAACTGGGGCAGTTACTGGTTGATCAGGCGTTGGAGCAGGTAAGCCCAGCGGCTATGTGACGAAGCGGGATCAGTCCCAAAAAGGGACTGATCGTTCCCATTTTGGGACTCATGTGTCCATTCTTAAGAACACAGCCGATCAAAATGTGGGAGCTGGCTTGCCTGCGATGCGGGCGACTCAGTGAGTTAGGCTCGCCGCAGCGATGCCATCGCAGGCAAGCCAGCTCCCACATTTGATCTGTGTTGGTCCCAATCCAGTGTTTGCTGGCGAACCATTACTCCAATCGTAACGATCCACCGCCCAGCTTGATTGATGCCCCTCCAATACCCTCCTAAGGTACAGCCCACGACAGCACATCCCGTGGAGCGACCATGACAACAACAACTTCCCCCGACTCGCGCTGGACGCGGCGGCGCGACGAGAAGCAGCGTCGGCTGGCGTTAGTGCGATCTTTCGCCGACGGCGCCGTGCTCCCCAGCGACCGTATCGTCGAAGCCCTGGAAGCCCTGATCCTCCCCGGCGACCGTGTGGTGCTGGAAGGCAACAACCAGAAGCAGGCGGATTTCCTCTCCCGCTCCCTGGCCAAGGCCGATCCCGCCAAGCTTCACGATCTGCATATGATCATGCCCAGCGTCGGGCGCTCCGAGCACCTGGACCTGTTTGAAAAGGGCATCGCCCGCAAGCTGGATTTTTCCTTCGCCGGCACTCAGTCCCTGCGCATCAGCCAGTTGCTGGAAGACGGCCTGCTGGAAATCGGCGCGATTCACACCTACATCGAACTCTACGCGCGGCTGGTGGTGGACCTGATTCCCAACGTGGTGCTCTCCGCCGGTTTCATGGCCGACCGCGCCGGTAATATCTACACCGGCCCCAGCACTGAAGACACGCCCGCGCTGATTGAGCCGGCGGCCTTCAGCGATGGCATTGTTATCGTCCAGGTCAACCAACTGGTGGATGACGTCACCGACCTCCCGCGCGTCGACATTCCCGCGAGCTGGGTCGACTTCGTGGTGGTCGCCGACAAGCCTTTCTACATCGAACCGCTGTTCACCCGCGACCCACGGCATATCAAGCCGGTGCATGTGTTGATGGCGATGATGGCGATCCGTGGCATCTATGAAAAACACAACGTCCAGTCCCTGAACCACGGCATCGGTTTCAACACCGCCGCCATCGAATTGATCCTGCCGACCTACGGCGAATCCCTGGGTTTGAAGGGCAAGATCTGCCGCAACTGGACCCTCAACCCCCACCCAACCCTGATCCCGGCCATCGAAAGCGGCTGGGTCGAAAGCGTGCATTGCTTCGGCACCGAACTGGGCATGGAAAACTACATCGCCGCCCGGCCGGATGTGTTCTTTACCGGCCGCGATGGCTCGCTGCGTTCCAACCGGATGTTCTGCCAACTGGCTGGCCAATACGCGGTGGACTTGTTTATCGGCGCCACTCTGCAAGTCGACGGCGACGGGCATTCCTCCACGGTCACGCGTGGCCGCCTTGCCGGTTTTGGCGGGGCGCCCAACATGGGCCACGACCCGCGCGGTCGCCGCCATGGCACCCCCGCGTGGCTCGACATGCGCCACGACGATGCCCCGGAAGCCTTGCTCGAACGCGGCAAGAAGCTGGTGGTGCAAATGGTCGAGACCTTCCAGGAAGGCGGCAAACCGACCTTCGTCGAAACCCTCGACGCGGTAGAAGTCGCACGCAAAAGCGGCATGCCCCTGGCGCCGATCATGATCTACGGCGACGACGTCACTCATCTGCTCACTGAAGAAGGCATCGCTTACCTGTACAAGGCCCGTTCCCTGGAAGAGCGCCAGGCGATGATCGCCGCCGTCGCCGGGGTGACCGCCATCGGCATGCGCCACAACCCCAAGGACACCGCGCGCATGCGCCGCGAAGGCCTGATCGCACTGCCCGAAGACCTCGGCATCCGCCGCACCGACGCCACCCGTGAGCTGCTGGCCGCCAAGAGCGTGGCCGATCTGGTGGCGTGGTCCGGTGGTTTGTACAACCCGCCCGCCAAGTTCAGGAGCTGGTAAATGCACGCACTCAAACTGCACGACCTGACACTGGCCGAACGCCTGGCCGACATGGCCGTCGACGCCTTGATTGATGAAGCCGACCTGTCGCCAAAACCGGCGCTGGTGGACCGACGCGGCAACGGCGCCCATACCGATTTGCACCTCGGCTTGATGCACGCCTCGGCACTGTCGTTGTGGCCGGCGTTCAAGGAAATGGCCGAAGCGGCTATTGAGTTTGGCGACGTCGGTTTGCCTTTGCGTGAAGCCCTTGGGCGGATCGGTCGCGAAGGCGAAGAGGCGATGCTCGTCACCACCAGCGGCGTAAACACCCATCGCGGCGCGATCTGGGCACTTGGCTTATTAGTGGCCGCCGCCGCCCTGCAACCCGAGTCCACCACCCCCGGCGCAGTGGCTTTGCGCGCGGCCCGCCTGGCGCTGCTCAACGATCGCTACGCGCCGCAACCCCTGAGCCACGGCGCCCAAGTCGCACAACGTTATGGCGCTCGCGGTGCCCGTGAAGAAGCGCAACTGGGCTTCCCCTCGGTGCTGCAACGCGGCCTGCCACAGCTGAAAAAAAGCCGCCTGCACCAACACGGCGAACAGAACGCACGCCTCGACGCCTTGCTGGCGATCATGACCGACCTGGCCGACACCTGTGTGCTTTATCGCGCCGGCCCCGAAGGCTTGCAGGCCATGCAGCAAGGTGCCCAAGCGGTGCTGGACGCCGGTGGCAGCGCAAGCCTCGCCGGCCGCCGCCAACTGCACGAGCTGGACCAGCAACTGCTGACGCTGAATGCGTCCCCCGGTGGCGCCGCCGACCTGTTGGCCGCCTGCCTGTTTATCGACCGCCTCGACGGAGCGCTGTGATGGAAACCTTATCCTTTGAATTCCCCGCCGGGCAGCCCGCCAAGAGCCGTGCGCTGGTGGGTTGCGTCGGCTCCGGCGACCTGGAAGTGCTGCTGGAACCGGGCACTGCCGGCACCCTGACGATTCAGGTGCAGACCTCGGTCAATGGTGCGCAACTGCGTTGGCAGCACCTGTTTGAACGGATCTTCCAGGAGCAGACACCGCCCGCATTGAACATCGATATCCACGACTTCGGCGCCACCCCCGGCGTGGTGCGTTTGCGCCTGGAGCAAGGCTTCGAGGAGATCGGTCATGACTGACTTGCTCAACACACACAGCTTCGTCGAGCTCGGCGCCCGGCAGCGGGCCAAGGCCTTGCTCGATGCGGGTAGCTATCGCGAATTGATCGACCCGTTCCAGCGCGTCATGTCGCCGTGGCTGAGCCGTCAGGGCGTGGTGCCTCAGGCGGATGACGGCGTGGTGATCGCCAAGGGCAGCATCGCCGGTTTGCCGGTGGTCATCGCCGCCATCGAAGGCAATTTCCAGGGCGGCAGCCTCGGTGAAGTCGGCGGCGCAAAGATGGCCGGCGCGCTGGAGTTGGCCGCTGAAGACAACCGCAAGGGCATCCCGACCCGCGCCATCCTGCTGCTGGAAACCGGCGGCGTGCGCTTGCAGGAGGCCAACCTGGGCCTGGCCGCGATTGCCGATATCCACGCGGCGATCGTCGACCTGCGCCAGTACCTGCCGGTGATCGGTGTGGTGGCGGGCAGCGTCGGTTGTTTTGGCGGCATGTCCATCGCGGCCGGCCTGTGCAGTTACCTGCTGGTGACCCGTGAGGCGCGCCTTGGCCTGAACGGCCCGCAGGTGATCGAACAGGAAGCCGGGCTTGAGGAATATGACTCCCGCGACCGGCCCTTCATCTGGAGCCTGACCGGTGGCGAGCAACGCTTTAACAGCGGCTTGGCCGACCGTTATGTGGCCGACGATGTGGCGCAGATTCAGCAGCAAGTCGCCGAACTGCTGCACCAAGGCTTGCCGGAAAAGCAGCGCAGCCGTCAGGTCGAACACTATCTGGAACGCCTGGCCGCACTGAACGCCGAACCGCAAATCGACCCGGCGACGGTTCGCGATCTGTATCAGGGAGAACGCTCATGAGAGGTTTGCAGTGGTTCAACGCATTGAGCGGCGATGCAACGCCGGTGGGCGGTTTGCCGAACTCGCTGAAGGTCGCCGACGGTGTGCTCGGTGATCAGCCGGTGCGCTTTATCGCGGTGGTCACCGACCCACAAAATCGCTTCCCTCGCGCTCGCAACGGTGAAGTCGGTTTGCTCGAAGGCTGGGGCTTGGCCAAGGCGGTGGACGAAGCGATCAACACCGGCGACAAGCGTCCGCTGATTGCGATCGTCGATGTGCCGAGCCAGGCTTATGGCCGTCGCGAAGAAGCCCTTGGCATTCACCAGGCTCTGGCCGCCGCCGCCGACAGCTATGCCCGCGCCCGCTTGGCCGGTCACCCGGTGATCGCGCTGCTGGTCGGCAAGGCGATGTCCGGCGCCTTCCTCGCCCATGGTTACCAGGCCAATCGCCTGATTGCCCTGCGCGACCCCGGCGTGATGGTGCATGCCATGGGCAAGGCCTCGGCCGCGCGGGTGACCCTGCGCAGTGTTGAAGAGCTGGAAGCCCTGGCCGCCAGCGTGCCGCCGATGGCCTATGACATCGACAGCTATGCCAGCCTCGGTTTGCTGTGGGAGACCTTGTCGGTCAGCCAGATTGAGCAGCCCACTCCTGAAGATGTCGCGCGAGTCAGCGATTGCCTGGTGCACGCGATCAAGGATGTGCAGGCGGGCGGCCGTGACCTGAGCGGTCGCCTGGGCGCCACCAATCGCGCCGCCTCCAGCCACGTGCGCCAACTGCTGCGGGAGCAATGGTGAACGCTCACGATTTGCTCTGGGGCATGACCCCGGCGCATGCGCCCGCCGATGCGCCGGCCTGGGTGCTGGAAGCGTTGGCCGCCGGGCATCCGGTGGTGGTGCGCCGTGCGATTGCGCCGCCGGGTCAGGTGGCGGTGGGGGTGCGCGGGCGTTTGCGCGAGCAGCGGTTCGCCGCCGTGATGCCGATGGCAGCCGTGCAAAGATGCGTTGTGCCTGAAGACCTGCGCGGTGTGATTTCGCCACGGGATTTACCGGCGTTGCAGGCCCTCGCTCAGTTGCGCCCGGTGCTGGCGCAGGAAAACTGGGGCGTCACCGGCAGTGCCGGTTTCGAACTGGCCAGCGGCATCGAAGCGCTGCACGCCAAGAGTGATCTGGATTTGATTTTGCGCACGCCCGAGCCGCTTGATCGCGGCGATGCAGAGGACCTGCTGGCGATACTGGACACCGCGGTGTGCGCCGTGGACCTGCAACTGCAAACGCCTTTTGGCGCGGTCGCCTTGCGTGAGTGGGCCGGCAGCTCACGTCGCGTACTGCTGAAAAATGCCAGCGGCGCGCAGTTGGTGATCGACCCTTGGCAGGCCGTGGCATGAGCAGCCTCCTGGCGTTCCCGGGGCAGGGCGCCCAGCGTCCCGGCATGCTCCAGCAACTGCCGCGCGCGGTGCTGGAAGAAGCCAGTGCAGCCTTGAACGAGGACGTTCTGACGCTTGATTCTGCCCAAGCGCTGGCCTCGACCCGCGCCGTGCAGCTGTGCTTGCTGATTGCCGGCGTGGCCAGTGCACGCTGGCTTGAACACACCCCCGATTACGTCGCCGGCCTGTCCATCGGCGCCTATCCGGCCGCCGTGATTGCCGGCTCCCTGGACTTTGCCGATGCGCTGAAACTCGTCAGCCTGCGCGGCGAATTGATGCAGCAGGCGTATCCCCACGGCTACGGCATGACCGCCCTCATCGGCCCGGACCTGTCCACCGTCGAAGCCTTGCTCGCCCAGGTCCACAGCCCGCAAACGCCTGTGTACCTGGCCAATATCAACGCTGATAACCAGACGGTCATCGCCGGCAGCGACGAAGCAATGAACGCAGTCGCCCATCTGGTTCGCGGCAACGGCGTCGCCAAACGCCTCGCCGTCAGCGTGCCGTCCCATTGCGCACTGCTGGAAAAACCCGCCGAGGCGCTGGCTCAAGCCTTCGCTGAAGTGACATTGAAACCGCCGGCCATCACTTACCTGAGCAGCACCCGCGCCCGGCCGATCCACAACACCGAACACCTGCGCGACGACCTGGCCTTCAACATGTGCCGCATCGTCGACTGGCGCGGCACCGTGCAAAGCGCCTATGAGCGTGGCGTGCGCCTGCACATCGAGCTGCCTCCCGGCGTCGTGCTCACGGGCCTCGCGCGCCGGGTGTTCGAGCAAGGCACCGTCATCGCCTTCGAAGGCGCCCGCCTGGACACCTTGCAGGCCTTGCTGCGAGAGGAGGGCCGCCGCCACCGATAAAGCACCACCCAAGGCTTTCGAAGCACAAAAACAACAATTTCGATGAAGCACTTTGAGGACAACCATCATGATTATTTACGGTGTGGCGTTGCTGGCGATCTGCATGTTGGCCGGCGTGATTCTGGGCGACATGCTCGGCGTGCTGCTGGGGGTCAAATCCAACGTGGGCGGGGTGGGGATCGCGATGATCCTGCTGATCTGCGCGCGGTTGTGGATGCACAAGCACGGCGGCATGACCAAGGAATGCGAGATGGGCGTCGGCTTCTGGGGTGCCATGTACATCCCGGTGGTGGTGGCGATGGCGGCGCAACAAAACGTAGTGACCGCACTGCACGGCGGCCCGGTGGCGGTGCTGGCGGCGATTGGTTCGGTGGTGGTGTGTGGTTGCACGATTGCCTTGATCAGCCGTACGCACAAAGGCGAACCGCTGCCCGATGAAGAGCCGTTGATCGCGGCTGCACCTGTCGCGGGAGGTCGCTGATATGTGGGAACTCATCGAGAAAGGCCTGGCCAATAACGGCTTGGTGACTGCCTTTGCGTTTGTCGGCGTGGTGATGTGGATTTCGGTGGTGCTGTCCAAGCGCCTGACGTTCGGACGCATCCACGGCTCGGCCATCGCGATTGTGATCGGGCTGGTGCTGGCCTGGGTGGGCGGCACGCTGACCGGCGGGCAGAAAGGCCTGGCGGACGTGGCGTTGTTTTCCGGGATCGGGTTGATGGGCGGCGCCATGCTGCGGGACTTTGCCATCGTGGCCACGGCGTTTGAAGTGCAGGCCACCGAGGCGCGCAAGGCCGGGTTGATTGGTGCGATTGCCTTGCTGCTGGGCACGGTGTTGCCGTTTATTGTGGGCGCGAGCATCGCCTGGGCGTTTGGTTATCGCGATGCGATCAGCATGACCACCATCGGTGCGGGCGCGGTGACTTACATCGTCGGGCCGGTGACCGGGGCGGCATTGGGTGCAAGCTCGGATGTGGTGGCGCTGTCCATTGCCACCGGCTTGATCAAGGCGATCCTGGTGATGGTCGGTACGCCCATGGCGGCCCGCTGGATGGGCCTGGACAACCCGCGCTCGGCCATGGTGTTCGGTGGCCTGGCCGGTACCGTGAGCGGCGTGACGGCAGGCCTGGCCGCAACGGATCGTCGGCTGGTGCCGTATGGCGCGTTGACCGCCACCTTCCACACCGGGCTTGGCTGCCTGCTGGGGCCGTCGGTGCTCTACTTCATCGTGCGCGGGATTGTCGGTTAGAGAGATGGCCAGGGGCTTTTCTGTGGTGAGCGGGCTTGCCCCGCGCTGGGCTGCGAAGCGGCCCCAAAAACCTGCCCGCTCACCACAGAAACCCACTCATACAGGTTTTGCATCAGTCAGAGAGTGTTGTGGTGTCAGGCTTGCCGGTTGGCATACATCCGGCACTCTGCCAACAGCGCGAGCAAGTTCGGGTCGCGCTCCTTGGCTTTCAGAAACACCACGCCAATGTGCTGCTGCAAGCGGTAGCGCGGTTGCAGGGGAATCAGCTTTACCCGGTTCTCGTACACCGCCGCGATCCGCCCCGGCAGCAGCGCATAGCCCACGCCCGAGCTGACCATGCTCAGCAGGGTGAAGATGTCGTTGACCTGCATCGCCACCTTTGGCTCGAACCCTGCCTGCTTGAACACGCGGTTGCCGTCCTGGTGAGTGGCGAAGCCTTGGGTGAGGGTGATGAAGGTAGCGTCGCGTACATCCGCCAGGTCGATTTCCTGCTCGCGGTCGAAGGGGGAGTCGGCCGGGGTGGCGAGGAAGATGTCGTCGGAAAACAGGGCGATCTGTTCGCAGTCCGGGTCGTTGGCGTGCTCGTCGAGGGAGATCAGGATCGCATCGACTTCCATGTTCTTCAGCTTGTACAGCAAGTCGAAATTGGAGCCGAGGATCAGGTCGATGTTGAGTTCGCTGCGGCGAATCTTCAGGCCCATGATCAGCTGCGGCACGGTCTTCACCGTCAACGAATACAGCGAACCCAGCTTGAAACGCTCGGCGGAGAAACCGGCGGCCTCGCGGGTCACGCGCACGCTGTCGACCACGTCCTGCACCAGCTTTTGCGCGCGCTCTTCCAGCACATAGGCGCTTTCCAGCGGTGTGAGGTTGCGCCCTTCGTGCTTGAACAGCGGGCAGCGCAGGGCGTTTTCCAGGGAGTGGATCGCCCGGTGCACGCTGACGTTGCTGGTCTGCAATTCAGCCGCCGCCCGCGCCAGGTTGCCGGTGCGCATGAACGCCAGGAAGATTTCCAGCTTCTTGAGGGTGAATTCTTCGTCGATCAGCATGGCCGTGACTCTTGTTCGAATGCCGTCGATTGTGCCCCTAAAACCAGTTCACTCCCAGCCATGCACTGCACAGGCCCAAGACCACGCCGAGGATGATCAGCCAGATCGCATTGAGCCGCGTGTAATACACCACGCCGGCGCTGGCCAGGGTCAGCACCAGGCTGGTGGCGTTGTTTTCCAGGCTGTTCATCAGGATGTAGCTGGCGGCCAGGATCAGCCCGATGGAGATCGGCAACAGGCTGCCTTTGACTCGCTGTACCCACGGGGTGTCGGTATGTTTTTCCAGCCAGCCGGCGCCGACGTAGGTCAGTACCGAGCAGGGCACCAGTTTGGCGGTCAGCGCCACCAGTGCGCCCGGCAATCCGGCGGCTTGCTGGCCGATAAATACCAGGAACATGCCATTGGGCCCCGGCAAGGCCTGGGACAGGGCGAAGAACGCGACGAACTGGGCGTCGGTGATCCAGTTCATGTCCGTGACGGTGTAGCGATGGATATCGCTCAGGGCCACGGTGTTGCCGCCAATCGCCATCAGCGACCACAGCGCGCATTGGATCATCAGGTGAAACAGCACGCTTTGCATCAGCCGGCCACCTTCTGTTTGCCCATGAAGCTCAAGGCCAACGAACTGGGAATGCAGATCAGCAAGACCATCCACAACGGCAGCACCAGCACCGCCATCAACACAAACGTCAGGACAAACGCACTGTAGTTGGCCAGGGTCCGCGGCATGGCCTTGAGCAGGCGCAAGGTGGTGCCGAGCATCAGCCCGGTGGCGATCGGCATCACCGCGCCGAAGATCTGCTGCACCACGTCATGGCTCCACCATTTGGCATAGGCGAAGCCCGCCAGCACGGTGATCAGCGAGGGGAACAGATACAACCCGACCACGGTCACAACCGCACCCGGCAAGCCGTGCAGGCGCCGGCCGTAGATGATGCCGACGTTGGCAATGTTCGGCCCGGGGAAGAATTGGCCGGTGGTCAGCAGCTCGTTGAAGCCTTGCTCACTGACCCACTGCCGGCGGTCGACCATCATCTGCCGCGCCCAGGGCATTACGCCGCCGAAGCCAAACAGGCCGACCATGGCGAAGTTGTAAAACAACTGCCACAGACTGGGATGAGGCTGGGCAGGTTCGAGGTCAGGCATGGGGATTACCGATGGGTTCGGGAGCGAGGTGCTTTTATGCGGGATGAAGCGAATCATCTATCGGCGTGTGCATTTGGGCAAATGAAGAAAGGTTGTTACCTGATATTGATCGGGTGACGTCAGAATGGGCTAGGTGATAACGGTTATTCGAGGTGAGTGACACATGTATCACGGGGAACGATTCAACGCCTGGAGCCACTTGCTCGGGGCGGTTGCGGCTTTTGTGGGCGCGGTATGGATGTTGGTGGTGGCCGGTATGGACGGCAGCCCCTGGAAGATTGTCAGCGTGGCGATCTACGGTTTCACGTTGTTGGTGCTGTACAGCGCGTCGACCGTGTACCACAGCGTGCGCGGACGCAAGAAAGCGATCATGCAGAAGGTGGATCACTTTTCGATCTACCTGCTGATTGCTGGCAGCTACACACCGTTTTGCCTGGTGACGCTGCGCGGGCCGTGGGGCTGGACGCTGTTCGGGATTGTGTGGGGGCTGGCGGTGATCGGCATCCTGCAAGAGATCAAGCCGCGCTCCGAGGCGCGGATCCTGTCGATTGTGATCTATGCCGTGATGGGCTGGATCGTGCTGGTGGCGGTCAAGCCGTTGATTGCGGCGCTCGGGCCCACGGGGTTTGCCTGGCTGGCCTCGGGCGGGGTGCTGTACACCGTGGGCATTATTTTCTTTGCCCTCGAGGACCGCCTGCGGCACTCCCACGGCATCTGGCATTTGTTCGTGATCGGCGGCAGCCTGCTGCATTTTGTGGCGATCATGGGGTATGTGTTATAGCCGGTCCAATTGCTCCTGGGCGCGGCTGCCGAAGATCTCCAGCAGGCTCGCCAGCATGTGCGGCGGCGGTTCGTCGGTGCGAGTCAGGGCGTACAGCGTGATGGGCAGCGGCGGTGCCAGTGGGCGAATGCAGGTGGTCGCCGGCGACGCGCCGAGGGCGGTGAACGGGTCGATGACAGCCAGCCCGGCGCCCGACTCGACCATGGCTCTGGCCAGTGAATAGGTCTGCACCGCGATGCTGACCCGGGGCGGCGGATCCACCGCCTCCAGGTAGCTGTCCAGCTTGGCCGACAACGGGTCGGCGCTGGACAAGCCAATCAACGGCGCGCCCGCCAAAGCCATCAATGGCAGCGGTTTGCCCAATTCGTTTTCCTTCCAGTAACCCAGTGGCGCCAGCGCCACCAAGACGCCGTGGGCCAACGCCTGGGCGCTCAGCCCCGGGTGATCGGGCGGCTGCAGGGTCAATGCCACGTCGACTTCGCGCATCAGCAGGTTTTGCACCAGCTCGCGGCTGTGAGCGCTGGACAGCTCACAGGCGATGTCCGGGTAGCGTTGGGTCCATTCGCGGATGGCCGGCGGCAGCAATGACAAGGCCAGCGCTGGTGTCGCGCCGATACGCAGGCTTTGGCCCGGCTCGCGGCGCAGGTTCTGTGCCAGGCGCCGCACGCCTTGCAGGCTCTCGGTCACCTTGTCGACCTCCCGCTCCAGCGCCAACGCTTCCGGCGTCGGTTGCAGCTTGCCGCGGATGCGCAGGAACAGCGGGAAGCCCAGCTGCAACTCGGCGTGTTGCAGCACCTTGCTCACCGCCGGCTGCGAGACGTGCAGCAACTGGGCGGCGGCGCTGATGGAGCCGGTCTGGCGGATGGCCTGGAAGATTTCGATATGACGCAAGCGCATGGGCAGTCCATAACCTTTGTTTAAGGGTGACCCATCTTTATTCATTGTCCCGCCGCTGTCACCTGCCCCTAACCTTCAACCCGGACAACACAGGGTTAAGGAACGGACATGGCTCAGCAGGTTTGCATCATCGGCGGTGGGGTTATCGGCCTGGCGAGTGCCTATGCGCTGGTGCGTGCCGGTATGCAAGTGACGGTGGTCGAGGCCCGGGAAACCCTGGGCAGCGAGACCAGTTTCGCCAACGGCGGGCAGTTGTCCTATCGCTATGTCGCGCCCCTTGCAGATAAAGGCGTGCCGCTGCAAGCCATCGGCTGGATGCTGCGCGGTGACTCGCCGCTGAAGCTGCGCCCGCGCATGGACCCGGCGCAGTGGCGCTGGATGGCTTCATTCCTGGGCGCCTGCCGGGGCTCGGTGAACCAGCGCAATGCGGCCCATCTGCTGCGCCTGGCGTCCCTGAGCCAGAACACCCTGCAACGCTGGCGTGAAGAAGACCAACTGGGCGACTTCCACTGGCGGCGCAACGGCAAGCTGGTGACCTTTCGCACCCTCGACAGCTATGAGCGCGCACTGAATAAAGTCACCGACCCGTTGCAACAGCAAGTGCTCTCGGCGGCGGACTGCGAGCGGCTGGAGCCGACCCTGGACGGCGGCCGTTTCTTTGGCGGCATCTACACGCCCAACGAAGAGGTAGGCGACTGTCATGCCTTCTGCCAACAACTGGCGGCGCGCCTTGAAGCGTCGGGGCGCTGCACATTTCTGCTGGGACGCAAGGTGACACGAATCCATCATCACGCAGGCCGTGTGCATTCGATTGAAATGGGCGACGAGGCGCTGTCTGTCGAGCACCTGGTACTGGCCGCCGGGCACCGCAGCCCCGAGCTGGCCTTGCCCGGCATGTCATTGCCGCTCTATCCCCTCAAGGGCTACAGCCTGAGCGTGCCGATTGGTGCGCAGCATCAGGCGCCGAATATCAGCATCACCGACTACGATCGCAAGATCGTCTACGCGCGCATCGGCGAGCAACTGCGGGTGGCGGCGATGGTGGATATCGTCGGCTTCGACACCCGGCTTGAACCCAAGCGCCTGGCGCTGATTAAACGCCAGGCCCTTGAGACTTTCCCGCTGGCCGGTGACTACACGCATGCGGTCGAATGGGCCGGCATGCGCCCGGCCACACCTACCGGAGTGCCGCTGATTGGTGCCAGCGCCTGCAGCAACCTGTGGCTTAACCTTGGCCACGGAGCCCTCGGGTTTACCCTGGCCTGCGGCAGCGGGCAGGTGCTGGCCGAGCTGATCGGCCAGCACACGACTTCCATTGATATGCAGGGCTTCGCGCCCCGTGCCGCTTGAGGATTTTCCGATGACCATCACCCGAATCAACAGCAACAATCGCCTGTCTGGCGCCGTGGTGTTTCAGGATCTTGTGTTCCTGTCCGGACAGGTGCCGGGGGAAGGCCGGGATGTGACGACACAGACCCAGGAGGTGCTGGCCAAGATTGACGCGTTGTTGGCCGAGGCCGGCAGCGACAAGGATCATCTGCTGAACGCAACGATCTACCTGAACAATATCGAGCAGGGTTTTGCGCCGATGAATGAAGTCTGGTCCGCCTGGTTGTCACCGGGGCAGGCACCGACGCGGACCACGTTGCAGGCGCAGTTGGCGCGACCGGATGTGCTGGTCGAGATCAGTGTCATTGCGGTACGCCGTCCATAAACAACTGGAAAAACCAACGGAGAATAACAATGCAAAAAATCCTGTTGATGAGCTTCACTTTGTTGATGGGCATTCAGGTCCATGCTTCTGAAGCCCCACTGGAAGGCACGCTAAGCAAGATCGCCAACGCCAAGACCATCACGCTCGGCTACCGCGATGCCTCGGTGCCGTTCTCCTACGTCGGTGACCACAGCGGAAAGCCCATGGGTTATTCGGTGGAGCTGGCGAACAAGATCGTCGAACGCATCCAGCAGAAAACCGGGGTGCCGAAGCTCAACGTGAAGTACAACCTGGTGACCTCCCAGACCCGGATTGCCCTGGTGCAGAACGGCACCGTTGACTTGGAATGCGGCTCCACCGGCGTGACCGCCGAGCGGCAGAAGCAGGTGGCGTTTTCCTACGGGTTTATCTACGTGAAGGGCCAGTTGCTGACCGCCAACGACAGCGGCATCAAAAGCTTCGCCGACCTTAAGGGCAAGAACGTGGTGACCACCGCTGGCACCACCAACGAGCGTTTTCTCAAGAGCTACAACGTTGATCACAAACTGAACATGTCAGTGATCAGCGCCAAGGACCATGGCGAAGCGTTCCAGATGCTGCAATCCGGCCGGGCGGCGGCGTTCTACATGGACGATGCGTTGCTCTACGGCGAGCGCGCCAAGGCCAGGGACCCGCACAAGTGGGTGGTGGTCGGGGAAGAACAGTCGCGGGAAATCTACAGCTGCATGGTGCGCAAGGACGATCCGCAGTTTCTCGCGGTGGTCAACGAAACCCTGGCCGGGCTGTATAGCTCGGGGGAGATCAACGGGATTTACCAGCGCTGGTTTGAACAGCCGATCCCGCCCAAGGGCTTGAACCTGGAATTCCCGATGACCAGTGAGTTGAAGGCGATTATTGCCAAGCCGGTGAGCGACCCGGTGGAGTAGTGGAGTGGTAAAGCGAGTTTAGAAATCGCCCCACAATTGCTGGGCCACCGACAGTGCCACGACTGGCGCTGTTTCGGTACGCAGTACCCGTGGGCCCAGGCGGGCGGAGTGAAAACCTGCGCCCTGGGCGGTCTCGACTTCGCCATCGGTCAAGCCACCCTCCGGCCCGATCAGGAAGGCCAGGCTCCCAGGCTTGGCATGGCTCACCAGCGGCTCGGCCACCGGGTGCAGCACCAGCTTCAAATCTGCCTCGACTTGCTTCAACCAATCCGCCAGCAACAGCGGTGGGTGAATTACCGGCACCCGCGAACGGCCGCACTGCTCGCACGCGCTGATCGCCACCTGGCGCCAGTGCTGCAGTCGTTTGTCGGCGCGCTCGTCCTTGAGGCGCACTTCGCAGCGGTCGCTGAAGATCGGGGTGATTTCATTCACCCCAAGCTCGGTGGCTTTCTGGATCGCCCAGTCCATCCGCTCGCCACGGGACAGGCCCTGGCCGAGGTGGATCTGCAACGGCGACTCAATCTGCCCGGCGAAGGTTTCGGTGACCTGCACCACCACGCGTTTTTTACCGACTTCCAGCAAGCTGGCGCGAAACTCCTGGCCGGAGCCGTCGAACAGTTGCACGGCGTCGCCTTCGCTCATGCGCAATACGCGGCTGATGTAGTGCGCCTGGGCTTCCGGCAACTCGTGGTCGCCAAGGCTCAGGGGGGCGTCGACAAAAAAACGGGACAGTCTCATTTCTGTTCTCGGAAGAAATACAAAACCTGTGGGAGCCGAGCTTGCTCGCGATGACGCAAGCCTTGGCACCCGGTTAATCAAGTGAACTCAATCAACCCGGATCACGAAACCCCGGGTGGAAATCCTTGGGCACCGCCACGCTGACCTTGCTGTTGGTGGCGATGTCGATCCCTTCGCTGGCCACTTCCGCCAGGAAGTCGATCTGCTCCGGAGTAATCACGTACGGCGGCAGGAAGTACACCACGCTGCCCAACGGCCGCAGCAACGCGCCGCGTTCCAGGGCATGTTCAAACACCTTGAGGCCACGGCGTTCCTGCCACGGGTAGGCGGTCTTGGTGGCTTTGTCCTGCACCATCTCGATGGCCAGCACCATACCGGTCTGGCGCACCTCAGACACGTGAGGATGGTCCACCAGGTGCGCGGTGGCGGATGCCATGCGCTGGGCCAGGGCCTTGTTGTTTTCGATGACGTTGTCTTCTTCGAAGATATCCAGGGTCGCCAGGGCCGCCGCACACGCCAGTGGGTTGCCGGTGTAGCTGTGGGAGTGCAGGAAGGCGCGCAGGGTCGGGTAGTCGTCGTAGAAGGCGTCGTACACGTCGTCGGTGGTGACCACGGCGGCGAGCGGCAGGTAGCCGCCGGTCAGGGCCTTGGACAGGCACAGGAAGTCCGGGCGGATGCCGGCCTGTTCACAGGCGAACATCGTGCCGGTGCGGCCAAAGCCCACGGCGATTTCGTCGTGGATCAGGTGCACGCCATAGCGGTCACAGGCCTCGCGCAGCAGCTTGAGGTACACCGGGTGGTACATGCGCATGCCGCCGGCGCCCTGGATCAGCGGCTCGACGATCACGGCAGCGACGGTGTCGTGGTTTTCGGCGAGGGTCTGCTCCATGGCCTGGAACATATTGCGTGAATGTTCTTCCCAGCTCATGCCTTCGGGGCGCAGGTAGCAATCCGGGCTCGGCACCTTGATGGTGTCCAGCAGCAGCGCCTTGTAGGTTTCAGTGAACAGCGGCACATCGCCCACCGACATCGCGGCGATGGTTTCGCCGTGGTAGCTGTTGGTCAGGGTGACAAAGCGCTTCTTGTTCGGCAGGCCGCGGTTGAGCCAATAGTGAAAGCTCATCTTCAGCGCGACTTCGATGCACGACGAACCGTTGTCGGCGTAGAAGCAGCGGGTGAGGCCCTCGGGGGTCATCTTCACCAGTCGCTCCGACAGCTCGATCACTGGCTGGTGGCTGAAGCCGGCGAGGATCACGTGCTCCAGCTGATCGACCTGATCCTTGATGCGCTGGTTGATGCGCGGGTTAGCGTGGCCAAACACGTTGACCCACCAGGAGCTGACGGCGTCGAGGTAGCGTTTGCCTTCGAAGTCTTCCAGCCAGATGCCTTCACCGCGCTTGATCGGGATCAGTGGCAGTTGCTGGTGGTCTTTCATCTGGGTGCAGGGATGCCAGAGCACCGCAAGGTCGCGTTGCATCCACTGATTATTCAAACCCATGTTCATTCTCCTCGAAGCGGCTCGCGGCAGGCGCGGGCGAAACAATCGCGCAAGCCTATGCAATGCCGGCCTGTGTCACAACCCATTGCAGGTTTGAAGCGTAAATTGATGGTAAACACAGGACAGTCCGTCACGTTTCTTCTGGATAGTCCTTAATCTCTTGTTAACTTACTCTGCATACGCTCTTGATCGTATTTCTCGATATTTCAAAGCGAAATTTTCCGCTTTAATTCGATAGGTAAATCGATAGTCTTGGCACAGCTCTTACGGGATTTGGGACATGCAACTACGTAATTCATCGGCCCGTTACGGCTGGGTCAGTATTGTTTTGCACTGGGGCGTGGCCCTGGTGGTGTTCGGTCTGTTCGCGTTGGGCCTGTGGATGGTCGGTCTCGACTACTACAGCACCTGGCGCAAAGACGCCCCGGACCTGCACAAGAGCATCGGCATCACGCTGTTCGCCATCATGCTCGTGCGGATCGTCTGGCGTTTGCTCAGCCCGCCGCCGCCACCGCTTGCCAGCTATAGCCGCATGACACGCCTGGGGGCTGCGTTTGGCCACGCATTCCTGTATCTCGGGTTGTTTGCCGTGATGATTGCCGGTTACCTGATTTCCACCGCAGACGGTGTCGGGATCCCGGTGTTTGGCCTGTTTGAGATTCCTGCGCTGGTTTCCGGGCTACCGGACCAGGCAGACACTGCAGGCGTGGTGCATTTGTACCTGGCCTGGGTATTGGTGGTGTTCGCCGGCCTCCATGGTGTGGCTGCGCTGAAACACCATTTCATTGATCGTGATGTGACCCTGGTTCGTATGCTGGGGCGCAAAGCCTGATGTTCAACCTCGACTCACAAGGAATAGAAAGCATGTTGAAAAAGACTCTCGCCGCTCTGGCCATTGGTTCTGCTCTGCTGACTGCCGGTCAGGCGATGGCAGCTGACTACGTTGTCGACAAGGAAGGCCAGCACGCCTTCGTGGACTTCAAGATCAGCCACTTGGGCTACAGCTTCATCACCGGTACCTTCAAGGACCTGGACGGCAAATTCAGCTTCGACGCTGCCAAGCCTGAAGACAGCAAGATTGAGTTCAACGTCCGTACCGCCAGCGTATTCACCAACCACGCCGAACGTGACAAGCACATCGCCAGCAAAGACTTCCTGGACGTTGGCAAGTTTGCCGATGCCAAGTTCGTTTCCACCAGTGTTAAAACCACTGGCAAAGACGCTGCTGGCCACGTGACTGCTGACGTCACCGGCGACCTGACCTTCCATGGCGTGACCAAGCCTATCGTGGTCAAGGCCACCTTCCTGGGTGAAGGCAAGGATCCATGGGGCGGCTACCGTGCCGGCTTTGAAGGCACCGCCACCTTCAACCGCCAGGACTTCGGCAAGCAGATGGACCTGGGCCCAGCGTCCAACACCGTTGAGCTGTATGTGACGTTTGAAGGTGTGAAAGCGAAGTAATTTTCGCCAGCCACACAAAAATGCCCCGGATCTCGCGATCCGGGGCATTTTTTATTGCGCTTTGAAAATCAGCGGTTGCGGGTCAGCAACGCCGGCTTTTCACCACGTGGACGGCCTGGCAGTTGATCCAACTGCTCAGGTGTCAGCGTGCGATCGCTTTTCGACTCTTTGTGGATGATCTTCGGTGCCGGGCCGCCGCGCGGGTTTTGCACCGCAGGCTCAGACAAACGAGGTTGATCATCACGGGCCGGGCGACGGTTGCGCGACTCTTCGCGACGGGCCTGGCCGTCACGCGGTGCGCCGTTACGCGGGCCGCTGCGCTTGGCCGGCGGGGTGCCGGTGGTGGCACCATTGCTGCTGCGCGGACCGTTCTGACGGCCTTGTGGCTGGCCGCCGGTACGCGGAGCACCTGCGCCTGCACCCTGTGCCGGGGCACCTGGACGGCGACCACGACCCTGGGCCGGCTTGGCCTGGGGCACGTAGTCAACGCGGTTACCGAAGTTGTCCACGTCATCGTCCAGGAACTCGTCCGGCGCACGGTCGGCAGCGGCACGTGGCGGCTGGCTCGGCTGGCGCTGTTCGCGGGCCGGGGTACCTTCACGGGGCTTTTGCTCACGGGCCGGGCGTTCGCCACGGCCATTGGTCGCAGCCTTGTCCTTGCCGCCCTTGTCCTTGCCCTTGTCTTTACGACCGCCACCACCGCCGCCGCCGTTCGGGCCATCGCCCTTCGGACCGCGTGGGTTGTTGCGCGGGTTACGCACGTCTGGACGTTCGCGCACTTCAGGCTTCTCAGCCTCAACGGCGCTCGAGTCGAAGCCCATCAGGTCGCCGTCGGCGATTTTCTGCTTGGTCATGCGCTCGATGCTTTTCAGCAGTTTTTCTTCGTCGGGAGCGACCAGGGAAATGGCCTCGCCCGAACGACCGGCCCGGCCAGTACGGCCGATACGGTGCACGTAGTCTTCGTCGACGTTTGGCAGCTCGAAGTTGACCACGTGTGGCAACTGGTCGATGTCCAGGCCGCGAGCGGCGATATCGGTGGCCACCAGGATGCGCACTTCACCGGCCTTGAAGTCGGCCAGGGCTTTGGTGCGGGCGTTCTGGCTCTTGTTGCCGTGGATCGCGACGGCGGTGAGGCCGTGCTTGTCCAGGTACTCGGCCAGACGGTTGGCGCCGTGCTTGGTGCGGGTGAACACCAGCACCTGTTCCCACGCGCCGGCGGTGATCAGGTGGGCCAGCAGGGAACGCTTGTGAGCGGCGGGCAGGCGGAACACGCGCTGCTCGATACGCTCGACTGTGGTGTTCGGCGGCGTGACTTCGATGCGCTCGGGGTTGTGCAACAACTTGCCCGCCAACGCGGTGATGTCGTTGGAGAACGTGGCCGAGAACAGCAGGTTCTGGCGTTTGGCCGGCAGGCGCGCGAGGACCTTTTTCACGTCATGGACAAAGCCCATGTCGAGCATGCGGTCGGCTTCGTCCAGCACGAGGATTTCCACGTGGGACAAATCGACGCTGCCTTGGCCGCACAGGTCGAGCAAACGGCCCGGGCAGGCAACCAGTACGTCGACACCGCGGGACATGGCCTGAACCTGTGGGTTCATGCCGACGCCGCCGAAGATGCAGGCGCTGACGAACTTCAAGTCGCGGGCATACAGCTTGAAGCTGTCATGCACTTGGGCGGCGAGTTCGCGGGTAGGGGTCAGGACCAGTACGCGCGGTTGGCGCGGGCCATGACGCTGGGATTTGTCCGGGTGACCGTTGGGGAACAACCGCTCCAGGATCGGAAGGGCGAAGCCGCCGGTTTTACCAGTACCTGTCTGAGCCGCAACCATCAGGTCGCGGCCTTGCAACACGGCGGGAATGGCCCGCTGTTGCACCGGAGTAGGCTCGGTATAGCCCGCTGCCTCGATGGCGCGGACTAAAGCCTCGGAGAGACCGAGGGAAGCAAAGGACATGAGTAATCCTGTTTTAGTTAGGGCTTGGCCCAGAGGGATAGTCTTGCCTGGCGTGAATGGCGTTTAGATGAACGCAATCCCGTCCGGTCCTGCTGGGGCTGGCGGGCACTCAGACGGCTCGCGCGGGCTTGAAAGCTGCGCTGTAGCGGGGTCGGGTGCCTTTTGCAAGACCGAAGCGTCCGGGCGTAAGCCTGGCGGAAAGGCCGGAGTATAACAGAGCAATCACTCTGCGCTGCTTTCCTGCTGCTCAACGGTGCTCGCGGGCAGGGCCAGCGCGCTGGTTTGAGCACTCGTGCCGGCGTATTTGGCGCTCAAGGCCGCGTAGGCCGGCTCTTGCTTGAAGCGTTTGAGTTCGGCGGCAAAGCGTTGCACCAGTAAATCCATGCCGGCACCACGGCGCACGGCCAGGAATTGTGGCTGGCTGCTGACCACTTGAGGCGCCTGGGTGATCTGGTCCTCAAGCCCGAGGGCCTTGAGCACATGCTGGCCGACCCTGCGGTCGGTAATCACCAGGTCTATCCGCCCGAGGGCCAGTTTGCCGAAGTTGGCCTCATGACTGGCGGCCGGCTCCTGCTTGAACAGGGTGGATTCGTTGAATTCGGCGCCGTAGAGGTAGCCTGGCGAGGTGCCGATGGTCAGGCCGCGCAGGTCGTCGAAGGTCTGGAACGGATGCGGGCGGTCATTGGCGTAGAACAGCACGAACTCGACCCTGGACAGTGGCTCGCTGGGGTACAGCAGCACTGCGTCGCGTTCATGGCTGTGGAAAATATCCAGTGCGCCATCGGCCTGGCCCTGGTCGAGCATCGCCAGGCAGCGTTTCCACGGCAGAAACTGCCAATCCACATCGATGCCCAGGCGCTGGAACACGATCACCGTGGTCTCGTAGTCGAGCCCGCGCATGGTGCCGTTGTCGTCATACACGTAGGGCGCCCAGGGCTCGGTGACAATACGCAGTTTCTCGCCGTGGGCGCCGAGGCTCAGGCAAGCGAAAAGAACAGCAGTCAACAACCGGAAAGTGACAGGCATGCCCTGAGATTACGACTGTATCGGACTAAAGAGAAGCTCTGGCACAGTGATCTGCGGGCGCCCGCAAGGTTTACTTGCCCGGAGATTTGATCAGGTGTTCGTAGATCGCCTCGCGCCGCTCACCCAGAATCACCCGCACCACGGGATTGGCAAACCAGTGCTCCAACAGGTGAGCATCAACCGGCCGGCCCTGGCGCTCTTCCTGATTTTGCCGGGCCTTGTCCCACCAAACCGGGCCACACGCCTGGTCGAACTCGTTTTCATGTTCATAGCAGCCGTAGAGGATTTCCCGGATGAACTGCTGTTGGTGCTTGGGCAATGCCAGGGTGATCAGCTTGTACATCATGCGTTGCAGGCGCGGCGGGCGGGGCAGGTGGGCGGAGACTTGGCGCGTGTCGTCCAGGGCCGCGACGCTGGTGGGGTTCGCCCGATGCTTGGCGATCCATGCCTTGACCTTGGCCCGGAACAACTGCTTGCGGCTCCAGTAGTGATGGATCAGGTCCGGGCATTCACGCACGTTGAGGGTGCGATAGGCGGCGATGGACAGGCAGAACTCTTCCAGGGTGTAGGCGCCCTGGGCATGGGGGAACAGTTCGTCCATCAGTTCGATCGAGCGGTCGAGGATATGCGCGTCCTGCTGCGTGAGGCCCATGACGCCGGAGTTGAGGGTCATCATGTCGTCGTCGGCCACGCCCATGTCCAGCAGGCGCTGATACAAGGCGCTGTACAGGATGCTTTCGTGGTTATCGCCGTACTTGGTGTAGAAGGCGTTGCACAGCAGGGTGCCGGGCTGCACGCGTTCAAACAGCGCGAGGGGCGAATGATGGAAAAACGTGTCGGTGTCGATCAGCAGCGCCACGTCGGATTCTTGCAATACTTGCCGCAGCACCACGTGCTTGGTGCGGAAGTGGTAGCCGTGGGGCTCGCTCCAGCGTTTGCGTGTGGCCTCATCCAGCGGGCGCACCCGTACCGGCAGCAGGCGATACGGCTCGGGGTTGTCGCTGAAGACCTGGATATCGATGCCTGTATCCGGCGCATCGCGCAGGAACGACAGGGCGCTGGCGATGCTGAATACCGCTTCCTGATGGTAAGTCTCTGCGCCGAACACGAGGTAGACCAGTTGCGGGCGGGACGTCGGGGCGGCTGTATTCATGAACTGCAGAATTCCGTGTACGTTTCGAACGACAAAGGCCCTCAATATGAGGGCCTTTGCATTTCGGAACAGACCTTAGCGTGGCAGCTTGAGGTTGTTCCAGATAGCGAGGCTTGGCTCAGCCTGGTTCAGGGTATAGAAGTGCAGCCCTGGTGCGCCACCTTGCAACAATTGTTCACACATTTCGCTGATGACCTGTTCGCCGAACGCCTGGATGCTCTGGACGTCATCGCCGTAGGCTTCCAGTTGTTTGCGAATCCAGCGTGGGATTTCAGCGCCGCAGGCGTCGGAAAAACGCGCCAGTTTGCTGTAGTTGGTGATCGGCATGATGCCCGGCACGACCGGAATGTTCACGCCCATCGCCTGCACACGTTCAACGAAGTAGAAGTAGCTCTCGGCGTTGAAGAAGTACTGGGTGATCGCACTGTTGGCGCCGGCGTTGGCCTTGCGCACGAAGTTCTGCAGATCGTCTTCGAAATTGCGGGCCTGGGGGTGCATCTCCGGATAAGCGGCCACTTCGATGTGGAAGTGATCACCGGTTTCTTCACGGATGAAGCTCACCAGGTCATTGGCGTAGCGCAGTTCGCCGCTGGCCATGCCCATGCCGGATGGCAGGTCACCGCGCAGGGCGACGATGCGCTTGATGCCGGCTTGCTTGTATTGGGTCAGCAGGCCGCGCAGGTCGGCCTTGCTGTCGCCTACGCAGGACAAATGCGGGGCAGCAGGTACTTTGGCTTCGCTTTCCAGCTGTAACACGGTGTTGATCGTGCGATCGCGGGTGGAGCCACCGGCACCGTAGGTGCAGGAGAAAAAGTCGGGGTTGTAGCTGGCCAACTGCTTGGCTGTCGCCATCAGTTTTTCATGCCCAGCATCGGTCTTGGTCGGGAAGAACTCGAAGCTGTAGCGACGGTCTTGGGACATGGTCATACCCTTGGGAACTCGAAAGCCTGTAAGGCAAGCCCGCCCCCGGGAGGGGGCGGGCAGCCAAGCCGATCAGTAGCGGTAAGCGTGCGGCTTGAACGGACCTTCAACGCCAACACCGATGTAGTCGGCCTGGGTCTTGGTCAGTTGAGTCACTACGCCGCCGAAGCCGCGGACCATTTCCAGGGCCACTTCTTCGTCGAGTTTCTTCGGCAGTACTTCCACGGTCAGGCGCTCGGCTTTCTGGGCGGGCGACAGGTCGGCGTATTTCTGGCCGAACAGGAAGATCTGGGCCAGTACCTGGTTGGCGAACGAGCCATCCATGATGCGGCTTGGGTGGCCAGTGGCGTTGCCCAGGTTTACCAGACGGCCTTCGGCCAGCAGGATCAGGTAGTCGTCGTTCTGCGGGTCGAAATCACCAGCACCGGTACGGTGAACCTTGTGTACCTGTGGCTTCACTTCTTCCCATGCCCAGTTCTTGCGCATGAAAGCGGTGTCGATTTCGTTGTCGAAGTGACCGATGTTGCACACCACGGCGCGCTTTTTCAGGGCCTTGAGCATATTCGAATCGCACACATTCACGTTACCGGTGGTGGTCACGATCAGGTCGATCTTGCCCAGCAGGGCCTTGTCGATGCTTGCTTCGGTGCCGTCATTGACGCCATCGATGAACGGCGAAACCACTTCGAAACCGTCCATGCAGGCTTGCATGGCGCAGATCGGGTCAACTTCGGAAACCTTGACGATCATGCCTTCCTGACGCAGGGACTGGGACGAACCCTTGCCCACGTCACCGTAGCCGATCACCAGGGCTTGTTTGCCCGACAGCAGGTGGTCAGTACCGCGCTTGATCGCATCGTTCAGGCTGTGACGGCAGCCGTACTTGTTGTCGTTCTTGCTCTTGGTCACCGAGTCGTTGACGTTGATGGCCGGGATTTTCAGCTCGCCCTTGGCCAGCATGTCCAGCAGGCGGTGTACGCCGGTGGTGGTTTCTTCGGTCACGCCGTGGACGCGGTCGAGGATCTGCGGGTACTTCTTGTGCAGCAGCTCGGTCAGGTCACCGCCGTCGTCGAGGATCATGTTGGCGTCCCATGGCTTGCCATCCTTGAGGATGGTTTGCTCCAGGCACCACTCGTACTCTTCTTCGGTCTCGCCTTTCCAGGCGAACACGGCGATACCGGCAGCAGCGATAGCGGCAGCGGCCTGGTCTTGAGTCGAGAAGATGTTGCAGGACGACCAACGTACTTCGGCGCCCAGGGCAACCAGGGTTTCGATCAGCACGGCAGTCTGAATGGTCATGTGGATGCAGCCGAGAATCTTCGCGCCCTTGAGCGGCTGCTCAGCGGCGTACTTGCGACGCAGGCCCATCAGGGCTGGCATTTCGGATTCGGCGA
Organism: Pseudomonas sp. TH32; assembly: GCF_016650855.1. NCBI lineage: Bacteria > Pseudomonadati > Pseudomonadota > Gammaproteobacteria > Pseudomonadales > Pseudomonadaceae > Pseudomonas > Pseudomonas sp. TH32. The sequence goes on along the minus strand of NZ_JAEKFA010000002.1, from coordinate 5,039,386 downwards.
TAAAGGTTTCGCGACGGCCCCAGGCAGCGAGGGACATGTCGGCGACTTTGTAGTCGGTAAAACCTGCAGGCGTGATTACAGCGCTCATGAAGAGCCTCCATTCGTAGTGTGCGAATGGGCGCCGTTGTGCGTTTAGTATCCAGCTGGCTAACCAGGCCGGACAACGCCCCATCCGAGCCTGACAGGTCGAGCCTGCTGCAGCGCCCCTCGGACAGGTGGCGGGAGAACGGTATCAATCGAAGATGACCGTTTTGAAGCGGAGGCGATTATAGCCGTCTGCGCCTGACTTCTAAAGCCTTTCTGTCGGCGGCATGAAGATCGCGCATGGGGCTGATAGGCAATGGCTCATAGAGCTTGGGCCCGGCCTCTGCCATGATGTTGCCCATCATTTCGCATCACGCTTTGGAGTGAACATGAACTTCCACACCCGCAAATGGGTAAAACCCGAAGACCTCAACCCCAACGGCACCCTGTTCGGTGGCAGCCTGCTGCGCTGGATCGACGAAGAAGCGGCCATCTACGCGATTGTCCAGTTGGGCAACCAGCGGGTGGTGACCAAGTACATCTCTGAAATCAACTTCGTCAGCGCCTCGCGCCAGGGCGACATCATCGAGCTGGGTATCACCGCCACCGAGTTTGGCCGCACCTCCATCACCCTGACCTGCGAAGTGCGTAACAAAATCACCCGCAAGAGCATCCTGACCGTGGAAAAAATGGTCTTCGTCAACTTGGGTGAAGACGGCTTGCCGGCGCCCCATGGGCGTACCGAGATCAAATATGTAAAGGATCAGTTCAAGGACGATGAGGCCGGCGAATAAGGTAATGCCGGGTTAATTGTTAACCTGATCTTTCCGGGGCGGATCTTTTCCGAACTCTCTCGTCACTCAGGGCTACATCCTGTTGAGAGGTTTCGTTGATGAATTTGCTCCCTTCCGTTTCACTGAACACCCCGGTAATCCCGAACGCCACACTCGCTGTGGATGCGCCGAAAGGCGTGGAGAAGACGCTCTTGAAGGAGGTCGGTGAGCGCAAGCTGACGCTGACCCGCAACGGTGACGGGACCGTGCAGCTGGCCCTTTCACCGCCGCCGGTCACGCAGATGGTGCTGAGTGGCGGGGGCCAAAGGCATCGCGTTCCCGGGTGTGGTTCAGGCGCTTGAAGATAAAAAGGTCTTGGCGGGAATCAACACTATTTCCGGTTCGTCCGCAGGCGCGATATCCGCTGCGCTGTTGGCTAGCGGTATGAACGCCAAGGACTTCGAGACGCTTTCGAACAGCATCAACCTTCCCGAACTGCTGAACAGCAAAGACCCCGTGACGGCGTGGTTGCAGAATGCCAGTTCCGCCATTGGCAAATTGGCTGGGCGCCTGCCCGGGCCGGCGGGCAGTATCTCGCAAATATTGTTCACCCTGCTGCCGCGCCTGCAAACCGAAGCGCAGCCCCTTGAGGACCTGATCGGCAAGGAGTCACGCGAGGCGCTGCTGGCGCAGATCGCCGAAACCCCCCGGGAAAGCCGGCCTGCGGAGGTCGTGAAAATCGCGGACAAACTGAGTGCTGGCAGCGGGCCGACGTTTGGCGATCTCGCCGTATTGAGCGTTCATATACCTTCGGTCAAGCAGCTCGGCATCACCGGCACGGGCATGTTCGACGGCCGGCCGCAACTGGTGGTATTCAACGCCAGCTTGACCCCCGACCTGGATATTGCCCGGGCAGCCCATATATCCGGTTCATTGCCAGTGTTGTTCAAGAGCCCGACGGAGCAAGGCCACGCCTTTCAGGAGAGCGGCGAGCAAACGGGGTTCCAGGATGGCGGGTTGATGGTCAATACACCGTCCGGTGGTGTGATCGACCCAACGGCCGCGCACGAACCCTTGAGCAAGCCTGAGGCACTGATTGTCATGTTCGAGTCCGAGGTCTCGCCAGCCAAGACGCGTGGCAGTTTAAAGGACAGCATTGCCGATAAAGTTACGGGCACTGCACTGACGGCGGCTGCGGAGTATCAGGCGGCCAAGCTTAAGGATCAGGTCGACCAGACCGTCGTGTTACCACTGAAAACCGAAAAGGGTGATTTTCGCGGGCTGCTCAACGGCACCGTTAACTTCACCATGACTGACGAGCAGAAAAAGCATTTGCAGGTGTTGGCCCGTAGCGCCGTGGAGACGCACATGGGGCAACGTGCAGAGGTGCGTGAGCAGCATCAGTTTCCTTCCTTGGAGGATGCGGTGCTGGCCATGGACGACACACTGTTGGCCCGCGTGGAGGCGGACTTGCAGAAGGACCCGGCCGCTCATGATGTGCTGAGGTTTCGAGGCGGCGCAAAGCAGGCATTACAAGCACTGGACGCCGCCATTGCCGACGCCAATCAGGCCAGTGACACGCTGACGCTGACACCGAAGTTGTCGTCGGCATTGCGTAATCTCGATGCGTTGGCAAGCCGCCCTGAGCAGGTCGAGTGGTTGGGGCGCCAGCTGAATGCTGCGGGTCATCCCAATTTCCAGCAACTCTTGCAAGGGCTGAGTCAGAAGCCCTCTACAGAGAAGGCGCAGCTGTCCAGGGTCATGACGAGCGCGGTGAACGAAATGAAAAAGCGCGATATCGCCGTGATCGCCGAAAACTTCACCCGGGAGGTTATCTACCCGTCCCTGTTCCGACCTGGGCAGCCGGACAGCAATGTCGCGTTATTGCGCCAGGCGGAGTATGAGCTGGCCCAGGTGACGACCCCCGCCGAGTTCAATCAGGTGTTGGACCGCCTCATTGCGAACTACGGGGCCCGCAATAAACCCTGGAGCAAACCCTTCAGTTCAACGACGATCGAAATGGCCAAGGCCTGGCGCCTGCCCATTAAGTGATTCGCCACTGAACAGCCCTGAACGCCGCGTGTCGTAGCTAAAAGCACACAACGGATTCAGGAACGCCATGGCCACTGAAAAAGACGGCAAGACCCCCAACCTGTCGCAGGAAGAGCAACACGACGTCGACAAGAACCAGCCGCCTCGTGCGGCGGTTCTGCACGAAATCATCCGCACCCAGGGCGATCAGGAGCTGGAGCGGAGCGTGGCGGCGTTGTGGTGGTCGGCGCTGGCCGCCGGCCTGACCATGGGCCTTTCATTGATGGGCATGGGCTTGCTCAACTCGCGGCTGCCGGATGGCGAAGAGTTCAAGGTGATTGCCAGTTTTGGCTACTGCGCAGGCTTTCTTGCGGTCATCCTCGCGCGCCAGCAGTTGTTTACTGAAAACACCCTGACGGCAGTGTTGCCGGTAATGAGCAAGCCCACCCTGGGCAATGCCGGCCGGCTGTTGCGCTTATGGACGGTGGTGCTGGTGGGCAACCTGTGCGGCACCTTGCTGGTGGCGTACGTGATGCTGCACCTGCCGATCTTCGACACCAAGACCGACCTGGCCTTCCTGGACATCGGGCGCAAGGTCATGGAGAACGACACCTCCCAGATGTTCGCCAAGGGCATCGTGTCCGGCTGGATGATCGCCACCATGGTCTGGATGATCCCGTCCATGGAAAGCGCCAAGCTCTGGATCATCATCCTGATCACCTACTTGATGGCGCTGGGGGATTTCACCCACATCGTGGTGGGCTCGGCGGAAGTGTCGTACCTGGTGTTTGCCGGCGAACTACCGTGGAAAGACTTCTGGCTGATCTTTGCCGGGCCGACGCTGGCGGGCAATATCATCGGCGGCAGCTTTATCTTTGCGCTGATCAGCCATGCGCAGATTCGCAGCGAAAGCAGTTTGCCGGGGAAAGCCGCTGCGGATCCAAGGCATCCGCAGCAGATCAACAAGGATCAGTGAGTGTCCGGCGTCGCGGCTGGCGCCGGCTCATCCTTGGTCACATGCTTGACCAGCTTACCGATGCTCAAGCCCTGCAACAGGATCGACGACAGCACCACGATGTAGGTGATGCTCAGCAGCAAGTCACGCTCCGGGCCCAGCGGCAAGGCCAGGGCCAATGCCACGGAAACCCCGCCGCGCAGGCCGCCCCACGTGAGGATGCGGATGGTTCCGCGGGGTACTGTGCGCCAGCGTCGCAGCAGCAGGATCGCCGGGGCCACCGTCAGCAGGCGTGACAGCAGGATCGCCACGGCCAGCAAACTGGCGGCCAGCACGTGCAGCCAGTTGAACGGCAACAGCAGAAGCTCCATGCCGATCAGCGCAAACAGCAGGGCGTTGAGCATGTCATCGAGCAGCTCCCAGAAGCCGTCGAGGTAGCGCCGGGTCATGTCGTTCATCGCCAGCTTGCGACCCAGGTTGCCGATGATCAGGCCCGCGACCACCATCGCGATCGGTGCCGAGACGTGCAGTTCGGTGGCCATCGCCGACCCGCCGATCACCAGGGCGAGGGTCAGCATCACTTCGATCTGATACTGCTCGATGCTCTTGATCATCAGGTACACGATGTAGCCGATCAGGCCGCCGAATACCACGCCGCCAATCGCTTCATGGGCGAACAGCATGGCCGTAGCACCGACGGTGGGCGTCTCGCCCAACTGCGCGATGCCCAGCAACACGGTGAACACCACCACGGCTGTGCCGTCGTTGAACAGCGATTCGCCGACGATCGTGGTTTTCAGCGGCTTGGATGCGTTGGCGGTCCGCAGCACCCCGAGCACGGCAATCGGGTCGGTGGGGGAAATCAGCGCACCGAACAGCAGGCAGTACAGAAAGCTCACGTGCCAGCCGAACAGGGCAAAGATGTAGAAGGCCAGGCTGCCGATCACCACCGTGGCGATCAATACGCCGAACGTGGCGAGCAGGCCGATGGGCCAGCGGTAGCTGCGCAAGTCGCTCAGGTTGACGTGCAGGGCGCCGGCGAACAGCAGGAACGAGAGCATCCAGTTCATCAGCAAGTCGCCGAAGTCGATCTGGCCGATCAACTGCTGGATGCGCTCTTCAAGGCCGGGGTAGCCGATAAAGCTCAAGCCTTGCAGCAGCAGGGAAAACATCAGCGCCGTCACCATTACACCGATGGTGGGCGGCAGGCCGATGAAGCGGTAGTTCACATACGTGAGCAGGGTGGTCAGGCAAATAAACGCAGCGACAAGTTCAAGCATCCGGGGTCCTTGGACAGAGGGGGGAGTGAAGATCACCTGTGGGAGCTGTCGAGCCCCGGCGAGGCTGCGATGGCATCACCTCGGTGTGCTTGCAAGACCGCAGCGCCGGTATCGCAGCCTCGCTAAAGCTCGACAGCTCCCACACGGAACACATTTATCAGTTGGGTACGTTGACCGCAGTTGTACTGCGACGTTGCAGGTAAATGAAGAAAAGTGCCGCCAGTATCGTCAGGCAGCCCAGCAGTGCACCGGTCCAGGGCAGGTCCGACAGGTCGGCACCGCTGGCCACTACCAGCCCGCCGATCCAGGCGCCGGCGGCGTTGCCCAGGTTGAAGGCGCTCTGGTTCAGGGTCGAGCCGAGGTTCGGCGCTTCGTGGGCCTGGTCGATGATCAGCAGTTGCAGGATCGGGCACAAAGCGAAGGCGAACACGCCCCACAGCAGTAGGGTAATCGCCGCCGGGATCACCGAATGGCTGGTTTGGCTGAACACCGCCAATATCAGCACCACCGCCAGGGCCATGCCCACCAGCGAGGGCAGCAGGCGGCTGTCGGCCAGGCGCCCGCCGATCATGCTGCCCGCGGTGAGGCCGACGCCGAACAGGAGCAACATCAGCGTAATGCCGTGGGGGCTGACGCCGGTGATGTCCTGCAAAATCGGCGCGATGTAGGTGAAGACGCTGAACAGGCTGATGGAGGCCAGGACGCTCATGCCCAAGGCCAGCAGCACGTTGGGTTTGGTCAGCACCCTGAACTCGCTGGCGAGGTTGGCCTTGTCCATCGCAATGTGCTTGGGCAGCCACAGCCATTGGGCCACGGCGGCAATCACGCCGATGACCGACACCGCCCAGAACGTCGAGCGCCAACCGGCGTATTGGCCCAGCGCAGTGCCCAACGGCACGCCGAGCACGTTGGCCAGGGTCAGGCCGGTGAACATCATCGCAATCGCCTGTGCCCGTTTGTTCGGCGCCACCAGGCCGGCGGCCACTACCGAGCCGATGCCGAAGAACGCACCATGGCACAGCGCGGTGACCACTCGGGCGGCCATCAGCGTCGCGTAGTTCGGCGCCAGGGCGCACAGCACATTGCCGAGGATAAACATCACGGTCATGCCCAGCAGCGTGGCCTTGCGTGGCATGTTGGCGGTGCCGATGGCCAGGATCGGTGCGCCGAACACCACGCCCAGGGCGTAGCCGGTTATCAGCAGGCCGGCGTTTGGAATGCTCACGGACAGGTCACGGGCGACGTCGGGCAGCAAGCCCATGATGACAAATTCGGTGGTGCCGATGCCAAAGGCGGCAACGGCCAGTGCAAGCAAGGCGAGCGGCATGCGAGGATCTCCTGTCGGTAATCGTGACGCTCTGATCAGGCATACGCATACCGGCGCCCGGATCGGGAAGGATCGGGCAGCAGCAAAAATTTATTGGTATAGGTCTTTGCGCAACTGAGTGCGGCGTGGTCGGCTTTAGTATAAACAGCTGATGACATATGGCGAATCAATTCTATGTTTTCTGACTGGGGAGTCACCGGTGATTGCAACGGCTCTGGTACTGGTAGCGGCGCTGTTGCATGCGACGTGGAACACCTTGATCAAATTCAGCGGCGAGCGCCTGTTGGTGATCGCGTGCATGGACAGCGTAGCGTTGCTGTTTGTCTTGCTGGCGGTGGGGTTCGTGTCGCTGCCGCCGCTGGACATCTGGCCGTGGATCATCGCCTCGGCGCTGTTTGAATTGCTCTACCGCTACCTGCTGATCCAGGCCTATCGCGTGGGTGACCTGGGGTTGGTGTACCCCTTGATGCGCGGGCTGTCGCCCCTGGTGGTGCTCGCGCTGACGCTGGTGTTTGCCGGTGAGGTGCTGAGCACCCAGCAGATCCTCGGCATTCTGCTGATTCCGTTCGGCATGTTGTGCCTGTTATGGCAGGGCGGCGGCGGTGACCGGCTGCCCTGGTCAATGCTGCCGGTGGTGGCGCTGATTGGCCTGTGCATCGGTTGCTACACCTTCCTCGACGGCCAGGCGTTGCGCCGTTGGTCGCACCCGCTGGATTACCTGGTGTGGCTGACGCTGATCAGCGCCTGGCCGTTTCCGTTACTGGCGATGGTGCGCAAGCGGGCGGCGTTCGGGTTGTTCTGGCGCACGCAGTGGCGGCTGGGGCTGAGCGTCGGGTTATGCGTGTTGTTGAGCTACGCTCTGGTGCTTTGGGCCATGCAACTGGGCTCGATTGCCGAGGCTGCCGCGCTGCGGGAAGTCAGCGTGATTCTGGTGGTGCTGTTCGGCATGCGTTACCTGAAAGAACCTTTCGGCCGCCCGCGGCTCATAGCCTGTGGGTTGGTGCTGATCGGCATGTTCGTGATGAAACTCTAACCGTCGGATAAAACTAAAAAAGGAATGGGTTATGACAGTCGCTTTCTGGTGTGTGTTGATCGCAATCTTTCTGCCGTACCTGTGCACGGGCGTGGCCAAGTTCAGCGGCGGCAAGTTCGGGCCCCGGCAGAACCACGACCCGCGTGCCTTCCTGGATACTCTGGAGGGGTTCGCCAAGCGTGCCCACAGTGCACAACTCAACAGCTTTGAAGTGACCCCGGCCTTTGCGGCGGCAGTGATCATTGCCCATTTGGCAGGCGGCGCTTCGCTGGTGACCATCAACGTACTGGCGGTACTGTTTATCACCAGCCGGTTGCTCTACATCATCTGCTACCTGGCGGACTGGGCGATGCTGCGGTCGGTGGTGTGGGCGGTGGGGATGGCGTTGATTGCGAGTTTCTTCTTCGTCTCGATCTAAAGCCTGGCACTGTTCAAATGTGGGAGCGAGCAAGTCGAATCATCGCACCGCCGCTCCCACACAAGCCCGCTTCCACATAGGTCAGTGGTGTTATTCAGGTTCCTGTCGGTGCGTCCGGCACTTTCGGCAGCGCCGCGCCTTTGGGCCACAGCATCCAGATCTGGCCCTGCTGCTTCATGTTGCCCGCCAGTTCCCCTGCGGCATCACCCGTTCCCCAGAACAGGTCGGCGCGCACTTCACCGGTAATTGCACCACCGGTGTCCTGCGCGGCCACCGGGCGGGCAATCGGTGCGCCATCCGGTCGCGTAGTCGACAGCCACAACAGGCTGCCCAGCGGAATCACCTTGCGATCCACCGCCACGCTATAACCTGCAGTCAGCGGTACGTTCAGCGAGCCACGCGGGCCTTCGTTGCTGTCGGGGCGGGCACTGAAGAATACGTAGCTGGGGTTGCTCGCCAGCAATTCGGGAATCCGCTGGGGATGAGCCTTGGCCCAGGCGCTGATGGCGCCCATGGTCACGTCTTCTTTTTTCAGCTCGCCTTGCTCCACCAGCCAGCGGCCGATGGGGCGGTACGGGTAGCCGTTCTGATCACCGTAACCGACACGCAATTGGCGGCCGTCGGCCAGTTGGATACGGCCCGAACCCTGGATCTGCAGGAATTGCAGGTCCATCGGGTTGGTCAGCCAGGCGATCGGTTTGGCGGTGGAGCCTTGCTGGTTGATGGCGCTGGCGTCGTCATAAGGTTTGAGCACCCGACCTTCCAGGCGACCGCGCAGGCGCTTGCCCTTGAGTTCCGGGTAGATGCTTTCCAGGTTGACTATGATCAGGTCATCCGGCACGCCGAACACCGGCACATGGGCGGTGGCGGTTTCGGTGAGGCTGCCGGGGTAAACCGGTTCGTAGTAGCCGGTGATCAGGCCGTTGGGGCTGTTGTCTGCCGAACGCAGGCCGTAGACATCGAGGTTGGCCTTGAGGAAATCACGAATCGCCACCGCGGTGGACGGCACGTTGGCCGACGCCGCGCACGTCGCGCCCCACACCGGGTCGGCCTTGAGCCGTTGGCAGGCACTGCGCCAGGACTCGAAGCCGGCCTGCAGGTCGCTGTCCGACACGGCTGGCAGGTTTTCCCAGGTAGCGCCGACGTAGGTCGCGATGGCGTGGGGCTTGGTTTTATCGTCCTTGCCGGTGTCGCAACCGGCCAGCAACGCGATCATTGGCAGAGCCCACGCCAGGCGGCGGCTCCAGGGTTTAAAACGGGTATTCATGCACATAATTCCTGAAGCGATTGCCCGTGCCGGTTGGCGTTCGAGCAACCCTTATTATTAATAGGGGTATTGGTCTTTGCGGGCGGGGCGAGGATACTGGCCGCCGTTTCCCGTGACCTTGAGCCATCATGACTTTTAAAAGACTGACCGTTGTATTGCTGGCTTGCCTGACACTGTCCGCCTGCGGCGGGGTTGATCCGAATTCGCCCCTGGGCCAGCGCAAGGCCATTTTCAAGCAGATGCTTAAGACCGGCGAAGACCTGGGCGGCATGTTGCGTGGGCGCATTCCGTTCGACGGCGCAAAATTTGCCGAAGGCGCGGTCAAGCTCGATACGTTGTCCCATGAACCGTGGAAACATTTCCCGAGCGTGCGTGAAGAAGACCACACCAGCGCCAAGGACGACGTGTGGCAGCAACAGGCACGCTTCCAGGAAATGGCCCGAAACCTTGAAACGGCCACCGGTGAATTGGTGATCGCAAGTCAGGTCCAGCCTTACAAGGCGAGCAATCTCGGGCCTGCGGTGCAGAAAGTCGAAGATGCCTGCACCGCGTGCCACAAACAGTTCCGCGATCACTGAGGCGTCTTACTTGTCCAGTTCGTCCAGGGCGTCCTGCAAGTCCTTGCGTGACTGGGCCAGCTTGTCCTTGCGCTTGTTGATCTTGTCGGAATCACCCTTTTTCATTGCCTTGTCGAGGTCGGCCTGACGGCGGCTGACTTCGTGCTTGGCGTCGAGCACCTTGTTTTCGCGCTCCTTTTTCAAGGAGGCGTCGGTGCAGTTGGCAGTGACTTCACTCAGGGCTTTTTCCAGGCCGGCTTGCTGCTCGCTGTTGCCGTGGGCCTTGGCTTGTTCGATCTGGGTGCTGATGGCCTGGCGCTTGGCGGCGCAGCCGGTGAGTGGCGCGGTTTCTTCGGCTGCCAGCAGCGGCGTGGCCATCAGGGTCGCGACGGTCAACAGGGCAAAAGGTGCAAGAAATTTCATAAACGCTCCAAGGGGAACAAGGTCGCAATCAGGTGGGCAGGATGAATTCTGCCAGCACCGGTTAATGCCGCCGGGCAACGGTTAAAAACCATCTATTCCGGCAGCCCGTAATGTTTCACTCAAGGCCAGCACCTGCGGGTCGCGAAAAAAGGCGCTCAGTTGCGCCGCGCGGCCCGGGCCTATGCCGTCTTCGGCCAGCCAGGCTTGAGTGTCTTTGGCGGCCAGGGTTTGCCAGCCGCCTTGTAGATTGTTGCGGGCGGTGGGCGGTACTCCCAGGGCCATCAGCCATTGTGCGAACGGTCGCTGCCGGGCGCTGCGCAAGCTGTCGAGTAAACGCGCACTGCTGCGTTCACCGAATCCATCAATGTTAGCAAGCTCTGCCTCATCCAGGGTTAACCAATCGAGCAGGTCAACGATCAGACCGGCCTGAATCAAGCTGTTCCAGGTTTCGCGGCCGATGTGTGGCAGGGCCAGCCCCTGGGCGCCACTCAGCCAGGTCAGCCGAGCGAGCAGTTGCTCTTCACAGCCGGGGGCCAGTTGCCAACAACTCAACGGGTGAAAGTCCTTGGCCTGTGGGACCTGCAACTCGACCCGCGGCTGACTGCGCAGGATGACCCGGTCAAGACGCGGGATAACCTGGCCTGCGAGGCTGATGGAAACCTGGTCGCCAGGGCGGATATCCAGTTCCTGCCAGCGTTTCAGCGAGCCAACACTGACCCGGCTGATGTTCCGGTCGTCGAGCAGTACCGGCTCCAACTCCAGGATGGAGGTGATGCGCCCGGTACGGCCAATCTTGAAGTGCACCTTGTGTACATGGGCCAGCGCCTTGACCACCGGGTACTTCCAGGCAACCGCCCAATAGGGCGCGCTGACCCGCCATCGCTCTGCCGGCGCGCGCTGGCTTTGGTGCAGCACCACGCCGTCGCTGGCGAAGGGCAGTGGGTGGCTGTACCAGTAACTGCGCCAGTGCGCGGCTTCAGTGATGTCCTTGATCGGTTGGCTGAAGCGCCCGCTGTCGGTGAAGCCCCATTGCGCAAGCTGGTACAGCGCTTCGGAAAAGTCCCCGGGGCCTTTGGGCCATGCCCACACAAACAGACCGATATTGGCGGCGTCGGCTTCGCTCAACTGCCGGCGGTTCATCAGCCCGGCTACCTTGCTGCGGGCGCCGATGCCGCCTTTGACGGCTTGCACATGATCCGTCAGTCGCCAATAGAGTTCGCCTTGCAACAGCAGGTCTATAGGCTCGGGCAGTTGCTGGACGATTCCGGGGATCCTGCGGGCGGACGCTGACCAGTCCTGGCCCAGTTGGCCATCGCCGCGACTGATGAGCCGGCTCAGTCGGCCCTTGCGATAAACCAGTGTTACGGCGACGCCATCGACCTTGGGCTGAATCCACACGTCCTGACGAGTGCTCAACCAGCTTCGAACGGCGTTATCGTCCAGCAGTTTTTCCAGTCCGGTGTGAGGCGTCGGGTGGGAGATTGTGCCGCGTGCAGTGCCCAGCGGGTTATCCGTGACTGCAGCGCCGGGGGCAAAACAACTGCGCCATTGGGCCAGGCGCTGGCGGGCCTGGTCATAGAGCTCATCGCTGATAGGTGACTGGCCCAGCCGGTGGTAACTGTCATCCCATTGGCGGACCTGCTGCGCCAGGGTGGTGATCTGTGCTTGCGCGTGATCGGTGTCCCAGTCGGGACACTCCCGTGCCCACGCCATGAGCGGCGAGAAACTGAGTAAGAAGAAAAGCAGCAGGCGCATAGGCAGCGTCATCATGAGCATCCTTGCTCTGAAAGGGCGCTCAGCCTATGCCATCCCTGCAGGCATAAAAAAGCCCCGCAATCGCGAGGCTGTTTACCCGATGTTTCTGCTTACTTGAACAGACCGCCCAAGGCTTTCACGGTGTCGTTGCTGTCGGCCTTGGCCTGCTGCTTTTGCTGGCCTGCGTCGAGCTTGTCCTGGGACTCGCCGACTTTTTTGCAACCTTTGTTGACTTGATCCAGAGCGGCCTGCATGGCTTTCACTTTCAGGGCCTCGCCATTGGCCTTGGCGGCGTCGACTTTGGCTTGCAGGTCTTTGCTCTGTTTTTCGCAGTCGCCGGAAGACACACCCAGTTGGGACGTCAGGCCGCTGAGTGCGCTCAGGTCGGCGTGCGCCGGCAGGGCAAGCAGGCTGAGCAGAAGGGCGGCAGGGGCGAGTGTGGAAATGCGCATGAAAAACCTCAATGTTCGATTGCCTGCGCGCTTATGGGGCCCGGGCAGGCGCAGTGCAATATCCAGTAAAAGGTGAAGGCCCGGGAGGGCGCGGATTCTAGTGGGCCATCATTTGGCCTGCAAGCATTGGATCCAAAAAACGTGAACATTGCCCGTAAATCATCCGGCAATAAAAAACCCTGCCGGGAGAACCCGGCAGGGTTTTGGGTACAGCGTAAAGCGATTACAGGCCGGCGGCAGTACGCAGGTCGTTGGCGCGGTCGGTCTTTTCCCAGGTGAACGTGGTGAAGGTGTCGTTGCCGACAGTCTTCTGCTCCGGGGTACGACCGAAGTGGCCGTAGGCCGCGGTTTCCTGGTACATCGGGTGCAGCAGGTCGAGCATAGTGGTGATTGCGTACGGACGCAGGTCGAAGATTTCACGCACCAGTTTGACGATCTTGTCGTCGCTGATCTTGCCGGTACCGAAGGTGTTCAGCGAGATCGACGTAGGCTGGGCCACACCGATGGCGTAGGACACCTGAATCTCGCAACGCTCGGCCAGGCCGGCCGCCACGATGTTCTTGGCCACATAACGACCGGCGTAGGCCGCGGAACGGTCAACCTTGGATGGATCCTTGCCGGAGAACGCACCACCGCCGTGACGGGCCATGCCGCCGTAGCTGTCGACGATGATCTTGCGGCCGGTCAGGCCGCAGTCGCCTACCGGGCCACCGATGATGAACTGGCCGGTCGGGTTGATGTGGAACTGGGTGTCTTTGGTCAGCAGTTCGGCAGGCAGTACGTGCTTGACGATCAGTTCCATGACGCCTTCGCGCAGATCGGCGTAGGAAACGTCCGGATTGTGCTGGGTCGACAATACCACCGCGTCGATGCCGACCACTTTGCCGCCTTCGTAGCGGCAGGTCACCTGGGACTTGGCGTCCGGGCGCAGCCATGGCAGCAGGCCGGATTTACGAGCTTCGGCCTGGCGCTTCACCAACTGGTGGGAGAAGGTGATCGGTGCTGGCATCAGCACGTCGGTTTCGTTACTGGCGTAGCCGAACATCAGGCCCTGGTCGCCGGCGCCCTGATCTTCAGGCTTGGCACGGTCGACACCCTGGTTGATGTCAGGGGACTGCTTGCCGATGATGTTCATCACGCCGCAGGTCGCACCGTCGAAGCCGACGTCGGAGCTGGTGTAGCCAATGTCGGTGATCACGTCACGAACGATCTGCTCCAGGTCGACCCAGGCAGAGGTGGTGACTTCGCCGGCGATGATCGCCACGCCCGTTTTCACCAGAGTCTCGCACGCCACTCGGGCGAACTTGTCTTCAGCAATGATGGCGTCCAGCACCGCATCAGAAATCTGGTCGGCAATTTTGTCCGGATGCCCTTCAGACACGGACTCGGAGGTGAAAAGGGAGTATTCGCTCATCTCGATGTTTTCCTGATATTTACCGATGGTGAGTGTCGCCAGCCGGCCGCTGAAAATGGCGGACCTGAATCTGGAAACCATTACGTAAACCTACATAGAGGCTTTCCCCGGGAACGAGTCCCGCAGCGGTGGCCCAGCGGGCCAAATCGTCCTGTTCAAAACCCAGCCAGAGATCACCGCAGGCCTCCCTGGCCCAACTCTGGTTGTGGCTGCATAAATCCGTAATCAGCAGACTGCCGCCGGGTTGCAGCAAATTCGCCATCTGCTTGAGGGCTTCTGCCGGGGCGGCGAAATGGTGCAGGACCATGTTCAGCACCACGCAGTCGGCCCGCAGGCGGGTGTCATTCAGGGCGTCGGCCAACTGCAGGCTGACATTCCCCAGCGCTTCGCGTTCACACAACTGGCGAGCCAGCTCGAGCATCGCAGGGCTGTTGTCCAGCGCCGTGACCTGATGAAAACGTCGCGCGAGTTCCGGCAGGAAGCCACCGTCTCCGGGGCCCACTTCAACCGCCGTGGCCTCATCACTGAAGCTCAGCTTGTCCAAAAGTGCCAGCACGCTTTCACGGTATTGCGCCAAGCCGGCGATCAAGTCTTGCTGGGCGCGAAACTTCTCGGCTACCCGTGAGAAGAAGTCCTGGCTGGCCGCTGCACGTTGCCGGTGTACCTGGCTGATGCGCGATTGAACGTCCACCGGCAGGCTCAGGTTGTCGACTTCTTCGAGCAGCGCGGCGTGCAGCTTGCCGCCCAATAGTTCGGTGTGCGGCAGGGCGCGACGGTAAAAAATCGCATTGCCTTCACGGCGGGTGGCCACCAGGTCGGCCTGGGCCAGGACCTTTAAGTGATGGCTCATACCGGACTGGCCAATGGCGAAGATCTGCGCCAGCTCCAGCACCCCGAACGAGTCGTTGGTCAGCGCACGCAATACATTCAGACGCAACGGGTCGCCGCCGGCCTTGCACAGGGCTGCCAGCTCGTCGCTGTCGTCGGGGCGAATGGAAGGTGCGCTTACGTTCATAAGGCCAGCAGTCTAGAGACGGTGGGAAAACCCCGCAAGGGCAATATCAAAAAGTTTTGATATTGGTCGATAATCGGTGGTTATAAGCAGTCGCTATAACCTATGGACGAACCGGTAAACGGTTTCTCCAGCCAATCCGCAGGAAAAACACCCTCAAGTGACTATCTGTCATTGCCCCGAGGGCCGTGGCTGAGGGAAAATGCCGATCCTTTTTTCCGTTTCTTTTATTCAACTCCAGGAGATCAGCGATGCCCAGCCGTCGTGAGCGTGCCAACGCCATTCGTGCCCTCAGCATGGATGCCGTGCAAAAAGCCAACAGCGGCCATCCCGGTGCCCCGATGGGCATGGCGGATATCGCCGAGGTACTTTGGCGTGACTACCTGAAACACAACCCGAGCAACCCGTCGTTCGCCGACCGTGACCGCTTCGTGCTGTCCAACGGCCATGGCTCGATGCTGATCTACTCGTTGCTGCACCTGACCGGTTACGACGTCACCATCGACGACCTGAAGAACTTCCGCCAAATCCACAGCCGCACTCCGGGCCACCCGGAATACGGCTACACCCCAGGCGTCGAGACCACCACCGGCCCACTGGGCCAGGGCCTGGCCAACGCCGTGGGTTTTGCCCTGGCTGAAAAAGTCCTGGGCGCGCAGTTCAACCGTCCAAACCACAACGTTGTCGACCACCACACCTACGTGTTCCTGGGTGATGGCTGCATGATGGAAGGCATTTCCCACGAAGTCGCTTCCCTGGCCGGTACCCTGGGCCTGGGCAAGCTGATCGCCTTCTACGATGACAACGGCATCTCCATCGACGGCGAAGTCGAAGGCTGGTTCACCGACGACACGCCAAAGCGTTTCGAAGCCTACAACTGGCAGGTGATCCGCAACGTCGACGGCCACGATCCTGAAGAGATCAAGACTGCCATCGACACCGCCCGCAAGAGCGAGCAGCCGACCCTGATCTGCTGCAAGACCACCATCGGCTTCGGTTCGCCGAACAAGCAAGGTAAAGAAGACTGCCACGGCGCCCCACTGGGTGACGCGGAAATCGCCCTGACCCGCGCTGCGCTGAAATGGAACCACGGCCCGTTCGAAATCCCGGCCGACATCTACGCCGAATGGGACGCCAAGGAAGCAGGCAGGGCTGCCGAAGCCGAGTGGGACCAGCGTTTCGCTGCCTACTCCGCCGAATTCCCGGAACTGGCCAACGAGCTGGTACGTCGCCTCGCCGGTGACCTGCCTGCCGACTTCTCGGAAAAAGCCTCGGCCTACATCGCCGAAGTGGCTGCCAAGGGCGAAACCATCGCCAGCCGTAAAGCCAGCCAGAACACCCTGAACGCATTCGGCCCTCTGCTGCCCGAGTTCCTCGGCGGTTCGGCTGACCTGGCCGGTTCCAACCTGACCCTGTGGAAAGGTTGCAAAGGTGTTTCGGCTGAAGACGCCAGCGGCAACTACATGTACTACGGCGTGCGCGAATTCGGCATGAGCGCCATCATGAACGGCGTCGCCCTGCACGGCGGCCTGGTGCCTTACGGCGCGACCTTCCTGATGTTCATGGAATACGCGCGCAACGCGGTACGCATGGCGTCGCTGATGAAGAAGCGTGTGATCTTCGTCTACACCCACGACTCCATCGGCCTGGGCGAAGACGGCCCGACGCACCAGCCGGTCGAGCAATTGACCAGCCTGCGTACCACGCCGAACCTGGACACCTGGCGCCCATCGGACGCGGTCGAATCGGCTGTGGCCTGGAAGCACGCGATCGAGCGTAAAGACGGCCCTTCGGCGCTGATCTTCTCCCGTCAGAACCTGCAGCACCAAACCCGCGACGCGGCGCAGATCGAAGGCATCAGCCGTGGTGGCTATGTGCTGAAAGACTGCATCGGCGAGCCGGAGCTGATCCTGATCTCCACCGGTTCCGAAGTGGGCCTGGCGGTTCAGGCGTACGACAAGCTGACCGCTGCTGGTCGCAACGTGCGTGTGGTTTCCATGCCGTGCACCAGCGTCTTCGAGGCTCAGGATGCGGACTACAAGCAATCGGTGCTGCCGTTGCAGGTCAGCGCGCGTATCGCCATCGAAGCGGCTCACGCCGACTACTGGTACAAATACGTGGGCCTGGAAGGCCGCGTGATCGGCATGACCACCTACGGTGAGTCGGCGCCAGCGCCAGCGTTGTTCGAAGAGTTCGGTTTCACCCTGGAAAATATCCTGGGTCAGGCTGAAGAGCTGCTGGAAGACTAAGTAAGTCTGCGTTGTCTGTGCTGTTGCTATCGCGGGCAAGCCCGCTCCCACATTTGATCTCGGTCTAATGTGGGAGCGGGCTTGCCCGTGATGGCGATGGAACATTCAACACTGAACGAACATTGATCGAGAACCCCATGCCTCAACCGCGTCCCTACAAAGTTGCACTCAACGGCTACGGCCGGATTGGTCGTTGCGTCTTGCGTGCTCTGGTCGAGCGAGGGGCGGCGGCCGGGTTTGAAATTGTTGCGATCAACGATCTGGCGGACATGGCCAGCATCGAATACCTGACACGCTTTGACTCCACCCACGGCCGGTTCCCCGGCGAAGTGCGGGTCGAGGACGACTGTCTGCATATTAATGGCAACTGCGTGAAGGTATTGCGCAGTGCCACCCCCGAGGGCATCGACTGGGCGGCGCTGGACGTCGACCTGGTGCTGGAATGCTCCGGTGCCTATCACACCCGTGCCGATGGCCAGCGTTTTCTCGACGCCGGTGCGCCACGGGTATTGTTCTCCCAGCCGATGGCCAGCGAGGCGGATGTCGACGCCACCATCGTCTACGGCGTGAACCAGGATTGCCTGACCGGCGCCGAACTGCTGGTGTCCAACGCCTCCTGCACCACCAACTGCGGCGTGCCGCTGTTGCGCCTGCTGGACCAGGCCATTGGCCTGGAATACGTGTCGATCACCACCATTCACTCGGCGATGAACGATCAGCCGGTGATCGATGCCTACCACCATGAAGACCTGCGTCGTACGCGTTCGGCGTTTCAGTCAGTGATTCCGGTGTCCACCGGGCTTGCGCGGGGTATCGAGCGACTGTTGCCGGAACTTGCCGGGCGAATCCAGGCCAAAGCCGTACGGGTACCGACGGTGAATGTGTCTTGCCTGGACATCACCATGCAAACCGTCAGCGACACCGACGCCGGTGAAGTCAACCGGATCCTGCGCGACGCCGCCACCAGTGGCCCGCTCAAAGGCTTGTTGGCGTACACCGAGTTGCCGCACGCCAGCTGTGATTTCAACCACGACCCGCATTCGGCCATCGTCGATGCCAGCCAGACCCGCGTTTCCGGCCCACGGCTGGTGAACATCCTGGCGTGGTTCGACAACGAATGGGGTTTTGCCAACCGTATGCTGGACGTTGCAGAACACTATCTGCAAACAGCCTCTCCACAACTTTAGCTCTCAGGAATTGCCACCCATGACCGTGTTGAAGATGACCGACCTCGATCTGCAAGGTAAGCGCGTACTGATCCGCGAAGACCTCAACGTCCCAGTCAAGGACGGTGTTGTCACCAGCGATGCGCGAATCCTGGCCTCGCTGCCGACCATCAAGCTGGCCCTGGAAAAAGGTGCGGCCGTGATGGTCTGCTCCCACCTGGGTCGCCCGACCGAAGGTGAGTTCTCGGCAGAAAACAGCCTCAAGCCTGTGGCCGAATACCTGAGCAAGGCCCTGGGCCGCGACGTGCCGCTGGTAGCCGACTACCTGAACGGCGTGGACGTGAAGGCCGGCGACATCGTGTTGTTCGAAAACGTGCGCTTCAACAAGGGCGAGAAAAAGAACAGCGACGAACTGGCCCAGCAATACGCCGCCCTGTGCGATGTGTTCGTGATGGACGCCTTCGGCACTGCTCACCGTGCCGAGGGCTCGACCCACGGCGTGGCCAAGTTCGCCAAGGTCGCCGCAGCCGGCCCGTTGCTGGCCGCTGAACTGGACGCCTTGGGCAAGGCACTGGGCGCTCCGGCCCAACCGATGGCGGCCATCGTTGCCGGCTCCAAGGTGTCCACCAAGCTCGACGTGTTGAACAGCCTGAGCCAGATCTGCAATCAACTGATCGTCGGCGGCGGCATTGCCAATACCTTCCTGGCCGCTGCTGGCCACCCGGTGGGCAAGTCGCTGTACGAGCCGGACCTGCTGGACACCGCCCGCGCCATCGCCGCCAAGGTCAGCGTACCGCTGCCGGTGGACGTGGTGGTGGCCAAGGAGTTCGCTGAAAGCGCCGAAGCCACCGTCAAGCTGATCGCTGACGTTGCCGCCGACGACATGATCCTGGATATCGGCCCGCAAACGGCAGCCAACTTCGCTGAACTGCTGAAATCGTCCCAGACCATCCTGTGGAACGGTCCGGTCGGTGTGTTCGAGTTCGATCAGTTCGGCAACGGCACCAAAGTGCTGGCCCACGCCATCGCTGAAAGCTCGGCATTCTCGATTGCCGGTGGTGGCGACACCCTGGCGGCCATCGATAAATATGGCGTTGCTGACCAGATCTCCTACATTTCTACCGGTGGTGGTGCATTCCTCGAATTCGTCGAAGGCAAGGTACTGCCGGCCGTTGAAGTGCTGGAAAGCCGGGCGAAGGGCTGAGGCACTTGCTGAGGAAAAGGAGCATTCCGATGATCAAGTCGTTGGCACTGGTGATCGCAGCGGGCCTGTTGGCCGGCTGCGGGAGCACCCCGAACGCGGAGGCCGAGCCTGAAAAGTCCGGGGCTGCGCCGCGAAAGAGTTGCTACCAGGCCGACTGGCAAGCCGAAACCATGCCGGTGATCAACAAGCGCATCGGGCCTGACGGGTTGGAGAAATACGACTCCCCGCCCAAAGGTCAGGAACAGGGTTGCCCTTGACGGGTCTGATTCAATAACCGACAGCAGCGGTGGCCGCAGGTCGCCGCTTGAGGATTGGCAATGAAAGGCGTTTTCGCCCTGGCAGCACTGGCTTTATTGGCCGGATGCACCAACCTGAACATGTTCGACAAGAAGGCAGAGCCAGTAGACAAGTGGACCACCTGGACGTGTGACAGCCAGGCGCAAGTCAACTGGCGCTTCGCCGACCAGGCCCACACCCAGGTGGATGTACGCCTGGGTGGTTCGGACCAGGTTTACCGCCTCAAGCAGGACGTGGCGGCGTCGGGCGTGCTGTACAGCGACGGCCAGTTGGCGTTTCACACAAAAGGTGAGGAAGGCCTGGTTTACTGGGTTGCCACCGATGATTTGATCGGGCGCGGCTGTAAAGCTCAATAACACGCCGTGATCACCTGTAGGAGCCGGCTTGCCGGCGATAGCGTCAGCCGCCATCGCCGGCAAGCCGGCTCCTACAGACAGGTTTAACGATTAAGCAGGGCAGGCATTGAAAGCCTGACCTTCAATAACTTGAATAGCAGCCGCCGCTACGGCAGGCTTGCACGATTAACGACCCTCGACCGGGAGAGAGACTCACAATGGCACTTATCAGCATGCGCCAGATGTTGGACCACGCAGCCGAATTCGGCTATGGCGTTCCAGCCTTCAACGTCAACAACCTTGAGCAGATGCGCGCCATCATGGAAGCCGCTGACAAGACTGACTCTCCAGTGATCGTCCAGGCTTCGGCCGGTGCGCGTAAATACGCCGGCGCCCCGTTCCTGCGTCACCTGATCCTCGCCGCGATCGAAGAATTCCCGCACATCCCGGTGTGCATGCACCAGGACCACGGCACCAGCCCTGACGTGTGCCAGCGCTCGATCCAGCTGGGCTTCAGCTCGGTGATGATGGACGGTTCCCTGGGTGAAGACGGCAAGACCCCGACCGACTACGAATACAACGTACGCGTTACCCAACAAACCGTCGCCATGGCGCACGCCTGCGGCGTTTCGGTTGAAGGCGAGCTGGGTTGCCTGGGCTCCCTGGAAACCGGCATGGCCGGTGAAGAAGACGGTATCGGCGCCGAAGGCGTACTGGATCACAGCCAAATGCTGACCGACCCGGAAGAAGCTGCCGACTTCGTCAAGAAGACCCAGGTTGATGCCCTGGCCATCGCCATCGGCACCAGCCACGGCGCCTACAAGTTCACCAAGCCGCCTACCGGCGATGTGCTGGCCATCGACCGCATCAAGGAAATCCACAAACGCATCCCCAACACCCACCTGGTGATGCACGGTTCTTCCTCGGTACCGCAAGAGTGGTTGGCGATCATCAACCAGTACGGCGGCGACATCAAAGAAACCTACGGCGTGCCGGTTGAAGAAATCGTTGAAGGCATCAAGTACGGCGTGCGCAAGGTCAACATCGACACCGACCTGCGTTTGGCGTCCACCGGTGCGATGCGTCGCCTGATGGCCACCAACCCGAGCGAATTTGACCCACGTAAATTCTTCGGCGCTACCGTGACTGCCATGCGTGACGTGTGCATCGCGCGTTACGAAGCCTTCGGTACTGCGGGCAACGCTTCGAAGATCAAGCCGATCTCCCTGGAAGCGATGTACCAGCGTTACCTGAAAGGTGAGTTGAACGCCAAGGTTAACTAAGCCCTACGCGTTAATGAAAAAGCCCGCAGCGATGCGGGCTTTTTTGTGGCCGTGATTTACCGGTCCACCAGCACCTTCGGATTCGAGTTACCCCACACCGTATACAGATCCGCCAGCAACGCACCATTGATGTCTTCAACTTCCGCCTGGCTGGTCTCCACCGCGCCCTGCTTGCCGAACAGTACCACCTCGTCGCCGCTCTTCACGGTTGGTACGTCGGTGACATCCACCATCAGGGTGTTCATCGACACCTTGCCCACCACCGGCACGCGATGGCCGTTGATCAGCACCACGCCTTTGTTGGTGAACGCCCGGCGGTAGCCGTCGGAATAGCCGACGGTGATGTTTGCCAGTTTCGAATCCCGCGCCAGGGTGTAGGTGCGGTCGTAGCCCACGGTGTTGCCCTTCGGATAGCTGTTGACCGACGCCACGTGGGATTTGAACTGCATCACCCGCTTGTATTCGGTGAACGCCGGCACGGTATCGCCAAACAGCAGGCCGCCCGGACGAACCATGTCCAGCCGCGACTCGGGCACTTCCAGGGTGGCGAAGGAGTTGGCGGCGTGCAGGGTGATCTTGCTGCGGTCGAGCTGGGCGACGTTGATCAGCCAGTTGGCCTGTTCATTGAACGCCTTGAGCCCGGTGCGCACGTCGGCGGCGTCTTCAACGGCGAAGTGGGTCATGATCGCCGTCACCTGCAGGTTCGGCACCTTGGTAATGGCTACGGCGTCGCGGCGGCCCTGGGCGGTGGTCATTTCCACGCCGTTGCGGCTCATGCCGCTGGAATTCAGGCCCAGGTGCACGACCAGCGGGCGGCCGTGGTTTTCGGCGATCAGGCTGGCGCGCACGGCGAAGTCCAGATTGCCCACCAGCTCTTCGACGTTATACGGCAACGCAGCCTCCAGCTCGCTCAGGGCGGCGGTGCGTACGCGGATCAGTTGGCCCTTGAAGCCGCTTTCACGGACCACACGGGCTTCTTCGTTGCTGGCGATGCCGACGCAGGGCACGCCCAGTTTGATCACCGACGGCATCAGCAAGCCGATGCCGTGGCCGTAGGCATCTGCCTTGAGCACGGCGCAGATTTTCGATTTGTCAGCGAGGCTGGCTTGCAGGGTGCGGATGTTGTTTTCGAAGGCGACCTTGTTGATTTCGACCCAGGCGTTGCTGTCCTGGATATTGACCTGGGCCACCCCGTCGGCCATCGAGAGGGGCGGGGCGGCGAAGGCCGGGTTTTGCAGCAGAGCCATGCCCAGGGAGAGGGCGAGCAGGGTGCGGGAAAAGGGCATTGAGCAGTCTCCATGACTTTCTTATAGGTGGTAGTGCGCGTGCGCGGCGCCATACTCGGATTGTCCTACAAGAAAGTCGAGACCCTGGGTCGCGGTTCTGTCCTAAAGCGTCGTGGGACCGGTCGCTGAAGCGAATCAGCGTCAGTCGTGGTCAATGTCCAGCTTGGCAAAGGTCACCCGGGCGCCCTCCTTGCTGTTGCCACTGTTGTCCTGCACGTAGGCGCCGGCCTTGAAGTACAGCGGTTGTTTGCCCCACGCCGCGCCAATGCGTTCGTTCCACTGCCCGCTGGCCGCGTCGACACTCAACAGGCCGGCTTTATTCAGGTGGATGACGTAGGTGAAGTTGCGGTCCAGCGGCACGTTTTCGGCAACGATGATTACCCGCCCTTCATCTTCATTGGGGCGCATGCGCACCTTGGCGACGATGTTGCCGGTCTGGGTTTTTTCCTTGTACTGGTACTCGACCTTGATCAGCGGCTTCTGGCTGTCGTAGGCGTGGATTTGGCCGATGACGACCTTGCCGGAAGACGGCACCTGGTTGACCGCCAACGTGGCCCGCAGGAAGTTGTCGGCGTCGCCATACAGCCAGTTGCGCAGGCGACCATCGGCGTAGGTTTCCCGCAGTTCGCTGCGGGGGTAAACAGCGTTCTCGGTACGTGTGCCGGTGACCGGGGTCCAGAATTGCACGCTGCTGCCTTCGGCCTGGAAGTACTGGTCCTTGAACCCGCTGAGCAGTTTCGGGGTGTCGATGGTCGAGGGCGGGGAGCCGACGGGGATGCTCAGGTTCCAGGTGGACAGATCAATCATTGAAAGCGCCTTTAACAGGGGGAGAAGGTTGCGGCTCGAGAGCTGGCGCTTTCTTTATAGGTGGCTGGAAATGGATTGTTAATGATTTTGTGGCGGTTTATTGGCGTCAGCTAAATGTCAAAAAGCCATGTTTCCCGTAAACCGGGGGCTGTAGACACAGACCGTTAGTCGGTTGTCTGGACTTTGGCTCAATGATGGCACCGTCATGGCTTCTGCTTTGGGGGATCCAGGTCTAGAGTGAGTCCTTATTGTTTATCCGGGTTTTTCGCAAAAATGACCGGAACGACTCCGACGGAAGAGAAGCAGCAATGGAATGCGCTCCAATCAAGCCCCGCGATGGTTGTTCAGTGCTTTTGGTGGTCGATGACTATCCCGAAAACCTGATCAGCATGCGTGCGCTATTGCAGCGTGACGACTGGTGTGTGGTGACGGCGGCGTCGGGGGTTGAAGCCCTGGGATTGCTGCTCGAACATGACGTCGACCTGGTGCTGCTGGACGTGATGATGCCCGGCATGGACGGGTTCGAGGTGGCCCGGCTGATGCGCGGCAGCCAGCGCACGCAAATGACCCCGATCATCTTTCTCAGCGCCCACGCCCAGTCGCCGGCGGCAATGCTGGAAGGGTACGCCAGTGGCGCCATTGACTATCTGCTCAAACCCTTCGACCCGAATATCCTCAAGCCCAAGGTCCATGCCCTGCTGGAGCATCAGCGCAACCGCCGTGCCTTGCAGCGGCTGAGCCATGACCTGGAATCGGCGCGGGCCTTCAATGCCTCGGTGCTGGACAATGCCGCCGAAGGCATTCTGGTGGTGGGCGAAGACGGGGTGATCAGCTACGCCAACCCGGCGATTTCGCGGTTGCTGAATGCGCCGGTCGCCGAGATCCAGGGCGCCGAGTTCCTCGGTTTTTTGCAGAAGCCCCATGTGCCTGGCTGGTCCGACTCTGCCTTGTATGAAGGCTACAAGCGTGGCGAAACCTGGCGCCTGCACGATGCAATCCTGCGCACCGCGCCGGGCCAGCAACTGCCGGTGGCCATGTCGTGCGCGCCGCTGCCGGCCGAACAGAGAGCCATGGTGGTCACGGTGCTGGACATGTCCGAGGTGCGCCACTTGCATCAGCAACTGGAGTTCCAGGCAGTCACTGACCCGCTGACCGGCCTGCTCAACCGGCGCGGGTTTCACCAGTCGGTGGAGAATGTGCTGTTGCGCAGTGAGCGTAACGAGCAATCGCTGGTGCTGCTGTACCTGGACCTCGACGGCTTCAAGCGGGTGAATGATTCCCTGGGGCACGACGCCGGCGACCGGGTGCTGCGCTGGGTCTCGGAGCAGCTGAAGGCGTGCCTGCGCTCCTACGACATTCTTGGCCGCATGGGCGGTGACGAATTCACCGCGTTGCTGGAGCTGGAATTTCCGGAACAGGCGGCCAAGATTGCGGAAAAACTGATCGAACGGGTGTCGATCTGTCAGCAGGTCGACGGCCTGGACGTGATGCTCGGCGTCAGTATCGGCATCGCGACCTTCCCGGACTGCGGCTCGGACCTTAACGGCCTGCTGCGCGCGGCGGACGTCGCCATGTATGAAGCCAAGCGCGCCGGGCGTCAGCAGTATCGTTATTACGATCAGGAGATGAACGGCCGGGCCCGCTCGCGCCTGATGCTCGAAGACAGCGTGCGCAGCGCCATCGAGAGTAAGGATTTCACCCTGGTGTACCAGCCGCAGGTGTCGCTGCACGACGGCCACCTGCGCGGTGTCGAGGCGTTGCTGCGCTGGCAGCATCCGAGCGTCGGCGATGTGCCGCCGGGGCTGTTCTTGCCGTTGCTGGAAGAGGCACGGCTGATCAGCCAGTTGAGCAGCTGGATCTATCAACAGGTGGCCGCCCAGCGACAGGCCTGGACAGCGGTGCTCAGCGATGAGTTGGTGCTGAGCGTGAGCTTGAGCAGCAGCCAGTTCAATATGCCGAACCTGGCCAGCCAGTTGCAGCAGGTGCTGGAGCGACATGGGCTGCAAGGCCGGCAGCTGGAGGTGGAGATCAGCGAGGAAAGCCTGATGCACAACCTGGAAGAGTCCACCAAGCAACTCAGGCTGTTGCGCGGGGCGGGTGTGCGGATTGCTCTGGATGATTTCGGCGCAGGCAACTGCTCCCTGGCGCGCCTGCGGGACCTGGAATTCGACACCCTCAAGCTCGACCCCAAGCTGGTCGCCCGCGTTCCGGGTTCATCCCGGGATGCGGCGATGGCCCGGAGCATTATCGAGCTGTGCCGGCATTTCGACCTGCTGGTGATCGCCGAGGGCGTCGAAACTCAGGAGCAAGTTGAGTGGCTCAAGGCCAACGGCTGCCAGTTCGCCCAGGGGCCGCAGGTAGCGCCGCCGTTGATCGCCGATGAAATTGCCGACTGGCACCTGCGCGCAGCGCCACGCTGAATTCGCTACACTGGCGGCCATTCAAATACCCGTTGTAGACCCCATGACCGCGCTGAAATACCTCCAGGCCTACCCCGCAGCATTGCAGGAGCAAGTGCGCCAGTTGATCGCCAAGGACCAACTGGGCGACTACCTGACCCAGCGCTATCCCGAGCGCCACGGCGTGCAGAGCGACAAAGCCCTGTACAGCTACGCCCAGGCCCTGAAGCAGGAGCACCTGCGCAACGCGCCGGCCATCGACAAAGTGTTGTTCGATAACCGCCTGGACCTGACCCACCGCGCCCTTGGCCTGCACACCACCATCTCCCGAGTGCAGGGGGGCAACCTCAAGTCGAAGAAAGAAATCCGCATCGCTTCGCTGTTCAAGGAAGCCGCGCCGGAGTTTCTGCGCATGATCGTGGTACACGAACTGGCGCACTTCAAGGAATCGGACCACAACAAGGCGTTCTACAAACTCTGTGAGTACATGCTGCCGGGCTACCATCAGGTGGAATTCGACCTGCGGGTGTACCTGACCTGGCGGGACCTGCAAGGCAAGCCATAACCTTCAAAGGCGATCGAGCATGGATGTGAGCAAGACCAAAAGCAGCTTCTACCGGCGCCTCTACGTGGCGTATCTGATCGACAGCCAACGGGCCAGCAGCGTCCCGGCGCTGACCGAGGTCACGGGCATGCCCCGGCGCACCGCCCAGGACACGATCGCGGCCTTGGCGGACCTGGACATTGTGTGTGAGTTTGAACAGGAAGACGGTGCCCGCAACCATGCCGGGCGCTATCGGATTCGTGATTGGGGCGCAATTGACCGGCGCTGGATCGAGGCGAACCTAAGCCAGATCAAGCGCGTGCTGGATTATCCCTGACCCTGTGGCGAGTGGGCTTGTCCCCCATTGGGCCGCGAAGCGGCCCCAAAAAAGCGGGAGCGCTGCGCACTCCAACGGGGGACAAGCCCCCTCACCACAGGACAAGCCCCCTCACCACAAAAGCCCAGTGCTCAGGCCCGACGCATACCAATGTGTGGAATATCATCCTCAAGGTATTCCTCACCCGCCACCACGAACCCGTACCGCCCGTAATACCCCTGCAAATGCGCCTGGGCCGACAGATAGATCGGCACCTCAGGCCAGTGTTTCTCTGCCTGCCTGAGGGCTTCATCCATCATCTGGTGGCCCAACCCGGTGCCCCGTGCGCCTGGCGCGACGATCACCCGGCCAATCACCACATCGCCGCCCTGTGATTCAGGATCAAGCAGGCGCAGGTAGGCCTGCAATTGACCGTCGTCCCAGGCCATCAGGTGATGGGTATCACCGTCCAGGTCCTGGCCATCGATGTCCTGGTATACGCATTTCTGCTCGACAACGAAGACCTCCGAACGCAGGCGCAAGACGGCGTACAGCTGTTCCTTGCCCAGGTCATTGTGGTGTTTGCAGACCCATTCGACTGTCATGGTGTTCTCTCGGCTAATTGTCTGGTCAGGATAGTAAGCGCGCGGGAGGCGAGTGTCTAAATTGCGGATTTTTTGTGAGTGAGATCAATTTGCCATCATTCTGTGCAGGCGTGGCTGCCGTCTTTGTGTAATCTGCAGTACAGGCTCATTGATGAGCTACTGTTAAACCCTCGGGTTTGCCCCTGAGGTCAGGCCATAGAACGCCCGCCAAGGACTTGAGCATGCCGCGATTTTCTCGTGCCGTTGCTTTGATCGGTTTGTTGTTGCTGGCCCAGACGGCGGCAGCAGAGCGTTTGCGCCTGGTGGCGGATGCCTGGCCGCCGTTTACCGACGCCACCCTGATCAATGGCGGGTTGGCCACCGACATCGTGACCACCGCCCTGGCCCGCGCGGGCTACGCCAGTCAGTTTGAGCAGGTACCCTGGGCCCGGGCGCTGATGGGAGTGGGTGACGGGCGTTATGATGTGCTGGTCAACGCCTGGTACGACGACGCGCGGACCCAGTTGGGGCAGTTTTCCGGTGAATACCTGCTCAATAGGGTGTTGTTTCTAAAGCGGCGTGACGATCCCATCGAGTTCCAGAACCTGCAACAACTTCACGACTATCCCATCGCAGTGGTGCGCGGGTATGCCTATTCGGCCGCGTTCGACGCCGATCCGCAGTTGCAGAAAGTCCCTGTGCATAGCTTTGCCATGGCGGTGCGCATGCTGGCGGCGCAGCGGGTGCGGCTGACGGTGGAGGATGAATTTGTCGCCCGTTACTACCTGGCCCGGGAGTCCGCCACCGTACGCAACGCGGTGGAGTTTTTGCCGGTGCCGCTGAGCGAAAACAGCCTGCACATTCTGGTGAGCCTGAAAAACCCGCAACACGAGCAGATCGTCGCCGGGTTTGATCGGGAGATCGCGAAAATGAAAGCGGATGGCAGTTATGCGCGGTTGATGAAGCAGCACGGGATGTAGTGTTTTGGAGGGCCCCATCGCGGGCAAGCCCGGCTCCCACAGGAGTACTCGGTCAACTGTGGGAGCCGGGCTTGCCCGCGATAGCGGTTTAATCCGCGCCGGTATCTTTGATCAGGTGAGCCGCCAGTGTGCGCAACGGCCCCAATTGCCGGCAGATCAACGCCAGTTGCGTCTGCACCAGCCGCTGCCCCTCGTCGATCTCATCCGGCATCTGCTCCAGGTCCACCGCCAACGCTTCTTCCGCATCACTCTGGATCGCGATCGGCTGCTTGTTGGCCAGCCCCGTGGCGATCTCGTCAATGCTCGCCGCCAGCGTCTTCCCGGCGCCGTCGATCAGGTGCTCGCGTACTTCGGCCGGCAGTTGGGTTTCACGGTGTGCACCGAGGCCCGAGAGGTAGCTGAGCAGCGTGTGGGACAGCACCAGGAACCTGAACCCCACATCCGCTTCCTTACGGAAATGCCCCGGCTCCATCAGCATGTTGGCCAGGGTGGTGGACAGCGCCGCGTCGGCGTTGTGGGCGTTGCGCCGGGCCAGGCGGTAAGCCAGGTCGTCGCTTTTGCCGGCGGCGTATTGCTGCATGATCTGGCGCAGGTAGATGCTGTTGCAGGTCAGGGTGTTGGCCAGCACCTTGTTCAGGCGTCGGCCCTGCCAGTCCGGCAGGAACAGGAACACCGCCAGCCCGGCGATCAGGCTGCCGAGCAACGTATCGAACAAGCGTGGCAGGAACAGCCCGTAGCCGTCGCCCACCTGGTTGAAGCAGAACAGCACCATCAGCGTGATCGCCGCGGTCGCCAGGGTGTAGCGGGTGGTGCGGTTGATAAAGAACACCAGGCCGGCGGCGATGGCGAACATCGACTGGATCAGCGGGTTGGGGAACAGGTCGAACAGCGCCCAGGCGATGGTCAGGCCGATGGCGGTGCCGATGATCCGCTGGCCCAACTTGCGACGGGTGGCGCCGTAGTTCGGCTGGCACACGAACAAGGTGGTGAGGATGATCCAGTAGCCCTGGGACGGGTGAATCAAGTGCACCATCCAGTAGCCGATACTCAGCGCCAGGGGCAGGCGCAGGGCGTGGCGGAACAGCAAGGAGGTCGGCGTCAGCTGTGTGCGCAGGCGTGTCCACATTTCCTTGAGGTTGCGCGGTGCACGGTCCAGCAGGCTGCTGTCGGTGGCATCCGCCAGGCTGTCGGGGTTGGCGGCATCGCCCAGCAGGCGGTCCAGGGTCGACAGGTTGGCCGCCAGGGCGCGCAGGGAGCGCAGCAGGCCGCGCCAGGCCGGGTTGCTCTGGATGCGCAGGTGTTCCAGGGAGGCATTCAGGTCGCCCAGGGCTTCGGCGAAGCTGTCGTCATAGACGAAGGGCTGGCGCATCTGGATCGATTCGGCGAGGGTCTGGCAGGCCTTGCCTTGCTGGCGCAGCAGGCGCTGGCAGCGGAACAGCACGTCGCTGTGGAAGAAGGCTTCGGCGAGGGCGTTGTAAGGGTAATGCGAGGAACTGGCCCGTTCGTGGATGTCCTGGGCCAGGAAGTACAGCTTGAGGTAGCGGCTGACCTTGGAGCCCGGGCGACCGTTGCCGACCCGGTGCAGGATGATTTCCTTGGCGGCGTTCAGCGCCGCCACTACCCGGCCATTTTGCTGCGCCAGTTCCAGGCGCCGCGCTTCCACATCCAGCTGGCGGATCGGCTCGAACAGCGACGACTTGAGCTTGAGGTAGCGCCCCAGCTCGCGAAACAACCGAGCCAGGCTCTGCTGCACCGGCTGGTTGGAAAACAGCAGCTGCCACAACACCGACAGCACG
This sequence comes from Pseudomonas sp. TH32, assembly GCF_016650855.1. Lineage (NCBI taxonomy): Bacteria > Pseudomonadati > Pseudomonadota > Gammaproteobacteria > Pseudomonadales > Pseudomonadaceae > Pseudomonas > Pseudomonas sp. TH32. The sequence goes on along the minus strand of NZ_JAEKFA010000002.1, from coordinate 5,009,419 downwards.
CCATACCACGCGGCACCGGCCACCAGCAGCAAGGGCTCATGCCAGAAGTCAGTGACCGCGCCGCCGCGCTGGTCCACCCCGATCATGGTGTAGACCGAGAGAATCAGGGTGGCCGACGCAATCGCCCCATAGCGCTCGCCCAGCGCACCGAGCATGGTCAGGCCGAAGCTGGAGAGCGCGAGGAAAATCGCGAAGATCCAGGGATAGGGAAACAGGAGTTCGACGGAGAGTGCGGCGGTGCTGAAGCACACCAGTGTCACGGCCAGGGCGTTGAGCCGGCCTTGCCAGTTGTCATCGGTCTCGGCCAGGGCGCTCGCGATAATTCCCAGGAACAACGGGATCAGCAGCGCCATTTCATTTTGGTACCAGCACAGCGCCATGCTGCCGGTCAGGGCGATGAATACCCGTACGCTGTAACTGAACTTGTCCAGTGCCCAAAGGCGCCGCATGGACTGCTTGAAGGAGGTCGATGACATGAAGTCTGGGGTCTTCCGGGACGATGCCGCTAAATTGAGCTATCAAGGACGCCACGGCAAGCGTGGCGATCACATCCAACAGCAAAATTTATTACAGGCATTCTCTCAAGAACACCTCAAGCCAGCTCCCACCGTTTGACCGAGTACATCCCTGAATCAGGCAAATTGAGCGGCTGCATACCCGGAAGCCCACGCCCACTGGAAGTTGAACCCACCCAGGTGACCGGTCACATCCAACACTTCCCCGATGAAGTACAAACCGGGGCTTTTCAGCGACTCCATGGTCTTGGACGAGACTTCCCGCGTGTCTACCCCACCCAGGGTGACCTCGGCGGTGCGATAGCCTTCAGTGCCCGCCGGTACCAGCTGCCAGCTCCCCAGTTTGCCGGCTATGTCGGCAATCTCGGCATGGGTGTACTGCTTCATCGGCTTGGAAACGAACCAGGTTTCGGCCAGCAGGTTGGCCATCTTCTTGGTGAAGATCTCACCCAGCAGGGTTTTCAACTCGCTGTTCGGGCGCTCCACCTGTTGCTCCTGCAGCCAGGCGTGGGCGTCGTGGTCGGGCAGCAGGTTGATTTCCACGGTGTCGCCGGGTTCCCAGTACGAGGAAATCTGCAGGATCGCCGGCCCGCTCAGGCCGCGGTGGGTAAACAGGATGTTCTCGCGAAAGCTCTGGTCGTTGCAGCTCACCAGGCAGTCCACGGAAGTACCGGACAGCTCGCCGCACAACTCCTTGAGCTGGTCGGTGATGGTGAACGGTACCAGCCCGGCGCGGGTTGGCAGCAGTTCATGGCCGAACTGCCTGGCCACCTGGTAACCAAAACCGGTGGCGCCCAGGGTCGGAATCGACAGCCCGCCGGTGGCGATCACCAGCGATTCGCAACGCAGCTCACCGAGGGTGGTTTGCAACTGATAGCCGCTGTCGACCTTGGCAATTTCCTGCACCGAGGTGTCCAGGTGCATGCTCACGCCCACCTGCATGCACTCATCCAGCAGCATCCCGAGGATGTCGCTGGACTTGTTGTCGCAAAACAGTTGGCCGAGTTTTTTCTCGTGGTACGGCACGCCGTGCTTGGCCACCAGCCCGATGAAATCCCACTGGGTGTAGCGGGCCAGGGCGGACTTGCAGAAGTGCGCGTTGTGGGACAGGAAGTTGGCCGGCTCGGTGTACATATTGGTGAAATTGCAGCGGCCACCGCCGGACATCAGGATCTTTTTGCCGGCCTTGTTCGCGTGGTCGATCAACATCACCTTGCGCCCACGCCCGGCGGCGGTCAGCGCACACATCAAGCCTGCGGCGCCGGCGCCAATGATCACAACTTCGGTCGAGCGCACAGCCATGTCCTCACAAAAATATTGATCTGAAATGCAATCAAATGTGGGAGCTGGCTTGCCTGCGATGCAGCCGACTCGGTCTGTCTGTCAGATCGAGTTGATGCTATCGCAGGCAAGCCAGCTCCCACATTGATTCGGTTCCTTCAACAGGAACGCGGTGTTTTTACAGGATGCGCACACGCAACGAACGGCCTTTGATCTTGCCGTCATTCAAGCGCTGCAGCGCCTGCTTGGCGATCCCGCGTTCCACGGCCACGAACGCCTGGAAATCAAAGATCGCGATCTTGCCGACCTGGGCCCCCGGAATCCCGGCTTCACCGGTCAATGCGCCAAGGATGTCACCCGGGCGGACCTTGTCTTTACGGCCGGCGGCAATGCACAGGGTGCTCATCACCGGCAGCAATGGGCCGCCGCTCTGAGGCTTGAGGTTTTCCAGTTGGTCCCAGTTCAGCGGCGACTTCTGCAACTGCTCGATGGCCTGGGCGCGGTGGGCTTCGGACGGTGCAACCAGGCTGATCGCGATACCGGTCTCACCGGCACGGCCGGTACGGCCCACGCGGTGAATGTGGATTTCCGAGTCGCGGGCCAGTTCGACGTTGATCACCATGTCCAGTGCATCAATGTCCAGGCCACGGGCAGCAACGTCGGTGGCGACCAGTACCGAAGTACTGCGGTTGGCGAACATCGCCAGCACCTGGTCACGGTCGCGCTGTTCCAGGTCGCCATGCAGGCCGACGGCGGAAATGCCTTTGGCGGTCAGGTGGTCGACGGTTTCCTGCACTTGCTGCTTGGTAAAGCAGAACGCTACGCAAGACGCCGGACGGAAATGCGCCAGGACCTTGGTCACCGCGTCCATGCGCTCTTCCGGGGAAATCTCGTAGAAACGCTGCTCGATCTGGTCGTCCGAGTGGAACGCTTCGGCCTTGACCTGCTGCGGCGCGCGCATGAATTTCGAGGCCAACTGCTTGATGCTCACCGGGTAGGTGGCCGAGAACAGCAGGGTCTGGCGGCGGGCCGGGGTCTTGCTGATGATGTCTTCGATGGCGTCGTAGAAGCCCATGTCGAGCATGCGGTCGGCTTCATCGAGGATCAGCGTGTTCAAGCCGTCCAGCACCAGCGAACCCTTGCGCAGGTGCTGCTGGATGCGGCCCGGGGTGCCGACGATGACGTGTGCGCCGTGCTCCAGGGAAGCGATCTGTGGGCCGAGGGACACGCCGCCGCAGAGGGTCAGCACCTTGATGTTGTCTTCGGCGCGGGCCAGGCGACGGATTTCCTTGGCAACCTGGTCAGCCAGCTCGCGGGTCGGGCACATCACCAGGGCCTGGCAGCCGAAGTAGCGCGGGTTGATCGGGTTCAGCAGGCCGATGCCGAAGGCCGCGGTCTTGCCGCTGCCGGTCTTGGCCTGGGCGATCAGGTCCAGCCCTTTGAGGATCACCGGCAAGCTTTGCGCCTGGATCTGCGTCATCTCGACATAACCCAGAGAGTCGAGGTTAGCCAGCATGGCGGCGGAGAGCGGCAAAGTATTAAAAGCGGTGGCGATGGTAGTCACGGGACTGGCTCTGCAAAACAAAATGTCGCGCAGTGTACCAGTCCCGAAGGATTTTCCCTGCAAGTTCTAGACGAGAAGCCTGTTAATGCTCGATGTCGTGCTCGCGGCTGACCACGCGTTTGCCGTCTTTTGGCGACAGTTGCAGGAAGATCGCCGCCGCCAGCATCGCCATGATGCCCACGGTAACGAACGTCAGCTGGAACGCGCCGAGCACGGTGTCGACCCCGTCGTTGCCCACTTCTGCGGTGAAACCACCCAGCAGCGCACCGGCGCAGGCCACCCCGAGGCTCAGGGACAACTGCGCCACCACCGAAAGCAAACTGTTGCCGCTGCTGGCCTGGGCGTCGTCGAGGTCGATCAGGGTCACGGTGTTCATCGCGGTGAATTGCAGCGAGTTGATCGCCCCGAGGATCGCCAGCATGCTCAGCAGCAGCGGGTAGGGCGTGTGTTCGCTGACCAGGCCCATGCTCGCCAGCATGATGCCCAGCGCCAGGGTGTTGCCGGTCAGCACCACGCGGTAGCCCAGGCGTTCGATCAGCGGCCGGGCGATGGACTTGGCAAACATCGCCGCCGCCGCCAGGGGCAGCATGCTCATCCCGGCTTCGGACGGTGAGTAACCCAGCGCCACCTGCAACAGCAGCGGCACCAGGAACGGCAACGCACCGCTGCCGAGGCGGGCGAACAGGTTGCCGAGGATGCCCACGGCGAAGGTCCGGGTCTTGAACAGCACCGGCGAGAACAGCGGGTTATCGATATGCCCGGCCCGCAGCCAATAGGCCGCCAGGCACGCGAGGCCGCCGAACAGCAGCAACATCACCCGCAGGTGCGGCAGGTGCAATTCGCCGAGGCCTTCCATGGCGATGGTGATCAGCACCATCGCCGCGCCGAACAGCAGGAAGCCCACGCCGTCGAACCGCGTACGTTCGCTGCCGCGCAGGTCGGGAATGAATTTCCACACGGCGTAGCAGCCGATGATGCCCACCGGCAGGTTGATCAGGAAGATCCAGTGCCAGGTCAGGTATTGCACCATCCAGCCGCCCATTGTCGGGCCGAGCAACGGGCCGAGCAGCCCGGGAATGGTGATGAAGCCCATGATCCGCACCAGCTCCGAACGCGGGTAGGCGCGCAGCACCACCAGCCTGCCCACCGGCAGCATCAAGGCACCGCCGAGGCCCTGAATCACCCGCGCGCCCACCAGCATGGTCAGCGTGCTGGAGAGTGCGCAAAGCAACGAACCGATGCTGAACAGCATGATCGCGCCGAAGAAAATTTTCTTGGTGCCGAAGCGGTCGGCCACCCAACCCGAGGCGGGAATCAGCAAGGCCACCGTGAGCATGTAGGCGATCACTACGCCTTGCATGCGCAAGGGGTTCTCCGCCAGGTCCCGGGCCATGGCCGGCAAGGCGGTGTTGAGAATCGTCCCATCCAGCGACTGCATGAAGAAGGCAATCGCTACCACCCAGGGTAGCCAGCGGGCGGTCTTGGCATCGAGAGGGGCGCGATTCGGCATGAGTTACCTTTTTTTGTTAGCAGCCTATGTGTTGGCGATTATGCGCTATCGGCAGCTCCTTTTCCCACTGGCGCTTCGTCTATATCTGACAACGCCACGTGCTTGCCCACCAGGAAATCGAGCAGCGCCCGGTGCACTGCCAGTGCCGCCTCGCGGGATTCCAGATCGAGCAAATGGCCGGTGTGTTCGGCGGTGGCGAAGCTGCTGCGCCCCACGTATTTTTTGAACAGTTGCGCTTCGTCTGCCGGGGTGTACTCGTCCAGGACGCCGTTGAGGAAGTGCACAGGGGTTTCGATCCGGGTCAATTGCGGCAGGTAGTTGCCGTCACCCAGCGCCAGCACCTGGTGGATATGGAAGCGCGCCTGGCGATACTCGGTGGTGGCCATGGTCGACAGGTGCCGGTGGTTATTGCGCTTGAGCCGCGGCGACAAATATTTGCCCACGGTTTCATTCAGCAGGTGGCCGACGGCGGACTTGTCATCGGCCTCGATCAGCACCCGCACCCGCTCTACGTATTCAAGCATGGCCTGGTTGAGGTTGGGCGCCAGTGCCATCACCACCGAGCTTTCAATGGACGGCGGGTTATGGGCCAGGGTCAGCAGCGTGGAAATCCCGCCCCATGAGGCGGACACCAGATGGTTGACCTGAAAGCGCTCCACCAGTGCCCGCAGGATCTGCACTTCATCGTCCTTGGTCACAAGGTCGAGGTCGGTGTTGTGCGGGCGCGAATAGCCGGAGAACGGCAAGTCGAACATCAGCACATTGAAGTGCTCGGACAGGCACTTGCTGGTGCGGGCAAACGAGCGGGTGGTGGACAGCGCGCCATTGACCAACAGCACGGTTTTTTTCTCTGGGTGGTTACCCAACTGCTCTACGTGAACGTTGTAGTGCTTGAACAGCTTCTCAATGACAAAACTTCCATGGTTCATGTCAACGCTCCAGCTTGCCCTATCCCGGGCAAGGTCGTGCATCACTTGCGTACAAGTGGGTTGAGGACGGCGGGTGTTGTTTGAGTTTTTTTACCGCGCGGACGTGGCTAGGTGCCACCAACCTTTATAACGAGGTTTCTCGCGAGCGACAACTGGCCGGACGACCAGGTGTCTGGAGTGGGGTTTTGAGGCTGAAGCGAATCTAGATGTGGAATGCAATCAAATGTGGGAGCTGGCTTGCCTGCGATAGCGCAGTGTCATTTAGCACATCTGGTACTGATACACCGTTATCGCGGGCAAGCCCGCTCCCACATGGGTTTTGCGTTGTTTACAAGGTCAGGGTCAGCCGTTTTACCAATGCGCCCGGTAATAGGTTGGACGAGGTGTTGCGCTGGCTGTACGTACTCGCCGACAGCAGCAATTCCCGATCAGCGGTCAACGCTTCCAGTTGCGAGCCCAGCAGGCTGTACACGCTGTCATCAAAACGCATGGTGCTGACCGGCGCCTTGATCTCGCCGTCTTCGACCCAGAACGTGGCGAAGCGGGTCATGCCGGTCAGGCGCGCGGCGGGCTGGTCGGAGTAGTTCAGGTACCACAGGTTGCTGATGTACAAGCCGGTGCCCAATTGCTTGAGGATATCGGCCTGGGCCAGGTTGCCGGCCGCCATCTGCAACGCGCTGGGGGACTCATCGCTGCTGGCACCGTTGGTGCTCAGGCCATACTCGGCGGCGCTGCGGGAGTTCACCAGTTGGCCTTCGGCCTTGCCGCCGCTGATCAGCTTCACGTCGCTGCGTGGATAGCCATCGCGGGAAAACGCCGAACTCAGGGAGCCGCTGACCTGTTCGTCCACCGTCACCAGCGGGCTCAAGGCTTGATCGCCGGCATACAGGCGCTGCAACGGGCTGCCCTTGCTGGCGATGGCCTGGGCGGAAAAACCGCCCCAGGTCAGCATGCTGATGATTTCTTCCATGGCCGCCGGAGCCAGGTAGGCGCGGTATTGCCCCGGTGCCAGCGGGTGCAGCGGGCGACCGAGGAACTCCAGTTGCTCGCGGGCCTGCTGGAAGCGTTGGGCGAAGGCCGCGCTGTCCCAATCGTTACCGGCGTAGCTGGCTTTCACCGCTTCACCGTTGGCGTGGAACAGGCTGAAGTCGAAGTTGAAACTGTTGGCCTGGTGCCAGCCGAAGGCGCCTGATGAACTGGCAAAGCCACGGCTGATAGGGCCGGCGGCGTAGAAGCCAACCATGTCCACGCCTTCAGCCGCCACGCTGATTGCTTCCAGCACCTGGGCCAGGTCCGGCAGTGGTCGGTCTTGCTGATCCTTGTTCTGCCAGGCGTTGTGGTTGAGCAGCAGGTACGGGTCCTGCGGCAACAGCGGCAGGGTCTCGCGCAGTTGTTGCAGGCCGTCGGCCAGGCGCTGGCGATCCAGCTCAGGCTCGCCTGCCAGGGTGATGCCGAGGTCAGCGTGGCGCCCGTCATCGATCAGCTTCAGGTTCAGGCTGGCCTGTTGCACCTGGCCGGCCTGGCGCACTTTGCCGTGGTTGAAGCGCACGAACTCGGAAGACTCGTCGGCGTAGCCGAGGTGGAATTGTTCGCTGTCGGTGATGGCCTGTTTGAGCCAGTCCACCAGGGCTTTGAAATTGTTCATCAGGCGTCTCCCCCGAATACATCCACGTTGCTGAACACACAGGCCGGCGACGCATGGCCGACGCGGATCACCTGGTTGGGTTCGCCCTTGCCGCAGTTCGGCGTGCCCAGCACCTTGAAGGTACTGGCGTCGCCAACGGCGCTTAGGTTGCGCCAGAACTGCGCGGAAATCGCCCGGTAGTTGGGGTTCTTCACCACGCCTTTGAGTTCGCCGTTTTCAATCAACTGGCCCCACTCGCAGCCGAACTGGAATTTGTTGCGCGCGTCGTCAATCGACCACGAACGGTTGGTGGACATCAGGATGCCGTTCTCGATACCGCCAATCAGTTGCGCCATGTTCTGGTCGCCGGCCTCGATGTTCAGGTTGGCCATGCGGTCGATGGGCGCGCGGTTCCAGCTGCAAGCGCGGCTGTTGGCGACGCCGCCCATGCCGGAGCGGTATTGCGACAACGCACCGCCCAATGGCTTGAGCAGCAGGCCTTCGCGGATCAGGAATTGTTTGCTGGCGCGGGTGCCGTCGTCGTCGTGCCCGTAGCTGGCGAGTTGCTCGGGAATGTCCGGGTCGAAGGTCACGTTGAGCAGGTTGGAGCCGTATTGCAGGTGGCCGAAGTCGCTGGCCTTGACGAAGCTGGTGCCGGCGTAATTGCGCTCGTCGCCGAGGATGCGGTCCAGTTCCAGCGGGTGGCCGATGGATTCGTGGATCTGCAGGATCATCTGGTCAGGCATCAGCAGCAGGTCACGCGGCCCTTGCGGCGTATTCGGTGCCAGCAACAGTTGCAGCGCCTGATCGGCAATCTGCGGTGCGGCGCCTACCAGGCCAAAGCGGCTGATCACGTCAAACCCGCCTTGCTGGCCAAAGTTGGTGCCGCCCAGGGTACGGGTCTGGCTGTCGTTGCCGTCGTAGGCCGTGACGTTGACGCCGGGGAACACAAAGCACTGGGCCTGGCGCAGCTCGGCACCGGCGCTGTTGAGGTAGATCTGTTCGACATGGGTGGTGCCCAGGCTGACTTCCCAGTTCACCAGGCGCTCGTCCTTGGGCACGGCGGCGGATTCGGCGCCCAGCAATTGGTAGCAGTCGCTCAGGGACGGGAAGGGCTGGTCGAGGTTCGGCGACAGGTAATCGGCGATGTCGCTGGACACCGGCTGGTCGCGCAGGTCGAGCAGGGCGTGGGGCTTGATCAACCGGGCTTGCTGTTCGGCTCGCTCAAGGGCGGCTTGCAGGCCGGGCAGGGAAATGTCGTGGGTGGCGGCGTAGGCTTCGACGCCGTTGAGGCGTACGGTGAGCATCGCGCCTTCGTCCTGGCTCAGGTGCGGCGGCTCGGCGACGTTCTTGCGTACCGAGAGGTACTGGCCAGACTCGCGGACATAGCGCAGGGAGAAGAATTCGGCAGTGGTGCGCAGGGCACTGAACTGCTTTTTGAGTGTGGCGTGGTGGTCGAACATGGGGCCTTCCTTGTGGGCGGCTCGGCGCGGGCAGGCAAACAGAGTAGGCCTGGGCTGGGAGCTGATCAAGGAAAGTGTAGGAGAGGGGTTTTGCAGTGTCTGGTCGGGCCTCATCGCGGGCAAGCCCGGCTCCCACATGTGACCGAGTTGTTCTGGCGAACGAGGTCAAATGTGGGAGCTGGCTTGCCTGCGATGCAGGCACCTCGGTCTATCAGTTACTGCGCAGTCGGACCCACTTCACGCATCGGCTTGCCACGCACTGGCGCATCGCCCGCTACGTAGTAATCCGCAGTGCTGCGCGGCAGTGGCTTACGGCCACGGATCTTGTCGGCGATTTTCTCGGCGATCATGATCGTCGGCGCGTTCAGGTTGCCGGTAGTGATGATCGGCATGATCGACGCATCCACCACACGCAGACCCTGCATGCCATGCACACGGCCTTCAGCGTCAACCACGGCCATCTCGTCGGTGCCCATCTTGCACGAGCAGGACGGGTGGAACGCGGTCTCGGCGTGCTCACGGATAAATTTATCCAGTTGCTCGTCGGTCTGTACGTCGATGCCCGGGCTGATTTCGCGGCCACGGTACTGGTCGAGCGCCGGCTGCTGCATGATTTCACGGGTCAGGCGGATGCCGTCGCGGAATTCCTGCCAGTCCTGCTCGGTGGCCATGTAGTTGAAGAGGATGCTCGGGTAGTCCCGCGGGTTCTTCGACTTCAGCTGGATACGGCCACGGCTCGGCGAACGCATGGAGCCCATGTGCGCCTGGAAACCGTGCTCTTTCACACCGTTGCTGCCGTTGTAGTTAATCGCTACCGGCAGGAAGTGGTACTGGATGTTCGGCCAATCGAATTCTTCACGGGTACGGATGAAACCGCCCGCTTCGAACTGGTTGCTGGCGCCGATCCCGGTACCGTTGAACAGCCACTCGGCACCGATGGCCGGCTGGTTGTACCAGAGCAACGACGGGTACAGCGAGACCGGTTGGGTGCAGGCGTATTGCAGGTACAGCTCAAGGTGGTCCTGCAGGTTTTCGCCGACGCCGGGCAGGTCGTGGACCACCGGGATGTCGAGGCTTTCCAGCAGTTTCGCCGGGCCAACGCCGGAGCGTTGCAGCAGTTGCGGCGAAGCGATTGCACCGCTGCACACCAGGACTTCCTTGCGGGCGCGGGCTTCAACGCGTTCTTCGGCAGCACCGATCAGGTAGCGAACACCGACGGCACGCTTGCCTTCGAACAGTACTTTGTCGGTCAGCGCGTGGGTGACGATGGTCAGCGTCGAGCGCTTCTTGGCCGTGTCCAGGTAACCGCGAGCGGTGCTGGCGCGACGGCCGTTCGGCGTCACGGTACGGTCCATCGGGCCGAAGCCTTCCTGCTGGTAGCCGTTCAAATCTTCGGTGCGCGGGTAACCGGCCTGTACGCCTGCTTCAACCATCGCGTGGAACAGCGGGTTGTTGCCGGCTTTTGGCGTGGTCACGCTGACCGGGCCTTCGCCACCGTGATAGTCGTTCGGGCCGATGTCGCGGGTTTCGGCTTTACGGAAATACGGCAGGCAGTCCAGGTAGGTCCAGTCTTCCAGGCCTGGCAGTTTCGACCAGTTGTCGTAGTCCATCGCGTTGCCGCGGATGTAGCACATGCCGTTGATCAGCGAGGAGCCGCCGAGGCCCTTGCCGCGACCGCATTCCATACGGCGGCCGTCCATGTGTGGCTCTGGATCGGTTTCGTAGGCCCAGTTGTAGCGACGGCCTTGCAGCGGGAACGCCAGGGCGGCTGGCATCTGGGTACGGAAATCGAAACGGTAGTCCGGGCCGCCGGCTTCCAGCAGCAGGACGGTGACGCCTTCGTCTTCGGTCAGACGGGTCGCCAGGGTGTTACCGGCGGAGCCGGCACCCACAATGATGTAGTCGTATTCTTGGGACATTAAATGCACCCTCATTTAGATATGGTCAGGTCAGGCGAGTGCTTCGCACTCGATCGCCGGCAAGCCGGCTCCTACAGGTCATGCGCAGTCCTTGTAGGAGCCCGCTTGCGGGCGATTGGCGGTATCAGCCTTAGAACACCGAGGCGTAGTCGCCCAGCTCAACCTGTACCGATTTGATGCGAGTGAAGTTGTTCAGCGAGCTGATCCCGTTCTCACGGCCCACGCCCGACTGCTTGTAGCCGCCAACCGGCATCTTCGCGTCGGACTCGCCCCAGGCGTTGATCCAGCAGATACCGGCTTCCAGCTGATGAATCACGCGGTGAGCGCGGTTCAGGTCCTTGGTCACCAGGCCAGCAGCCAGGCCGAAGTCGGTGTCGTTGGCGCGGCGGATCACTTCTTCTTCGGTGTCGTAGGTGAGGATGCTCATCACCGGGCCGAAGATTTCTTCACGGACGATGGTCATTTCGTCGGTGCAGTCGGTGAACACGGTCGGTGCAACGTAGGCACCCTTGGCGAATTCGCCGTCGGTCAGACGGTCGCCGCCGCACAGCAGGCGGGCGCCTTCTTCCTTGCCCTTGGCGATGTAGCCGAGCACGCTTTCCATGTGGGCGAAGCTGACCAGCGGGCCGAAGTTGGTGTTTTCATCTTCCGGGTTGCCGACGCGGATGCGCGCAACACGCTCGGCGATCTTGGCTTCGAACGCGCCTTTGAGGGCGGTCGGAACGAACACGCGCGTGCCGTTGGTGCAGACCTGGCCCGAGCTGTAGAAGTTGGCCATCATCGCGATGTCGGCGGCGCGATCGAGGTCGGCGTCGTCGAAAATGATCAGCGGGGATTTGCCGCCCAGTTCCATGGTGACTTCTTTGAGCGAAGAGCTCGAAGCGCTGGCCATGACTTTCTTGCCGGTGTCGGTGCCGCCGGTGAAGGAGACTTTCTCGATGCGCGGGTGCTCGGTCAGCCAGGTGCCGACTTCACGGCCGCTGCCGGTCAGGACGTTGAACACGCCATCCGGAACGCCGGCGGCGGTGTAGATTTCAGCCAGTTTCAGGGTGGTCAGCGAGGTGACTTCGCTTGGCTTGAAGATCATCGCGTTGCCCGCGGCCAGGGCCGGTGCGGATTTCCACAGGGCGATCTGGATCGGGTAGTTCCACGCACCGATACCGGCGACGACGCCCAGCGGCTCGCGACGGGTGTAGACGAACGAAGTCGTGCGCAGTGGGATCTGCTCGCCTTCGATGGCGGGCACCAGGCCTGCGTAGTATTCCAGCACGTCGGCGCCGGTGACGATGTCGACGTATTGGGTTTCGGAGTACGGCTTGCCGGTGTCCAGGGTTTCCAGGGCGGCCAGTTCGTCGTTGCGCTCACGCAGGATTTCAACGGCGCGACGCAGGATGCGCGAACGCTCCATGGCGGTCATGGCGGCCCAGATTTTCTGGCCCTTTTCGGCGCTGACCACAGCGCGCTCAACGTCTTCTTTAGTGGCGCGTTGCACGTTGGCGAGAACTTCACCGTTAGCCGGGTTGATGGCTTCGAAAGTGGCATCGCTGCCAGCGTCGGAGTAGCCGCCGTCAATGTAGAGTTTTTGCAGTTCGAAACGGGCCATAAAGTCCTCGCAAGTGCATAAGTGGTTGGCGTTAACCGCCGAAGGTGGGCCATAAGGTTCTGGCAACACCGGCCGGCAGCCGTTCAGGGGTTGAGCGTTTATGTGTGCTCTAACTCACCTGCTTGGCCAATTGGAAATCCATGTATTCGTAAGCGATCCGTTGCGCCTGCTCCGTGTCGAAAGCGTCTCCCGACAGGGCGCCGCGCAACCACAAACCGTCGATCAGGGCCGCCAGGCCTCGGGCTGCGCTGCGTGCCTCGGACAACGGCAACGCTCGGCGGAACTGGCAGCACAGGTTGGAATACAGACGGTGATCGTTTATCCGCTGCAGCCTGTGCAATGACGGGTGGTGCATGCTGGTGGCCCAGAAGGCCAGCCAGGTTTTCATAGCCGGGCCGTTGACCTGGCTGGCGTCGAAGTTGCCTTCGATGATCACCTGAAGATGAGCCCGCGGGCTGTCATCTTTCAGCGCCAGCCGGCGCTCGGTGACGTTCTCGATCAGGACGTTCATCAGGTACCGCATCGTGGCGGCGATCAGGCCATTCTTGTCCTGAAAATAGTGACTGATGATGCCATTCGAGACACCGGCCAGACGGGCGATCAGCGCAATGCTGGCATCCCCCATTCCGACCTGATCGACCGCAGTCAATGTGGCTTCGATCAACTGCTGGCGGCGTATGGGTTGCATACCGACCTTGGGCATCGTGCACCTCTCCTTAGGCCTACCAACGGGCGATAAACGTCCGTCGGCTTGTGGGCCAGTCTATTTTGTTTTGATTGAACGTTCAATCAACAAAGAATAAGATCTGCGACAAATGGTCGCTGCCTACAGGTATTTCCTACGTGTATGTGGCGCCACCTGACATCGGGAAAACCCATGAAACAGCCCGGCACAGCGGTTCGCCGTGGGTTCATGGTTTTTCGGGGTGTCTTTATACACCCGTCCGTCGACTGCCGAAAAATCGATGGCTCGGGTCATGCGTTGCCTTGTGTTTCTCTGCACTGCCCGGAGCATCTGTGCCATGAGTTCTGCCTCTCTTATAAAGACCCCGCCAGAAAAGGTGCGGGTCAACGGTTGGGTGTTCTACACCTCCACCGCGCTGATTCTGTTGTTGACCGCGATTCTGATCATCGCCCCGCAGGAAGCCGGCAGGATGCTCGGTGTGGCCCAAGCCTGGTTGTCGAAAAGCTTTGGCTGGTACTACATGGTCGTGATCGCCGCCTACCTGGTGTTTGTGGTGGGCCTGGCGTTTTCGTCCTACGGTAAATTGAAACTGGGCAGCAAGGACGACACCCCGGACTTCAGTTACGGCGCGTGGGCCGGCATGCTCTTCTCGTCGGGCATCGGCATCTCGCTGCTGTACTTCGGCGCGTCCGAGCCGCTGGACCACTACTTCAACCCGCCTGAAGGCGCGTCGGCCACCGGCGAAGCCGCGCGCCAGGCGCTGCAACTGACGTTCCTGCACTGGGGCCTGCACGGCTGGGCGATCTACGCACTGGTGGGCCTGGCCGTGGCGTACTTTGCCTACCGTCATAACCAGCCGCTGGCCTTGCGCTCGGCGCTGTACCCGCTGGTGGGCGAACGTTGGGTGAAAGGCGCGGCCGGTCACGCAGTGGACGGCTTCGGCATGTTCGTGACCCTGCTGGGCCTGGTGACGAACCTGGGGATTGGTTCGATGCAGGTGTCGTCCGGGTTGGAAAACCTGTTCGGCATGCAGCACAGCAACACCAACCTGCTGATTGTGATCATCGTGATGAGCACCGTGGCGACCATCGCTGCCGTGTCGGGTGTGGAAAACGGCATTCGCCGCCTGTCCAACCTGAACATCGTGCTGTTCAGCGGCCTGCTGATTTTCGTGCTGCTGTTTGGCCCGACCCTGCACTTGCTCAACGGCTTCGTGCAGAACATCGGCGACTACATGAACGGCATCGTGCTGAAAACCTTCGACCTGTATGTGTACGAAGGCGACGCCGACAAGACCGAGCGCTGGATGGGCCTGTGGACTCTGTTCTACTGGGCCTGGTGGATTTCCTGGGCGCCATTCGTGGGCATGTTCATCGCGCGTATTTCCCGTGGTCGCACGGTGCGTGAACTGGTGGCCGGCGTGCTGCTGATTCCGCTGGGCTTCACCCTGGCGTGGCTGTCGATCTTCGGCAACTCGGCCCTGGACCTGGTGGTCAACCATGGTGCGGTGGAGTTGGGCAAGACGGCGCTGGAACAGCCGTCCATGGCGATCTACCAACTGCTGGAGCATTACCCGGCGTCGAAGATCGTGATCGGTGTGTCGATCTTTGTGGGCTTCGTGCTGTTCCTGACCCCGGCGGATTCCGGCGCGGTGATGATGGCGAACCTTTCCTGCAAGGGCGGCAACGTTGACGAAGATGCGCCGCACTGGCTGCGGATTTTCTGGTCCGCCGTGATCACCCTGGTGACCATCGGCCTGTTGTTCGCCGGTAACTTTGAAGCCATGCAAACCATGGTGGTGCTGGCGGGCCTGCCGTTCTCGGTGGTGCTGATTTTCTTCATGTTCGGCCTGCACAAGGCGATGCGCCAGGACGTGGCCATCGAGCTGGAACAGGCGCAACTGGCCGAACGAGGCCGTCGTGGTTTCAGCGAGCGCCTGACCGCCCTGGACCTGCAACCGAGCCAGGGTACCGTGCAGCGCTTTATGGACAAGCACGTCACGCCGGCGCTGGAAGAAGCGGCGACTGCGTTGCGTGATCAGGGGCTGGAAGTGCAAACCTTGCTGGGCAAATCCAAGCGCTGCATTGGTGTGCGCATCGAGATGGAAGAGGGGAATCCGTTTGTCTACGAGGTGAGCCTGGATGCTTATTCGTCGGCACCGAACGATTTGCCCGAAGAAGAGCGCACGCGCTACTACCGCGCCGAGGTTTACCTGCACAACGGGCCTCAGGAATACGACCTGATGGGCTTCACCCAGGAGCAGATCACCCGGGACGTGCTCGATCAGTTTGAAAGCCATCGGCAGCTCCTTGGCCGTGTCTATAGCTGAGTGTTGAAAGGAGCGGTGCCTTCACTGGCGCCGCTGTTCCAGGGTTGGAATGGGGTCAAATGTGGGAGCTGGCTTGCCTGCGATTGCAGTGGTGAATTCACTGCAGCTATCGCAGGCAAGCCAGCTCCCACATTGACCCCGTTCCTTCAGGAGGATTTACCCCAGGTTTTTGCCCAAGAGAGCGTGGTAGAGCTCGCTGTCACCCAGGATCCCCACCACCTTGTTGTTGTCCTGCAGCACCAGCTTGTTCCCGGTCTGATAGCGAATCTGCAACGCTTCACGCATCCCGATATTGGAATCCACCAGCGTCGGCATCCGGCCCAAACCTTCCACCGATTGCCCTGGTGCCCAGTTCTGCAAGTTCAGCACTGCGCCGTTCTGTCGCGCGCCCTTGATGGTGTTGCCTTCTGCAAGGTCCAGCCACGAGTCGCCACCCGGGTCCAGGCTGATGGAACCGTTGACGTGGGTGCAGTTGTCTACCGTGCGCATCAGGCTGCGGCCACACAACACATTCAGCGGATTGGTGTGGGCCACGAAGGTCCGCACATAGTCGTCCGCCGGGTTCAGCACGATCTCTTCCGGCACGCTGTACTGGATGATCCGGCCGTCTTTCATGATCGCGATACGGCTGCCGAGTTTCAGCGCCTCATCCAGGTCGTGGCTCACAAATACGATGGTCTTGCTCAGCTTGCGTTGCAGTTCCAGCAACTCATCCTGCAAGCCCTGGCGGATCAGCGGGTCGAGTGCGGAGAAGGGTTCGTCCATCAGCAGGATATCGGCGTCCATCGCCAAGGCGCGGGCCAGGCCGACGCGCTGCTGCATGCCGCCGGAAAGCTCGTCGGGCTTCTTGTTGCGCCACTGCGACAGGCCCACCAGTTCCAGCTTGTCGTCCACCAGCTTGCGCCGTTCTTTTTCCGGACGACCCTGCATCTCCAGGCCGAAGCTGATGTTTTCGCGCACCGTCAGCCAGGGCATCAGGGCGAACTTCTGGAACACCATGGCGATGCGCTGGGTGCGCATCATTTTCAGCTCGGCGGGGGTGCAGGAAGCAATGTCGATCTGCCGACCTTCATGCTCCACAAACAGCTTGCCGCGGCTGACGGTGTTCAAGCCGTTGATGCAGCGCAGCAAGCTCGACTTGCCCGAGCCGGACAGGCCCATCAGCACGCAGATCTCGCCTTTCTCTACATCCAGGCTGGCGTTCTCAACGCCGACGATCTGCCCGGTCTTTTTCAGGATCTCGTTGCGCGTCATGCCCTGGTCCAGCAGCTTGAGCGCCTCGCGAGGGTCCTTGGAGAAGATCACATCGACATTTTCGAATCGGATAATGCTCATGCATCACCCCCTACTTTGGCGTCGGGTTGTTTGCAGATGCGGTCGAGCATGATGGCCAGCAATACGATCGCCAGGCCCGCTTCAAAGCCCAGGGCGATGTCGGCGGTGTTCAGCGCGTTGACCACCGGTTTGCCGAGGCCGTCGGCGCCCACCAGGGCCGCGATCACCACCATCGACAACGACAGCATGATGCATTGGGTAATGCCGGCGGCGATGCTCGGCATGGCGTGGGGCAGTTCAATCCGCGAGAGCAACTGACGGCGCGAGCAGCCAAAGGCCTTGCCGGCGTCCATCAACTCTTGCGGCACATCACGGATACCCAGGTAAGTCAGACGGATAGGCGCGGCAATCGCAAACACCACCGTGGAAATCAGCCCGGGCACCACACCCAGCCCGAAGAGGGTCAGGGTAGGGATGAGGTAGACGAAGGTCGGTACGGTCTGCATCAGATCGAGCACCGGCCGCATCAGGGTGTAGAACATCGGTTTGTGCGCGGCAACAATGCCCAGCGGCACACCGATCACCACGCAGACCAGGGTGGCGAAGAGCACTTGCGCCAGGGTCTCCATGGTTTCCTGCCAGTACCCCAGGTTCAGGATCAGCAGGAAGGAGGCGATGACAAAAACGGTCAGGCCCCATTTGCGTTGAATGAAATGAGCGAGCAGCGCAATCAGACCGATCAATGCCAGCGGATTGAACCAGGTCAGCGCGAACGTCACGCCGTGGATCATCGTTTCCAGGGTCGATGCGATTGCGTCGAAGTAGCTGGCCCCGTGTTGGGTCAACCATTCAACGAAGGCAGCGATGTACTGGCCTAGCGGGATTTTATGTTCAGTCAGCATGGTAGTGAATGTCCACATGCGAAGAGGAAAAACATCCCGGGCCAGCGTACCGGCCCGGGGTCAGCGGTTTACTTGGCGAGGTAAGCTTTGACGGCCTCCAGTCCTGGTTTGCCATCGACAGTGGTCACACCGGCCAGCCAGGTGTCGAGCACTTGCGGGTTCTTCTTCAGCCACGCCTTGGCGGCTGCGTCAGGCTTCATCTTGTCGTCCAGGACGTTACCCATCAGGGTGCTTTCCATGTTCAGGGTGAACGACAGGTTTTTCAGCAACTGACCCACGTTGCTGCATTCCTGGGTGTAGCCCTTGCGAACGTTGGTGTAGATGGTGGCCTGGCCGTAGTTGGGGCCGAATGAATCATCACCCCCGGTCAGGTACTTCATCTTGAAGCGGGTGTTCATCGGGTGCGGTTCCCAGCCGAGGAACACGATGGCCTGGTCGCGTTTGGTGGCGCGTTCCACCTGCGAGAGCATCCCGGCTTCGCTGGATTCGACCACTTTGAAGCCTGCGGTTTTCAGGCCGAAGGCGTCTTTGTCGATGAGGGTCTGGATGGTGCGGTTACCGTCGTTGCCCGGCTCGATCCCGTAGATCTTGCCGCCCAGTTCATCCTTGAATTTGACGATGTCGGCGAAGTCTTTCAGGCCCTTGTTGTACAGCGCTTCCGGTACGGCCAGGGTGTACTTGGCGTTTTCCAGGTTGGCGCGCACGGTTTCCACGGTGCCGGCATCACGGTACTGCTTGATGTCGTTTTCCATGGTCGGCATCCAGTTGCCGAGGAAGATGTCCATGTTCTTGCCGTCAGCCAGGGACTTGTAGGTCACCGGAACGGAAATCATCGTGGTGCGGGGTTTGTAGCCGAGGCCCTTGAGGACTTCGCTGGTGGTGGCGGTGGTGACGGTGATGTCGGTCCAGCCGACATCGGAGAAGTTGACGGTCTGGCATTGCGCCGGTTCTGCAGCGTGAGCCAGGACTGGCAGACTCAGCATGGCGGCCAACAACAACGACGGGGAACCTTTCATGGGGGTGGACTCCTGGTGTTTTTCTGGCGGCGATCACACCGCGCTTATAGGTGTTGCGGTTGGGCGTGCGGCACAGCTCTGCCACGCAACTGTGCAAACGAGTCGAGACTGATCATGTACCAGTGAAAATCTGACGCCTACAGGGGGCGTCGTATCCAGTACAGGGATGGTCGTATCCAGTGTCGGTGACGTCGCTTACAGATTTTTTCCACGGCAAAACTGCACTTTTTACCGATCTGCACCGCAAAAAACGGCCAAAACGTCGCCTTCCACAACAGCGGCGCTGATGAGCATGGGTACGTCGGTGTGAGACGCCGTGAGCACCAGCAAAAGCTTGATGATGGCCGCATCTCGGCGGATTGCGACATGAGCGTAGCAGCTCCGTCACCAGGCGCTTTTTCACGCCTGGCCTGTGCTCATCGAGGAGTTTCACGGCAATGGCTATCAGCGTTTTCGACCTGTTCAAGATCGGCATTGGGCCTTCGAGTTCTCACACCGTCGGCCCCATGCGCGCCGCGGCGTTGTTCGTTCAAGGACTACGCGCTCGTGATGTGTTGGAACAAGTGAGGCGCGTCGAAGTTCAGCTGTATGGCTCCTTGTCGGCCACCGGCATCGGGCATGGCAGCGATAACGCGGTGATCATGGGCCTGATGGGCGAGTGGCCGGACGCGATTGATCCGTCGCAAATCGGCATCCGCATCGAAACCCTGCGCGAGACCAACACGCTGCTGCTGGACGCACGTTTGCCGGTGCCTTTCATATGGGCGCGAGACATGCGTCTGATCGACGAGAACCTGCCCTTCCACCCCAATGCCATGACCCTGGTGGTGTTTGGTGATAACGGTGAGTTGCACCGCGACACCTACTACTCCGTAGGCGGTGGATTTGTAGTGGATGCAGCCCAGGCCGCCAGCGGTGTGGCAGACATGGACCGCACCGAGCTGCCCTATGACTTTTCCAGCGCGGTGGAGTTGCTCCAGCTGTGCAAGACCCACAACCTGCGGGTCGCTGAACTGATGTTGGCGAATGAAAAAACCTGGCGCTCGGAAGACGAGATCCGCAGCGGCCTGATGAAGCTTTGGCGCGCCATGCAGGATTGCGTGGAGCAGGGCCTCAAGCACGAAGGCATTCTTCCCGGCGGGCTCAATGTACGGCGGCGTGCCGCCAAGTTGCACCGCAGCTTGCAGGAGTTGGGCAAGCCGAATGTGATCGGCTCAACCTTGAGCGCGATGGAGTGGGTCAACCTGTTTGCCCTGGCGGTGAATGAAGAAAACGCCGCCGGCGGGCGCATGGTCACGGCTCCTACCAATGGCGCGGCGGGGATCATCCCGGCGGTGCTGCACTACTTTATGAAATTCAGCGAAGAGGTGACCGAGGCCAACGTGGTCGACTATTTCCTCGGCGCTGCGGCAGTGGGCATCCTGTGTAAAAAGAACGCGTCGATCTCGGGTGCCGAAGTCGGCTGCCAGGGTGAAGTCGGCTCGGCGTGCGCCATGGCGGCGGCGGGGCTGGCGGAGATCCTCGGGGCGACGCCGGAGCAGTTATGCAACGCGGCGGAGATTGGCCTGGAACACAACCTTGGCCTGACCTGCGACCCGGTAGGCGGGCTGGTGCAGGTGCCGTGCATCGAGCGCAATGCAATTGCCGCAGTGAAGGCGATCAACGCGGCGCAGATGGCGCTGCGGGGTGATGGCCAACACTTTATCTCGCTGGACCGGGTGATCCGCACCATGCGCGATACCGGGGCGGATATGCATGACAAGTACAAGGAAACGTCGCGGGGCGGGTTGGCGGTGAGTGCCGTCGAGTGTTGATCCGGCTTTATGTGGCGAGGGAGCTTGCTGTGGCGAGGGAGCTTGCTCCCGCTGGGTTGCGCAGCAGCCCCAAAATCTTGGGAGCGCTTCGCACTCCAGCGGGAGCAAGCTCCCTCGCCACAGAAGAACGATGCTGCTCATAAAGTGAACACCCGAACCAAAAGCGCCACCTTTTAGCGCGTCGCAATTAGATAAGTAGCTCCCGAACGATTTCCCTCCATGACCATCTGTCACCCGTGCTTGTGGTGACAGACTTTTCCCACGTCGTTTCTCTCCCTTCCCACAAGTGCTACCGATCTGCTCACACACCTTGAGCCTGCGTTCTCTCGCGTCTTTTCTGGGTCATATCCCCCACTCCATGCGCGGGCTTATATAGACACGTCATGAGGTCGTTTTCAGGAGTTATTGAATGTGCATTCAACTTTAGGCATGGCATTTGCTCTATCAATACAAAGCCTCTCGCCACAGGAGTTTCCTTAAGGTGATGAGCGCAATAACAAGAGCCTCGCCTGAGGCCATCACCCGCTTTGTGTGAGGAGATACCGCGATGACGTCGTTCAACTCAGGGGCTCAACCCCAGAACCGTGCGCCTCAATCCATCGGCTTTTTGCTGCTGGACAATTTCACGCTGATTTCCCTGGCCTCCGCAGTCGAACCGCTGCGCATGGCCAACCAACTTTCCGGCCGCGAGCTGTATCGCTGGACGACGTTGAGTGTCGACGGAAACCAGGTGTGGGCCAGCGACGGTCTGCAAATCACTCCCGATGCCTCCATGCACAAAGCCCCGGCCCTGGACACTGTGATTGTCTGCGGCGGCGTGGGTATCCAGCGCACCGTGACCCGTGAACATGTGTCGTGGCTGCAAAGCCAGGCGCGCCAGTCCCGTCGCCTCGGCGCGGTGTGCACCGGCAGTTGGGCCCTGGCTTGCGCCGGCCTGCTGGACGGTTTTGATTGCAGCGTGCACTGGGAATGCCTGGCGTCGATGCAGGAGGCTTTCCCCCGCGTGGCGATGAGCACACGCCTGTTCACCCTCGACCGCAACCGCTTCACCAGTTCGGGCGGCACCGCGCCGTTGGACATGATGCTGCACCTGATCAGCCGCGACCACGGCCGTGAATTGTCGGCGGCGATCTCCGAGATGTTTGTGTACGAGCGCATCCGCAACGAACAGGATCACCAGCGTGTGCCGCTCAAGCACATGCTCGGCACCAACCAGCCGAAACTGCAGGAAATCGTCGCGCTGATGGAGGCCAACCTGGAAGAGCCGATCGACCTCGATGAGCTGGCGGTGTACGTCGCGGTTTCCCGGCGTCAGCTGGAGCGGTTGTTCCAGAAATACCTGCACTGTTCGCCGTCGCGCTACTACCTCAAGTTGCGCTTGATTCGTGCGCGGCAGTTGCTCAAGCAAACGCCGATGTCGATCATCGAAGTGGCGTCGGTGTGCGGGTTTGTCTCCACGCCGCACTTCTCCAAGTGCTATCGCGAATACTTCGGCATTCCGCCGCGCGATGAGCGCGTGGGTTCCAACACCACGCAACAGGTTGCGATGATGCCGATTCCGCAGGCGCTGGTGTTGTCACCGTTGTCCGGGCCGTTGTCGGCGTTGAGCCAGGCGCGCAATGAGTCGACGTTTGCGAGTGTAAGGCTCTAGACCGGGTCGCCTGCATCGCAGGCAAGCCAGCTCCTACATTTGAACGAGTTATTGCTCAAAACACCGATCAATGTGGGAGCCGGGCTTGCCCGCGATAGCGGTCTGTCAGGCGCCAGAGTTCTGCCTGAACTGCACCAACGCCGGCAATAACTGCTTGTCGATCGCTTGCCTCACCGCCGGCAAAATCGTCGCGCTGCCGGTGTACATCTGCTCAACCATACCCTTGAGTGCCTTGGCCCGCGCCGCACTCAAACCGCGTACCGCGCATTCACAAGCCTGCTCGGCGGTCGCGCCGCTGGACACTTCGAAACCCAACGACCGCAGCTGGCCCAGCAGGTCATCCTGGTCAATCAAATCCGCGTGCATCATGACGTTTATCCTGGTTAGGGGAGCGGGGGTTGAGTTCGATTCTGGTAGGCCATCACCGAGTCGGCAAGGCCTGAATGCGCGAATGTCCGGGACACCTATGAACAGGTCGTTTTCGGGCCATTTATAAACGCGCGGAATGTGCACACTGGAACCCAGCAAGCAGCTTGAAGGTTTGGTCACCCTCGGGATGCACCGCTCACACAAAGCACTCTGCCCCGATCCCGTCACGGCTGGATCGGGGCTTTTTTTGGCTGGGATTTGTGGGGTTGCAACTGGCCTAATCGCAGGCAAGCCAGCTCCCACATTTGAAGGTATTCACAAATCAAAATGTGGGAGCTGGCTTGCCTGCGATGGCGGTCTACCTTTGCAACACCAATATCCGGGACAACAACTCATCCCGATCGATATAGCAGCCCTGGAAATGCCGCGCGCCGGACGCCGGATCAAACGCATTGCGCGCATGCAGGGTGCGGCGATTATCAAAGCACCACAGCTCGCCCGGATTCAGACGTTTGACCAACCGAAAACGCTCTTCCCGGGTCATCGCAATAAACCGGCGATAGGCGCGATACAGCAACGGCATCTGCGCGGCTGGCGCTTCAAACGGCCCGCGCAGAAAGTTGGCCATGCGAATCTCGGCGACCTCTCCCAAGGCATCCAGCGCGATGATCGGCGCCAGCCGGCGATAGTCGCTGTGACGGTCCTTGTTGCGAAACTCCACCGGGATCTCGCACAGCGCGCGAAAGGCTTCGGGGTCTTCATCGCGCAAGGCCCGGGCAATGGCAAAACCATCGACAAAAATACTCTCGCCACCGTCGGCGTCGTTGACCAGGCAGTGCAGGAATTGCAGCCCCGGTTGCAGCTCCCGCGTCGGCAAATCACTGTGCAGCGGCAGGTTGAATGCGGTGTAGGCGTTGCTGTCGGCATCGGCCTTGGATTGCACGTTGAACAGCACCCCGAAATTACTCTCGCGGATGAACGAAATGCGCTTGGCGATCAGCGCCAGTGAGCCGGGTTCGGTGGGCACGCCGCGCACTAGGGTCAGGCCGCTGTCTCGCAGGGCCAGCAGCCATTGCAGCAGGGCGTCCGGGTCTTCCATCAGCGCCGCGTAGTCGAATACGGGCAGCTCGAACGTGTGGTCCCACAGTCGCGATTTCGGTTTGGCCGCCCGGCGCTCCGCGCGGGATTCATCGTCATAGGCGTGCGCCCGCAACCACCCGGGATCGTATTGGCTGCGATGCCCGCCGCTCCATTCCACCGTCAGCAAACCCTGGTCGATACGCGCACTGAAGGCTGTGAGGTTTTCGTCCACATCGACGATTTCCAGCACTTGTTCACGGGTCACGCTGTAGACGCAAACAGGGCACGGGCAGTTGTCCCGCAGCCACGGGTGATGGAACGGACTGACCCGCCCATCGGCCCATCGCACACTGAGGTGATCGCCGTGCACCTGCACATCGGCCAGGTCACTGATCAGCGGGTACGTACGGAAGTCGGCAACAGCGGCGGCGGTTTGCATGGCGATTCCTTATTTTTGGGGTGGCAGTCCAATCACGCGGCCGAGCAGGGCGGGCTTCGGCAGGTCGGTTTGTTCGGCGCTGATGCTTGCAAGTTTGCCCAGCACCGCGTCACTGAATGGCGCCGAGTGCGGGCCGGCGAGGTCGACGTGGAGCAGCATTTGCTCGTTGCCGGCCAACTCCTTCTCGTCGCCCACCCGATGCAGGCTGTGATAGAGATGCAGGCGCTTGCGGTCGTGGGCGATGAGCTGGGTGTGCACCTCGACGTCGGCGCCCAGCTTCACTTCGTGCAGGTAGTTGAGGTGCAGTTCCAGGGTGAACAGCGAGTGGCCGCTGGCTTCGCGGTTTTCGCTGTCCAGGCCCAGGGTGTCCATCAGCGCATCGGTGGCGTAGCTGAAGATCAGCAGGTAGAACGCATCGCGCAGGTGGCCGTTGTAGTCGACCCACTCGGGGAGGACTTTGGTGGTGTAGGTGGTGAGTGCGGGCATGTCATGGGTTCCGGGTATGTACTCGGTCAAATGTGGGAGCTGGCTTGCCTGCGATGACGGTGCAAGATTCGCCACCGCCATCGCAGGCAAGCCAGCTCCCACAGGAAATCAACAGCCGTTATTCGGCGAAGGTCATGCCGTGTTTTTCCTTGGTGGTCTTCACCGCCTCCAGCACCGCCAGCAGGCAATCATCACGATAGCGCTCCAGCGCCGAAATGCTGTGTTTGCCCAACTGATCGCTGGTGCCGTCCACGACATCGTCGATCAACTTGTCGGTCAATTCCGGGGCCGGCAAATAGGTCCACGGCAACTGCAAGGCCGGGCCAAACTGCGCCATGAAGTGCCGCATGCCGGCATCGCCGCCTGCCAGCGTATAGGTCAGGAATGTGCCCATGAATGACCAGCGCAGACCGGCGCCAAAGCGAATCGCATCGTCGATCTCGCCAGTGGTTGCCACCCCGTCGTTGACCAGGTGCAACGCCTCACGCCACAAGGCTTCCAGCAAACGATCGGCGATAAAACCGGGCACCTCTTTGCGCACGTGCAAAGGGCGCATGCCGAGGGATTCGTACACCTTGATCGCCGCCTGAATGGCTTCGGGTGCAGTGTTTTTGCCGCCCACCACTTCCACCAGCGGCAACAGGTAAACCGGGTTGAACGGGTGACCCACCACGCAGCGTTCCGGGTGCGTGGAGCCTTCATAAAACTCACTCGGCAACAGCCCCGATGTGCTCGAACCAATCAACGCATTCGGCTTGGCTGCCGCGCTGATCTTGCTGTGCAATTCCAGCTTCAACTCCAGGCGTTCCGGGGCGCTTTCCTGGATGAAGTCGGCGTCTTTCACGCACTCTTCAATTGTGGCCACAAAGCGCAGACGGTCTTGCGATGCGCCGGGTGCCAGGCCTTGTTTTTCCAGGGCGCCCCAGGCATTGGCGACACGTTTGCGCAGGGCCGCTTCGGCGCCGGGCGCCGGGTCCCAGGCCACCACATCCAGGCCGTGGGCCAGGGCGCGGGACACCCAGCCGCTGCCGATAACACCGCTGCCCAGCGCTGCGAAAGTTTTGATTTCAGTGATAAAGCTCATGGCAAATTCCTAAAGAGTTCGGTGATTCGGTTCCTGCAGGGCGTCGTGTGGTGAGCCTTAGCCGCGTTTGGTCAGGCCCATCTTCACGCGGCCTTCGGCAGGGGTCATGACCCGTGCACCGAGGCGGCTGAGGATTTCGCTGGCGCGTTCCACCAGTTGGCCGTTGGTGGCCAGTACGCCCTTGTCCAACCACAGGTTGTCTTCCAGGCCGACCCGTACGTTGCCGCCCAGCAGCACCGCTTGCGCCGCCATTGGCATCTGCATGCGCCCAATCCCGAAGCCGGCCCACACCGCGTCAGCCGGCAGGTTGTCGACCATGGCCTTCATGGTGGTGGTGTCGGCCGGCGCGCCCCATGGGATGCCCAGGCACAGCTGGAACAGCGGGTTGTCGAGCAAGCCTTCCTTGATCATCTGCTTGGCGAACCACAGGTGACCCGTGTCGAAAATTTCCAGCTCGGCTTTAACGCCCAGCTCCTGGATACGCTTGGCGCCCGCCCGCAGCTGGGCCGGGGTGGAGACGTAAATGGTGTCGCCATCGCCGAAGTTCAGGGTGCCGCAATCGAGGGTGCAGATTTCCGGCAACAGTTCTTCCACATGGGCCAGGCGGGTCAACGGGCCGACCAGGTCGGTGTTGGGGCCGAACTCCATGGGGTGCTCGCCGCCACCGATTTCCAGGTCGCCACCCATGCCGGCGGTGAGGTTGACGATGATGTCGACGTCCGCCTCGCGGATGCGCTCCATCACTTCGCGGTACAGCGCCACGTCGCGGCTGAACTTCCCGGTTTCGGGGTCACGTACGTGGCAATGCACCACGGTGGCACCGGCCTTGGCTGCTTCCACCGCAGCGGCAGCGATTTGTTTGGGAGTGACCGGCACGTGGGGGCTTCTGGCGGTCGTGTCGCCAGCACCGGTGAGTGCGCAGGTGATGATGACGTCGTGGTTCATGAGGCAGGTTCCTTACAGGCGTGGTGATGCCGTTCGCAGCCGGGAGCGGCTGCGAAACGGTGATTCAGAAAAGGTTATTTGCTGGTCAATTGCAGGTTGGCGGCGGCCGGATTGCCGTCAAAGGTGGTCACGCCTTCCAGCCAGCGCTGCTGGTCTTGCGGGTGATCCTTGAGCCATTGCTTGGCCGATTCGAGAGCGTCCTTGTGATCCAGCAGCGGCTGCATCATTCGGCTCTCGTCGGCGGCGGTGAAGGTCAGGTTGCTCAGCAACTTGTGCACGTTGGGGCATTGCTCGGCGTAGGTCGGCGAAGTGACCGACCACACGGTGGCCATGCCTTCGTTCGGGCCCAGGGCATCATCGCTGCCGGTGAGGTAAGTCATGGCCACGTTGACGTTCATCGGGTGCGGCGCCCAGCCGAAAAACACCACGGCTTCCTTGCGGCGCACGGCGCGGTCGACGGCGGCGAGCATGCCGGCCTCGCTGGATTCCACCAGCTGGAATTTGCCGAGGCCAAATTGATTCTTGGCGATCATCGCCTTGATCTGGGTGTTGGCTCCCGAGCCCGGTTCGATGCCGTAGATCTTGCCACCCAGTTCCTTTTCAAACCTGGCGATGTCGGCGAAGGTTTTCAGGCCCTTGTCAGCCAGGTAAGTTGGCACCGCCAAGGTCGCGCGGGCGTCTTCCAGCGACGGCTTGTCGAGCACCTTGACCTGCTTGGCGTCGACAAACGGGGTGATGGTCTGGGTCATCAGCGGGTTCCAGTAGCCCAGGAACAGGTCCAGGCGCTGGTCGCGAATCCCGGCAAAGATGATTTGCTGGGAGGCGCTGGTTTGTTTGGTCTTGTAGCCGAGGCCGTCGAGCAACACTTGGGTCATGGCGCTGGTGGCGATTACGTCGGTCCAGTTCACCACGCCCATGCGCACGTTCTGGCAAGAAGCCGCATCGGCTGCCATGACGTTGGTGCTCAAAATGGCGCTGGCGCTGAGTGCGAGCACGCAGCGGCTGATCAGTCGGTTCATGGTGGTTCCCTCGGCAGGTTGTTATTGTGGGTTCCGGCGTCTTTGTGCGCCGTGCAGCCAAGTTACGCAGCTTCAGAGGCGACAAAACGCACGGCGGCGACCAGCTCTTGCACTGCAGCGACCTGCCCCCTTGAATGACCGATTGAACTGGCGTATCACAGTGACCACGCTGTCCGTCCTACGAGAGCGCTCCATGTCCCAGGATTTCTACTTTCTGCTGATGCCGGGTTTCTCCGCCATCGGTTTTATCTCCGCGATCGAACCGCTGCGGGTTGCCAATCGCTTTCGTGGCGAACTGTACCGCTGGCACGTCTTGAGCGCCGACGGCGGCGCGGTGCTGGCGAGCAACGGCATGTCGGTCAACGCCGACGCCGCGCTGGAGCCATTGAAGAAGGGCGCGACGTTGTTGGTGGTGGCCGGCTTCGAACCACTGAAGTTCGCCACGCCGGCCCTGGAACACTGGCTGCGACGCCTTGACCACGATGGGGTGACCCTGGGCGCCATCGACACCGGCGCCTGCGTGCTCGCCGAAGCGGGCCTGCTCGACGGCCACCGCCTGACCCTGCACTGGGAAGCCATCGACGCCTTCAAGGAATCTTATCCACAGCTGACGGTGACCCAGGAGCTGTTCGAGATCGATCGCCGGCGCATCACCTCGGCGGGCGGCACCGCGTCCATCGACCTGATGCTCGACCTGATCAGCCAGGCCCATGGGCCGGAGTTGGCGATCCAGGTGTCCGAACAGTTTGTGCTCGGCCGCATCCGCCCGCGCAAAGACCACCAACGCATGCAGATCGCCACGCGCTACGGCATCAACAACAAGAAGCTGGTGCAGGTGATTGGCGAGATGGAGCAGCACACCGAACCGCCGCTGAGCACACTGGCGCTGGCGGAGACGATCAAGGTGACGCGGCGGCAGTTGGAGCGGCTGTTTCGGCTGCACCTGAACGACACGCCGAGCAATTTCTACCTGGGCTTGCGGCTGGAGAAGGCGCGGCAGTTGCTGCGCCAGAGCGACATGAGTGTGCTGGAGGTGAGCATCGCCTGCGGGTTTGAGTCGCCGTCGTATTTCACCCGCAGTTACCGGGCGAGGTTTGCCAAGTGCCCGAGGGAGGATCGGCGACGGGAAGCGGTGTGAGCACCGCTCTCGAGAACAATGCAGATCAAATGTGGGAGCAGGCTTGCTCGCGAATGCGGTACATCAGGCGACGAATGCGTCGACTGATGTACCGCATTCGCGAGCAAGCCCGCTCCCACAGGGGATGTGTGGTGTGGCTTATTTCTTCACCAGTGCCGAGCATGCAGCTTTGTAAGCTTCATGCTGATACTTGTTCAGCGTCGCCGGCAAGGCAAAGTCGTGTTTCTTGCTCTGCGCGTTGATGGTTTGCGGTGACAACAGCGTCACCTCAACACCGCCCAGCAACTGAAACACACCTTCAATCTTGAACGTGGTCGGGCCACCGGCGAATTCGCCTTTCTTGCTGCGCTTCTTGATGGCGATGCGGGTGATCGCGTTTTCCCGCACAAACGCACTCACCTGAGCAGCGAAGGCCTTGACGTTGGCCGCCTCATCATCGTCTTCAAGGGCTATTTTCTTGGTGGCCAGGGCAACGTGGCTCATTGCCTGGCCGTCCAGCGAGGCGACGGCGATGATGGCTTCACTGCCTTTGATTTCGATGCCGCAGATAGTCATGGGGGCGCCTTGGAAAAGTGGAGAGGGCCCGAATGGTATCAGGCCCGAGCCGGTTGGCGCGCTCCGGCCATCAGGCTCAGGCACGCGGCCCCCAGGGCCAATGCAGTCACCAGTGCACCCACCAGCGGCGTGATTTCCAGGCTGCCCTTGGCGATCACCACACCACCCAGTGCCGCGCCCAAGGCCACGCCCAGGTGCATCGCCGAGGTGTTGATCCCCACATTGGCCTCACCCGATTCGGGTGCGGTGTGCAGCAAATAGTTCTGCACCACCGGCGAGATGGTCCAGCTCAACGCCATCCACAACGCGTACAGCGCCAGGAAACTCGCCAGCGAACCGGTGGCCCATGGCAGCAACGCCATGACTAGGGTGAACAGCGCCGGGATCAACACCAGCGCGCGCTTGAACCCCAGCCGGTCCGACAGCCAGCCGCCGCAATAACCACCGCTGATGGCCGCGATGCCGAAGAACACATAGAGATAACTCAAGGAAGCGCCATGGATGCCCATGGTCTGTTGCACATAAGGCGCCAGGTAGGCGAACAGCACAAAATGCCCGGTCAACAGCAAGATCGACACCAGTTGCGCCAACAGCAGCTTGGGAATCACCAGTTGCCTGCAGTAATCACGCAACGAGGTGGGCGGGCGGCTGGCAAACGTCGGCAGGCTCAAGCGCAACAGGGCGGCGATCACCACCGCCAGCAGTGCCAGCAGCAGGAACGGCGCACGCCAACTGAGCGACTCGCTTACGGCAATCCCCAGCGGAATCCCAAGCACCAGCGAACCGCTGATGCCCATGAACACAATGCCGATCGCCCGCCCACGCAAGCGGGCGTCCACCAGCGATGCCGAGAGGGTCGACGCCAGCACCACCACCAACGCACAACTGGCCGCGCTGATGATGCGACAGACCAGCAGCATCCAGTAATTCACCGCCAGCCCGGAGCCCAGGTTGCCCACCGCAAAGGTCAGCAACGCGGCAATCAGCAGGGAGCGCCGTTCAATGCGCGACGTCAGCGACAGCAGGGGCGCGGCGCACAGGGCAAAGGTCAGGGAAAACACCGCCGTCAGCTGCCCGGCAGCACTCAGGGTGACGCCCAGTTCCCGGGACAACAGCGGCAGAATCCCGCCCACCAGGTTTTCATCGATACCAGCGACGAAGGCGGCGAGGGCGAGGAGGTAGATGCGTGGGTTCATGGGGCGGCATTGGTAGAAATGGGCGCTGATCATGGCGGGCAATGTGATTGACTGGCAAGTCAACAAAATTGCTCGGGGCCGGACCGGAATTTAAAGATGCACAAAAATATTTAATAATAAGGGATAAAATGTTGTCCGTTATGATGATTATTTTGTGATTATAGATAATCTGTTATCCATTACAGTTTCATTATTTTTATCGTTGCTACACTTGCTCACACTCCACCGGAAGTCGAACCATGGCCCTTACTCATATCCTCTACGCCCCCGGTGAGATCGCCCTGCTGATCGCCGGCAACGCCAAAGCGCTTCGGTTGAGTAAAAACCTTTCTCGACGGGCACTGGCGACCAAATCCGGGGTGCCCGAGTCCACGATCAAGCGTTTCGAGACAACCGGTAAGGTTTCCCTGGATGCGCTGTTATTGATTGCAATGAGCCTGGGCGTCGGCGAGCAACTGGCCCAGTTGTTCAGCGCGCCAGCACCGGCCAGCCTTCAAGAACTGAAAAATCACACCAGGCTTCGAGGTCGTCAATGAAACCGGTCACTGCGCTCCACGTCATGTTGCAAGGTTCCCGGGTGGG
The DNA here is from genome assembly GCF_016650855.1 of Pseudomonas sp. TH32. NCBI lineage: Bacteria > Pseudomonadati > Pseudomonadota > Gammaproteobacteria > Pseudomonadales > Pseudomonadaceae > Pseudomonas > Pseudomonas sp. TH32. The sequence goes on along the minus strand of NZ_JAEKFA010000002.1, from coordinate 4,978,446 downwards.
TGAGTTGGTCGATATCCCCCGTAAAGGCCTGTATTTCTCCTATGACCCGAGCTGGCTGTTGAAGGGGTTCAATCTGGCGCCCCTGCACATGGAGTTTTCATCAAGGCCTCAGCTGGCTGCGGACACCACGCGGTTCAATGGGCTGCAGGGTGCTTTCAGCGACTCCCTGCCCGATGGTTGGGGGTTACTGCTGATGGATCGTTTCTTTCGCCGCTCAATGGCGATTGAGCGGCATGCGTTGGGACCTTTGGACCGATTGGCCTACATGGGCGACCGGAGCATGGGGGCATTGGAATACGTGCCTATGTTCGAAAAGGATCCCGATCAGGCGGCCCTGGATCTGGCCTCTCTCTACCAGGCCTCCCAGGACGTTCTGTCGGGTGAGACCTGTGAAGTGATTGAATCATTGCGTTTCGCCGGTGGTTCGCCCGGCGGTGCCCGTCCCAAGGCGGTCATCGGGCTGTCGCCTGACAAGTCCCGGGCCATTTCTTCATTTGGTGAGATGCCGAATGGATACGAACACTGGCTGATCAAATTCCGCAGCCAGGACGAGCATCGCGACAGCGGCGCGATCGAGCAGGTTTACGCAATCACGGCTCGCAGTGCCGGCGTCGAAATTTCCGCCTCGGACGTGTTAGAGGTCTCGACACCGACGGGTATTGAGCGTTTCTTTGTCACTCGCCGTTTTGACCGTGACGGCGCCATCCGCCGGCACATGCTGACAGCCGCTGCGATTCTGTACGCAGACTTCCGCATGCCCAGCCTGGATTACGGCGACCTGTTGCGCCTCACATTCGCGATTACCCAGGATGCCAGCCAGGTGCAGAAAATGGCGCGGCTGATGGTGTTCAACGCGCTTGCCCACAACCGGGACGATCACGCCAAAAACTTCTCGTTCTTTGGCTCAGCCAATGGCTGGCACATGGCGCCGGCGTACGACCTGACATTTTCCAGCACCAGTGGTCGCGGCAACGAGCACACCACGGCGTTTGCGGGCGCCGGCCACCCGACACGCAAGGTGATCATCGAAGTCTGCAAGCCATTCAGCTTTCTGGAGCCTGAGCTTTACATCGAGCAGACCCTGGACGCGTTATCGCAATGGAATCAGCACTGTGCCGACTTCGAGGTTGATAAGGTCCAGCGGGAAAAAGTGCTGCTGACGCTTAACTCGGTATGGAAAGACTTCTAACGCTTATTCCTGCCCGATCGACTCCAAAAACTCCGACCGCTCATCACTCATCCGCGCCAGGCAGTCATTCTGTTGGATCGCGTACTCCTTGCTGCCCGCCACCGCCGGGAACGTATCCACGGCGCAATCCGCGTCACGTAACTTTTCCCACTTCTGCTGGGCATCCTTCAGACGAGCGGTAATGTCCGCCAGCTGCGTCTTGTTGCTGCCATAGGTCGAACCCATGCGTTCCAGCAGCCCCTGGTAGTTATCCTTGAGCAGTTGCTCGGCGGTGGTTTTGTTGTAGGTGGCGCATTCCAGGGTTTGTTTGTCGTTCTCGATGCCATCGCAAGGCGTGTTGTCGGTGTCTTCAGCCGCGTGCACGCCGGTTGCGATGAGTGCCAAAGCCAGGAAAATCGATTTCATTGCGCCGTCTCATATCAGTTGATGAGCAAATTCTGGCTCAAGCGTAAGACAAAGAACAGATACCCGTCGGAGATGTCATGTTGGCCTTTGTCGCGGATTGACGCTTTCGGCAATTCCCTTGTCGTTTTTGCACCCGGCTCCTTCTGCCCCGGGGCATATGCTGGCCCCAAAGCGCCGGCAGACGATTCGGCGCATGAATCGCCAATAAGGGGACGCCTGATGAGCCCAGCCGAATTGCACGCCGACAGCATCGTTATCGACGGGCTGATCATTGCCAAGTGGAACCGCGACCTGTTCGAAGACATGCGCAAGGGTGGCCTCACCGCTGCCAACTGCACCGTGTCGGTATGGGAAGGGTTCCAGGCCACCATTAACAACATCGTGGCCAGCCAGACCCTGATCCGCGAGAACAGCGACCTGGTGATCCCGGTGAAAACCACCGCCGATATCCGTCGCGCCAAGGAACAGGGCAAGACCGGCATCATTTTCGGCTTCCAGAACGCCCATGCGTTTGAAGACCAGCTCGGCTACGTCGAGATCTTCAAGCAGCTCGGGGTTGGCGTGGTGCAGATGTGCTACAACACCCAGAACCTGGTGGGCACCGGCTGCTACGAGCGCGATGGTGGCCTGTCGGGCTTCGGTCGCGAGATCGTCGCCGAGATGAACCGCGTCGGCATCATGTGCGACCTGTCCCACGTGGGCTCCAAGACCTCCGAAGAAGTCATCCTCGAATCGAAAAAGCCGGTGTGCTACTCCCACTGCCTGCCGTCGGGTCTCAAAGAGCACCCGCGCAACAAGTCCGATGAAGAACTGAAGTTCATCGCCGACCACGGCGGCTTTGTCGGCGTGACCATGTTTGCGCCGTTCCTGGCCAAGGGCATCGATTCGACCATCGACGACTACGCCGAAGCCATCGAATACACCATGAACATCGTGGGCGAAGACGCCATCGGCATCGGCACCGACTTCACCCAGGGCCATGGCCAGGATTTCTTTGAAATGCTGACCCATGACAAGGGCTACGCCCGCCGCCTGACCAGCTTCGGCAAGATCATCAACCCGCTGGGCATCCGCACCGTGGGCGAGTTCCCCAACCTCACCGAGACCCTGCTCAAGCGCGGCCATCCTGAGCGCGTGGTGCGCAAGATCATGGGCGAAAACTGGGTCAACGTCCTGAAGGACGTCTGGGGCGAATAAGCCACCGCATCCTCTGAATCCTTTCCCGCTGCCGTCCGCGCAGCGGGCAATAAACCGAATTGTTTGGAGTTAAGTTTCCATGGCCAAGATCGCCCCTCAATTGCCTATCGAAGTCGACAGCGAAACCGGTGTCTGGACCTCCGACGCCCTGCCGATGCTGTACGTTCCGCGCCATTTCTTCGTCAACAACCACATGGGTATCGAAGAAGTCCTGGGGGCCGACGCCTACGCCGAAATCCTCTACAAGGCCGGCTACAAATCCGCCTGGCACTGGTGTGAAAAAGAAGCTGAATGCCACGGCCTGGAAGGCGTCGCGGTGTTCGAGCACTACATGAAGCGCCTGTCGCAACGCGGCTGGGGCCTGTTCAAGATCCAGGACATCGACCTCGACAAAGGCACCGCCAGCGTCAAGCTCGAACACTCTGCATTCGTCTACGTGTACGGCAAGGTCGGGCGCAAGGTCGACTACATGTTCACCGGCTGGTTTGCCGGCGCGATGGACCAGATTCTCGAAGCCCGCGGCAGCAAGGTCCGCACCGTTGCGGAACAAGTCTACGGCGGCTCCGAAGAGGGCCACGACGACGGCCTGTTCACCGTCAAGCCGTTGTAAGTCGAGGACCCTGCCATGGCTTTCGAAGCAATGTTTGCGCCGATCCAGATCGGCAAACTGACCATCCGCAACCGCGTGCTCAGTACCGCCCACGCCGAGGTGTATGCCACCGACGGCGGCATGACCACCGACCGCTATGTGAAGTACTACGAAGAGAAAGCCAAGGGCGGGATCGGCCTGGCGATCTGTGGCGGTTCTTCCAGTGTGGCCATCGACAGCCCCCAAGGCTGGTGGAAATCGGTGAACCTGGCGGATGACCGGATCATCCCGCACTTCCAGAACCTGGCCGATGCCATGCACAAGCATGGCGCCAAGATCATGATCCAGATTACCCACATGGGCCGTCGTTCGCGCTGGGATGGCGAGCATTGGCCCACGTTGCTGTCGCCGTCGGGCATCCGCGAGCCGGTGCACCGTGCGACCTGCAAAACCATCGAGCCGGAAGAAATCTGGCGCGTGATCGGCAACTACGCCACGGCGGCGGCGCGCGCCAAGGCCGGTGGCCTGGACGGTGTGGAACTGTCGGCGGTGCACCAGCACATGATCGACCAGTTCTGGAGCCCGCGGGTCAACAAGCGTACCGACGAATGGGGCGGCAGCTTTGAAAACCGCATGCGTTTCGGCCTTGAAGTATTGAAGGCGGTACGCAAGGAAGTCGGCCCGGATTTCTGCGTGGGCATCCGTTTGTGCGGCGATGAATTCCACCCGGACGGCTTGTCCCACGAGGACATGAAACAGATCGCCAAGTACTACGACGACACCGGCATGCTGGACTTTATCGGCGTGGTCGGCTCGGGCTGTGATACCCACAACACCCTGGCCAACGTTATCCCGAACATGAGTTATCCACCGGAGCCCTTTCTGCACTTGGCGGCCGGGATCAAGGAAGTGGTCAAGGCCCCGGTGCTGCACGCGCAGAACATCAAGGACCCGAACCAGGCGACCCGTATTCTGGAAGGCGGCTACGTGGACATGGTCGGCATGACCCGCGCCCACATCGCCGACCCGCACCTGATCGCCAAGATCAAGATGGGCCAGATCGACCAGATCAAACAGTGCGTCGGCGCCAACTACTGCATCGACCGGCAGTACCAGGGCCTGGACGTGCTGTGCATCCAGAACGCCGCCACCTCCCGTGAATACATGGGCGTGCCGCACATCATCGAGAAATCCACCGGGCCAAAACGCAAAGTCGTGGTGGTGGGTGCCGGCCCTGCCGGGATGGAAGCGGCACGGGTGGCCGCCGAACGGGGCCACGACGTGACGCTGTTCGAGAAGAAAGAATTTATCGGCGGGCAAATCACCACCGCTTCCAAGGCGCCGCAACGCGACCAGATTGCCGGGATCACCCGCTGGTTCCAGCTGGAACTGGCACGCCTGAACGTCGACCTGCGCCTGGGCGTGGCGGCGGACGCGGCGACCATCCTCGACCTGCGTCCGGACGTGGTGGTGCTGGCGGTAGGCGGTCATCCGTTCCTGGAGCAGAACGAACACTGGGGCGCGGCGGAAGGCCTGGTGGTCAGCAGCTGGGACGTGCTCGACGGCAAGGTTGCGCCGGGCAAGAACGTGCTGGTGTACGACACCATTTGCGAGTTCACCGGCATGTCGGTGGCGGACTTCCTTGCGGACAAGGGCAGCCAGGTCGAGATCGTCACCGACGACATCAAGCCGGGCGTGGCTATCGGCGGTACGTCGTTCCCGACGTACTACCGCAGCATGTACCCCAAGGAAGTGATCATGACCGGCGACATGATGCTGGAAAAGGTCTACCGCGAGGGCGACAAGCTGGTGGCGGTGCTGGAGAACGAATACACCGGGGCCAAAGAGGAACGGGTGGTCGATCAAGTGGTGGTCGAGAACGGCGTGCGTCCTGACGAAGAGATCTATTACGGGCTCAAGGAAGGCTCGCGCAACAAGGGCCAGATGGACATCGAAGCCCTGTTCGCGATCAAGCCGCAACCGTGCCTGAGCGAGCCGGGCGAGGGGTACTTGCTGTTCCGCATTGGTGACTGTGTGGCCCAGCGTAATACCCACGCCGCCATCTACGACGCCCTGCGCCTGTGCAAGGATTTCTGACCCAACACCGAACCAATGTGGAAACCGATCAATGTGGGAGCCGGCTTTTCTGTGGGAGCCGGGCTTGCCCGCGATGCAGGCGGCTCGGTTTCAAGTGAAACCGAGTTGTTGCCATCGCAGGCAAGCCAGCTCCCACATTGAGCCGGTTTCCATACAAGACCTGTGTGGTCTTTGGGAGCTTCACCATGTTGAACACCCTTCTTCCCATCCTGCTCTTTGCTGCCTTGGGCCTTGCGGTCCTCGGCGCCCTGCGCCGGGTGAACATGTGGCGCCGCGGCCGGTCCTCCAAGGTCGACTTGCTCGGCGGCCTTTTGGCCATGCCCAAACGCTACATGGTCGACTTGCACCACGTGGTCGCCCGCGACAAGTACATCGCCAACACCCACGTCGCCACCGCCCTGGGCTTTGTGCTTTCGGCACTGCTGGCGATCCTGGTGCACGGTTTCGGCCTGCATAACCGCATCCTCGGCTACGCCTTGCTGCTGGCCTCGGTATTGATGTTTGTCGGCGCCACCTTCGTCTACCTGCGTCGTCGCAACCCGCCTGCGCGCCTGTCGAAAGGCCCGTGGATGCGCCTGCCGAAAAGCCTGATGGCGTTCTCGGTGAGCTTCTTCCTGGTGACCTTGCCGGTGGCCGGGATTCTGCCTGCCGACTTCGGCGGCTGGCTGCTCGCCGCCTTGCTGAGCCTGGGCGTGCTGTGGGGCGTGTCCGAAATGTTCTTCGGCATGACCTGGGGCGGCCCGATGAAGCATGCCTTCGTGGGTGCCTTGCACCTGGCCTGGCACCGCCGCGCCGAACGCTTCGGTGGTGGCCGTTCCACCGGTTTGAAACCCCTGAACCTCGCCGATAAGACCGCGCCCCTCGGCGTGGAAAAGCCGGTGGATTTCACCTGGAACCAACTGCTCGGTTTCGACGCCTGCGTGCAGTGCGGCAAGTGCGAAGCCGCGTGCCCGGCGTTCGCCGCCGGCCAGCCGCTGAACCCGAAAAAACTGATTCAGGACATGGTCGTCGGCCTGGCCGGTGGCACCGACGCCAAGTTCGCCGGCAGCCCGTATCCAGGCAAACCGGTTGGCGAACATGCCGGTAACCCGCACCAGCCGATCGTCAACGGCCTGGTGGACGCTGAAACCCTGTGGTCGTGCACCACTTGCCGCGCTTGCGTGGAAGAGTGCCCGATGATGATCGAGCATGTGGACGCCATCGTCGACATGCGCCGCTACCTCACCCTGGAAAAAGGCGCCACCCCGAACAAGGGTGCCGAAGTCCTGGAAAACCTGATCGCCACCGACAACCCGGGTGGTTTTGCGCCGGGTGGGCGGATGAACTGGGCGGCGGACTTGAACCTGCCATTGCTCAGCGACAGGAAAACCGTCGACGTAGTGTTCTGGGTCGGCGACGGCGCCTTCGACATGCGTAACCAGCGTACCCTGCGCTCGTTCGTCAAAGTGCTGAAGGCGGCCAAGGTCGACTTTGCGGTGCTGGGCCTTGAAGAGCGCGACAGCGGCGACGTCGCCCGGCGCCTGGGGGATGAAGCCACCTTCCAGCTGCTGGCTGCGCGCAATATCCAGACCCTGGCCAAGTACAGCTTCAAGCGCATCGTCACCTGCGACCCTCATAGTTTCCATGTGCTGAAAAACGAATACGGCGCCTTTGACGGCAACTACCTCGTGCAGCACCACAGCACCTACATGGCCGAACTGATCGACGCCGGCGCCCTGAACCTGGGCCAGCACAAAGGCAGCAGCGTGACCTATCACGACCCGTGCTACCTGGGCCGCTACAACGGCGAATACGAAGCGCCGCGCCACGTGCTGCGGGCGCTGGGGATCGAGGTCAGGGAGATGCAACGTTCCGGCTTCCGCTCGCGCTGCTGCGGCGGCGGTGGCGGGGCGCCGATCACCGACATTCCCGGCAAGCAACGGATTCCCGACATGCGCATGGAAGACATCCGCGAGACCGGCGCCGAGCTGGTGGCCGTGGGGTGCCCACAGTGCACGGCAATGCTTGAAGGCGTGGTCGAGCCGCGTCCGCTGATCAAGGACATCGCCGAGTTGGTGGCCGACGCCTTGCTCGAAGACGCAGCCCCGGCCAAGACCCCGAAACGCGAACCTGCGCAGGTGCATATATGAGCGACATTATCCGCCGCGACCCACGGGCCGAATGGATCGCCCGCAACCGCCTGCACCCGCTGCACGCGGCGATGCAGCCGGTGCAACAGAGTTGGATGGGACCGAACGGTGTCATCCGCAAAAATGTGCATGGCGTCGGTTTTATCGGCCCCAACGGCATCAAGCGTATCGACCGCAGCGGCGCCCAGCAGGGTGGCGCGGCCAAGCGTTCTGCTGCAGTGGAAGTGCAGTTGCCGTTGCATCAGGTGGCGGCGCCGGCGTTCTACATCAACGTGGTGCCGGACATGGTTGGCGGCCGTCTGAGCAGCCACGACCGCGACCTGCTGGGCCTGGCCCGGCAGTTGGCCGGCAACGACGGTGCCGTGCTGGCCGTGGTGTTCGGCGAGCACAAGGAAAACGCCTTTGCCACTGCTGGTGTGGATCGGCTGCTGGTGCTGGACGGCCACGAGTTCGACGGTTATTCACCGGAGCAACGGGTGCATGGCCTGCGGGCTGTGGATAACCAGTTCAACCCGCGCCACTGGTTGCTGCCGGACAGCCGCAGCGGTGGCGGCGAACTGGGCCGGCGCTTTGCCGCCAGCCTCAAGGAACGCCCGGCCACACGGGTCTGGCAGATCAAGGGCCAGGAATGTATTGGCCGCGCAGGTGCTGGCCAGCAGGATTTGGCCCGGCCACTGCCACGAATGATCCTGGCCGCGGCGGAATGCGCCGAGCCCGTCAGTGAAACCCGTCATGAAGTGCTGGCGGTGGAGTTATCCACAAGCCTGGCGCGCAGCTTGCCGCGCATCGAAGATTTGGGCGCGGTGGCCGTGGACCCGGCGGCGATTCCCATGGCCGAAGCGGAGTTTATTTTCTCCGGCGGCAACGGGGTCAAGGACTGGGTACTGTTCCACCAGACTGCCGCCGCGTTGGGCGCAACAGAAGGCGCCTCGCGGGTGGCGGTGGACGATGGCTTTATGGCGCGTGATCGGCAGGTCGGCGCCAGCGGCACCTGGGTCACCGCACGGGTCTATGTGGCGGTGGGGATTTCCGGGGCGATCCAGCACCTGCAAGGCATTGGTGCCTGCGACAAGGTGGTGGCGATCAACCTCGACCCGGGCTGCGACATGATCAAGCGTGCCGACCTGTCGGTGATCGGCGAAAGCGCCGCGATTCTGCAAGCCTTGATCGTTGCGGTCGAGGCCTACCGCAATGGCGCCAAGCGCGATGCGGCTTAAGGAAATGGCCATGACGACGAATGTAATCAGCCTGGTGTCCATCGGCGCCCACCCGACTTCCGGCCGGCCACGCCGCGCCGAGCAAGATGCCCGTGCGGTTGAACTGGGCCTGCAACTGGCTGGGGATAACCTGCAAGTGCTGCACGCCGGCGACATTGCCGAACCGACCCTGCGCGCTTACCTGGGCATGGGTTTGCCGCAGTTGCATGTGCTTGAACAACCGGTCGGGGCGGATGCCTTGCCGGTGCTCAGTGACTATCTGCGGGACGCGGGCGCCCACGTGGTACTCACCGGCAGCCAGGCTGAAACCGGCGAGGGCTCGGGGATGTTGCCGTTCCTGCTGGCCGAGCAGTTGGGCTGGCCGCTGATTGTCGGCCTGGCCCAGGTGGAATCCATCGACGGCGGCGTGGCCCATGTACTCCAAGCGCTGCCACGTGGCCAGCGGCGGCGCTTGAAGGTGCGCTTGCCGTTCCTGGCCACGGTGGATAACGCGGCGCCCAAGCCCCGGCAAAGCGCCTACGGGCCGGCTCATCGCGGCGTGCTGGAAGCCCATGAGGTCGAGGTGTTGGAGGATGAGTTATTCACAGGCGCTGTATTGCAGCCGGCCAAACCACGGCCCAAGCGCCTCAAGGTGATCAAGGCCAAGAGTGGTGCCGACCGTATGAAAGCGGCCACGGCCAAGGCCAGCGGCGGTGGCGGGCAGGTGCTCAAGGGTGTCAGCCCGCAAGACGGTGCCCAGGCCATTCTCAAGTTGCTCATAGAAGAAGGCGTGGTTCGCTGACCTTATCCAGGGATTGTGGCTTTACCCACAATCCCTGTTAGCCCACCTGTGGATAACCTGTTCGCGGCTGTCCACACCCCATGCAAATCAAGCCCTCCAGCCCGCTGTACGAAAAACAGCCAACCTAACTGACGGTTTTTCCTTGGGTTTTTCTGTGGATAAGGAAAATGCCCGGCGCACACTTGCCCCCAAAGTCTGTTGGTGCTTCTGTGGATAAGATGTTCGCTATCCGCTGTAGGCCATGTAAAGCGTGGCTTTCAGTGGTCTGATCAAAATGTGATCAATATCGGCTTTTCGGCGGGTTCCCTCTCGAGGCCGCGATTTCACTCAGTCACAGGCGGTTTTCCACAGACAGGCCAAAGTTGCCCCCAAAGTCTGTTGGCGCTTCTGTGGATAAGGTGTTTGCGTTCCTCTGTAGCCCATACGGAACGGGGGTTTCAGGCTTTAGATCAAAAAACGATCAATGCGGGATAAAACCCGTCTCTTTGAATAAGTCACGGATTTTCTTGATTTTATTTCGATAGGAAAGCGCAGTTGCCCACAATTGCTGTGGGTGGCTTTGTGGATAAGTTGTTGGGCAATGGCTGGAAGCCAGGGCGCCATTGGTCTGTCAGGGTGTTGGATGAATTATGTACAGCCATAAATTATTGTGGGAGCCGGGCTTGCCCGCGTTGACGGAGTAACAGCCAACAGAAGGGTTGAATGTTAAATCGCTATCGCGGGCAAGCCCGGCTCCCACATTTTGATCAGCAGCGTGTCAGCTGGTTACTCATGTACGGCAACGCCTTTCAGATACGGCGCCGGTGCCGCCCCCAGGTTGCTCAGCATCCGCTCGCTGTACCAATCCACGAAGTTGACCACGCCAAACTCATAGGTCTTGGAATACGGCCCCGGCTGGTACGCCGTGGAGTTGATGCCGCGCTGGTTTTCTTCGGCCAGGCGCCGGTCCTGGTCGTTGGTGGCATCCCACACTTTGCGCATGCGCTCGACGTCGTAGTCCACGCCTTCCACGGCGTCCTTGTGCACAATCCACTTGGTGGTGACCATGGTTTCCTGGGCGCTGATCGGCCACACGGTGAACACGATGATGTGGTCGCCCATGCAGTGGTTCCACGAGTGTGGCAGGTGCAGGATGCGCATCGAGCCCAGGTCCGGGTTCTTGATGCGGCCCATCAGCTTGTTGCAGCCTTGCTTGCCGTCGAGGGTCATCGACACGGTGCCCTTGAGCAGCGGCATGCGCACGATGCGGTTACGCAGGCCGAAACTGGCGTGGGCGTAAGGGATCTTCTCGGCGTCCCACGCGGCGGCGGAGGCGGCCACGTGGTCCTTGAAGGCCTGGTCGGCCCGTGGGTCGGTGACGTCGTCCCATTCCAGCAGGGTTTTCAACAGTTCCGGGTGCGACGCGTTGCAGTGGTAGCACTCGCGGTTGTTTTCCAGCACCAGCTTCCAGTTGGCTTTTTCGAACAAGGTGGTCTGGATCGCCACCTTGGTGTTTTCCATGTCGTAGGGTTCCATGTAGTGGCTCAGGGTCGACAGGAAGTCGTCGATGGCCGGCGGGTTCTCCGACAGGCTGATGAATATATAGCCACCGGCGGTCTTCACGTTCACAGGCTTCAAGCCGTACTGCTTCATGTCGAAGTCGGCGCCCATCTCGGTGCCGGCGAACAGCAGGCGGCCGTCCAGCTCGTACGTCCACTGGTGGTAATGGCAGACCAGCTTGGCGACCTTGCCCTTGTCGCTGGTGCACAAGCGCGAACCGCGATGGCGGCACACGTTATGGAACGCATGCACCACGCCGTCGGCGCCGCGGATCACGATGATCGGGTTCTTGCCCACTTGCAGGGTGATGTAGTTGCCCTTGGCGGGGATCTCGCAGGTCATGCCGGCGATCAACCACTCTTTCTGGAAAATCTCCTGCATGTCGATATCGAACAGCCGCTCATCAGAGTAAAACGGCTGCGGCAGCGAAAAGGTGCGCTCGCGTTCTTGCAGCATTTGCGCGGTGGCCTTGCGTGCGGGTTCCAGCGGATCGCCCAAGCTTAAGGTTGCGGTGACGTCCATCGTGTGTGTCCTCATGGCCATTCTGTGTGGCCGGCGAATAGTGGCTGATCAGGTTTTGCAGCAAGGCGTAAAGAAAGCGTCGTTGTTGGGAGCGAGTGTGGGCCCGGCAAAGGCCAGAACCTTATCCATGAGCGACATGGCCCACTCTGTTCCCGACGCGCAACCCCCGTGGTATGGGGGCTGGTCGCGATAAGTATGTGAATGTCGCAGATAGGTAAATGGGTGGTTCTCGCGTTACGCAGAATCGCCACCATAAAGCCGAACTACGGCAGTGGAGAACAGCATGTCCAACAGCTTCCTGAATCCGGTAACTACCCAGACCTGGGCCAATGGTCGGCACATCGTCCGTTGCGTCAAAGTCATCCAGGAAACCTGGGACGTGCGCACTTTCTGCTTCATGGCCGACCAGCCGATCCTGTTCTTTTTCAAGCCCGGGCAGTTCGTCACCCTGGAGCTGGAAATCGAAGGCCAGCCGATCATGCGTTCCTACACCATTTCCAGCTCGCCCTCGGTGCCTTACAGCTTCTCGGTGACGATCAAGCGCGTGCCGGGCGGCAGGGTGTCCAACTGGCTGCATGACACGCTGCACGAAGGCCAGGAGCTGGCGGTGCACGGGCCGGTGGGCCTGTTCAACGCCATCGACTTCCCGAGCCCGAAAGTGCTGTACCTCAGCGGCGGTGTCGGTATCACCCCGGTGATGTCCATGGCGCGCTGGTTCTACGACACCAACGCCAACGTCGACATGACGTTTATCCACAGCGCCCGCTCGCCGAAAGACATCATCTACCACCGCGAACTGGAGCACATGGCGTCGCGGATCGATAACTTCAGCCTGCACCTGATCTGCGAGAAACATGGCCTGGGCGAGCCTTGGGCCGGTTATCGCGGCTACCTGAACCACAAGATGCTCGAACTGATGGTGCCGGACTTCCTTGAGCGGGAAGTCTTCTGCTGCGGCCCCACGCCGTACATGAACGCGGTGAAACGCCTGCTGGAAGCCTCCGGTTTCGACATGGCGCGGTATCACGAGGAGTCCTTCGGCGCCACGCCACCGGAAGCCCGTGCGGATGCGGTGGAACAAGCCGAGCAAGCGGCGGACGCACCGGAAATCGACCTGGCGGATCTGCACCAGGTGGAATTCATTGCATCGGGCAAAAGCATCCGCGTGGCACCGGGCGAGACCGTCCACGCAGCGGCGGCCAAGCTTGGCCTGCTGATTCCGAAAGCCTGCGGCATGGGGATCTGCGGGACGTGCAAGGTGATGAAACTGGGCGGGGACGTCGAGATGGACCACAACGGCGGGATCACCGAGGAAGATGAAGCCGAGGGTTACATCCTGTCGTGCTGCAGCGTGCCGAAGGGGGATGTGCGTATCGAGTTTTAACTCCGGCGATCGTTCCCACGCAGAGCGTGGGAACGATCGGTTAGAGGTTATTGGGCGTAGATATGGATGACGAAATGCTGGCCTGATGCTGTCAATTCATAGACTTTATCAGTGACCCTCAGTGTCCGCGTCTGTTCGCTGATGGTGTCACCGACTTTCACGGTTTTTCTGAACTCGTCCCAGTCGATGACTGTGGTCTGTACCGTGCCGTCGCCTTGCAGTTTGTTGTCGTAGCGATTCACTTCCATGGTGTTGCCCTCTGCTGGATTTCCGTTTCCGGCCGATGGTTCGGCAGGCGGGTGTTCCCGAAAGGTGGCAGATGTATCTGCCGTTTCCTTCCGGGTTCCAAGAGGCTAGTCAATGAAAGTGGGGTGGGTTGCTGTCAGAAATATCAAAAAACAGTCTCGGCATTCCGCCAGTATCTGTTGGCTTTATTCCTACTTCAGGCGCTCATCACTTCCCGAATATCAGCGGCCAGTTCTCTGACGCGCTCTTCCTCGGTGTCCCACGCACACATGAAGCGCGCGCCGCCTTTGCCGATGAAGGTGTAGAACCGCCAGCCCTTGGCCGTCAGCGCGGCAATGGCCGGTTCCGAGAGTTGCAGGAACACACCGTTGGCCTGCACCGGGAACATCAACTCAACCCCCGGAATGTCCGCCACCAAACTGCTGAGCAATTGCGCGCAGTGGTTGGCGTGACGGGCGTGCTTGAGCCACGCGTCGTTTTCCAGCAGGCCTACCCACGGTGCGGACAGGAAGCGCATCTTTGATGCAAGCTGCCCGGCCTGTTTGCAGCGGTAGTCGAAGTCTTCGGCCAGCTTGTGGTTGAAGAACAGGATCGCCTCGCCCACGGCCATGCCGTTCTTGGTGCCGCCAAAGCACAGCACGTCGACCCCGGCTTTCCAGGTCAGGTCGGCAGGCGAGCAGCCGAGGAATGCGCAGGCGTTGGAGAAGCGTGCGCCGTCCATGTGCAGGTTCAGCCCCAGTTCCTTGCAGGTGACGCTGATGGCGCGGATTTCTTCCGGGGTGTACACGCTGCCGACTTCGGTGGCCTGGGTCAGGGTGACCACGCGCGGTTTCGGGTAGTGGATGTCCTGGCGCTTGAGGGCGATCTCGCGGATCGACTCCGGGGTCAGCTTGCCGTTTTCGGTGCGCGCGGTGAGCAGCTTGGAGCCATTGGAGAAAAACTCCGGCGCGCCGCATTCGTCGGTTTCGACGTGGGCAGTTTCCGAGCAAATCACGCTATGGTAGCTCTGGCACAGTGAAGACAGGGCCAGGGAGTTGGCGGCGGTGCCGTTGAAGGCGAAGAACACTTCGCAGTCGGTTTCGAACAGTTTGCGGAAACCGTCGGCGGCGCGGTGGGTCCATTCATCATCGCCATAGGCACGCTGATGGCCCTGGTTGGCGAGTTCCATGGCGGCCCAGGCTTCCGGGCAGATGCCGGAATAGTTGTCGCTGGCGAATTGTTGGCTCTTGTCGGTCATGGCCCAGTCCTGTGGTCGATGTTGGTGCGCACTTTACCGAAGATTGTCGGGCGGGCGCACGCACTGTTAATGCAAAGTCAGTGGGGAATTATGCACGGTTCTGAACGCCTTCCTGTAAGCCGCGTCCGCGATGGCGCCCTGGATCTGCTCAAGTGGCTGGCACTGCTGAGTATGGTGCTGGACCACCTGCGCTATGTCGGTTTGAGCCTGGACGGGCTGTATGTGCCGGGGCGTCTGGCGTTCCCGTGGTTTTGCCTGGCGATTGCGGCAAATCTGCACCGGGTCAAGGATGCGCCCGTTACCGGCCAGTGGCGCTATCTGGGCTGGCTGCTGTTGTTCAGCGTGATCAGTGAAGTGCCGTACCGGATGTTCATTGACGACGCCGACACGCTGAACGTGCTGCCGACCCTGTTGCTGGGTTTGCTGGTTGCCCGGGGATGGCAGCAGAAGGCGGCTATTGATCGAGGATTGGCGTTGATCGCGCTGGTTGTGGCGGGGTTGTTTTCGACGCAGCTGATGTTCGGTTTCTTTGGCGTGCTGCTGCCGCTGGCGATGCTGGTGGTGTTTCGCCGGCCGTGGTATTTCAGCGTGTTACCGGGAGTGGTGTGCCTGGCGGCCAATCAATGGCAGATTCTGCTCAACAGCGGCACCCTCGTGGCCATGCTGGGATTGGCCACATGCCTGATTGCACCACTGGCCGGATTGGTCTTGTTGCGACAGGCCAGACACGTGTCTCCACCGGCCATGCGTCGCTGGGCGTATGCGCTCTATCCGGCGCATTTCCTGCTGCTGCTACTCGTGCGCAAGATCATCGCCTAACCCTTGTGGGAGCTGGCTTGCCTGCGATGCAGACGCCTCGGTGTACCCGTTGCACCGAGGGGATGCTATCGCAGGCAAGCCAGCTCCCACACAAGCCCGCTCCCACATTTGTTCTGTGTTGTTCCGGCCATGTCGTAAACGCACCTTTGCGTGGCGTCCGTAGGCATTTGGTCTATTTGCACCAGCCCTACCATCGCATCAAAGGGCGCTGCCGCGTGCACGTGCCTCAACAAGACGAAATGCTGGGAGAGACGCGATGTTCAGCAAGCAAGACCAGATCCAGGGTTATGACGATGCACTGCTGGCGGCCATGAATGCCGAGGAGCAGCGCCAGGAAGATCATATCGAGCTGATCGCGTCAGAGAACTACACCAGCAAGCGCGTCATGGAAGCCCAGGGCAGCGGCCTCACCAACAAATACGCCGAAGGGTATCCGGGCAAGCGCTACTACGGTGGCTGCGAGCACGTCGATAAGGTGGAAGCGCTGGCCATCGAGCGCGCCAAGCAACTGTTCGGCGCCGACTACGCCAACGTGCAGCCGCACTCCGGTTCGTCCGCCAACAGCGCGGTGTACCTGGCGCTGCTGAACGCCGGCGACACCATCCTCGGCATGAGCCTGGCCCACGGTGGCCACCTGACCCACGGCGCCAAAGTGTCGTCCTCGGGCAAGCTGTACAACGCGGTGCAATACGGCATCGACACCGCTACCGGCATGATCGACTACGACGAAGTCGAGCGCCTGGCCGTGGAGCATAAGCCGAAGATGGTCGTGGCCGGTTTCTCCGCTTACTCCAAGACCCTGGATTTCCCGCGCTTCCGCCAGATTGCCGACAAGGTCGGTGCGCTGTTGTTCGTCGACATGGCCCACGTCGCCGGCCTGGTTGCCGCCGGCCTGTACCCGAACCCGCTGCCCTACGCCGATGTGGTCACCACCACCACCCACAAGACCCTGCGCGGTCCACGTGGCGGCCTGATCCTGGCCCGTGCCAACGAAGAAATTGAAAAGAAACTCAACTCCGCGGTATTCCCCGGTGCCCAGGGCGGCCCGCTGATGCACGTGATCGCCGGCAAGGCGGTGTGCTTCAAGGAAGCCCAGGAACCGGGTTTCAAGGCCTATCAACAGCAAGTGATCGACAACGCCCAGGCCATGGCCGGCGTGTTTATCAAACGCGGCTACGATGTAGTGTCCGGCGGCACCGATAACCACCTGTTCCTGGTCAGCCTGATCCGTCAGGGCCTCACCGGCAAAGACGCGGACGCTGCCCTGGGCCGCGCCCACATCACCGTCAACAAGAACGCCGTGCCCAACGACCCGCAGTCGCCGTTCGTGACTTCGGGCCTGCGTATCGGCACCCCGGCGGTGACCACACGCGGCTTCAAAGTGACCCAATGCCTGGAGTTGGCCGGCTGGATCTGCGACATCCTCGACAACCTCGGCGACGCCGATGTGGAGGCCAACGTCGCCAAGCATGTGGCCGCCCTGTGCGCTGATTTCCCGGTTTATCGCTGAGCGCGGTTTTGGAGTAATGACTATGCAACGCTACTCGGGCTTCGGCCTCTTCAAGCACTCACTCAGCCACCACGAAAACTGGCAGAAGATGTGGCGCACGCCGACCCCCAAAAAGGTCTACGACGTGGTCATCGTCGGCGGCGGCGGGCATGGTCTGGCGACGGCTTACTATTTGGCCAAAGAGCACGGCATCACCAACGTGGCCGTGGTCGAGAAAGGCTGGCTGGGCGGCGGTAACACCGCGCGCAACACCACCATCGTGCGCTCCAACTACCTGTGGGACGAGTCGGCGCACCTGTACGAACACGCGATGAAACTCTGGGAAGGCTTGTCCCAGGACCTGAACTACAACGTGATGTTTTCCCAGCGTGGCGTCTACAACCTGTGCCACACCCTGCAAGACATCCGTGATTCCGAGCGTCGCGTCAGCGCCAACCGCCTCAACGGCGTGGACGGCGAACTGCTCAATGCCAAGCAAGTGGCCGACGAGATCCCGTACCTCGACTGCTCGAAGAACACCCGCTACCCGGTCATGGGCGCCACCGTGCAACGTCGCGGCGGCGTGGCCCGTCACGACGCCGTGGCCTGGGGCTTTGCCCGCGCCGCCGACGCACTGGGCGTGGACCTGATCCAGCAGACCGAAGTCATCGGTTTTCGCAAGGAAAACGGCGTGTGCATCGGCGTCGAAACCAACAAGGGCTTTATCGGCGCCAAGCGCGTCGGTGTGGTCACGGCGGGTAACTCCGGGCACATGGCGTCGCTGGCGGGCTTCCGCCTGCCGATCGAATCCCACCCGTTGCAAGCGCTGGTGTCGGAGCCGATCAAGCCGATCATCGACAGCGTAATCATGTCCAACGCCGTGCACGGCTACATCAGCCAGTCCGACAAGGGCGACCTGGTGATCGGCGCCGGTATCGACGGCTACAACGGCTACGGCCAGCGCGGCTCCTACCCGGTGATTGAACACACCATCCAGGCCATCGTCGAGATGTTCCCGGTGCTGTCCCGGGTGCGTATGAACCGCCAGTGGGGCGGGATCGTCGACACCACGCCGGATGCCTGCCCGATCATCTCCAAGACCCCGGTCCCGAACATGTTCTTCAACTGCGGTTGGGGCACCGGTGGTTTTAAAGCGACTCCAGGCTCAGGCAACGTATTTGCCGCCAGCCTTGCCAAGGGTGAAATGCACCCGTTGGCCGCTCCTTTCTCCATCGACCGTTTCCACAACGGTGCGCTGATCGACGAACACGGCGCTGCGGCCGTCGCCCACTAACAGGAGAAATTTCCTATGTTGCATATCTTCTGTCCTCACTGTGGCGAACTGCGCTCCGAAGAGGAATTCCACGCGTCCGGCCAAGCGCATATCCCGCGCCCGCTGGACCCGAATACCTGCACCGACGAGCAGTGGGGCGACTACATGTTCTTCCGCGACAACCCGCGCGGCCTGCACCACGAACTGTGGATTCACGCCGCCGGTTGCCGCCAGTATTTCAACGCGACCCGCGACACCGTGACCTACGAAATTCTTGAAACTTACAAGATCGGTGAGAAGCCACAATTTACCGCCAAGGCTTCTGGAGAGAAGGTATGAGCCAGATCAATCGCCTGTCCAACGGTGGCCGGATCGACCGCAACAAAGTCCTGAGCTTCAGCTTCAACGGCCAGAGCTACAAAGGCTTTGAAGGCGACACCCTGGCCGCTGCACTGCTGGCCAACGGCGTCGACATCATCGGCCGCAGCTTCAAGTATTCCCGCCCGCGCGGCATCTTCGCCGCCGGTGCCGAAGAGCCGAACGCGGTGCTGCAGATTGGCGCCACTGAAGCCACGCAAATTCCTAACGTGCGCGCCACGCAACAGGCGCTGTACCAGGGTTTGGTCGCCACCAGCACCAACGGCTGGCCGAGCGTGAACAACGACATGATGGGCATTCTCGGCAAGGTCGGCGGCAAGCTGATGCCGCCGGGTTTCTACTACAAAACCTTCATGTACCCGCAATCGTTCTGGATGACGTACGAGAAGTACATCCGCAAGGCTGCAGGGTTAGGCCGCTCGCCGACCGAGAACGACCCGGACACCTACGACTACATGAACCGTCACTGCGACGTGCTGATTGTGGGCGCCGGCCCTGCCGGTCTGTCGGCGGCCCTGGCCGCTGCTCGCAGCGGCGCGCGGGTGATCATCGCGGACGAGCAGGAAGAATTCGGCGGCTCCTTGCTGGACTCCCGTGAAAGCCTCGACGGCAAGCCGGCCGCCGAATGGGTTTCCAGCGTGATCGCGGAACTCAAAGCTCTGCCGGATGTGGTGCTGCTGCCTCGCGCCACCGTCAACGGCTACCACGACCATAACTTCCTGACCATTCACGAGCGCCTTACCGATCACCTCGGTGATCGTGCGCCGATCGGCCAGGTGCGTCAGCGTATCCACCGTGTGCGTGCCAAGCGTGTCGTGTTGGCCACTGGTGCGTGCGAGCGTCCGCTGGTGTACGGCAACAACGACGTGCCGGGCAACATGCTGGCCGGTGCGGTCTCGACTTACGTGCGTCGCTACGGTGTGGCACCGGGCAAGAAGCTGGTGCTGTCGACCAACAACGATCATGCCTACCGCGTTGCGCTGGACTGGTTCGACGCCGGCCTCACCGTTGTCGCCGTAGCCGATGCTCGCCACAACCCACGGGGCGCGCTGGTTGAAGAAGCCCGTGCCAAAGGCATTCGCATCCTCACCGGCAGTGCCGTGATCGAAGCTCGTGGCAGCAAGCACGTCACCGGCGCCCGCGTGGCCGCCATCGACGTCAAAGCCCATAAAGTCACCAGCCCCGGAGAATGGCTGGAGTGCGACCTGGTGGCCAGCTCCGGTGGCTACAGCCCTGTGGTTCACCTGGCCTCGCACCTGGGCGGCAAGCCGACCTGGCGTGAAGACATCCTCGGTTTCGTACCGGGCGAAGCATCGCAGAAACGCGTGTGCGTCGGTGGTATCAACGGCGTCTACGGCCTGGGCGACTCCCTGGCAGACGGTTTTGAAGGTGGCGTGCGCGCGGCCAGCGAAGCCGGTTTTGCACCGGTGGAAGGCACACTGCCCAAAGCTTTGAGCCGTCTGGAAGAGCCGACCCTGGCGCTGTTCCAGGTACCCCACGAAAAAGCCACTGCACGGGCGCCGAAGCAATTTGTCGACCTGCAAAACGACGTCACCGCCGCCGCCATCGAACTCGCCACCCGCGAAGGTTTCGAGTCGGTGGAGCACGTCAAACGCTACACCGCGCTGGGCTTCGGCACCGACCAGGGCAAGCTCGGCAACGTCAACGGCCTGGCCATCGCGGCCCGCTCGCTGAACGTGACCATCCCGCAGATGGGCACCACCATGTTCCGTCCCAACTACACGCCGGTGACCTTCGGCGCGGTAGCGGGCCGCCACTGTGGGCACATCTTCGAGCCGGTGCGCTACACCGCGCTGCACGCCTGGCACGTGAAAAACGGCGCCGAGTTTGAAGACGTCGGCCAGTGGAAACGCCCGTGGTACTTCCCGCGCAACGGTGAAGACCTGCACGCCGCGGTCAAACGCGAATGCCTGGCCGTGCGCGACAGCGTCGGCCTGCTGGATGCGTCCACCCTCGGCAAGATCGACATTCAAGGCCCGGATGCCCGCGAATTCCTCAACCGCATCTACAGTAATGCCTGGACCAAGCTCGACGTGGGCAAGGCCCGCTACGGCCTGATGTGCAAGGAAGACGGCATGGTCTTCGACGACGGCGTCACCGCTTGCCTCGCCGACAACCACTTCCTGATGACCACCACCACCGGCGGCGCGGCGCGCGTACTCCAGTGGCTGGAAATCTACCAGCAGACCGAATGGCCAGACCTCAAGGTGTACTTCACCTCGGTCACCGACCACTGGGCGACCATGACCCTGTCCGGCCCCAACAGCCGCAAACTGCTGAGCGAAGTCACCGACATCGACCTGGACAAGGACGGCTTCCCGTTCATGACCTGGAAAGAAGGTTTGGTGGGTGGCGTACCGGCGCGGGTGTTCCGGATTTCGTTTACCGGTGAGCTGTCGTACGAAGTCAACGTGCAGGCCGACTACGCCATGGGCGTGCTCGAAAAAATCGTCGAGGCCGGCAAAAAGTACAACCTGACCCCGTACGGCACCGAGACCATGCACGTGCTGCGGGCCGAGAAGGGTTTCATCATCGTCGGCCAGGACACCGACGGCTCGATGACCCCGGACGACCTGAACATGGGTTGGTGTGTAGGCCGCACCAAACCGTTCTCGTGGATCGGCTGGCGCGGGATGAATCGCGAAGATTGCGTGCGTGAAGACCGCAAGCAACTGGTGGGCTTGAAGCCGATTGACCCGAACGTGTGGCTGCCGGAAGGCGCGCAGTTGGTGTTCGACGCCAAGCAGACGATCCCGATGAAGATGGTCGGCCACGTCACCTCCAGTTATGCCCACAACTCCCTGGGTTATTCGTTTGCCATGGGCGTGGTGAAGGGCGGCTTGAAGCGCATCGGCGAGCGGGTGTTTGCCCCGCTGGCGGATGGCAGCGTGATCGAGGCGGAGATTGTGTCTTCGGTGTTCTTTGACCCGAAAGGCGAGCGTCAAAATATCTGACAGACCGAGTCGCCTGCATCGCAGGCAAGCCAGCTCCCACATTTGAAGGTGTTCGCAATTCAAAAATGTGGGAGCCGGGCTTGCCCGCGATGAGGCCGGAACAGTCACTGCAAGACCTACAGAATTCAAACAGGTGCTTTATGACAGCAGCCAATGTTTACCAACAACGCCCCACCTCCGGCGCCAAGGCCGAGTCGTCGCTGCACCATGCCGACCTCGCCAGCCTGGTGGGCAAGGGCCGCAAGAACGCCGGCGTGACCGTGTGTGAAAAGAAATTGCTGGGCCACCTGACCCTTCGTGGCGACGGCCACGACGCCGCCTTTGCCGCCGGCGTGCACAAGGCCCTGGGCATCGAGTTGCCCGGCGCGTTGCAAGTCATCGTCAAAGGTGAAACCAGCCTGCAATGGCTCGGCCCGGATGAGTGGTTGCTGGTGGTGCCGAGCGGTGAAGAATTCGCCGCCGAGCAAAGTTTGCGCGAGGCGCTGGGTGAGTTGCATATCCAGGTCGTCAACGTCAGCGGCGGCCAGCAGATCCTCGAACTCAGCGGCCCGAACGTGCGCGACGTGCTGATGAAATCCACCAGCTACGACGTGCACCCCAACAGCTTCCCGGTGGGCAAGGCAGTGGGCACGGTGTTCGCCAAGTCGCAACTGGTGATTCGCCATACCGCTGAAGACACCTGGGAGCTGGTGATCCGTCGCAGCTTCTCGGATTACTGGTGGCTGTGGTTGCAGGACGCGGCGGCTGAGTATGGCCTGGCCGTCGAAGCCTGATATGACGCTTACCCTGTAGGAGCCCGGCTTGCCGGCGATGGCGTTGGTGAGATCGTCATCGCCGGCAAGCCGGGCTCCTACAGAGGGCGCGTTGCCTGAAGTTGTTTGAGGAGTTACCCGCAATGAGCCGCGTACCCGACACATGGATTTTGACCGCCGACTGCCCCAGCGTGCTCGGCACGGTGGACGCGGTGACCCGCTATCTGTTCGAGCAGGGCTGCTACGTCACCGAACACCACTCCTTCGATGATCGGCTCTCGGGTCGGTTCTTCATCCGTGTGGAATTCCGCCAGCCCGACGGTTTTGACGAGCAAGCCTTCCGCGACGGCCTGGCCACTCGCGGCGAGGCGTTCGGCATGATCTTCGAACTGACTGCGCCGAATTACCGGCCAAAAGTGGTGATCATGGTCTCCAAGGCCGATCACTGCCTCAACGATTTGCTCTACCGCCAGCGCATCGGCCAACTGTCGATGGACGTGGTTGCCGTGGTCTCCAACCATCCCGACCTCAAGCCCCTGGCCGACTGGCACCAGATTCCCTATTACCACTTCCCCCTGGACCCCAACGACAAGCCCTCCCAGGAGCGCCAGGTGTGGCAGGTGATCGAAGAGTCGGGCGCCGAACTGGTGATCCTTGCGCGCTACATGCAAGTGCTGTCGCCGGAGCTGTGCCGCAAGCTCGACGGCAAAGCCATCAACATCCATCACTCCCTGTTGCCCGGTTTTAAAGGCGCCAAGCCCTATCACCAGGCCTACAACAAGGGCGTGAAACTGGTGGGCGCCACCGCGCATTACATCAACAACGACCTGGACGAAGGCCCGATCATCGCCCAGGGCGTGGAGGTGGTGGACCACAGTCACTACCCGGAAGATTTGATCGCCAAGGGGCGGGATATTGAGGGTCTGACCCTGGCCCGGGCCGTGGGGTATCACATTGAGCGGCGGGTGTTTTTAAACGCCAATCGTACGGTCGTTCTATAGATCGCTATCGCAGGCGAGCCAGCTCCCACATTTGAATGTGTTCACAAATCAAAATGTGGGAGGGGGCTTGCTCCCGATGAGGCCATCAGCAACAACGCAAAAACAGCATCTGTACCCGAGCACTTTAACGCGCTGCCTGCCTGGGCGACGCGGTTCCATAAAAACAACAGCGAGGTGAAAGCATGTCTGGTAATCGTGGTGTCGTGTATCTCGGCAACGGCAAGGTCGAAGTACAGAAAATCGACTATCCCAAAATGCAGGACCCCCGTGGCAGGAAGATTGAGCACGGCGTCATCCTGCGCGTGGTCTCCACCAACATCTGCGGCTCCGACCAACACATGGTGCGCGGTCGTACCACCGCCCAGACCGGCCTGGTCCTGGGTCACGAAATCACCGGCGAAGTGATCGAGAAAGGCAGCGACGTCGAGAACCTGAAAATCGGCGACCTGGTGTCCGTGCCGTTCAACGTGGCGTGCGGCCGTTGCCGCTCCTGCAAAGAGCAGCACACCGGCGTGTGCCTGACCGTCAACCCGGCCCGTGCCGGTGGCGCCTACGGCTATGTCGACATGGGCGACTGGACCGGCGGCCAGGCCGAATACGTGCTGGTGCCTTACGCCGACTTCAACCTGCTGAAACTGCCGGACCGCGACAAGGCCATGGAGAAAATCCGCGACCTGACCTGCCTCTCCGACATTCTGCCTACCGGCTACCACGGTGCGGTCACGGCGGGCGTTGGCCCGGGCAGCACGGTCTACATTGCCGGTGCCGGCCCGGTGGGCCTGGCGGCTGCCGCCTCCGCTCGCCTGCTGGGTGCTGCGGTGGTGATCATCGGTGACGTCAACCCGATCCGCCTGGCCCACGCCAAGGCCCAGGGTTTTGAAATCGCCGACCTGTCCAAGGACACCCCGCTGCACGAGCAAATCGCCGCGTTGCTGGGCGAGCCTGAGGTTGACTGCGCTGTGGATGCGGTAGGCTTCGAAGCGCGCGGCCATGGCCATGACGGCGTCAAGCACGAGGCGCCAGCCACCGTGCTCAACTCGTTGATGGGTGTGGTGCGGGTGGCCGGAAAAATCGGCATCCCGGGCCTGTACGTGACCGAAGACCCGGGTGCCGTGGACGCCGCTGCAAAAATGGGCAGCCTGAGCATTCGTTTCGGCCTGGGCTGGGCCAAATCCCACAGCTTCCACACCGGGCAAACCCCGGTGATGAAGTACAACCGTCAGCTGATGCAGGCGATCATGTGGGACCGCATCAACATTGCCGACATCGTTGGCGTGGAAGTCATCAGCCTGGATGACGCGCCGCGCGGTTATGGCGAGTTCGATGCGGGTGTGCCGAAGAAGTTTGTGATTGATCCGCACAAGTTGTTCAGCGCGGCTTAAGTCGCGGGCAAATAAAAGGGCGACCCGAGGGTCGCCCTTTTTATTGGTCGTTACAGTGACGCGAGTTGGCCCTGATACAACACCGGCCCCGTCGGTTGTCCGGTTGGCGAGCCGCCCTGAGGCTCAAGACTCACCGCCAGCGTCAACGGTGCCTTGAGCAGTGCCTGGTGTTCTTTACTCAACTGAATCCGGCCTTTACCCGACACCGGCAACAACCCCAGCGAGATCGGTTTGCCGCCCGCCGGGATTGCCCACAGCTCCAACGCGCGGGCCGGCTCCACAGCCGCCAGGGTCAGTGGTTCCACCTGCAGATGATCCGCATACGCCTGGATCTTCAGCGCCGGCTGTTGATCCGCCGCCACCAGCGTAGCGTTGTATTCCACCCCCAGATCGCGCTGGTACAACACACCCACCAACACCGCGATCACCACCCCGCACGCCGCTGCCAGCAACCGCAGGTTCATCCAGAACGGCCTCTTCGCCGGCATATGCAGCACTTGCGGTTCAATACGCGCCTTGATCCCTTCCCACACATGATCCGGCACCGGCCGCTCGGGCAACGGCCCGGTCAGGCTGGCGAGGGCGTCCTGCCAGTGGCCCAGTTCGACGCGCAGGGCTGCATCGTCCAGCAGCAGTGCTTCAAAGCGCCGCCGCGCCGTGGCGGGCATCAGCCCGATGGCGTAATCCGCTGCGAGGGCGCGGCGCAGGGCGGTGGTTTGGTAGTTCATGATTCAAGGCACCTGCGCAAACGCTCCATGCCGCGGCGAATCCAGGATTTGACCGAGCCCAGGGGAGCGGCCAACTGGTCGGCCAACTCCGAGCACGACAAGCCCTGGAAGTAAGCCACGGTGATTGATTGGCGCTGCATGCCTTCGAGGCTGTCGAGGCAGCGGTTCAGGGCGTGGGCTTCACGCTCGCTGTCGAGCAATTCATGGGCGCTGGGGCTTTCGTCGGCCATGGCGTCTTGCTGGCCGTCGCTCAAGGGTTGTTCGCGGTGTTTGCGCAACTGGTCGATGGCCAGGTTGCGGGTGATGTTGATCATCCAGGTCAGCGGCGCCGACAAGTGGGCCTCATACCGCGAGGCGTTGAACCAGATGCGCACGAAACTCTCCTGAAGCACATCTTCGGCCAGGTCCTGGCGGCCCATGAAACGCAGGGCAACACCGTGCAAGCGCGGGGAAACGCTGCGATAGAGCGTTTCGAACGCCTGGCGGTTACCCAGTGAACACTGGGCCAGCAATTGCCGTAGCTGATCGGCATCGTGGGTCGAAATGGGGCTTCTCCAGGCGCTTGCATCAGGGCGACGGGACGGCGCACGGTAAAGAGGGCAGGCTGAGGTTAGTCCAGCTTGGGCGTTCATTCCATCCATCTCCGTGCGGCTCGTGGTGGATATACGCAGCGCAGGGCGGTTCGGATGCAGTGGTTTTCTGAACTAATCTGTGAGGTGGGAACAATCCTTCGCACTGCCCAGTCAAACCCCTGCTTTTAGCGCTTACTTTCAGAGGTTGTCTTGATGAAGATTTCACGCGGTTTTGCCCTGTCCTGCCTGTTGACCGTGGCGGCCAGCCCGGTGTTTGCGGCAGGTTTCAGCCTCGGCGACGTGGCCAATGCCGTTTCGGGCGCACAGGGTGGCGACAAGGCGGCAGCGGCTGCACCGACCTCACAGACCGCCGGTCTGCTCGGCGCCCTGACCTCGCAACTGAACGTGACCCCTGAGCAGGCCGTCGGCGGCACCGGCGCGATGCTGGGCCTGGCCAAGAATAAATTGGGCGGCGGTGATTACTCGCAGTTGACCCAGAGCGTTCCGGGACTGGACAAGCTCTCCGGCAGCAACTCCCTGGGCAGCCTCGGCGCCCTGAGCGGCATGCTTGGCCAGAGCGGCGGCAGCAAGACCTCGGGCCTGGATGGCGTATTGGGTAACGTGAAGAACACCAGCGACCTGAACACTGCATTCAGCGCGCTGGGCATGGACAGTGGGATGGTGGGCCAGTTTGCGCCGGTCATCCTGAAATACCTGGGCGGCCAGGGTGCCAGCGAATCGGTACTGGGCAAGCTGGCTTCGGCCTGGGGCACGGGCGGCTAAGGTCGCTCTGCGCGCAGTTGTTCGATGCGCGCATCTTTCTCCATCCAGAGCTGGTTGACCCAGTTCTGGACGGTCTGGCGAAACGCCGGATCGTTCTCGTAATCCCCCTGCCACAACGCCGGATCCAGTTCTCGGGTGCGGATATCTACGATTACCTTCGGCACCGCGCCGCTGATCAAGTCCCAGAAACCCGGAATGTTCTCTTGTGGATAAACCACAGTGACGTCGAGCACCGCGTCCAGCTGTTCGCCCATCGCCGCCAGCACGAACGCTACACCGCCCGCCTTGGGTTTGAGCAGGCGCTCGTAGGGTGAGTCCTGTTGTTGACGCTTGGCCGGGGTGAATCGGGTGCCTTCCAGGTAATTGACCACCGTGACCGGCTGGCGCTTGAACAGCTCGCAGGCTTCCTGGGTGATCTTCAGGTCCTGGCCCGCCAGCTCCGGGTGTTTGGCCAGGAACGCCTTGGTGTAGCGCTTCATGAACGGGTAATCCAGCGCCCACCAGGCCAGGCCCAGGAACGGTACCCAGATCAGTTCCTTTTTCAGGAAGAACTTGAAGAACGGCGTGCGCCGGTTGAGGGTCTGGATCAGCGCCGGGATGTCGACCCAGGATTGGTGGTTGCTGATCACCAGATAGGAGGTGTCGCCCCGCAGGTCGCCACCGCCGCGAATGTCCCATTGGGTGGGGATGCACAGGGCGAAGATCAGCTTGTCGATCTCGGCCCAGGTTTCAGCGATCCACATGACCGCCCAGGAGGCGTAGTCGCGAAAGCGACCGGGGGCCACCAGCTTGAGCAGGGCAAACACCATCAGTGGCCCGAACAGCACCAGGGTGTTGAGCAACAGCAGGGATGTGACGAAACAGCCGGTGAGCAGGCGGCGCATAAGTAACTCTTGGAATCATTTTTGGCCTGCCATGATAAGCAGCTTGTGTCGAGAGGCCAAATCGCAGATGTGATGATGAATGTTTCACTTAAGGCCCGGTATGCTTAGGCGCCCAACTAAGCAGCGGTTTTGCGGTCTAGAATTCGCCCACTTACTTCAAGGAAACCTCCTACGTGAAATCCATCCTTGCCCTGCTAACTCTCGTGGCCTTGCCTGTCATGGCCGCCGAGCCGACCCTTTACGGTCGCTACGAATACATTCAACTGCCGGAAATCGGCGAGACCTTCAAGGCCAAGATGGACACCGGTGCGCTGACTGCCTCGCTATCGGCCCGGGACATCGAGACCTTCACCCGTGACGGCGACGACTGGGTACGCTTCCGCCTCGGCGGCAAGGAGGCCACCAACAAGGTGTACGAGCACAAGGTCTCGCGCATCAGCAAAATCAAAAGCCGCGCCGACGAAGATGACGACAAGGACGAAGCCACCGTGGCCAAGCGCCCGGTGATCGACCTGGAAATGTGCCTGGGCAACGTCAAGCGCACCGTCGAGGTCAACCTCACCGACCGCAGCAGCTTCAACTACCCGCTGCTGATTGGCGCCAAAGCCTTGCGTGAATTCGGCGCTGCGGTGAACCCTGCTCGCCGTTACACTGCGGACAAACCGGACTGCTGACGGACCACCATGCCGCATATCCTGATTGTCGAAGACGAAGCGGCCATCGCCGACACGCTGATTTTTGCCCTGCAAGGCGAGGGCTTCACCACCACCTGGCTGAGCCTCGGCCAGGCGGCGCTGGCCCATCAGCGGCAAACCCCGGCGGACCTGATCATCCTCGACATTGGCCTGCCGGACATCACCGGCTTTGAAACCTGCAAACAGCTGCGGCGCTTCAGCGAAGTGCCGGTGATGTTCCTCAGCGCCCGGGACGGCGAGATCGACCGCGTGGTGGGCCTGGAGATCGGCGCCGACGACTATGTGGTCAAGCCCTTCAGCCCACGTGAAGTGGCGGCGCGGGTACGGGCGATTCTCAAGCGTGTGGGCCCCGGTGTCGCACCGGCGATGTTCCAGGTGGACCTGGAGCGCATGCAGATCAGTTACCGCGGCCAGCCCCTGAGCCTCACGCGCCATGAATTCCGCCTGCTGCAAAGCCTGTTGGAGCAACCCGAGCGGGTCTTCAGCCGCGAACAACTGCTGGACGCCGTGGGCGTGGCTGCGGATGCCGGCTACGAGCGCAATATCGACAGCCACATCAAGAGCGTTCGCAGCAAATTGCGCACGGTGGCGCCTGACGCCGAACCCATCCAGACCCATCGCGGCCTGGGCTACAGCTACAGCCCGGGCAACAGCTGATGCGCCTGGGGATCCGGTTTTTCCTGGTGTACGCGCTGTTTATCGGCCTGACCGGTTACTTTGTGCTCAGCACCGTGATGAAGGAAATCCGCCCCGGCGTGCGCCAGTCCACCGAAGAAACCCTGGTGGACACCGCCAACCTGCTGGCGGAGATCCTGCGTGACGATGTGAAGAACGGCACCCTCGGCCAGAGCCACTGGCCCGAGCTGCTCAAGGCGTACGGCGAACGTCAGCCGGGCGCGAATATCTGGGGCCTGCCGAAAAACCAGGTCAACCACCGCATCTACGTCACCGACGCCAAGGGCATCGTGTTGCTGGACTCCACCGGCGAGGCCGTGGGCGAGGACTACTCGAAGTGGAACGACGTGTACCTGACCTTGCGCGGCGAATACGGCGCACGTTCCACCCGCAGCGAGCTGGACGACCCGGCCTCATCGGTGATGCACGTTGGCGCGCCGATCCGCGATAACGGGCAGATCATCGGCGTGGTCACCGTGGCCAAGCCCAACAGCTCGTTGCAGCCCTACGTGGATCGTACCGAAGACCGGCTGCTGTGGTACGGCGCCGGGCTGGTGGGCCTGGGCCTGCTGTTCGGCGCGCTGTTGTCGTGGTGGTTGAGTGTCGCGCTGCGCCGGCTCACGGCGTATGCCCAGGCCGTCAGCGAAGGCCGGCGTGCCGAGTTGCCGCACTATCGCGGTGGTGAGCTGGAGCAGTTGTCCACCGCCGTGGAACACATGCGCACCCAGCTGGAAGGCAAGGCGTACGTCGAGCGTTATGTGCACACCCTGACCCACGAATTGAAAAGCCCGCTGGCGGCGATTCGCGGCGCGGCGGAGCTGTTGCAGGGCGACATGTCCCGTGACCAGCAGCAGCGTTTCGTGGGCAATATCGACAGTGAAAGCGCGCGCTTGCAGCAGTTGATCGAGCGCCTGCTGAACCTGGCCCAGGTGGAGCAGCGCCAGGGCCTGGAAGACCAGGCCAGTATGTCGTTGGCGGCGCTGGTGGACGAAGTGCTCAAGGCCCAATGCGCGCGCATCGAAGGCGCCGGGTTGCAGGTCGAACAGGCGATTGCAGTGGATGTGCAGGTGTACGGCGAGCCGTTCCTGCTGCGCCAGGCACTGGGCAATCTGTTGGAAAACGCCCTGGACTTTACCCCGCCCGGTGGCGCATTGCAGTTCAGCGCCCGGGCCGTGAATGACGGCATCGAATTCACCCTGTTCAACCAGGCCGAACCGATCCCCGAATACGCCTTGCCGCGTCTCAGCGAACGCTTCTATTCCCTGCCGCGCCCGGCCAGCGGGCGCAAGAGCACGGGCCTGGGGCTGAACTTTGTCGAGGAAGTGATGAAACTGCACGGCGGGTCATTGCAAATCGGCAACGTGCCCGGCGGCGTGCAGGTCAAACTGCATCTCCACACAGTCTCCACATTCCCTTCATAAATCCCCCTTAAGCGCCGGCCAGACTCTCCCCCATCAAAACAGGGAGAGCTTCATGAACCGCAATCTGCTTTTCAAACTGGGCGCCATCGCGCTGCTGATCGTGCTGTTGTTGATTCCGTTGCTGATGATCCACGGGGTGATTACCGACCGTCAGCAGTTGCGCGACGACGTCTTGCAGGATATCGCCCGCAGTTCCAGCTACAGCCAGCGCCTCAGTGGCCCGGTGCTGGTGGTGCCGTATCGCAAGACCGTCCGGGAGTGGAAGCTCAATGAAAAGCTCAACGAACGCTACGAAGAAACCCGTGAAGTGCGCGGTCGTCTGTATTTCCTGCCGGAGCAATTTGCCCTCGACGGCCAGGTGCAAACCGAAGTGCGCGCCCGGGGCATTTACCAGGCGCGGCTGTTCCACGCTGACAGCCGTATCAGCGGGCGGTTTGTGTTGCCGGAGCAGTGGGGTATCAAGGAAAACTTTGGCGATTACCAGTTTGACCCGGCGTATCTGGCGGTGGGTATCAGCGACATTCGTGGCATCGAAAACGCGCTGAAGCTGGAGCTGGGCAGCCAGCAACTGGCGTTTTCGCCGGGCACTCAAGTGGCGTGGCTGGGGGAGGGCGTTCACGTGATGCTGCCCGAGCAGGACAGCAAGAAGCCGTCACCTTTTGATTTCGCCTTCAACCTGCGCCTGCAAGGTACCGAGCAACTGCAAGTGGTGCCGGTGGGCAAGACCAGCCAGGTCAAGCTGGCGTCGAACTGGCCGCACCCGAGCTTTATCGGCAACTTCCTGCCGACCCAGCGTGAGGTCACCGCTCAAGGCTTTACCGCCAACTGGCAGACCACGTTCTTCTCCACCAACCTGGAAGAAACGATGGGCGGTTGCACCTGGGATCAGGTGTGTGATGACTTCAACAGCCGCAGCTTCGGCGTGAGTTTTATCGACCCGGTGGACCAGTACCTCAAGAGTGACCGGGCGATCAAATATGCGCTGCTGTTTATCGCCCTGACGTTTGCCGGCTTCTTCCTGTTCGAGGTGCTCAAGAGCCTGGCGGTGCACCCGATCCAGTACGCGTTGGTGGGGGTTGCCCTGGCGTTTTTCTACCTGCTGCTGTTGTCGTTGTCGGAGCACATCGGGTTTGGCCCGGCGTACCTGATATCGGCGGCTGCCTGTGTGCTGTTGATTGGGTTTTACGTCTGCCATGTGCTGCGCAGCGTCGCCCATGGCCTGGGGTTTTCGGTGGGGTTGGCGGCGTTGTATGGCTTGTTGTACGGGTTGTTGAGTGCGGAAGATTACGCGTTGTTAATGGGCTCGTTGCTGCTGTTCGGGTTGCTGGGCACGGTGATGGTGCTGACCCGCAAGCTGGATTGGTATGGGGTGGGCAAGCGATGAGTCGGTCGTTGGGGTTGCGGGAGGATCAGCAAGAGGGCGCGCAGTTGGTGGCGAGGATCAACGCGCTATTCCCTGTTGCCCGAGAGCTGTTTGTGTCGAGGGAGCTTGCTGTGGCGAGGGAGCTTGCTCCCGCTGGAGTGCGAAGCGCTCCCAGGATTTTTGGGGCCGCTGCGCAGCCCGGCGGGAGCAAGCTCCCTCGCCACAGAAGAGCCCTTGCAGTCGGTTAGGCCGGTGGCTGGGTCTGCAGCATCGACGGCCGCTGACTCACCTCGGCATACCACGCCGCCAGCTTCGAATGGCTGGACCGCCACTGCATGTCTGGGTGGCGGAAATCCAGGTAAGCCAGCGCACAGGCCACGCTGATCGCCGCCACATCAAACGGCCCGGTCAGTTCGGTGATGGCGTCCTGTTCCAGCATGTCGAGGGCGCGGCGGATCTTGTCGCGCTGGCCTTCCAGCCATAAGTCCCAGTGTTTTTCCACCGGGCGCATGGCGGTTTCGTAACGCACCAGCACGGCAGCATCCATGATCCCGTCGGCGGTCGAGGCCAGCGTCAGGCGTCGCCAGCGGGCCGGGCCGTCTCGGGGGATCAGCGGGGTGCCGGTGTGTTGGTGGTCGAGGTAATCGAGGATCACCCGGCTGTCATGCAGCGCGTTGCCGTCGGCCAGGCGCAGCGCGGGGATCTTGCCCACCGCGTTGTCCAGGATCACATCGGCGTCGGGCGCGATCGGTGTCGGCATGCAGGCGTGCAAGGTCACGCGGTCCAGTTGGCCGGTCTCGTGCAACAGCACCCGTACCTTGCGCACAAACGGCGAGGCGGGGTTGTGGAACAACGTCATGCTGGGGATGGACATGGGCATTCCTCGGAAAAGGGCAGCGCTAATCTATCTCAACGCTTGAGCAACGCCCAGCTGCCAATTACCGCCGGAATACCTAGCCCGACCCAGCTCAACGAATCCCACAACCCGTCCCCCAGCAACGCCGCAAACAACCCGGCCGCGCTCAGCAGCCCGATGGCCAGCGGAATGCCAAACACCTTCCAGAAACTCGACTGCCGCGGCTTCATGACTTGGCCGCCTTGCGCCGTACCTGCCACAGGTACACGCCGCTGCCCAGGACGATGATGGTCAGCACGTCCAGCACCGCCCAGAGGATCTTCATCGGCATGCCGCCGTAGTCACCAAAGTGCAGCGGCTGCGACATGCCCATGGCGTCCATGTACCACGGCCGTTCGGCGATGGCGGTGACGTGCAGGTTGCTCGCGTCGATCAGCACTGGCGTCAGCAGGTGCGACGTCAGGTGGGTGCTGCCTTTCATGAACACCGCGTAGTGATGCTCGCTGGAAAAGCGCGTGCCGGGGAATGCGATAAAATCCGGCTCCATGCCGGGCGCGGCCTTGGCGGCGATTGTCAGCAGGTCGGTGGCGGGCGCGCGCAAGGTCAGTGGCGGGGCGTTCTTGTAGGGTTCGATCATCGCGCTGAGGCTGTCGGTGCGCCAGGCCGCGATGATCAGGTCGGCGCAGGCGCTGATCACGCCGGTCACGCCCACCACCAACGCCCAGGTCAGGGTGACCACGCCGATCAGGTTGTGCAGGTCGAGCCAGCGCAGGCGCGTGGATTTGTCCTGGCGCACGGTGGCGAACTTCAGCCGGCGCATGAAGGGCAGGTACAGCACCGTGCCGGAAATGATCGCCAACACAAACAGGATGCCCATGAACGCCAGCAGCAACTTGCCCGGCAGCCCGGCGAACATATCGACGTGCAGGCGCAGCAGGAACATCGTCAGCCCGCCGTTGGCCGAAGGGGTTTCCACGGCTTCACCGGTGCGAGCGTCGAGCATGAAGGTATGGGAAGAATTGGGTTCGGTGCCGGCAGTGGCGGCCATGATCGCGATCACGCCGTTCTTGTCGTCTTCGTCCCAGGCGAGGTACTGCATGGCTTCGCCGGGGCGATGGGCCTGGGCTTTGGCCACCAGTTGTTCGAGGTTCAACTGCGGGGTGTCGGCGGGCATTTGCGCCAGCTCGGGCTCGTTGCCCAGCAGGTGATCGATCTCGTGGTGGAAGATCAACGGCAGCCCGGTGAGGGCGAGCAGCAGCAGGAACACCGTACAGACGAGGCTGGTCCAGGTGTGGATGAAGGACCAGCGGCGGATGGTTTTGCTTTTCATGGGGCATCCAAATGCAAAGGGGCCACGGTGCGACCGTGACCCCTGGGTACTACTTTAGCGAGTTACCACTTGTAGTTCACAGCGGCGACTACGTTGCGCTCATCACCGTAGTAGCACCAGGCTCCGTCACACGTCGACAGGTAGTCCTTGTTGAAGATGTTTTTGGCGGTGACATCCACCGAAACACCCGCCAGCGCCGGGTTGATGCGGCTCAGGTCGTAATGTACGGCAGCGTCATACACGGTGTACGAGCCGACGTGACCATTGGCCGTATTCGCAGTGTTGCCGTAGGTGTCGCCGACGTAACGCACTCCCGCACCTACGCCGAAACCATCCAGAACACCCGAGTGCCACGTGTAGTCAGACCACAACGAAGCCTGGTTGCGCGGCACCAGCTTCATGCGGTTGCCCTTGTCGTCACCTTTGAGAATTTCAGTGTCAGTGTAGGTGTAGGAGCCGACGAGTTTCAGGTTGTCGGTGACTTCTGAAGTGGCTTCCAGCTCCAGGCCGCGCACGCTGATTTCGCCGATCTGGCTCGTGACGTTGTTCTGGGTGACGGAAACGTTCTGCTGGCGCAGGTCAAATACAGCAGCGGTCAGCAGGGTCTTGCTACCCACGGGCTGATACTTCACGCCCACTTCAGTCTGCTTGCCTTGGGTCGGTTTGAATGACTCGGTGGCACTGGCACTGGCGCCAGCCGTGGGCTGGAAGGACTCGGTATAAGAAATGTACGGGGTAATGCCCGAATCAAACACATAGCTCAGGCCAGCGTTACCGCTGAAGGCTTTGTCGCGCTGGGTGTTGGTGGCGTCATTCATGTTGAAGAACGTGGTGCCGGTGTGGATCCAGTCTTCACGACCGCCCAGGGTCAGGCGCCACTTGTCCAAGGCCATTTGGTCCTGGACGTACACGCCGGTTTGCACCGTCTTTTGGTTGTAGTCGTAGAAGGTGAACGGGGTGCCGGCAGGGCGAGGCTGGTTGTAGATCGGGCGGCTCGGGTTGATGCTCGCGGCGCTGCCTTCGATCCAGTGGTAATCGGTATTGCTGCGCTGGTGATCCAGGCCAAGTAGCAGGGTGTGGCTTAGAGCGCCGGTCTGGAAGTCGGCCTGGAAATTGTTGTCCACGGCCAGTTGCGCGATGTCTTCGTCGACCTTGTCATAGATGCGCGCCAGCATGCCGTCCGGGCCTACAGCGGTGTCGCCGTAGCTGGAGTAGGTGGTGTTGAAGGCCAGTTCGCTCTTGGTGTAGCGCAGGTTTTGCTTGAACTGCCAGACATCGTTGAAGCGATGGTCAAAGGCATAGCCGAGTGCGTAATAGGTGCGATCGTAGTAATCCTGATCAGGCTCGCCGAGGTTCTTGTGGTGGGAAATCTTGCCCGCTGGCGAAGGCAGCTTGGTGCCTTGCAAGGGCAGGAACTGGCCACTGATGCCGGTATCGTCGCGGGTGAACTGCGAGAGGAAGGTCAGGTGGGTGTCGTCGTTAATGTTCCAGGTCAGGCTCGGCGCAATGTTGTAGCGCTTGTCTTCGATGTGGTCGATGGGCGTGCCGCTGTCACGTACCACGCCGTCGACGCGGTAGAGAAACTGGCCTTCGTCGTCAATCTTGCCGGTGCTGTC
Organism: Pseudomonas sp. TH32; assembly: GCF_016650855.1. NCBI lineage: Bacteria > Pseudomonadati > Pseudomonadota > Gammaproteobacteria > Pseudomonadales > Pseudomonadaceae > Pseudomonas > Pseudomonas sp. TH32. The sequence goes on along the minus strand of NZ_JAEKFA010000002.1, from coordinate 4,942,922 downwards.
GAAGCTGATCTGCTTGCGGTTGTTGCTGCCAACTTCGGCACGTACCGCGTGGCTGTCTTCGGCTTGCGGGCGACGGCTGACCATATCGAGCATGCCGCCCGGCGGGGTTTGGCCATAGACCGAGGATGCCGGGCCGCGCAGCAGGGTAATGCGGTCCAGGTTCCAGGTCTCTTGTTTCGGGTTGGCATAGGAGCCTTTTGGCAGTGGCAGACCGTCGAGGAATTGGGTCGGTTCGAAGCCGCGTACGCGCAGCCAGTCGGCCCGGGCGTCGCTGCCGTAGCTGCTGGCGATCACGCCCGGCATGTAACGCACGGCGTCATCAAGGTTCTGTACACCGCGATCTTCCATTTGGGCGCGGGTGATGACGGACATCGAACGTGGGGCTTCGACAATGGCGGTGTCGGTCTTGGTGCCCGCAGCGGTGCGCGTGGCGACATAACCATCAACCGGCCCCCACGCACTTTCCGCATTGGCCTGGCCCGTAATGCTCGTCTCCGGCAACGCCACAACCCCATCGGGAATCGCTACCAGGCTGAAGGTACCCGCACTGCTTTGCTCCAGTTGCAGGCCTGTGCCACGCAGCGCCTCGCGCAACGCGCCCTGCGCATCAAACTGGCCCTTCACCGGTGCAGACGTCTTGCCCGACGCCAACCCTGGATTCAGCGTCAGCGCCAAGCCCGCCTGGCTGGCGATCTGGTTCAGGGTAGTGGCCAGCGGTGCTGCCGGCAGGTTGTAGGCGCGCACACTGGAGGCCTGTTCGGCGGCGATCAGCTGGGTGCTGGCCAGCGGGGCGCTGAGGGCAATGGCCACGGCCAACAGGCTGGGGCGCAACAAGGTGTCTAGCGTGCGGGACATACGGCGGCTCCTGAATGGAAATATTTCTCAATTGCCTATGTGCCGAACGAGATGCAGAAAGTGATAGGGCTGAATGAAAATAATTTCTATTTGGTTGCAGGCTTGCCGGAAACCGTCACCCACCACGGCGTGTGCTGCTCGATTTGCACCGGCAAGGTCGGCAGCAACGCGTTCAGCGCCAGGTTGGTGTCGTGCAGCGGGAAGCTGCCGGTGATCCGCAGGTCGGCCACCTGTTTATCCACACCCAGGTAGCCGGTGCGGTAGCGGCTCAGCTCAGCAACCACATCGCCGAGCCGCGCGTTGTCCACCACCAGCATGCCGCGGGTCCAGGCGTCTGTGCCGGGGCTGACGGCGAGCATTGGGCCAAGGCCGTCGCGGCGCATCAGCACTTGCTGGCCTTCCTTGAAGATCTGCTCCTGAGGCAGCGCCTCGGGCTGCGCGCCAACGGCCGACTGCAACACGCTGAGGCGCGTGCCGTCTTCTTCGCGCTTGACGATAAACCGCGTGCCCAGGGCGCGCAGGCTGCCTTCGCGGGTTTCGACAAAAAACGGGCGGGCGTCGTTGTGGCCGGTTTCGACGAGGATCTCGCCTTCCTGCAACACGATCACCCGGCGTTTCTCGTCGAAGCGCACGTCGATGGCGCTGTGGGTGTTGAGGTTGATCACGGTGCCGTCGGCCAGCTTGAGGGTGCGCTGTTCGCCGGTGGCGGTGCGCTGGTCCGCCAGCCAGTAGTCGAACGGCACGTAGCGCTGGCCGGCGAACACCACCAGGCCGCATACCAGCACCACACTGGCCAGGCCGCTGCCGAGCTTGCGCACGCGGCGGCGAATACCTTCGCGCGACTGCAACAGCGCTGCACGGGCAGGGCCCGAGGCCACGCTGAAACGCTGATCGAGCATGCCCAGCTGGCGCCAGGCGCGGGCGTGTTCTTCATCGCTGGCCAGCCATTTGGCGAACTCTTCCTGTTCTACGGCGCTGCCGTCGCCCGAGTCGAGGGACAACTGCCAGGCAATGGCCGCGTCGAGCACCCGTGCCGACACCGGTTTGGAACCGACCTGGCTCACAGCGGCTCGCCATACAGGGCGATGTAGCACTGGCGAATGCCCTGGGCCAGGTATTGCCGCACACGGGGCACGGAAACCCCCAGGCGCTGGGCGATTTCGGCGTGGCCCATGCCATCGAGGCGGTTATAGAGGAAGGCCGCGCGGGCTTTGCTCGAGAGTTTGCCCAGCAGGCGGTCGATGGCCTTGAGGTCTTCGAGGATCAGTTGCTGTTCTTCCGGGGACGGGTGTTCGCTTTCCGGGATCAGCATCAGTTCGGTGAGGTAGGCCTGTTCCAGCGCTGCGCGACGGAAGTAATCGAACAACAGGCCCTTGGCGATGGCCACCAGAAACGCTCGGGGCTCGCGGGGTTCGCGCAGTTCTTCACGGCCCAGCAGGCGCATGAAGGTGTCCTGGCTCAGGTCTTCGGCACGGCTGGGGCAGGCCACGTTGCGTCGCAGCCACGCCAACAGCCAGCTGCGATGGTCGCGGTACAACGCGCCAACAAGCTCACTGTGGGGACTTTGGATTGACGACAAGGCGACACCGATCGGAAAGTTTAAACTAACGAGAATTATTCGCGATTGTGGCAGAGGCGTCGTACGGGTGCAATTGGCGTTGGTCGGGTGATGGCACTGTGTTTAAAAAGACGGGGCTTGTTTGCGACGTTTCCACTGGCCAAGGCGCTCCTGCAAGGCTTTGGGACTGTCGATCTGCTGCTGCCGGGCCCGGCTGAACAGGATCAGCATCAACTCCGCCGTGGCCAGCGCATCCGCACTCGCATGGTGACGCTCGCCCACCTGCAGCTTGAAATGCCCGATCCAGTCATCCAGCCCGGCTTCGCGGATGTTCGCGTCGGGGCACAGCAGCGGGGCGATGTCGGCCACGTCCAGGAACGGATGGTTCAAGCGATAACCCAGGCTGTCCTTGAGGGCACGGCAGAGCATGTGTTGATCAAAGGGCGCATGGAACGCCAGCAACGGGCTGTCGCCGACAAACGCCATAAAGTCCATCAGCGCTTCAGCCGGATCACTGCCCGCTGCAATGGCGCTGGGCCCCAGGCCGTGGATCAGCACGCTGGGGTTGAGCTTGGTTTCGGCCCGTTGCAGGGTGCGCTCGAACAGTTGGGAGAAGTCCACCGCGCCGTCTTCGATCACCACCGCGCCAATCGACAACACCTGGTCACGATTGAGGTTCAGGCCGCTGGTTTCCAGGTCCACCACCACCCAGCGCTGGTCTCGCAACGAACCGTCCCCCAGCGCCTGGGGTTTTGGCAGTTGCTCGACCCGCCGCTGTTGCGCTGCGTCCAGGCCCGGCTTGGCTTTGCGCAACCAGCCAAACACACTCACAGCTGGTACCGCAGGGTCAGGCTGCTTTGCAGGCGTTGGGCCTGGCGCAGGGACTCACGCAGGATGCGCCGGTCCAGGTGGTTGAGGCTGTCGGGGTCGACGCGGTTGGAGTAGGGCAAATTCTCGCGGGTTTGCAGTTGGTGCTGTTGCATGCGGGTTTGCTGGATAAAGTGATAGGCCTCTTCATAGGCCGCGCCGTCCAGGCGTTCGATGACTTCCTTGGCCACCAGTTGGCGCAAGCGCTCCAGGGTGTTGATAGCACTGATGCCATTGGCCAGGGCCAGCAGCCGGGCACCGTCGACAAAGGGCGTGAGGCCTTGCACCTTGAGGTCGAGTGTCGCCTTGTCGGCGCCTTTGCGTGTCAGCACGAAATCCCGGAAACGCCCCACCGGCGGGCGCTGGCGCAACGCGTTCTCGGCCAGCATGCGCTGGAACAAACGGTTGTCCGCCACCTGATCGAGAATGCCCTGGCGCAATTGCTCGCACCCGTGTTCATCGCCCCACACCACCCGCAAATCAAAATAGATGCTCGAACCCAGCAGGTTCTCCGGCGTTGCCTCGCGAATAAACCCGGCAAACCGCCGCGCCCATTCCGCCCGGGACAGGCACAGCTCCGGGTTGCCGGCCATGATGTTGCCCTTGCACTGGGTAAAACCGCACAGCGCCAGGCTCTGGTTGATCTGTTGCGCCAGGGGCAGCAGGCGGCCACGAATCTCGGCGGCTTCAGCGGCGTCTTTGGCTTCAAACAGAATGCCGTTGTCCTGGTCGGTATACAGCGTCTGCTCGCGGCGGCCCTCGCTGCCGAAACACAGCCAGCTGAACGGCACGCCGGGGTCGCCCTTGTCGGCCAGGGTCAGCTCGATGACGCGGCATACCGTGTGATCGTTGAGCAAGGTGATGATGTGGGTGATCTGCGTGGACGACGCACCATGGGCCAGCATGCGCTCCACCAACTGGCCGATTTCGCCACGGATCGCCACCAGGTTTTCTACCCTTGGCGCGTTGCGGATAGTCCGGGCCAGATGCACCAGGTCGACCCGTTGCAGGGAAAACAGGTCACGTTCGGACACCACGCCACACAGGCGCTGATCCTTGACCAGGCACACGTGGGCAATATGCCGTTCGGTCATGGCGATCGCGGCGTCGAAGGCACTGTGGTCCGGCGTGAGAAAGAACGGCGCCTGGGTCATGTGGCGCTCGATGCCCTGGTTGAAATCGCTGGTGCCGTCGGCCACCACCTGGCGCAGGTCCCGCAGGGTGAAAATCCCCAGGGGCGCCTTGTGCTCATCGACGATCACGATGCTGCCCACTTGCTGCTCGTGCATCTGCGTGACCGCTTCGCGCAGGGGCGTCAGCGGGCTGCAGGTCACCGGGTGGCGCATGGCCAACTCGCCCAGGCGGGTGTTCAGCGAATACTGGGTGCCGAGGGTTTCCACGGCTTTTTGCTGGACTTGCTGATTGACCTGATCCAGCAGGCTGCTCACCCCGCGCAAGGCAAAGTCGCGAAAGGCACTGGAAAGCGCGAACAGCTTGATAAAGGCCGGCTTGTTCAGTTGCAGGCAGAAGGTGTCTTCGGCGGCTTTGTGCTCGGTGCGGGTCGCCCGCTCGCCGAGCAACGCGGCCAGCGGGAAACATTCACCCGTGGTGATTTCAAAGGTGGTTTCTGTGGAATCCGGCCGCTCGCCGACCACGCGCCCCTGCTTGACGATGTAAAAGTGCTCAACCGGCCCGCCCGACGGCTTGAGAATGCTCTCGCCGGGGCCGTAGAAGCGCAATTGGCACTGCTCTACCAGAAATCCCAGGTGGGCGTTTTCCATCTGGTTGAACGGCGGGAAACGTTGCAGGAATTGCAGGGTGCCGTGGATGTTCTGCAACACAGCGGTTTTTCCCGCTTGTGTGAAAGCATCAGCTTTACTCATACCTATGACCGCAGTTTTTTTGTCGTTATCGTGCCTCATGGTCGACTCCTGCGCTGCGGGTGCCCATTGGACGTAAGTCTAGGTAGCGAATTGTCCTCAACGACTAGGGAAAAACCTTACATGAATATCGTCCAAACCCCGTAGAACGCCCACTAGGAAAACTTTCCGACGAAGTGCACATTGTTCGCCCTTCCGGCGATGTCTGAGTTCTGTGCTGGGAGATTGATCAGAACTGCCGAGAAACGTATGTCCGACCACGATATTTTGAGTGACGCCGAGCGCGAGGCCCTGAGCGCTGTTATGCAGGAGCCTGATTTACCGCCACAACGGGTTTTGATCGTGGATGACGACAAGGACTCTCGCGAACTGTTGGCGGAAATTCTTGGCCTGGACGGCATTCGCTGCATGACCGCAGACAGTGGCGAGGCGGCGTGGGACTTGTTGAGCTCCAGCAGTTCCATTGGCTTGCTGATCACCGACCTGCGCATGACCCCGAGCAACGGGCTGCAATTGATTCGCCAGGTGCGCGGGTCTACCCGGGCGGCGCTGCCGATCATCATCATGTCGGGGGACGCTGAAGCGCCGGACGTGATTGATGCCATGCATTTGAGCGTGGTGGACTTCTTGCTCAAGCCCATTGATAGCGCAAAGCTGGCGAAGATGGTGAAGCGTGAGTTGGGGATGGTGCAGTAAAACCCGGCGACCAAAAAAAAGCCCTGATCGGAAGATCAGGGCTTTTTCATTTCCAGCGCTTGATTACAGACCGTTTTTGGCCTTGAACTCCCGGCGCCGACGGTGCAACACCGGCTCGGTGTAGCCGTTTGGCTGCTTGGTCCCTTCAACTACCAACTCCACCGCCGCCTGGAACGCGATGTTGCTGTCAAAATCGGGAGCCAACGGACGGTACAGCGCGTCACCGGCGTTCTGACGGTCCACCACCGGCGCCATGCGCTTGAGGCTTTCCATCACCTGGGCTTCATTGACGATGCCGTGGCGCAGCCAGTTGGCAATGTGCTGGCTGGAGATACGCAGGGTGGCGCGGTCTTCCATCAGGCCGACGTCGTTGATGTCCGGCACTTTCGAGCAACCCACGCCCTGGTCGATCCAGCGCACCACGTAACCGAGGATGCCCTGGGCGTTGTTGTCCAGTTCGTTGCGGATTTCTTCGTCGGACCAATCGGTATTCTGGGCCAGGGGAATGGTCAGGATGTCGTCCACCGAAGCGCGTTCGCGCTTGGCCAGTTCGGCCTGGCGGGCGAATACGTCAACCTTGTGGTAATGCAGCGCGTGCAGCGCGGCCGCCGTTGGCGACGGGACCCATGCCGTGTTGGCGCCGGCCAGCGGGTGAGCAATTTTCTGCTCCAGCATGGCGGCCATCAGGTCGGGCATCGCCCACATGCCTTTACCGATTTGTGCACGGCCTTGCAGGCCGGTGCTCAAGCCGATATCGACGTTCCAGTTCTCGTAGGCGCCGATCCATTTTTCAGCCTTCATGGCAGCCTTGCGCACCATCGCGCCAGCTTCCATGGAGGTGTGGATTTCGTCGCCGGTGCGGTCGAGGAAGCCGGTGTTGATAAACACCACGCGCTCGCTGGCCGCCTTGATGCAGGCCTTGAGGTTGACCGTGGTGCGGCGCTCCTCGTCCATGATCCCGACTTTAAGCGTGTTGCGTGGCAGCTTCAGCACGTCTTCGATGCGGCCGAACAGCTCGTTGGTGAACGCGGCTTCTTCCGGGCCGTGCATTTTCGGTTTAACGATGTAGACCGAACCGGTGCGGCTGTTCTTGCGGCTGGTGTTGCCGTTGAGGCTGTGGATCGCCGACAGGCTGGTGAGCAGGCCGTCGAGAATACCTTCCGGTACTTCGTTGCCGTCTTTGTCGAGGATCGCGTCGATGGTCATCAAATGGCCAACGTTACGCACGAACAGCAGCGAACGACCGTGCAGGGTCACGTCTTTACCGTCTGCGCCGGTGTACACGCGGTCGGCATTCATGGTGCGGGTAAAGGTCTTGCCACCCTTGGCGACTTCTTCCGACAGGTCGCCTTTCATCAGGCCGAGCCAGTTGCGGTAGATCACTACCTTGTCATCGGCATCGACGGCGGCGACGGAGTCTTCGCAGTCCATGATGGTGGTGAGGGCGGCTTCCATCAGCACGTCTTTCACGCCGGCGGCGTCGGTCTGGCCGACCGGGGTGCTGGCGTCGATCTGGATTTCGAAGTGCAGGCCGTTGTGCTTCAGCAGGACTGCGGTCGGCTTGGCGGCATCGCCCTGGTAGCCGATCAACTGGGCATCACTGCGCAGGCCGCTGTTGCTGCCGCCCTTGAGGCTGACCACGAGCTTGCCGTCGACGATCTTGTAGCCGGTGGAGTCCACGTGGCTGCCGGCAGCCAGAGGCGCGGCTTCGTCGAGGAAGGCGCGGGCGAAGGCGATAACCTTGTCGCCACGCACCTTGTTGTAGCCTTTGCCCTTTTCGGCGCCGTCGGCTTCGCTGATGGCGTCGGTGCCATACAGCGCGTCATACAGTGAGCCCCAGCGCGCGTTGGAGGCGTTGAGGGCGAAACGGGCGTTCATCACCGGCACCACCAGCTGCGGGCCGGCCATGTGGGCAATTTCTTCGTCGACGTTTTGGGTCGATGCCTGGAAATCCGCGGCTTCTGGCAGCAGGTATCCGATATCTTGAAGGAAGGCTTTGTAGGCCACCGCGTCGTGGGCCTGGCCGGCGTGCGCCTGGTGCCAGGTGTCGATCCGCACTTGAAAATCGTCGCGTTTGGCGAGTAGGGCTTTGTTCTTCGGCGCCAGGTCGTGGATGACCTTGTCGGCACCGGCCCAGAACTGGTCGGCGGTAATGCCGGTACCAGGAATGGCTTCGTTGTTCACGAAGTCGAACAGGACTTTGGCGACCTGCAGGCCACCGACTTGAACGTGTTCAGTCATTGCTTGCCTCACTCTGCGGAGCTTATGCGCTTTTCAGCTTTTCAATTTACCAATGAAGCCTCTGGCCATGTAACCCGCGAATACGCCGCACCAGTACATGCCGATGAAGGCGGCTGGGCGGGCTGCGTCGCGGTGCGTGGTTGCCTTGGCAGACATCGACCTAACGTTATGTAGTGCGCGATTTGGCATACTACATGATGAGTTGCGGTTGTGAAAATTAGACTAAATACGTCGTTTAGCGACCCACTTTGGTTATACGGTCACAGTGGGGTACGGGATGTTCTCAAAAAACTATTGGATTGTTCCAGATAAATATAAAAATGGTACACGATTTGTTTTCGTGCCTACCTGAGTCCACCTTGATAGGTGCGAGGGGAACGCCTGGTTCCTACCTGATTTTCATAAGAAGAGGACGACACCATGGACCATCTCGTACTAACTGTCATCGCCCCGGACAAACCCGGCGTGGTCGAACGCATCGCCCAATGCATCGCGTCCCACGGTGGCAACTGGCTGGAAAGCCGCATGGCGCACATGGCCGGGCAGTTTGCCGGGATTTTGCGCGTGAGCGTGCCGGCGGAAAACCGTCTGGATTTGATTGGGGCGCTGGAAGACTTGTCCACTCACGGCATTCGCGTGCTGCTGGGGGAAAGCAGTTCGGCCGCTGCCAGTGAGTCGCAACCGATCGCCATGGCGCTGGTGGGCAATGACCGGCCGGGAATTGTTCGCGACATCACCGCGCTGCTCAGCAAGCAGGGCGTCAACCTGGAGCGCTTGATCACGGACGTGCGTCCGGCGCCGATGAGCAGCGACCTGTTGTTTCACGCCGAAGCCTTGCTGGCGGTGCCGTTGACGCTGCCGTTGGAGACGTTGCAGGCCGCGCTGGAAACCCTGGCGGATGACTTGATGGTGGAACTGGAGCTACGCAGCGAGGAATAGTTGCCCACAAGGTTATGCATGGAAATCTTGCATGGGCCTGTGGATAACCTGTAGAGACCCGCGTCCAGCCCACGCGGGCCGTGGCTCTTCGCCGGTTGAGCAAAAAACGAGCAGTTTCAAGGGCTTGTGCACAAACGCCGGGGACCAGGCTGTGGATAACCTTTGGGTGAATGGCTGCAAGCCACGCCGGCTATGGCTTGCAGGGGTTTGTACGTTATTTGATCAGTTTTTCCGCACGGTCAGCCAGGCGTCGAGGCTGTAGACCACCAGGCCGGCCCAGATAAAGCAGAAAGCGATCAGCGTGGCGGGCGCCAGGTGTTCGTTGAACAGCAGCACGGCTTCCAGCAGCACCAGGGTGGGCGCCACGTATTGCAGGAAGCCCAAGGCGGTGTAGGGCAAATGCCGCGCGGCGGCGTTGAAACACACCAGCGGGATCAACGTCACCGGGCCTGCGGCTACCAGCCACCAAGCTTCCGAGGTGCTCCAGAACGCCATCTGCGCGCTGTGGGCGGACGGATTGAACAGCAGCCATGCGATGGCAATCGGCACCAGCATCCAGGTTTCCACCACCAGCCCGGGCAATGCCTTGACCGGCGCCTGCTTGCGGATCAACCCGTAGAAACCAAAGGTCGCGGCCAGCACCAGCGATACCCACGGCAGGCTGCCGACTTGCCACACCTGTTGCGCCACGCCGACCGCCGCCAGGCCCACGGCTACCCATTGCAGGCGGCGCAGGCGCTCGCCCAGGATCACCATGCCCAACAGCACGTTCACCAGCGGGTTGATGTAATAACCCAGGCTGGCCTCGAGCATGCGGCCGCTGTTCACCGACCATACATACGTCAGCCAGTTACCCGCGATCAAGGTGCCGCTCAGGGCCAGGATCGCCAGGCGCTTGGGGTTGTCCCGCAGTTCACGAAGCCAGCCCGGGTGTTTCCAGACCAGCAGCAGCAAACTGCCGAACAGCGCTGACCACAGCACGCGGTTAACGATGATTTCTGCGGCGGGAACGCTGGCGATGGCTTTGAAGTAGATCGGGAACAGGCCCCAGATGACGTAGGCGCTCAGGCCCAATATGTACCCGCGACGGGGGTTGGCGGCTTGCATGCAGAATCCTTGCTTAGGCAGCTAACAAAGCCGCGATTGTAAGGATATTTGTCAGGGGATGTGTGTTGAAAGTGTAGGGCCCAAGGCTTGGGCCCAGACGGTAAGGATCAGAACAGCTTCAGCGGTTCTTCATTGAGCGCCGACAACTGCTCGCGCAACGCCAACACCTGGTCGCCCCAGTAACGCTCGCTGCCAAACCACGGGAAACTGTGGGGGAACGCCGGGTCGTCCCAGCGGCGTGCAAGCCAGGCGCTGTAGTGCATCAGGCGCAGGGCGCGCAGCGGTTCGATCAGGGCCAGTTCGCGCGGGTCGAAGTCATGGAATTCCTGGTAACCGTCCATCAATTCCGAGAGTTGCCCCAGGCATTCCTGGCGGTCGCCGGCGAGCATCATCCACAGGTCTTGTACGGCGGGGCCCATGCGGCAATCGTCGAGGTCGACGATGTGGAACATCTCGTCGCGACACATCATGTTGCCGGGGTGGCAATCGCCGTGCATGCGGATGTTCTTGTGGGGCGTGGCCTTGTAGACCTCTTCCACACGCTTGAGCAGGTCGCGGGCCACGGACTCGTAGGCCGGCAGCAGGCTTTTGGGAATGAAATTTCCTTCCAGCAGGGTGTTCAGGGAATCGTGACCAAAATTCTTCACGCCCAGGGCTTCGCGGTGTTCGAAAGGGCGGGTGGAGCCGACCGCGTGCAGACGGCCGAGCAGCTGGCCGAGGCGATACAGTTGGTCGAGGTTGCCCGGCTCCGGCGCGCGGCCACCACGGCGCGGGAACAGGGTGAAGCGGAAACCGGCGTGTTCGAACAGGCTTTCGCCGTTGTGAATCATCGGCGCCACCACGGGCACTTCGCACTCGGCCAGCTCGAAGGTGAAGCTGTGTTCTTCGAGGATGGCTTCGTTGGTCCAGCGCTGGGGCCGGTAGAACTTGGCGATCAAGGGCTCGGAGTCTTCGATGCCGACCTGATAGACGCGGTTTTCGTAGCTGTTGAGCGCGAGGATGCGGGCGTCGCTGAGGAAACCGATGCTTTCGACAGCGTCGAGCACCAGGTCAGGGGTCAGTGTTTCAAACGGGTGTGCCATGCGAACTCCTGCGCGCAGCAGGGCGCCGCGTCCGGCCGGGTATGGTAACGCACCGGGGTCGAGATAGGTGGTGACTGTTAGTCCGCCATCGCGGGCAAGCCCGGCTCCCACAGGAGTACTCGGTCAACTGTGGGAGCCGGGCTTGCCCGCGATGGCGCCTTATCAGGCGCCGACGATCCCGCCATCATCCCGACGAATCGCCATCACCGAGGACCGTGGCTTGCCATTCGGCAGGTGTTCCGGCCAGGTCGAGCCACCGGTTTCCCCTGGATGCTGAATCCCCACAAACAGGGTTTTCTGGTCTGGCGAGAAGCTGATCCCGGTCACCTCACAGGCCACCGGCCCCACCATGAACCGACGAATTTCCCCGGTCGCAGGGTCAGCGCACAGCATCTGGTTATTGCCCATCCCGGCAAAGTCGCCACCGTTGCTGTAGTCGCCATCGGTGAGGATCCACAACCGCCCGGCCTTGTCGAAGCCCAGGCCGTCCGGGCTGTTGAACATGTTCTGCGGGTTGATGTTGGCCGAGCCGCCCTTTGGCGTCCCGGCATGCACGGTCGGGTTGCCAGCCACCACAAACAAGTCCCAACTGAAATCCGGCGCGCCATGGTCGGAGGCAGAGGCCTTCCAGCGCAGGATCTGCCCGTAGACGTTTTTCTCCCGCGGGTTCGGGCCGCCCACCGGCTGCCCGTCTTCGCCGCGCTTGGCGTTGTTGGTCAGGGTGCAATACACCTGGCCGTCGGTAGGGCTGACCACGATCCATTCCGGGCGGTCCATGCGGGTGGCTTTCACCACGCTGGCGGCCAGGCGTGCGTGGATCAGCACTTCGGCCTGGCTGGCAAAGCCGGTGTTGGCGTCGATGCCGTTCTTGCCGTAGGTCAGTTCGACCCATTGGCCCTGGCCCTTGGGATGGTCGGCATTGCCGTCGCCCGCATCGAAGATCGCCACGTACAAGGTGCCGTGGTCCAGCAGGTCCTTGTTGGCCTTGGGGTTCTTGTGGTTGATCTTGTCGCGGCTGATGAACTTGTAGATGAACTCGCCGCGCTCGTCGTCGCCCATGTACACCACGGCGCGGCCGTCGCGGGTTTCAGCCAGGGCGGCGTTTTCGTGCTTGAAGCGGCCCAGGGCGGTGCGTTTGACAGGGGTGGATTGCGGGTCGAACGGGTCGATTTCTACCACCCAGCCATGACGGTTGAGTTCGTTGGGGTTCTTGGCCATGTCGAAGCGCGAGTCGTGCTGATGCCAGTTGATGTCTTTGCTGGCGGCCACCACGCCGTAGCGTTTCTGCCCGGCGTCGAAGGTTTGTTGCGGGTTGCTGCTGCCGAAGCAGTCGGTGAAGTTTTCTTCGCAGGTGAGATAAGTGCCCCATGGGGTCTTGCCGTTGGCGCAATTCTGGAAAGTGCCGAGGACTTTTTTGCCGGTCTTGTCGGCGCTGGTTTTCAGCCAGGCATGGCCCGCGGCGGGGCCGCCGAAGCGGATCGGCGAGTTGCCGTGGATGCGCCGGTTGTAGCGCGAATCCTGGACGAACTGCCAGGTGTCACCTTTACGCCGTACTTCAATCACTGACACACCTTCGCTGGCCAGCGCCTTGCGCACGTCTTCGGCCGATTGTGGCGCGCCGCCGTGGGCGTAGAGGTAACGGTAGTTGGTGTATTCGTTGTTGATCGCCATCAGCGCGCGGTTGTTGTCCCCGGGGAAGGCGAACAGGCTCATGCCGTCGTTGTTGTCGCCGAACTGCTGTTCCTGGGCCTTGGCGGTGCCGTTGCCGCTGGGGTCGAAGGCTGGCGCATTCTTGTGCAGTGGCTGGCCCCAACTGATCAGCACCGAAGCGCTGTAGCCGGGCGGCAACGTGATGGTGTCGCTGGTGGCCGCGGCGATGCTGGCGAACCCCAGCAACGGGCTGTTCGACGCGGCGTTGACCGCCAGGGCACTGCGGGTCAGCAGGTTGCCGCCGAGGAACATCGCCGCACCGCAGAGGGCGCCGGCGCCGATAAAACGCCGGCGGGTGAGGCCGACCATCTGTTCCAGGTCGGTGGCTTGGTTTTCTTCTAATAGGCTCATTTCAGGCTCCCTGCGGGTTTTTGCAGCCACCTTAGGGAGCGGTCGTGACGAAATTGTTGCAGTTTGAAGCGTTACGCGGGGGTGCCCAGCAGCACATTGCTGGGGGAGAACTGCACCTTCACCTGCAGGCCTTCGGCGGCCTTGAGCTGTACGAGCGCGTCGGGCTGGGCCAGGGCGCATAAAACCTGGCCATTGGGCAGGGTGATACGGACCTCGCTGGGGCCATCATCGGCGTCGAGAATGGCCTCGATTTTTCCTTCCAGGCAATTGTGTCCAGGTGTTGCGGACTGCTCCGCGGCCAGCACTTCAAGCCAGCCGGCCTTGATCAGGGCGACGACTTCGGTGCCGGTCTCCAGTTCCAGGTGCAAGGTGCTGTCGTGGGTGATTTGCGCATCCAGGCTCAGGCCTGCGGCCAGTTCCAGGCGAATCAGGTCGTTGCGACCGTGGCTGTGAATCGCAATGACCTTGCCGTGCAACTGGTTGCGCGCGCTGGTGCGCAGCATCAGGCGGCCCAGCAGGTTGAAGTCGCTGGCGTCTTCGGCGGAATCCAGCACCTGGGCCTGCACCACCTGCAAGCGCTGGTAGAGGCGTAATACCCGTTCACCTTCAGCCGTCAGCCTGGCGCCGCCGCCGCCCTTGCCGCCGACGCTGCGCTCCACCAAGGGCTTTTGCGCCAGGTTGTTCAACTCGTCGATGGCGTCCCACGCGGCCTTGTAGCTCAAGCCCGCGCTCTTCGCCGCGCGGGTGATGGAGCCTTGCTCGGCAATGTGTTGCAGCAGGGCAATACGCTGGGGACGGCGGACGATATGTTGGCTCAGGAGGGTTGGCAGGGACATGGGCACACGCTTTGATGGAATGGGCAGACGTTGCGGGCAGGGCGCCTCGGAGTCAAGTCATGTGCCCGGCTTGGGCGTACGCGCCAGGCAATACACATCAACCTGCCGCGCGCCGGCGTCCATCAAGAGCCGGGCGAGGCTGTTGGCAGTGGCGCCGGTGGTGAGTACGTCGTCGATCAGCGCCAGGTGCCGGCCTTTGACCTGGGCATTGTCCGCCAAGGCAAAGGCCTGGAGCAGGTTGCGCTGGCGGGTCTTGGCGTCCAGGGCCTGTTGCGCCACGGTTTCATGAGGCCGTAACAGCAGGTGCTCATCGTAAGGGATGTTCAGGTCTTTGCTCAGCCAGCGTACGAGCATCGCCGCCTGGTTGTAACCCCGTTCGCGCAGGCGTCTGCGGGCCAAGGGTACGGGCAGCAGGCAGTCGGGGCGCGCGAGGCCGGCATCGTCATACCGGTGTTGCAGGAATTGCCCCAGCAGGTGCGCAAGCAAATGGCCCAGCGGCCAGCGCGCCTGATGCTTGAAGCGGCTGATCAGGCTGTCGACGGGAAAGCTGTAGGCCCAGGGTGCAACCACCTGTTTAAACGCCGGCGGTCGCTTCAGGCATTGGCCGCACACCAGGCCCGCCATGGGTAACGGCAGTGCGCACACGTCGCACTGATCCATCAGCCAGGGCAACTCGGTTTCGCAGACGTTGCAGATGGAATGGGCGGTTTCGCTGTGCTCATCGCAGACTAAACAGGTTTGGTTGCTTTTTAACCAGATGTAAACCTTGTGTTTGTTATCGAGTTGACAGTGCATGAATCTTCCTTAAATATGCCGAGCATCCGTGTCGTGCCTGTGGGTATTACTCCCCGCAGGGCTTGCCAAAGCATAATCAAGGAATCGCCCATGAGCGCCAGCATCACTGCCAACCTGCGTCACGATTGGTCTTTAGCCGAAGTCAAAGCGCTGTTTGTCCAGCCCTTCAATGACCTGTTGTTCCAGGCGCAGACCGTGCACCGCGCGCATTTCGACGCCAACCGCGTCCAGGTTTCCACGCTGCTGTCGATCAAGACCGGTGCCTGCCCGGAAGATTGCAAATATTGTCCGCAGTCGGGCCACTACAACACGGGCCTGGAAAAAGAAAAGCTGATGGAAGTGCAGAAGGTCCTCGAAGAGGCCGCCCGCGCCAAGGCCATCGGTTCGACCCGTTTCTGCATGGGCGCCGCCTGGAAGCATCCGTCGGCCAAAGACATGCCCTACGTGCTGGAAATGGTCAAAGGCGTGAAAGCCATGGGCCTGGAAACCTGCATGACCCTCGGGCGTCTCGACCAGGACCAGACCGAAGCCCTGGCCCAGGCCGGCCTCGACTACTACAACCACAACCTCGACACCTCGCCGGAGTTCTACGGCTCGATCATCACCACCCGCACCTACAGCGAGCGCCTGCAAACCCTGGCGTACGTGCGTGAATCGGGGATGAAGATCTGCTCGGGCGGCATCCTCGGCATGGGCGAGTCGCTGGACGACCGCGCCAACCTGCTGATCCAACTGGCCAACCTGCCGGAGCATCCGGAATCGGTGCCGATCAACATGTTGGTGAAAGTCGCCGGTACCCCGCTGGAAAATGCCGACGACATCGACCCGTTCGACTTCATCCGCATGCTCGCCGTGGCGCGCATCCTGATGCCGCAGTCCCATGTGCGGCTGTCGGCCGGGCGTGAAGCGATGAACGAGCAGATGCAGGCCCTGGCGTTTTTTGCCGGCGCCAACTCGATTTTCTACGGCGATAAACTCCTGACCACCGCCAACCCGCAGGCGGACAAGGACATGCAGCTGTTCTCGCGCCTGGGCATCCTGCCGGAAGCCCGTGAAGAGCATGCCGATGAAGTGCACCAGGCGGCGATCGAGCAGGCGCTGGTGGAGCAAAAGAGCAGCGAGCAGTTCTACAACGCGGCTGTTTAAGCCATTTCTCCTGCCGACGTGCGATCCAGTGTGGGAGCTGGCTTGCCTGCGATAGCGGTCTATCAGACGCATTGATGCTGAATGTGCCGCCGTCATCGCAGCCAAGCCAGCTCCCACAGGGTTGACCGCGTTCGGTTTGCTTAATCGAGGTCTCATGTCTTTCGATCTCGCCGCGCGTCTTGCGGCCCGTCGTGCCGAACACCTGTATCGTCAACGTCCACTGCTGCAGAGCCCGCAAGGCCCTGAAGTGGTGGTCGATGGCCAGCCGTTGCTGGCGTTCTGCAACAACGATTACCTCGGCCTGGCCAATCACCCGCACGTGGTTGAAGCCTGGCGTGCGGGCGCGGCGCGCTGGGGTGTGGGCGGTGGCGCTTCGCACCTGGTGATCGGCCACAGCACGCCGCACCATGAACTGGAAGAAGCCCTGGCCGACCTCACCGGTCGCCCGCGAGCACTGCTGTTCACCACCGGTTACATGGCCAACCTCGGCGCCGTCACGGCGTTGGTGGGGCAGGGCGATACGGTGCTCGAAGACCGCCTTAACCACGCCTCGTTGCTGGATGCCGGTTTGCTCTCCGGGGCGCGCTTCAATCGATACCTGCACAACGACGCCGAAAGCCTGGCCAAGCGTCTGGAGAAAGCCACCGGCAATACGCTGGTGGTGACCGACGGCGTGTTCAGCATGGACGGCGATGTGGCCGACCTGCCGGCGCTGGCCCGTGAAGCCCGGGCCAAGGGCGCATGGCTGATGATGGATGACGCCCATGGCTTCGGGCCTTTGGGCGCCAACGGTGGCGGGATCGTCGAGCATTTCGGCCTGAGCCAGGAGGACGTGCCGGTATTGGTGGGCACCTTGGGCAAGGCCTTTGGTACTGCTGGCGCGTTTGTGGCAGGCAGTGAGGAACTGGTCGAAAGCCTGATCCAGTTTGCCCGCCCGTATATCTACACCACCAGCCAACCGCCGGCGCTGGCCTGCGCCACGCTGAAAAGCCTGGAACTGCTGCGCACCGAGCATTGGCGGCGTGAGCATCTCAACGGGCTGATCCGCCAATTCCGCCTGGGCGCCGAGCAGATCGGCCTGGAGCTGATGGACAGTTTCACGCCGATCCAGCCGATCATGATTGGCGACAGCGCCCGTGCCGTGCGCTTGTCGCAGATGTTGCGCGAGCGTGGACTGATGGTGACTGCGATCCGGCCACCGACTGTGCCCGCTGGCAGCGCGCGACTGCGGGTGACCCTGACAGCGGCCCACAGTGAGGCGCAGGTGCAGCTATTGTTAAGCGCATTGGAAGAGTGTTTCCGCTTGTTAGGCCAGGAGCCCGACCATGCGTGATCGACTGATATTGCTGCCCGGCTGGGGCCTCGGCGTTTCGCCGTTGGAGCCGTTGGCGGCGGCGTTGCAGGGGCTGGATGAACACTTGCAGGTGCAGATCGAACCGTTGCCGGACGTGGAGTCGGACGACCTTCAAGAGTGGCTCGATGAGCTGGATTCGACCTTGCCCCAAGACGTCTGGCTGGGTGGTTGGTCCCTCGGCGGCATGCTTGCTGCCGAGTTGGCCGCCCGGCGCGGTGATCATTGTTGCGGTTTGCTCACCTTTGCCAGCAACGCAAGCTTCGTGGCCTGGTCCCGCTGGGACCATGGCATGCACGAAGAGGATTTTATTGCGTTTCTTAACGGTTGCCGCCTTGATCCGGTTGCGACGTTAAAACGCTTCAGTCTGCTTTGCGCCCGGGGTTCCAGCGATCCCCGATCACTTGCTCGGCTATTGCTGGCGGGTGCCCCTAAAACCTCCGCGCAGACCTTGCTCAGTGGTCTGGAGCTGTTGGGCCGATTGGACACCCGCCAGGCGTTGGTCGACTTTCAAGGGCCGCAGTTGCATCTGTTTGCCGGGCTGGACGGGCTGGTTCCGGCTGAAGTGGCCAGTGAGTTGTTCGCCTTGTTGCCCGATGTTGAAATCGGCCTGATTGAACAGGCCGGTCACGCTTTTCTACTGGAGGACCCCCACGGTGTAGCGGGGGCTATCCAGGCTTTTTTGCATGAGTGCGGTGATGACTGATTTATCCCATCCTGCGCTGCCGGGCGGCTTGCCAGACAAGCGCCAGGTAGCGGCCTCCTTTTCTCGCGCAGCGGCCAGTTACGACAGCGTTGCCGAATTGCAACGCGCGGTGGGCAGCGAGCTGCTGCGGCGTCTGCCGGAAGGTATTTCGCCGCAACGCTGGCTGGACCTGGGCTGCGGCACGGGTTATTTCAGTCGTGTGCTGGGCCAGTCATTTCCGGACAGCCAAGGCGTGGCCCTGGACATTGCCGAAGGCATGCTCAACCACGCCAGGCCCTTGGGCGGCGCGCAGCACTTTATCGCTGGCGATGCCGAGCGCTTGCCCTTGCAGGACGCCAGCTGCGGGCTGATCTACTCCAGTTTGGCGGTGCAGTGGTGCTCGGATTTTGCAGCAGTGCTCAGCGAAGCACATCGTGTGTTGCAGCCCGGCGGTGTGCTGGCGTTTGCCAGCCTGTGCGTGGGTACGCTGGATGAGTTGCGCGAAAGCTGGCGCGCGGCGGATGGCATGGTTCATGTGAACCGCTTCCGGCCGTTCAGTGCTTATGAGCAGTTGTGCGCGGCCAGTGGCTTGCGGGTGCGTAGCCTGGAGCAGCGTCCCCACGTGCTGCATTACCCCGACGTGCGCAGCCTGACCCACGAATTGAAAGCCTTGGGTGCGCACAATCTGAACCCGGGGCGCCCCGGAGGCTTGACGGGCCGGGCGCGGATTGTTGCACTGGTGCAAGCCTACGAGCAGTTCCGCCAGGCCCAAGGCCTGCCGGCGACCTATCAAGTGGTGTACGCCGTCCTGGAGAAACCTCTATGAGTGCCGCTTACTTCATCACGGGGACCGACACCGACGTCGGCAAGACCACCGTCGCCGCCGGCCTGCTACATGCCGCGCGGCAAGCCGGCAAGAGCACCGCGGCGGGCAAGCCGGTGGCCTCGGGCTGCCAGCTGACGCCCAAGGGCCTGCGCAATTCGGATGCCCTGGCGTTGCTGGCTGAGTGTTCGTTGCCCTTGACCTATGCCGAGGTCAACCCGGTGGCGTTCGAGCCGGCCATCGCACCGCATCTGGCGGCCCGCGAAGCCGGAGTGGCGCTGACGGTTCAATCGTTGTTGAAGCCCATGCAGCATATTCTCGCCAAGCAGGCCGACTTCACCCTGATTGAGGGCGCGGGCGGTTGGCGCGTGCCCTTGGCGGATCAGGACAACCTCTCGGACCTGGCCCAGGCATTGAAGCTGCCGGTGATTCTGGTGGTGGGCGTGCGGCTGGGTTGCATCAGCCATGCGTTGCTGACCGCCGAAGCGATCGCCCGGGACGGTCTGCCACTGGCAGGCTGGGTAGCGAATATCATCGACCCCAAGACCTCTCGTCTGGAAGAAAACCTCGCGACCCTGGCCGAGCGGCTGCCTGCGCCATGCCTGGGGAGGGTGCCGAAGCTCAAGCATCCCGGCCCTGAAGCGGTGGCCGAGTACTTGCAACTGGACCTGCTTGACTAGTTTTGCCTATGGCTAAGGCATTATGCCATTAGTGTTTTTAACGGGCGTTTTGCCAGTAGGTCTGCTTCAATAACGGTTCACGATTCTCTTACAGGCAGGTTCACGCCATGGAAATCTCTGGTAGCAGTGCGTTTTACTCGGGGCTGAGCGCGATTCAGACCGGGCAGAACCGTGTCGACCAGGCCGCCGGCAAGATCGCCAGCGCCGCCACTACCCAGCCTTCGGACGCACAAAATGATCGGCTGCGTTCGGTAGACGCCAATCAGGCAACCAATTCGGCCAGCAATATGGTCGAGATGGCCCAAGGCAAGTTCCAGGTCGAGTTGGGCGCCAAAGTCGCGAAGGCTTCCGACGAAATGCTCGGCACGTTGATCGACACTTACGCATAACCCCCTCTTATCGTGCGAGCTGGCTTCTCTGTGGGAGCTGGCTTGCCTGCGATAGCGTCACCTCGATCCTCCTGATACACCGCGGCGCCTGCATCGCAGGCAAGCCAGCTCCCACCTTGATCTTCACCGCTCAATAATCTTTTTTTACCCTGAATCGTCATGCGGCATTTCGCTGCAGGCCTCGCCGTGCCTGACGTTGACCCACGTCATGACAAACGGCATTTGCGCGACGCTTGACAAGGATTGGTCGTAAACGTATGTTTCAAACAACTGTTTGACCGCAATAACACATCCACGCGGTTGTTCATCCCAGATACATCAGCAGAGGTTTATCGCTATGCCTGACTACAAGGCCCCCTTGCGTGATATTCGCTTCGTTCGTGACGAACTGCTTGGCTATGAAGCGCACTATCAGAGCCTGCCGGCTTGCCAGGACGCCACCCCGGACATGGTTGACGCCATTCTGGAAGAAGGCGCCAAGTTCTGTGAGCAGGTACTGGCACCGCTGAACCGCGTGGGTGACATCGAAGGTTGCACCTGGAGCGAGTCAGGCGTTAAGACCCCTACCGGTTTCAAAGAAGCCTACAAACAATTCGTTGAAGGCGGCTGGCCGAGCCTGGCCCACGATGTGGCGCACGGTGGCCAAGGCCTGCCGGAGTCCCTGGGCCTGGCGGTCAGCGAGATGGTCGGTGAAGCCAACTGGTCGTGGGGCATGTACCCAGGCCTGTCCCATGGCGCGATGAACACCATTTCCGAGCACGGCACCCCCGAGCAGCAAGAGGCTTACCTGACCAAACTGGTGTCGGGCGAGTGGACCGGCACCATGTGCCTGACCGAACCGCACTGCGGCACCGACCTGGGCATGCTGCGCACCAAGGCCGAACCTCAGGCTGACGGTTCCTACAAGGTTTCCGGCACCAAGATCTTCATCTCGGCCGGTGAACACGACATGGCCGACAACATCGTCCACATCGTGCTGGCCCGCCTGCCGGATGCACCGGCCGGCACCAAAGGCATTTCGCTGTTCATCGTTCCCAAGTTCGTACCGAACGCAGACGGTTCGATCGGTGAGCGCAACGCGGTGTCCTGCGGTTCCCTGGAACACAAGATGGGCATCCACGGTAACGCCACTTGCGTGATGAACTTCGACGCGGCCACCGGTTTCCTGATCGGCCCGGCGAACAAAGGCCTGAACTGCATGTTCACCTTTATGAACACCGCTCGTTTGGGTACCGCGCTGCAAGGCTTGTCCCACGCTGAAATCGGCTTCCAGGGCGGCCTGAAATATGCCCGCGACCGCCTGCAAATGCGCTCCCTGACTGGCCCGAAAGCGCCGGACAAGGCAGCCGACCCGATCATCGTGCACCCTGACGTGCGCCGCATGCTGCTGACCATGAAAGCCTTCGCCGAAGGCAACCGCGCGATGGTGTACTTCACCGCCAAGCAGGTTGACGTGGTCAAGTACGGCACCGACGACGAAGCCAAGAAACAGGCTGACGCACTGCTGGCCTTCATGACCCCGATTGCCAAGGCGTTCATGACCGAAGTCGGTTTTGAAGCCGCCAACCATGGCGTGCAAATCTATGGCGGCCACGGCTTCATCGCCGAGTGGGGCATGGAGCAGAACGTTCGCGACAGCCGCATTTCGATGCTGTACGAAGGCACCACCGGCATCCAGGCCCTGGACCTGCTGGGCCGTAAAGTGCTGATGACCCAAGGCGAAGCGCTGAAGGGCTTCACCAAGATCGTGCACAAGTTCTGCCAGGCTAACGAAGGCAACGAAGCCGTACAGGAATTCGTTGCGCCGCTGGCGGCACTGAACAAAGAGTGGGGCGAGTTGACCATGAAGGTCGGTATGGCCGCCATGAAAGACCGCGAAGAAGTCGGTGCCGCCTCGGTGGATTACCTGATGTACTCCGGCTACGCGTGCCTGGCTTACTTCTGGGCCGACATGGCCCGCCTGGCTGCCGAGAAACTGGCTGCCGGCACCACCGAAGAAGGCTTCTACACCGCCAAACTGCAGACCGCGCGCTTCTACTTCCAGCGCATCCTGCCGCGTACCCGCACCCACGTAGCAACCATGCTGTCGGGCGCCAACAACCTGATGGACATGAAAGAAGAGAACTTCGACCTGGGCTACTAAGCCTCGGCGGGTTCATTTCAAAAAGCCGCCGCTCCTTCGGGAGCGGCGGTTTTTTTTGCGCGATAAAAAACCACAGCGCAGGACTCAGGGATTGCGCCGTGCGGCCGTTAAAGTGATGGCAATGTGATACGCATCACATCGAATGTGCTTAACTGTGATCAGTGAAGGCAATGTGCCATCTTTTTTAGTGGGTCGGAGCTTTACCCTTGTCGCGCGCGTCCGCTGTACGTTTCAGTCATTTTTTACCTTCACTGCTATTACTGCTGGCGGGGCTCTCGGCTGCGTACGTGAAGGATCTCAATGTGTTCTTCACTTCACTGTTCAACGTGCTGCCGACCCTGGTGTTGCTGCTGGGCGGCTCGTACTGCGCGGTCTACCGTCGCCAGCGCGAGCTGTTCCTGATGATCACGGTGTACGTCATCTATTTCCTGCTGGACACCCAGACCGATTACTACCGTGACAATGGCCGGGTCCGGGAAGACGCGGCGGTGGTCTTCCATCTGTGCTGCCTGTTGCTGCCGCTGCTGTTCGGCATCTATGCGGTCTGGCAGGAAAAAACCCACCTGTTTCGCGACTTCGTCGCACGTTGCGCGGTGTTGTTTGCGGTTGGCAGCGTGGCGCTGGCCCTTGAACAGAGTTTCCCCCACGCCTTGCTGAACTGGCTGGCCGAGATTCGCTGGCCCGCCTTGCATGGCCGCTGGATGAGCCTGATCCAGTTGTCCTACCCGATGTTCCTGATTGGTTTTGTCACCCTGGCCGCGCAGTACTGGTACCAGCCAAGGCCGCTGCACGCCGCGCAACTGGTGGGCTTGATCGGGTTGTTCTGGATGTTGCCGCAGACCTTCATCCTGCCGTTCACGCTGAATATCATGTGCAGCCAGGTGATGCTGATGATTGCCGCCGGGGTGGCGCACGAGGCGTATCAAATGGCCTTCCGTGACGAGCTGACCGGGCTGCCGGGGCGCCGCGCACTCAATGAGCGTATGCAGCGCCTGGGGCGCAACTATGTGCTGGCCATGGGCGACGTCGATCACTTCAAACGCTTCAACGACACCCATGGCCACGACGTGGGTGACCAGGTATTGCGCCTGGTGGCCAGCAAGCTGTCGAAGGTCAACGGCGGCGGCCGCGCCTACCGGTATGGCGGTGAAGAGTTTGCGGTGGTGTTCGCCGGCAAGACCCTCGATGAATGCCTGCCGCACCTGGAAGAGATTCGCGAAATCATCGCCAACTACGACATCAAGCTGCGTAACCCGGACCGTCCCCACGACGACCAACAGGGTCGCCAGCGTCGTGCTGGCAGTGGCGCTTCCAGCGTGTCGGTGACCGTCAGCATCGGCGTGGCCGAGCGCCAGGCTGAGCAGCGTACGCCCGAACAAGTGCTCAAATCCGCCGACCAGGCGCTGTACAGCGCCAAGGGCGCCGGGCGTAATTGCGTGGTGGCCGCAGGGCAAAGCCGCCGGGGCGCGGTGCGCATGGGCGGCGCTGCCGGTTGAGTGATGGTGCTGTATTCAGCGGCCCTACAGTGATTGTCCGGCAGGCCGTGCGGCAGTAGGTTGAAGGTATCTGCTGCCGGAGACATTGCCATGCCTGACTATAAAGCTCCCCTGCGCGACATGCGCTTTCTGATCGATCACGTCTTTGATTTCCACGGCCACTATGCGGCGCTCGGGGCGAACGATGCCAGCCCGGACATGGTGGGCGCGATCCTCGAAGAAGGCGCGAAATTCTGCGAAAACGTGCTGTCGCCGTTGAACCGCTCCGGCGATGAAGAAGGCTGCCATTTCGACAACGGTGTGGTGACCACGCCGAAAGGCTTCAAGGAAGCCTTCGCCCAGTACGTGGAAGGCGGCTGGCACGGTTTGGCGGCAGACCCGGCCTACGGCGGCCAAGGCTTGCCGATGTCCCTCGGGCTGGTGCTTGCCGAGATGATCGCCTCCAGCAACACCTCCTGGGGCATGTACCCCGGCCTGACTCACGGTGCGATGTCGGCGATCCACGCCCACGGTACCGACGAACAGAAAAACACGTACCTGAGCAAACTCACCGCAGGCCAGTGGACCGGCACCATGTGTCTGACCGAAGCCCATTGCGGCACCGACCTGGGGCTGATCAAGACCCGCGCCGTGCCTCAGGCAGACGGCAGCTACGCGGTCACCGGCAGCAAGATTTTCATCTCGGCCGGCGAGCACGACATGAGTGAAAACATCATCCACCTGGTGTTGGCCAAGCTGCCGGACGCACCGGCCGGGACCAAGGGTATCTCGCTGTTTATCGTGCCCAAGTTCCACGCCGATTCGGGTGAGCGCAACGGTGTGAGCTGTGGCTCCATCGAGCACAAGATGGGCATCAAGGCTTCGGCCACCTGCGTGCTGAACTTCGATGGCGCCCGGGGGTTCCTGATTGGTGAGGCGAACAAGGGCCTCAACTGCATGTTCACCATGATGAACCATGCACGCCTGG
The DNA here is from genome assembly GCF_016650855.1 of Pseudomonas sp. TH32. Lineage (NCBI taxonomy): Bacteria > Pseudomonadati > Pseudomonadota > Gammaproteobacteria > Pseudomonadales > Pseudomonadaceae > Pseudomonas > Pseudomonas sp. TH32. The sequence continues at coordinate 4,918,325 of NZ_JAEKFA010000002.1, read as the reverse complement.
GTACCGGGATGCAGGGCCTTTGCCTGGGTGAAGCCAGCTTCCAGGGCGCGATCAAGTACGCCAACGATCGCTTGCAGATGCGCTCGCTGACTGGCGCCAAGGCCCCGGAAAAAGCCGCCGACCCGATCATCGTCCACCCGGATGTGCGGCGCATGTTGCTTACAATGAAAGCCTTCAACGAAGGCAACCGGGCGTTGACCTATTTCACCGCACAGTTGCTCGATACCGCGCACCTGAGTGCTGACGAGGGCCAGCGCCAGGAGGCTGAAGACTTGTTGGCGTTTCTCACGCCGATCTGCAAGGCCTTCATGACCGAAACCGGGCTGGAGGTGACCAACCACGGCATGCAAGTGTTCGGCGGCCATGGCTTTATTCGTGAATGGGGCATGGAGCAGTTGGTTCGCGATTGCCGGATTGCGCCGATCTATGAAGGCACCAACGGTATCCAGGCGTTGGATTTGCTCGGGCGCAAGGTGCTCGGCAGCCAGGGCAAGCTGCTGCGGGGCTTTACCAAAGTCGTCCACAAGTTCTGTGCAGCCAATGCGGAGCATCCGCAACTCAAGGCCCATGTGGCGCAGCTCAACCAGTTGAATCAGCAGTGGGGCGAGCTGACGGTCAAGGTGGGCATGGCGGCGATGAAAAACCCCGATGAAGTCGGCGCCGCCGCTCTGGATTACTTGATGTACAGCGGCTACATCATTCTCGCCTACCTGTGGCTGCGCATGGCACTGGTGGCACAAGAGCAGTTGGACAGCAGCAGCGGTGATGCCGATTACCATCGGGGCAAACTGGCCACGTGCGAGTTCTACTTCAAGCGCCTGTTGCCACGCACGGCAGCCCATCGGGCGGCGGTGGAGGCGGGCAGTGAGTGCCTGATGAGTCTGCCGGCGGAGCTGTTTGCACTTTAGTGACCGTAAAATACTTGTTGGTCACAAGCAGACCCTATGTGTCACAAAAGTTGTTCGGTTACACTCGGGGTCTGTAAAACTGACACCACCCGAATCACTTTTAAGTTCTCACGAGGTTTGCCATGGCTGACTACAAAGCGCCGCTGCGCGATATGCGCTTCGTCCTCAACGAAGTTTTCGAGGTCGCCAAACTCTGGGCCCAACTGCCCGCGCTGGCAGAGACCGTCGACGCCGAGACCGTTGAGGCAATCCTCGAAGAAGCCGGCAAAGTCACCTCCAAGACCGTCGCCCCGCTCAGCCGCGGCGGCGACGAAGAAGGCTGCCGCTGGGAGAATGGCGCGGTCTTCACCCCGGCCGGCTTCAAGGACGCCTACACAACCTACGCCGAAGGCGGTTGGGTGGGCGTGGGCGGCGACCCAACCTACGGTGGCATGGGCATGCCCAAGGCGGTGTCGGCCCAGGTTGAAGAGATGATCAACTCCTCAGGCCTGGCCTTCGGCCTGTACCCGATGCTGACCTCCGGCGCCTGCGTGTCGATCAACACCCACGCCAGCGAAGAACTCAAAGCCACTTACCTGCCGAATATGTACTCCGGCGTGTGGGCCGGTTCCATGTGCCTGACCGAGCCGCATGCGGGCACTGACCTGGGGATTATCCGGACCAAGGCCGAGCCTCAGGCCGACGGTTCCTACAAGGTCAGCGGGACCAAGATCTTCATCACCGGTGGCGAGCACGACCTCACCGACAACATCATCCACCTGGTGCTGGCCAAGCTGCCGGACGCCCCGGCGGGCCCCAAGGGCATCTCGCTGTTCCTGGTGCCCAAGTTCATGGTGAATGCCGATGGCAGCCTGGGCGCGAGCAACCCGGTGACCTGTGGCTCCATCGAACACAAGATGGGCATCCAGGCGTCCGCGACCTGCGTGATGAACTTCGACGAAGCCGTGGGCTACCTGGTGGGCGAACCCAACCGTGGCCTGGCGGCGATGTTCACCATGATGAACTATGAGCGTCTGGGCGTTGGCATTCAGGGCCTGGCCTCCGGCGAGCGCTCTTATCAGAACGCTATCGAATATGCCCGCGACCGCCTGCAAAGCCGTTCGCCAACCGGTCCGAAGGCCAAGGACAAGGTCGCCGACCCGATCATCGTCCACCCGGACGTACGTCGCATGCTGCTGACCATGAAAGCCTCGAACGAAGGTGGCCGCGCATTCTCCACCTACGTCGCGATGCAGTTGGATACCGCCAAGTTCAGCGAAGACGCCACCGCCCGCAAACGTGCGGACGACCTGGTGGCCTTGCTGACCCCGGTGGCGAAGGCGTTCCTGACCGACCTGGGCCTGGAAACCACCGTGCACGGCCAGCAGATTTTCGGCGGCCACGGCTACATTCGCGAATGGGGCCAGGAGCAACTGGTACGCGATGTGCGCATCACCCAGATCTACGAAGGCACCAACGGCATTCAGGCCCTGGACCTGGTCGGGCGCAAGGTCGTCGGCAGCGGCGGGGCGTTCTACAAGTTGTTCGCCGACGAGATTCGCCATTTCACCGGCACGGCCGGTGCCGAACTGGCCGAGTTCACCAAACCGCTGAACGCGGCGGTGGATGACCTGGACGAACTGACCGCCTGGTTGCTGGATCGCGCCAAGTCAAACCCGAATGAAATCGGTGCGGCGTCGGTGGAGTACCTGCACGCCTTCGGCTACATGGCGTACGCCTACATGTGGGCGCTGATGGCCAAGGCGGCCTTGGGCAAAGAAGCTCAGGAAGACTTCTACGCCAGCAAACTGGGCACCGCGCGTTTCTACTTTGCCCGCTTGCTGCCGCGGATCGCGTCCCTCAGTGCTTCGGTAAAAGCCGGTAGCGAATCGCTGTTTTTGCTGGATGAAGCCCAGTTCTAAGGGCTTGGAGGGCGTGTAAGCATTCTCTTACATGACGTGCTGCTATTCGTCCTCTATCGCCATATTGGATCCACGGATAATCTACTTCACATGGACGTCGCGCAGGAAGCGCAAAGCAACAACACGGACACGTAGGATTCTGCCAGGAAGGCGGAGTGAAATGGATGTCAGGGAAACAGTCTGCAAAGCCCCGCTTCGGCGGGGTTTTCTTTTGCCTGCGAAAAAGTCAGACAGGCGCGTTCATCACGTCTTCCAGCAGCGTGCGCAACAACTCCAGCGTCGCCTGCTGACGCTGCACATCCCGGCACACCAACCCGACTTTCAACGGCACCCGTGGTTCGCTCAACGGTTTCCACAGCAACCCCTTGCTGTTGTGTTCGTCCTGGGAGCGTCCGGGCAGCACTGTCGCCAGCTTGGTGTGGGGCAGGCTGTCGAGAATCCCCACCATCGTATTCAGCTCTGCCTGCACTTGCGGGCGTCGGCCCAGGTTGGCCAGTTGGCCTTGCCATATCTGCCGCACCTGAAACTCTTCCCCGAGCAGTAACATCGGCAACTCGGCGGCCTGCTTCAAGGAGACTTTCTTGAATTCCCGCAGCGGGTGGTCGGACGGGATGACCACTTTCAGTTCATCTTCATACAACAGCACGCCGTGCAGCCCCGGCTGGCGCGGCGGCAGGTAGCTGATGCCGATATCCAGCGAGCCATTGAGCAGCCGGCGTTCGATTTCCATACCGGTCAATTCGTAGATCTGCACCACCAGGTGCGGCTGCGCCTTGCGCACCCGTTCGAGCATCTGCGGCACCAGGCTGGTGTGCACGGTTTGCAGCACGCCGATCGCCAGGGTGCGCAATGCCTGGCCCTTGAAGTTGCGCAGCGCCTCGACGGCATGCTGCATGCCGTCGAGCAGGGGCAGGGCATGGTTGTACAACGTGTGGGCGGCGAGGGTCGGCAGCAAGCGTTTGCTGCTGCGTTCGAACAGGCTCACATCGAGGTTCTGTTCGAGCTGGCGAATCTGCTGCGACAAAGCCGGCTGGGAGATCGACAGGCGCTCTGCAGCCCGCCCCACGTGGCCTTCTTCATACACCGCGACGAAATAACGCAGTTGCTTGAAATCCATAAGTAACGCTTATCGAAAAAGCTGGAAAATCGAAATGGCCGAGTGCCCCCGAGACGCCTAGTCTAGCGCCTATTCACAGGGCTTACAGGGCCGGAAAGCGCGATGAGTAGTGTTTATGTTGACGGTGTTTGCATAGGCAGGGCAAAAACCTCCACCATGGGTTGATCGGTAATACCGACCAAGGTGCGATTGCCAGCGGGGTTCATCCATGAACCTGTTCAACCTGCGTCGCCCGGTCCCCAGTCTGGATGATCTGATTCTCGACGCGAAAACCCCGACACTGCGCGACGACCTTTCCAGCGACTGCCTGATGCCCAGCGTAGTCCGGCCGCCCCACGTGTTCGTGCGCGGCCAGGGCTCCTGGCTGTGGGACAGCGAAGACCGTGCCTACCTCGACTTCAATCAGGGCGGCGGCGCCAACAGCCTGGGTCACAGCCCGCAAGTATTGACCAAGGCGTTGGCCGATCAGGCCCAGTCGCTGATTAATCCTGGTAACGGCCTGCACAACCGCGCTCAACTGAACCTCGCCGACCGCCTGTGCCATCGTACCGGCAGCGACCAGGCCTACCTGCTCAACAGCGGTGCCGAAGCCTGCGAAGCGGCGATCAAGCTGGCGCGCAAATGGGGTCAGCTCCATCGCGGCGGCGCCTATCGCATCATCACCGCCAGCAACGGTTGCCATGGCCGCAGTTTTGCCGCGATGTCGGCCTCGGCGGCCGCCAGTGAAAACCGCTTCGAGCCGCAGTTGCCGGGCTTCAGTCACGTGCCGTTCAACGACCTGCCGGCGCTGCATGCAGCGGTCGACGCGCAAACCGTGGCAATCATGCTGGAACCGATCCAGAACGATGCCGGCGTGATTCCCGCGACCGAGCATTACCTCAAGGGCGTCGAGCGCCTGTGCCGCGAACTGGGGATACTGCTGATCCTCGATGAAGTGCAAACCGGCACCGGCCGTTGCGGCACCTTACTCGCCGAACAGCACTATGGCGTCCGCGCCGACATCATCACCCTGGGCAAAGGCCTGGGTGGCGGTGTGCCATTGGCGGCGTTGCTGGCGCGGGGCAAGGCGTGTTGTTTTGAACTCGGTGAGCTGGAAGGCACCCACCACGGCAACGCGCTGATGGCATCTGCTGGCGTGGCGGTGCTCGATACGGTGCTGAACCACGGATTTCTTGAGCACCTATGCGACGTTGGTGCCTACCTGGGCGAAGGGCTGGCACGCCTGGCGCATCGTTATGGCCAGGGCGAATTGCGCGGCCAGGGCCTGCTATGGGGACTGACCCTGTCGGAAGAATCGGCAGATGCAGTGGTAAAGGCAGCGCTGAGTGAAGGTCTGATCCTGGGCGCGCCGCAACCCGACTGCCTGCGCTTCACCCCGGCGCTCACGTTGAGCAAAAGCAACGTCGACGAAATGCTCCTGCGCCTGGCCCGGGCCTTTTCCCGAGTGCGCACCGCGCAGCTGCAATGCCGCAAGGGCATTGCCGTTTAACCCCTTATTTCCTGAACCGTCTCGCGGTATACGCGGCGCCTCCAGCCTGATTCTTTTGGCTGGGGGCGTTTTTTTTGTCTCGAAATTTTTGGATTGAAAAGGGTGCTTGAGCATCATTGGGAAAAGTGGCTTTTTAGCGGACGTCGGCAAGGACTGCCGATTGGGCGTGAAGATTTTTACCATGCTCTATTTCTAATCTATACCACTGGGTGGTATGTTTTTGGGAAGGGATGCCTTATGAGGCTCAGGCTGTTCAAAACGCGGAATTTTGCTATCGCAGCCAGCAAGGCCTGGATATGTGATTCGGAATTGAGGGAAGCTTTCACCGAAATGCTTGGCGGCCAAGCCGATAATTTGGGCGGCGGTGTTTGGAAAAAGCGTTTGAATCAGAACCGACATCGTTCAATTGTCTTGGCCAAGGGTAGGCATTACTGGGTTTATCAATTGCTATTTGCCAAGCAGAACCAAAGCAATATCAGTCAAAGCGAACTGGTTTGGTTTCGGTCGCTGGCTAAGACTTATGAAGGTTTCAGCGAAGCGCAGATTCAGCAGATGCTGGATCTCAGGGAGTTTGTGGAGATACATCATGACCAAGAAATATAAAAGTGAGGCGTTTGAGTCCATTCATCAATCCGCCGAAGCGCTTTATGCCATAGGCGCCATTAATAAAACGACTCTTCGTGAGTTCGACGAGGCATGCCTTGCGGATATCCCGGCACAAATCCCGGCCGAGCAAATCAAACAACTGCGCGAGCGCAGCCACGTCAGCCAACCTGTCTTTGCCCGCTACTTGAACACCAGCGCCTCCACGGTGAAGCAATGGGAGTCAGGTGAGAAAAGGCCCAGCGGCATGGCGCTCAAGCTGTTGAGCATCGTGCAGAAGCACGGTTTGGAAATCCTGGCCTGAGGATGGCCCGTTGCCAGATCCCACTGAACCCTCACGAACGCCCAAGGTCGATTAGCTTGTACGGCTCACACGAGCCGATTTTCAGGAGCTAAACCCATGGATATCATTCGCATCATCATCGCCATTCTGCTGCCGCCACTGGGTGTGTTCCTGCAAGTGGGTTTCGCTGGCGCGTTCTGGCTGAATATTCTGCTGACCTTGTGCGGCTACATTCCGGGCATCGTGCACGCCGTGTATATCATCGCCAAACGTTAACAGGCCTCAGCCTTTCGCGATCAGCCGTGAGTTGCGCTCATTGCGAAAGGCCAGTTGCTCGATGGTCTGGGTGGCATGCTCCGCTTCCTCGCGGGCCTGGAGGATCATCCCGTGATGCTCCGATTTGCTGCACACCGGGTCGGCGTTGCTGGCATCTCCGGTCAGCATGAACGCCTGGCAGCGGCAGCCACCGAAGTCCTTTTCCTTCTCGTCGCATGAGCGGCATGGCTCGGGCATCCAATCATAGCCGCGAAAGCGGTTGAAGCCGAACGAGTCGTACCAGATGTGTTGCATGCTGTGGTCGCGAACGTTGGGAAATTGCACCGGCATCTGTCGGGCACCGTGGCACGGTAGGGCAGTGCCGTCCGGGGTCACCGTCAGAAAGATACTGCCCCAGCCATTCATGCAGGCTTTCGGGCGCTCCTCATAGTAATCCGGCGTGACAAAAATCAGCTTGCACGGGTGGTCTTCGGCTTCGAGCTTGGCGCGGTACTCGTTGGTGATGCGTTCGGCGCGCACCAGTTGTTCCTGGGTCGGCAACAGGCCGACCCGGTTGAGCTGGGCCCAGCCGTAGAACTGGCAGGTGGCAAGCTCGACAAAGTCCGCTTCCAACGCAATGCACAGCTCGATGATGCGGTCGATCTTGTCGATATTGTGCCGATGGGTGACGAAGTTCAGCACCATCGGGTAGCCATGGGCTTTCACCGCCCGGGCCATTTCCAGTTTCTGTGCGAAAGCCTTTTTTGACCCCGCCAGCAAGTTGTTCACCTGCTCGTCGCTGGCCTGGAAACTAATCTGGATATGGTCCAGCCCAGCCTTCTTGAAGTCGCTGATCTTCTGCTCGGTCAGGCCGATGCCGGAGGTGATCAGGTTGGTGTAAAAACCGAGTTTGCGCGCCTCAGCGATCAGTTCGGCGAGGTCCTGGCGCACCAGCGGCTCACCGCCGGAAAACCCCAGCTGCGCAGCGCCCATTTCCCGGGCTTCGCGAAATACCTTGATCCACTGTTCAGTGCTCAGCTCCTTGCCCTGCTCGGCGAAATCCAGCGGGTTGGAGCAATACGGGCATTGCAGCGGGCAGCGGTAGGTCAGCTCGGCCAGCAACCAGAGCGGCAGGCCGATTTCCGGCTTGGGTGGCAGGTCAGGCAAGTTCGATCCAGTGCTGAGCACGGGCAACCTCCATGAATTGCTCGATGTCTTCACCGAGTTCGGGCACACCCGGGAATTGCTGGTCCAACTCGGCGATGATCGCGCTGACGTCGCGCTCGCCATCGATCAAACCACCGATCAATGCGGCGCTGTCGTTGAGCTTGATCATGCCTTCCGGGTACAGCAGCACATGGCCTTTTTGGGCCGGTTCGTACTGGAAGCGATAGCCCTGGCGCCAGGTCGGTTTTTTGCTGCGATCGAAGCTCATAGGGTGATCCCCTTATGCCATACACGCTGATCAGTCACGCTGTGGTACGGCGGGCGTTTCAGTTCGTAAGCCATGCTCATGGCATCGAGCATGCTCCAAAGAATGTCCAGTTTGAACTGGAGAATTTCCAGCATGCGCTCCTGGCCTTCGCGGGTGGTGTAGTGCTGCAGGGTGATGGCCAGACCGTGCTCCACATCCCGGCGGGCCTGGCCCAGGCGGGTGCGGAAATACTCATAGCCAGCCGGGTCGATCCATGGGTAATGCTGTGGCCAGCTGTCGAGGCGCGACTGGTGGATCTGCGGCGCGAACAGCTCGGTCAGGGAACTGCTGGCGGCTTCCTGCCAGCTGGCGCGGCGGGCGAAGTTGACGTAGGCGTCTACCGCAAATCGTACGCCGGGCAGTACCAATTCCTGGGAGCGCAGTTGATCCGGGTCCAGGCCGACTGCCTGGCCCAGGCGCAGCCAGGCTTCGATGCCGCCGTCCTCACCGGGGGCACCGTCGTGATCCAGCAGGCGCTGGATCCACTCACGACGGATCTCCCGGTCCGGGCAGTTGGCCAGGATCGCGGCGTCCTTGAGGGGAATGTTCACCTGATAATAAAAGCGGTTGGCGACCCAGCCCTGGATCTGTTCGCGGGTGGCACGGCCTTCATACATCGCCACGTGATACGGGTGATGGATATGGTAGAAGGCGCCCTTGGCCCGCAGGGCCTGTTCGAACTCGGCGGTGGTCAGCGGTATGTCAGTCATTTGGTTCGCTCCTACAATTCAATGCTCATGCCGTCGTACGCCACTTCCACATTGCGCCGCAGCAACTCGGCTCGCTCGGGCGAGTCCTCATCCAGGATCGGGTTGGTGTTGTTGATGTGGATAAGCACCTTGCGCTGCTTGGGCAACTGCTCCAGCACTTCCAGCATGCCGCCGGGGCCGTTTTGTGCCAGGTGGCCCATCTCGCGGCCAGTGCGGGTGCCGACGCCACGGCGCTGCATTTCGTCGTCATCCCACATCGTCCCGTCCACCAGCAGGCAATCGCTGTCGGCCATGATCTCCAGCAACGGCCCGTCGACCTTGCCCAGGCCTGGGGCGTAGAACAGCTTGCCGCCGGTGCGCAGGTCTTCGACGATCAGGCCGATGTTGTCGCCCGGGTGTGGGTCGAATCGGTGAGGCGAGTAGGGCGGTGCTGCGCTGCGCAGGGGCAACGGCGTAAAGCGCAGGTTGGGGCAGGCGGGAATCGTGAAGCTGGCGTCCAGCTCGATGCGGTTCCAGGCCAGCCCGCCGTTCCAGTGGGTCAGCATGGTGAACAGCGGGAAGCCGGTGCTCAGGTCTTCATGAACCATGTCGGTGCACCACACCTGGTGCGGGCAGCCTTCGCGCAGGCTGAGCAGGCCGGTGGTGTGGTCGATCTGGCTGTCCATCAGGATGATTGCGCTGATGCCGGTGTCCCGCAGGGCGCGGCCGGGTTGCATCGGGGCGAACCCTTGAAGCTGGGCGCGAATGTCCGGCGAGGCGTTGCACAAGACCCAGTTCACGCCGTCATCGGAAATCGCGATGGACGACTGGGTGCGCGCCTCGGCCCGCAGGCTACCGTCGCGAAAACCTGCGCAGTTCACGCAGTTGCAGTTCCATTGCGGGAAACCACCGCCCGCGGCGGAACCTAGAATCTGGACAAACATGGCCGCTCCATTACACACAACTCAAAAATAAAAACGCCCCGGGCGAGCCGAGGCGTTGCATTGCGATACAAAGCCAATCAGCGGCTGGCAAAGTACATGGTGACTTCAAAGCCGATACGCAGATCAGTGTAAGCAGGTTTGGACCAAGTCATGTTCTTACTCCTACGAAGGGATGGGACGTTTACTACCAAGTAATACATATAGTCCACCTCCAAGCGGAGATGTTCAGATGTGTGCGTGTGAATGTTACGTACTTCTTTTGAAGATAGCGCTGTCCTGTGGGAAAAAGCCTTTTACCGAAGCGGCAATGATCAGCCTGATCATTGCCGGAGACCGGCGCTGCGCGGGCCATTGGCCACGCAGTGCCAGCCGCCTGCAGCCGCATTGAGTTGCTGTGCGGCGTCCATTAAATCCTTGCGGGTGCGGGTCTGGATGAAATCTTGCAACTGATTGATGTAATCCGACGGGTGGCCCGCCAAATGGGCGTGCCAGAGCAGTTCAGCGGCTTGGGCGGTGGGCAGGGCATCGAGGGCAAATTGCCGGGCCAGATTACCCGGCAGTTCGCTGCTGTTGATCAGGGCGGGCAGCTGTTTCAGGAACGTTTGCAGATGATCGAGAATTTGCGCAAGGGAGGCGCTGGGAGATTGCACCCCGAACAGCAGCCCGGTTTGCCCATTGAACTGTCGGATGCCGCTGAACACCGCGTAGCCCAGTTGCAAATCGACCCGTAGGCGCTGGTAGAACGGCGCCTGCATCAGGTGTGCAAGCAAACGCCAGCATGCTTCGTCGGCCAGGGATTGGGTCGGTGTCGGGCAGAACAGCAGCAACGCGGCGTCGGTGGAATCGGTACTTACCTCGTGCCAAAAGTGCTGGCCGCCGGATGAAGGACGTTCAGTGATGGCCGTTGCCGGTTGGCCGGGCAGTTTCCCGGCAGCAGTTTTAATGGCCTCTTCGCAGCTGGCGGGCAACCCTACTGCAAGCCCTTGCCAGCGGGCCGTTGACCATCGGTCCTGGTGAGGTGGTGGGCTGGCGGGCGTGATGCCTGCGCAACAAGAGGGTAATGCCTTGAGTAACTGCCGGATGGCCATTGCCGGTGCCGCACGGGTGGGTGCTCCAGCTTTTTCATCAAGCTGGGTCAGGCTGCGCGCCACTTCTGCCAATACCGCCGGCATGGGATCGTGGAGCCCGACCATTTTCAGTTGCCAGTGATTGCCATTGGTCTCGAAGGCAAGTTCGACGCCCGCTTGGCTAGCGTTCTCGCGCAGGCGTGGGAAAAGGTCTGTGGGTAGCTGCGAATCCAGCTGCCAGCGCAGGTAAATCGCCCCCTCGTCTGTGTCACCTGGCAACGCCTGGCTGAAGGTCAGCGCCGAAAGATCCTTTCGTCCACGGGAGCGATCCTGGGCGAACGTGCGCAAACCACGATGGGCGCTGGTTTGGCCGCGAATCAGCCCAGGGCGTTCCTCCCGGGCTGCCGGACGCAGGAACGGATTGTCAGGTGGCAGTTGCCAGGCGTGCCGGGACGGCGGCAGTTGCAGCGAGTCCAGCAGTGCCTTGAGGGACGTGGCGCTGTGCTCGGACAGGACCGGCTCGTTGTCTTGCCGGGCCAGTGCCAGGGCGCCGCTGACCTGGCGTTTGCGCGCGAGCAGCAAGGCGTACTCTTCCCGCAGCAGCGTCCAATCACTGTGTGCGAAAAAGCTTAACCAGTCGTGCAACAGTTCTTCGATCACGGTGGTTTGCCGGGCACCGAGCGTGTCCAGGGTGAACTTGATATCCAGCAGCGCCTGGCCGGCGAACTGATACAGCACCGTCGCGCTGAGGGCGCTGACCCACTGTCGCGCCTGCAACTCGGCGAGCAATCCACCCGGGGCCGAAGCGTTCAGCCACAGGCACAGGAAATCCAGCGCTTCAGGGGATGCTTCGCTCACCACCACCTGATGCCAGTGGTGCTCATCGGCGTGTTGAAAGGTCCGTTGAATGCCGGCCAGCAATGCTGGCGCGGGCTCCTGTGGCTTCAGCGGTGCAGTCTTCAACGCAGCGCCAAACTGCTTCGCCAAAGCCTCCAGCTCCGCCAGTGACTGAGGGCCCGCCAGGCTCAAGGTCATCTGCCCGGTCTGATAGAAGCCTTCATAAAAATCCCGCAACGCTTGCTGAAAATCCTCACGCTCCACCGGCAAGCTATCCCGGTTGCCCGCATGAAACGCCCGCAGCGGATGATCCGCCGCAACGCCTTGCAGCAACGCCTGTTGCTGTTGGGCCGTGGCATCTTGCGACCAGGCGATAAATTCCGCGTGCAACACTTCACGCTCACGCAACTGGTCTTCCGGGGCCAGGCGCGGATGGGCGAGCATATCCCCCAGGCGCTCCAGCGCCGCATCAAATGCCGGAACCGGCACCTCAAAGAAAAAGTCGGTAGTGCGTTCGCGAGTGCTGGCGTTGACCTGGCCACCCTGACGCTGCACGTAAGCCATCAGCCCTTCATTTGCAGGAAAACGCTCAGTACCCAGGAACAACAGATGCTCAAGGAAATGCGCCAGTCCCGGCCACGCCAAGGGCACATCGTGGCTGCCCGCTGCAACGCGCAAGGCCGCCGCGCAGCGCTTCAAACGCGGCGCATGATGCAAGGAAACCTGCAGGCCGTTGGCCAGGGTCAATTGAAGGTGATGAGGGTGGGCCGGCGCAGGCATGGGCACTTCCGAAACGTAGGAAGTGCCTATGCTAGCGCAAACCTGCCCGATCAGTGCTTGTGCAACGCACCGTAGAGCTCCGGGCGACGGTCCAGCAGGTAGCGATTGGCCGCGCGGGAGTCGACCATCAGTTGGCGATCCAGAGTGCCGACAATCAACGCTTCATCAAGGCCCGCCTGGGCAATCCGCTGGCCATCCGGTGCGGCGATGCTGCTTTGCCCGCAATACTGGATCTCGCCTTCCTGGCCGCAGTAATTGGCGTAAGCCACATAACACTGGTTTTCAAAGGCCCGCGCCCGCACGGTGACATCGGCGACGAAATCGAAGGGCACCATATTGGCCGTCGGCACCAGGATCAACTCCGCCCCGGCGAGCGCCAGGCGCCGGGTGTTCTCCGGGAATTCCAGGTCATAGCAAATCAGGAACCCCAGCTTCCAGCCGTTCAACTCCACCAGCGGAAACTCATCGTCTCCGGGGCTGAACATCGAGTGGTCGAGGTCGCCAAACAGGTGGGTCTTGCGGTAGTTGCACAGGCGCTGGCCGTTGGCGTCGATCAACTGCACGGCGTTGTAGATCTGCCCGTCAGCCCCGCGTTCCGGATAACCATAGAGAATCGCCACACCCGAGTTTTTCGCCAGCGCAGCGATGGACTGCGCAGACGGGCCGTCCTGAGCTTCCGCCAGGGCGCCGACCGCTTCTACGCCGATGTTATAGCCGGTGAGAAACATCTCCGGCAGCACCAGCAGGTCGGCGTCGGTAGCCTCTTGCGCCAGTTGATGCAGGCGCTTGAGATTGCCGGCCACGTCCAGCGGCAAAGGCGGGCATTGATACAGGGCGACACGCATGGGCAACTCCTTACTCGGGCAGTGCGATCGGCCCGATTTCATCGAACACATCGCCCGGCCCCGGGTTCTGTGGGTGAGTGCTGCCGCCGAAGTGAGTCATGATGCCCCACACCGCGTTCAGCGAGGTTTGCACCGCGCCTTCAACCCACGCAGGCGTCCAGGATACGTCGTCACCGGCAATGAAAATACCGCGTTGCTCTGCCGGCATGTCCTTCTGCATGAAGTGCGCGTACATCCGCTGGTTGTAGCGATAGTGGCCAGGCAGCGCGCCCTTGAAAGCACCGAGGAAATGCGGGTCGGCTTCCCACGACACAGTGATCGGATCGCCGATGATCCGCGCGGCAATGTCGACTTTCGGGTAAATCTTTTTCAGCGCATCGAGGGCCAGTTTTACGCGCTTTTCGATCGGCTGCGGCAGCATTTTCAGCGCATCGCTCATCCACGAGTAGGACAGGCAAATCACCCCAGGCTTGTCGTCGCCATTGTCGAACAGATAGGTGCCACGGGTCAGGCGGTCGGTCAGCGTCATGCTCATCAAATCGCGGCCGGTTTCCGGATCCTTGTCCTTCCAGAATGGCCGGTCGACCATCACGAAGGTCTTCGACGATTGCATGTAGCGGGTGCGGTCGAGGGCCATCCACATCTTTTGCGAAAACAAGGTTTCGTCGCACTCGATCTGGGTGGTCAGCAGCCAGCTCTGGCAGGTGGTCAGCACGGCGGCGTATTCACGGGTGTCGCCGTAGTTGTCGGTGACAGCGAAACGGCCGTCGGGGGCGTGGGCAATGCGCTTGACCCCGGCCCGTGGCGCGCCGTGGTGCAAGGAACTGAGGCTGGTGCCTTCGGGCCAGTGGGCACATCGCTCCGGCACATGGCGCCAGATGCCCATGGGTACCTGGGCGACGCCGCCGACCACCAGGTGCTGGTGGTCGTCGCAGTTGGTCATCACCACGCGGAAGATTTCCAGCATCGAGTTGGGGAAGTCCGAGTCCCAGCCGCCGGTGCCGAAGCCGACCTGGCCGAACACTTCGCGGTGATGGAAGGACAACTTGGCGAACGCCTTGGAGGTGGCGACGAAGTCGTAGAAGGTGCGGTCGTCCCACAACGGAACCAGCGTATTCCACAGCTCTTTCAGGCGCGGTACGTCACGGTCGCGGATGGCTTGCTGGATATCGGCGAACTGCGATCCGGCTTCCAGGGCGTCGGCCCAGGCGTCAGCCACTTCCTGGAACAGTGCAGGAAGGTCGGCGAGTTTCTGTGCGTAGTGAGTCTGGCCCTCGAGGTCGATGACCGTGCTGCCGGAAGCGGGCGTCAGCGGGTTGGGAAACGGTTTGGTCTCCAGCCCGAGTTTGTCCACGTAGTGATAAAACGCGGTGGACGACACCGGGAAGCGCATACCACCCAGCTCGGCAATGATGCCTTCGGCGCCTTCAAACGCCTGGGAACGCAGGCGGCCACCCATTTTCGAGGCTTCGTACACCACCGGTTTCAGGCCCAGCTTCATCAGCTCGTAGGCGGCCACCAAGCCGGCAATCCCGGCGCCGACGATCGCCACTTCGGCGCCATGGTTGGCCGCTGGAATGCTGCCCAGACCGGCCGGGTGCTCGATCCAGTCATCGAAGGCGAACGGGAAGTCCGGGCCAAAGATGGTGATCGGTTTTTTACCGTTGGCAGGGTGGCGATTGGGCTTGCTGATGGTGCTGGAAGGAATGCTCATGGCTGACCTTGCTGGCGACTCGGCGGGGCGCGACCCGCTGAGTATAGGAAAAGATGGCAGCCATTCTAGGGAGCGTAGCGTTCGTTAATAAGACGCAATGTGTCGTCGGATTGAATTGTTTTTAGTCAGAGTGACGAAGGTGCTGGTCAGATTGGTTGCCCGCGATCCAGTTTGTTACTGAGGATGATCGAGGTGGTGGTCTTCTCTACACCGTCGACACTGCCGATCTGGTCCAGCAGTTGATCCAACTGCTCCGGCGAATCGGTGCGCAGCCAGGCCACGTAATCGAACTCGCCGCTGACCGCACACAGTTGCTGAACCTGCGCCATGGCACTGATCCGGCGCAGCACTTCCTTGCCCGAGCGCGGTTGCACGGTAATCCCCACGTAGGCCTGTAAACCGCCATCCACCACCCGCTGGCTCAGGCGTACGCCATAGCCGGTAATCACTTGGGTTTTTTCCAGGCGCGCCAGGCGCGAGGTGACGGTGGTGCGCGCGATGCCCAGTTGCCGGGCGAGCATGGCCACGCTTTCGCGGGCGTTGATCTGCAACGCGGCGATCAACTGGCGATCGATTTCATCGAGGACGGGAGGGTGAGAGGCGGGCAAGGTGTTCTCCGGCGCGGGCATCAATGGGCAAGCATGTTACAGGCTCATTCCCCTTGATGCTCGCGGCGGCGTTTGGCTCAGTTGTGCAGGAACTGCGGGTAGTTGTCCGGGGTGACCAGCTGGGTCGGAACCCATACATCGCCTTGCAGGGCGGCGTGCTTGATCAGCATCAGCGCCGCGTCCACCGAGCCCGCACCGATCGCCACCGGGTCGCGGAATACGGTCACTGCCAGTTGGCCTTTCTTCAGCGCCTGCAAACCGTCCGGCGTGCCGTCGATGCCGCCCACCAGAATGTCCTGGCGCCCGGTCTGGCGCAGGGCCATGGCGGCGCCAATGCCCATCTCGTCATTGTTGGAGGCCACGGCATTGATGGTCTGGCCCTTGGTCAGCCATTCATTCATCAGGTCCATGCCTTTTTCCCGCTGCCAGTCGCCGGACTGTTCTTCAACGACTTTGATCTCGGGGTACTTGGCCAGCACATCCTTGACGCCACTGGTGCGTTTGCCGGTGTCGCTGTGGGCGAGGCGCCCGAGGATGATCGCCAGGTTGCCTTTGCCGCCCATCTTCTCGGCCAGGTATTCCATCTGCATCCGGCCAATCGCGCGCTCGTCGGTGCCGACGAACACGACGCCCGGCGGGAAGGTTTCAACCTCGGGGCGACTGTTCATGTACACCAGCGGGATCCCGGCGGCGTTGGCCTTTTCGGTGATTTTACGGGTGGCGGCGGTGTCGGCCGGGTTGACGATGATCGCGTCGACTTTCTGGCTGATGAAGCTTTCTACTTGGTTCAACTGGCGGACCACGTCGCTGGCGGAATCTTCCACCTGCAGCTTGACTGCATCGGGCGAGGCCTTCGCTCGGTCCTGCATGGCCTGCACCAGGTAGGAAACGTAGTTATCAAACTGTCCGACCGATACCCCAATGCGCAATTCAGCATGGGCAGCGGTGGACAGCAACAGGGCACAGGCACAGCCAAGCAGGCGCTTCATGACAGGTTCCTTTTTATTGTTTTAGTGCGACAAAGATTCTGAAACAAACATTATTGGAAATAAAATTCCACTTCAAGTAAGCCCCAGAATTTATTTTCGCCGCTGATCGAACACTTTAATTTGGGTCAGATTGTTAAAAGTAACTATTTGGTACATTATTTCCCGTTAGGTATACGGGAAGGACGTTTGCGAAATGAATAACTTTGGGGCTGCCACCGGCAGCAGATTTTTGCTGATGGGGCTGGGCCTGCTGATCGCGTTGATCGGCCTGGGTTTGGCGGGCGGTGGCGGTTACCTCGTGGCGCTGGGTGGCAGTTGGTATTTCCTGCTGATGGGCCTGGCGATGCTTGTCTCCGGCGTGCTGATCGCCAAGCGCAAGCCTCAAGGCGCGTGGCTATACGCCGTGGCCTTGGTGCTGACCGCGATCTGGGCAGTGTGGGACACGGGCCTGGAATACTGGCCTTTGGTGTCGCGGGTCCTGACCTTTGCCGTCATCGGCCTGGTGGTCGCACTGATTTATCCACAACTCGCCCGCGCCTCGGGGTCGACTCCCGGGCGTGGTGCTTATGGCGTCGCCGGGCTGCTGGGCCTTGGCGTGGTCGCCACCCTGGCGTACATGTTTGTGCCGACTCACGTGGTCAAGGCCAGCAGTGAGCCTGCGGTGACTGCGGTGACACCGGGCACCGAGCAAAAAGACTGGGCCCACTGGGGCAATACCACCGCCGGCAATCGGTTTGCCGCGCTGGACCAGATCAACAAAGGCAACATCGACAAGTTGCAGGTGGCCTGGACCTTTCACACCGGCGACATCCCTGAAAGCAACGGCGCCGGCGCCGAAGACCAGAACACCCCGCTGCAGATCGGTGACAGCGTTTACGTGTGCACCGCCTACGGCAAAGTCTTCTCCCTGGATGCCGACACCGGCGCCCAGCGCTGGAAATTCGACCCACAGGGCAGCGGTCCCAACTGGCAGCGTTGCCGGGGCCTGGGTTATTTCGACAGCAGCGCCAGCGAGCAACCGGCCAGCGCTAAAGCCTGTGTGAAACGTCTGTTTCTGCCGACCGGCGATGCCCGGTTGATTGCGATCAATGCTGAAACCGGCGCGCCCTGCGAAGACTTCGGCGACCACGGCACCATCGACCTGAAAACCGACATGGGCGAAGTGAAGGCTGGTTATTACCAGCAAACCTCGACGCCACTGGTGGCGGGCAATGTGGTGATCGTCGGCGGCCGCGTGGCAGACAACTTCTCCACCGGCGAACCGCCAGGCGTGGTGCGCGCCTTTGACGTGCACAGCGGCGAACTGGTGTGGGCCTGGGACCCGGGCAACCCGAACACCACCAAACGGCCACCTGCGGGCGAGACCTACACCCGGGGTACGCCGAACGTGTGGTCGGCCATGTCCTACGACGCGAAGCTCGGCCTGGTCTACCTGCCCACCGGTAACGCTACCCCGGACTTCTTTGCCGGTGAGCGTACTGCCTATGACGACAAGTGGAGTTCCTCCATCGTCGCCATCGACGTGAAGACCGGCCAGGTGCGCTGGCACTTCCAGACCACGCACCATGACCTGTGGGATTTCGACCTGCCGGCGCAACCGCTGCTCTACGATATTCCGGATGGAAACGGCGGCGTACAGCCGGCCCTGGCTCAAGTCACCAAGCAAGGTGAAATCTTCCTGCTCAACCGCGAAACCGGCGTGCCCATCGCCCGGGTCGAAGAGCGTCCGGTGCCTCAGGGCAATGTGCCCGGCGAGCGGTATTCGCCGACCCAGCCGTTCTCGGTGGACATGCCGTCGATTGGCAATCAGCAACTGACCGAATCCGATATGTGGGGCGCCACACCGTTTGACCAGTTGATGTGCCGCATCCAGTTCAAAGGCATGCGGCATGAGGGCGTCTATACGCCGCCTGGCCTGGACCGGGCGCTGCAATTCCCGGGTTCGCTGGGCGGTATGAACTGGGGCAGCGTGTCGGTGGACCCGAACACCAATTACATGTTCGTCAACGACATGCGCCTGGGTTTGGCCAACTACATGATCCCGCGCGACAAGATCGCAGCCGGTGCCAGCGGCATCGAGATGGGTGTGGTGCCGCAGGCCGGTACGCCGTTTGGCGCCATGCGTGAGCGCTTCCTCTCGGCAGCGGGCATTCCGTGTCAGAAACCGCCGTTCGGCACGATGTCTGCGATAGACCTGAAAACCCACAAGCTGATGTGGCAAGTGCCGGTGGGCACGGTTGAAGACACCGGGCCGCTGGGCATCCGCATGCACATGCCGATTCCGATTGGCATGCCAACCCTCGGCGCGTCGCTGGCGACCCAGTCTGGCCTGTTGTTCTTCGCCGGTACCCAGGACTTCTACCTGCGCGCGTTCGATACCGGCAACGGCAACGAAATCTGGAAGTCCCGGTTGCCTGTCGGTAGCCAATCCGGGCCGATGACCTACGTGTCGCCCAAGACGGGCACGCAGTACATCGTGCTCACCGCCGGCGGCGCGCGACAGTCGCCTGACCGCGGGGATTATGTGATTGCCTATGCGTTGCCCAAGAAATAGGGCCTGAAAAAGCCGCACGGATGTGCGGCTTTTTTTTGCGGCTTAGCTCACGTCAGCCAGCAGGCACCGGGCAAAGAGTTGCGGCACGGGAAGGTTACGTTGGCTGTAGCGGCTCAGCAGGATGATTTCCCGGTGAAAGGTCAGTTCGCCCAGCGGGATGACCCGCACCTGCGGGGATCGGTCCAGCCAGAGTCCCGCGTGGGGAACCAGTGAAACGCCCAGCCCGCATTCGACCATCTTGACGAGGGCTTCTATCTCGTCCAGCTCCAGCGCAACCTGCACGTCCAACCGCTGTTCCCGCAGAAAACGACTGACCAGCCGCCCGCCAAACGAAGCACGGTCGTAGCGCACATGGGGCTTAGCGGCGAGCAGCTGCAGCGGGTCATCACCCTTGACCGTTTGCGGCACGATCAGCACAAACGGCTCCTTGCGCAGCACCTGCACGTGCAGCTCCTTGGGCAAATCAAAGGGCGGGCGAATGATGATCGCCGAGTCCAGTTCGCCCGCGTCCACCTGGCTGAGCAGCTCCAGGGAAACCCCCGGCACCAACTTGCACTCCACCGTCGGCGCCGCGTGTCGCAGGCGCACCAGGGCTTGGGGTAGCAGGCCGGTCTGGGCGGTGGTGATGGCGCCGACTTTCAACTCGCCACGGTATTCATTGGCGTCCACCGGCACGGCCATGCGGTTAAACGTCTCGAGAATTTCCTTGGCCAGCGGCAGCGCGCGGATGCCCGCCGCATTCAGCGTGGCCTGGCGCCCGGTGCGATCGAACAACTGCACGCCAAGCACCTGCTCCAACTGGCGGATCTGCGCGCTGACCGCCGACTGCGTCAGCCCGATGTGCATGCCCGCTGCGGCGAATGTGCCATGGCGGGTGACGGCAATAAAAGTTTTCAGTTCCCGCAGCATGGGCGTCTCGATTGATCGAAATAATTTGAGCTCGATGCGAAAACTATCGTCTTTCCATCGGTTACGGCAAGGCTAGACTCGGAAGGACTTAATACCCACAGAGGTTAGACCTGATGGCACTGGCTCCTTTTCACCTGGCAATTCCGGTATTCGACCTGGCGGCTGCGCGGCAGTTTTACGGTGAGGTGTTTGGCCTGAAGGAGGGGCGGGCCAGTGATCACTGGGTCGACTTCGACTTCTTCGGCCATCAACTGGTTATTCATGAGCATCCGAAAACTGCTTCTCAAGAGGCGGCGCACACCAATGCAGTGGACGGCCACGATGTGCCGGTGCCGCATTTTGGCGTGGTGCTGAGTTGGGATGATTGGCATGCGCTGGCCGAGCGTCTGCAGGCGCGCAACACCCGGTTTGTGTTGGAGCCGCATATTCGCTTCAAGGGCCAGGTGGGTGAGCAGGCGACGTTGTTTCTGTTCGACCCTTGCGGCAATGCGCTGGAGTTCAAGGCGTTCAAGGATATTGGGCAGTTGTTTGCCAAGTGAGGGGGCGTCGATGAATCAATTCGCCCCGCAGCTCGCGCAGATCTGCCAGCCGTTTGATGCGATGTTGGGTGTTTCATGTGGGATGTTGGCGCCGGTGGGGTTGCAGGTGATTGGGGCATTTAGAGGGGATGCGCCGTTGCTAGGTACGGCGCAAGTCATTGTTGATGCGCTGGTAAGTTGAGAATCAACCGGGGCACAAAAACTGACATTAGTTCGCTGGCGAAGCGGCGATAGACGTAGTCATCATATTTTTCGCATGAGCCCGCTCAGAAATGAGCGGGCTTTTTCATTGGTGTGTCTTGTGTGTATAAAAAGTGCTGCAGGACACCTTCGGTGTGTAAGACACACACTGTGGAGCAGCTGCAATGAGACGCAGAGAGGTGATTGACTCGCTGATGGCGGATGGATGCTTTGAGGTAGCGGTGAAAGGCAGTCACCATCAATTCAAGCACCCAACCAAGCCAGGCAGGGTGACGGTACCTCATCCTAAATCAGAGATAGCCAAGGGTACTTTGCACAGCATTTTGAAATCAGCAGGCGTTAAGTGATGACCGTAGGTTATGTGGTGAATGATCCCGCTGCGGCTCATTCAAAGGAGGAAAAATGAAATTTCCAGTGGTGATACACAAAGACGCTGATTCAGATTACAGCGTGACAGTCCCGGACGTTCCAGGTTGCTTTTCGGCCGGCACTACGTTCTCGGAAGCTCTGGATAACGTCCGTGAAGCCTTGGCGCTGCATCTGGAAGGATTGGTTGCTGATGCGGAGCCGCTTCCCCAGGCGAGAGAAGTCGACTTCCACTTGGAGAATCCCGACTTTGCTGGTGGGGTGTGGGCGGTAATCGACTTTGATCTCACTCCTTACCTCGGCAAGTCTGTGAGGTTCAACGCCTCATTGCCGGAGCAGCTGTTGAATCGTATCGATGAGCGAGTGCAAAAAGACCATCGCTATGCCTCACGCTCAGGGTTCCTCGCGACGGCCGCGCTGCGCGAACTTTCCGTTTGATAACGGGCTGAGAGAAACACACAGTACAAAAAAGGCTTACGCCGCAATGCGTAAGCCTTTCTTTTATCCGAGGTGGTGTGCTCAGCGAGACTACGACCCCTTGCACACCTTCGCAGCAGCAGGATCGTTCGGGATGAACGAGTCCGGCGCGCCAGGCTTCAGCACCACGTACCCGCGT
The DNA here is from genome assembly GCF_016650855.1 of Pseudomonas sp. TH32. Classification (NCBI taxonomy): domain Bacteria; kingdom Pseudomonadati; phylum Pseudomonadota; class Gammaproteobacteria; order Pseudomonadales; family Pseudomonadaceae; genus Pseudomonas; species Pseudomonas sp. TH32. The sequence continues at coordinate 4,896,637 of NZ_JAEKFA010000002.1, read as the reverse complement.
CGCCACGGTTGATCGTCCACCAGATTCCAGCGATGGCCTGTGCCGGTATTGTCTTCGGCAATCAGCACTTCACCCGGGTGCAGCGTGAACTTCTCACCGCCGCGCGTCACGAACGCCAGCGTGCCGGACAGCGTCATCACGTACTGAGGCTCCGGGTCGTTATGCCAGCTGTAGGAAGAGTGCGCCGCAGTTTGCTTGAAGTGAATAGCAGTCACGTCATTGCGCATGCTCTGGTCGATGGTGCCTTCCAGTACGTGGGAGTTGTTGTCGGCGCCCGTGCACAGCTTGAATGCCTTGATGGTGTCAGTGTTGGAGGGGGCGGCTTGTGCGCCGCTCAAGGTGGCGAGGGTGATTGCGACGGTGGCCGCGGCACGCATGCCCAGGCTGTGGATTGGGTTGTGCGGCGAACGTTTCTTCGGATGCATGGAACAAGTTTCCCTCGTGCTGGAGTGGCGTTGACTGGGAATCATGGTCTTAGCCGTAGCCGTGCGGGACAACTAACTAATGTTTCATGGCTGAACGCCTCAGGCGCCAGAAACGACAAAGCCGCGCAATGCGCGGCTTTCAAGATGGTGGGCCCAGTAGGACTCGAACCTACGACCAAGGGATTATGAGTCCCCTGCTCTAACCAACTGAGCTATAGGCCCTCAGTAGGCCGCGGATTATAGCGATGGTTTCTTCGCTGTGCCATCCGAAAAGTCCGAAACACTCATGCGAAGGAACGTCGCGGCGAAAACGTCCGGCGGCAGCGGCAGGCTGACGATGTAGCCTTGCATCTGTTCGCAGCCTTCAGCCGCCAGGAACGCTTGCTGGGCAGGCGTTTCCACGCCTTCGGCGATAATGGTGAATTGCATGCTGTGGCCCAGGGCAATGATGGCGCGCACGATGGCCGCGTCGTGTGGGTCATCGGGCAGGCCGCGGACGAAGGATTGGTCGATCTTCAGGAAGTCCAGCGGCAGGCGCTTCAGGTAGCTGAGGGACGAGTAGCCGGTGCCGAAGTCATCAATGGCCAGTTGCACGCCCAGGCCCTTGAGTTGGTGCAGCACCTCCAGTGCTTCCTCGGCCTGGCTCATGATGAAGTTTTCGGTGATTTCCAGTTGCAGGCAGCCGGGCTCGAGGTGGTTGTCCCGCAGCAGTTGTTCGATGCGTGCGAGCAGGTTGGGGTGGCGCAGTTGCGCGCCGGCGAGGTTGACGGACAGTGGGCCGAAGTCATCAAAGACCTCTCTCCAGTCGTGCATTTGCCGGCAGGCCTGTTCCAGTACCCAGTCGCCAATCTGCAGGATCATGCCGTTCTCTTCGGCCAGTGCGATGAAGTGCTCGGGCGGCACTTCGCCAAAGGTGGGGTGGAGCCAGCGAATCAGCGCTTCGGCGCCGATCAGTTGTTGGGTGTTGAGGCTCAGTTTTGGCTGGTAGTAGAGGAACAGTTCGTCGCGCTCGATCGCCCGGCGCAGTTCGTGCTCCAGCGCCACCCGTTCGTTGGCCTGGGCGGTGAGGTCCTCGGTGTAGCTTTCGACGCGGTTGCGGCCTTTGGCCTTGGAGCGGTACATGGCGGCGTCGGCGTTTTTCACCAGGGTCGCGACGTCGACGCCGTCCCGTGGGTACAGGCTGGTGCCGATGCTGGCGCTGATAAAGAACTCATGCTCGCCCGCCTGGAACGGCGGGGTGAAGCAGGCCAGCAGTTTATTGGCCAGGTGTTCGGCGTCGCTGGCTTGTTGCAGGCCGGGCAACAGGATGATGAATTCGTCGCCGCCCAGGCGCGCAACGGTGTCGACGTCACGCAGTTGGTCCTTGAGGCGCACCGCGATGTCCTTGAGCAGCAGGTCGCCAATCGGGTGGCCGAGGCTGTCGTTGATGTGTTTGAAACGGTCGAGGTCGAGGAACAGCACGGCGCCCTGGCTGCCGGTTTCCTGTTGATGGTTGAGGGCGGCCTGCAGGCGGCTTTCGAACAGGGTGCGGTTGGGCAGGCCGGTCAGCGGGTCGTGGTGGGCCTGGTAATCGAGGCGCGCCTGGGCGTGCTTGAGGCTGGAGATGTCGGCAAACACGGCGACAAAGTGGGTGATCGACTGCTCACGATTGCGCACCGCGCTGATGGTCAGCCAGCTGGGGTACAGCTCGCCGTTCTTGCGTCGGTTGGAGATCTCGCCCTGCCAGTGGCCGTTGGCTGTCAGTTGGTGCCACATGGCCGCGTAGAAGGCGCTGTCGTGCAGGCCGGAGGCAAGCAAACGCGGGGTTTGGCCGAGGGCTTCGGCTTCGCTGTAGCCGGTGATCTCGCTGAAGGCGCGGTTCACGGCGCTGATGTTTTGCCGGGTGTCAGTGATCAGTACGCCTTCAGCCGTGCTCTCGAAGACGGTGGCGGCCTGTTGCAGTTTTTCCTGCATCAGTTGGCGCTCGGTGATGTCCCGGGCGATGGTCAGCATGCAGTCCTCATCGCCGATGGGCAGTGGGCGGCTGGAGACTTCACACAAGCGAATCTCGCCGTCGTTGCGGCGGATGTGGCAGACAAAGTCGCGGACAAACCCATCCCGTTGCAGGCGCTCCAGCATCTCCTTGCGTTCGTTCAGGTCGACCCAGATGCCGAGGTCCAGGGTGGACTGGTCCAGTGACATCACGCTGTTGAAGCCGGTTATGCGGCTGAAGCCTTCGTTGACCTCAATCAGCAGGCCATCGCTTTGGCGCGACAGCAGCAGGCCATCGGGCGAGGCGTGGAAGGCCTTGGCGAACTTCTCTTCAGAGGTTTGCAGGCGCTGCTGGGTTTCTTTCAGTTGGGTGATGTCGCGCACCACCACCACCAGGGCTTCGATGGTGTCGAGTTGAAACGGTTCGGCGGAAATCAGCCCGGTGAAGGCCTGGCCGTTGCTGCGCAGGAACGGCATTTCCAGGTTGCGGATGCTGGTGGTCTGTACCCGTTGCAGCAGGCCGGGGCCTACACCTTGAATGCCCCAGATATTCAGTTCGGTGGCGGTTTTTCCCACGACTTCTTCGGCGCTCAGGCCGATCTGGTCTTCGAAGGCTTTATTGACCTCCATCAGGCAGCCGTCGGACAGCCGGGCGATCACCAGGATGTCCGGGCATTGCTGGAATACCGAGGCAAATTTCTGCTCCGAAAGCTGCAACGCTTCCTCGGTGCGCTTGGCTTCGCTGATGTCGATCATCAGGCCGCGCAGTACCGGCTCGTGGCCGTGTTCGATCAGGCTGACGATATCCCGCACCCACAGGCAGCGGCCATCGGCGGTGATCACCCGGTAGTCGACACTGTGGTCGCGGTTGGCTCGGGTTTCTGCGTAGCAATAGGACTCTGTGCGGGTCAGGTCGGCGGGGTGAATGATGTTGCGCCAGAAGCCCGGGATCAGCCAATGGGCCCGCGGATAACCCAGCAGTTCCTCGGCGTGGGGCGACACGTAGCTGTAGGTGAAATCGCTGATGCTGGCTTCCCAGGCGATCGCGGAAAGGCTCTCCACCAGGCCACGATAATGGTATTCGCTGCTGCGCAATTCCTGTTCGAGGGCGACCCGGCGGGAAATCTCCGAGCTGAGCCGGCGGTTGATCCGGATAACCACGGCCAGCACAGTGCTCAGTAACAGCACTGCGGGCAGCCCGTAGAGCAGCACGTCGGTCCAGAGTGTGCGGTGGTCGATGACATTGCCGACCCAGCGTTGCTGGATAGCCTCGGTCTCGGCCGGGCTGATGTCGGCCAGGACTTTATCGAGGATGCCTACCAGCATCTTGTCGTCCTTGGGTACGCCCATGGCCAATTGATATCGGTAGGGCGTTTCGCCACTGACGTATAAGCCTTCCAGCTTGAGCTGGCGCAGGCTCCATACGCTGGACGCCAGGTCGCCGACTACCGCATCGACCTTGTCGGTGGCCAGGGCCTGCAGCGTTGAGCTGACGTTGGGCATGGCCACCAGGTTGAGGTCCGGGTGGTGAGTGCGCAGCAGTTCGTGAGGGGCGTAGTTTTCCACCACGGCCACCTTCAGCCCATACAGGTCCTTGAGGTTGCGCGGTTGCGGGCCGCCTTCATGGGCGAGGATGACAATGGGGAAGTCGAGATAAGGCCGGGTAAACGACAGAAAGCCCTGGCGTTCCGGCGTGGACATGATGCCCGGAAGCAGGTCGAGTTGGTTGTTGCGGGCCTGCTCCAGCACCGCGCTCCAGTTCACCGGCTCAATCAGCTTCAGCCGGACCCCAAGGCGATCCTGCATCAGTCGCACGTAATCAGCGGCCAGGCCCTGGTAACGACCGTCTTCATCGCGGTATTCAAAGGGTGGCCAAGACGCATCGACGCCCAGGCGCAACTCTTGGTGGTCCGCCAACCAGACACGCTCTTCATCAGTGAGAGTCAACGCGCCAGCCGTTGCGGTCCAGGTCAGCAGCGACAGCAGTAACACGGTCGGCAATCTGGGCATAACGGTCTCGTTATGGCACGGGGAATGTTTCGAGTGTAGACGGGCATTGCGGGGGAGGTGAGGCGGGGAGAATTTAAACTGTAGAAAGCAAAAACCCCGGCCTGGGCCGGGGTTTTTGTGATCACTCGTCGAGGAAGGAGCGCAAATGCTCGCTTCTCGTCGGGTGGCGCAGCTTGCGCAGCGCCTTGGCTTCGATCTGACGAATCCGCTCACGGGTAACGTCGAACTGCTTACCAACCTCCTCAAGGGTGTGGTCGGTATTCATGTCGATGCCGAAGCGCATGCGCAGTACCTTGGCTTCACGGGCAGTGAGGCCGGACAGTACGTCGCGAGTCGCTTCTTTCAGGCTCTCAACGGTAGCCACATCGATTGGCGACTGCATGGTCGAGTCTTCGATGAAGTCACCCAGATGGGAGTCTTCGTCATCACCGATCGGGGTTTCCATGGAGATCGGCTCTTTAGCGATCTTCAATACCTTGCGGATTTTATCCTCAGGCATTTCCATGCGTTCGCCCAGCTCTTCCGGGGTCGGTTCGCGACCCATTTCCTGCAACATCTGCCGGGAAATACGGTTGAGCTTGTTGATCGTCTCGATCATGTGCACCGGAATACGGATGGTGCGGGCCTGGTCGGCGATCGAGCGAGTGATCGCCTGACGGATCCACCAGGTGGCATAAGTCGAGAACTTGTAGCCGCGACGGTATTCGAACTTGTCCACAGCCTTCATCAAGCCGATGTTGCCTTCCTGGATCAGATCGAGGAATTGCAGGCCACGGTTGGTGTACTTCTTGGCGATGGAGATCACCAGACGCAAGTTCGCTTCAACCATCTCTTTCTTCGCGCGGCGGGCCTTGGCCTCACCGATCGACATGCGACGGTTGATGTCCTTGATCTCGGCAATCGTCAGACCGGTTTCGGTCTGCAATGCAGTCAGCTTCTGCTGGCAACGAACGATGTCGGCCTGGAAACGACCAATGGCTTCAGCGTATTTGCTTTTGCCTTTGGCCAGTGCGTCGGTCCAGCTTTCGTCGACTTCGTTGCCCGGGAACTGACGCAGGAAATCGGCACGCGGCATGCGCGCATCACGGACACAGAGCTGCATGATCGCACGCTCTTGTGCACGCAGACGCTCAAGGGCGCTACGAACCCGCTCAACCAGGCCTTCGAATTGCTTCGGTACCAGTTTGATCGGCATGAAGAGTTCAGCCAGGGCCAGCAGTTCAGCAGTTGCCTGCTTGCTGCCGCGACCGTGCTTCTTCAGGGCCTTGCGGGCCAGTTCCATCTGATCGGAGACCGCGCCGAAACGCTGGGCTGCGATGATCGGATCCGGACCGCTTTCGACTTCTTCTTCGTCATCGGTGCTGGCTTCAGCTTCGTCATCATCGGTATCGTCGTCTGCTTTCGCAGCCTTGGCATCGATCGGTGGCGGAACTTCAGCCGCAGGTGGCGCAATGCCGTCGTCCGGGTCGATATAACCGCTCAGGACGTCGGACAGGCGGCCACCTTCGGTGGTGACGCGAGTGTACTCGGAGAGAATGTGGTCAACCGTGCCTGGGAAGTGCGCGATTGCGCCCATCACTTCACGGATGCCCTCTTCGATACGTTTGGCGATTTCGATTTCGCCTTCACGTGTCAGCAGCTCTACCGTACCCATTTCGCGCATATACATGCGCACAGGGTCAGTCGTGCGACCGATGTCGGTCTCGACCGCTGCCAACGCGGCGGCTGCTTCTTCAGCGGCTGCCTCGTCGGTATCGGCGTCGGCCAACATAAGGGCGTCCGCATCCGGAGCACTCTCGTGTACGGGGATCCCCATGTCATTAATCATGCGGATGATGTCTTCCACCTGCTCTGGATCTGAAATATCCTCAGGCAGGTGGTCGTTGACCTCTGCGTAAGTCAGATACTTCTGCTCACGACCAAGGGTGATCAACTCTTTGATACGAGACTGCTGTTGCGCTTTTCCGGACATAACACCCTATCCACTGAAGGTCTTGGCGGGCAAAAAACAAGCCGAGGATTATACCCGAGCTATGACCTCACACGCCAGCTGAGGTCGGGTTTGATGCGGAAACATTGCGACTTAAAAGGTCGCGCAGTTGATTTTTCTCTTCGGCGGTCAATTCACTCTGACGCGCTTTTCGAAGAAGTTGTTCCAGGTTTCGCTCGCGTTGACGAGCTACCAAGCTAGTAATGGTGTCGAAAAACTGTTGTTCAAGGTTATCGCCATCAATCAGCCATTCCTTTTCTGCCAATGCCTTCAGCAAGCGGCCCTGTTCAGTGCCGTGCCAGCGTGCAATCAGCTGGAATGAGTTTAGCTTAGGATTCTTCTGTACGGCTTCGAGCAGGGCCACCAACAGTTGTGTATTGGTGTGGTCTTCGGCCGCAAAGTGCCCCGCGTCTTCGACTTTTTGTGCCAGCTGCGGGTGGTGCAATAACGTACGCAGGGCCGCCATGGTGGGTGGCTCTACTGCTGCTGGGACGCGCGGGCCGCGCGGTTCGTCACGGTCACCGCCACGTTTACCGTTTTTGTCCCAGGGTTTCTTGTCCCATTTCTTGCCGCCGGCGCCGGGTTTCTTCGGTGTCCACTCCTGCTGGGGCGTGTAGGCCTCCTGCGGTTGGTGGAAGTCGGAATAGTCCGGCATGGCGTCGTAATCCATGCCCGGGTCGTAGGCCGGCGGTGCCTCTTGCGGTGCGCTGTGCACCAGCTGGCTGACGGCCTCGCCACTCAAACCGGTAATTTCCAGCAGGCGCTGACGCATCAGCGTCCGCAGGTTGGCCCCCGGAACCTTGTCGATCAGCGGTGCCGCGAGGGTGACCATGTGGGCCTTGCCTTCGAGGGAGCGCGGGTCGGACTCTTCGGTCAGTTGCTGGAAAAAATAATCGGCCAGCGGTTGTGCATGTTGGTTGATGCGCGCGCGGAACGCGTCGGTGCCTTCGGAGCGGACCAGGGTGTCCGGGTCTTCGCCTTCGGGCAGGAACAGGAAGCGCGCGCGCCGCCCGTCCTGCAGGCTCGACAGCGTCGATTCAAGGGCGCGCCATGCCGCATTGCGGCCAGCCTGGTCGCCGTCGAAGCAGAACAATACGTTGGGCACCACGCGAAACAGGCGCTTCAAGTGTTCTTCGCTGGTCGCGGTGCCAAGGGTGGCCACGGCGTTGCGCAAGCCTTGCTGGGCCAGGGCAATCACGTCCATATAGCCTTCAACCACGATGATTTCGTCGAGGTTGCGGTTGTTCTTGCGCGCTTCAAACAGGCCATAGAGTTCCTGGCCTTTGTGAAACACCGGGGTTTCCGGTGAGTTCAGGTATTTGGGCTTGTCGTCCCCCAGCACTCGGCCGCCGAACGCGATGATACGACCGCGACTGTCACGGATCGGGAACATCACCCGGTCGCGGAAACGGTCATAACGCTTGCCGGTCTCGGCGTTTTCCACCAGCAGGCCGGCGTCGATCATGGCCTTTTGCTGCAGGGTGTCGCTGCTCAGGTGCTTGTACAGATTGTCCCAGCCGGGCGGGGCGAAGCCGAGGCCGAAGTCGCGGGCGATTTCACCGGTCAGGCCGCGGCCCTTGAGGTAATCGACGGCGGCTTTGCGCTGCGGGTGGCTTTTCAGCGCCTGGCGGTAAAAGTCGGCGGCGGCGGTGAGCAGCGGGTACAGCGGCGAATCGGTGGGTTGTCGCGGTTTGTGCGGGCGGCCACTTTCTTCGCGGGGATTTCCATGCCGGCGGCTTTCGCCAGTTCCTCGACGGCCTGGGGAAAGTCCAGGTTGTCGTGGTCCATGATGAAGCCGAGGGCGTTGCCGCCGGCGCCGCAGCCGAAGCAGTAGTAGAACTGCTTGTCGGGGCTGACGCTGAACGACGGCGTCTTTTCCTTGTGGAACGGGCAGCAGGCGGTGTAGTTCTTGCCGGCCTTTTTCATTTGCAGGCGCGAGCTGACAACATCGACGATGTCGGTGCGGTTCAGAAGGTCGTCAATAAAGCTCTGGGGAATTAGCCCGGCCATGGCGTTCTCGTCATCACTGCGTGTAAAAGAGGGCCCGCAACGTGCTCAAGGCACGCAGGGTGTGCGGCTCGATCAACTGTCGTCTGCTTGGTCTGTCAGGAAGTGTATCTGCCGAACATTCACTGACGTTAGTTCCGATCAGTGCCCGGCGTAGAAATGTTGCCCGGGAGTCCGGTCTTGGCCATGTGGGGGCCTCGGAAGCTCAACGGTGGGCGCAGCCGACCTGTTGATCGCCTGTTAAAAAATAAGTGTGCTCGTCAGTAGCCTTGTTAGGCTCGTCAGAAGAGACGTGCACCGCTGGCAAAAGAGCCAGTCCTGACGTGTGAAGCAGTTCGTTTCAGTCGCATGTGCGGCGTCAACGGTGAAGCATCAAGCGATATCCGCAAATGCCAACAGCCCGGCTGAGGGCCGGGCTTGGCAGAAGCTTGCTACGAACGTCTGTGTATTAGTACAGACGAACGGCGCGGCGCTGCTCGCGCTGAACTTTCTTGGCGTGACGCTTAACAGCGGCTGCTGCTTTACGCTTACGCTCAGAAGTTGGCTTCTCATAAAATTCGCGGCTACGAACTTCAGCCAGAACACCGGCTTTTTCGCAGGAGCGCTTGAAACGACGCAGAGCTACGTCGAAGGGTTCGTTCTCTTTTACTTTGACGGCTGGCATCCAGAGCTACCTTCTTTCATTACCGGGAATCAACGTTCTCGTCGCAAAAAATTCGCGGCTGAGGTCGTCGGTTTTTAAGGGTTGCGGATGTTAACCCCTCATTGCCCGGAATGCAAAGCCTCTGATCGAAAACCGCTAGTCGGGAGGGGGAGCGACGACTATTATGCGCGCCTTCGAATTCAGCCTCTACAAGGCGCAAACCCATGCTAGTTCTGGGATTAGAAACCTCTTGCGACGAAACCGGTGTCGCACTTTACGACAGTGAACGCGGGCTTTTGGCCGACGCACTGTTCAGTCAGATCGACCTGCATCGTGCCTATGGTGGCGTGGTGCCGGAGCTGGCCAGCCGTGACCATGTCAAACGCATGCTGCCTTTGATTCGCCAGGTGTTGGACGAGGCGGGCTGCGTGCCGACCGAGATCGACGCCATTGCTTATACCGCAGGCCCCGGATTGGTCGGAGCCCTGCTGGTTGGGGCCTCTTGCGCCCAGGCGCTGGCCTTTGCCTGGGGTATTCCGGCCCTCGGCGTGCACCACATGGAAGGCCATTTATTGGCGCCGATGCTGGAAGAAAATCCGCCGCAGTTCCCGTTCGTCGCTTTGTTGGTCTCGGGTGGCCATACGCAGCTGGTTCAGGTGGACGGAATCGGCCAGTACACGCTTTTGGGCGAAAGCCTGGACGATGCCGCCGGTGAAGCATTCGACAAGACTGCGAAGATGATGGGCCTCAATTATCCAGGCGGCCCGGAAATCGCGCGGCTGGCGGAAAAAGGCATCCCGGGGCGCTACACCTTCCCGCGTCCGATGTGTGATCGCCCGGGCCTGATGTTCAGCTTCAGCGGCCTGAAAACCTCTGCCCTGAACACCTGGCAGCAGAGCGTCAGCGCCGGAGACGACAGTGAGCAAGCCCGTTGCGACATCTCTCTGGCGTTCCAGCAGGCCGTGGTGGAGACTTTGACCATCAAGTGCAAGCGGGCCCTGAAGCAGGCGGGTATGAAGCGCCTGGTGATCGCCGGCGGCGTCAGCGCCAACAAGGCATTGCGCAGCTCACTGGAGAAAATGCTCGGGGACATGAAGGGCGATGTGTTTTATGCCCGTCCCGAATTCTGCACCGATAACGGCGCGATGATCGCCTATGCCGGTTGCCAGCGCTTGCAGGCCGGCCAACATGAGAGCCTGGCTATCAGCGTGCAGGCGCGCTGGCCGATGGAGCAGTTGCCGCCGTTGTAATCGGCAACGTGAGCCAGGTTCGGCGGGCGTATTTAAAAATGCCGTTCGCGCCCGGCAAACAGGTCGCGTAAATTGCCCCGGTGGCGCCAGACGATCAGCAGCGTAAGCACGCTCATCGGCACCAGCGCCGCCGGCGCCTGCCAGGCCAGCAATGGCAGGGTCAGGGGCGTGGCGATCAGTGCGGCCAGCGAGCTGGTGCGGGTCAGGTAGAACGTCAGCAGCCAGGCCAGGATGGCCAGCAGCGCTGCCGGTGGGTAGATCCCCAGCAGCATGCCGGCCGCTGTCGCGACGCCCTTGCCGCCGCGAAAGCGGAAGTACAGCGGGAACAGGTGGCCGAGTACGGCGCAGACGCCAATCCAGGCTTGCTGTTGCAGCGAAAGCCCGGCCAGGTCGGCGATCAGCACCGGCAACAGGCCCTTGCAGACGTCGCCGAACAACGTCAGTACGGCGAGTTTCTTGCCGGCCAGGCGCAACATGTTGGTGGCGCCGGCATTGCCTGAGCCACTCATTCGCGGGTCGGGATTTCCCGTCAGGCGGCTGAGCAAAATGGCGAAGGACAGCGAGCCGAGCAGGTAGGCGAGAGTCGCCAGTAACCAAAACATGCTAACTATTCCGGGCGAGGACGCCCTGATTCTAACGGGGCATCGCGCCCTTGTCGTGCAGCGGAGAAGAGTGCTTGGACAGAGTGTTTATCGAAGGCCTGGAAGTCGACACCGTGATCGGGGCCTACGACTGGGAGCGCGGTATCCGGCAATGCCTGCGTCTGGACCTGAGCTTCGCCTGGGATAACCGCCCGGCGGCTGCCGGTGACGACCTGACCCTGGCCCTGGATTACGCCAGCGTGTCCGCCCGCATCCAGGCGTTTGCCGAGCAGGCACAATTCCAGCTGGTGGAAACCTTCGCCGAGCGCCTGGCCGAAGTATTGATGAGTGAATTCCAGATTCCCTGGCTGCACCTCAAACTGACCAAGCCCGGCGCCGTTCCGGCTGCCAAGGGCGTGGGCGTGGAGATCGAGCGCGGATGTCGCTAACTCAGGTTTACCTTGGCCTTGGCAGCAATATCGAGCGTGAGGCGCACTTGTGCGCAGGCCTCGACGCGCTGGCGGGCTTCCTGACGGATATTCGTTGCTCGCCGGTGTTTGAAAGTCAGCCGGTGGGCATCAAGAGCGGGCCATTCTTCAATCTGGTGGTGTCGGCCTTTACCGACCTGCCGTTGATGGAGCTGGACCGTCGACTGAAGTTCATCGAGGCCGACAATGGCCGCTACGCCCCGGACCGCAAGGGTTTGCCGCTGGACATCGACGTGCTGCTGTACGGCGAGCTGGTGGGTAACTTCGATGGCCTGATTCTGCCCCGGGCCGAAATCCTGAAGAACGCGTTTGTGCTGTGGCCGCTGTCGTTGATGGCGCCGGAGCGTGTGCATCCTGAGGCGGGCAAGTCATTTGCCGCGCTTTGGCAGGATGCACAGATCGATCAGGTATTGGCGCCGGTCGCATTCGAGTGGCGGGGTCAGTCGTTGACGCCGGATGCGCTCTTATAGGCTTTCAACGCTTTGAGGCGTTCGCGTTTCAGCGCTTCACCCAGCTCGGGGCCTTTGAAGCCTTGTTCCAGTAGCGGCGCGACCGCCACACCTCTGGCCGCCAGCGCCGCGCCACGTAAATAATCCGCCTGTGGATAACTTCTCTGCTCCAGGCCTTTGCGGCCCCGGGCGTCCATCTCGCACGCCACCACAAACTCTTCAAAACGCTGTGGCCGACGGTAAACGTCAAAGCTTTGCAGCAGCTCCAGCAACGTCGAGGGCCTCAGCTCCAGCGCGCGATGGCCATGGGTGTGATATTCGCCCACCAGCAGCGCCAGTTCCTGGCAATCCCTTGGCACCTTGAAGCGCTCGTTCACCGCCTTGATCAGCTTCAAGCCGTGATGCTCATGGGCAATGTGCTGCGGCAACTTATCCACAGGCGTGATGCCCTTGCCCAGATCGTGCAACAGGCAGGCCCAGCGCACGGTCAGCGGTTGGGCATGGAGGGCAGCCTGTTCCAGCACGCTCAGGGTGTGCACGCCGGTATCAATCTCGGGGTGATGAGCTTCGGGCTGCGGTACGCCAAACAGGGCGTCGATTTCCGGCATCAGGGTTTTCAGGGCGCCGCAATCGCGCAGTACCTGGATAAACACCTGCGGCTGATTTTCCATCAGTGCGCGGGAAATCTCCTTCCAGCTGCGTTCGGGCGTGAGGGCTTCCAGTTCGCCGGAGTCGCTGAGTTCGCGCATCAGCTCCAGGGTTTCTGGTGCGACGGCAAAGCCGAGGCTGGCGTAACGCGCAGCAAAGCGGGCAACGCGCAGGACACGGAGCGGATCTTCGGCAAATGCGGGAGAAACGTGGCGCAGAATGCGTGCTTCCAGATCTTCCTGGCCGTGATACGGATCGGTGAGGTTGCCGTTGTCATCCTCGGCCATGGCGTTGATGGTCAGGTCGCGGCGGATCAGGTCTTCTTCCAGGGTGACTTCGGGGTTGGCGTGAAACACAAACCCGCCATAACCCCGGCCGCTCTTGCGCTCCGTACGGGCGAGGGCGTACTCGTCGCCGTTTTTCGGGTCAAGGAATACGGGGAAGTCAGCGCCCACGGGCTTGTAGCCCAAGGCGAGCATTTCTTCAGTGGTAGCACCGACTACGACGCGGTCGACATCGGTAACGGGGATGCCCAGCAGGCGATCACGTACCGCACCACCGACTTTGTAGATTTGCATGAAAAAGCCTCCATTAGCGGCACAGGATAACGCCTGTGGCGCGCCAATGGAGGCTTTGCGGTTTTACAGATGCACAACGGCCAGGTCGAGGCGCCCGTAGTCGTTATCGCTGTGGTCGTTGCGGGGCGGAACATGGTGGGTTTTCATCACCTGATCGCCTTGCAGCGTTTCGAGGTGGATATCGAACCCCCACAACCGGTGCAGGTGCTTGAGGACCTCCTCAGTTGACTCTCCCAGCGGTTTGCGGTCGTGCTGCTGGTGGCGCAGGGTCAGCGAGCGATCGCCGCGTACGTCGATGCTGTAGATCTGCACGTTGGGTTCGCGGTTGCCCAGGTTGTACTGCGCCGCCAGGGTTTCGCGGATGGTGCGGTAACCCGGTTCGTCATGGATCGCCGGTACCAGCAGATCGTCCTTGAGGTCGTCATCCATGATGCTGAACAACTTGAGGTCACGAATCACCTGGGGAGACAGGTACTGCAGGATGAAGCTCTCATCCTTGAAGCTGCTCATGGCGAATTTGATGGTGGACAGCCAATCGCTGCCGGCGATGTCGGGGAACCAGCGGCGGTCTTCTTCGGTGGGGTGTTCGCACATGCGCCGGATGTCCCGGTACATGGCAAAACCCAGGGCATACGGGTTGATGCCGCTGTAGTAAGGGCTGTCGAAGCCCGGCTGGAACACCACGCTGGTGTGGGAGGTCAGGAACTCCATCATGAAGCCGTCGGTGACCAGGCCTTCGTCGTACAGGTCGTTCATCAGGGTGTAGTGCCAGAACGTGGCCCAGCCCTCGTTCATCACCTGGGTCTGGCGCTGTGGATAGAAGTACTGGGCAATCTTGCGCACGATCCGCACGATTTCCCGCTGCCAGGGCTCCAGCAACGGGGCATGTTTTTCGAGGAAATACAGGATGTTTTCCTGCGGTTCGGCGGGGAAGCGCGCATTGTCCTTGTCGCTGTTCTTGCCGGCGCGTTTGGGAATGGTGCGCCACAGGTCGTTGATCTGCTTTTGCAGGTGCTCTTCCCGGTCCTTCTGGCGCAAGCGTTCTTCTTCGGCGGAGATCGGGTAAGGGCGCTTGTAGCGGTCGACGCCGTAGTTCATCAGGGCGTGGCAGGAATCCAGCAGGTCTTCCACCGCATCGATGCCGTGGCGCTCCTCGCACTGCATGATGTACTGCTTGGCGAACACCAGGTAATCGATGATCGAGCTGGCATCGGTCCAGGTGCGAAACAGGTAGTTGCCCTTGAAAAAGCTGTTATGCCCATAGCACGCGTGGGCTACCACCAGCGCTTGCATGCAGATGGTGTTTTCTTCCATCAGGTAGGCGATGCATGGGTCGGAGTTGATGACGATTTCGTAGGCCAGGCCCATCTGGCCGCGGGTGTAGGACTTTTCAGTGCTGAGGAAGTGTTTGCCGTAGGACCAGTGGTGATAGCCCAAGGGCATGCCCACGGACGCATAGGCGTCCATCATCTGTTCGGCGGTAATCACTTCGATCTGGTTGGGGTAAGTATCCAGGGCGTAACCCGCCGCGATGCGGCTGATTTCCCGGTCATAGGCCTGGATCAGTTCGAAGGTCCATTCGGACCCCGTGGATATGGGTTGGCGCTTATGCTCTTTGGCGGTCATGTCACTAACCTGCGCTGGAAGAGTTCACGGAAGACCGGATAGATATCGCCGGCCGAGACCAATTGTTGCTGGGCGAAGGTGTCAGCGAAGGCTTCGCTGATGCGCTCGTATTCGAACCACAGCGCCTGATGCTCGCGCGGGGTGATTTCGACGTAGGTGTAGTACTGCACGAACGGCATGATCTGGTTGATCAGGATGTCGCGGCAGATCGGCGAGTCGTCGTTCCAGTTGTCGCCGTCGGAAGCCTGGGCGGCGTAGATGTTCCACTCGTTGGCCGGGTAACGCTCGGCCATGATCTCCTGCATCAGCTTCAAGGCGCTGGAAACGATGGTGCCGCCGGTTTCGCGCGAGTAGAAGAACTCCTCTTCGTCGACTTCCCGGGCGCTGGTGTGATGGCGGATGAACACCACGTCGATCTTGTCGTAGTTACGCTTGAGGAACAGGTACAGCAGGATGAAGAAGCGCTTGGCGATGTCCTTGGTCGCCTGGGTCATGGAGCCGGACACGTCCATCAGGCAGAACATTACGGCCTTCGAGCTGGGGTTGGGTTGCTTGACCAGCAGGTTGTACTTCAGGTCGAAGGTGTCGAGAAACGGCACGCGGTGAATCCGTGCGCTGAGTTTGGCGATTTCGGCCTCGATTTCCTGAATATCGCCGAAGTTGTCCGGTTCTTCGCGTTTCAGGCGTTCCAGTTCGGCTTTGGCATCCCGCAGTTTCGCCCGGCTGCTGCCAGACAGGGCGATACGTCGCGCATGGGCCGAGCGCAGGGTGCGGATGATGTTGATCCGTGACGGGTTGCCTTCGTTGCTGATGCCGGCACGTACGGTTTTGAAGGTGTCGGTACCGGTCAGGTTACGTTTGACCAGGTTGGGCAGTTCCAGGTCTTCGAACATGAACTCCAGGAACTCTTCCTGGGTGATCTGGAACACGAATTCATCCATGCCTTCGCCAGAGTTGCCGGCCTTGCCCGGGCCTTTGCCGCCCGCACCGCCTTGGGGGCGCTGGATATGTTCGCCGCTGGTGAATTCCTTGTTGCCGGGGTGCACGACAGTCTGTTTGCCGCCCCGGCCGTGGTGCAGCACCGGTTCATCGATGTCACGTCCGGGAATGCTGATCTGTTCGCCATGCTCCATGTCGGTGATGGAACGGCGGCTGACGGCCTCTTCGACGGCCTTTTTGATGTGGTCACGGTAACGCCGCAGGAAACGCTGGCGGTTTACCGTGCTCTTGTTCTTGCCATTGAGACGTCGGTCGATCACATAGCTCATGTGGGAGCCCTCCGGGCAGCTTCAAGTAACAAGCTTCAAGCGGCAAGCTGGAAGCTTAAAGACAAGCGGTCGATTGCCAGGCTGTCCGGCGTACCGGGAGCCTGGCCTTTCACGCTTGTCGCTGCCTTACTGCGATTTCCGGACTCGCAAGTACCACTCGGAGAGCAGTCGTACCTGTTTGTCGGTGTAGCCACGCTCGACCATTCGAGTGACGAAGTCGTTGTGTTTTTGCTGGTCCTCCTTGCTGGCCTTGGCGTTGAAGCTGATGACCGGCAGCAGATCCTCGGTGTTGGAGAACATTTTCTTCTCGATGACCACCCGCAGCTTCTCGTAGCTGAGCCAGGTAGGGTTCTTGCCGTTGTTGTTGGCCCGGGCGCGCAGCACGAAGTTGACGATTTCGTTGCGGAAATCCTTCGGATTGCTGATGCCGGCGGGTTTTTCGATCTTTTCCAGTTCCTCGTTGAGCGCCACGCGGTTGAGGATTTCGCCGGTTTCCGGGTCGCGGTATTCCTGGTCCTGGATCCAGAAGTCTGCGTACAGCACATAGCGGTCGAAGATGTTCTGGCCGTATTCGCTGTAGGACTCCAGGTACGCGGTCTGGATTTCCTTGCCGATGAACTCGATGTAGCGCGGTGCCAGGTATTCCTTGAGGAAGCGCAGGTAGCGCTCGCGGGTTTCAGCCTGGAACTGTTCCTGTTCGATCTGCTGTTCCAGCACGTAGAGCAGGTGCACCGGGTTGGCGGCGATTTCGTGCGGGTCGAAGTTGAAGACCTTGGACAGGATCTTGAACGCAAAGCGGGTCGACAGGCCGTTCATGCCTTCATCCACACCTGCGGTGTCGCGGTATTCCTGGATCGACTTGGCCTTCGGATCGGTGTCCTTGAGGTTTTCACCGTCATACACCCGCATCTTCGAGTAGATGTTGGAGTTTTCCGGCTCCTTGAGGCGCGACAGTACGGTGAACTGGGCAAGCATCTTCAGGGTGTCAGGCGCGCAATGGGCCTTGGCCAGGGAGCTGTTGAACAGCAGTTTGTCGTAAATCTTGATTTCATCGCTGACCCGCAGGCAGTACGGCACCTTGACGATGTAGATCCGGTCGATGAAGGCTTCGTTGTTCTTGTTGTTGCGGAAGGTGTGCCATTCCGATTCGTTGGAGTGGGCCAGCAGGATCCCGGTAAACGGAATCGCCCCCAGGCCCTCGGTGCTGTTGTAGTTACCTTCCTGGGTGGCGGTGAGCAGTGGGTGCAGCACCTTGATAGGGGCCTTGAACATCTCCACGAATTCCATCAGGCCCTGGTTGGCCCGGCACAGTGCGCCCGAGTAGCTGTACGCGTCGGCGTCGTTCTGCGGGAATTCTTCCAGTTTGCGGATATCGACTTTACCCACCAGCGCCGAGATGTCCTGGTTGTTTTCGTCACCCGGTTCGGTCTTGGCCACGGCAATCTGGTTGAGGATCGATGGATAGAGCTTCACCACCCGGAATTGGCTGATGTCGCCGCCAAACTCGGCCAGGCGCTTGGTCGCCCAGGGCGACATGATGGTGTTGAGGTAGCGTCGCGGAATGCCGAAGTCTTCTTCGAGGATCGCGCCATCTTCCGTGGCGTTGAACAGCCCCAGGGGCGACTCGAACACCGGCGAGCCCTTGATGGCGTAGAACGGCACCTTCTCGATCAGTTGTTTGAGTTTCTCGGCCAGCGACGACTTGCCGCCGCCGACGGGGCCGAGCAGGTAGAGGATCTGTTTCTTCTCTTCCAGGCCTTGGGCGGCATGGCGGAAATACGAGACGATCTGGTCAATGCATTCTTCCATGCCGTGGAAGTCTTCAAAGGCCGGGTAGCGGCGGATCACCTTGTTCGAGAAAATTCGCGACAGGCGCGAATTGGCTGCGGTGTCTACCAGCTCCGGCTCGCCGATCGCCAGTAGCAGGCGTTCAGCGGCAGACGCGTAGGCGCTGCGGTCCTTTTTGCACAGTTCGAGATACTCCTGAAGCGAGAGCTCTTCCTGGCGGGTGGACTCGAAGCGTTGTTGGAAGTGGCTAAAAATACTCATGACGTCGTCACCTCGCTCGATACGTGGAGCCGACGCCGGATCAATCAGTCGATGCTGGCAGTCATTGGTGGACACCAATGGCCGTTTTCCCCCAGAACACCCTGAAACGCTACCGATGACCCGCACGCCGGTGTACCGGCTCTCCCCTGTTTTGGATGGCCTGCGCTTAAGGATAGTTCGGAATCAGGGAGGTCAAGGCGCGATACGAAATTAGTTTGGCCGCGCCGTTCGTCAGAAACGGCGCTAGGCCAAGCATCACGCGGGATAGAGGGGTTTGAAAAAAATTATTGCGCGTCGCCTGCGGCAATTTCTGCAGGATAGGTCGCACGCCATAGCTCAAAGCCACCGTCCAGGCTGTAGACGTCGGAGAAGCCCTGGCTGACCAGATAGGCCGCCGCGCTTTGGCTGGAGTTGCCGTGGTAGCACGCCACAATCACCGGCGCGTCGAGGTCGGCGGCCCGGATGAAGTCGGCGATGTTGTGGTTGTCCAGGTGTTGGGCGCCAATGATGTGGCCGGCGATGTAGGTCGGCTGGTCGCGGATGTCGACCACCACGGCGCCTTGCTCGCGCAGGGCCTGGGCTTGTTCGGGCGGGATACGTTTGAATTCAGTCATGGCGGGCTCCTTTTGGCCTGTATGAAAGCGCGGTTCAGCGCTTTGCCGTGGCCTGCAGTTGTTCGGGGATCGGGGCGTCGCACTGGCAGCTGGAACGCTCGCCGGTGTCGATGTTCATCAGGGTCATGGCGCCGCCCCACACGCAACCGGTGTCGAGGGCGAACACGCCCGGTTCATCACATTTGCCTTCCAGGGCAGCCCAGTGGCCGAAGATGATCTTCGTGTCACGGGTCTTGCGCTCCTTGTGAGCGAACCAGGGCTTGTAGCCGGGCAGGGCGGTGTCGGCGCCTTCCTTGCTCTTGAGGTCCAGCTTGCCTTCGGCGGTGCAGAAGCGCATGCGGGTGAAGTAGTTGGTGATCACCCGCAGGCGGGCGACGCCGGTGAGTTCGTTATCCCACTTCACGGGATCGTTGCCGTACATGCCGTCCAGATAAGCCGTGTACAGGTTGTCGTCGGCCAGGGCAGCTTCGACTTCGCCTGCGCACTTCAGGGCTTTCTTCAGCGTCCACTGTGGCGGAATGCCGGCATGCACCAGTGCCATGTCGCGGCTTTCGTCGTAGTGCATGATTTTTTGCCGGCGCAACCAGTCAAGTAACTCGGCGCGGTCCGGCGCCTCGAGGATTTCCCGCAGGGTGTCGCCCTTTTTCAGGCGCTCGATGTTATTGCCGGCCGCCAGCAGGTGCAGGTCATGGTTGCCCAGCACGCACACCAGGGAATCGCGCATGCCATAAAGGAAGCGCAGGGTCTCCAGGGATTGCGGGCCACGGTTGACCAGGTCGCCCACGAGCCACAGGCGATCCCTGGCCGGGTCGAAGGCCACACGGTCGAGCAGGCATTTGAGCGGTTCCAGACAGCCTTGCAGGTCGCCGACAGCGTACGTCGCCATCAGTGCAGGGCTCCCGGCACTGCCAGGCGGAACGGGGCGATGATGGCGTCGAAGTGTTTACCGTCGTCGGCGAGCATCTGGTAGCTGCCTTGCATATTGCCGACGCGGGAGGTCATGACGGTGCCACTGCTGTAGGTGTGGCTCTTGCCGGGGGCGATCAGCGGTTGTTGGCCGACCACGCCGGCGCCGCGTACTTCCTCGACCTGGCCGTCACCGTCGGTGATGACCCAGTGGCGCGACAGCAGCTTGGCGGGCAGTTCACCGTTGTTTTGCACCGTAATGGTGTACGCGAACGCAAAACGGTTCTGCTCGGGTTGCGATTGTTCCGCCAGAAAGCGGGTGACGACGCTGACGTCGATCTGATAACGAGGATCGGACATGCAAGAGGCCTTAAAAGCAAAAGCGGGGGAACAGCGGATGCCGGTCAGTCTAGGCCAACTGATGGGCACTAGGCCAGACATGCTGTCTGGCCGTGCCCGACTCTGCTTTATTCAGCCGCTGGCGCTGGCTGAATGGCGAGCTGATCAGCCAGGCGCACGAAGGCGGCCAGGTCCAGTTGCTCGGGGCGCAGGCTGCCGTCGACGCCGGCGGCTTCGATTTCGGCGTTGCTGAGCAAGGCCTTGAGCGTATTGCGCAGAGTCTTGCGGCGTTGGTTGAACGCTTCGCGCACCACGCGCTCCAGCAATTTGTGATCTTTGGCCGGGTGCGGCAACACCGCGTGAGGCACCAGGCGCACGATGGCGGAGTCGACCTTCGGCGGCGGGTTGAATGCGCCAGGGCCAACGTTGAATAGATGCTCAACCCGGCAATGGTACTGAACCATGATCGACAGACGACCCCAGTCACCACCGCCAGGGCCCGCAGCCAGACGCTCGACCACTTCCTTTTGCAGCATGAAGTGCATGTCGCGGATGATGCCGGCGTTGTTCAGCAGGTGAAAAATCAGCGGGGTGGAGATGTTGTACGGCAGGTTGCCGACCACACGCAGGCTGTTGGGCGCGGCGTTGAGGCTGTTGAAGTCGAACTTCAGTGCATCGCCCTGATGCAGGTTGAAGTTGGGCATGCCGGCGAATTGCTGGTTGAGGATCGGGATCAGGTCCTTGTCCAGCTCAACCACGTCCAGCTGGCCGCCGCTCTTCAGCAGGCCCTGGGTAAGGGCGCCCTGGCCCGGGCCGATTTCCAGCAGGCGGTCTTCGGGCTTGGCATGAATGGAGCGCAGGATGCGATCAATCACGCCAGCGTCGTGCAGGAAATTTTGCCCGAAGCGCTTGCGCGCCCGGTGTTGGTAATGCTCGGTCATATACGGGTCTCGGCCATCTGATAGGCGGTTTCCAGGGCCACGTGCAGGCTGCCGGTATCGATCTTGCCGCTGCCCGCGAGGTCCAGGGCGGTGCCATGGTCGACGGAGGTGCGGATGATCGGCAGGCCCAGTGTCACGTTGACTGCGGCGCCGAAGCCTTTGTACTTCAGCACGGGCAGCCCCTGGTCATGGTACATCGCCAGCACTGCATCGCAGTGCTCCAGATATTTGGGGGTAAACAGAGTGTCGGCAGGCAATGGGCCGCGCAGGTCCATGCCCTCAAGGCGCAGACGCTCCAGGGTTGGTTCGATGATGTCGATTTCTTCATGGCCCAGGTGGCCACCTTCACCGGCGTGGGGGTTGAGCCCGCAGACCAGGATGCGTGGCTGGGCGATGCCGAATTTCTGCTGCAGGTCGGCGTGCAGGATGCGTGTGACACGCTCCAGGCGCTCGGGGGTAATGGTGTCGGCAATCTCGCGCAGGGGCAGGTGAGTGGTCACCAGGGCCACCCGCAGGTCGCCCGTTGCCAGCATCATCACCACTTGTTCGGTATGGGTCAGTTCGGCGAGGAATTCGGTATGGCCGGAAAAGGTGATGCCCGATTCGTTGATCACGCCCTTGTGCACGGGGGCGGTGATCATCCCGGCGAAATCCCCGTCGATGCAGCCTTGGCCGGCCCGTGTCAGGGTTTCCAGGACAAAGGCAGCATTGGTCTTGTCCAGTTGCCCGGCGACGACCTTGGCTGGCAGCGGGGTATCCCACACGTACAGGCTGTTGGCCGGCGCCGGCAGATCAGGCCAGTTGCCCGGGCCTACCGGTAGCAGATCGACAACCACACCCAACTGCGCGGCCCGCTCAAGGAGCAGGTCGCGGCTGGTAATGGCAATCAGGGGGTGTGGCTGGGGGTGCGAGGCGAGCAGCAGGCACAGGTCAGGACCAATGCCGGCCGGCTCGCCGGGTGTCAATGCGAAACGCTTGGGTTTCACTGGGCTGCCTGGTCGGTGCCTGTTTGGTCGGCACCAGGAAGCTTGTTCTCTACGTAGGCTTCGTCACGGATCTGACGCAACCAGGTCTGCAGCTCTTCATCGTACTTGCGGTTACGCAGTACGGTCAGGGCTTGTTGCTCGCGGGCCTGGGCGGTGTTGTCAGTGGCGCGACGGCCAAGGACTTCCAGCACATGCCAGCCGTATTGGGTCTTGAACGGCTTGGACAATACGCCTTGCGGAGTCTTGGCCATGACGTCCTGGAACTCTGGAACGAGTGCCTTCGGATCGATCCAGTTCAAATCGCCGCCGTTAAGCGCCGAACCCGGGTCTTCGGAATAGCTCTTGGCCAGTTCGCCGAAGTCTTCGCCCGCTTCGATGCGGTCATAGAGCTTCTGCGCCAGTTCCTTGGTTTGTGCTTCGGTACGGATCTCGCTTGGCTTGACCAGGATGTGACGAACGTGAACTTCGTCCTTCATCTGGGCTTCTTCGCCACCGCGCTTGCCGAGCAACTTGAGGATGATGAAACCGCCCGGCGTACGAGCCGGTTGGGTGATGCCACCCACTTCCATGGCGCTCAGCTCACGGTCGAACGGTGGTGGCAGTTGCGCGGCTTTACGCCAGCCCATGTCACCGCCTTCGAGGGCGTTATCGCTGCCGGACTGGGCAATGGCCATCTGGGCAAAGTCAGCACCTTGCTTGAGACGGTCATAGATAGCCTGGGTTTTCGCCGCTGCAGCATTGAGCTGTTCGGCATTGGCGCTGTCTGGCGTAGGAATCAGGATATTGGCCAGGTGCAGTTCTTCGGAAAGCTGCATTTTGCCGAGGTCAGAGGCCAGGAAGTTCTTCACTTCCTGCTCGGACACCTGAACCCGCTCGGCCACACGGCGCTGACGCACACGGCTGATGATCATTTCGCGACGAATCTGGTCACGGGCGTCCTCATAGGACAGGCCGTCATGAGCCAGGGCGGCGCGGAATTGATCAACACTCATGTTGTTGCGCTGGGCGATGGTGCCGACAGCCTGGTTCAATTCTTCATCGCTGATACGGATACCGGAACGATCGCCGATCTGCAGTTGCAGGTTTTCAACGATCAGGCGCTCAAGCACCTGTTGGTCCAGCACGCTGGTAGGGGGGACGCCGCCGCCACGCTTGGCGATGGTTTGCTGAACTTCCTTGACCCGTTGGTCCAGTTGGCTCTGCATGATCACGTCGTTATCGACGATGGCCACTACCTTGTCCAGCGGTTGAACCGCCGCGTGAGCGGCGGCAGTACCCAGGAACAGTGCGCCCAGCATCAGCGGGCGCAGACAATCAGAAAGCTTGGTCTTCACGTTCACGATAACCTTCAATGCCTTTGTCGAGGAAGCTCTCTACCTTGGCGCCGGTCAGGCCGCCGAGTCCTTTAAGGACAACTTGGAAGAAGAGCCCGTGGTCACCCTTTTCGTTCAGCGGGGCGATCTGGCTGTATTCGTCGTTGGAAACCCAGTAACGGTTGATGACGCGCAGTTTCCAGCAGCAGTTGTCGTACTCGAAACCACCGAAGGCTTCCAGGGTACGGTTGCGGGCATAGTCATACTGCCAGCGGGTGATCAGGTTCCACTGGGGAACGATCGGCCACATCATCGAGAAATCGTGTTGCTGGATTTTGTAGTAATCCTTCACGAAGTTCGGTTGACCTTCGGTGCCGTAGTCGCCACCGAACTGCCATTTGCCGGTCAGCTGGTTGTACACGACCTGGTCGTTGCGATAGCGATAGCCAACGTTGATAACCTTGTTCGGGTTGTCTTCCGGCTGGTAGTGGAACATCGCACTGCCGGAGCGTGGGCTGTGGCTTTCGGTGTCCCAGTTGTAGTCGGCAGTGGCGCGCCAGTCACGGTTGAAGCGGAACTCGTAGTCCAGGGCGATTGGCGATACATCCGACTGTGCGTCCGCACGGTCAGCGGCCAGGATGCCAGGCAGTTGAACTTCACGATTCTTGAAGTACACAGCTTGGCCAACGCTGACGCGTTGACGTTCGAAGCCGTTTTCTTCAATCCAGCGGCTGGTCACGCCGAGGGAGAGCTTGTTCTCGTCACCGATCCGGTCGGAGCCGCTGAAGCGGTTGTCACGGAACAGCGACGCGTAGCTGAACGAGTACTCGCTGGTGTCGAATACCGGGATATCGCTCTGGTCCTTGTTCGGTACATACAGGTAGTAGGCACGAGGTTCCAGGGTCTGGCGGTAGTCCTTGCCGAACCAGTTGGTATTGCGGTCGAAGTACAGGCCGCTGTCTACGCTGGCAACCGGAATTGCACGGTCTTGCGAGCTTTTGAAGGTGCCACCGGCATATTGAGTCCCGGCAGCAATAGCGGCAGCTTGTTGCGCGACAATCTGATTTTTGCCGGTGCTGTCCAGATCAAGGTCGTACTTGGTATAGACGTACTTCAACTTCGGCGTAACAAAGCCGTAGGTCCAGTTCATCGGGTAGTCGACGGCTGGCGCTACGTTCAAGCGAGTACCGTTTGCACGGGTCAGGCCAGTCACGTAAGTGTCGAGTCGAGGCGATACCAGCCCGTTCTCATCGGTGAAGTTTCCGTTCTCCAAGTCCCGATCAAAGCGCACGGCTTCGGTCTCGTAAGTGAAGTTTACTCCGCCCGGATGGTACGGCAGCGTGCCGTTGAAGGTGATCTGCGGCAAGCGGTTATAAGGCGTGATCTGGGAGATCGTGGCCAACTGATAGGCTTGCAGGTTCAACCTTGCCTGAAAGTCATCACCACGATAGGTCACGGAACCTTGCTGGTTCACGTAGTCCTGGGTCTTGATCCCTTCCTGATAGGACTTCAAGTCCTGGAAGTAGTAAGGATCGCTGATTGTGGTGTAGTCGACCTGGGTCAGTACGCGGGAATCCAGCCCACCCTTGTGCTGCCAGTTGAGCATGTAGCGGGTTTTTTCGTAGTCGGTCTGGCCTTTACGCTCGTCGTTGTCGTCGTTCAGGTACCCACCGCCGAACTGGCCTTCGCTGGACTTGGTGAGGTAGCGGAACTCGCCTTCCATCAACAGGCCGCGCTTGGTCATGTATTGCGGGTACAACGTGGCGTCGTAGTTCGGCGCCAGGTTGAAGTAGTACGGCGTAACCAGCGTGAAACCAGTCTCGCCGCCGGTGCTGAAGCTCGGCGGCAGGAAGCCGGATTGGCGACGGTTGTCGATCGGGAAATAGATGTACGGGGTGTAAAGGATCGGGATGTCCTTCACGCGCAACGTCACGTTGGTCGCGGTACCGAAACCGGTGGCCGGGTTGAGCGTGATGTTGTTGCCCTTGAGCTGCCAGGCGTTGCTGTTCGGCTCACAGGTGGTGTACGTACCGTCCTTGAGACGGATGATCGCGTTCTCGGCACGCTTGGCGTACAGCGCGTTGCCGCGGATGCGCGATTTGTGCATCACGTATTCGGCGTTGTCGACCTTGGCGGCGCCGGTGTCCAGTTGGACTTCGGCGTGGTCACCCACCAGCAGGGCGCCGTTGTCGCGCAGACGGACGTTGCCGTTCAGCTCGCCACGGTTCTCGGCCTGGTACAGGTTGGCCTCGTCGGCCTCGACCTGCATGCTGCCCTGGCGCATGACGACGTCACCGGCCAGGGAGGCAATCTGTTGTTCCTGCTCGTAACGAGAGGCCTTGGCACCGATGAAGGTCGGCGCGTCGCTCTTGTTCGTCTTGTCGTTCATGCCAGGACGAATCGGCTCGATGTACGCGCCGGAGCAATACGGGCCGGTTTCGGCCAGTTGCGCCGCGGTGAGCTTCTCGCGAGGGACCCAGTCCAGGTGGCTGTAGTCGGCGCTGCGCGAACGCAGGCCCCGGCCCTTGGCTTCGGTGACCAGTGCGGTCTGCGGCACGGCTTCGGCACCACCGGCAGACTCGCCTTGCGGCGTGCCGCTGGCGGAGCTGACGGCACTGCCGTCATGCACCGGGCGTGGTGGCAGCGGGGCTGCGGCCGTCTTAGGCGCGCAATCCCAGGCACCCGAAGCAGAGACTGAGCAGTCATACTGTTCCGCGGCGACCACGAATGAGGTGGCGAAAGGTTGCATGGCCAGCAGACTGCCGGTTACCAGCAACGGAAATTTTCTACGAAACGCGGGGGATTTCAATGCCATCTTATTAGTCCGGGCTTCCTGCGTGCCATCTGCCCGCGGTGTGGGCCGCACGCCTCTCGATGGTCTGAAAAAGATGCGTGATAATAAAGCATGACCCGCTTGACGGCTAGCGCCGTCGGAGACCCTTGTAATGCCCGACCAAGATCTACGTTTGCAACAGCTGCAAGTCTGGCTTGATGAGCAATTGCCTCGCCTTTTTACCGCTCAGGGTTGGGGTGTCGTACCCCCGGCCACGTTGACTGCGGCCAGCAGTGACGCGAGTTTCAGGCGTTACTTCCGATGGGACGGAGGCGGTCGCAGTTTCGTCGTAATGGACGCTCCACCCCCCCAGGAAAACTGCAAACCTTTCGTCGATATCGCTCATTTGCTCGAACAATCGGGAATAAATGTTCCGAAAATTTATGCGCAAGATCTGCTTCGCGGCTTTCTTTTGCTGAACGACCTGGGGAAAAAAACTTATTTAGACGTGATTGAGGCTGAAAATGCCGATCAATTGTTCGCCGATGCCATCGACGCGTTGCTGGCTTTCCAGCAATTGCCGATGGAGGCCCCGTTGCCCAGCTATGACGTTGCGCTGTTACGTCGAGAGCTGGAATTGTTTCCGGAGTGGTACGTTCGCCGTGAGTTGGGCATTGAGTTTGACGCCCGGCAACTTGCGCTGTGGCAGCGCGTGAGCGACCACCTGATCGACAGCGCCCTGGCCCAACCCAAGGTGCTGGTGCACCGCGACTATATGCCGCGCAACCTGATGATCAGCGAGCCAAACCCCGGCGTGCTGGATTTCCAGGATGCGGTCTACGGCCCGGTGACCTACGACATCACCTGCCTGTTCAAGGACGCATTCCTCAGTTGGCCCCAGGCCCGCGTGCGGGAATGGCAGCGCGGGTACTGGGAACGTGCCGGCGCGTTGGGCATCCCGGTGCAGGCGGACTTCGAGGAATTCCTGCGGGCCAGCGACCTGATGGGCGTGCAGCGTCACCTGAAGGTGATCGGGATCTTCGCGCGCATCTGCCATCGCGACGGCAAGCCACGCTACCTGGCGGACGTGCCGCGCTTCTTTGCTTATATAGAGGCGGTGCTGGCGGACCGGCCAGAACTGGGCGAACTGGGTGAGTTGCTGGCGAGCCTGCGCGTCGAGGCGGTCTTATGAAGGCCATGATCCTGGCCGCCGGCAAAGGTGAGCGGATGCGTCCGCTGACCTTGCACACGCCCAAGCCGCTGATCCAGGCCGGCGGCAAGCGCCTGATCGAGTATCACCTTGAGGCGCTGGCGAAAGCGGGCTTTACCGATATCGTCATCAACCATGCCTGGCTCGGCCAGCAGATTGAAGGCTACCTGGGTGACGGTTCCCAGTACGGCGTACGCATCCAGTACTCGGCCGAAGGCGAACCCCTGGAAACCGGTGGCGGGATTTTCAAAGCCTTGCCGCTGCTGGGGGACGAACCGTTCCTGGTGGTCAATGGCGATATCTGGACCGACTATGACTTCGCCAGCCTTGACCGTCCATTGAACGGCCTGGCCCACCTGGTGATGGTCGACAACCCGGCGCATCACCCGTCCGGCGGTGACTTCTACATAAAGGACGGTGCGCTTCATGATGCCGCCCCCGGTGCCGATAACCTGACCTTCAGTGGTATTTCCGTGCTCGACCCGAAGTTGTTCGCGGGGTGCAGTGCGGGTGCCTTCAAGCTGGCGCCGCTGCTGCGTGACGCCATGGCCAAAGGGTTGGTGACGGGGGAGCACATGAGTGGACGCTGGATCGATGTCGGGACGCTGGAGCGCCTGGCGCAAGTTGAAACCCTGCTGACAGCGGGGCACTAGGATGTTGTGGCCAGGGACTCTGATTGGAGCCGGGGCGGGCTTTGCCATCGCCAGCATTCCGGGGGCCATGTTGGGCGCACTGCTGGGCCAGGCGCTGGACCGGCGCCTGGAGCTGCAAAGCTGGGCGCAATTGCGCGAGCGCCTCGGCGGTCGGCCGGCGCTGCGTAACGATGAATTACTGTTCGTGTTGCTTGGCCGCCTGGCCAAGAGCAATGGCCGGGTGGTGGACGGGCATATCCAGCAGGCGCGCCAGGAAATGCGCTCGCTGGACATGGCCGAGCCGGCACAACGCCGCGCCATTGCCGCGTTCAATCGTGGCAAGTCGGGCTCGGACCGGGTGCGCAGCTATTTGGGCGTGCTCAAGGCCCAGCCCCATGCAGCGGAAGGCGTGCTGCGCGCCTGTTGGCGCATGGCCTGGGCCGATGGCAAGGCCAGTACTGCCGAGCGCAAGTTGATTGAACAATGGGGCAAATGGTTGGGGTGGACGGTCCAGCAGATCCAGGCACTGGCGGCTGACTACGAGCCCGAGCGCAAGCCATTGGCCAATCGCGGCGGGGCGTATCAGGAAGCGCTGCGGATTCTGGGGGTGACCGCCACCACCGAGCCGTCAGTGATCAAGCGCGCGTACCGCCGCCTGCTCAGCCGGCACCACCCGGACAAGATTGCCGGCAGTGGCGCCAGCCCGGCCCAAGTGCGCGAGGCGACCGAACGTACCCGGGAGTTGCATAACGCCTATGCGCTGATTCGTGAACGGCGGGACTTTCGCTAAAGGTGGGAGCGGGCTTGCCTGCGATGCGGGCAACTCGGTCTCACTGATGCGCCGAGGTGATGCCATCGCAGGCAAGCCAGCTCCCACAGTTGGTCTTCATCCGTTTCAAAAACTGCGCTCAACTCCCGCTGGCTTGTGGGCTCAACCACCCGCGTACCCGCCGGTACAGTTGTTCTTGTCCGGCCGCGCTGTTATCGGGGAAGGCCTTCAGGGACACCTGCTTGTAGTTGTCATTCTTCAAGCGCTTGCTGGCCTGGGAGCGTTCCAGGGCGGTTTTGCGCGCCTGCTCGCTGTCCTGATAGAACAGGTCCGCCGTCGCCAGCTTCAGTTTGGGTGCCAGTTGTTGCAGGTCCGGTTCACGGCCCACTGGCGTCTGCGCGGCGACCATGACGAATTTCTGCACCTGCGCCGGTTGTTTTTCGCTCAGGTAACGCGCTGCCCACCAGGCGCCGGTGCCGTGGCCGAGCAGCACAATGCTGCGGGCGTTCTGGGTCTGGGCGAAGGCGAGGGCGGCATCAATGCGCGCGAAGATTCGCGAGGCGTCGGTCTTGTCTTGTTCATCGCTGCCGGGAACCACGGCCGGGTCGGTGCCTTCGGCTTCAGCGCTGGCGGCTTGCTCCACGGGTTTGGCAACGGTGCTCGCGTCTTTGCTGCTGGTGTCCACCGCCGCTTTGGGCGATTCGATGACCCGTGGCGGCAGCGTGTCGAGGGTCAGGTCCGGCAGCGACAAGCTCAGGGTGCCCCAGGCGGCGTCCGGCAGTTTCTGGCGCAATGGGCCGATTGCTTGAGGCCAGTCAGCACTTTCGCCGTTGCCCGGGACGATAATCACCACGCCTTCAGGCTCGCCACTGTTGGCCGGCTTCCACAGGGCGAGGAAGGAGTCGCTGCCCGCCTGCAACTGTTGCTGCTCCTGTTGTGGGATTTGTCGCTCCAGGGCGTTGGCTTCTTCCTGGCTGCGTTCCGGCAAAGGCTGGCGCGCCACCGGTTTTTCCGGGGCGGGAGCGGGAGTGTCGGCGGCCTCGACACAAAAGGCGCTGGTAAACAGCAGCGACAGGCACAATGCTGGCAGTGCCGAGCGGTGGAGAAGTGGCATCGTTGATTTCCGGCCAGAAGTGATTCCGGCAGCCTAATGGGTTGGTCAGTGTTTGTCAGTGAGATGAGACGTGGATCATGGGTTTTCGCTACCTGCTGGTTATCGGCTGTTTATGCTTTCCCTTGATTGCGGGCGCGGTGCCTGCGCCTGCCACTCACCAGGCGCAGTTGGATGCCGGCCAGCGTGAATGGCTGGGCCAGCACCCGGACCTGCGGGTCGGCCTGGTGTTGCAGGCGCCTTATGCCCAATACGATCGGCGTTTGCAGCGGCTGTCCGGGGCCAACGTCGAGCTGATGCAATGGCTGGCCAAGGCGCTGAATATCGAGCTGACCTGGCGCAACTTCCCTAATCAGGAGCAACTGGAGGCGGCGGTGCGTGACGGCGAGGTCGACCTCGCCCCCGGCCTGCTGCAAACCCCGGCGGGTCTGCGCCTGTGGTTGTTCTCCGACCCGTATATGCGTGTGCCCCAGCACATCGTCGGGGTTCGCGATGGCGGCACGGCGGTTGACCTGGAGAAACTCGATGACCAGTCCCGCGTCGCCGTGCGCATGCCCAGCGCCGTGGCGGATTACCTGCGCAGCACCTACCCGAGCCTAAACCTGCAAGGCGTGCCCATGGAGCGCCAGGCCCTGCAACTGCTGGTGAGCCAGCAAGCACGGTACGCGGTGGTGGACGAGGCGCAATTGAGCCGTTTGTCTGGCGAAACCGAGTTCGCCGGCCTCGCCGTGGTGGGCGACATCGGCCTGCCGCAGTTGCTGCGAGTGGCAACGCGACGCGACTGGCCGGAACTGGCCGACATCATGCAAAGCGCCTTGCGTGCGATTCCCGCCAGAGACCTCGACCAACTGCACACGCGCTGGCTGCAACCCAAATACCCGCGGGTGACCGAGTCCCCCGGCTTCTGGCAAAACCTCACCCTGTTGCTGGGGCTCTTGTTACTGGCCAGCCTGGCCGTGGTGTTCTGGCAGCGCCGCCAGCAACGCGGGCTGGAACACAACCTGCTGGCCGCCCGGGAAGAAAGCGCCGCCCGCGCCGCCGGTGCGGAAGCCTTGCGCCTGACACAGTTCTCCATCGACCAAAGTACCGTCGGCATCCTGTGGGTCAATTGGGACAGCCATGTGCGCTACGCCAACCTGGCCGCAGAAACCATGCTCGGCTACGCCCCCGGCGCGTTGATCGAGCGGCCGCTGATCGAGTTCGACCCGACGCTGACCATGGATCGCTGGCTCAACTTGTGGAAGCGCGCCCGGGCCAGTGAAGACGGGCCGCAGAGTTTTGCGACCAATTGCCTGCGCGCCGATGGCAGTGTGCTGCCAGCGGATGTGTCCCTGAGTTTCCTGCGCTTTGCCGAAGGCGAGTATTTGGTGGTCTACCTCAACGACGTCACCGAGCGCCGCCGGGCCCTTGCGGCCTTGCAGGAAAGTGAAGCGCGCCTGCAAGGGATCGCCGCCAACGTGCCGGGGCTGGTGTTTCGCCTGGAGCGCTTGCCGCGCAGTGAAGCGATCGAGTTCGCCTATATCAGCCAGGGCAGCGAGGGCCTGGTGGGTTACGCCCCCGAGGTGCTCAGCCACCCGGCCATGGGCATTCGCAGCCTGGTCCATCCCGACGATCGCGCCAGTTATCACCGCACCCAGGACCAGGCCATCGAGACCGAGAGCAACTGGGCCTGGCAGGGCCGCATCCTGACCCGCCTGGGCGAGCAGCGCTGGGCCGACATCAAGGCCGTGACCCGTCGCCTGGAAGACGGCGCCGTGGTGTGGGACGGGATTGTCTGGGACATCAGCGAGAGCAAGCGCATCGAACTGGAGCTGGATGCCTCCCGCGCGCAACTGCGGGAATTGTCTGCCCACCTGGAAACCGTGCGCGAGGAAGAAAAGGCCCGCATCGCCCGGGAAGTGCACGATGAGCTGGGGCAGATGCTCACCGTGCTCAAGCTGGAAACCTCGATGTGTGAGCTGAGCTACGCGCAACTGGACCCCGGCCTGCACGAGCGCCTGAACAGCATGAAGCGCCTGATTGCCCAACTCTTCCAGCTGGTGCGCGATGTGGCGACTGCTTTGCGCCCGCCGATCCTGGATGCCGGGATTGCGTCGGCGATCGAGTGGCAGGCCCGGCGTTTCGAGGCCCGCACCCAGATTCCCTGCCTGGTGCAGGTGCCGGACAACCTGCCGGTGCTGAGCGACGCCAAGGCCATCGGCCTGTTCCGCATCCTGCAGGAGGCGCTGACCAATGTGATGCGCCATGCCCAGGCGCATACTGTCGAGCTGACACTGGTGGTGGAGGGTGCACACCTGCGGCTGACCATCAGCGACGATGGCGCAGGTTTTGTGCAGGTGCCCGGGCGCCCGGTGTCGTTTGGCCTGGTGGGCATGCGCGAGCGGGTGCTGATCATGGGCGGTCACCTGAGCCTGGACAGCGAAGTGGGCGAGGGCACCACCCTGAGCGTGACGGTGCCGCTGGATTGATAACCAAAAGAAGAGGACATCCACTGTGATCCGTGTACTGGTAGCCGAAGACCACACCATCGTTCGCGAAGGCATCAAGCAACTGATCGGCCTGGCCAAGGACCTGTTGGTGGTGGGCGAGGCGAGCAATGGCGAGCAGTTGCTGGAAACCCTGCGCCATGTGCCCTGCGAGGTGGTGTTGCTGGACATCTCGATGCCGGGCGTCAACGGCCTGGAAGCCATCCCGCGGATTCGTGCGCTGAACAATCCACCGGCGATCCTGGTGCTGTCGATGCACGACGAGGCGCAAATGGCCGCCCGCGCGCTGAAGGTCGGCGCTGCCGGTTATGCCACCAAGGACAGCGACCCGGCGCTGCTGTTGACGGCAATCCGCAAGGTCGCGGCGGGTGGGCGGTACATCGACCCGGACCTGGCAGACCGCATGGTCTTCGAAGTCGGCCTCACCGACTCCCGGCCATTGCACTCGCTGCTGTCGGAGCGCGAGTTCTCGGTATTCGAGCGCCTGGCCCAGGGCGCCAACGTCAACGACATCGCCCAGCAGTTGGCGTTGAGCAGCAAGACCATCAGCACCCACAAGGCGCGCCTGATGCAAAAGCTCAACATCACCTCCCTGGCGGAACTGGTGAAGTACGCCATGGAGCATAAGCTTTTATAGGCGCATACCTGTTTGCGACCACCTCGCGTGCACAACAAACCCATTCCTGCGACCTGTGGCTGTCGCACTGTCCCATCCCCGCCATCCGTGTAGGGCAATCCCTACCCCAAACCTTCCATATTGCTGATGCCATTCTCTCCGGGCCCCCGATTTGCGGGGCCTTGCGGTAGGACTACGCTTGTTCCATGGCAGTCCAAAACAAAAAGGTGCGGGTATGAGCGAGGTGGATTCAAATGATGTGCTGGTCAGCTTTCGTGGCGTGCAAAAGAGCTACGACGGCGAGAACCTGATCGTCAAAGACCTCAACCTGGAGATTCGCAAGGGCGAGTTCCTGACCCTGCTCGGGCCGTCCGGGTCGGGCAAGACCACCAGCCTGATGATGCTCGCCGGTTTTGAAACCCCTACCGCCGGCGAGATCCAGCTGGCCGGCCGCTCCATCAACAACGTGCCGCCCCACAAACGCGACATCGGCATGGTGTTCCAGAACTATGCGTTGTTCCCGCACATGACCGTCGCCGAGAACCTGGCGTTTCCGCTCTCGGTGCGCGGCCTGAGCAAGACCGACATCAGCGAGCGGGTCAAGCGCGTGCTGAGCATGGTGCAGCTCGATGCCTTCGCCCAGCGCTACCCGGCGCAACTCTCCGGCGGCCAGCAACAGCGTGTGGCCCTGGCCCGTGCGTTGGTATTTGAACCTCAGCTGGTGCTGATGGACGAACCCCTCGGTGCCCTGGACAAGCAACTGCGCGAACACATGCAGATGGAGATCAAGCACCTGCATCAACGCCTCGGCGTGACGGTGGTGTACGTGACCCACGACCAGGGCGAAGCGCTGACCATGTCCGACCGGGTGGCGGTATTTCACCAGGGCGAGATCCAGCAAATTGCCGCGCCGCGCACCCTGTACGAAGAACCGAAAAACACCTTCGTCGCCAACTTCATCGGTGAGAACAACCGCCTCAAT
Organism: Pseudomonas sp. TH32; assembly: GCF_016650855.1. NCBI lineage: Bacteria > Pseudomonadati > Pseudomonadota > Gammaproteobacteria > Pseudomonadales > Pseudomonadaceae > Pseudomonas > Pseudomonas sp. TH32. Next base: position 4,862,976 of record NZ_JAEKFA010000002.1, on the reverse strand, counting down.
GGCCGCCTGCACAGCCACACCGGCGACCGCTGCGTGGTCGAGCTGGCGCGCGGCGAGAAGGTCGAGGCACTGGCGGTCAACGTCGGCCAGGTCGGCGGCCCGGTGACCCTGTCGGTACGCCCGGAGCGCGTCAGCCTGAATGGCTCCAGCGAGAGCTGCGTCAACCGCTTCTCCGGGCGGGTGGCCGAATTTATCTACCTGGGCGACCACGTGCGGGTGCGCCTGGAAGTCTGCGGCAAGTCCGATTTTTTTGTGAAACAACCGATCGCCGAGCTGGACACAGCCCTGGCGGTCGGCGACGTGGTACCGATTGGCTGGCAAGTCGAGCACGTTCGCGCACTCGACCCACTTCTAGAGGCGAATTGATCGCCCCCTTGCTTCACCAACCTCGCACGTGGAGAGAACAACAATGTTGAGATCCCTGAAATATTCGGCCCTGGCGTTGAGCTTGATGGGCGCGACACAGGCCATGGCAGGCCCTGATTTGACGGTCGTGTCCTTCGGTGGCGCGAACAAGGCGGCGCAGGTCAAGGCCTTCTACGCCCCGTGGGAAAGCGCGGGCAACGGCAAGATCGTCGCCGGCGAGTACAACGGTGAAATGGCCAAGGTCAAGGCCATGGTCGACACCAAGAGCGTGTCCTGGGACCTGGTGGAAGTCGAGTCGCCGGAGCTCTCCCGTGGCTGTGACGAAGACATGTTCGAACCCCTGGACCCGAAACTGTTCGGCAACCCGGGCGACTATGTGAAGGGCGCGATCCAGCCGTGCGGCGTGGGCTTCTTTGTGTGGTCCACCGTGCTGGCCTACAACGCCGACAAACTGAAAGCACCGCCAGGCGGCTGGGCAGATTTCTGGGACACCAAGAAATTCCCGGGCAAACGCGGCCTGCGCAAGGGCGCCAAGTACACCCTGGAATTCGCCTTGATGGCTGACGGCGTGGCACCGAAGGATGTGTACAAAGTACTGGCCGGCAAAGATGGCCAGGACCGTGCGTTCAAGAAACTCGATGAGCTCAAGCCGTACATCCAGTGGTGGGAAGCGGGCGCCCAACCGCCGCAATACCTCGCTTCTGGCGACGTCGTGATGAGTTCTGCCTACAACGGCCGGATCGCTGCCGTGCAGAAGGAAAGCAACCTGAAAGTGGTGTGGAACGGCGGGATCTACGACTTCGACGCCTGGGCGATTCCAAAAGGCCTGGCGAAAGACCGTGCCGACGCGACGAAAAAATTCATCGCCTTCTCGGTGCAGCCGCAGCAGCAGAAGACCTACTCGGAAAACATCGCCTACGGCCCGGCCAATACCCAGGCGGTACCGTTGTTGGCGAAGGACATCTTGAAGGACATGCCGACCACCCCGGAAAACATCGCCAACCAGGTGCAGATCGACGTGAGCTTCTGGGCGGATAACGGTGAGCAACTGGAGCAGCGCTTTAACGCGTGGGCGGCCAAGTAACCACCACACCCAGGGTGAATGGGCTTTTTGTGGCGAGGGGACAAGCCCCCTCGCCACAGGTGTGGGCCCTCACAGGTCTGCATTCTTTTTTACGATCCGGAGTTCGCCATGGCCATCGCCATTCCCAGCCCCACCCTGAAACAGCGCCTGGCGCGTGCCGAGCGGCTCAACCGCTGGAAGGCCCAGGCCTTGATCGCGCCGCTGGTGGTGTTTTTGCTGCTGGTGTTCCTGGTGCCGATTGTGGCGCTGCTGTACAAAAGCGTCGGCAACCCGGAAGTGGTGGGCGGCCTGCCGCGCACGGTGGTGGCGGTGACGGCCTGGGACGGTCGTGGCCTGCCCGGCGAGCCGGTGTACCAGGCCATCAGCGAAGACCTGGGCGAAGCCCGGAAAAACTCGACCCTGGGCGACCTTTCCAAGCGCTTGAACATGGAACTGGCGGGCTATCGCAGCCTGCTGACGAAAACCGCGCGGGCGCTGCCGTTTACCGAAGCGCCTGCCTCGTATAAAGAAGCGCTGGAAAACCTCGACGAACGCTGGGGCGACCCGGCGTACTGGCAGGCGATCCGGCGTAACACCAGCAGCCTCACGCCTTATTACTTGCTGGCCGCCGTCGATCATCGCATCGACGACCTCGGCGAAATCGCCCCGGCCACGCCGGACCAGGCGATCTACCTCGACATCTTCGCCCGTACCTTCTGGATGGGCCTGGTCATCACCGTGTGCTGCCTGCTGCTGGCCTACCCGCTGGCTTACCTGCTGGCCAACCTGCCGGCGCGGCAAAGCAACCTGCTGATGATCCTGGTGCTGTTGCCGTTCTGGACGTCGGTGCTGGTGCGGGTGGCGGCCTGGATTGTGTTGCTGCAGTCCGGCGGCTTGATCAACAGTGCGCTGATGGGCATGGGGCTGATCGACAAACCGGTGGAGCTGGTGTTCAACCGGCTGGGGGTCTACATCTCCATGGTGCACATCCTGCTGCCGTTCATGATTCTGCCGATCTACAGCGTGATGAAAGGCATCTCGCCCACCTATATGCGCGCGGCGATTTCCCTGGGCTGCCACCCGTTCGCCAGCTTCTGGCGCGTGTACTTCCCGCAGACCTACGCGGGCGTCGGCGCCGGCTGCCTGTTGGTGTTCATCTTGGCGATCGGCTACTACATCACCCCGGCCTTGCTGGGCAGCCCGAACGACCAGATGGTCAGCTACTTCGTGGCCTTCTACACCAACACCAGCATCAACTGGGGCATGGCCACGGCCCTGGGCGGCTTGCTGCTGCTGGCTACCGTGGTGCTGTACCTGATCTACAACTGGCTGGTAGGCGCCAGCCGCCTGCGCCTGAGCTGAGGAGACCGTTGCGATGCTGAGCCCTTATATGTCGCCCGTGGAACGGGTCTGGTTCTACAGCTTGCGGATTCTCTGCGGCCTGATCCTGTTGTTCCTGATCTTGCCGGTGCTGGTGATCATTCCGCTGTCGTTCAACAGTGGAAGTTTCATAGTGTACCCACTGCAAGGTTTCTCGTTGCACTGGTACCAGGACTTCTTCGGTTCGGCGGAGTGGATGCGCGCCCTGAAGAACAGCATCATCGTCGCCCCGGCGGCGACGGTGCTGGCAATGGTGTTCGGCACGCTGGCGGCGATTGGCCTGACGCGCGGGAATTTTCCCGGCAAGGCACTGGTAATGGCCCTGGTGATTTCGCCGATGGTGGTGCCGGTGGTGATTATCGGCGTGGCCAGTTACCTGTTCTTCGCGCCGCTGGGCCTGGGCAACAGCTTCTTCTCGCTGATCGTGGTGCACGCGGTGTTGGGCGTGCCGTTTGTGATCATCACTGTGTCGGCAACCTTGCAGGGCTTCAACCATAACCTGGTGCGGGCGGCGGCCAGCCTGGGCGCGTCCCCGCTGACGGCGTTTCGCCGGGTGACCTTGCCGCTGATTGCACCGGGGGTGATCTCCGGTGCGCTGTTTGCCTTTGCCACCTCGTTCGATGAGGTGGTGGTGACGCTGTTCCTCGCCGGGCCCGAGCAGGCGACCTTGCCCCGGCAGATGTTCAGCGGTATCCGCGAAAACCTCAGCCCGACCATTGCTGCGGCGGCGACCTTGCTGATCGCCTTCTCGGTGGTGCTGTTGCTGACCCTGGAATGGCTGCGCGGGCGCAGCGAGAAACTGCGCACCGCCCAGGTTGGCTAACCATTCAGCTGCTGAATGGCTGACAACCTGCAATCTGAAGCTACTCTTGTGCCAGCCCATAACTGATAAGAGGCCGCGCACATGAGTACTTCCTCATTCAAGATCGCCCACAAACTGCTCACCGGCCCAGGTGCCATCGAGCAACTGGCCGCCGAGCTGACGCGGCTGGATGTCGACAACCCGCTGATTGTCACCGACGCGGCGCTGGTCAAATCCGGTACCGTGGGGCTGGCGCTGGAGCACCTGGGCGAACGGACCTATGAGATTTTCGACCGCGTGCTGCCCGACCCGGAAATCGCCATCGTTGAAGATTGCATGCGCGTTTACCGTGAAGGTGGGCATGACGGCCTGATCGGCGTCGGCGGCGGCAGTGCCATCGACATCGCCAAGAGCGTGGCGGCCTATGCCGGTTACCACGGAGCCCTGGCCGACCTGTTCGGCGTGGACCAGGTGCCGCGCAAAGGTCCGCCGCTGATCGCGATTCCCACCACCGCCGGCACCGGTTCGGAGGTGACCAATGTGGCGATTCTGTCGGACAAGGTCGCGCAGCTGAAAAAAGGCATCGTCAGCGATTACCTGCTGCCGGACGTGGCCCTGATCAGCCCGCAAATGACCCTGACCTGCCCCCGCAGTGTCACGGCCGCCAGTGGTGTGGACGCGCTGGTGCATGCCGTTGAGTCCTACCTGTCGCTGAATGCTTCGCCGATTACCGACGCACTGGCCATCGGCGCGATCAAGCTGATCGCCAAGACGCTGCCCAAGGCCTACGCCAACCCCGCCAACCTGCAGGCCCGTGACGACATGGCCACCGCCAGCCTGATGGCAGGCATGGCGTTCGGCAATGCTGGCGTGGGCGCGGTGCATGCGTTGGCGTATCCGCTGGGCGGACGCTTCAATATCGCCCACGGCGTGAGCAATGCCTTGCTGCTGCCCTACGTGATGCACTGGAACAAGCTGGCGTGCGTGGAGCGCATGCAGGAGATTGCCCAGGCCATGGGCGTGAATGTCACGGGGCTGAGTGCGGTGGATGCCGCCGACCGGGCGGTCGATGCGATGACGCGACTGTGTGCCGCAGTCGAGATCCCGTCAGGCCTGCGCAGCTTCGGTGTGCCCGAGGACGCGATCCCTGCCATGGCGGTAGAAGCGGCGGGGATCGAGCGGTTGATGCGCAACAATCCGCGCAAGCTGAGCGCGGCGGATATCGAGAAAATCTACCGGGCAGCGTTCTAACCATTGAGCGAGGTCACGGTGCGCGCGGCAAAGCATGAGGTATACAATGCGCGCCATCGTGATTTAGCTCAAAAAAGGTGCGTCATGCAGCCCTTCGTCATTGCTCCATCGATTCTCTCCGCCGACTTCGCCCGCCTGGGCGAGGAAGTGGACAACGTGTTGGCCGCCGGTGCCGACTTCGTTCACTTCGATGTCATGGACAACCACTATGTGCCGAACCTGACCATTGGTCCGATGGTCTGCGCCGCCCTGCGTAAATACGGCGTGACTGCGCCTATCGACGCCCATTTGATGGTGAGCCCGGTGGACCGCATCATTGGCGACTTCATCGAAGCCGGCGCGACCTACATCACCTTCCACCCGGAAGCCACGCTGCACGTGGACCGCACCCTGCAGTTGATCCGCGAGGGCGGTTGCAAGGCCGGCCTGGTGTTCAACCCGGCCACCCCGCTGAACGTGCTTGAGTACGTGATGGACAAGGTCGACATGGTCCTGTTGATGAGCGTCAACCCGGGCTTTGGCGGGCAGAAGTTCATCCCCGGTACCCTCAACAAGCTGCGTGAAGCGCGGGCGCTGATCGATGCGTCGGGCCGGGATATCCGCCTGGAGATCGACGGTGGCGTCAACGTCAACAACATCCGCGAAATCGCCGCCGCTGGCGCCGACACCTTTGTGGCCGGCTCGGCGATCTTCAACGCGCCGGACTATCAGGAAGTGATCGCCAAGATGCGTGCAGAACTGGCGCTGGCGCGTCCATGAGCGGCTTTGAGCAGCTATTCCCCGGCAAACTGCCACGGCTGGTGATGTTCGATCTGGACGGTACGTTGATCGATTCCGTGCCGGATCTGGCGGCTGCGGTGGACGCCATGCTGCTCAAGCTCGGTCGCAAGCCGGCGGGTGTCGAGTCGGTGCGCGAGTGGGTTGGCAACGGTGTGCAGATGCTGGTGCGCCGGGCCCTGGCCAACAACATCGACGCCGAGGGTGTCGATGAGGTGGAGGCCGAGCATGCCCTTGAGCTGTTCAACGTGGCGTATGAAAACGGCCACGAGCTGACCGTGGTCTATCCCGGCGTGCGCGACACCCTGAAGTGGCTGCACAAACAGGGTGTGGAAATGGCCCTGATCACCAACAAGCCGGAGCGCTTTGTTGCACCGCTGCTGGATCAGATGAAGATCGGCCGGTATTTCCGCTGGATTATCGGTGGCGATACCTTGCCGCAGAAGAAGCCGGACCCGGCGGCGCTGTTCTTCGTGATGAAAATGGCCAATATCCCGGCCTCCCAATCGCTGTTTGTCGGCGATTCGCGCAGCGATGTGCTGGCGGCGAAGGCGGCGGGGGTCAAGTGCGTGGCCTTGAGTTATGGCTACAACCATGGCCGGCCGATCGCCGAAGAATCCCCGGCGCTGGTGATTGATGACCTGCGCCTGTTAATCCCCGGTTGCTTGGGAGCGGGCGCTGAGATAACGTTGCCCGACGCTGTTCCATCCCCTTCTGGAAATCCCATCGTGGTGGTCACTCGCAAACTCTGGATGAAAGTCATCAAGGCCCTGGCCCGCTGGCGTTGGCGCGCCTGACTGATCCTGGCCGCGCTGCGGCACGTTTGCACACCTGACCGTTAGACCCTCACGCCACGAGGCACCTCATGATCCGCGAAGAATTCCTGCGTTTGGCCGCTGCCGGCTACAACCGTATCCCCATGGCCTGCGAAACCCTGGCCGACTTCGACACCCCGCTGTCGATCTACCTGAAGCTGGCCGATGAGCCCAACTCCTATCTGCTGGAGTCGGTGCAGGGCGGCGAGAAATGGGGCCGTTATTCGATCATCGGCCTGCCGTGCCGCACGGTGCTGCGTGTACATGATCACCATGTGAGCATCACCCTGGATGGCGTCGAGATCGAAAGCCACGACGTGGAAGACCCGCTGGCCTTCGTCGAAGATTTCAAGGCGCGCTACAACGTGCCGACCATCGCCGGCCTGCCGCGTTTCAACGGCGGCCTGGTGGGTTACTTCGGCTACGACTGCGTGCGCTACGTGGAAAAACGCCTGGGCAAATGCCCGAACCCCGATCCGTTGGGCGTGCCGGACATTCTGTTGATGGTCTCCGACGCGGTGGTGGTGTTCGACAACCTTGCCGGCAAGATGCACGCGATTGTGTTGGCGGATCCTTCCCAGGCCGATGCCTTCGAGCAAGGCCAGGCCAGCCTCGAAGCGCTGCTGGAGAAGCTGCGCCAGCCGATCACCCCGCGCCGTGGCCTGGACCTCAGCCGTCCGCCGGCGGCGGACCCGGTGTTCCGCTCCAGCTTTACCCAGGATGACTACGAGCGTGCGGTCGATACCATCAAGGAATACATCCTTGCCGGTGACTGCATGCAGGTGGTGCCGTCGCAACGCATGTCCATCGACTTCAAGGCCGCGCCGATTGATTTGTACCGGGCGCTGCGCTGCTTCAACCCGACGCCGTACATGTACTTCTTCAACTTTGGCGACTTCCACGTAGTGGGCAGTTCGCCGGAAGTGCTGGTGCGGGTCGAAGACAACCTGATCACCGTGCGCCCGATTGCCGGTACGCGTCCTCGCGGTGCGACCGAAGAGGCTGACCTGGCGCTGGAGCAGGACCTGTTGAGCGACGACAAGGAAATCGCCGAGCACTTGATGCTCATCGACCTGGGCCGCAACGACACCGGGCGTGTCTCGGAAATCGGTTCGGTGAAGCTCACCGAGAAGATGGTGATCGAGCGTTACTCCAACGTGATGCACATCGTGTCCAACGTCACCGGCGAGCTGAAGGCCGGGTTGACCGCGATGGATGCACTGCGGGCGATCCTGCCGGCGGGCACCTTGTCGGGCGCACCGAAGATTCGCGCGATGGAAATCATCGACGAACTGGAACCGGTCAAGCGTGGTGTGTATGGCGGTGCGGTGGGGTATTTCGCCTGGAACGGCAATATGGACACCGCGATCGCGATCCGTACGGCGGTGATCAAGGACGGCGAGCTGCACGTGCAGGCGGGCGGCGGGATTGTGGCCGACTCGGTGCCGGCCCTGGAATGGGAAGAAACGCTGAACAAGCGCCGGGCGATGTTCCGGGCGGTGGCGCTGGCCGAGCAAACGCCGCAGGGCTAACCGCTGATCTCGATCCAAATGTGGTAGCCGGGCTTGCCCGCGATGGCGGTGTGACAGTCGACAGATTAGTTGACTGATCTACCGTCATCGCATTCAAGCCAGCTCCCACAGTTGTTTTGTGAGGGATTTAAGATCGGATCAGAAATCCAGGCTCACTCCAACGCTGACCCCTTGCTGGGTAAAGTTGTCATCCTTCCTCACGTTATAGGCCGCATTCAACGCCAGGTCCTTGGTCACCTTGTGGCTAATCCCCAGGTTCAAGCGATCCGTATTGCTGCGTGGCGTGTAACCGTCCAGTTTGAAATCAATCCCCGGCACGCTGTTGAGTGACATGCCTACCCGCTGCGTATCGTTTTCAAACTCGTGCTCGTGGGCCACTTCGCCGAACACCAGGGTTTGCGGAGTGACGCGGTAGTTGGCTTGCAGGCCGATCCCCAAACGCTTGGAGTCACGCTGTTGGTCATCAAAGGTCAGCGCCGTAGACCGCACGTCTTTCTCTGAATAACCCTTCACCTCGACCCGCGAATAGTCGGCGCTGATGAACGGCGAGAAGTGCCATTCGCTGTTCGGTTCGGCGATGTCGTAGCCCAGCCGTGCGCTCAAGGCCCATAGCCAGCCGTCAGTGTCGCCTTTCTCGGTGCCTTCGCTGACGCCCAGGGCGAACTTGCGCTTGAGGTTGTCGAAGTCCAGCTTGCCACCGGTCAACGCGGCGTCGGCCCACCAATGATCTTCCTGGTACTGGGCGAACGCGGTGCCCATATAACTGTTGAGCTTGTAGTCCGAATCGCTGGCGCCGGCTTCAAGGCTCTGGCGATAGAAGCCTGCTGCCACACCCACGCGCCACTCGTCATTGAGCCGGTAGCTGCCGCCGATGTTCAGGTTGTAGCCGCTGCCGTCCCCGCTGGCCGAGCTGTTTTGATCATCGAAGTCCAGGTGCTGGCCGCCGGCGGCGACAATCGCGCGCCATTGGCCCACCGCCTGCCAGTTGCCGGAGTCGGCTTGCCATTGGTTGCGCAGTTCATCCTGATGGGCGCGCAAGGTGCCTTGGGCCATTTCCGGCAGCAGGGTGATTTCCCAGGGGGCGGCGAGCAACGAATAGGCGTAGTCGGCGATCAATACCTGGCCGGCTTCGGTGGGGTGGACGGTGTCGTTGTAAATCAGCTTGGTCGGGTCCGGGTTGGTGCCGCCCACGCCGTACACCGGATTCCTGCAGGTGGTGCCGCTGAAGCAGGTCTGGTTGAGGTTCTGGTCGGTAGCAAAGCCAAAGCGCCCGGGGTCGGCAAAGGTTTCCTTGAGCAGCAACGGAATGTTCAGCGGGATAATTTGCGCATCGATCTGCGACAGGCGCTGCACCAGGGTCTGGTTGAAGACCCCGGCCAAGGCGCTGACGGTGCCTTGAAGCGGCGTGCCATTGACCGCAGGTGTCAGGCCCAGGTCCGGCAGCATCCACACCATCACGTAGCGGGCGCCTGCCTGTTGCAGGGCCTGGGCGCTGTTGGCCAGGCGCCCGGCTGCGGCCGAAGCCTGATCGGGGCTGAGGACCAGGCCGTCGAGGAAGTCATTACCGCCGCCGGAGAGAAAGTACAACGCGTTGGGGTCGGCTCGGCCACCCGTTGATGCCAGGTATCCGGGGCGTGTACGCAACACTTGCCCGGTGTCGCTATCGGTGACGGTGGAGTTACCGGTGATGGCATCGTAGATCTGCTGAGTAGTGTAGCCGCCGACCGCCCAGTTATTGCCGTCTGTCTGACCCTGCGCAGCGCGTTCCGGGGAGGTGGAAGCATTCAGGTCGCCCGGGGCAATCCCCAGCTTGCCGCCCAATAACGTCGAGGAAATCAGCGACGTGCTTTCGCCGCTGCCGTCGAAGTATTGCGGGCCGGTGCGGTTGGTGAAGCGATAAGTTGATCCGGGGGCGCCAGGGTCGGCGAATGTCCCGGCATCAGCCAGGCTGTCGCCGAACACGATCATGGTCGAGTAGGGTGACGGTGCGGCAAACGCCTGGGAGCAGGCCAAGGTTAACAGGCAGCCGACGAGTGGGGCGAAGTAGGGCTTTTTGGTCATGAGTCCGTCCATGCTTTTATTTTTTTGTCTGCACTATGACTGTAGCGACCTCGCAAGGGTTCTGAAAAATTGACGCCAATTATCGGTCGGGCAGTTTTCCCCGTATTTGCGGCTCCATATTGCACCGCTGGCGAGGCTACGTTACTGTGCTTGGACGTATGAATGAGACCCTCCCCGTGTTGATCATCAGCAAACTCTTGATGCGAGTAGTCAAGGCACACGCCCGTTGGCGTTGGCGCGCCTAACTTTTCTCTACCGGCCACGCCGGACCTGTACCGATTTGCCTTCTTCACCCTCTGTTCGACGCCCCTTGCCGGCCAACCCCGGCAACCGGAACGTGCGTCTGGCAGCGGGTCACTCCCTTGGAAGGCCGTCATTAGAAGTCAGTGAATTCAAGAGGTTTTAGCCCACATGTTGCTGATGATTGATAACTACGACTCCTTTACCTACAACGTTGTGCAGTACCTGGGCGAGCTCGGCGCCGAGGTCAAGGTGGTGCGCAACGACGAACTGACCGTGGCGCAAATCGCCGCGTTGAACCCGGAACGCATCGTCGTTTCCCCGGGCCCGTGCACGCCGACCGAAGCCGGCATCTCCCTCGAAGCCATCCAGTATTTCGCCGGCAAGCTGCCGATCCTGGGCGTGTGCCTGGGCCACCAGTCCATTGGCCAGGCGTTCGGCGGCGACGTGGTTCGCGCCCGCCAGGTGATGCACGGCAAGACCAGCCCGGTGTTCCACAAGGACCAGGGCGTATTCCACGGCTTGAACCTGCCGGTGACGGTGACCCGTTACCACTCGTTGGTGGTCAAGCGTGAAACCCTGCCCGAGTGCCTTGAGCTGACGGCCTGGACCCAGCTGGAAGACGGCTCCGTCGACGAAATCATGGGCCTGCGTCACAAGACATTGAACGTTGAAGGGGTGCAATTTCACCCGGAATCGATTCTGACCGAGCAGGGCTTCGAGCTGTTCGCTAACTTTCTCAAGCAGAGCGGCGGCACGCGCTAAGGACTTTTTATGGATATCAAGACTGCCCTGAGCCGTATCGTCGGCCACCTGGACCTGAGCACCGCTGAAATGAGCGATGTGATGCGCGAGATCATGACCGGTCAATGCACCGACGCACAGATTGGCGCGTTCATGATGGCCATGCGCATGAAGAGCGAAAGCATCGACGAAATCGTCGGCGCCGTGTCGGTGATGCGTGAGTTGGCGGACAAGGTCGAACTCAAGACCCTCGACGGCGTGGTCGACGTGGTCGGCACCGGCGGCGACGGCGCGAATATCTTCAACGTGTCGACGGCTTCTTCCTTTGTGGTGGCGGCTGCCGGCTGCACCGTGGCCAAACACGGTAACCGTGCGGTCTCGGGCAAAAGCGGCAGTGCCGACTTGCTGGAAGCGGCAGGTATCTACCTGAACCTGACCCCGGTACAAGTGGCGCGCTGCATTGATAACGTCGGCATCGGCTTCATGTTTGCCCAGTCCCATCATGGCGCGATGAAACACGCCGCCGGCCCGCGCAAAGAGTTGGGCTTGCGCACCCTGTTCAACATGCTTGGCCCGCTTACGAATCCGGCCGGCGTGAAACATCAGGTGGTGGGCGTGTTCAGCCAGGCGTTGTGCCGGCCATTGGCCGAAGTGTTGCAACGCCTGGGCAGCAAGCATGTGCTGGTGGTGCATTCCAAAGACGGCCTGGACGAGTTCAGCCTGGCAGCACCGACCTTCGTGGCGGAGCTGAAGAACGATGAAGTCACCGAGTATTGGGTCGAACCTGAAGACCTCGGCATGAGAAGCCAGAGCCTGCACGGCCTGGCGGTGGAAAGCCCGGCGGCCTCCCTTGAATTGATTCGCGATGCCCTGGGGCGTCGCAAGACCGAAAACGGCCAGAAAGCCGCAGAAATGATCGTGCTCAATGCCGGTGCGGCACTGTATGCCGCGGATCACGCCTACAGTCTCAAAGAGGGTGTTGCCCTCGCTCATGATGCATTGCACACCGGGCTGGCGCGCGAAAAGCTCGAAGAACTGGGTGCGTTTACTGCGGTGTTCAAAGTGGAGAATGAAGGATGAGTGTTCCGACCGTTCTGGAAAAAATCCTGGCCCGCAAGGCAGAAGAAGTCGCCGAGCGCCGTGCCCGGGTCAGCCTGGCCGAGCTGGAAGGCCTGGCTAAAAGCGCCGATGCTCCGCGCGGGTTTGCCAATGCGCTGATCAAGCAGGCCAAGGACAAGCAGCCGGCCGTCATCGCTGAAATCAAAAAGGCTTCGCCGAGCAAGGGCGTGATTCGCGAGATCTTCGTCCCTGAAGACATTGCCAAGAGCTATGAGAAGGGCGGCGCGACATGCCTCTCGGTGTTGACCGATATCGACTACTTCCAGGGTTGCGACCTGTACCTGCAGCAAGCGCGTGCCGCGTGCTCGCTGCCGGTGATCCGCAAGGATTTCATGGTTGACCCGTACCAGATCGTCGAAGCCCGTGCGCTGGGCGCCGATTGCGTGCTGCTGATCGTCTCCGCACTGGACGACGTGAAGATGGCCGAACTGGCTGCCGTGGCCAAAAGCGTCGGCCTCGATGTGCTGGTGGAAGTGCACGACGGTGATGAGCTGGAGCGCGCACTGAAAACCCTCGACACACCGTTGGTGGGTGTCAATAACCGCAACCTGCACACCTTTGAAGTCAGCCTGGAAAACACCCTCGACCTGTTGCCGCGTATTCCGCGTGACCGGCTGGTGATTACCGAAAGCGGCATCGTCAATCGCGCCGATGTTGAGCTGATGGAGATCAGCGGCGTGTACTCGTTCCTGGTGGGCGAAACCTTCATGCGTGCCGAGAACCCGGGGGCCGAGTTGCAGCGCCTGTTCTTCCCGGAGCGTGGCGTTGCCGTCAGTGGCTCGACCCTGGATTGATGATGACCCAGCCGGTGGCGATGACGGTGGAGGCAGGCCTTAAGGCCGAGCAGGATTTGCTCGCCGCCGTCTGCGCGGGTGAGCAACCCTTCGGCCTGCTGTTCTGGCAGCCGAGTGACCAAGCGCTGGTGATGCCTCGTCGTCTGAGCCGGCTTCCGGCATTCGAAACCGCCAGTCAGGTCTCGGCTGACGCCGGTTGGCCAGTGCTGTTGCGGGAAACGGGCGGTGAGCCCGTCCCGCAATCGGCCGCCACGGTCAATATCGCGCTGGTCTACGCGCCGCCGCGCAGTGAAGGTGACCAGGGCCGCATCGAAACCGGCTACCAGCGTTTGTGCCAGCCGATTTGCGACCTGCTTGTCGAACTGGGCGGCAATGCGTCGGTGGGTGAGATCGACGGTGCGTTTTGCGACGGTCGCTACAACGTCAACCTTGATGGCCGCAAAATGGTCGGTACCGCCCAGCGCTGGCGCCAGAGTGGCGGGCGTCCGGTGGGCTTGGTGCATGGTGCATTGCTGCTGGATGACGATCGCGTCGAGTTGATCGCGGCGGTCAATCGCTTCAATCAAGCCTGCGGCCTGGAACAACGGGTGCGTGCCGAAAGCCACATCGCCCTGCACGAGGCCTTTGCTGCGCCAGACGCGATCGCCCGGCTCGACACGTTATACCGCCAGATGCTCGCGAGTTTCCTGCCGGATTAACGGGTGCCGTACACCACCATGGTCTTGCCTTTGACATGGACCAGGTTGCGTTCCTCCAGGTCCTTGAGCACACGGCCTACCATTTCCCTTGAGCAACCCACGATACGGCCAATCTCCTGGCGGGTGATCTTGATCTGCATGCCGTCGGGATGGGTCATGGCGTCTGGTTGCTTGCACAGTTCCAGCAGGCAGCGGGCAACCCGGCCGGTGACGTCGAAGAACGCCAGGTCGCCGACTTTACGCGTGGTGTCTCGCAGGCGCTGGGCGATCTGGCCGCTCAGGGCGTACAGAATGTCGGGATCCTGCTGGGCCAGTTCGCGAAATTTCGCATAGCTGATCTCGGCGACTTCGCATTCGACCTTGGCCCGCACCCATGCGCTGCGCTGCTGTTCCTTGCCGGCTTGTTCGAATAGCCCGAGTTCACCGAAGAAATCACCGGTATTGAGGTAGGCGATGATCATTTCGCGACCATCGTCGTCCTCGATCAGGATGGTGACCGAGCCTTTGATAATGAAGAACAGGGATTCCGAGCGCTCGCCCGCGCAGATGATGTTGTGCTTGGCCGGATGACGCCGGCGCTGACAATGCATCAGCAGTTTGTCGAGGTTCTTGATTTTGGGTGTGGGAGTAATAGCAACCATGGTTGTATCCCGAAAAGACTGCACGGTGTTGTTGAGCTTGTTTTTTTGTCCAGCGCGATCAACGGTTAAGCTACATCATCCGGTGGATGGCAATGCGCCATTGATTTGGCGCCAGCTTAACAGACACATTCTGACTCCATTAGGGAATTTACCCAGCAAACGCTGCTGTTGATCGCTTTCATGGGAAACGCTGCCGGCCCAAAGCCCTGTGCTAAGCTGGCGACCCTTTTTTAGCAGTGGAGTCTGGGCGATGAAGGCACGCATCCAATGGGCGGGCGAAGCCATGTTCCTCGGTGAGTCGGGCAGTGGCCACGTGGTGGTCATGGATGGCCCGCCGGAGGCCGGTGGCCGCAACCTGGGCGTACGCCCGATGGAAATGCTCCTGCTCGGTGTAGGCGGTTGCAGCAATTTCGACGTGGTCAGCATCCTGAAGAAGTCCCGCCAGGCGGTGGAAAGCTGCGAAGCGTTCCTGGAAGCCGAGCGTGCGACCGAAGACCCCAAGGTGTTTACCAAGATCCACATGCACTTCGTGGTCAAGGGCCGGGCGTTGAAAGAAGCCCAGGTCAAGCGCGCCATTGAGCTGTCGGCAGAGAAGTACTGCTCGGCCTCGATCATGCTGGGCGCTGCCGGCGTTGTCATCACTCATGACTACGAGATCATTGAGTTGGGCTGATTCTTCAATCGGCAGGCAAAAAGAAAGGGCGCTTAAAAGCGCCCTTTCTTGTTTTTTGTAGGACCTGGCTCAGATGCGGTAAGTGCTCTTTGTCATGACCTTGGCCAGCAGGCTCATGCCAAATTTCACCGGTGCCGGGAAGCGGAAACCGCCCGCGTCCAGCGCGCTTTCGGCGTGATGTTCTTCATCAATGCGCATCTGCTCAAGAATCGCCCGGGATTTTTCGTCCTCGGCCGGCAGTTGCTCAAGGTGCTCATTGAGGTGTTTGCACACCTGATGCTCGGTGGCGGCCACAAAACCCAGGCTGACTTTGTCGCTGATCAGCCCGGCCACTGCGCCAATGCCAAACGATAAACCGTAGAACAGCGGGTTCAGCACGCTCGGGTGGCTGTTCAACTGGCGAATACGTTGTTCGCACCAGGCCAGGTGATCGATTTCTTCTTCAGCAGCATGCTCCATCGCGGCGCGCACTTGCGGCAGCTTGGCGGTCAGGGCCTGGCCCTGGTACAGCGCCTGGGCACAGACTTCGCCGGTATGGTTGATACGCATCAGGCCGGCGACGTGGCGGGTCTCGGTCTCGCTCATCTGCGCTTCTGGCTGCACGATGGCGGGCGATGGGCGGTGCGGCTGGCCGCTGAAGGGCAGCAGCGTGCGCATGGCCGTATCGGCTTGCAGCAACAGGCGATCAATCGGCGAGTAGTGACGTTGGGTAGTCATGCTGACCTCCGGGAAGAATCTCGGCGGCCAGTTTACCGCAAGAGAGGGGGAAGCGTTTGCGCTGGGTCAAATTGCTTGTGTGGCGAGGGACCTTGCTCCCGCTGGAGTGCGCAGCGCTCCCGGTTTTATGGGGGCGCTATGCGGCCCAGCGGGAGCAAGCTCCCTCGCCACAGGTAGTGCTCAGCCCGGCGGCCAGTTCATCTGGCGCTGACCCAGTACATGCATATGGATGTGATAAACGGTCTGCCCGCCGTCTTCGTTGCAGTTCATCACCACGCGGAAGCCCTTTTCGCAGCCTTGTTCAACGGCCAGGCGTTGGGCGGTGAACAGAATATGCCCGGCCAGCGCCTTGTCTTCCTCGGTGAGGTCGTTGAGGGTGCGGATCGGCTTTTTCGGGATCACCAGGAAATGCACGGGTGCCATTGGTGCGATGTCGTGGAAGGCCAGGACCTGGTCATCTTCGTAGATGATCCGCGCGGGTATTTCTCTGTTGATGATCTTGGTGAACAGAGTATCCACAGCTGTTTCTCCATTGTGAAAGTGCAGGATGAGTGTACGCAGGCGATCAGCGCGGGCAATAGGCCTTGTTGATGGCGCCGGCGATCTTGCGCGTCAGCCAGCGCGGGCTCAGCCGCGGGCTGAACGCCAGCCAGCGATTACGCCGGCCAGGGATGATGATGGCTTTGTTCTTGGCCAGGGCGCGCACGGTGTAGAGCGCGACTTCCTCGGGACTCATCAGCTGTTGGCTGCGGTCCAGCTTGGCGGTGTCCATTTGTGCGGTGCCGAAGAACGCGGTGCGGGTCGGGCCGGGGCAGAGTACCGAGACCTTGATCCCGCAGGTCTTCAGTTCCTCGCGCAAGCCTTCGGAGAAGTGCAGCACGTAGGCCTTGCTGGCGTAGTAGGTACTCATCCACGGCCCCGGCTGGAAAGCGGCAACCGACGCGACGTTGAGAATCTGCCCGCCGCCGTGCAGGGCCATGGCATTGCCGAGGGCGTGGCACATGCGGGTCAGGGCCAGGATGTTGACCTCCATCAGGTCCTGCTCGGTCATCCAGTCCTGCGCCAGGAACGGGCCGCTGGTACCGATGCCGGCGCAGTTGACCAGCAGGTCGATCTGCCGTTCGCCTTCCTCAAGTTCCAGCAGGAACCCGGACAGCCGCAAGGGCTCGCCCAGGTCGCAGGCGCGGAACAGCACCTCGACGCCAAAGCGCTGAGTCAATTCGATTGCAATGCTTTCCAACTGATCACGCTGGCGGGCCACCAGAATCAAGCTGCGGCCGCGACGTGCCAGTGCTTCGGCCAAGGCCAGGCCGATACCGCTGGAGGCACCGGTGATCAGAGCGTAACGGGTCATGCGTTTCTCCATCGCAACGCTACCGGGCCTGTGACAGAGGCGTCACAGGCGTCGGGCGTTTTTCACTGTTGCGTAGAGTCTACAGGTTCGGCTGTGTCGTCAGCACTTTGCACATCGACTTCATCGACGGTGGTGGCCTGGTCGCTGTCGTCATCGGAATTGATGGAGCTGCTTTCGTAGCTGCCGCCTACGTCGCTTTCCAGTTGATCCAGGTAGCCGCTCATGCCCACTAACACTGCGCCGGCAAACACCAGCGGAATGAATGCCAGCCACAGGGCGGACAGGATTTTTACCGCGGTAGAGTTGCGCGGCGGTGGTGCGCCGTACTGGTTGGCGCCTGTATTGCCCGGGAGAACCATCAGCAGAATCGGGAAGATGCTGCCTACGAAGGGCACCAGGTGCAGGAACCACAGCCAGCCCGACCAGCCCAGGTCATGCAGGCGCTGCACCGTGATCTGCACGCTGACCCATACCGCGGCCACGAGGAGGGCGATCCCGGCCAGGAAGCCAATGACCATGGCAATCGTCGGGGACACCGCCGCGATCCCCAGCCCGACAGTAAAGAACGCGCCCGAGACGAGCAGCATCACCACGCTTAACACCAGCGTCCATGCCAGGAAGCGCAGGCGCCCGATACGTCCGTTGACGGTGAATACTTTAAGGGTGGAAAACTCCGGCAGGTTCTCGCCGACGGCGGCCCGGGGAGGGGCGTAAGGCGAAGCGGCCGGGCGGGTGTAATCAGTGGCGCTGGCGGAGTCCGTTTCGTGGGTTTCGGCAAGGCTGAAGGCGACGGGTTGCTCTTCTTCAATGCGCGCATCGACCCCGGCGTTTTTCAGCGCTTGCAGGTAGGTCTCGGCATCGGCGCGGGAAAGGTCGCGTTTCAGGGCGACCGGGCGGCCGGTGAAGAGCTTTTCGATGGCTTCCACCTCGCTTTTGAACAGCTCGGCGAGGTTAAGCTTGGCGGTGGTGCTTTCGACACCCGGGAGCAATGCGCCATCAAACACAATCTTGAAACGGTTGTCGCTCATGCGGGCATCCTTGTCACTTGAATGGGAGAGGCCTGCTTCGATCAGCAGGCTTTACATCGCGGATCAGCGTGGCCAGCGTTTAGGCAATTGCGCCGCGTGCTCGAGCGCCTTGCGGTATTCGGCATCCAGGCGGGCCACGAGTTCATCGACGCTGGGCAAATCATCAATTTCACCGACGCCCTGGCCGGCAGACCACACGGTCTTCCAGGCTTTGGCTTCGTCGTTGAGTGGCTTGAGCTTGGAGCCGAAATTGACTTCGCCTTTGCCTTGCAGCGCAGCGAGGTCGAAACCGGCGTTTTCCAGGCTCTGGCGCATGAAACTTGCGGGAACGCCGGAGACGGCTGGAGTGTGCACGATGTCGGCGGCGCGCGATGTGAGCAGCATCTCTTTATAGGCATCCGGGGCATGGCTTTCGGTGGTGCCGATAAAACGGGTACCGAAATAGGCCAGGTCGGCGCCGAGCAGTTGCGCGGCCAGGATCTCGTGGCCGTGGTTGAGGCAGCCCGCGAGCAGCAGGGTCTTGTCGAAGAACTGACGGATTTCTGCAATCAGCGAGAACGGGCTCCAGGTGCCGGCATGGCCGCCGGCGCCCGCTGCCACGGCGATCAAGCCATCCACGCCGGCTTCAGCGGCTTTCTCGGCATGACGCCGGGTGGTGACGTCGTGGAAGACCAGGCCGCCGTAGCTGTGTACGGCGTCCACCAATTCTTTCACCGCACCCAGGCTGGTGATGACGATCGGCACTTTGTGCTCGACGCAGATCGCCAGGTCAGCTTCCACACGCGGGTTGCTGTTGTGCACGATCAGGTTGACCGCATAGGGCGCCGGTTTGTCCAGCAGCGCCAGGCCCGCTTCGATCTCTTCCAGCCACGCCTTGAAGCCGCTGCTTTCCCGCTGGTTGAGCGCCGGGAAGCTGCCGACGATCCCGTTACGGCAGCAAGCCAGGACCAGTTGCGGGTTGGAAATCAGAAACATCGGCGCAGCCACCACGGGCAGGCGCAGGTTTTGTTCGAGCGAAGCGGGCAGCGACATTGGAAGTACCCCGAGTAATAGGAATTAGAACGGTTTGACCACGACCAAAATTACGATAGCCAGCAATATCAGAACCGGCACTTCATTGAACCAGCGATAAAAGACATGGCTGCGGGTGTTTTCGCCACGGGCAAAACGTTTTACCTGCGCGCCGCACATGTGGTGGTAGCCGATGAGCAACACCACCAGGGTCAACTTGGCGTGGATCCATGCGCCGGATTGAAAGATGGCGGGGTTGAGGTAGATCAGCCAGCCACCGAAGATCAGGGTGGCAATCATCGCCGGCCCCATGATGCCGCGGTACAGCTTGCGCTCCATGATGCTGAAGCGTTCCTTGCTGACGGTGTCCTCGCTTTGGGCGTGATAGACGAACAGGCGCGGAAGGTAGAACAGCCCGGCAAACCAGCAGACGATGCTGACGATATGAAAGGCTTTGACCCATAGATAAAGCATTTTTAGTTATTCCCAGGTTCACGGTAGCTGAAGATAGTAGTGGCTCAAGCGTCTACACGTCACGTTGACGGTTGTCGCAGGACGATACGGACCCTATTATCGACGGCTTTCCAGTGGGTTCGTTGAGGGCAGGTTTATGGTCAAGGTCGGTATCGTCGGCGGCACGGGTTACACCGGTGTCGAATTGCTGCGTCTGTTGGCTCAGCATCCGCAAGCTGAGGTGGTGGTGATCACTTCCCGATCCGAGGCCGGCCTGGCGGTGGCCGACATGTATCCGAACCTGCGAGGCCATTACGACGGCCTGGCGTTCAGCGTTCCGGATATCGCGACGCTGGGTGCGTGTGATGTGGTGTTCTTTGCCACACCCCACGGTGTTGCCCATGCCCTGGCGGGCGAGTTGCTGGCCGCTGGCACCAAGGTGATCGACTTGTCGGCAGACTTCCGCCTGCAGGACGCCGATGAGTGGGCCAAGTGGTACGGCCAGCCACACGGCGCGCCGGAGCTGCTGGAAGAGGCGGTGTATGGCCTGCCGGAAGTCAATCGCGAGCAGATCAGGCAAGCGCGCCTGATCGCCGTACCGGGTTGCTATCCGACCGCCACGCAGTTGGGATTCCTGCCCTTGCTGGAGGCCGGGTTGGCGGATGTATCGCGGCTGATTGCTGACTGCAAGTCGGGCGTCAGCGGCGCTGGTCGTGGCGCCGCAGTTGGTTCGCTTTACTCCGAGACGTCGGAAAGCATGAAAGCCTATGCGGTCAAAGGCCACCGTCACTTGCCGGAAATTCGCCAGGGGCTGCGTCGTGCAGCCGGCAAAGAGGTTGGCCTGACGTTTGTGCCGCACCTGACGCCGATGATTCGCGGGATCCACTCCACCCTGTATGCAACCGTCGTCGATCGTTCTGTGGATCTGCAGGCGCTGTTTGAAAAACGGTATGCCAACGAACCGTTCGTCGATGTGATGCCGGCGGGCAGCCACCCGGAAACCCGCAGCGTGCGCGGTGCCAACGTGTGCCGTATCGCGGTGCATCGTCCGCAGGATGGTGATCTGGTGGTGGTGTTGTCGGTGATCGATAACCTGGTCAAGGGCGCGTCTGGCCAGGCCGTGCAGAACATGAACATCCTGTTTGGCCTGGATGAGAAGCTGGGCCTGTCCCATGCGGGCATGCTGCCGTAAGTTTTCTGCTGTTGCGCAAAGGCCCGTTGATCGGGCCTTTCGTGTTTTTAATGGCCGCTGCGCAGATTGATATACCGTAACAATAGTTGACCGCTTTTCTAGGAGAAGCGGATAATGCCCGCCATCACGCATATGGCGGCGCTACGCCGGGAGATTATCAGCATGAGCGTTGAATCCTTCACCCCCACGGCTTTGCAATTCACCCACGGTGCTGCGCACAAGGTGAAGAGCCTGGTCGATGAAGAGGGTAATGATCGCTTGAAGCTGCGCGTATTTGTTACGGGCGGCGGTTGTTCAGGATTTCAGTACGGTTTCACCTTCGATGAAGACGTGGCCGATGACGACACCATCGTTGAGCGCGAGGGCGTAAGCCTGGTCGTCGATCCGATGAGCTTCCAGTACCTGGCAGGAGCCGAGGTGGACTATCAGGAAGGTCTGGAAGGTTCGCGCTTCGTGATCAAGAACCCGAATGCCACCACCACTTGTGGTTGCGGGTCTTCGTTCTCGATCTGATCGACAGCGGAAGTAAAAACGCCGCTTGGCCTGGATAGGGTCAAGCGGCGTTTTGCTGTGTGGAGTTCAGGCGGGGTAGATGGCGCCGAGTACGCGAAGGCCACGGGCGCCTGTGACGCTGGGGCGGTTGGCGGCGATGCCTTCCAGGCAGCAATGGGCCAGCCAGGCGAAGGCCATGGCTTCGACCCAGTCGGGGTCTACGCCGTAGGTGGCGGTGCTGCTCACTTGAGTGGCGGGCAGTAAGGCGCTCAGGCGGTTCATCAAGGTCGTGTTGTGGGCGCCGCCGCCGCAAACCAGCAGGGTCTCGGTTTGAGGTTGTGCGGTTTGCAGGGATTCGACGATCGTCTGGGCGGTCAGCTCAAGCAATGTGGCTTGCACATCCTGAGCTGCGAATGACGGTAACCGGCCCAAGTGATGTTCCAGCCATCCCGGGTTGAAGACTTCGCGCCCAGTGCTTTTTGGCCCTTTGGTCACGAAGAATGGGTCGCTGAGCAACGCCTTGAGTAGCAGCGGTTCAACCTTTCCTGTGGCAGCCCACTGGCCGTCGCGATCAAAGTTCTCGCCGCGTTGCTGGTGAATCCAGGCATCGAGCAGGACATTGCCCGGGCCGCAGTCGAAGCCGGCGACCGGTTTGCCGGTCTCGATCAGGCTGAGGTTGCTGAAGCCGCCGACATTCAGCACGGCGCGGTTGCCGGTACGCTCGCCAAACAATGCCTCATGAAAGGCGGGCACCAGCGGCGCGCCTTGGCCGCCGGCGGCGACATCGCGGCTGCGGAAGTCACTGACGACGGTGATTCCGGTCAGCTCGGTGAGCAGCGCCGGGTTGCCTATCTGCACGGTAAAACCCCGTGCAGGTTCGTGGCGAATGGTCTGCCCGTGGCTGCCAATCGCGCGAATGTCCTGGGGCTTGAGCTTCTGCTGGTCCAGCAGGGCGTGAATGCCCTGGGCGGCGAGTGTCACCCAGTGGTGCTGGGCGATCGCCGAGCGGGCAATCTCGTCCGGGCCGCTGGCGCACAGGCCAAGCAACTCGGAACGCAGGGATTCAGGCATGGGGATGTAGTGGGTGGCGATCAGCTTGATCGCCGGGGCCTGCTCGATCAGCGCAATGTCCAGGCCATCAAGGCTGGTCCCGGACATCACACCTATATAGAGCGACATGGCTTAGCGTTTCGCCGAGGCCAGGAGGGTAGAACGCTCCTGATCCATGCGGGCCATCAGTGGCTGGCTCTGCTGCAGGAAGCGAGCGCGCTCGGCCTTGGCGATGGGATCAGCCATTGGCAGCTTCTGGCCCAGAGGGTCGACGTGCACACCATTGACCTGGAATTCATAGTGCAAGTGCGGGCCGGTGGACAGGCCAGTGGTGCCGATATAGCCGATCACCTGGCCTTGCTTGACGTTGCTGCCCGTCTGTACGCCTTTGGCGAAGCCTTGCATGTGGCCATACAGCGTACGGTAGGTGTTGCCGTGCTGGATGATCACCGTGTTGCCATAGCCGCCACGGCGACCGGCCAGCAATACCTTGCCATCACCGGCGGCCTTGATCGGCGTGCCACGCGGGGCGGCGTAGTCGACGCCTTTGTGAGCGCGAATTTTGTTCAGAATTGGATGCTTGCGACCCATCGAGAAACGCGAGCTAATACGTGCGAAGTCAACCGGAGTACGGATGAAAGCCTTGCGCATGCTGTTGCCGTCGGCGGTGTAGTAGCTGCTGTTGCCTTGTTTGTTGGTGTAGCGCACCGCGGTGTAGGTCTTGCCGCGGTTGGTGAACCGCGCAGAAAGGATGTTGCCGGTGCCGACGACCTTGCCGTTGGCGACCTTCTGTTCGTAGATCACGTCGAATTCGTCACCCTGGCGAATGTCCTGGGCGAAGTCGATGTCATAGCCAAACACGCTGGCCATGTCCATGGTCATGCTGTGGGACAGGCCGGCGCGGGCGGCGGATTGCGACAGCGAACTGTTGATCACGCCGTGTACATAGGCAGAGCGCATGACCGGCTTGGTGGTGATGCGATTGAACGCAAAGCCTTTGGCGCCTTTGGTCAGCGTGATGCTTTCCAGGTCGCTGACGTTGCTGTGCAGGTTGTTCAGCTGGCCGTCGGGGGTGAATTCGAATTCAAGCTTCTGGCCGTGCTTGAGTTGGGTGAACTGCCTGGCCTGCTTGTCGCTGGCCAGCACATCGTTAACTGTCGCGGCAGGGAGGCCGACCTTTTCGAACAGGGTCGAAAGGGTGTCGCCTTTGGCAACAATCACTTCACGGTGTAGCGGGTTCTTGGGTGCTTCTACTGCAGGCTCGGCCTGTGCAGTCTCTTTAGTGTCTTCGGCGCTGTTTTCGATCTGGGCAAACGGCGATTCTGCTGCGCCATTTGTGGCTTGTAGTGCGTCGGAAGCGTCTTGATCTTGTGTCAGTTGCTCAACCGGACTTTCAAGGTCAAGGCTCAGTGTCGTTCGTTTGGCTTCTACATCGCTGGAAGGGAATACCAGGAGTGCCAGGCTCAGAAGGGCGGCGATCCCACTTGCGGCGAGCAGGTGGGTCTTCGGGTAAAGCGGCGGCGCTTTAGACGGTTCTGTGGTCATAAGTAATTTTGACTTTGAAAAGATGAATTGGAAAAGATGAATGACATGATGAAGATGAAATAACTGTATAAAATATAACCAAATCATCTGTGGTGCAAGCTTGCGAACGCTAGGCTTGCTGAACGGTGTCCGTGCGCAGGGCAAA
Organism: Pseudomonas sp. TH32; assembly: GCF_016650855.1. Lineage (NCBI taxonomy): Bacteria > Pseudomonadati > Pseudomonadota > Gammaproteobacteria > Pseudomonadales > Pseudomonadaceae > Pseudomonas > Pseudomonas sp. TH32. The sequence goes on along the minus strand of NZ_JAEKFA010000002.1, from coordinate 4,839,033 downwards.
ACTTGTAATTAGTCCCTGATCTTGTATGGTTGGTTCCCTTTTGAATCTGAGCCTTGCGGGTCTGTTATGAAGTCGGTTGAAGAGCAGCTAGCGCTGATCAAACGTGGTGCGGAAGAACTGTTGGTCGAAGCCGAGCTGATCGAAAAGCTCAAGCGTGGCCAACCCCTGCGTATTAAGGCTGGCTTTGATCCGACGGCGCCGGATCTGCACCTTGGGCATACGGTGCTTATTAATAAGCTGCGTCAGTTCCAGGAACTGGGGCACCAGGTGATCTTCCTTATAGGGGACTTCACCGGAATGATCGGCGATCCGAGCGGCAAGAGCGCTACGCGTCCGCCGTTGACCCGTGAGCAGGTTCTCGATAATGCCGAGACCTACAAGACCCAGGTCTTCAAGATTCTTGATCCGGCCAAGACCGAGGTGGCGTTCAACTCCACCTGGATGGACCAGATGGGGCCGGCGGACTTCATTCGTCTGACGTCCCAGTACACCGTTGCCCGCATGCTCGAGCGCGATGACTTCGACAAGCGCTACTCCACCAATCAGCCTATCGCAATCCATGAGTTCCTCTACCCGCTGGTTCAGGGGTATGACTCGGTGGCGTTGCGTGCCGATGTAGAACTGGGCGGTACTGATCAGAAGTTCAACCTGCTGATGGGGCGTGAGCTGCAGCGTGCGTATGGGCAAGAGGCTCAATGCATTCTGACCATGCCGTTGCTGGAGGGGTTGGATGGCGTCAAGAAGATGTCCAAGTCCTTGGGTAACTATGTAGGTATCCAGGAAGCGCCGGGTGTGATGTACGGCAAGCTGGTTTCGATTCCGGATGCGTTGATGTGGCGTTACTTCGAGCTGTTGAGCTTCCGCTCGATGGACGAGATCAATGCCTTGCGTGCCGATGTAGAGGCGGGTGCGAACCCGCGTGACGTCAAGATCAAGCTGGCTGAAGAGATCGTTGCGCGCTTCCATGGTGAAGAGGCTGCTGCCAGTGCTCACCGCGCTGCGGGTAACCGCATGAAGGATGGCGAGCTGCCGGATGATCTGCCGGAGGTTGAATTGACTGCTGCCGAGGCAATGCCGATTGCGGCCGTCCTTAATAAGGCGGGCCTGGTGAAGAACTCGGCAGTGGCGCGCGACCTTCTGGGTTCCGGTGGTGTGCGTATAGATGGTGAGGTTGTCGATCGCACCTTTATATACGAACTGGGCGCGACCCATGTTTGTCAGGCCGGCAAGAAGGCATTTGCGCGTATTACGCTTAAATCCGAATAAACCTGAAATTAACTGTTGACGGCGATTTATATCTGTCTATAATTCGCCCCACTTCCGGCGCAGTCGAAACGGAAAACTCCTTGGTAAACAAAGAGTTATGTAGGTTTCGACAGCAAGCTGCTTCAGATCATCGAAGCCTGGAAGGAGTTGATAGAGCGGTGTAATTTGGCTCTGTTAACGGTTCGATCTTCTCGGTCGAAAGCGGAGAAAAAGAGGTGTTGACAGCAGCGTGTAACGCTGTAGAATTCGCCTCCCGCTAACGAGAGATCGGAAGCGCAAGTGGTTGAAGTTACAAAGGAAACTTTGAAAACTTCTGAAAATAATCACTTGACAGCAAATGAGGCTGCTGTAGAATGCGCGCCTCGGTTGAGACGAAAGATCTTAACCAACCGCTCTTTAACAACTGAATCAAGCAATTCGTGTGGGTGCTTGTGGAGTCAGACTGATAGTCAACAAGATTATCAGCATCACAAGTTACTCCGCGAGAAATCAAAGATGTAACCAACGATTGCTGAGCCAAGTTTAGGGTTTCTTAAAAACCCAAAGATGTTTGAACTGAAGAGTTTGATCATGGCTCAGATTGAACGCTGGCGGCAGGCCTAACACATGCAAGTCGAGCGGTAGAGAGAAGCTTGCTTCTCTTGAGAGCGGCGGACGGGTGAGTAATGCCTAGGAATCTGCCTGGTAGTGGGGGATAACGTCCGGAAACGGACGCTAATACCGCATACGTCCTACGGGAGAAAGCAGGGGACCTTCGGGCCTTGCGCTATCAGATGAGCCTAGGTCGGATTAGCTAGTTGGTGGGGTAATGGCTCACCAAGGCGACGATCCGTAACTGGTCTGAGAGGATGATCAGTCACACTGGAACTGAGACACGGTCCAGACTCCTACGGGAGGCAGCAGTGGGGAATATTGGACAATGGGCGAAAGCCTGATCCAGCCATGCCGCGTGTGTGAAGAAGGTCTTCGGATTGTAAAGCACTTTAAGTTGGGAGGAAGGGCAGTAAATTAATACTTTGCTGTTTTGACGTTACCGACAGAATAAGCACCGGCTAACTCTGTGCCAGCAGCCGCGGTAATACAGAGGGTGCAAGCGTTAATCGGAATTACTGGGCGTAAAGCGCGCGTAGGTGGTTCGTTAAGTTGGATGTGAAATCCCCGGGCTCAACCTGGGAACTGCATTCAAAACTGACGAGCTAGAGTATGGTAGAGGGTGGTGGAATTTCCTGTGTAGCGGTGAAATGCGTAGATATAGGAAGGAACACCAGTGGCGAAGGCGACCACCTGGACTGATACTGACACTGAGGTGCGAAAGCGTGGGGAGCAAACAGGATTAGATACCCTGGTAGTCCACGCCGTAAACGATGTCAACTAGCCGTTGGGAGCCTTGAGCTCTTAGTGGCGCAGCTAACGCATTAAGTTGACCGCCTGGGGAGTACGGCCGCAAGGTTAAAACTCAAATGAATTGACGGGGGCCCGCACAAGCGGTGGAGCATGTGGTTTAATTCGAAGCAACGCGAAGAACCTTACCAGGCCTTGACATCCAATGAACTTTCTAGAGATAGATTGGTGCCTTCGGGAACATTGAGACAGGTGCTGCATGGCTGTCGTCAGCTCGTGTCGTGAGATGTTGGGTTAAGTCCCGTAACGAGCGCAACCCTTGTCCTTAGTTACCAGCACGTTATGGTGGGCACTCTAAGGAGACTGCCGGTGACAAACCGGAGGAAGGTGGGGATGACGTCAAGTCATCATGGCCCTTACGGCCTGGGCTACACACGTGCTACAATGGTCGGTACAGAGGGTTGCCAAGCCGCGAGGTGGAGCTAATCCCAGAAAACCGATCGTAGTCCGGATCGCAGTCTGCAACTCGACTGCGTGAAGTCGGAATCGCTAGTAATCGCGAATCAGAATGTCGCGGTGAATACGTTCCCGGGCCTTGTACACACCGCCCGTCACACCATGGGAGTGGGTTGCACCAGAAGTAGCTAGTCTAACCTTCGGGAGGACGGTTACCACGGTGTGATTCATGACTGGGGTGAAGTCGTAACAAGGTAGCCGTAGGGGAACCTGCGGCTGGATCACCTCCTTAATCGACGACATCAGCTGCTCCATAAGTTCCCACACGAATTGCTTGATTCATTGAAGAAGACGATAAAGAAGCAGCCCGAAATTGGGTCTGTAGCTCAGTTGGTTAGAGCGCACCCCTGATAAGGGTGAGGTCGGCAGTTCGAATCTGCCCAGACCCACCAATTTTGTGTGGGAAACGCCTGTAGAAATACGGGGCCATAGCTCAGCTGGGAGAGCGCCTGCCTTGCACGCAGGAGGTCAACGGTTCGATCCCGTTTGGCTCCACCACTACTGCTTCTGAAAGTTGAAAGCTTAGAAATGAGCATTCCATCATTGTGATGGTGAATGTTGATTTCTAGTCTTTGATTAGATCGTTCTTTAAAAATTTGGGTATGTGATAGAAAGATAGACTGAACGTTACTTTCACTGGTAACGGATCAGGCTAAGGTAAAATTTGTGAGTTCTCTTAGTTGAGAAATTCGAATTTTCGGCGAATGTCGTCTTCACAGTATAACCAGATTGCTTGGGGTTATATGGTCAAGTGAAGAAGCGCATACGGTGGATGCCTTGGCAGTCAGAGGCGATGAAAGACGTGGTAGCCTGCGAAAAGCTTCGGGGAGTCGGCAAACAGACTTTGATCCGGAGATGTCTGAATGGGGGAACCCAACCATCATAAGATGGTTACCTTACACTGAATACATAGGTGTATGGAGCGAACCAGGGGAACTGAAACATCTAAGTACCCTGAGGAAAAGAAATCAACCGAGATTCCCTTAGTAGTGGCGAGCGAACGGGGACTAGCCCTTAAGTGGCTTTGAGATTAGCGGAACGCTCTGGAAAGTGCGGCCATAGTGGGTGATAGCCCTGTACGCGAAAATCTCTTAGTCATGAAATCGAGTAGGACGGAGCACGAGAAACTTTGTCTGAATATGGGGGGACCATCCTCCAAGGCTAAATACTACTGACTGACCGATAGTGAACTAGTACCGTGAGGGAAAGGCGAAAAGAACCCCGGAGAGGGGAGTGAAATAGATCCTGAAACCGTATGCGTACAAGCAGTGGGAGCAGACTTTGTTCTGTGACTGCGTACCTTTTGTATAATGGGTCAGCGACTTATTTTCAGTGGCGAGCTTAACCGAATAGGGGAGGCGTAGCGAAAGCGAGTCTTAATAGGGCGTCTAGTCGCTGGGAATAGACCCGAAACCGGGCGATCTATCCATGGGCAGGTTGAAGGTTGGGTAACACTAACTGGAGGACCGAACCGACTACCGTTGAAAAGTTAGCGGATGACCTGTGGATCGGAGTGAAAGGCTAATCAAGCTCGGAGATAGCTGGTTCTCCTCGAAAGCTATTTAGGTAGCGCCTCATGTATCACTGTAGGGGGTAGAGCACTGTTTCGGCTAGGGGGTCATCCCGACTTACCAAACCGATGCAAACTCCGAATACCTACAAGTGCCGAGCATGGGAGACACACGGCGGGTGCTAACGTCCGTCGTGAAAAGGGAAACAACCCAGACCGTCAGCTAAGGTCCCAAAGTTATGGTTAAGTGGGAAACGATGTGGGAAGGCTTAGACAGCTAGGAGGTTGGCTTAGAAGCAGCCACCCTTTAAAGAAAGCGTAATAGCTCACTAGTCGAGTCGGCCTGCGCGGAAGATGTAACGGGGCTCAAACCATACACCGAAGCTACGGGTATCATCTTCGGATGATGCGGTAGAGGAGCGTTCTGTAAGCCTGTGAAGGTGAGTTGAGAAGCTTGCTGGAGGTATCAGAAGTGCGAATGCTGACATGAGTAACGATAATGGGTGTGAAAAACACCCACGCCGAAAGACCAAGGTTTCCTGCGCAACGTTAATCGACGCAGGGTTAGTCGGTCCCTAAGGCGAGGCTGAAAAGCGTAGTCGATGGAAAACAGGTTAATATTCCTGTACTTCTGGTTATTGCGATGGAGGGACGGAGAAGGCTAGGCCAGCTTGGCGTTGGTTGTCCAAGTTTAAGGTGGTAGGCTGGAATCTTAGGTAAATCCGGGATTCTAAGGCCGAGAGCTGATGACGAGCTAACTTTTAGTTAGCGAAGTGGTTGATGCCATGCTTCCAAGAAAAGCTTCTAAGCTTCAGGTAACCAGTAACCGTACCCCAAACCGACACAGGTGGTTGGGTAGAGAATACCAAGGCGCTTGAGAGAACTCGGGTGAAGGAACTAGGCAAAATGGCACCGTAACTTCGGGAGAAGGTGCGCCGGTGAGGGTGAAGGACTTGCTCCGTAAGCTCATGCCGGTCGAAGATACCAGGCCGCTGCGACTGTTTATTAAAAACACAGCACTCTGCAAACACGAAAGTGGACGTATAGGGTGTGACGCCTGCCCGGTGCCGGAAGGTTAATTGATGGGGTTAGCTAACGCGAAGCTCTTGATCGAAGCCCCGGTAAACGGCGGCCGTAACTATAACGGTCCTAAGGTAGCGAAATTCCTTGTCGGGTAAGTTCCGACCTGCACGAATGGCGTAACGATGGCGGCGCTGTCTCCACCCGAGACTCAGTGAAATTGAAATCGCTGTGAAGATGCAGTGTATCCGCGGCTAGACGGAAAGACCCCGTGAACCTTTACTATAGCTTTGCACTGGACTTTGAATTTGCTTGTGTAGGATAGGTGGGAGGCTTTGAAGCGTGGACGCCAGTTCGCGTGGAGCCAACCTTGAAATACCACCCTGGCAACTTTGAGGTTCTAACTCAGGTCCGTTATCCGGATCGAGGACAGTGTATGGTGGGTAGTTTGACTGGGGCGGTCTCCTCCTAAAGAGTAACGGAGGAGTACGAAGGTGCGCTCAGACCGGTCGGAAATCGGTCGTAGAGTATAAAGGCAAAAGCGCGCTTGACTGCGAGACAGACACGTCGAGCAGGTACGAAAGTAGGTCTTAGTGATCCGGTGGTTCTGTATGGAAGGGCCATCGCTCAACGGATAAAAGGTACTCCGGGGATAACAGGCTGATACCGCCCAAGAGTTCATATCGACGGCGGTGTTTGGCACCTCGATGTCGGCTCATCACATCCTGGGGCTGAAGCCGGTCCCAAGGGTATGGCTGTTCGCCATTTAAAGTGGTACGCGAGCTGGGTTTAGAACGTCGTGAGACAGTTCGGTCCCTATCTGCCGTGGACGTTTGAGATTTGAGAGGGGCTGCTCCTAGTACGAGAGGACCGGAGTGGACGAACCTCTGGTGTTCCGGTTGTCACGCCAGTGGCATTGCCGGGTAGCTATGTTCGGAATAGATAACCGCTGAAAGCATCTAAGCGGGAAACTAGCCTCAAGATGAGATCTCACTGGAACCTTGAGTTCCCTGAAGGGCCGTCGAAGACTACGACGTTGATAGGTTGGGTGTGTAAGCGCTGTGAGGCGTTGAGCTAACCAATACTAATTGCCCGTGAGGCTTGACCATATAACACCCAAGCAATTTGCTGACCTGAAAAGGCATCAGATTGCGGTGTGTGAAGACGAAATGAACCGAAAGTTCGATTCTTGCAAACACCGAAAGCTGTCACATACCCAATTTGCTGAAGCGAGGCCAACTGGCCACGACTCAGTACCCGAATTTCTTGACGACCATAGAGCATTGGAACCACCTGATCCCATCCCGAACTCAGCAGTGAAACGATGCATCGCCGATGGTAGTGTGGGGTTTCCCCATGTGAGAGTAGGTCATCGTCAAGATTAAATTCCAGAACCCCTGATTGCTAACGCAATCAGGGGTTTTGTTTTTGGGCGGTTGAAAAGTGTTGCGACCGCCTTCAGGTATCTTCAATGCCAAAGTCTTGCCTTTCTATGCAATGGCCTTATGCATGGCTATTATGCCTGCCTCATTGTGAGGCGAGACTTGCATGCTGACGTTGTTGAAACTTCTAAAAGATGGTCGATTCCACTCCGGGGAAGCGCTTGGTGCTGCCTTGGGTGTCAGTCGCAGTGCTGTGTGGAAGCAGCTTCAGCATCTCGAGGCAGAATTGAATCTACCCATCCATAAAGTCCGCGGTCGGGGGTATCAGTTGGCTTCGCCTCTGGTGTTCTTAAATGCTGAAGAAATTGCTCGGCATGTGCCTGTTCCTGCATGGCCTGTTTATATCTTTGACTCCATTGACTCTACCAATGCCGAGGCATTGCGCCTTATCGAGGCGGGCCGCACCGCGCCGTTTCTCGTGCTTTCAGAGCAGCAAACTGCCGGCAGGGGAAGGCGAGGGCGGAAGTGGGTCAGTCCTTTCGCTCAAAACGTCTACTACAGTCTCGTGCTGCGGATCGAAGGCGGTATGCGCCAGTTGGAGGGCTTAAGCCTGGTAGTCGGATTGGCGGTTATGCAGGCGCTGCGGGATGCGGGGGTTCGCAATGCCGGGTTGAAGTGGCCAAATGACGTTTTGGTGGAGCAGAAAAAGATCGCCGGGATTCTCCTGGAGCTGGTTGGTGATCCTGCTGATGTCTGCCATGTCGTCCTGGGTATCGGCATTAATGTGAATATGCAGAAGGCCGAAGAGGTCGATCAGCAATGGACCTCCGTACAGTTGGAGACCGGCAGTGCTGTTGATCGTAACTACCTGGTAGCGCGTCTTGGCGTGCAACTGCAGGCATATCTTGATCGCCACCAGGCTTCCGGTTTTTCCACCATCCAGAGTGAATGGGAGCAGAGCCATCTGTGGCAGGGTCGATCGGTGTCGCTCATCGCGGGTGTGAATCAGATTGATGGAGTGGTATTGGGGATCGACGGGCAGGGTGCGTTACGGTTAAGCGTGGATGGTGTTGAAAAAGTATATAGCGGTGGTGAGCTAAGCCTGAGGTTGCGTGATGATTCTTGAGCTCGACTGTGGGAATAGCTTTATAAAATGGCGAGTGCTTGAGTCGGATAGGGCGCGCATCTTTGCAGAGGGCGTCGTTGGGTCGGATGCCTCTCTGATCGATAGCCTGTTCGCGCTCACGGGGCTTGCGTTAAAGGATTGTCGTTTAGTGAGTGTTCGTGCCTCGGATGAGACGAATCAACTGGTCGCTACCCTGGTAAAAGCATTTGGCGTCAACGTCCTCTGCGCTGCTTCAGCAAGGCAGATGGGCGGGGTGCGGAATGGGTATGAAGATTTCGAACGCCTGGGCCTGGATCGCTGGCTTGCTATGTTGGGCGGTTTTCAGTTGGCGTCGGGCGCATGCCTGGTGCTCGATTTTGGCACCGCCGCGACTGCGGACTTCATTGCCGCGGACGGCGAGCACCTCGGAGGCTTTATTTGTCCAGGTATGCCGCTTATGCGTAACCAGTTACGAACGCATACCCGCAAAATACGCTATGACGATATTGCCGCTGAGCGTGCCCTTGAGGCCCTGTCTCCGGGCCGCACCACTGTAGAGGCGGTAGAGCGCGGGTGTACGCTTATGCTGAGAGGGTTTGTGCTCACCCAGTTGGAGTTGGCTCGTAGCTATTGGGGGAGCGACTTCACTGTCTTCCTTACCGGTGGAGATGCCGAGCTGGTGGCGGATGCGGTGCCTCACGGAAGGCTCGTCCCTGATCTGGTTTTTGTTGGTCTGGCGATGGCTTGCCCTTTGTCCTGAGGTTTTTATGCGTTGGCTGTTTCTGCTTTTGCTGGTCCTCAATGTCTTCTATTACATCTGGCATCAGCAGGAAGCCCCGTTGAGGGCTAAAGATGTCACGCCTTTGGCACTCTACCGGGGTTCTCAGCAAGACATCCGGCTGCTAAGCGAGTCGGCTGATGCCATGGTGCGGCGAGACAGGGCAAAAACGCCTGAGGCGCCGGCTGCGTGCCTGTACATCGGTGGCCTGGCTGATCAAAAAGAGGTTCAGTCCGTTGAGCAGCGCCTCACAAGCCTGGATATCAAGGTCAAACTGCAATCGCTGAACCTGCCTGATGCGCCGGGATACTGGCTGCGAGTCGCCCCTGAAAGCCGGCGCCTGGCCGATGATCTGCCCTTTGAAAACCTTGCTAATGAATTCAATGAGTTAAAACATAAAATAATGCCGTGCGAAGGCATTGCAACCTTCGAATAGTTTGCATAGAATGGCGCCCGCTTCGCAGTGAAGACCTCCTGGGTCAACAAGGCGAAGCGAAGGTCAACGCAGCTAACCTCATATTTTTTAATGAGAAAATGCTTGACAGAAGGCTGGCATGATGTAGAATGCCGGCTCGCTTAGGAGGGGTTCCCGAGCGGCCAAAGGGATCAGACTGTAAATCTGACGTCTACGACTTCGAAGGTTCGAATCCTTCCCCCTCCACCATTTTAGCGTGAGCTGCAAGCTCCGCGGGTATAGTTTAGTGGTAGAACCTCAGCCTTCCAAGCTGATGATGCGGGTTCGATTCCCGCTACCCGCTCCAAGTTTGCAGGTTGTGCAAGTTGTTTCGCTCTTGTAGCTCAGTTGGTAGAGCACACCCTTGGTAAGGGTGAGGTCAGCGGTTCAAATCCGCTCAAGAGCTCCATATAACAAGGCAGATATGAAAATATCTGCCTTTGTTTTAACAGCTGCCTCTGATTGATTCCGCTCTCTTTCGTTGTCTTGTTTGGGTTGGTTTCGGGTCTGCAGGGGTTTGTTGTTGTAAAGTCTTTTTCAGATCGGCATAATTGTCGGCCTGATTTTGTTTTAGGTCAGTAGCTCAATTGGCAGAGCGACGGTCTCCAAAACCGTAGGTTGGGGGTTCGATTCCCTCCTGACCTGCCAGATTCACTTGGTGTGTCTGGCTTTCTTTTCACAGGATCTTCATAGATGACTCCTAAGGCTGAAGCTCAAGGCTCTCGCTTCGATCTGCTCAAGTGGCTGGTAGTAGTCGCTATTGTGGTCGTGGGCGTTGTTGGCAACCAGTACTACTCTGCGTCGCCGATCCTGTACCGTGTCCTCGCATTGCTCGCCCTTGCTGCTGTCGCTGCCTTTGTTGGCCTGCAGACTGCAAAAGGCAAGTCGTTTGCGGTCCTGGTAAAGGAAGCTCGTACCGAGATCCGTAAAGTCGTTTGGCCGACTCGCCAAGAAACCACGCAGACCACGTTGATTGTGGTGGCTGTTGTTCTGGTTATGGCGTTGCTGTTGTGGGGGCTTGATTCCCTGCTCGGCTGGCTTGTTTCCTTGATTGTTGGCTAAGGGTGTCCCGTGGCTAAGCGTTGGTACGTTGTGCATGCTTACTCGGGTTACGAGAAGCATGTCATGCGCTCTTTGCTAGAGCGCGTAAAGCTGGCAGGCATGGAAGATGGCTTCGGCGAAATTCTGGTTCCCACTGAAGAAGTGGTTGAAATGCGTAATGGCCAGAAACGCAAAAGCGAGCGCAAATTCTTCCCTGGCTATGTGCTGGTTCAAATGGACATGAATGAGGGTACTTGGCACTTGGTCAAGGACACTCCTCGCGTCATGGGTTTCATCGGCGGTACCGCTGATAAGCCTGCTCCGATCACCGACAAAGAAGCAGAAGCGATTCTGCGTCGTGTTGCTGATGGTAGCGACAAACCCAAGCCGAAGACGTTGTTCGAGCCGGGTGAGGTTGTTCGTGTCACTGACGGTCCGTTTGCAGATTTTAACGGTACTGTCGAAGAAGTTAACTACGAAAAGAGCCGGATCCAAGTGGCAGTGCTCATTTTCGGTCGCTCTACTCCGGTAGAGCTAGAGTTCAGCCAGGTCGAAAAAGTCTAGCTGAGCAAGCATCCCAACCCCGCAGCCTTAGGCTGTGGGGTTTTGTCGTCACTGGGATAAACGCGCAAGTAACCGGGGAGCCTTTCGAGGCGTTCGAACCCGTAATTGGAGTGCCTCATGGCCAAGAAGATTACCGCTTACATCAAGCTGCAAGTGAAGGCCGCTCAGGCCAACCCAAGCCCACCTGTTGGTCCAGCTCTGGGTCAGCACGGCGTGAACATCATGGAATTCTGCAAGGCCTTCAACGCCCGTACTCAGGGTATTGAGCCAGGTCTGCCGACTCCAGTGATCATCACTGTATACAGCGACCGTAGCTTCACCTTCGAAACCAAGTCGACCCCGGCTTCGGTTCTGTTGAAGAAAGCTGCTGGTCTGACTAGCGGTTCCGCTCGTCCTAACACCGTTAAGGTTGGCACTGTGACCCGTGCTCAGCTGGAAGAAATCGCGAAAACCAAAAACGCGGATCTGACTGCAGCTGATATGGATGCAGCCGTGCGTACCATCGCCGGTTCTGCTCGTAGCATGGGCCTTAACGTGGAGGGTGTGTAATGGCTAAGCTGACCAAGCGCCAAAAGGCTATCGCCGGCAAAATCGAAGCGGGCAAGTCCTACAACTTTGTAGACGCTGCTGCTTTGCTGACCGAGCTGTCGACTGTCAAGTTCAGCGAGTCTGTTGACGTTGCTGTAAACCTGGGTGTTGACCCACGTAAATCCGACCAGGTCGTTCGTAGCGCTACTGTGCTGCCACACGGTACTGGCAAGACTGTACGTGTAGCTGTCTTCACCCAAGGCCCAGCAGCTGAAGCTGCTCTGGCCGCCGGCGCTGATCGCGTTGGCATGGACGACCTGGCTGCCGAAATGAAAGGCGGCGACCTGAACTATGACGTCGTAATTGCTTCCCCGGATGCAATGCGCGTTGTAGGTCAGTTGGGTCAGATCCTCGGTCCACGTGGTCTGATGCCTAACCCTAAAGTCGGCACCGTAACTCCAGACGTAGCTACCGCGGTTAAAAACGCCAAGGCTGGTCAGGTTCGTTATCGCACCGACAAAAACGGCATCATTCACACCTCCGTTGGCAAAGTCGGCTTTGATGCCGTCAAGCTGAAGGAAAACGTTGAAGCCCTGATCGCTGATCTGAAGCGTATCAAGCCGGCTTCCTCGAAAGGTATCTACGTCAAGCGCGTTACCCTGAGCACCACTATGGGCCCAGGTCTGGTCATCGACCAAGGCTCGCTGGACGTATAAGACACAAATTGGCGCAAGTAATTGTGCCAGTTGAAAAATTGGGGTCCCTGCCTGGCGGGGGCTATCCAAGACCGTAGGCGACGCAAGTCTTAAACCACAAGCCTACGCAGATGGTGCTCCCGGTTCCTTACCGAATCAGACACCAAAACGACATCCGGCCTAGGCCAGATGAAACGGTAACAAGCAGGAGTTAAACCCGTGGCAATTAATCTCGAAGACAAGAAGGCCATCGTCGCTGAAGTCAACGAGGCTGCCAAAGCTGCTCTGTCCGCTGTCGTGGCTGATGCCCGTGGTGTGACAGTAGGCGCTATGACCGGACTCCGTAAAGAGGCTCGTGAAGCTGGCGTATACGTGCGTGTTGTACGTAACACCCTGCTCAAGCGCGCTGTTGCTGACACTGAATACAGTGTCCTCAACGACGTGTTCACCGGCCCGACTCTGATCGCGTTCTCCAAGGAACATCCAGGCGCTGCTGCCCGTTTGTTCAAAGAATTCGCCAAGAGTCAGGATAAGTTCGAGATCAAGGCAGCTGCGTTCGAGGGCAAGTTCCTCGCAGCTAACCAAATCGACGTACTGGCAACACTGCCGACCCGTAACGAAGCTATTTCTCAGCTGATGAGCGTGATTCAAGGCGCTACCAGCAAGTTGGCTCGTACTCTGGCCGCAGTTCGCGAGCAAAAAGAAGCTGCCGCAGCCTAAGGCTGAGCATCTCCTCTCGCGTATTTTTGTTTATTTCGATGGCCGCGTAGGCCGTCCCCCAATTCAGGAATTACAGCAATGTCTATCTCCCAAGACGATATCCTCAACGCCGTAGCTGAAATGTCGGTTCTGCAGGTTGTTGAGCTGATCAAAGCTTTCGAAGAAAAATTCGGTGTTTCCGCTGCCGCTGCTTCGGCTGGCCCAGCTGTTGCTGCTGTTGCTGCTGAAGAGCAAACCGAATTCAACGTCATGCTGCTGGAAGCTGGCGAGAAGAAAGTAAACGTGATCAAGGCAGTACGTGAACTGACCGGTCTGGGCCTGAAAGAAGCCAAGGCAGTAGTTGACGGCGCCCCTGCCCAGGTTCTGGAAGCAGTGTCGAAAGACGCAGCTGACAAAGCTAAAGCAGTGCTGGAAGAAGCAGGCGCTAAAGTCGAGCTGAAGTAAGCATCGACCTTGCGTCTCCAGCCCAAGCGTTAAGCTGAAGGCTGATGGCTGGTGGCTCTTGCCACCGGCCTTTTTCCGTTATTGGCAATCGACTCGGTCGTCGCCTCTAACGCGCTGTAACCACCCGATGCGGTGGCGCAAACCATGGGGTTTGCAAGATTTTCTGGCTGCTCCCGTCGGGAGGGGCCAAACAAGCAGGTGACCAAGCTGGGGAACGCTGATGGCTTACTCATATACTGAGAAAAAACGTATCCGCAAGGACTTTAGCAAGTTGCCGGACGTCATGGATGTCCCGTACCTTCTGGCTATCCAGCTGGATTCGTATCGTGAATTCTTGCAGGCGGGAGCGACCAAAGATCAGTTCCGCGACGTGGGCCTGCATGCGGCCTTCAAATCCGTTTTCCCGATCATCAGCTACTCCGGCAATGCTGCGCTGGAGTACGTCGGTTATCGCCTGGGCGAACCGGCATTTGATGTCAAAGAATGCGTGTTGCGCGGTGTTACGTACGCCGTACCTTTGCGGGTAAAAGTCCGTCTGATCATCTTCGACAAAGAGTCGTCGAACAAAGCGATCAAGGACATCAAAGAGCAAGAAGTCTACATGGGTGAAATTCCCCTGATGACTGAGAACGGTACCTTCGTTATCAACGGTACCGAGCGCGTTATCGTTTCCCAGCTGCACCGTTCCCCGGGCGTGTTCTTCGACCACGACCGCGGCAAGACGCACAGCTCCGGCAAGCTCCTGTACTCCGCGCGGATCATTCCGTACCGTGGTTCGTGGTTGGACTTCGAGTTCGACCCGAAAGACTGCGTGTTCGTGCGTATCGACCGTCGTCGCAAGCTGCCGGCCTCGGTACTGCTGCGCGCGCTCGGCTATACCACTGAGCAAGTGCTGGATGCCTTCTATACCACTAACGTATTCCACCTGAGCGGCGAAACCCTCAGCCTGGAACTGGTGCCTCAGCGCCTGCGTGGTGAGATTGCCGTTCTGGACATCCAGGATGAAAAAGGCAAGGTCATCGTTGAAGCCGGCCGCCGTATTACCGCGCGCCACATCAACCAGATCGAAAAAGCCGGTATCAAGACGTTGGAAGTGCCTCTGGACTACGTCCTGGGTCGCACCACCGCCAAGGTCATCGTGCACCCGGCCACCGGCGAAATCCTGGCTGAATGCAACACCGAGCTGAACACCGAGATCCTGGCGAAAATCGCCAAGTCCCAGGTTGTTCGCATCGAGACCCTGTACACCAACGACATCGACTGCGGTCCGTTCGTCTCCGACACCCTGAAGATCGACTCCACCAGCAACCAATTGGAAGCGCTGGTCGAGATCTATCGCATGATGCGTCCTGGCGAGCCACCAACCAAAGACGCTGCCGAGACCCTGTTCAACAACCTGTTCTTCAGCCCTGAGCGCTATGACCTGTCTGCGGTCGGCCGGATGAAGTTCAACCGTCGTATCGGTCGTACCGAGATCGAAGGTTCGGGCGTGTTGTGCAAGGAAGACATCGTCGCGGTACTGAAGACTCTGGTCGACATCCGCAACGGTAAAGGCATCGTCGATGACATCGACCACCTGGGTAACCGTCGTGTTCGCTGCGTAGGCGAAATGGCCGAGAACCAGTTCCGCGTTGGCCTGGTGCGTGTTGAGCGTGCGGTCAAAGAGCGTCTGTCGATGGCCGAAAGCGAAGGCCTGATGCCACAAGACCTGATCAACGCCAAGCCAGTGGCTGCTGCGGTGAAAGAGTTCTTTGGCTCCAGCCAGCTCTCGCAGTTCATGGACCAGAACAACCCGCTCTCCGAGATCACCCACAAGCGCCGTGTTTCCGCACTGGGCCCGGGCGGTCTGACCCGTGAGCGTGCAGGCTTTGAAGTTCGTGACGTACACCCGACTCACTACGGTCGTGTATGCCCGATTGAAACGCCGGAAGGTCCGAACATCGGCCTGATCAACTCCCTGGCTGCTTATGCGCGCACCAACCAGTACGGCTTCCTCGAGAGCCCGTACCGTGTGGTGAAAGACGCACTGGTCACCGATGAGATCGTGTTCCTGTCCGCCATCGAAGAAGCTGATCACGTGATCGCTCAGGCTTCGGCCACGATGAACGACAAGAAAATGCTGATCGACGAGCTGGTAGCTGTTCGTCACTTGAACGAGTTCACCGTCAAGGCGCCGGAAGACGTCACCTTGATGGACGTATCGCCGAAGCAGGTAGTTTCGGTTGCAGCGTCGCTGATCCCGTTCCTGGAGCACGATGACGCCAACCGTGCGTTGATGGGTTCCAACATGCAGCGTCAAGCTGTACCCACCCTGCGTGCTGACAAGCCGCTGGTAGGTACCGGCATGGAGCGTAACGTAGCCCGTGACTCCGGCGTTTGCGTCGTGGCTCGTCGTGGCGGCGTGATCGACTCCGTTGATGCCAGCCGTATCGTGGTTCGTGTTGCCGATGACGAAGTTGAAACTGGCGAAGCCGGTGTCGACATCTACAACCTGACCAAATACACCCGCTCCAACCAGAACACCTGCATCAACCAGCGTCCGCTGGTGAGCAAGGGTGATCGGGTTCAGCGCAGCGACATCATGGCAGACGGTCCGTCCACCGATATGGGTGAGCTGGCACTGGGTCAGAACATGCGCATCGCGTTCATGGCCTGGAACGGTTACAACTTCGAAGACTCCATCTGCCTGTCCGAGCGTGTGGTTCAGGAAGATCGCTTCACCACGATCCACATTCAGGAACTGACCTGTGTGGCACGTGACACCAAGCTTGGGCCAGAGGAAATCACTGCAGACATCCCGAACGTGGGTGAGGCTGCACTGAACAAGCTGGACGAAGCCGGTATCGTTTACGTAGGTGCTGAAGTTGGCGCAGGCGACATTCTGGTAGGTAAGGTCACTCCGAAAGGCGAGACCCAACTGACTCCGGAAGAGAAGCTGTTGCGTGCCATCTTCGGCGAAAAAGCCAGCGACGTTAAAGACACCTCCCTGCGTGTACCTACCGGTACCAAGGGTACTGTCATCGACGTACAGGTCTTCACCCGTGACGGCGTTGAGCGTGATGCTCGTGCACTGTCCATCGAGAAGACTCAACTCGACGAGATCCGCAAGGACCTGAACGAAGAGTTCCGTATCGTTGAAGGCGCGACCTTCGAACGTCTGCGTTCCGCCCTGGTAGGCCACAAGGCTGAAGGCGGCGCAGGCCTGAAGAAAGGTCAGGACATCACCGACGAAGTACTCGACGGTCTTGAGCACGGCCAGTGGTTCAAACTGCGCATGGCTGAAGATGCTCTGAACGAGCAGCTCGAGAAGGCTCAGGCCTACATCGTTGATCGTCGCCGTCTGCTGGACGACAAGTTCGAAGACAAGAAGCGCAAACTGCAGCAGGGCGATGACCTGGCTCCAGGCGTGCTGAAAATCGTCAAGGTTTACCTGGCAATCCGTCGCCGCATCCAGCCGGGCGACAAGATGGCCGGTCGTCACGGTAACAAAGGTGTGGTCTCCGTGATCATGCCGGTTGAAGACATGCCGCACGATGCCAATGGCACCCCGGTCGACGTCGTCCTCAACCCGTTGGGCGTACCTTCGCGTATGAACGTTGGTCAGATCCTTGAAACCCACCTGGGCCTCGCGGCCAAAGGTCTGGGCGAGAAGATCAACCGTATGATCGAAGAGCAGCGCAAGGTTGCTGACCTGCGCAAGTTCCTGCACGAGATCTACAACGAGATCGGCGGTCGCAACGAAGAGCTGGACACCTTCTCCGACCAGGAAATCCTGGATCTGGCGAAGAACCTGCGCGGCGGCGTTCCAATGGCTACCCCGGTGTTCGACGGTGCCAAGGAAAGCGAAATCAAGGCCATGCTGAAACTGGCAGACCTGCCGGAAAGCGGCCAGATGCAGCTGTTCGACGGCCGTACCGGCAACAAGTTTGAGCGCCCGGTTACTGTTGGCTACATGTACATGCTGAAGCTGAACCACTTGGTAGACGACAAGATGCACGCTCGTTCTACCGGTTCGTACAGCCTGGTTACCCAGCAGCCGCTGGGTGGTAAGGCTCAGTTCGGTGGTCAGCGTTTCGGGGAGATGGAGGTCTGGGCACTGGAAGCATACGGTGCTGCATACACTCTGCAAGAAATGCTCACAGTGAAGTCGGACGATGTGAACGGTCGGACCAAGATGTACAAAAACATCGTGGACGGCGATCACCGTATGGAGCCGGGCATGCCCGAGTCCTTCAACGTGTTGATCAAAGAAATTCGTTCCCTCGGCATCGATATCGATCTGGAAACCGAATAACACGTGACGCGAATCGAGAGCGGGGCTGTTTAGCCCGCTCTCTGCTCCGCCAGGAGGAAAGGCCTTGAAAGACCTACTGAATTTGCTGAAAAACCAGGGTCAAGTCGAAGAGTTCGACGCCATCCGTATTGGATTGGCATCGCCTGAGATGATCCGTTCGTGGTCGTTCGGTGAAGTTAAAAAGCCGGAAACCATCAACTACCGTACGTTCAAACCAGAACGTGACGGCCTGTTCTGCGCCAAGATCTTTGGCCCGGTAAAGGATTACGAGTGCCTGTGCGGTAAGTACAAGCGCTTGAAGCACCGTGGTGTGATCTGCGAGAAGTGCGGCGTTGAAGTTGCACTGGCCAAGGTTCGTCGTGAGCGCATGGCGCACATCGAACTGGCTTCGCCGGTTGCCCACATCTGGTTCCTGAAATCGCTGCCGTCCCGTATCGGCTTGCTGATGGACATGACCCTGCGTGATATCGAGCGCGTTCTCTACTTCGAGAGCTATGTCGTTATCGACCCAGGCATGACCACCCTTGAAAAAGGTCAGCTGCTGAACGACGAGCAGTACTTCGAAGCGCTGGAAGAGTTCGGCGACGATTTCGATGCCCGCATGGGTGCCGAAGCTGTCCGTGAACTGCTGCACGCTATCGACCTGGAGCACGAGATTGGCCGCCTGCGTGAAGAAATTCCGCAAACCAACTCCGAAACCAAGATCAAGAAACTGTCCAAGCGTCTGAAGTTGATGGAAGCCTTCCAGGGTTCCGGCAACTTGCCAGAGTGGATGGTGCTGACCGTTCTGCCGGTTCTGCCGCCAGACCTGCGTCCGCTGGTGCCGTTGGATGGCGGTCGCTTCGCGACTTCCGACCTCAACGACCTGTACCGTCGCGTGATCAACCGTAACAACCGCTTGAAGCGTCTGCTCGATCTGTCTGCTCCGGACATCATCGTGCGCAACGAAAAGCGTATGTTGCAAGAAGCTGTCGATGCTCTGCTCGACAACGGTCGTCGTGGCCGCGCTATCACCGGTTCGAACAAGCGTCCTCTGAAATCCCTGGCTGACATGATCAAGGGTAAGCAAGGTCGTTTTCGTCAGAACTTGCTCGGTAAGCGTGTTGACTACTCCGGTCGTTCGGTAATTACCGTAGGCCCGACCCTGCGTCTGCACCAGTGCGGTCTGCCGAAGAAGATGGCTCTCGAGCTGTTCAAGCCGTTCATTTTCGGCAAGCTGGAAATGCGTGGTCTCGCGACCACCATCAAGGCCGCCAAGAAGATGGTCGAGCGCGAACTGCCAGAGGTTTGGGACGTTCTCGCTGAAGTGATCCGTGAACACCCGGTTCTCCT
Source organism: Pseudomonas sp. TH32 (assembly GCF_016650855.1). Lineage (NCBI taxonomy): Bacteria > Pseudomonadati > Pseudomonadota > Gammaproteobacteria > Pseudomonadales > Pseudomonadaceae > Pseudomonas > Pseudomonas sp. TH32. Next base: position 4,820,043 of record NZ_JAEKFA010000002.1, on the reverse strand, counting down.
CAACCGTGCACCGACCCTTCACCGTCTGGGGATCCAGGCGTTTGAACCGGTACTGATCGAAGGTAAGGCTATCCAGCTGCACCCTCTGGTCTGTGCTGCGTACAACGCCGACTTCGACGGCGACCAAATGGCCGTGCACGTACCGCTGACACTGGAAGCCCAGTTGGAAGCGCGTGCGTTGATGATGTCGACCAACAACATTCTGTCGCCAGCCAACGGTGAGCCAATCATCGTTCCGTCGCAGGACGTTGTATTGGGTCTGTACTACATGACTCGTGAAGCGATCAACGCCAAGGGCGAAGGTCGTGTGTTCGCGGATCTGCAGGAAGTTGACCGTGTGTTCCGTGCCGGCGAAGCCGCACTGCACGCCAAGGTTAAAGTCCGCATCCACGAAACCATCAACGATCGTGATGGTGGCAGCGTCAAGAACACCCGTATCGTCGACACCACTGTCGGCCGTGCGCTGTTGTTCCAGGTTGTTCCACCTGGCCTGTCGTACGACGTGGTCAACCAGCCAATGAAGAAAAAGGCGATCTCCAAGCTGATCAACCAGTGCTACCGCGTGGTTGGTTTGAAAGAGACCGTTATCTTCGCTGACCAGTTGATGTACACCGGTTTTGCTTATTCGACCATTTCCGGCGTTTCCATCGGTGTTAACGACTTCGTTATCCCGGACGAGAAAGCCGCCATCATCGGTGCTGCTACCGATGAAGTGAAAGAGATCGAAAGCCAGTACGCCTCCGGCCTGGTAACCCAGGGCGAGAAGTACAACAAAGTGATCGACCTTTGGTCCAAGGCCAACGACGAAGTGTCGAAGGCGATGATGTCGAACCTCTCGAAAGAGCGCGTTATCGACCGTCATGGCGTGGAAGTCGATCAAGAGTCGTTCAACTCGATGTACATGATGGCGGACTCGGGCGCACGGGGTTCTGCTGCGCAGATCCGTCAGCTCGCCGGTATGCGTGGCCTGATGGCCAAGCCGGACGGTTCCATCATCGAAACGCCGATTACTGCGAACTTCCGTGAAGGTTTGAGCGTACTTCAGTACTTCATCTCGACTCACGGTGCTCGTAAAGGTCTGGCGGATACCGCGTTGAAAACCGCTAACTCCGGTTACCTGACTCGTCGTCTGGTAGACGTTGCGCAAGACTTGGTTGTGACTGAAGTTGACTGCGGTACCGAACACGGTCTGCTGATGACTCCGCACATCGAAGGCGGCGACGTTGTAGAGCCGTTGGGTGAGCGCGTACTGGGTCGAGTAATCGCCCGTGACGTATTCAAGCCAGGTACCGAGGAAGTCATTGTTCCTGCCGGCACCCTGGTAGACGAGAAGTGGGTCGAGTTCATCGAACTCAACAGCATCGACGAAGTGATTGTCCGCTCGCCGATCAGCTGCGAAACCCGCTACGGCATTTGCGCCAAGTGCTACGGCCGTGACTTGGCTCGTGGTCACCAGGTGAACATCGGTGAAGCGGTCGGCGTTATCGCTGCCCAGTCCATCGGTGAGCCGGGTACCCAGCTGACCATGCGTACGTTCCACATCGGTGGTGCGGCAAGCCGGACCTCCGCAGCCGACAGCGTTCAGGTGAAGAATGGCGGTACTGTCCGTCTGCACAACCTGAAGCACGTTGAGCGAGTGGATGGCCACCTGGTTGCTGTGTCCCGTTCCGGTGAGCTGGCAATCGCTGATGACTACGGTCGTGAGCGTGAGCGCTACAAGCTGCCGTACGGTGCCGTGATTTCGGTTAAAGAAGGTGACAAGGTCGACGCTGGCGCAATCGTGGCCAAGTGGGATCCGCACACTCACCCAATCGTTACCGAAATGAAAGGTACCGTGACCTACGTGGGCATGGAAGAAGGCATCACGATCAAGCGTCAGACTGACGAATTGACCGGTATGACCAACATTGAAGTACTCGACGCCAAAGACCGTCCAGCTGCAGGCAAAGATATCCGTCCTGCCGTGAAGATGGTTGATGACAACGGCAAGGATCTGTTGCTGCCAGGCACTGACGTTATCGCTCAGTACTTCCTGCCAGCCAACGCCCTGGTCGGTGTTGCGGATGGTGCGAAGATCGCGATCGGTGATGTTATCGCTCGTATCCCGCAAGAAACTTCGAAAACCCGTGACATCACCGGTGGTCTGCCGCGTGTTGCCGACTTGTTCGAAGCTCGTCGTCCGAAAGAAGCGTCGATTCTGGCTGAAGTCAGCGGCACCATCGCGTTCGGTAAAGAGACCAAAGGCAAGCGCCGTCTGGTCATTACGCCGAACGACGGTAGCGATCCGTACGAAGAGCTGATTCCGAAGTGGCGTCACCTGAACGTCTTCGAAGGTGAACAGGTAAACCGCGGCGAAGTTATCTCCGACGGCCCGAGCGATCCACACGACATCCTGCGTCTGCTGGGTGTGAGTGCGCTGGCCAAGTACATCGTTAACGAGATCCAGGACGTTTATCGTCTGCAAGGCGTGAAGATCAACGATAAGCACATCGAGACCATCCTGCGTCAGATGCTGCGTAAAGTTGAAATCGCTGAATCCGGCGATTCGAGTTTCATCAAGGGCGACCAGATGGAACTGACTCACGTGCTGGTAGAGAACGAGCGCCTGGCGAACGACGAGAAATTCGTTTCCAAGTTCACTCGTGTGTTGCTGGGTATCACCAAGGCGTCGTTGTCCACTGAGTCGTTCATCTCGGCGGCCTCCTTCCAGGAGACCACGCGTGTACTGACCGAAGCAGCGGTAACCGGCAAGCGCGATTACCTGCGCGGCCTGAAAGAAAACGTGGTTGTGGGTCGTCTGATCCCGGCCGGTACCGGCTTGGCCTACCACAGCGAGCGTAAGCGTCGCCGTGAACTCGACAAGCCGCTGCGCGTAAGCGCCAGTGAAGTGGAAGCTGCACTGACCGAAGCGCTGAACTCAAGCGGTAACTGAGTTCTGCGGTAAATAAGGCCGGGCCCTGGCAGCCCCGTTCGTCGGATCGAGACAGATTTGTCCCGGTTCGATGGAGGGGGAGGTCGGGGCCTTGCCTTGACTGGGGACAAGATCCTCTTTAGACTCTTGTACCCCTAAATTTGGCGGGAATTCGTTCCTGCCATTTTGCTTTTCTTGCAAGACAATAGCGTCGCAAGACAACAGTGGAGCTAGTAGATGGCAACTATCAACCAGCTGGTACGTCAGCCGCGTAAGCGTATCGTCGAGAAATCCGACGTGCCTGCGCTGCAGAACTGCCCGCAACGTCGTGGCGTATGCACTCGCGTGTATACCACTACGCCGAAAAAACCTAACTCGGCACTGCGTAAAGTATGCCGTGTGCGCCTGACCAACGGTTTCGAGGTTTCCTCGTACATCGGCGGTGAAGGCCACAACCTGCAAGAACACAGCGTGGTACTGATCCGCGGCGGTCGTGTAAAAGACTTGCCAGGTGTTCGTTACCACACCGTACGCGGCTCCTTGGATACTTCCGGCGTTAAAGGTCGTAACCAGGGTCGTTCGAAGTACGGTACCAAGAAGCCTAAGTAGTAGCGGCTTTTTGTAAAACTGAATCATCTTATTTTCTGAGTCGATAAGAGTAAGGTCGGAGGCGTCCCGAAAGGGCACTAATTCCGAGCGAACCTGAAGACCGTTTGAGGGCTTATCCATGCCAAGAAGACGCGTAGCAGCCAAGCGCGAAGTGCTTGACGATCCAAAATACGGAAGCCAAATTCTGGCCAAGTTCATGAACCACGTGATGGAAAGCGGCAAGAAAGCCGTTGCCGAGCGTATCGTTTATGGCGCGCTGGAAAAGGTTAAAGAACGCAAGAACAGCGACCCCCTGGAAATCTTCGAGAAAGCTCTCGACGCCATCGCTCCGCTGGTCGAAGTGAAGTCGCGCCGTGTAGGCGGTGCTACTTACCAGGTTCCGGTTGAAGTTCGCCCGTCCCGTCGTAACGCTTTGGCAATGCGCTGGTTGGTAGACTTCGCCCGCAAGCGCGGCGAGAAGTCTATGGCCCTGCGTTTGGCTGGCGAACTGTTGGACGCTGCTGAAGGTAAAGGTGCTGCTGTTAAGAAGCGTGAAGACGTGCACCGTATGGCTGAAGCTAACAAAGCTTTCTCGCACTACCGCTTCTAATTCTAGCTTCACTAATTTTGCGAGGGCTTTATGGCTCGTACTACTCCGATTAGCCGCTACCGTAACATCGGTATCGTTGCTCACGTGGATGCTGGTAAAACCACCACCACCGAGCGCGTACTGTTTTACACCGGCAAAAGTCACAAGATGGGCGAGGTGCATGACGGCGCCGCGACCACAGACTGGATGGTTCAGGAGCAGGAGCGTGGTATTACCATTACTTCTGCTGCTATTACCGCCTTCTGGAAAGGTTCCGAGAAGCAGTACAAGGATGAGCACCGCTTCAACGTAATCGATACCCCGGGCCACGTAGACTTCACCATTGAAGTTGAACGTTCCCTGCGCGTACTCGACGGCGCTGTCGTTGTGTTCTGCGGTACCTCGGGTGTTGAGCCTCAGTCGGAAACCGTATGGCGTCAAGCCAACAAATACGGCGTTCCACGTCTTGTTTACGTAAACAAGATGGATCGTGCTGGTGCGAACTTCCTGCGCGTGATCGGTCAGATCAAGCAGCGTCTGGGTCACACCCCAGTGCCAATCCAGTTGGCTATCGGTTCCGAAGACAACTTCCAGGGGCAGATCGATCTGCTGACCATGGAAGCTGTTTACTGGAACGATGCTGACAAGGGTATGGTTCCTCGTCGCGAAGCTATCCCTGCTGAACTGCAGGAATTGGCTGACGAGTGGCGCAACAACATGGTTGAAGCTGCGGCCGAAGCCAGCGAAGAGCTGATGAACAAGTACCTCGAAGGTGAAGAACTCACCAACGCGGAAATCAAGGCCGCTCTGCGTCAGCGTACTATCGCTGGTGAGATCGTCTTGGCTGTTTGCGGTTCCTCGTTCAAGAACAAGGGCGTTCCCCTGGTTCTCGATGCTGTGATCGACTACCTGCCAGCACCAGTGGATATTCCTGCCATCAAGGGTACTGACCCGGATGACGAGACTATCGAGCTGGAGCGTCACGCAGACGACGCAGAACCGTTCTCCGCTCTGGCATTTAAAATTGCCACTGACCCATTCGTGGGTACCTTGACCTTCGTCCGCGTTTACTCGGGCGTGTTGAACTCCGGCGACGGCGTGATCAACTCGGTTAAAGGCAAGAAAGAGCGCGTGGGTCGTATGGTGCAAATGCACGCAAACGCCCGCGAAGAGATCAAGGAAGTGCGCGCTGGTGACATCGCGGCCCTGATCGGCATGAAGGACGTCACCACTGGTGAAACCTTGTGCAACGCTGACAAGCCAATCATCCTGGTTCGCATGGACTTCCCGGAGCCGGTTATTTCGGTTGCCGTTGAGCCTAAGACCAAGGATGACCAGGAAAAAATGGGTATCGCTCTGGGCAAGCTTGCTCAGGAAGATCCATCTTTCCGCGTCAAGACTGATGAAGAGACTGGTCAAACGATCATCTCCGGCATGGGCGAGCTTCACCTGGACATCCTGGTTGACCGGATGCGCCGTGAGTTCAACGTCGAAGCCAACATCGGTAAGCCTCAGGTTTCCTATCGTGAGCGCATCACGAAGAACTGCGAAATCGAAGGCAAATTCGTTCGTCAATCCGGCGGTCGTGGCCAGTTCGGCCATTGCTGGATCCGTTTTGCTCCTGCTGATGAAGGTCAGGAAGGTCTGCAATTCGTGAACGAAGTAGTGGGCGGTGTTGTTCCTAAGGAATACATCCCGGCTATCCAGAAGGGTATCGAAGAGCAGATGAAGAACGGTGTTGTTGCCGGCTATCCGCTCATCGGCCTGAAGGCGACCGTTTTTGACGGTTCTTACCACGACGTCGACTCCAACGAGATGGCGTTTAAGGTGGCTGCTTCCATGGCTACCAAGCAACTGGCCCAGAAGGGCGGTGGTGAGTTGCTTGAGCCAATCATGGCAGTAGAAGTCGTTACGCCTGAAGACTACATGGGTGACGTGATGGGCGACCTTAACCGTCGTCGCGGCATGATCTTGGGTATGGAAGATACGGTTTCCGGCAAAGTGATTCGTGCCGAGGTTCCGTTGGGCGAGATGTTCGGTTATGCGACCGACGTTCGTTCCATGTCTCAGGGTCGCGCAAGCTACTCTATGGAATTCAAAAAATACAACACAGCTCCGGCGCACATCGCTGAAACTGTATCCAAAAAACAAGGCTGATTCAGTCCTTTAGGCAAGGAGTTAATTGTCGTGGCTAAAGAAAAATTTGATCGTTCCCTACCGCACGTAAACGTTGGCACTATCGGCCACGTTGACCACGGTAAAACCACTCTGACCGCTGCTCTGACTCGCGTCTGCTCCGAAGTTTTCGGTTCGGCTCGTGTTGACTTCGACAAGATCGACAGCGCACCAGAAGAAAAAGCTCGTGGTATCACCATCAACACCGCGCACGTTGAATACAACTCGCTGATCCGTCACTACGCTCACGTTGACTGCCCAGGTCACGCTGACTACGTGAAGAACATGATCACCGGTGCTGCCCAGATGGACGGCGCGATCCTGGTTTGCTCGGCCGCTGATGGTCCGATGCCACAAACCCGTGAACACATCCTGCTGTCCCGTCAGGTAGGCGTTCCGTACATCGTGGTTTTCCTGAACAAGGCTGACCTGGTAGACGACGCTGAGCTGCTGGAACTGGTTGAGATGGAAGTGCGCGATCTGCTGAGCACTTACGACTTCCCGGGCGACGACACTCCGATCATCATCGGTTCTGCTCGTATGGCTCTGGACGGTCTTGACGACAACGAAATGGGCACCACTGCCGTTCGTAAACTGGTTGAGACTCTGGATAGCTACATCCCAGACCCAGTTCGTGTTATCGACAAGCCGTTCCTGATGCCAATCGAAGACGTATTCTCGATCTCCGGTCGCGGTACTGTTGTGACTGGTCGTATCGAGCGCGGTATCGTTAAGGTTCAAGATCCACTGGAAATCGTTGGTCTGCGTGACACTACCGTCACCACCTGCACCGGTGTTGAAATGTTCCGTAAACTGCTCGACGAAGGTCGTGCAGGCGAGAACTGCGGCGTTCTGCTGCGTGGTACCAAGCGTGACGACGTTGAGCGTGGCCAGGTTCTGGTCAAGCCAGGTTCGGTTAAGCCGCACACTACCTTCGAAGCTGAAGTGTACGTGTTGAGCAAAGAAGAAGGCGGCCGTCACACTCCGTTCTTCAAAGGCTACCGTCCACAGTTCTACTTCCGGACCACTGACGTGACCGGTAACTGCGAACTGCCGGAAGGCGTTGAAATGGTAATGCCAGGCGACAACATCAAAATGGTTGTCACCCTGATCAAAACCATCGCAATGGAAGATGGTCTGCGTTTCGCTATCCGTGAAGGCGGTCGTACCGTCGGCGCTGGCGTCGTAGCCAAAATCATCGCTTAATAAGTGATGACTTGAAAAAGCCCCCGCTCAGCGGGGGCTTTTTTATTGAGTTGACACCCATATGGGGCGTCTATAGAATTGCGCCTCCTTTTAACGGGCGTGTTGCGCTCGCTGGGAATAGCAGCCGGAGTCTGAAATCCAATGGCAAATCAGCAAATTCGTATCAGGTTGAAGGCTTTTGACCACAAACTGATCGACCAATCCACCCAGGAAATCGTGGAAACCGCGAAACGTACTGGTGCTCAAGTGCGTGGTCCAATTCCACTGCCTACCCGTAAAGAGCGGTTCACCGTTCTGGTCTCCCCGCACGTCAACAAAGACGCGCGTGACCAGTACGAGATCCGTACTCATAAGCGCGTGCTGGACATCGTCCTGCCAACGGATAAAACCGTTGATGCACTTATGAAGCTTGATCTGGCGGCCGGTGTGGAAGTACAGATCAGCCTCGGCTAAGACTTGGGTCTTAGTCGTGTAACGCTCTGAAATGGGCGGCCATAGCGGGTGAAAGCCCCGTACACTCATGAGGTTTACAACATGACTATTGGTGTAGTCGGTCGTAAATGCGGTATGACCCGTATTTTCACCGAAGAAGGTGTCTCCATTCCGGTCACGGTCATTGAGATCGAACCGAATCGCGTCACCCAGTTTAAAACTGAAGAAACCGATGGCTATCGTGCAGTGCAAGTCACTGTCGGCGAGCGTCGTGCTTCGCGCGTGACTGCTGCTCAAGCAGGTCACTTCGCTAAAGCAAACGTTGCAGCTGGTCGCACTGTTATGGAGTTCCGTCTTGAAGACGGTGACTACCAGGCTGGCGATCTGATCAACGCTGAAATCTTCGCCGCTGGTCAACTGGTTGATGTAACCGGTCAGTCCAAGGGTAAAGGCTTCCAGGGTACGATCAAGCGTTGGAATTTCCGTGGCCAAGACAACACTCACGGTAACTCCGTTTCCCACCGCGTCCCGGGCTCTATTGGCCAGTGCCAGACTCCTGGTCGTGTATTCAAGGGCAAAAAAATGTCCGGTCATATGGGCGCTGAGCGCGTGACCGTGCAGTCCCTCGAAGTAGTGCGCGTCGACGCTGAACGCAATCTGTTGTTGGTCAAGGGTGCTGTTCCTGGCGCTACTGGCGGCAACCTGGTTGTACGTCCAGCGGCCAAGGCTCGCGGTTAAGGGGAAGCTGACATGCAATTAAATGTAAATGACGCTCAAGCGATCGAAGTTTCCGAACTGACATTTGGCGGCGAATTCAACGAGACGCTGGTTCACCAAGCAGTCGTGGCCTACATGGCCGGCGGCCGTCAAGGTAGCAAGCAGCAAAAGACCCGTTCCGACGTTCGTGGTGGCGGTAAGCGCCCTTGGCGTCAGAAAGGTACTGGCCGCGCTCGTGCCGGTACTATCCGTAGCCCAATCTGGCGTGGCGGCGGTACCACTTTCGCAGCACGTCCACAGGATCACACCCAGAAGCTCAACAAGAAGATGTATCGCGCAGCACTGCGCTCCATCCTTGCTGAACTCGTGCGTACTGATCGTCTGGTCGTGGTTCAGGACTTCGCTGTTGAAGCGCCGAAAACCAAAGATCTGCTGAACAAGCTGAACGGCATGGGCCTGACTGACGTCCTGATCGTGTCTGAAGCTGTTGATCAGAACCTGTACCTGGCTGCTCGCAACCTGCCACACGTTGATGTACGTGACGTGCAAGGTTCCGATCCAGTTAGTCTGATCGCATACGACAAGGTGTTGATCACCGTGTCGGCCGTGAAGAAATTCGAGGAGCTGCTGGGATGAACCAGGAACGCGTATTTAAAGTTCTGCTTGGCCCGCACGTTTCCGAAAAGGCTACGGTTCTGGCTGACAAGAAAGGCCAGTTCGTTTTCAAGGTTGCAACTGACGCAACCAAGCTGGAAATCAAGAAGGCCGTCGAAAGCCTGTTCAGCGTGAAAGTAGAGCGTGTTACTACCCTGAATGTTCTGGGTAAGAGCAAGCGCACTGCTCGCGGTCTGGGCAAGCGTAATGACTGGAAGAAGGCAGTTATCTCCCTTCAGCCAGGCCAAGATCTCGATTTCAGCAGCAGTGCTGAGTAAGGAAGGGGTGCATCATGGCAATCGTTAAATGCAAACCGACTTCCCCTGGCCGCCGTTTTGTGGTCAAGGTGGTCAACCAGGAGCTGCATAAAGGCGCTCCTCACGCACCGCTGCTCGAGAAGAAATCGAAGACTGGTGGTCGTAACAACAATGGTCGTATTACCACTCGTCACATCGGTGGTGGCCATAAGCAGCATTATCGTCTGGTCGACTTCCGTCGCAACGACAAAGATGGCATCGCTGCCACTGTCGAGCGTATCGAATACGATCCAAACCGTACTGCTCACATTGCTCTGCTGCTGTACGCAGATGGCGAGCGTCGCTACATCATCGCCCCTAAAGGCGTGAGTGCTGGTGACCAGCTGATCGCAGGTGCTTTGGCGCCGATCAAGCCGGGCAACGCTCTGCAACTGCGCAACATTCCAGTTGGTAGCACCGTACACGGCATCGAATTGAAGCCGGGTAAAGGCGCGCAAATCGCTCGTTCCGCTGGTGCTTCGGCTCAGCTGATCGCTCGTGAAGGTGTCTACGTGACCCTGCGTCTGCGCTCTGGTGAAATGCGTAAAGTACTGGCTGAGTGCCGTGCGACCCTGGGCGAAGTCTCGAACTCCGAGCACAGCCTGCGTTCGCTGGGTAAAGCTGGTGCCAAACGCTGGCGTGGCGTTCGCCCAACCGTTCGTGGTGTTGCCATGAACCCGGTTGACCACCCACACGGTGGTGGTGAAGGTCGTACCTCTGGTGGTCGTCATCCGGTATCGCCATGGGGCTTCCCGACTAAGGGCGCGAAGACTCGTGGTAATAAGCGTACCGACAAAATGATCGTCCGTCGTCGCAAGTAAATAGAGGGATACGACAGTGCCACGTTCTCTGAAAAAAGGTCCTTTTATTGATCTTCACCTACTGAAGAAGATCGAAGTGGCGGCGGAAAAGAACGATCGCAAACCGGTGAAAACCTGGTCGCGTCGTTCGATGATCCTGCCACAAATGGTCGGTTTGACCATTGCAGTGCATAACGGTCGTCAACATGTTCCAGTTCTCGTGAACGAAGACATGGTCGGCCACAAACTAGGCGAGTTTGCCGGTACCCGCACATATCGTGGGCACGTGGCAGACAAGAAAGCCAAGCGTTAAGGGGTAAGGAACGATGGAAGTAGCCGCTAAGTTGTCGGGCGCTCGAATCTCCGCCCAGAAAGCCCGCTTGGTCGCCGACCAGATCCGCGGGAAGAAGGTGGGCGAAGCGCTCAACCTGTTGGCTTTCAGCAGTAAGAAAGCCGCCGAGATCATCAAGAAAGTGCTGGAGTCGGCCGTAGCCAACGCCGAGCACAACGAAGGCGCAGACGTTGATGACCTGAAGGTCAGCACCGTTTTCGTCAACGAAGGGCGTTCGCTGAAGCGCATCATGCCTCGTGCCAAAGGCCGAGCTGATCGCATCGTCAAGCGGTCTTGCCATATCACTGTCAAGGTTGCTGACAAGTAACGGAGTCGAAGAGATGGGTCAGAAAGTACATCCCATTGGCATTCGCCTGGGAATCGTCAAGGAGCACACCTCCGTCTGGTACGCAGACGGTCGGACTTATGCGGACTACTTGTTCGCTGATCTGAAGGTGCGTGAGTATCTCCAAGACAAACTAAAAAGCGCGTCCGTGAGCCGTATCGATATCCATCGTCCTGCTCAAACTGCACGTATCACCATCCACACCGCTCGTCCAGGTATCGTTATCGGGAAGAAAGGTGAAGATGTTGAGAAACTGCGTCAGGACCTGACCAAGCAAATGGGTGTGCCTGTGCACATCAATATCGAAGAGATCCGCAAGCCGGAGCTCGACGGTATGCTGGTTGCGCAGAGCGTAGCTCAGCAGCTGGAGCGTCGTGTAATGTTCCGTCGCGCTATGAAGCGCGCAGTACAGAACGCCATGCGCATTGGTGCCAAAGGCATCAAAATCCAAGTGAGCGGTCGTCTCGGCGGTGCTGAAATCGCACGTACTGAATGGTATCGCGAAGGTCGTGTGCCACTGCACACCCTGCGTGCCGACATCGACTATGCCAACTACGAAGCTCACACCACTTACGGTGTGATCGGTGTAAAGGTTTGGATCTTCAAAGGCGAAGTAATTGGTGGTCGCCAAGAAGAACTGAAACCACAAGCACCAGCGCCTCGTAAAAAAGCTGCTAAGTAAGGGGTACGCCAAATGTTGCAACCAAAGCGTACGAAGTTCCGCAAGCAGATGACAGGCCACAACCGTGGTCTGGCTCAGCGCGGTAGCAAAGTCAGCTTCGGCGAGTATGCGCTGAAGTCTGTAGCTCGTGGTCGTCTCACCGCTCGTCAGATCGAGTCAGCGCGTCGTGCTCTGACCCGTCACGTTAAACGTGGCGGCAAGATCTGGATCCGTGTATTCCCGGACAAGCCTATCTCCAAAAAGCCCCTCGAAGTTCGGATGGGTAAAGGTAAGGGTAACGTGGAGTATTGGGTTGCCCAGATTCAGCCAGGCAAAGTCCTGTATGAAATCGAGGGTGTTACTGAAGAGCTGGCGCGTGAGGCTTTCGCCCTGGCTGCTGCAAAGCTGCCGCTCGCCACCTCCTTTGTTAAACGGACGGTGATGTGATGAAAGCGAATGAACTTCGTGAAAAATCCGCACAGCAGCTGAACGAGCAACTGCTCGGCCTGCTGCGCGACCAGTTCAATCTGCGTATGCAGAAAGCAACTGGCCAGTTGGGGCAGTCTCATCTGCTCTCGCAAGTTAAGCGTGACATCGCTCGCGTGAAGACTGTGCTCAACCAGCAGGCAGGTAAGTGATCATGGCTGAAGCCGAAAAGACTGTCCGTACGCTGACTGGCCGTGTTGTCAGCGACAAGATGGACAAAACCATCACCGTTTTGATCGAGCGTCGCGTTAAGCACCCGATCTACGGTAAATACGTTAAGCGTTCGACTAAGCTGCACGCGCACGACGAAACCAACCAGTGCCACATCGGCGACAAAGTCACTATTCGTGAAACTCGTCCGTTGGCCAAGACCAAGTCTTGGGCCCTGGTTGATGTTCTCGAACGCGCTGTGGAAGTCTAAGGACTAGGGGTCGGAGAAATTATATGATTCAGACTCAATCCATGCTCGATGTGGCCGATAACAGCGGCGCACGCCGCGTTATGTGCATCAAGGTGCTGGGTGGCTCCCATCGTCGTTACGCTGGTATCGGTGACATCATCAAAGTTACCGTGAAGGAAGCAATTCCTCGCGGTAAAGTGAAAAAAGGCCAAGTGATGACTGCTGTTGTAGTCCGCACTCGTCACGGCGTACGCCGTGCAGATGGCTCCATTATCCGCTTTGATGGCAACGCTGCTGTTCTTCTGAACAACAAGCAAGAGCCGATCGGCACCCGTATCTTTGGGCCAGTGACCCGTGAACTTCGTACTGAGAAGTTCATGAAGATCGTCTCGCTCGCCCCAGAAGTGCTGTAAGGAGATCCGACATGCAAAAGATTCGTCGTGACGACGAGATCATCGTGATCGCCGGCAAAGACAAAGGTAAGCGCGGTAAGGTGCTGAAGGTTCTTGCTGATGACCGTCTGGTCGTTGGTGGTCTGAACCTGGTCAAGCGTCATACCAAGCCTAACCCGATGTCGGGCGTACAAGGCGGTATCGTCGAGAAAGAAGCGCCACTGCACGCTTCTAACGTCGCCATCTTCAACGGCGAAACCAACAAGGCTGACCGCGTTGGTTTCAAAGTAGAAGACGGTAAGAAAATTCGTGTCTTCAAGTCGACCCAAAAAGCGGTTGATGCTTGAACACTGCTAGGTAGAAGACCATGGCACGACTAAAAGAGATTTACCGGAAGGAAATCGCACCGAAACTTAAGGAAGAACTTAAGCTTTCGAACGTGATGGAAGTTCCGCGCGTTACCAAAATCACCCTGAACATGGGTCTGGGCGAAGCGATCGGCGACAAAAAAGTCATCGAGCACGCTGTTGCTGACCTGGAAAAGATCACCGGCCAAAAAGTCGTTGTGACCTACGCTCGCAAATCCATCGCTGGCTTTAAAGTCCGTGAAGGTTGGCCGATCGGCGTCAAAGTGACTCTGCGCCGTGAGCGTATGTACGAATTCCTGGATCGTCTGCTGTCGATCTCCCTGCCTCGGGTTCGCGACTTCCGCGGCCTGAATGCCAAGTCCTTCGATGGTCGTGGTAACTACAGCATGGGCGTTAAAGAGCAGATCATCTTCCCGGAAATCGACTACGACAAGATCGATGCTCTCCGCGGTCTGGACATCACCCTGACCACCACTGCCAAGAACGATGATGAAGGCCGCGCTCTGCTGCGTGCGTTCAAATTCCCGTTCCGCAACTGATTGGAGTAGGACCATGGCCAAGATGAGCATGAAAAACCGCGAGCTGAAGCGTCAGCTCACGGTTGCCAAGTACGCCAAGAAGCGTGCAGCACTGAAAGCAATCATCGTTGATCTGAACGCAAGTCCAGAAGCGCGTTGGGAAGCTACAGTTGCTCTGCAGAAGCAGCCACGTGACGCAAGCGCTTCGCGCATGCGTAACCGCTGCCGCCTGACCGGTCGTCCACACGGCGTTTACCGCAAGTTCGGCCTCGGCCGTAACAAGCTGCGTGAAGCGGCAATGCGTGGTGACGTACCAGGTCTGGTTAAAGCCAGCTGGTAAGTACTTTCGAAGTCGCAGTGGTCAGGATCGCAAGATACTGACCACCGGTGGCCTAGAATCTGGAACAAGCCCCTTTTGGGGCTTGTTTCATTTCCGGAGTGTGTCTAAAATACGCGGCTCGCCTGAGCCCGTGTGTTTTATGCTCGGAGATTCTCGGTGACATATGTAGCCGCAAGGCTAATTTTTTTGTATTAGGAGCGTCTAGCCCATGAGTATGCAGGACCCGTTAGCGGACATGCTAACTCGTATCCGTAATGCCCAGATGGCTGAAAAGTCCGTCGTAAGCATGCCATCTTCCACGTTGAAGGTTGCTGTTGCCAAAGTCCTGAAAGACGAAGGCTACATTGCGGGTTATCAGATCAGCAGCGAAATCAAGCCACTGCTGTCCATCGAGCTGAAGTACTTCGAAGGCCGTCCGGTCATCGAGGAAGTGAAGCGCGTTAGCCGTCCAGGCCTGCGTCAGTACAAGTCCGTCGATGATCTGCCAAAAGTTCGTGGCGGTCTCGGTGTGTCTATCGTCTCCACCAACAAAGGTGTGATGACGGATCGTGCTGCGCGCGCTGCCGGTGTCGGCGGCGAAGTTCTTTGCACAGTGTTCTAAGGGGGGATAAGCATGTCACGCGTCGCTAAGAACCCCGTTAAGCTGCCAGCCGGTGTCGAAGTCAAATTCGCAGGTGGCCAGCTTTCGGTGAAGGGTGCCAAGGGCACTCTGGAACTGAACATCCATTCGTCCGTTGAGGTCGTTGAAGAAGCTGGTGAGCTGCGTTTTGCTGCTCGCAATGGCGATCAACAAACTCGCGCAATGGCCGGTACCACTCGTGCGTTGGTAAACAACATGGTCCAAGGCGTAAGCCAAGGCTTCGAGCGTAAGCTCCAGCTGGTCGGTGTTGGTTACAAAGCGCAAGCAAAAGGCACGGTTCTGAACCTGGCCCTTGGCTTCTCGCACCCAGTGGATTACGAACTGCCGGAAGGCATCACCGCTGAGACCCCTAGCCAAACCGACATCCTGATCAAGGGTATCGATAAGCAGCTGGTAGGTCAGGTGGCCGCTGAGATCCGCGACTTCCGTCCACCAGAGCCGTACAAAGGCAAAGGTGTGCGCTACGCGGACGAAGTCGTCCGTCGTAAAGAAGCCAAGAAGAAGTAGGGCATAGCAAATGACCGACAAAAAAGTTACTCGACTGCGTCGCGCTCGCAAAGCACGCCTGAAAATGCACGAACTCGAAGTCGTGCGTCTCTGCGTGTTCCGCTCGTCGCAGCACATCTACGCCCAGGTCATCTCGGCCGACGGCAACAAAGTCCTGGCAAGCGCCTCGACTTTGGATAAAGAACTGCGTGATGGTGCCACTGGCAACATCGACGCGGCCACTAAGGTTGGCCAGCTGGTCGCTACGCGTGCTAAGGCCGCTGGCGTCTCGCAAGTGGCTTTCGACCGCTCTGGCTTCAAGTACCACGGTCGCGTGAAAGCGCTGGCTGATGCTGCTCGTGAAGCTGGGCTGGAGTTCTAAGTTATGTCAAATAACGACCAAAAGCGCGACGAAGGCTACATTGAGAAGCTGGTTCAAGTTAACCGCGTAGCCAAAACCGTTAAAGGCGGCCGTATCTTCACTTTCACCGCGTTGACCGTGGTGGGTGATGGTAAAGGGCGCGTTGGCTTCGGCCGTGGCAAGTCACGTGAAGTGCCTGCTGCGATCCAGAAGGCAATGGAAGCTGCTCGTCGCAACATGATCCAAGTTGATCTGAACGGCACCACTCTGCAGTACGCAATGAAGTCCGCTCATGGCGCTTCGAAGGTGTACATGCAGCCTGCTTCTGAAGGTACCGGTATCATCGCTGGCGGCGCTATGCGTGCTGTCCTCGAAGTTGCTGGCGTTCAGAACGTTCTGGCCAAGTGCTACGGCTCGACTAACCCGGTAAACGTGGTTCACGCCACTTTCAAGGGTTTGAAAGCAATGCAGTCTCCTGAATCCATTGCCGCCAAGCGTGGCAAAAGCGTCAAGGAGATCTTCTGATCATGGCTACCGTTAAAGTAACGCTGATCAAAAGCATGACCGGCCGCATCCCTAACCACAAATTGTGCGTTAAGGGTTTGGGTCTGCGTCGCATCGGTCACACTGTAGAAGTACTTGATACTCCCGAGAATCGCGGGATGATCAACAAGGCTTACTACATGCTGCGTGTCGAGGGTTAATCGATGAAACTCAATGATCTGAGTCCAGCGCCGGGTTCCCGTCGCGAAAAGCATCGTCCGGGCCGTGGTATCGGTAGTGGTTTGGGCAAGACCGGTGGCCGTGGCCACAAAGGTCAGTCCTCCCGCTCCGGTGGCACCATCGCTCCAGGCTTTGAAGGCGGTCAACAGCCGCTGCATCGTCGCCTGCCGAAGTTCGGTTTCGTTTCCCTGAAAGCCATGGACCGCGCAGAAGTGCGTCTGTCCGAGCTGGCCAAAGTGGAAGGCGACATCGTTACCGTGCAGACCCTGAAAGATGCCAACGTGATCAACGTCAACGTACAGCGTGTGAAAATCATGCTGTCCGGTGAAGTGACTCGCGCTGTCACTATCGGCAAGGGAATCGGCGCCACCAAAGGTGCGCGTTCGGCTATCGAAGCAGCTGGCGGCAAGTTCGAGGAATAAATGGCTAAGCAAGGTGCTCTCTCAGCGCTCGGCAAAGGCGGTATGTCTGAACTTTGGGCTCGTCTGCGTTTTCTGTTCCTGGCGATTATCGTCTACCGAATAGGCGCACACATCCCGGTTCCAGGTATCAACCCGGACCGACTCGCAGACCTGTTTCGACAGAATGAGGGGACCATTCTTAGCTTGTTCAACATGTTTTCCGGCGGCGCGCTGGAACGGATGAGCATCTTTGCACTGGGGATCATGCCGTACATCTCGGCATCGATCATCATGCAACTGATGACCGCCGTTAGCCCGCAGTTGGAGCAGTTGAAGAAGGAAGGTGAAGCTGGCCGTCGCAAGATAAGCCAGTACACCCGCTACGGCACTGTCATCCTCGCCCTGGTCCAGGCTATCGGCATGTCCGTTGGCCTGGCCGGGCAGGGTGTTGCGTTCACTGGTGACTTTGGCTTCCATTTCGTCGCGGTATCCACTTTTGTGGCTGGTGCGATGTTCATGATGTGGCTGGGTGAGCAGATTACTGAGCGTGGTGTTGGTAACGGTATCTCGATGTTGATTTTCGCAGGTATCGTTGCCGGTCTTCCGAGAGCGATTGGGCAGTCTTTCGAGTCTGCACGTCAGGGTGATATCAATATCTTCGCCCTGGTTGCCATCGGTTTGTTGGCAGTAGCGATTATCGGTTTTGTGGTGTTCATTGAGCGTGGCCAGCGTCGTATTGCTGTTCACTACGCCAAGCGTCAGCAGGGCCGCAAGGTCTTTGCCGCGCAGACCAGCCACTTGCCGCTGAAAGTGAACATGGCCGGGGTTATTCCTGCCATTTTCGCGAGCAGCATTTTGCTGTTTCCGGCTTCGTTGGGTGCCTGGTTCGGTCAGTCTGAAGGTATGGGCTGGTTGCAGGACATCTCGCAGTCGATCGCTCCTGGTCAGCCGTTGAATATTCTGCTGTTTAGTGCAGGGATTATTTTCTTCTGCTTCTTCTATACGGCGTTGATGTTCAATCCGAAAGACGTAGCGGAAAACCTGAAGAAGTCCGGTGCCTTTATTCCGGGCATTCGTCCAGGTGAGCAGTCGGCGCGCTACATTGATGGCGTTTTGACTCGCTTGACCATGTTCGGTGCTCTATATATGACGGCCGTGTGCTTGTTGCCCCAGTTCCTGGTGGTTGCAGCAAACGTTCCGTTCTACCTTGGCGGGACCTCGTTGCTGATCGTCGTCGTGGTTGTGATGGACTTCATGTCCCAAGTACAATCGCACCTCGTTTCGCACCAGTACGAATCCCTGATGAAGAAAGCCAACCTGAAGGGTTACGGCAGCGGCATGTTGCGCTGAGTACCCATAAGGTTCGAGGAGTTGGTGATGAAAGTTCGTGCATCGGTGAAAAAGCTGTGCCGTAACTGCAAGATTATTCGCCGCGAAGGTGTTGTTCGAGTAATTTGCAGCGCGGAACCGCGTCACAAACAGCGCCAAGGCTGAGTGTGATCCGCTTGAAGCCCGGCAGCTAGTGCGCTGCCGGGTTGATTATTTGTTATTACAGCGATATTATCTCGCGCCCTATTTCTTGGCTTCCGGGGCGTAGGTAGCTGTCAATTGGAGTCCCACTGAATGGCCCGTATTGCAGGCGTTAACATTCCAGATAACAAGCACACTGTTATCTCGCTGACCTACATCTATGGTGTTGGTCGCACTACTGCGCAGAAAATTTGTGCAGATACTGGGGTAAACCCAGCCGCAAAGATCAAAGATCTGAGCGACGAGCAGATTGAGCTGTTGCGTGGCGAAGTGGCGAAGTTCACCACTGAAGGTGACCTGCGTCGCGAAATCAACATGAAAATCAAGCGTTTGATGGACCTCGGTTGCTACCGTGGTCTGCGTCATCGTCGTGGTCTTCCAGTACGCGGTCAGCGTACCAAGACTAACGCGCGTACCCGTAAAGGTCCGCGTAAGCCGATCCGCAAGTAATCGCCCACGCGAATCGACAGGAAATTAATCATGGCAAAACCTGCTGCTCGTCCTCGTAAAAAAGTTAAAAAGACAGTGGTTGATGGCATCGCCCACATCCATGCATCTTTTAACAACACAATCGTGACCATCACCGACCGTCAAGGTAACGCGCTTTCTTGGGCTACCTCCGGTGGTTCGGGTTTCCGCGGTTCCCGCAAGTCCACCCCGTTTGCTGCTCAAGTAGCTGCTGAACGTGCTGGTCAAGCTGCGCTGGAATATGGCCTGAAAAACCTCGACGTTAACGTCAAAGGTCCAGGTCCAGGTCGTGAGTCTGCTGTCCGTGCATTGAACGGCTGTGGCTATAAGATCGCCAGCATCACCGACGTGACGCCAATCCCGCACAACGGGTGCCGTCCGCCGAAGAAGCGCCGCGTGTAATCCAGGAGATTGTAAAGAATGGCTCGTTACATTGGTCCAAAATGCAAACTCGCTCGTCGTGAAGGCACCGATCTCTTTCTGAAGAGCGGCGTGCGCGCGATCGAATCGAAGTGCAACATTGAAGCAGCACCTGGTATCCACGGCCAACGCCGCGGTCGCCAGTCCGATTACGGCACCCAACTGCGTGAAAAGCAGAAGGTCCGTCGTATCTACGGCGTTCTCGAGCGTCAGTTCAGCGGCTACTACAAAGAAGCTGCTGGCAAGAAAGGTGCAACCGGTGAAAACCTGCTGCAACTGCTCGAATGCCGTCTGGACAACGTTGTATACCGTATGGGCTTTGGTTCGACTCGTGCCGAATCCCGTCAGCTGGTATCGCACAAATCCGTCAGCGTAAACGGCCAAACCGTTAACGTCCCGTCGTACCAGGTTCGTGCTGGTGACGTGGTCGCGATTCGCGAGAAAGCAAAAAATCAACTTCGCATTGTCCAAGCTCTCGATCTGTGTGCCCAACGTGGCCGCGTAGAATGGGTAGAAGTAGACACTGAGAAGAAGTCGGGCGTTTTCAAGAACGTTCCTGCTCGCAGTGATCTGTCCGCCGACATCAACGAAAGCCTGATTGTCGAGCTCTACTCCAAGTAAGGGCTAGAAAATAGGTGCATCCATGCAGATTTCGGTAAATGAGTTCCTGACACCCCGTCACATTGATGTGCAGGTTGTCAGTCCAACCCGCGCCAAGATCACTCTCGAGCCTCTCGAGCGTGGTTTTGGCCACACCCTGGGCAACGCGCTGCGCCGCATCCTGTTGTCCTCAATGCCCGGCTG